>CAVOHH010000004.1:0-696822 GCA_963695615.1 uncultured Alphaproteobacteria bacterium | reverse complement strand
CCACCATGAGCAAGAGCCGCCGCCCAAGAGGGGGCTTGTCGGGCTCACTAATGCACAATCGAAAACTTCCGAACATAGACCTACAATGGGAGATGAACCTCCCAGCCTGCCGCAGCTAGCCGCGTAATTCACTCGTCGCGAATACTTACATTTGCGTCTGGAGGCGGCGTGCGCATCTCGAACCTCAATAGAGACGCAATCGGATGCGTCTCAAGCCACAAGGAACGCGCTGCGGCGAGTGGATCGATGGCAGCTTTGCGCCACCACGCCGCTTCATCACCGTGACGATGGAGCTCACGGTGATGTCCACGACACAAAGGCACCGTGAACTCGTCGCTGACCTTGCGCCCGAGCGCCCGGCTCTGAGCAAAGCGCAGGTGATGGGCATCGCAAGGCCGGCGGCCGCAAACGAGGCAAGATTGTTTGGCCACATGCTTGACGTGCTCGCGATCCCGCACCCGGCGCGGCTCCGGGAACGACAAGGCGCTCTTGTCGATCGCCTTCGCCAGACTTGGCTTCTTGGCTTCGCGTCCCTTTGGTTGAGCAGCCGGTTCTGTCGGCGGCACCGTGATATCGGCACCTGCAGTCCCCTCCGCATCATAGGCGGCAAAGCCTAACAGCTTGGTGCGGAAGCATTGGTCGATGTGTTCAGCGTCGGCCGAGTTGAGCTTGCTGATCTTGTCCGGATAACGCCGCTTCGCCCAGCGTGCCGCCTCATCGCTAGTGCCCAGATCATTGAGTTCAGCAAGCATCTGGTCACGCAGTTTCGCTGACAACCTGATGCTCAGCTCCACTGCGGCGTGTACGTTAGCCGCGGCCTGTGAGTTTGCTGGGGCTTGCGAGAATGTCTTCTTCGGCCGCTCGACAGGCGTTCGATGATCGACCCCGCGCTGACCGGCGTTGAGCCGGCCGTTCCCGGCATGGGCCCGCCGCGACCGATCCATTCCCGAGGGCTTGGTCGCCGGCGTCGGCGCCACAAGATCGGGCGCATCGAGATCATCCTCGCCGGCAATGCCAACGAGCGTGAACAGCGCATAGCGTCGGGCATAGGTCAGCGCCGCTCCCATCCGGTGCGGGGTCGCGGTCTCGCTGATCGGACAGACCGGCCAATCCGAAGCGATCCATTCGCCCGAGGCATGAGCCAGCACGGTGGTCAGATTGACGATGCCGGCGGCCTGATCGATCGCCGTAGTCTGCACCGTCGCGATCTCATGCTGGCCCAAGGTCTTGCGCACGATATCGAGGCCGCTTGCCAGCGAGGCATAGCGGAACAGCCGTTCCGGCGCATTCGGATGGTTCGCTTCGATAGACCCGACCAGGGATTTCTCCGGGTTGGCGAGTTCAATCTGGGCCTTGGCCAAAGCCCCGGCCAATGAAGCAATAGAGCTCACTAGACCGCTGCATGGCTGCGCCCTCCTCGGCCTTGAGAAGGTCGAAGCTGACCGCCCCCGATTTCGAGCGCTTGGCCCGGATGCCATGCCCGATCGCCTCCTTGGCATCCTCCGGCATCAGGCCCTTGAGTTCGGTCTTGGCCTGCTCGTGCTCGAGATAGGCCGACCGGGTCCGCGCAAAGACACCGCGCAAACTCCGCCCAGGCATTGGACGTGCTCATATCGACAATGCGGATGGCCTCGATCCTGGGCTTTGGCGGATCAACGCCAAACAGCTGTGGCGGCTCGCCGTTCTCGACACAGCGCCAGAACTTCCGCTCCGCCGTGACGATCAGATGCTGATAGAGCGGATCGGCATGGGCCAGGATCTCGACCCACTTCCCTCCCCCGGTAATGATCGAGAGCACCGCGGTCCGTGCCGCCACCACCCACATATTGTGCTGCAGCTGCGGCATGTATTTCGCAGCCGCCCCCTCCTCCGAGAACGACCACGGCAGCATGAACTTGGACTTCGAAGACCGCATCGGAGCCCTCGACCCGGCCATCCAAAGTCGCCGCCATCCATTTCAGCGCCGGATGAAAGACCCGCCGCTGCATATCGACAATCACCTGCCCGGTATTGGCCTCGTACCAGCGCCGATTGAGGTCCTCGGTCACCAGACCCAGCTGGACGATGAGATTGCCGGACAGATCCTCCGGGCTCGACCTCGCCCCGCTTCTCCCGCCACAGCCGCACCAGGGCGGCCTCATCGGTCCCCATGATGATCCGGGCGTCCGAGCCGCCGACAAAGTGCCGGCGATCTTGTGCTTTATTTTTCCACATGGGTGTTTTCATCCTTTCCCTCCCGTCGCAAATCAGGTCTGATGGACCCGTCTATGCTACTAAACATTCCATATGGTATTAACTATGCCATCTTCTGCAGGTGTCAAGACCCCTCCACCGCTCACCAGCGCGCAAATTCGTGCCGCGCGGGCTCTGATCCGCTGGACCGCCGAAGATCTCGCCGAAAAATCCACGGTGAGCGTCACCACCATCCGCCGCGCCGAGCTCACGCCAAGCGCGACCGCGCTGACGCGCGCCAATGACAGCGTCATCCGCCGCACCCTCGAAGAGGCGGGCGTGGAGTTCATCGATGAGAATGGCGATGGCGGACCGGGAGTGCGGCTACGCAAAGCGCTCAAAGACGCAACCTAACGCGTGATGAAGCAAGGCGCCCGGGCCCCCGCGGTTGCGGGCGGATTTCCGCGTCTGACCCTACCGATCGACAACGGCATCAAACTAAATCTGAATTGAGGGCTTGTGTTTCCGTGATATACCCATAAATATGGTTTTACTGCTTTATGCAGATTGGGCGCGCTATGAAGACCACGATCGAAGTTCGGATGATCTCTACCGCCGGGCCAAGTCGGAGGCGGCGCTGCGCGGCCGCAAGCTCAAGGACCTGGTCGAGGAAGGCTTGCGGCTCGTCCTCGAAACGCCGCGCCACATACGCCGCCGTCCTAGCCTGGCTGGTCTGATGAAGGGCGCCCGCGGAGCGGTGGATTCTAGGATTGCAGACCTCGCGTCCAATCCCGAGTCATCTCACAGGCTTTGGTCACGATGCGGGTCGCCATCGTTGACACCGGACCGCTGGTCGCTTTTTTCGACCGGGCGGAACAACATCACCGCTGGGTTGTCGCACAGATTGAGGAGTTGGACCGCGCCGCTGCTCGTCTGTGAGCCGGTATTGGCCGAGGCGATGTATCTGCTCGCGCGCTTCTCCGAGGCGCAGGATGCATTGTTCGGACTTCTCGAAAATGGTGCGCTCACGATCGCATTCCACATCGAGGAGCACGTCGCCAGCCCTGCGAAAGTTGCAGCAGAAATATCGGGACAGGCCAATGTCGCTCGCTGATGCGTGCATCGTTCGGATGACCGAGATCTACGAGCGGCACGCCGTACTGACGCTCGATTCCGATTTCACGGTCTATCGCAAACATGACCGCCACCCGATCGAGCTCATTTGCCCAGCGCCGATGTAAGAACTTCGTCATTGGCGCAGTCCGATCGACACGGCCCAAAGTTACTTCATTCGATCTCGCCGGTACCGCTTGTTGTCCCAAGCTGAAGCTGGATGGGAATCCTGGTGGTTCTGGTTCTAGGACCTGCCCCCGCTTGAATAGGGCCTGAACGGCACAGATCAAACTTTATGCGCGCTTCCAAGAGGCGGATCGTGATGGTCTTGGACGCAACTTGCCGCCAATGCCCGAATGTAAATGGAATCCATTGTTATTCTCATCAGTTTGCCAGGAGCGGATCGACAGCAGACCGGTAATCCATGATGCGGTCAGTACGTCCAACCCCCTAACACCGTCGTGTCGGGTTTGGTGTGCCTTCCCAGGATCCCTGTGGAGCCGAAGCGCCGCGGCCGGCGCCCCCAGCGGTGATCCGATTGGTTCGACGCGAGGTGGTTTGCCCCACGCCTTACAATCGCGACGCCCCTGCATTGTCGTATTTCAGACCGTAGCGGACTGAGTTACGCATTCTGGGATCCGGCCTGCTGCCGTCCTTCGAGGCCTCTGGACTGGAGGCTTTCTACTCCCAAGCTTGGTTGCTAGAGACCGTGAGCTGTTGGAGATGTTCGTGCGATATCCATTTGCGGTTCGTTTCAAAACACCGAGCAACGCGACTTAACTCGTTGCGCAGTGGCCGCCGTCTAGAACGGCCTGCGAGAGGCACTGACTTGGGCTCTAGCTAGAAGCCGCGGTCGCACTTCTTATTTGAACCGGGCTACTGCAAAGGCTCGTAACGAACCTCCTCCTCATTTGCGATCCAGCTTTTACGGTCACCCGATAGAATTCTATCGGGTGTACCCTCTTACTAAGAGGAGCCAGAATTCTCAGTGGCGCATTCGGCGCGCGAATGCACCACCGTGGTGAAGCGGACCTTACACAGCCCGTCCTTCGGAACCTCTGCGTTTTCGGCGGGTCTGCGAGCGTCGCGCGCTGCGCACGGAATTGATCGTGGCGTGGGACGTCGGGAAGAAAATGTTTGTCAGGTCGGCGACTTCACCATCAAGATAATGGCCGCACCATTGACGCATCGTGTCACTAAGAAGTTGCATGAAATAGGTGTGGCGCCTGGACCCCTTCATGTCTTTTCGGCTGGGGCGGATCGGGCCCTTCGACTTTTCGCGCAAAAACAATGCAATTTGATCCAGCGTGACAAACATGTCCGGGTTCTTGGAGGTCAGCTCAACGAGTTCGTAGGGGTCTAATCCCTTTAGAAAAGCCACGAGACTTTGGACCTTCCCCGCTTCCTCCCGGAAATTCCTCGGACCATTGAGGCTTAAAGCCATGCGCCTGGCGCCGACGATCTCGGTGATAACAATGGGCGCCGCGATGCGTGCGCGCACCCTTCCGCAGACCCTTTCGATTTCGCGCCAAATCCTGTCTGTGTCGGGATCATTGCCCAATAGCGTGAGTGTCTCGCGATCGACCTTGGTATAGCTCTCGCCGCCTGCCTTCAATTTCACCTTGATCAGAGCGACGAGAGAGAATTTGGAGCTTTTCATGCACCCTCCCCATCAGCGCGCCGTTGAGCTTCTCAACGATGGGTGCGGCGCAGATTATTGCCGCGGCAGCGTGGCGCTGACGCTTGGGACTTAGCTCCGCCTAACAATGGTAAACAAAATCCTAAAACCGGGGCCGCCGACGAGTAAGGAGCCGCTGAGAACATCGAGATCGAGCACCCCCACACCGAGTCGAAAAATCGCGCACCACGAGTGCCAAGGCCAAAGCGGGAAAACTGTAGCAATTACAGCTATTAAGAATACCTTGTGACGCGTCACCGACGGCCTGATTTCAAACATCTCAAACCAGGCTTGGCACCCCTTTCAAACCAGGCCTCGCACCTTTATTGGGCTGCATAGCCCCGACTTACAGTCCAAAAACTGCAGATTCCCGAAACCCGCTGGACCCCCCCAGGTCTAGTCGCATAAGTCCCATAAATCATCCTTTAGACCTCGACCGAATCCCTCTATAGGCAAACCCCATGACCATCCGCCTGCATCGCGGCGATTTGCCGGACATTTCGCGCTATAGCGGCGCGGTTGCGATCGATACCGAAACCATGGGTCTCGATCTCAATCGCGACCGGCTGTGCGTCGTGCAACTCTCGCCGGGCGACGGCTCGGCCGACGTGGTGCAGATCGCGCCGCATGCGAGCGCTGACTCGGCGCCGAACCTCAAGCGGCTCCTCACCGACACGAAACTGCTCAAGATTTTTCACTTCGCGCGCTTCGATCTCGGCATGCTGTGCAAGACTTACGGCGTGATGCCGGAGCCGGTGTTCTGCACCAAGATCGCGTCGCGCCTGACGCGGACCTATACCGACCGGCACGGGCTGAAGGATCTGGTGCGCGAGGTGCTTGGGCCAGGAAATTTCCAAACAACAACAATCGTCGGACTGGGGCGCAGCCGCGCTCAGCGAGGCGCAAGTCTCCTATGCCGCGTCCGACGTGACGCATTTGCACGCGCTCAAGGACAAGCTCTCCGCCATGCTGGCGCGCGAGGGCCGCGAGGAGCTGGCGGAGGCCTGTTTCCGTTTCCTGCCGGTGCGGGTGCGGCTCGACCTTGCAGGCTTTGCCGCCGACGACATATTTGCCCATTCCTGAGGCGGCGGGTCTTGCGCAGCGCCCGTGGTCTACGGTCACTTGGGCACGGCCCTGCCTGGGACATATTCGCCAGCGACTTTTGCGGGACAAACCCGCTAAAAGCGTGGTTTAACGTCCGAATCGGGGCGATGTTGAAGGATAATCGCTTGGCAATCGCCTATCCGGAGAATGCCGCAAAGGGGCTTTCCACCAGGCCTCGCGGCGACTTCGAGCGCAGCTATCGGTCCGCGTTGCGGCACAGCCGCCACGTGCGGTGGCTGCGCATCGGCGTGCCGGTCGGCATTGCGGCGCTTCTGTTGACGGTGGTGGCCATGAATTACGTGCCGCCGATCGGCGGATTCCGGCTGCCGGGAGAACTCGGCAATCTCGTCATCCACGGCACCAAGATCACCATGGAAGCGCCGCGGCTGAACGGCTTCACGTCCGATTCCCGCGCCTATGAATTCTCCGCGAATGCAGCGGCGCAAGACATGACCAAGCCCGATCTTGTCGAGCTGCAAAAGCTCCACGCCAAGATGGAGATGGCAGACAAGAGCACGGTGGAAATGACTGCGGTCTCCGGCATCTACAACGTGAAGTCGGAAATATCTGACGCTCAACGAGAATATCGATCTGGCGTCGTCGAGCGGCTATTCGGGCCAACTTGAGCGAAGCCGTGATCGACGTGAAAAAGGGCACCGTCGTTTCGGACAAGCCGGTCGTGGTGAAAATGCTCAACGGCTCGCTCAATGCGCAGCACCTCGACATTGCCGACAACGGCAGCGTGCTGCGCTTCACCACCGTCGAGATGACGCTGCAGCCGGGCAAAGACAAAAGACGGTTCAGCGATACGGCAAAGGCCGGCGATCAATGAATCGGCGTAGGCAAAAATCCTCGTGCCGCGTTGGCGGGCCTCGCCGTGACGGCGATTTTGACCGCGAACTCCGCTGCCGCACAGCCGTCGCCCAACAACGCCGCGCCGGGCCCGTTCCAGGGCATGATGAACGATCAGAAAAAGGATCAGCCGGTCCAGATCGAAGCCGCCACGCTTGAAGTGCGCGACAAGAACAAGACGGCGACGTTCTCCGGCAACGTGCAGGTGGTGCAGGGCGACACCACGATGAAATGCCAGAACCTCGTCGTCTTTTATGGTCAGGAAATCGGCATCGCCGGCAACGACAAGCCGCTGCGACGCCAGTGACAACGTCGAAGTCCACGCCCGGCATGCCGCAAGGCGCGCAGAATATTCGCCGCATCGAAGCGCATGGCGACGTTACCGTCACCACCAAGGATCAGAACGTGAGCGGCGACACCGGCATCTATGACTTGGAGTCGAAGACCATCACGCTGAGCGGCAATGTCGTCGTCAGCCAGGGCCAGAACGTCATTCACGGCGAAAAGGTCGTGGTCGATACGGTCACCGGAAATGCGCAAGGTGGAATCGGGCTCGAGCAATGGCGGCGCCGGCGCCGGCGCGCCCGGTCCAGGCCGCGTTCGGGCGCTGATTCAGCCCGGAAAGGGCCAAGGCGGCGGTTCGTCGAACATTATGACCATTGGACCAGGCCAAGCGAATTGACGCGCCCCTTCCGCCCGGGTGCGGAAAATCGGCTAGAATCCGCTATATAGACGGTATTGAACCGACCCGAAGGCGAGCTTCTCGAGACCGTGGCAGATATCCTTTCATACTTCCGCCGAGGCCCGACCAAGGCGCGGCGCAAGCCGGTCGCCGTCGAGGAAGACGCTATCGATCTCGAATTGATCGGCGGCACGATCAGTCATGTCTATCTCGACATCGCGAGCGTCAGCGCCGCTCGCCGAAAAGCCGCGCGTAAAGCCCCCGCCGCGGGAAGCGCCGCCGCAGCAGCCTTCCGCGCCACAGCAGCAGACATTCGCCGCGCCGCCGCCGCAAACATTCACCCAACCACCGGCGCAAACATTCAACCCACCTCCGCCACCACGCGCGTTCATGCCGCCCCCCGCGACGCCGGCTCCGTCCGTCGCGCCGCCGGGAGTCGCCGCTCGGCCGCAGCGCCAACCGCCTTCGGCAACCGGCCAGCGTCCGGCCCCGCGGCCGCGCCGCCGCACCGACGGCAATGGCGCGGCGCCAGGCGACCGCTCCGGGCTTCTTGCCGTGCACGGCGTCGAGAAGAGCTTCGTCGGACGCAAAGTGGTCAAGGGCGTGAGCTTCTACGTGCGCAAGGGCGAAGCAGTCGGCCTCCTCGGCCCGAACGGCGCCGGCAAGACGACGGTGTTCTACATGGTCACCGGCCTGATCAAGGCCGACCAAGGCCGCATCGAGCTCGACGGCCACGATGTCACCAAGCTGCCGATGTATCAGCGGGCGCGGCTCGGCATCGGCTATCTGCCGCAGGAAGCCTCGATTTTCCGCGGCCTCACCGTCGAGGACAATATTCGCTCGGTGCTCGAAGTGGTCGAGCCCGACAAAAAGCGGCGCGCGCGCGACCTCGACGCGCTGCTCGAAGAGTTCAACATCGCGCGCTTGCGCAAGACGCCGGCGATCGCGCTGTCGGGCGGCGAGCGGCGGCGCTGCGAGATCGCGCGCGCGCTGGCGACGCGGCCGAGTTACATGCTGCTCGACGAGCCGTTCGCCGGCATCGATCCGATCGCCGTCGGCGATATTCAATCGCTGGTGCGGCATCTCACCAATCGCGGCATTGGCGTTCTCATCACCGACCATAATGTGCGCGAGACGCTCGGGCTGACCGATCGCGCCTATATCATCTATTCCGGTGAAGTGCTGATGGAAGGCCGCGCCGACGAGATCGTCAACAATCCCGACGTGCGACGGCTTTATCTCGGCGAAGAATTCCGGCTCTAGTTCAAAGTCTCGCCGGAAACGCCGCGCCGTTCGGCGGCGATCTGATAAGTCGCCGCTGCCGATACATTCTCGCCGGTGCGGATCTCGTCGATGACGAACAGCGGCCGGCGCTTCGATTCGAGATAGAGGCGGCCGACATATTCGCCGAGCAAGCCGAACAGAATGAGCTGCATGCTGCCAAGCAACAGAATGAGCGTCGACAGACTGGTCCAGCCCTCGACGACGTGCCCGAACGCCCAGCTGCCGAGCGTATAACCGAGCATCAGCAGGCTCAAAAATCCCAAAATGATGCCGAGATAAGACGCGAGCCGCAGTGGCATGATCGAGAACGACGTCAGCGCGTCGAAGGCGAGCCCAAACATTCTGCCGAGCGAATAATTGCTGCTGCCCGTCGTTCGCGGCGCGCGGTCGTAGGCGAGCGCGACCTGGCGCAAGCCGATCCAGCTTACCATGCCGCGAATGAACCGCTGCTGCTCCGGCATCGAGTTGAGAATGTCGAGGACCTTTCGGCTCATCAGCCGGAAGTCGCCGCTGTCGACCGGCATGTCGCCGTCGGCCAATTGCCGCAGCAGGCGGTAGAACAAAGCCGCCGTGCCGCGCTTGAGGATGGTTTCGCCCTGCCGCTCGCGGCGCTGGCCGTAGACGACATCGGCTTCGACGCGGTCCATCAGGCGCCACATCTCGCCGAGCAGTTCCGGCGGGTCTTGCAGGTCGGAATCGATGGTCAGCACGCGGTCGCCGCGGCAGGAGTGCAACCCCGCCGTCATCGCGCGCTGATGGCCGTGGCGGCGCGACAGATTGACCGCGACCAGTTGCGGGTCGCGTTCGGCGAGTTCGCGCATGATCTGCCAGGTCCGGTCGCTCGATCCGTCATTCACCAGGATCAGCTCGTAGTCGCTCCCGGCCATGTCCTTGGCGGCGGCCGTCATGCGCCGGTGGAAATCTTCGAGGCCGGCCTCTTCGTTGTAGCAAGGTGCGACGATCGATAGCCGCGGGCGTGCTCGCGCATCCGGCGGCAGCGGCATCGCGACGCGAAGTTGCTCGTTCACCTTAGCCTCGTTCTGCGATTTGCCGCGTTACGGCGGGTCAAGCACCTGCCCGCTCGGACCGGACAGACTATACGCCGAATATTCCCTGATGGTAACGCCGTGGCGCGTCCGCGGCACAGTCGCTACCAGCTCCACTTTGCCGAATTTTTGCCGCAAGAGCGCAACCGCATCGCAGGGCGTCTGGCACACATACATGCTGGTGCCGGAAAACAAGGCCGGGTCGGGCTGGGGCAAATCGACATAGCGCATCCGCTCATTGATCTGCGCGACCTGTGGATGCGACGGCAGATAGAATTCGAGCCACCCGGCAATGCCATATTCCGTGGTCAGGACGATTGGCGCGCCGATCCGCGTGCGCACGTCATCGAGCTTGCCCGCCATTTCCTTCCAGCCGGCGCCCAAAGCGCGCGCCGTCGGATCGGCGCGACCGAGCGGCAGCACGCCAAAGACCGCCTGCAGATAAAGGCAGGCCGCGATGCCAAGCCCGACCGGCACGGCGAGCCGCGCCGACCACGACACGACCGGCGCCCAGGCCTCGTCCCACTTTATTCTCTCGGCGGCGACCGCGGCGGCGATGACGAACGGCACATAGATCGGCTCCGGCCAATTGCCTTCGACGCGGCCGTGGAACGTGTGCCAGATGAAATAGAGCACGATCGGCCACACCATCGCGTTGATGAGCACGCGCGGCGCTTGTGGTCCGCCTTCGCCTCTGAGCATGGCGGCAAGGCCGAGACAGCCGAGAACGAAAATCGGCGGCGTCGCCATTCCCATCTGCGTGACGAAGAACTCACCGAGATAGCGCAGCGACCATTGGTGCACGACCAGCCGGTCGAACTGATAGTGATACGACGCCCAGCCGTGCTCGGCATTCCAGATCAGCGTCGGCGAAAACACCGCAATCGCGATGACGCCGGAGATCCACGGCCACGGCGTGAACAGCCATTTGCGCTGCTGCCGGCACGATCAACAGCCAGGCGAGAATACTGACGGCGAAGAAAATCGTCGTGTATTTCGACAACAGGCCGATGCCGAACACGACGCCGATGGCGAGCCACCACTCGCCGCGCCCGGTTTCGAGAAGCTTGACCAGCGTGAACAGCAGGAACGCCGTCGCGACGACCAGGGCGTTGTCCGGCGTCGCCAGCGCCGAGCCCGCGACCATCACGATCGTCAGATTGAAATAGAGCGCCGCCGTGGCGCCGATCCTGTCGTCGTTGAACAGGATCGCGCCCGACCGCCAGATCGCCCAGCTCGCCGGCAGCGCCAGCAGCACGCCGATCGCGCGCACCCCGAATTCGGTGTCGCCGAACAGCGTCGTGCCGATCCGAATAAGAATGGGATTGACCGGCGGGTGATCGAGATAGCCGCCGGCAATGTGCTTCGACCACAGCCAGTAGAGGCTTTCGTCGAAGCTGAGCGGCGCCATTCCGGCAAAGACGAGGCGCACGGCGACCAGCGTCAGAATCGTTCCGATCACTACCGACTGGTAGCGCCGCTCCGGCACCGCCGTAACGCTGAACAAAGCCACAAAAGACCCCTACCCCGGCACCCGACCCAAAGCCTGCCCATAGAGGGCCTGACCCACAGAAGGCCCGATTCATAGCAGGACACCGGGGATGTACAAACGGTGTCGGCATGCGGGGTGGACCTCCCTGCCGGTCGCCGAGCCAGGGGGCGGCCGGCGTGGCTTTGAAGCGGCGGCGCCGCCATGCGCGGCCGAATGACGCGCCGGTGTCGATCTATCGCGTTCGATGAAAACCGAAGCCGATGCTCAAATAATGGGCAATCCGGCAGGCCCAGCACCAGCCTGACGTCCAAAAAAGGTATCTGAGGATGGATGTGCCTGTTTTAAAGCCTGATGAAAATAGGCTGGCGACACGGGCAAAGATATACGATAAGGATTGGAAGCAAGAATTGGACCAATTCATCGGTCCGTGACGTCGAAAGCCCTACGCCACAGGCCCTTATGGCTCTCTCGCAAAGACTACAGATCCGACAGAGTCAGGCGCTGGTGATGACGCCGCAGCTGATGCAGGCCATCAAGCTGCTGCAACTCTCCAATCTCGATTTGATCGCCTATGTCGAGGCCGAGCTCGAGCAAAACCCGCTGCTCGACCGCGGCGCCGAGCCCGAGCCGGCTATCGAGCCGGAAAGCTCGCCGTCCGCGGACCAGCCGGTGATGGATGGCGAGCTGCGCAATGGCAGCGAAGTCGGCGACGACCCGCACCGCGAACTCGAACTCAACGGTCACGTCCGTGACGACGCGCCCGGCACCAGCCCCGGCGAGAACTATAACGACGATAGCGAGCCGGCCGCGGCGCGCGTCGCGGACATCCCTGTCGGCTATTCGGAATGGGCCGCCACCGGCTCCGGCGGCCGCGACGACGGCGAGTACAATCTCGAAGCCTTTGTTTCGACCGAGACCACGCTCGGCGGATTGGCTGCGCGAGCAGCTTACGCTCGCGATCGCCAATCCGGTGCAGCGCATGATCGGTCAGTACCTGATCGATCTCGTCGACGATTCCGGCTATCTCAGCGGCGACCTCGCGTCGGCGGCGGAAAAGCTCGGCACCGGCGTGGGCGAAGTCGAAGCCGTTCTCGTCATTCTCCAGACCTTCGATCCGCCGGGAATTTGCGCGCGCGATCTCGCTGAATGCCTGGCAATTCAGCTCCGCGAAAACGACCGTTACGATCCGGCGATGGCGGCGCTGATTTCGCGGCTCGATCTGGTGGCCAAGCGCGATTTCGCGACGCTGAAGAAAATCTGCGGCGTCGGCGATGAGGATCTCGCCGACATGATCGCCGAGGTCCGCCGCCTCAACCCAAAACCCGGTCACGCCTTCGGCTCGGCGGTCGTGCAGCCGATCGTGCCCGACGTGTTCGTGCGCCCCGGCCCGGACGGCGCGTGGCTCGTGGAACTGAACTCCGACACGCTGCCGAAGGTCCTGGTCAATCAGAGCTACTATTCGGAGGTTTCGGCCACCGCGCGCCGCGACACCGACAAGTCCTACCTGACCGAGTGTCTGCAAAGCGCGACGTGGCTGGTGCGCGCGCTCGATCAGCGCGCCCGAACCATCCTCAAAGTCGCCAACGAGATCGTGCGCCAGCAGGATGCGTTTTTTGCCCGCGGCGTCGAGCATCTGCGCCCGCTCAATCTGAAAACCGTCGCCGAAGCCATCAGCATGCACGAATCGACGGTGTCCCGCGTCACCGCCAACAAATATATGGCGACCAGCCGCGGCATCTTCGAGCTGAAATATTTCTTCACCTCGGCGATCGCCGCGTCGCATGGCGGCGAGGCGCATTCCGCCGAATCGGTGCGTCACCGCATCAAACAATTGATCGACGGCGAAACCGCAGCCGACGTCTTGTCCGACGACACCATCGTCGAGAAGCTGCGCGAAGCCGGCATCGATATCGCACGGCGCACGGTCGCCAAATACCGCGAGGCCATGCGTATTCCCTCATCCGTGCAGCGGCGGCGCGAGAAGCAGGCGGCGGCCGCCAACTAGATTCAATTTACCAGCCTCCTGTAGCATCGCCGTTGCCAAGGCCATCGTCGTTACCAAGGCATGGATCGGCGCCGTGAGCCACGGTGCCGCGTTGACTCCCCGCCCGCCGATACCTAGGTCGAGTCATAGTGCGATTAGTATGTGAATGTTGATCGAACGCGGATGCCGTTCCAAACGCTTCACTCACATTGCGGAGGCTGCCATGACATTTCGCGTGTCTGGGAAAAATCTCGATGTTGGCGATGCGCTGCGCGATCGCATCAGCGATCGGATTGCCGAAACGGTGGGTAAGTATTTTGACGGAGGCTATTCGGGACACCTGACCTTGGCGCGGGACGGTTTCGGGTTCCGCACCGAATGCGCAATCCATCTCGATTCGAAGATCACGCTGCATGCCGACGGCATGGCGCCCGACGCCTATGCCAGCGCCGATCAGGCGGCGTCGCGGATCGAAAAGCGGCTGCGCCGCTATCATCGGCGGCTCAAGGATCACCGCACCGAGCGCAATGAAACGCGCGCCGCCAGTTGGGCCGCCGTCGATGCCGCAAGCTACATCATCGCCGCGCCGGAGCACGAGGACGAAGCGGATATCGACGCTTTCACCCCCGTCATCATCGCCGAATCGACGACGACGCTTGAAACAGCTCTCGGTCAGCGACGCGGTGACGGAACTCGATCTGACCGGCGCACCGGTTCTGGTGTTCCGTCACGCGGCGCATGGCGGCGTCAACATCGTTTATCGCCGTGCCGACGGCCATTTCGGCTGGATCGATCCGCCGGTCCTGGCGGCCGCCGATGCCCATTGACGCCGTGACGCCGTCTCCTTATGGTCCGCCGCCTTTCGCATGATGCCAAAAGGTTGGCACGGTTCGAGCGCCGGCTTTCGGGAAAAGTTCATGCTCCGATGCGAAACTGATACCCGGTTCCACCGCGACCAATAGTCACTGACAATCACTCGCTGCTTTCGCGCCGCTTCGCTCCTCTTCAGGTTTCGACTCATGACGCTTACCGATCTCGTCGCGCCGAATGCGATCCTCCCGGCGCTCAAGGTCAACAGCAAGAAGCAAGTGCTGCACGAACTTGCCGCGCGCGCGGCCATGCTCACCGGACAGAACGAGCGTACGATTTTCGACATCCTGATGCAGCGCGAAAAGCTCGGCTCGACCGCCGTCGGCAACGGCATCGCCATCCCGCACGGCAAGCTGCCGACGCTGACGCGCTTGTTCGGATTGTTCGCGCGGCTCGAGCGCCCGATCGATTTCGAAGCGCTCGACAACCAGCCGGTCGATCTCGTTTTCCTGTTGCTGGCGCCCGAAGGCGCCGGCGCCGATCACCTCAAGGCGCTGGCGCGCATTGCGCGGCTGCTTCGCGATCCCGCGATCACGCACAAGCTGCGCGGTTCGCAGGACGCCGAAGCGCTCTACGCGGTGCTGGCGATGCCGTCGGCGAGCGCGGCATAGCCGCGCCAGTATCAGATATCGGACGATCAGAAAGCAAAACGGGGCCGCGACATGTCGCGGCCCCGTTCTGATTAACCGTAACTCCGGTCAGCTAGATCCTGATCAGTGCACGCTCACTGTCTCGAGCTCCTGGCTCCAGGCATTGGCGACGGCGGCTTCGCGGCTGTCGGTCAACATGATCGGCGTGCCGTCGGCGGCGTGCAGCGCGAACAGCACCTGGCCGGGCTCAAGCTGCGGCATTTCGGTCTGCGGAAACAGCTTGCGCACGTCCTCGAAGCGGATCGCCTTCACATAGGCGATATGGCCGTCGCCGAGTTGCGCGAGCGCTTCCTGTGAAAAATCCGTTTCGGCTTCGGTGCGAATTGCACCGTCTCGGTTCATCTCACTCATGGCCCTCGACTCCTTTCTGGGTCTTGGTCGAGTCGCTTTGGTCGAGTCCTACAGGTTTCTTCAATCGCACTCTTTGATTGAAATCGATTTAACGATGCGCTCGGGTTGCGGGCGCACGAGATCGATCGAGAGCAATCCGTTCCTCAAGTCCGCGCCCAGATACTTCCATGCCGTCCGCCAGCACGAAGGTGCGCTGGAATTGGCGCGCGGCAATGCCGCGGTGGATATATTGCCGGCCTTTGTCGTCTTGCTGGCGGCCGCGGATGACGAGCTGGCTCTCCTCTACAGAGACATCGAGCTCGGTCGCGGGTAAAACCCGCTACCGCAAGAGTGATCCGCAAACGCTCGGGACTATTCCCGTCGCGCGGAACACGCTCGATATTGTAGGGAGGGTAGCCGTCTGCGGCCTTCCCGACCCGATCGAGCACGCGCTCGATCTCGTCGAAGCCAAGCAAAAAGGGACTCGAAAGCGACGAAACCCTGGACATGGTTTCAAAGCCCTTGGTTAAGCGACTTTGGCGGGGCCCTTGACGGCACCCCAGTGATCGCGCGGGATCTTGCCCGCTCGACCTCCTGCAATATGGCTATGCGGATCAATGGGTTCAAGGAGAACCTGGACAGGACCCGCGGCTCTCGCCACGGAGCTCGCCACGGATCTCACCATGAGCCGTTCCGGCCCGTTCCTGGGCATCTACGCTAGGGCGCTTTGAGCGGCCCCGGCATCGCGCGTTCGGCTTCGGCCAAAAGCTGCGCCTCATGGCGGTTAACGAAAATGCCGCCGACGATGAAGCCCACGACCGTGATCACCACAAGAAATATCACGACGGGACCTTGCAGGCGCTCGAACTGGCGCCCCAGCGCATAGGCGGCATAGCCGTAGGTCAGCGACCAGATAATCGACCCCATGACGTTGGCGAACAGGAAGTCGCGCCACGGCATCATATTGGCGCCGGCAAAAATCCCGGCGAAGGTCCGCAGCACCGGCACGAATTGCGCGATGAAGACGATCTTGCCGCCATGGCGCAGGAACAGATACTGGCCGAGCTTGATCCGGGCCTCGGTCATCCGCACGTAACTGCCGTAGCGCAGCAATAGCCAATAGCCGAACACCGCGGCCGAGCGCGTAGCCGATCATGCGGCCGACAATGGCGGCGACCGCCGCGGTCAAGATCACCGCGACGATGTTCAGATCGTGTTTGGTGCCGGCATAGATCGCAGCGCCAAGAAGCGCCGTTTCACCGGGCAGCGGAACGCCAACGCATTCCAAGCCGACGATGAGGGCGACCGTTACGAGGCCGTAGACGTGGATAAGATGCTCGACGAAATGCATTACCAGGCTGTGGTGCGGAACACTGCTTACTTATACCTATTCCGACGTAAAGATAACGCCTTGACTTTGTCGCAGCGGTTCCCAATGGCGTTCGGCGTGTGCGCTGCAAAATTTCGTACGATTCCGCGCAGCGGAATTTAGGCCCGACCAAGGCGAGACCGTGGCTCCGTCGATAGGCTCCCTGCGACGGGCTCGGTTCGACCTTGCGACGGAACGGACCTTGCATGAAAATGCCGCGTCAGCGCTCTCGATGCTCCCGAATATGACAATGAGCATGCCAATGAAAAAACTCGTTCTCGAGACCACGGCGCCGTTCCAGGGCCTGCCGGAGCTGGTCGCTTACGATGAAGGCCTGTTCGCCAAGGAAGGGCTCGACGTCGAATGGGTCGATCGCGAAGCCGGCGTCGAGAAGAAAGTCGAGGCCGATGTGACGACGCCGAAAGGCGTCACGCCCTTCGCCAGCCACGGCAGGCTCCTCGAACAGGGCAAGGCCGACATGTACAATGCCTGCGAATGGGGCAATTACTGCCGCGTCGCCGACACCGGCCAAGGCAGCCGGCAACTCGGCCGCCGCGCCATCCTCGCTTATGCGGCAATTGTCGTGCGGCCGGATTCGCCGGTTTATACGCCGCAGCAGCTCGCCAACCGCACCGTCGGCGTGCCGTTCTATTTCGGCAGCCATTACCTCGCGCTGCATTTGCTGGAAGGTTTTGTGCCACGCGAGATGATCAGACTGTTCCGGGCGCCGAACGGCTCGCGCTTTCGGCTTGCCGCCATGATGAAAGGCGAGATCGAAGCCACCACGCTGTGCGAACCGCATTTGACGCTCGCCGAAAAGAAGGGCTGCCGCGTCATCTGCTCGGCGTTCTACCATGGCACCGAAGTCGCCTCCGACCGGGTCGACGCGGAAACCTACGCCGCCTTCAATCGCGCCGTGCGCGAAGCGGTGCGCCGCATCAATGCCAACAAAAAAGCCTATATGCGCTACTTCATCGACTATTACGCCGCGAAAGATCCGGAGATCGCGGCGCTCAAGGTCGAGGACCTGCGCGAGAGCCGCCTCGTGGTCTGCGATCCGGCGCCGATCCCGCTCGACGAAATGCAGCGCACTTACGAATGGCTGAAGAGCTGGGGCATGATCGAAGATACCGCCTCGCCGCTGCAGCTCGTCAACATGGCGGTCCAGGCCCACGCGCACGAGGCAGCCGAATGATCTTCGCCGTTGCGGTGGCGCTACCGCCGAATTCGGACTAGCTTTACGGCGGGGTGAGTAAAGAGGGGCGGAAGGTTCGATGCGGAGCGTCGCGGCTCGGCGCGCGAGCGTGTTACGGAGCTTAAGCCTTTTCCTCGGCGTGATGCTTGTTGGTCCGCTTCTTGGCGCCTGCGGGCACCAGCAACTTGGCGCCGATAGCGACAACGGCGCCAACACCTATCCGTCGAACTACAAGTCCGACATTCTCGCCGCCATGCACGCTTATCTGAACAACCCGACCGGAATTCGCGACGCCGCGCTGTCCGAGCCCGCGCTCAAAACAGTGGGCGGCACGACGCGCTACATGGCCTGTCTGAAGTTCAATGGCAAAAAGAACGGCGGCAACGACTATGCCGGGGTGAGGGAGATCGTCGCCGTGTTTCTCGCCGGCCGGTTCGATCAGTTCATCGAGATTCCGAAGGACCTGTGCGCCGGCGTGACCTATGTGCCATACCCGGAGCTGCAAAAACTGCCGCCGTGATCCGGTTGAGCGCGCAGCGTCCCGCGCCTACTATCTGACGGGAAAAGAACACGCCAAGGAAATGGGAAACGGCAATGCTGGAACGACACTACGACCGTCCCGCGCAGGACATCGGCAACATCGTCAACCTCGGCCACGTCAATGTCTCGATCAGCGATCAGCACGTGGCGACGAATTACTACGTCACCGGGCTCGGGCTGACGCGCGATCCCTACCTGATGACCGGGTCGGGAAACATGTGGATCAATGTCGGCATGAGCCAATTCCATCTGCCGATCGGGACGCCCGAAATATTGCGCGGCGTCATCGGACTGGTCGTGCCGGACCGCGCGGCGCTGCTCGATCGCCTGACGCGTGCGCGCAAGCTCCTTGCCGGCAGCAAATTCGATTTCCGCGAGAGCAACGACTGCGTCGAGACGGTCTGTCCTTGGGGCAATCGCATTCACGTGCACACGCCGGACGAAGAGCGCTTCGGGCGCGTCGCGCTCGGCATGGCTTATGTGCGCTTCGACGTCCGCCCCGGCACCGCCGCGCGCATCGTGCGCTTTTATCGCGAAATCCTGCATACGCAGGCCGACATCATCAAGAACGGCGCCGATCCGGAAGCCCGCGTGCAGGTCGGCGACAAGCAATATTTTTATTTCCGCGAGACCGACGCGCCGGAGGCGCCTTTCGACAATCACCACGTGCAAATCTATCTGGCGGATTTCTCCGGTCCGCATCGCCGGCTCAAGGAGCTCGGCCTGATCACGATGGAAACCAACGACTACGAGTACCGCTTTGTCGACCTGACCGATCTCGACACCCGCGAGCCGCTGTTCCGCGTCGAGCACGAAACGCGCAGCATGACCAATCCGATGTACGGACGCCCGCTGGTCAATCGCAATCCGGCGGTGACCAATATGGATTACAAGCCCGGCCACGACGGCATGTCCTGGGCGCTGTCGTGACCTCGCGCGACCGCCTCGCCTTGCTCTCGCTTTGCGGCGGAGGCGAATAAGTGCGCCGCGCGTTGGTGATCGGCGGCTCGCTCGGCGGCCTCACCATGGCGCATCTGCTGCGCAGCATCGGCTGGGACGCTGTCGTCTTCGAACGCAATGCCGAGGAACTGGCGAGCCGCGGTGTCGGGCTGGGCACGCATCCGCAACTCATCGCCATTCTGCGCAGCCTCGGCATCGCCTTCGACGAGACGATGGGCATCCAGCTGCAAAAGGCGGTCTGCCTCGATCGCGACGGCACGACGCTTGTCGAGCAGCCGACGACGCGCATCATGAGCGGCTGGTCGCGGCTTTACCGCGCATTGCGCGACGCGCTGCCGGTGCAAGGCTACCGGCTCGGCAAGAGGCTGCTTCGCGTCGAACAGGACGGCGCGGACGTCGCGGCGTATTTCGCCGACGGCACGTGCGAGCACGGCGACTTGCTGGTCGGCGCCGACGGCGTCCGCTCCACGGTCCGCGCGCAATATCTGCCGCAGGTCGAACCTCTTATGCCGGCTATGTTGCCTGGCGCGCCGTGCTCGATGAAGCCGAGGTGCCGCGCAATATCTGGCGCGAGATGTTCGATCTCTACGCGTTCTGTCTTCCGGAAGGCGAGCAACTCATCAGCTATCCGGTACCGGGGCACGACAACGACACTGAAATTGGCCGGCGCGCCTACAACATCGTCTGGTATCGGCCGACGGATCGCGCGAAGCTCGCCGATATGTGCACCGACGCCGAAGGCCGGCATCATGGCGGCGGCATCCCGCCGCCGCTCATTCGGCCGGACGTCGTCGCGCGCGTCAAAGCCGAAGCCAGAGCGCTGATCGCCCCGCAGATCGCCGCGATATTCAACGGGGCGGCACCGTTCTTTCAGCCGATTTACGATCTGGCGTCGCCGCGGCTCGTGTTCGGCCGCGTCGTGCTCGCCGGCGATGCGGCGTTTGTGACTCGTCCCCATGCTGGCGCCGCCACGACCAAAGCCGCGCTGGACGCGGCAAGCCTTGCCGATTGCATTCGCAATGCGGGTGACGATTTCGACGCGGGTTTAAAGTGCTACGAGCGCTCGCAGCAACCGTTCGGCAGCGCCATGGTCGAGCTCGGTAAGGAAGAAGGCCTCTATCTCAGCGCCCAGCTCAAACCGAAGCACCAGCGCACCGCCGAGGAACTCAACCGCGATATCGGTTCGGTGCTGCATGCCCACAGCAACCGCAGCGATCAAGTCGGCGACATCGTTGCCTCGCACGGCCTTGACGCGCTGTTCTGATCGCACCGCACCGGGAGCAAGTCATGGCTGGACCTTTATCGGGTATCCGTGTTCTCGATCTCACCGCGGTCGTCGCCGGTCCGCTGGCGACGCAAACGCTGGGTGATATGGGCGCCGACGTCATCAAGATCGAAAGCCCGGACGGCGACACGACCCGCTATACCGGCCCGGCGCGCTCGCCCGACATGGCGGCGCTGTATATGGGGCTCAACCGCTCTAAACGTGCGCTGGTGCTCGATCTCAAGCAGCAAGGCGCGAAGCGACGCGCTGTGGCGGCTGATCGCGGGTGCCGATGTCTTTGCCCATTCGATGCGGCCGCAAGCCATCGAAAAGCTCGGCTTCGGGCAGGAGGCCGTTTGCGCGCGCAATCCACGCATCGTCTATGCCGCGATCCACGGCTACCGCGGCGGCGGCCCCTATAGCGGGCAACCGGCTTATGACGACGTCATTCAAGGCCAATCCGGCGTCGCGGCCTTGATGTCGGAGATTGCCGGCGAGCCCCGTTACGCGCCGACCATCCTCGCCGACAAGACCACGGCGCTCCTCCTCGCCAATGCCATCACGGCGGCCTTGTTCGCCCGCGAAAGGAGCGGCCGCGGCCAATTTGTCGAGGTGCCGATGTTCGAATCAATGGTGTCGTTCGTGCTGGCCGAGCATCTGTTCGGCCACTGCTTCACGCCGCCGTCCGGCAAGCTCGGCTATACGCGCGTGCTCGGCACCTGGCGCCGGCCGTACAAGACCAAGGACGGCTATATCTGCATGATGGCCTATACCGAACGGCATTGGCGGAAATTCTGGACCATGGTCGGCAAGCCGCAAGTTTGCGACGATCCGCGCTTCGACAGCATCGCGGCGCGCAGTCATAATATCGTCGCGCTCTACGAGCTCGCCGGCGCCTGTTTTGCCGCGAAACCGACCGACGAATGGCTCGCGCTGTTGCGCAAGCTCGAAATCCCCTCGGCGCGCATGTCGACGCTCGACGAGGTGATGGCCGACCCGCAGCTTGCGGCCGGCGGCTTTTTCAAGCGCGCGACCCATCCGAGCGAGGGAGAAATCCTTTACACTGACATGCCGGTGCGCTTTAGCGGTGGTGCGGCAACAGGCGAGCGGCTGCAGCCCCGGCTCGGCGAGCACAGCCGCGAAGTGTTGCGCGAAGCGGGACTGAGCGAGAGTGAGATCGAGGCCCTCGTGGCCTCAGGCGCGACGGTCGAAGGCCCGCCGAAAGCGCGAGCGGCGAAGTAAGTTGACGGCGGCGCGGCAACACCCGCAACAGGAGAACGGCCATGTCAGACGACCAGAACGAAAACGAAGAACGGCCGTGCTTGCATTGCCTGATCGTCGAATTGATCGATAATTTCTTTGCCGAATATCCCGTTTCAAACGACGAGCCGGACGCGATGGATACCGACGAAGTCACGACCGCGCTGGCAAAAACCATGGCCGAACTGACCTGCAGTCGCGACAATTCGGGACGTCAGACCATGATCGAACAATTGATGCGCGAAATCATGGCTTACGACGCCGAATATCGGCAGCAAGACGTGCTGGGCACCGGCGGCTCCGATGCGCGGCACTAAACCTTACGTATCCAGCGCGCTCGGCGCGTAAAGATCCTCGATCTTGACCAGGCGCTGCGTCAGATTCTGCTCGAGCGAATATTGCGCGATGGTCTCGATGACCTTGCGGTTGGCTTTGACGCCGTGGTGGAGCAGCCGCGGTTTCGGGTCGCCTGATAGCAGGCCCGCGGCCAAGTGATCCGCCACATGTGCGACACGTTGCGCATCGGCGATCTCGTTGGCCTTGTTGAACGCCTTGATCAAATTGAGCACGACCCACGGCTCTTTCTCGAAAATGTCGCGCCGGATGACTGTTTGGTGATTGATCGGCAACAGCCCGGTCTTCTTGTAGAAGCGCACGCCTTCGGCGATCGGATCGGGAAACAGATATTTGAAGTCGGGATGGCTCGGCAGATCGGCGCGGCTGCGATCGACCAGATTGCGGTCGGCGAGATAATGCAGCACGGCATCGAGCTCGCCCGCGAGCATCATCGAGCCGATGCTCTTGGTCGGCGGGGATTTGATGCACGGTGACGCCGGGCGGCGCCTTGAATCCGGTGGCGCCGCCGTGGCTCATTTCCGGCGTGCGCTCCATCCAGAACTCCATGTCCTGCGGCGCGACACCGAATTCGTGCTGCAGCACGCCGCGCGCCCACAACGCCGCGGTCTGCTGATATTCCGGCACGCCGACGCGCTTGCCCTTGAGATCGGCCGGCGTCTCGATGCCGGCCTTGCGCCGCACCAGAATGCTGGTGTGAAAGAACCGCCGCGTGGTGAAGATCGGCAGGCCGACGAAGCGCGTATCGCCGCGCTCCACGGCGATGACGAAGGACGAGCACGACATTTCCGACACGGCGAATTCGGAAAAATGCAGTTGCCGCCAGAACAATTCGGACGGGTGCAGCACCGTCGGAATGAGATCGATGCCTTCGGCCTTTACCGTGCCGTCGATGATCGGCCAGGTGCGCGGATTATTGGTGATGCCGATGCTGAGTTGGAGATTCATGGAAAGTATTTGCCGATGTGAGGAGCGGACAACTTGCCGCTCATTCCCGCGTCAGCGGGAATCCAGCGACTGGGTCCCCGCTGTCGCGGGGACGAGCGGACGAAGCGGCTTCAGTACCGATACGGCTGGTGTTCCCACAACGGGAAGGCCGAGAACACGTGCGGCGCGTTGGCCGGCGCCGCCGGCGCCAGATAGGAGCGATCGAGCTTGCCGTAGCTCGTGACGCCGAGAAGCCCGAGCGCGCGCGTCACCTCGTCTTCCATGATTTCGAGCATGCGCACGATGCCGGCCTGCCCGGCTGCGGCGAGCCCGTAGCATTGCATGCGGCCGAGCCCGACCAGATGGGCGCCGAGCGCGATCGCCTTGACGATGTCGGTGCCGCGATAGAAGCCGCCGTCGACGATGATCATGGCGCGGCCGGCCACCGCTTCGACGACTTCGGGCAGAACGTCGAATGAGCCGCGGCCGTGGTCGAGCTGCCGGCCGCCGTGATTGGAGACGTAGATGATCTCGACGCCGTGATCGAGCGCGATCTTGGCGTCCTCCGCGGTGCCGATGCCTTTGATGCCGAACGGAATCTTGTACTTCTTCTTCATGCGCTCGACGGTGCGCCAATCGAGCGCCATCTGGAACTCGCGCCCCGTCGCGCGGCGGCGGCCGCCGGTGGTGTGGCGCTTGGCGAGATCGCGTTCGCGCCGGCTGTAATGGGCGGTATCGACGGTGAGGCAGAATGCCGAATAGCCGTTCTTGATCGCGCGCTCGACATGATCGTCGGCCCAGGCGGCGTCGCCGCGCACATAGAGCTGAAACATCCGCAGCGCATCGGGCGCGGCTTCCGCGACCCGTTCGAGGCCCGGATCGCAAACCGAGCTCAGCATATGGGCGACGCCGAATTCGGCCGCCGCCTTGACCACCGGCTCGGCGCCGCCGGGATGAAAGCTTTCCAGCGAGCCGACCGGACACAGCACGATCGGCAGCCGCAGCTTGTGGCCGAGCACTTCGGCCGAGGCATCGACCTTGCTGACATCGCGCAGCACGCGCGGCCGGAACGCGACCGAGTCGAGCGCCATGCGGTTGCGCCGCAGCGTCGTCTCGGTCTCGGTGCCGCCGACGATATAGTCCCAATCGTTCTGGTTCAGATTGGCGCGGGCTTTGGCGACGAGCTCATGCAGATTGTGAAAGTCGTTTGTCGCCGCGGCATTCGCCGCGGCTCTCGCTTCGTCCTGGTTCTGACTGGTCATTTTGCGATGCGTGTTTTCTGGTTTGTGCGCTTTGCGGATTTTCCTGACGGGCCGAAAGGTCTCCGGACCCGCCACCTTGGGCGGAAGACATCTAGGGAGGGGGAGCCTACAGGGCCGAAATATCCCGGTTCAAGAAGTGCAACGGGTGCCCAGTTCCGCGCCTTGTGGCTGGCATTACAAAATCAGCGATTACGGTCGAACCTTACGGCACAGCGCTTGACCAAGGGTGAGAGGCGACCAGCGTCGCCCACCGGCTTCATCGCACACCTTGCCGGAAAACGAGGAGAACGATCATGACCTGCGCAAAAAACGCTCTGCTGTCGGCCACCGCCGCATTCGTCATCGCCGCATTCGTCGTCGGCCTTGGCACCCCCGCTTTCGCGCTCAATCCGCAACCGCTGCCTCCCGGATACCAAAGCCACGTCAACGGGAATTACACGGCAACCGGACAAAGCGGCGTTCAAATGCGCAAGGCCGGTGGCGGCACGCGCTATTATCGGTAGTGCTTCCGGCAATTCCGGAAAAAGCGCAGCGTCCTGATTACGGACGCTGCGCTTTGCCGCTCGGGCGCCGCCAAGTCGGAATGGTTGCCCGCAAAGTGGCGCGGAATTTTCGGTCGCGCTTGATGTGCCACTCGCGGCTCATCGCGTCGCGTTTGGTCTTGCAACGTTCGGAATAGAGCAGAATCCATTGTCCGCCCGCGGGTCGACTTGGCGCCGGTACCCGCATTGTGCTGTTGCAGACGCCGATCGAGATCCGTCGTCCAGCCGACATAGGTGCGCGATCGCCTTTGCGCCGGCTGCCCAGAACGTAAACAAAGAACGGCATGGGAATGATTGGCGGTCCCGGGAAGACTCGAACTTCCGACCTTCGGTTTAGGAAACCGCTGCTCTATCCGGCTGAGCTACGGGACCGGGTAGCTACTTTTTGCAGGCTTCTTGTTGCGTGACAGCGGTCGCGCGTCAATTCAGGAATTTCGGCAGGGTCGATGAAGCTTCGGCGTCGTCGGCGCGCGTCTCCTGCCGCTGCCCGTGCCGGCCTTTGGCCAAGCTTCGCTTCACTTCCGCCTGGGCGCGCAGTTGCGTCAGCACTTGTTCGACGAGGTGAGAAGCGAAGCCAAGCCTGATTTGCGCGCGGCTTGGTTTGTCGTCGGGCTGGTATATTGCTCGATCTTGGTGCGCACGGCGCGCTCGAAACGCTCCGTCTCGCCGCCGGCCACGTTGAGGACGAGTTCGCCGCCCATCAGCTTGATCAGATGAAGGAGCGCCGCGATGGTTTCAGTCGCGGCCTCGGGAAACCCGGCGCCGATAGTCCGCCGCGGCATCCTCCTGACGCGGTTCGCGCCTGAGGCGTTGAGCCTTCCGGCAAGACGCCGTTTTGGTCGGCATCGCGACGCGCATTTGCGGATGGGATCGGTCATAGCCCCCCTCATATAGGTATTCTGCTGCGCGTTTCTAAACTCCTACATGACCGCGGCTTCTTGACGTGGATCAGGGCGTTCCCGACCACGCCGCGAAACATTTCAAAACATAAGCTATTGAGTCCAGAAGCGATATTATCTGATTCGCGGGGCGCAGCCGGCAAAATGCCACGGACCGACAGGCCGCAAAGCCTTGGCGTCAAAGCATCGGCGCTAAAGCTTTGGCGCCATGCATCAATTCGCCGTGCGCATCAAAATTCCGCGAGCCGGCGCCACACCGCGATCAAATTGCGACACGAGACGCACTGCCGTAGCTCCGCCGCATTGCGGCCTTTCACTTGGCGCCGATGATGGGGTGGTGGGACGGCATCTTGGGCGCTGCGATTGCGGCGACGTGCGGGTGTTGCTGCGCTGCGGCGCAGGACGCCGCCTCTAAGTCGCGTGCGGCGGCGAGACGGTCGCACATGCAACGGTCGGCCGCGTCATCGACGGCCGCACTTTTGTCCTTGAGCGACGGACGCGAGGTCCGGCTCGCCGCCATCGAGGTGCCGCCGCTCCCTATGCCCGGGCAAGCCACCGCTGCACAGGCTGCTCCGGACCTGGCGGCACGGCGTCAAAAGAAGCGCTCGACGCGCTTATCGGCGGCGACGAGGTCGTGCTGCGGCAGGCGGACGCCGGCTCGGACCGACAATTTGGACCGCTACGGCCGCGTTGTCGCCTATGCCTATGCGATGCGCGACGGCGCCGAGCTGTTCGCCCAAGGCGAATTGGTCGCCTCGGGTTTTGCCCGGGTTGCCGACCGGGTCGGCAGCAAGGCCTGCGCCGCGGAACTGCTTGCGCGACGAAAATACCGCCCGGCCGGCCAAGCTTGGCCTCTGGGGCGATCCGTATTATGAGGTGCTCAACGCCGATACCCCTGTGGATGTGCTGGCGCAGCGAGGCCGTTTCGCGCTGGTCGAGGGCCAGGTGGTGTCCGTGCGTGAAAGCGGGGCCACGATCTACGTAAATTTCGGGCGGCGGTGGTCCGAGAGCTTTGCGGTTACGATCTCGAAGCGAAACGAGCGTAATTTTACGGCGGCGGGTCTCGATTTGAAGAGTCTCAGCCGGCCGGCGCGTCCGGGTCCGGGGCTGGGTCGAGGCGCGCGGCGCGGACGGCAATGTTCCTTGGATCGAGGCAGTGCGGCCGGAGCAGATCGAGACGGCGGATCAAGAACTGACGTGTTGCGTAGCGCGGCTCGTTGGGGCGACTTGCGCCAGGATCGAGGCGACTTGCGCAAGCGATTTTGGGTAACGCGGTGAGACGGGGACTGACAGGATCGAGCAAGCACCTGGCTTGGCCGTGTTGGCGTCGCTCTCGCGGCGCTGCATGCTGGCTGCTTGCACCGCGTCGTCGCCATCGGTCACGCCGCAGGCTTCCGTCGCCACGCCCGCCAAACAAGCCGATGCCGGAATGCCGCCCGCGGTGCTGCGCGAGCATCAGCGCATCCTTGCGACCTATGGCGGCGTCTACAACGATCCCCGGCTGCAAGCCATGATCGAGCAGACCGTCGAACGCCTGGTCGCGGCGTCGGAACGTCCCGACCTGCACTACAAAGTCACCATGCTCAATTCGCAATCGGTCAACGCCTTTGCGTTGCCGACCGGACAGCTTTACGTCACGCGCGGACTGATCGCGCTGGCCAATGACAATTCCGAGCTCGCCTCGGTGCTGGCGCACGAAATGGGACACGTCATCGCGCGCCACGCCGAGATCCGCGAGGAGCAGGCGCGCCAAGCCGATCTCGTCAGCCGCGTCGTGACCGACGTGGTCACCGATCCGGAAGCCGGCGCGCTGGCGCTCGCCAAATCGAAGCTGGCGCTCGCGAGCTTCTCGCGCTCGCAGGAATTCGAGGCCGACGCCATCGGCGTCGGCATTGCCTCGCGCGCCGGCTACGATCCCTACGGCGCGGTGCGTTTCCTGAGCTCGATGGAGCACAATTCCGACCTCAAGCCGGAACAGACCGGATCGATCAATCCGGCCGCGCCGGACTTTCTCTCCTCGCATCCGGCGACGCCCGAGCGCATCACCAATGCGCTAGCCAATGCCCGGCAATATCGCGCGCCGGCCACCGAGAACGGACAGGATTTTGCCCAGGCCAAGTCGACCTATCTCGCCGACATCGACGGCATCGTCTATGGCGAAGACCCGAGCGAAGGTTTCGTCCGCGGCCGGCGTTTCCTGCATCCGAAGCTCGGCTTCACCTTCACCGCGCCGGACGGATTTACGCTCGACAATACGGCGCAGGCCGTGCTCGGCATCAAGCACGGCGGCGGGCAAGCGTTGCGGCTCGATGTCGTGCGCGTGCCGGCCGAGCAAACACTCGCCGAATATCTCACCTCCGGCTGGATCGAGAATATCGATCCGGCAACCGTCGAAGACGTCACCATCAACGGCTTTCCCGGCGCCACCGCCGACCGCCAAGGGCGACCAATGGGATTTCCGCCTCTACGCGATCCGCTTCGGCAGCGACGTCTACCGTTTCATCTTTGCCGCCAAACACCGGACGCCTGATATCGACCGGGCGTTCCGCGAATCGATCGGCACGTTCCGCCGCATGAGTCTCGCCGAAATCGAGGACGCCAAGCCGCTTGCGCCTGCAGATCGTCACCGTCGCGCCGGGCGATACGGTGGAAAAGCTGGCGGGCAAAATGGCGATTTCCGACCGCGCCGTCGAACGTTTCCGCGCGCTCAACGGGCTCGACCCCGGCGACAGGCTAAAGCCGGGCAGCCAGGTGAAAATCGTCGTCGAATAGGCTCTGGCCGCCTGGATCCAGCGTTTCGGCTATTTTCTCAGCCTGTTAGGTCCGGTATACTGTGACAAAGGCCGGGAAGGCCCAAAGGCCGGAAAGGCCGATAGGACGAGAAAGTCCGAGACGGCTGTGGGGGAATGCGAATGTGGATCGTGAAACGGGCGGAGCCCGTTGCCGTGGCGCTTGCCGTCGTATCTGTCGCCACGGCGGTGCTCTGGATCGTCAAACAGATCCGCGGCCGGCGAACAGCACCTCGTCTTCTTCTATCTGTTGCCGATGGCGCTGGTGGCGATCCTCTATGGCAGCCTGCCGGCGATGCTCTGCGTCGGCTGCGGCGACGGCCTGTGCCGACTTTTTTCTCTACGACCCGCTCTACAGCTTCTACGTCTCCGATCCGGCTGGAATCTGGGCGAACTGATTTGCTTCACCGGCTTGGCGCTGATCGGCGCGAAATGCACGGCCGACCTGCTGCGCCGCCGGCGGCGAATATCCCGCGCGGAAAGCGCGACCGCCGACAGCCCTGCAATCCGGCCTTGATCAGAACTGCGACGCGAGCTGATCGAGCCCCATGACGTGGGCGAGATTGCGCACTTCTTCTTTTTGCTCGGCATTGAAACTCATGATCAGCGGCACCGCCGCCGATTTGAGGCCTTGCACCGCATTCGGATCGACGGCCGCCGTTCGTGCGCTGACGGCGCCGTCGCGCGGAGCCCGTGAGACTGCGCGCTTGCTGCGCGCGCGTATAGGCGATGTTGCGCAGCGCAGCTTCGACCGCGGGCCACATCTGCTCCTGATCCGGCGTCAGATGCAGACGGTCCTTGATGCTTGCGATTTGCGTGTCGTTGAGCACGTAGCCCGGCCGATCGTTGATATGCGGATGCGGTGCCGACGCCGCGACTTTTTGCGCAGGCGCGGGCTGCGATGCCACCGGGGCAGGCTTCGGACCGGCGTTTGCGCTCGCGGTGGCGTCGGTCTGTGGCACTATGCTCACGCGCGGGCACCGCATCGGTTTGCTCCGCGGACGCGGTCTGGATCGCCGCTTGCGGGTCTTGATCGGCTTGCAGCGCTATGGCCGAAACAGCTTGGCGCGCAGGCTGTGGCGCCATCGGCGCTGGACTCAGCAGCGCGAACTGCGCGTCATCAGCGGTGATTGCTCCGGCGCTCGCGACATTCACGCTCTTGAGCGTGCGCAGTTTCAGCGCCGCCGTGCGAATGGCCGCTGCCGTCGCCAGTGAGGCGTTTTTCCAATCCTGCGGGAAACGCAGCGCGACGGCTTCGGCGGCCGACAGATCCGTGCCGCGGAACGCAGTGATATGCGCGCTGCCGAGCAAATAGCCGACGCTGCCTGCCAGAAGAATTGGAACGAGAACTGGAAGCGCCGACCGCGCTTAAGCGCTTTCTTTCGCCGCATGATCGGCGCCTCCCCCCGTCCCACGCTATTGCTTCTATGTCCTTTCAAATGAAGCTTAATTTGAGACTAACCCGTGGAGTTTTGTGGCCGCGCGATGACTTTGAGTGCAGAGATCGCGGCTTTGGAACCGCGCGCGGCGCAGACCGAGACACCGCCACGCGCGGCCAACATCCAGGCGGGGAAACGCAACGAAAAAGGCCCGGCATCGCTGCCGGGCCTTTGCATTGCTGCGAAAGAAAATCTCGCGTTACGCCGCTTCTTCCTCGACGACGGCTTCGTCATCCGCCTCGGGCTTCGGACCGCGGCGCGGTCCCTTGGCGAGCGCTGCTTCGATCTCTTTGATCGCTTCGGTCTCGGTCACGCGCTGCACGACAGCGACTTCGCGCGACAGCCGATCGAGCGCTGCCTCATAGAGCTGACGCTCGGAATACGACTGCTCCGGCTGCGACTCCGACCGGAAGAGATCGCGAACGACCTCCGCGATCGCGACGATATCGCCGGAATTGATCTTGGCCTCGTATTCCTGAGCGCGACGCGACCACATCGTCCGCTTGATGCGCGCGCGGCCCTTGAGCGTCTCGAGCGCCTTCTTGACCATCGGCGTCTCGGCAAGCTTACGCATGCCGACGGAGGCGACCTTCGAGGTCGGCACCCGCAGCGTCATCTTGTCCTTGACGAAATTGATGACAAACAGCTCAAGCCGAGCGCCCGCGACCTCTTGCTCCTCGATCGCCACGATCTGACCCACGCCGTGAGCCGGATAAACGATGAATTCCTGAGTTTTGAAGCCTTGTCGTTGAGTAGTCTTCTTCGCATTCATTCCCAAAGTTGCTCCTTCCGCCTCGGGCTTGTGCCGCTGGGCGGGCTTCGCCACGCTGACCCTGGACCGGGCCGTAGCTCGCGTGGACTGTGAGGGCCTCCGGCTCGCGCGGGAGGCGGGTTTTGCTGTCTTCCGGCTCATGCCGGCCGCACTTTTCTTTGAACGACGACGAGTTTTCTCTGCCACTGCTCTCGCGTGGGTCTCACGCCTCTATTGACGGTTCCTCGAAAATTCCCCCGAAAAAGGATGCTCCCAATCAGCAGGGAGCGGTGTCTCGGGGGTGTTTTTCTTTATGTTACAGGCTTATAGCACATTTTCGGCCAAAATCAAAGCCTTAACGCGTCGCGAAAGCGTCGCATCGGCGCCGCATCCGCCAATTCGTTAACAATGGTTAATATCTGCAACCAGTAAGCGTATCAGTCGCCAGTGCCCAGGATTTGGCGAGAACTGCTCTTCGAACTTATTGGGCTTGCCTTCCCAGTCCTTGGCATCGGCCGGAGGGGCTTTCTTGGCCGTGATATTCGGCCAGGTCTTGGCGTATTCCGCGTTTACGCTCAACCACTTCTCGACGCCCGGCTCGGTGTCCGGCTTGATCGCTTCGACCGGGCATTCCGGCTCGCAAACCCCGCAATCGATGCATTCGTCGGGATGGATGACCAGCATGTTTTCGCCCTCGTAAAAGCAATCAACGGGGCAGACTTCGACGCAGTCCATGTATTTGCATTTGATGCAATTGTCGTTGACGATATAGGTCATCTGGACACTCTGAACAGGCTTTTTGGGAGCCTTGCTCCTATCGCATGGGTCCGGTGCACGCAAGCAGGTGCACTTGAGAAGCCGGCCCGGAACCTAGACCGCCGCTCTACTCAAGATCCTCATATAGGCGCGTGCCGGTGCCGCCGGGACCCCGGCGCTCGGCAAATCCAGTCACCTTGAGCACCCGCACCCCGCGATCGAGCGCGACCGTGATCACGTCGCCCGCCCGCACCATGCGGCCGGGGGCGTCGATGCGCGTCGCCGTTGACGCGGACATGGCCGGCGCCCGTGAGTGCGGCCGCGGCATCGCGCGTGCGTACGACACGAGCATGCCAAAGCCAGCGGTCGATGCGTTGCCGGGGCGGCCTCCCCCGCCACTCAGCGGCGCTCCTTGGCGTCGGCTTCGAGTTGCGCCTTCAGCGCCGCGAGCTTGGCAAACGGCGAATTCGGGTCGGGCGCCTTGTCGCGCTCGCGCCGGTCGAAACGTTTGACGTGCGCCCGATCGCGGTCGCGCGGCGGACGATCCTGACGCTGATCGCCACCGTGCCGGTCGTTTCCATGCCGGTCGCCGCCATGTCGTTCGCTACTATGACGCTGATCGCCGCCCTGCCGCCGGCGGTGGCGGGAATGGCGGCCTTCGCGGGCCGGGACGCCATCCGGCGCTGGCGGGGCTGACAGCGAGGCTGCGGCATCGGAAGCTGCGAGCGCCGGCGTCGCGGTGGCCTCGCTGCCTTGCGGTTGCGGCGTTGCGTGAGCCCCATCCTGGCGGGGTTCGCGCCGGTGCCGTGGACGCCGTCGCGCCCCTTCCGGACGCACGGCCCGCCCCGGCATCCAGACTTCGATGAGGACCGGTTCGGAGGCCTCAAGCTGGGACTCGCCAAGCCGGGACTCGCCCGGGAGCGCAACCGGCACATCGGCTTCCGCGTCGTCGCCGGCGCTGACCGAGAGCGGTTCGCCTTGAGGCTCGCCCTCGGCCGCGGACGCATCGGGGATGACGACCGGCTCCAGCTCGCCGGCTGAAGCCGCAACCTCGGGCGGCGGCGAATCCGCAATCTCGGCGACGGCCTCGATAGCGGCAACATCCGGCAGCGCAGCGACAGCGTCCGGCGCCGGTGCGCTACTGCCGCTTTCGGCTGCCCCGGCCGGTGCCTCCGTGGCCGCGGCGTCCGGTACTGGCTCGGCGGGTAGCGCCGCCTCCACAGCGGGCGGCGGTTCGGGAGGTAGTTCGGGCGGCGGTTCGGGCGGCAGTTCGGGCGGCTTGGGCCGGCGGTCCATGCGGTAGCCGAGCGAACGCAGGATCGATGCAAAATCCTCGCCCGACGCGCCGGTCAGCGACGTCATGCCGTTGACGACGGTAAAGCCGCCGCCAACGACGGCGCCCTGAGGCTTCGGCCCAGGCGCGCCTTCGCGCCAGGCGAGCGCCGGGCGGATCAGATCGGCAAGGCGCTCGAGAATATCGACGCGCACCGCACGCTCGCCGCAAGCGCGATAGCCGGCGGTGCGATAAAGGCCGGCATCGATTTCGCGATCGACAGGAATGGAGGTGCGGCCGGAGCCGGCAAGGTGCAGCAAGTCGTCGAGGCCTTTGGTCAGCGCGGCCTCGTTTTTCAGCGCCCACAATTGCGCGGCGAGCGTGCGCGGCGCCGGCTTGAGCTGATTGGGCAAATAGATGTGATAGGCGCCGAAGCGCACGCCGTATTTGCGTAACGTCGCGCGCGCCGGCTGATCGAGCCCCTTCACTTCTTCGGCGACGCGCTGGCGATCGAGCACGCCGAGCGCCTCGACCAATTGATAGGCGACGCCGCGCGCGATGCCGGTCACGTCGGCGGCCGCGGCGAGCTGCGCCAACGGCCCGAGCAGCTTGTCGATGTGGGATTTGGCGAAGGCATCGAGCCGCGCCTCGACGGCGTCGCGCGGCGCGCCGGTCAGATGCTCATCGGCAATAACGCGCACGCGCGGGCGCAACACTTCATCGCCGGCGACGAGCTTGCCGACCGGAGCGCCGGTCCAGCGCAGCGTGCCGTCGGAAGCGAGCACGAATTGCTCGTCCGGCGCCTCGGCCAATCGTGTTGCGCGCGCCGCGATCTCGCCAACGAGCGCCTTCTGGGCGGCATTTTGCAGGGTCTTTGCTTCCGAGCCGCCCGCCGACGCTTCCGGCACGAAAACAAAGCCGTCGAGCCGGCCGATGACATGCCCTTCGACAATGACTTCGCCGGTCTTGTTGAATTGCGGATCGAGCGAATTGTTGTCGCGCATCCGCCGCATCAGCGCGCTGGTGCGGCGATCGACGAAGCGCTCGGTCAGCCGTTCGTGCAGCGCGTCGGAAAGCTTGTCTTCGACGCCGCGCGCGACGCCCTGCCAGTGCTCCGGATCGGCGAGCCAATCCGGGCGGTTCGCCGCGAAGGTCCAGGTGCGAATGTGGGCGATGCGCGTCGACAGCGTATCGATGTCGCCGTCGGTGCGATCCGCCATCGCGATTTGCTGCGCGAACCAGTCGGTCGAGATCTTGCCCTCGCGCTGCAGATAACCGAACACCGTGACGACGAGCTCGGCGTGGTTGGCCGGCGCGATCTTGCGATAATCCGGGAGCTGACAGACATCCCACAGCCGCTCGACGTCGGCCGCGGTGCCGATCATGTTGCGCACAGCGTCGTCGCGCGCGGCATGATCGAGCACAAGTATGTCTTCGGCGACCGGAGCGCGGGCCAGCGCGCTTTCCGTCGGCGCCGCGCCAAGCGTCGCCTGCAACGCGCCGATCGACGAGAAATCGAGGTCTGAATTGCGCCACTGCACGAGCTTCACCGGCTCGAAAGTGTGCGATTCGAGTGCCTGCACCAGCTCCGGCTCGAATGGCGGGCAGCGCCCGCTGGTGCCGAAGGTGCCGTCGCGCGTCGCGCGGCCGGCGCGGCCGGCGATCTGGGCGAGCTCCGAAGGATTGAGCTTGCGGAACTGATAACCGTCGAACTTGCGGTCGGAGGCAAAGGCGACGTGATCGACGTCGAGATTGAGCCCCATGCCGATGGCATCGGTCGCCACCAAGTAGTCGACTTCGCCCGATTGATAGAGCTCGACCTGCGCGTTGCGCGTGCGCGGTGACAACGAGCCGAGCACCACCGCCGCGCCGCCGCGCTGGCGGCGGATCAGTTCGGCGATGGCATAGACCTCATCGGCCGAGAAGGCGACGACGGCTGAACGGCGCGGCAGGCGCGTCAGCTTCTTTTCTCCGGAAAACGTCAGTTGCGACAGCCGCGGGCGGCTGACGATGCTCGCGCCCGGCAACAGGCGCTCGACGATCGGCCGCATCGTGGCGGCGCCGAGCACGAGCGTTTCCTCGCGGCCGCGGCGGTTGAGCATGCGATCGGTAAAGACGTGACCGCGCTCGAAATCGGCGGCGAGCTGGATTTCGTCGACGGCGAGGAAGGCGACGTCGAGATCGCGCGGCATCGCCTCGACGGTGGCGACCCAGAATCGCGGATTCGGCGGCTTGATCTTCTCCTCGCCGGTGATCAGCGCCACCTGCTCGGCGCCGACGCGATCCACCGCGCGGTTATAAACCTCGCGCGCCAAGAGGCGCAGCGGCAGGCCGATCAGGCCCGACGAATGCGCCAGCATCCGCTCGATGGCGAGGTGGGTTTTCCCGGTATTGGTCGGCCCAAGCACGGCGGTAACGCCGGCACCACGGGCACGCAGATCACGGTCGGGCGGCGGCGAAAACGAAATCGGCATCAAGGTCCCGGCATTCACACGGCATTGCGCAAGTAGCACAGCACTTCTGTATCACAATGCGACGCGCAATATCCCTGTGCTTAAGATGTGGAACGAGTCTGGAACAAATCGCGGCCGAATCGGCGACTCTGGAGCTGTTCGATTCTGTTCACTGCGATATGTGGCATCGTTATTACAGCTAAACACCAGATCGGGTGGAATCTTCGGTTCCGACAGCCGCTTTGGCGCCAAAAGCGTTAACGTGTCGCACGATCACGATTCCACCGGGAGTCAAGGCCCGTAGGCCTGTGGATAGTGGGGACGCTTTGGCGTGGGTTCGGTCTTGGCGCGCATGATTTCGGCTCGACCCTTCGCCGCGCTGTCGCGCCAGCGGTCACTGTGTCTTGGCAGCCGAATGCGACGGTGGCGCGACCGTCACGAACGAGGTCGCTTGCAGCAAACCCGTGCCGAGCGGCGTCGGCATCGAGAAGCGGAACGGCACCAGGACGCGGGTGCCGAAAATCGGCGCCAGCCACACTTCGGCGTCGCGCAACTCGACGAGATATTTGATCGCGGGGCGATCCGGCACATAGCCGGAGATCGGCGTGAAATAGACGGCGCAGACTACTGCCGGGCCTTCATAGCCGTGCTCGGCTTTGACGTTTTCCATGCGCTTGAATTCGCTGTGCAGATCGTAACGCACGCGCCCGTCGAACACCGGCACTTTGCGATTGCAGGCTTCCGGCGAAACCGGATCGCCGCTGCCGCCGACGCGATTGAGCATCGACGTCATCGGATCGAACACGCCATGACGATCGGCCTCGGTGATCGGGATGCGCTCCGGGACCGGAGGCAATGGCGGCTCGACCGCGTATTCGGTGACATTGCCGCCGGCGAGCGTCAGCCGCACGTCATCGACCCTGCGGTCATAGATGATGGTCGCCCCGTAGCTCGTCGGGATCGGCTGGCCGCCGCTGACGGTGCCATGCGCCGCGCCGGTGCCATGGGCGCCGGTGAAGAAGCGAATGATGCCCGTCGTCGCGCCGCTTGCGGCTGCGGTGTACTGGTCGTTGGAAATCTCGATGATCCAATTGCCGTGGCCGATCGGAATACCGGCGAGGCTTACGACATATTCGGCCTCGAGGCGGCCCTGCGCGGGGACCGCATGGTTCGTATCACGGCTCGTATCGGGGACCGCATGGCCGGCATCTCCCGCCATCGCGGGAGAGATCGCGAGCGCAAGGCCCCATTGCGCCAAGACAAATTGAGCCAAGCAAATTGGGCCAAGACAAAAAATGCCGCGGCGAACGCGGCACTGCCTGCATGGCGGCCAGTCGGAGACGGTAACACGAAGGCAGACAATGGTTTTTCCCTGGGCAGCCGGACGTGGAACCGAGTGCATTGTTTTGGCGGAGAATGCGTCCTTTGTGTGGTTTTAACCCTCTCGGCTCGACGGCAATCTCTTTGGGAATTCAGTCAGGTATTTGGCCACGAATTGTCCCGCGAATCGCCCGTGGAATAGCGCAAATGCCAGGCTCCGCTTGACGCTTGGTGAGGGTCTGACTATAGGTCCGCGGCCATCTCCCTACATCGTCCGGCCGGCGGCCCACGCAGGCGCCCCATGATGCGCGGGAGGGACACGGCATTTCCGCAAGGAATTTGAACCAAGGAACTCGAATTATGGCATGGCGTTGCGAGCTCACCGGTAAGGACCGTCAGATCGGGCACAAAGTGAGCCATTCCAACCGCAAGACCAAGCGGCAGTTTAAGCCCAATCTGCTCAACGTCACGATGATGTCGGACGTGCTCGGCCGCAAATTCAGACTGCGGGTTTCGGCCAATGCGCTCAAGACCGTCGATCATCGCGGCGGCCTCGATGCCTTCCTGCTCAAGGCGAAAGACGCAGAACTGTCGCCGCGCGTGCTTGAACTCAAGCGCCAGGTCGTCAAGAAGCGCGCCGCTGTCGCGGCGTAGGCGTCAAAGCCCGGTAGGCATTTTTTCTGGAAAGGCGTTCGCCGCTAGCCGTTCAAACGCCGCCGCGGCGCCGGACGCACCAGATCCTGCGTCGCGTTTTCCTCGAACAGTTCGGCGAGTTTTTCCGTCATCACGCCGCCAAGCTCCTCGGCGTCGACGATCGTCACCGCGCGCCGGTAGTAGCGCGTCACGTCGTGGCCGATGCCGATGGCGATCAGTTCGACCGGCGAGCGGGTCTCGATCTCCTCGATGATCCAGCGCAGATGGCGCTCGAGATAATTGCCGGGATTGACCGAGAGCGTTGAATCGTCGACCGGCGCGCCGTCGGAAATCATCATCAGGATCTTGCGCGTTTCCGGCCGCGCCAGAAGCCGCTTATGCGCCCAATCGAGCGCCTCGCCGTCGATATTTTCCTTGAGCAGCCCCTCGCGCATCATCAGGCCGAGATTCTTGCGCGCGCGCCGCCACGGCGCATCGGCCGCCTTGTAGATGATGTGGCGCAGATCGTTGAGGCGGCCCGGATTGGGCGGCTTGCCCTGCGCCAGCCAGGCTTCGCGCGATTGCCCGCCTTTCCAGGCGCGCGTCGTGAAGCCGAGGATTTCGACCTTCACGCCGCAGCGTTCCAGCGTGCGCGCGAGAATATCGGCGCAGGTCGCCGCCACCGTGATCGGCCGGCCGCGCATCGAGCCGGAATTGTCGAGCAAAAGCGTCACCACCGTGTCGCGGAAATTGGTGTCCTTCTCGCGCTTGAACGACAGCGGATGCATCGGATCGACGATGACGCGCGTCAGCCGCGCCGGATCGAGCAGGCCTTCCTCGAGATCGAATTCCCAGGCGCGGTTCTGCTGCGCCAACAGCAGCCGCTGCAGGCGGTTGGCGAGCCGGGCCACCACGCCCTGCAAATGCGAAAGCTGCTTGTCGAGATAGCCGCGCAGCCGGTCGAGCTCTTCCGGCTCGCATAATTCCTCCGCGCCCACCGTCTCGTCGAATTTCGAGGTAAAGGGCTTGTAGTCCGGCCCGCGCGGCTCGTTGCGCTGCGACCGCGGCCGCCACGGTTCGGCGGCAGTTTCCGAATCGCCCATTTCGGCGTCGTCGGCCATCTCGGCGGCCGGCGCATCGACGGCTTCCGAAGAACTGTCGGGCATTTCCTCGGCCGAAGCCTCCGCCTCGCTGCTGGTCTTGTCGCTCTCGGCGGAATCGTTGGCGTCGCCGTCCTCGCCGGATTCGTCTTGCTGATTTTCTTCCTCGCCCTCTTCGCCTTCCTCCTCGTCGGATTCGCTCGAGCGATCCTCGCCCATGTCGAGCGAGTCGAGCAGATCGTGGACGACGTCGCCGAACTGGCGCTGGTCGTTGAGCACGCGCTCGAGCCGATCGAGATTGCGGCCGGCGCGCTCCTCGATCAGCGGGCCGCCACAAATCGACGAGCTTGCGCGCGGCCGCCGGCGGCGTCTCGCCGGTGAGCCGCTCGCGCACCATCATGGCGAGCGCCTCTTCGATGGGCGCGTCGGCGCGATCGGTAATGTCGTCGAATTTGCCGCGGTGGAAGCGGTCGTCGAGCATGGCGGTGAGGTTCTTGGCGACGCCACCCATGCGGCGCGAGCCGATGGCCTCGACGCGGGCCTGTTCGACGGCTTCGAACACCGCGCGCGCCTGCTGGCCGCCGGGCGCAAGCTTCCGGTGCACCGCCGGATCGTGGCAGGCAAGCCGCAACGCAATCGAATCGGCATGGCCGCGCACGATCGCAGCTTCGCGTTCGTTGAGCCGGCGCGGCGGCTCCGGCAGCCGCGCCTTGCCGCCGGCAAGACCTGGACGCTCCGAGGCGAAATTCACTTCGAGATCGCCTTTGCCGGCGATGGCGCGCAAGCACACGCCGACGGCGCGCTTGAACGGCTCGGTCGGCGCTTCCTTGGCGTTGCTCTTCGGCTTGATGTTCGAGGACATGGTCAGCCGTCATTCCGGGGCGTCGCAAAGCGACGAACCCGGAATCCATAATCACGATGCTGGCAATTTGATTTCATGACTGGGCTTATGGGTCGCCGCTTGCGCGGGGACGACATCAGGACAGCGCCACGTTGACCGCGCTCTCCGGCAATTCCTGGCCGAAGCAGCGCTGATAGAATTCCGCCACCAGCGGACGTTCGAGCTCGTCGCACTTGTTGACGAAGGTGAGCCGGAACGCAAAGCCGATGTCGCTGAAGATTTCGGCGTTCTCCGCCCAGGTGATCACCGTGCGCGGGCTCATCACCGTCGAGATGTCGCCGTTCATGAAGGCGTTGCGCGTGAGGTCGGCGACCCGCACCATCTTCGAGACGATCTCGCGGCCCTCGGTGGTGCGATAGTGCTTCGCCTTGGAGAGGACGATATCGACCTCGTTGTCGTGCGGCAGATAGTTCAGCGTGGTGACGATCGACCAGCGGTCCATCTGACCCTGGTTGATCTGCTGCGTGCCGTGATAGAGGCCCGACGTGTCGCCGAGACCGACGGTATTGGCGGTCGCGAACAGGCGGAACGCCGGATGCGGCTTGATCACTTTATTCTGATCGAGCAGCGTCAGCCGGCCGGACAATTCCAAGACGCGCTGGATGACGAACATCACGTCGGGACGGCCGGCATCGTATTCGTCGAAGCACAGCGCGACATTGTTCTGCAGCGCCCACGGCAGGATGCCGTCGCGGAATTCCGTGACCTGCATGCCTTCGCGGATCACGATGGCGTCCTTGCCGATCAGATCGACGCGGCTGATATGGCTGTCGAGATTGACGCGCACGCACGGCCAATTGAGCCGCGAGGCGACCTGCTCGATATGCGTCGATTTGCCGGTGCCGTGATAGCCGGTGACGATCACGCGCCGATTGCGGGCAAAGCCGGCGAGAATGGCGAGCGTGGTCGGGCGATCGAAGCGGTAGTCCGGATCGTTCTCCGGCACATATTCGTCCGGCTCCGAATAGGCCGGAACTTCGAGATCGCTATCGATCCCAAAGACCTGGCGGACGGAAACCTTCATATCCGGCAAGCCGGATTCACTGTTAGCTGCGAGAGTCATTGCTCCTCCGTGACCCCGGCAAGGTAGGCTCAGCAAGGCTGAGCTTGGCTAAGACCTTGGCAAGGCAACCCTAAATCGACGGCCTCGGCAATTCCGAGGCGCTAATCGGGTGTTACCGGCGGTCGGATTGTCCCGCTAGGTCTAGCAGAAAGGCCCAAGGCGGCGAAAGTGGTGGGCGAGAGTGCCGCCGGAAGCGTGGGAAAAGCCGCCGCGAAGCCTGGCCGGTCAGCAGAAGCCTGCTGTCTTCAAATAGTTATAGGCTTGAATAATTTCACGCAGCCGGTCTTCCGAGCCGCGGTCCCCACCATTGGCGTCCGGATGGTGCCGTTTCACCAACATCTTGAACCTGGCCTTGATATCGACCTTCGTGGCGTCACCTTCAAAGCCGAGCGCGTCGAGCGCCCGGCGCTGCGCATTGAGAATCTTGCGGCCCTCGGGCTCCTTTTGCGCATGGCCCGACCGGCGGTCGCCCGCCTCGCCGAACAGCGAGAACGGATCGTCGGTGGCGAAGTTGCCGCCGCGGAACTCCTTGGCGGCACGTTTCGCGCGCTTGCCGCCGATCGAACCCATCTTCCAGGTGGGCCGGTGCCCGGTGAGCGCGTCCTTCTGGTATTTCGCGACCGCGTCGTCGCTCATGCCGGAGAAAAAATTGTACGTACTGTTGTATTCGCGCACATGATCGAGGCAAAACCGCCAATATTCGTTGGCGAGCTCGCGGCCTTTCGGGGCGCGATGCGTCGCGGGACCCTTGCACGCCGGCCACTCGCACGGCGGGAAGCTCCGCGCGCAAGCGGCGATCCTGGTTCGGCTTGACCCGGATTCGATCGAACAGTGGCGAGTCGTTACTCATCATGATGATTATGCGGGTGCGTCGATTAAACCTTCAAGACTTGACAGGAGTTAATTCGGCGTGGCGCGGTGATTGACCTTAACGTGACACCGTTTAGATCTTGCTTTGAGTCATAATCGCTCTTTGAGCCGTGATCTCTTTCGAAAACCCATAATCTTATCTCAGAAAATCCATCCCCGCTTCGGGGTTTATGGCTTAGGGCTGCAAAATGGGCATGCGGGACATCATCACCACCAAATTGATGGCGGCTTTCGCCCCGGAGAGCCTGCATGTCGAGGATGAATCCCATTTACACGAGGGCCACGCCGGACACCGGCCGGGCGGCGAGAGCCATTTCCGCCTTTATATTGTGTCGAGCGCGTTCAAAGGAAAGAGCCGGCTCGAACGCCATCGCATGATCAATACGGCGCTGGCGAACGAAATGAAGGGCCGCGTGCATGCGCTCGCCATCCATGCGCAAGCGCCGGGAGAAAGCTAGAGCAGCCGGCGCGCTGATTTTTCTTACTCGGTTTCCGCAAGCGGAGAACAACCTAGCATGTCGAACGCACCCACAATCGAGCATTTCCCAGGCACCGAGCGCCAAGCCAGCCGCTCCTATTCGCCGGCCATCGTCACGCGCGGCGGCCGCACGATCTATCTGGCCGGCCAGACCGCGTTGGCGGATCAGAACGGCAAATCGCTGATCGGCGATTTCGACGGCCAGACGCGCACGATCTTTCAGCAGCTCGACGCGACACTGCAGAACGTCGGCAGCAGTCTCAAAGATCTTGTGACCATGACGGTGTTCATCAACGATGCGCGCCACGGCGATCGCTTTGTCGAAATCCGCAAGGAATTCTTCGCCACCGGCCACTACCCGTGCAGCGCGCTGATCACCGTGTCGGATTTCGCGCGGTCCGGGATGCTGATCGAGATCCAGGGGATCGCCGTCGCCGCTGATTAGACTTTTTGATGGAGCATGATCTCTTCGGAAAACCGGTTCCCACTTTTCCGGATCATGCTCTACGTCGCGGTTGCCGGCGCTTTCTCGGCTTGTTCCAAGAGATCGACAAGATCGAGCCGGTGCGTGAACATCGCGAGCTCGCCATCGGCGGTGCGCGGCCACTCTTGTTGCGGACGATCCCAGTAAAGCTCGACACCGTTGTCGTCGGGATCGCGCAGATAGAGCGCCTGGCTGACGCCGTGATCGGACGCGCCTTCGAGCGGAATTTCCGCTTCGATGAGCCTGCGCAACGCGTCGGCCAATTGCGCCCGCGTCGGGTAAAGGATCGCGAGGTGGTAGAGGCCGGTCGTGCCCGGCGCCGGCGGCGAACCGCCGGCGCTCTCCCAGGTGTTGAGCCCGATGTGATGATGATAGCCGCCGGCTGAAATGAAACGCCGCCTGCTTGCCGATGCGCTGCGTCAGCTCGAAGCCGAGCACGCCGCAATAGAAAGCGAGCGCCCGGTCGATATCGGCGACTTTGAGATGCACGTGACCGATGCGGACAGCGGAATTGATCGCAGGATTGCTCATCAGCTTGCCTTGGCAGTGACTTTGCGCGTCAGCGGTGCGACACGCAAAGCGGTGATACGGTTGCGGGATTTGCGCAGAACCTGGAAGCGAAAGCCGTAGAAGGTAAAGCTCTGGCCCGGCTCCGGGATCGAGCGCGCTTCGTGGATGACGACGCCCGCGATCGTGGTCGCCTCGTCGTCGGGAATGTTCCAATCCATCACGCGATTGAGATCGCGCACGGTGACCCCGCCGTCGACATTGACCGAACCGTCAGGCAGCGGCCGCACGCCGGGCACGGCGATATCGTGTTCATCGGTGATGTCGCCGACGATCTCCTCGATAATATCTTCCAGCGTCACCAGTCCCTCGAGTTCGCCGTATTCGTCGACGACCAGCGCGAACGGCGTCTTGCGATGACGAAACGCCCTGAGCTGCTCCGCGACCGGCGTCATATCCGGCACGAACCATGGCGTCTTTGCCAGCGCCTCGATGTCGATTTTTTCGGCGTCGCCCTCCGCCGCGTGCAAGGCCCGCCACAATTCCTTGGCGTTGAGCACACCGATGACGTTGTCCTGCGAGTCGCGCCACAGCGGTATGCGGGTTACTCCGGCGGCCAGCACCGCATCGATCAATTCGCTCGCGCGGCTCGTCGGCGTCGAGCATCACCATCTTGGTGCGGTGGACCATCACGTCGGAGATCGTCAGTTCGCGCAGATCGAGCAAGCCGCCCATCATATCGCGGTCGTGCTTGGCGACGACGCCGGCGCTATGCATGAGATCGACGGCGCCGCGCAATTCCTCGTCCGGCGACAGGATCGATTGGATCTTGCCGACCGGCATGCCGAACCCGTGCAACATGTATTTCACCAGCGACTCGACGACGCGGAGGAACGGCGAGAACCAGCGCACCGTCCGTTCGACCGGCTGCGCCACCACGAGCGCCATGCGATCCGGCGCGTTGAAGGCCGCCGTCTTCGGCAGCACTTCGGCGAAGATGAAGATCAGAAACGTCATGATGAAAGTGGCGTAGATCTCGCCGGCCTGGCCGAAATAGGCGAGCAACAAGCCGGTCGCCAAAGTCGACGCCGCGATATTGCTGAAGTTGTTGGCGAACAGGATGGCGCCGAGCAGCCGCTCGCGCGTCGCCAGCAACCGGTTGACGATGCCGGCGTCGCGATTGCCCTGTTTTTCCAGCCGCAGCATGGAGGCGCGCGACGACGGCCGACAGCGCCGTCTCGCTCGCCGAGAAAAACGCCGAAATCACCAGACAGATAACGACCGCCAAGACGGTCAGCCAATCGATCGTGCTCATCGCTCCGCAAGCTTCTCGCCGAGGAACGCGCGTACCGCGCCGGCATCGACGCCGCCCTCGACGAAAGCGGAGCCGATCCCCCTCACCAGGATAAATGTAAGCATTCCGCGCTTCACTTTCTTGTCCTGCGCGATCAAGTTCATCAATTGGTCAAGGCTTGGTAGCGGGCCGGGAATGTCGCTGCGGCCGCGTCGGCAGGCCGACATCCGCCAAATGGCGGATGGCGCGCTCGGCTTCGGCCATCGGCAACAGGCCAAGTTTCGCCGAAAAAGCGAAAGCCAGCGCCATGCCGACCGCGACGGCCTCGCCGTGCAGCAGCCGGTCGGAAAAGCCGCAGGCCGCCTCGAAGGCGTGGCCGAATGTGTGGCCGAGATTGAGCAAGGCGCGGTCGCCGGTTTCGCGCTCGTCGCGGGCGACGATGGCGGCCTTGGCGCGGCAGCAGATGGCGATGGCGTGTTCGCGCGCAGATCTTGCGGACGAATTGCCGCCGGCAAAAACCTCGCGCCAATTGGTTTCGAGCCAGGAGAAGAACGGCGCGTCGCCGAGGAGACCGTATTTCGCGACTTCGGCGTAGCCGGCGCGGAACTCGCGCGCCGGCAAGGTGTCGAGGAGCGCGGTATCGGCGAGCACCAGGATCGGCTGGTAAAACGCGCCGACCAGATTCTTGCCGTGGGCGGAATCGATCGCGGTCTTGCCGCCGACCGAGGAATCCACGTCCGCGAGCAGCGAGGTCGGCACCTGCACATAATCGAGCCCGCGCCGCACCACCGAAGCAACAAAGCCGGCGAGATCGCCGATGACGCCGCCGCCGAGCGCGACGACGAGATCGTCGCGCTCCATGCGCGAGGCGATGACGGCCTCGCAAACCTGCTTCGAACACGCGATAGCTCTTCGAGGCTTCGCCGGCCGGCACGATCACGCGGTGCGTGGCGACGCCGGCATGCGTCGAGCGCCGCTTCGGCCGCGGCGAGATGCAGCCGCGCGACATTCTCATCGGTCACGATGACGGCTTTGCAGCCCGGCCGCAGCTCGGCGATCCGCGCGCCGAGCGAAGCGAGAAGCCCGCGCCCGATCGCGATGTCGTAGCTGCGCGCGCCGAGCGACACGGCAACAGTCGTGGTTTCAGCGCGAACCGGCGCCGTCATGTATTGCTCCCTTCCTGCGGCGGTGCATCGAGGAAGCCAGAAAGCGCCCTCATGATTTCCGCAACGATCGCGTCATGCGGCACTTCGCGCGACTGCACGGTGAGATCGGCCAGCGCATAGACCGGTTCGCGGGTGATCAGAAGCTGCCGCAACGTCTCGGCCGGATCGTCGGTATGCAGCATCGGCCGTTCGTGCTTGCGCTTGGCGATGCGGCGCATCAGCACGTCGAAATCGGCCTTGAGCCAGATCGAGACGCCCTTGGCTTTGATCGCCGCGCGCGTATCCGCGTTCATGACGGCGCCGCCGCCGGAGGCCAAAACCTGCGGGCCGGAATCGAGCAGACGCGCGATCACGCGTGCCTCGCCGCTGCGGAAATAGTCCTCGCCGTGACGGGCGAAGATGTCGGCAATGCTCATGTTGGCGGACTTTTCGATTTCGGTATCGGCGTCGACAAAAGGCACGCCGAGCCGCGCGGCAAGGCGGCGGCCGATGGACGATTTGCCGACCCCCATCATGCCGGTCAGCACGATCGAACGGGTGCCCAAGCGGGCCAATATCGGCGCCGCCGGAACCTGCAGGCTTTACATCATTTTGTAGTGTAATATCAGTCATTTAAAGTAAAGCCCGACACTCGGCCTTCCGGCGTCCCGAAGGGTCCGGAGGCACCGCCCGGACGATCCGCCGGATGACTTATCAGATCGCCGGGAAATGCGCGCGCCAGATCGCTTGCTAATCACCCGGGTCACTTGCTAGGTCTCTTGCTAGGTCTCTTGCCAGTCCGGCGCGAACATGATCGTACTCGGTCCCGCCCGCCGGCACCAAGGGGAAGAGCGCGAGCGCTTAACGATGCCGAGCCTGCTCCGGTTACTTGCTGTCATCGCTATACTGGTCGGCGCCGTCTATGGCGGCCTCTATGCGCTGGCGCATTTCGTTGCGCCGAAGCCGCGCGAGATCAGCGTGACGATACCGCCGGACAAATTCTTCAAGGATCACTGAACGCGGTGATGGCCCGCACGGGTTCGGATCGCAAAATGACGCGCGCAAAAAAGGCTCTTCCTGCCGCACCGCATTCCGACGCGGCGCTGACCGCGCTCTATCTCGACATGCTGGCGGCGGAGCGCGGCGCCGGAGCAAATACGCTTGCCGCCTATCGCCGTGACCTCGAGGACTTTTCCGCATACCTCAAGGACGCCGGCCGCTCCATTGCCAAAGCGAACACCGAAGATCTACGCGGTTACCTCGGCGAGCTGTCGCGGCGCGGCATGCGCGTGACGACGGTGGCGCGACGGCTGTCGGCGATGCGGCAGCTTTATCGCTTTCTCTATGCCGAGGGCCATCGCGCCGACGATCCCGCAGCCGTCCTGCAAGGCCCAAAGCGCGAGCGCAATTTGCCGAAGACGCTGTCGCTTGCCGAAGTCGATCATCTGCTGCGCACGGCCGCGGCATCGCGATCCCGCCTCGCCATTACCGGTGCGGCTGCGCGCGGCGCGGCTCGCGTGCCTGGTCGAGCTCCTCTACGCGACCGGACTTCGCGTCTCCGAGCTTGTGGCGCTGCCGGCTTCGGCGGCGCGCAAGGACGCGCGCGTCATCATCGTGCGCGGCAAAGGCAACAAGGAACGCATGGTGCCGCTCAACGACGCGGCGAAACGGGCGATGGCGGCCTATCTCGCGCTGCTCAAGGAGGCGGGGCACGAGGCGCAGTCGAAATGGCTGTTTCCGTCATTCGGCGACAGCGGCCATCTCACGCGCCAGCATTTTGCCCGTGACCTCAAGACGCTCGCCGGCGCTGCCGGCTTGCGCGCGGCGCAGGTGAGCCCGCACGTCTTGCGCCACGCTTTCGCCAGCCATCTCCTGCACAACGGCGCCGATTTGCGCGTGGTGCAGACGCTTCTGGGCCACGCCGATATTTCAACGACGCAGATCTATACCCATGTTCTGGAAGAGCGCCTGAAAAGCCTGGTGCGCGATTTGCACCCGCTGGCGCAAGACTAACGAGCAAGACTAACTAGCAAGATTAACTATGGAACCAGGTCCCTTCCTTGACTTCCCGGCATGGCGCGGGCGATTTAGCCGCGCCCGCGGCACCCGCCGCGCGGCCTTTGCCGCCGGTTGACCTAAAGCGATGCGTTCTTACCTCGATTTCGAAAAGCCGGTGGCCGAGCTTGAGGCCAAGGTCGACGAGCTGCGCGCGCTGCACTCCGACGGCGACGCCATCGGCGAGGAAATCGACCGCATCGAGGGCAAGGCTGCGGTCGCGCTCAAGGAGCTCTATGCCGGGCTGACGCCGTGGCAGAAGACGCAGGTCGCGCGGCATCCGCTGCGGCCGCATTGCCTCGACTATATCTCGGCGCTGATGACCGATTTCGTGGCGCTCGCCGGCGACCGCAAGCACGGCGAGGACGCCGCCATCATCGGCGGTTTCGGCCGCTTCCGCGGCGAGACCGTCTGCGTCATCGGCCACGAAAAAGGCTCCGACACCGAGAGCCGGCTCAAGCACAATTTCGGCATGGCGCGGCCCGAAGGCTATCGCAAAGCGGCGCGGCTGATGGGCATGGCCGACCACTTCGATGTCCCGGTCATCGCGCTGATCGATACCGCGGGCGCTTATCCCGGCATCGGCGCGGAAGAGCGCGGCCAGGCCGAAGCCATTGCGCGCTCGACCGAAGCCTGCCTCGAGATCGGCGTGCCGAACGTCGCCTTGATCATCGGCGAAGGCGGTTCCGGCGGCGCCATCGCCATCGCCACCGCCAATCGCGTGCTGATGCTGGAGCATTCCGTCTACAGCGTGATCTCGCCGGAGGGCGCGGCCTCGATCCTGTGGCGCGATACGTCGAAAGCGCAGGACGCGGCGTCCAACATGAAAATCACCGCGCAGGACCTGCTGCGGTTCGGCGTCGTCGACGTGATCGTGCCCGAGCCGACCGGCGGCGCGCATCGCGAACCGGCCGCGGCGATGGCGGCGGCGGGCGAAGCGATCGGCACCGCGCTCGCCGAATTTCGCGGCCTCGACCGCGCGACCGTCATCCGCCGCCGCCGCGAAAAATTCCTCGCGATCGGGCGGACGCTCGGCTGATCTGCGCCCTCGATTTGCGCCGGCAAGCGCCCGAATTTCACAGCCGGCCCGAGCAAATAAGGCCCTGTTGAAAATCGCCTGCCACAATCTTGCCGCGATTGCTCCCGGATCGCGCGTAAAGTCGCCTAATTTATTGGCCTTTCCGCTCAAATTCGCTGATAATTTACCATTATTTAGCGGCCGCATGATCAACCGGGACTCCGACCGCCGGTTGCCTTGCGAAAGCCACCTCTTATGGGTAACCATCAGGCAGTAGATGGCACGGGGATAATCCATCTGTCGGGGAATTCGACGTTGATCCGCGCCTGCGTAAACCGCGCACTTAGTTTGCGCGCACCCAGCTCTGCGTGCGCTTGCGACCTTTTTTGCCCTCGCCGGCGCACTGGCGCTCGCCGGCTGCTACGGCGACGAGGGCTATCAGATCCCGACGCGGGCGATGAAAGAACTCTCGCCCGAGATGCTGGCGCTGCTCGACCAAAAAAACATGCCGAAGGACTCGCCGATCCTCGTTCGGGTTTTCAAAGAGGAATCGGAACTCGAAGTCTGGAAGCAGGACACGACCGGCCGCTACGCGCTGCTGAAAGTCTATCCGATCTGCCGCTGGTCGGGCGAACTCGGCCCGAAGAAAGTGCAAGGCGATCGCCAGGCGCCGGAGGGATTCTATTCGATCACGCCCGGGCTGATAAATCCGAATTCCAACTACTACCTCGCCATCAATATCGGCTTCCCCAACGCCTACGACAAAGCCAACAATTACAGCGGCGCGTTCCTGATGATCCACGGCGATTGCTCGTCGGCCGGCTGTTACGCCATGACCGACGAGCAGATCGGCGAAATCTATTCGCTGGCGCGCGAGTCCTTCCTCGGCGGCCAGAAGGAATTCCAGATCCAGGCCTATCCGTTCCGCCTGACGGCGGCGAATTTGGCGCGGCATCGCAACAATCCGAATATGCCGTTCTGGAAAATGCTCAAGGAAGGCAACGACCATTTCGAGGTGACGCGTCTCGAACCGAAGGTCGATGTCTGCGACCGGCACTATGTGTTCGACGCGCAGCCGCCGGCGAATTCGACGAAGCCGCTGGTGTTCAGCCCGACCGGCCGCTGCCCGGCCTTTGAAGTTGCCGCAGGAAATCGCCGGACCGGCGCTGGAGAAGCAGAAGAACGACGAATATCAGCTCGCGCAATTGACCAAAGAAAACGTCGCGGTCGCCCCGGTGACGCTCGGCACCGACGGCGGCATGAACCGGGTATTCGTCGCCAAGCTCGAAACCACCGGCGCCGTTCTACGACAACGATGGCCACCTGCACGCGCCGCCGGTGCATCCCGGCATGCCGACACCGACCATCAGCGGCCCGCGCGAGGATCCCGACGGATCGACCGGCAGCACGTCGCGCGGCATTCTCAGCGCAATGTTCAAATCGAACAGCACGCCGAACGGCCGCCCGCGCCGCAGATTCAAGCGCCGCAAACTCAGGTTGCCTCGGCCGATGCGAGCGATCACTCAAGCTTCTTCAGCAATTGGTTCAAGCCGAAAACCGACGCCGCGCAGCAGCCGCCGCCGCAGGCGCAAGGCGCGCCGCTTGCCGGCTTGAAGCCTGCTCCGAGCGCCGCGCAAGACCGATATTGCAAAGACCGATACGGCAAAGCCCGATCCGCAAAAGCCGGTGGCGCCGCAAGTCGCGGACGCGCTGAAGCTGAAGCCTTCGATCGCGGCAGCCGCGCCGCCCAGGTCACAACCAAGCACCTCGCAACCGAACAAGCCGCAGCAGGACGCCAATGCCGCGCCGCCCGCGAACAGCAGCAGCGTGATGAAGGGCGCGCAGCCCGTCGTGCCGACCGGCTCGTTCGAGCGGCCGCTGGGCCGGATTGCAATAAGCGCCAAAGACAACAATCGGGACTATCTCATCGCAAGGCGCTTTCAGTGGCTGCGCGCCTGCAATTGTTCCGCCATCCAGTCGCCGGTCAGCGGGCGGAACTTGTAGCTGATGTTGAAGCAGACGTGATTGCCTTCCTCGTAAACGACGAGCTGTGACGGGCCGGACGCCGCTTTGACGAGGCGCTCGCCTTCGCTCGGCGGGACGAGCCTGTCGCCCGCGCCGAACACGACGAGGAGCGGACAGGTGATGCGTTCGGCCGCGCCTTCGAGCGTGATCTTGCGCGCCAGCGCATAGGCTTCGTCCATGCTCTTGGCGTGGCTGCGGACGCGAAACACCTCCTGCGACACCTTTGGCATTTTCGGCAGCACGGTGCCCCAGTCGTAAGGCCCGCAATTGGCGATGCAGGCCTTCAACCGCGGCTCGCCGGCGGCCGCGAGCGGCGCATAGATGGCGCCCAGACTTTGCCCGACCACGCCGACCCGGCTGCCGTCGACGTCGCGGCGCGTCTCGAGGACGTCGATGACGGCACCGAGAACCGCGCCCCATTCATGCGTGGTCGGAAGCGCAAACGATGTTTCGCCCTGCCCCGGGCCGTCGAGCGTCAGCGCCGCCATGCCGCGGTCGACAAATGCCTCCGCCCAGGCATGAAGCTCTTCCTTGCAGGCGTCGAGGCCCGGCAGAATGACCGCGACCGGCGGACGCTCGATGCCGCGCGGCTTCCGCAGCCAGCCCGGCATGGCGACGCCGCGGAACGGAAACTCGACGCGCTCCGCGGGGCTCGGCAATTGGGTCGCGCCCGCCGTATAGCAGCGCAGCATGGCGTCGTGGGCTTTGCGGAATTCGTCCGCATGCTCGGCAAACAGATGCTTGCCGTAGTGATAATAGATCGCGGCGCGCACATAGGCTTCGGCGGCGGTCAGCGCGCGGCCCCGCGCGGCCGCCTCCGCGGCGAGCTTTTCGTGGCGCGCGCCTTCGTCCGACCAGACCCGGCACCAATCCTCCCAGCGGGTGATGCTGCGCATCAATTTCCGCAGATCGTTCGGATCGACGCCGGTCGCTTCGTAGCGCGGAATGAAATGCGAGAAGATGAGATCGACCTGCGGATCGGACGCATATTGTATTCCCACTCAAGCCTTTGGTGAGCCGACCACATATCGACGACCATCTGCGTCGTGACGACCGGCGTCGTCCAGCCGCGCAGGAAGGCGAGGCTGCGTTCGTGGACTTCGCTGTTATACGAGCCGGTCGCATCCTCGACGACGACGCTGTAATAGCCGAGCGCCGCGCCATGCCGGCAGGTCAGCTCGATGCCGATATCGGTCGCCACGCCCGTCATGACCAGCGTATCGATCGCCATGGTCTTGAGACGCAGATCGAGCGGGGTGTCGACGAACAGCGACGGCTGGCTCTTCTGCAGGACGATATGGTGCGTCTGCGGCGCGAGGCCAGCGACGAATTCGGTATCGTCCATGCCGTCCTGCATCGTCGGCTTGAGCTCGCTCGGCCGGTCGACATTCTGCTTCTTCATCAGGAAGCGCAGAAACGGCCCGCTGGTCAGCCGCAGCGGCGGCAGGACGTGACGGCTCCAGATCACCGGAATTTTCGCCCGCTCGGCGGCGGCGATCAGTGCACTGGCGTTCGGCACGATCTGATCGATCGCGGGCGAGCGCCCGGCGAGACCTTTTTGCATGTCCCACATGACAAGCGCCACGCGGCCCGGGCGCAGAAAATCCGCCAGCGTGCGCGGGATCTTGGATTCGAGCTCGACGGGAAATCGGTCGGTGCTGGTCACGCGGTTTGTCGCCCTGGGATTTTATCTGTTACGGATGCGATAGTTTTGCTGCGGCGATCGCTCAGTCCATTTTCGGGATATGCGCCTTCTCGACCACGTCGGTCCACTTGGCGATGTCGCTCTTGAGCCGCGCCGTCAGCTGTTCCGGCGTGCTGCCGCGCATTTCCATGCCGAGCCGCCTTCCCGCTTCCTGGACGGCAGGTTGCGCCAGGGCATCGATCGTCGCCTGGCTGAGCGTGTCGACAATCGGCCGCGGCGTGCCGGCCGGAACGGTGATCCCGTTCCAACTGGTAACGTCGAAATTTGCAATGCCGCTTTCCATCACCGTCGGGATATCGGGCAGGAAATCCGCCCGTGTCTTGCCGGTGGTGGCGATCGGCGTCACCTTGTGATCCGCAAGCAAAGCCTGCATCGGCGCGAAGAACTCGAAATCGACGTCGACGTCGCCGCGCAAGAGCGCCGTCATCATATCCGGCGAGGTGCGAAACGGCACGGTCGCGACATCGGTGCCGGTGACGATCTTGAACAATTCAGCCGCAAGATATTGCGTCGTGCCGGGGGCGAGCGTGCCGATATTCAATTTGCCCGGATTGGCCTTCGCGTAAGCGATGATGTCCGCCATGGATTTGAGCGGCGAGCCGGCCTTGACCAGGACCACCATATCGAAATTGGCGACCATCGACACCGCGGCGAAGTCGGTGAGAATATTGTAGGGCAGCGATTTGAACAGCGCGACACTGATCGTCGAACTGTTGCCGGTGAGGAGGAGCGTGTAGCCGTCCGGTGCCGTTGCCGCCGCGCTTTGCGCCGCAGTGACCCCGCCGGCGCCGGGCTTGTTGATGACGAGGAACGGCTGCCCCAGTTTCGCTGTCAACTGCTCGGTCAGAATGCGCATGCTGACGTCGCCGGTGGAGCCGGCGCCGTAAGAGATGATCAGCTGCACCGGACGGTTCGGATAGCCGGATTGGGCTTCGGCGCCGACGGTTGCAAGCGCGGACAACAGGGCAAAGAGAGCAACTACGGACCGGCAAAAATTTCTGACGAAGCGCGATTTCGCCGCCGGCATTTCACCCGTGTTCATCCGCGATTCCCCCTCATGCCCTCGCTATTGAAGGCCGCGAGGCGCGGCGGCGACTTAGCATGGACGCGCCGAGCCGTCGATCACACGGGGAGCGGGCAATAACCGACGCGTAAATTCGCCGCAAGCGTCACGCTCGCGCAATTGCAGAGCTTGCACGCGGCGGCCGCGCTGGCGCGCCGTCAGACGATGCCTCTAAGCGTAGCGGCCGTGGCAGTGCTTGAACTTCTTGCCGGAGCCGCAAGGACAAGCCTCGTTGCGGCCGACCTTGCCCCAGCTTTGCGGATCCTGCGGATTGCGGTCCGGCACTGCGGTAACGCGCGGCGGGATGGCATTTGCGGGACCGCCATAGGTCGCACCGCCAAGAGGCAACCCGGTTGGAGCGCTTGTTGCAGCCCCTGCGCGCCCGCCAATCGGCGTCCCGCCGACAGGAGCACCCGCGCTTGGCGATGGCCCGCCGATACCATGGCGCGCCAGCGTTTCGGCGCCGGCGAGCGCCAGCGCCATCTCATCCTCGCCGGTCGTCGGATCGATCTTATGCGCTTCCATGACCGGGAGCGCCGCAGGCTGCTGTTGCTGCGGCTGCTGCGAAACGATCTCGACGCGCATCAATTGCGCGGTGACAGCTTCGCGCAAGCTATGGCTCATCGTCTCGAACAGGGTGAAGGCCTCTGCCTTGTATTCGTTGAGTGGATCGCGTTGGCCATAGCCGCGCAGCCCGATCACCTGGCGCAGATGGTCGAGCATGACGAGATGCTCGCGCCAAAGATGGTCGAGCGTCTGCAACAGGATCGACTTCTCGACGTAGCGGATGACGTCCGAACCCCACTGCGCCACTTTCGCCGCCATATGCTCGTCGGCGCGGCGCTCGACCCGGGCAAAGATCTCCTCGTCGGCAATGCCTTCTTCCTTGGCCCATTCGTCGACCGGCAGATCGAGGCCGAGCACGCGCTTGAGCTCCTCGCGCAGCCCGACCGTGTCCCATTGCTCCGGATAGGCGTTTTCCGGCACGTGCTTGGCGACGAGTTCATCCATCGCGCTATGGCGCATATCGCCGATGACTTCGCCCACGGTCTCATCCTGCATCCACTCGACGCGCTGGTCGAAGATGACCTTGCGCTGGTCGTTCATCACGTCGTCGTATTTGAGGATGTTCTTGCGGATGTCGAAGTTGCGCGCCTCGACCTTTTGCTGGGCCTTTTCCAGCGCCTTGTTGATCCAGGGATGGATGATCGCTTCGTTTTCTTTCAAGCCGAGCTTGGTCAGCATACCGTCGAGCTTGTCGGTGCCGAAGATGCGCATCAAATCGTCTTCGAGCGACAGAAAGAACTTGGAGTGGCCCGGATCGCCCTGGCGTCCGGAGCGGCCGCGCAACTGATTATCGATGCGGCGGCTCTCGTGCCGCTCGGTGCCGAGCACATAGAGGCCGCCGGCGGCGAGCGCCTTCTCCTTCAAGCGCGCGACCTGGGCGCGGATCTCGTCGGCGCGCGGACCTTGTCCCGCTCGTGCGGATCGGCGATGTCGGCGAGCTCCTGGCGGATGCGCATGTCGGCATTGCCGCCGAGCTGAATGTCGGTGCCGCGGCCGGCCATATTGGTCGCAATGGTGATGGCGCCCGGTACGCCGGCCTGCGAGATGATCTGCGCTTCCTGCTCGTGATAGCGGGCATTGAGCACGGCGAACACTTTCGGCTTGGCGCCGCCTTCACTCCCCGAATAGAGCGGGGCGAAGGCATCGGGATCGGAAAAGTCGTGCTGCTCCCAGCCGCTCTTGCGCAGCGTCTCGGCGAGCTGTTCGGATTTCTCGATGGAGGTGGTGCCGACCAGCACCGGCTGGCCGCGCTCCTTGCAGTCCTCGATCAGCGCCAGAATGGCGCGGAATTTCTCGGCGGACGTCCGATACACCTCGTCGTCGTCGTCGAGGCGGACCATCGGCCGGTTGGTCGGGATTTCAAGAACTTCCAGATTGTAGATGTCTTGGAACTCGTCGGCCTCGGTCGCCGCCGTGCCGGTCATGCCGCCGAGCTTCTTGTACATGCGGAAATAGTTCTGGAAGGTGATCGAAGCGAGCGTCTGGTTCTCCGGCTGGATCGGCTGATGCTCCTTGGCCTCGAGCGCCTGATGCAGCCCTTCCGAATAGCGCCGGCCCGGCATCATGCGGCCGGTGAACTCGTCGATGATGATGACCTCGCCGTTGCGGACGATGTAGTCCTTGTCGCGGGCGAACAGCTTGTGCGCGCGCAAGGCCTGATTGATGTGGTGGACGACGGAGACGTTCTCGACGTCATAGAGCGAATCCGACTTGAGCTGGCCGGCGTCGCGCAGCGAGCTCTCCATCTTCTCCATGCCGGACTCGGTGAGATTGACGGTGCGCTGCTTCTCGTCGAGCTCGTAATCGGCCTTGTCGAGCTTGGGGATATAGGCGTCGATCGTATTGTAGAATTCGGAGCGGTCGTCGAGCGGGCCGGAAATGATGAGCGGCGTGCGCGCCTCGTCGACCAGGATGGAGTCGACCTCATCGACGATGGCGTAGCCATGGCCGCGCTGAACCATGTCTTCGAGCCGGTATTTCATATTGTCGCGCAGATAGTCGAAGCCGAGCTCGTTATTGGTGCCGTAGGTGACGTCGCAATCGTATTGCTTCTTGCGCTCGACATCGTCGAGGCCGTGGACGATGACGCCGACCGTCAGTCCGAGGAATTTGTAGATCTGCCCCATCCACTCGGAGTCGCGCTTGGCGAGATAGTCGTTGACGGTGACGACGTGGACGCCGCTGCCGGTGAGCGCATTGAGATAGACCGGCAGCGTGGCGACCAGCGTCTTGCCCTCGCCGGTCTTCATCTCGGCGATCCGGCCTTCGTGGAGCACCATGCCGCCGATGAGCTGGACGTCGAAATGGCGCTGGCCGAGCGCGCGCTTGCCGGCCTCGCGAACGGTGGCGAAAGCGGGCACCAGAAGGTCGTCGACCGTCGCCCCTGCGGCGAGCTGCTTCTTGAATTCGTCGGTGCGGGCGCGCAGCGCCTCGTCGGACAACGCCTCGAGCTCCGCTTCCAGCGCATTGATCTCTTCGACCCGCGGCCGATAGGTGCGGATGCGGCGGTCGTTGGAGGAACCGAACAGCTTGCGGGCGACTGCGCCGATCATCGCATCAACATCCTTTTAACGGGCTTTCGCCACGACCTTCTTGCAGGCTTTGCCTACTTGCGAGCTGTTTGATGAAGCACGATCTTGGCCGAAAATCGGTTCCCATGAGTTTGGGATCAGTGAGTTTCGGATCGCACTGTTCCCTCGCGGGCGGCGCCCGTCCCAACCAGCGGAAAATGCGGCGCTATTCGGGCTTCTGCAAGGCGACTGAACGTCCCAAACTCTGGCCGAGAGATAGGAGGGGGTCGATTTTTTGTCAATGCAAAGCCCCCAATTCACGCGCTCGTTAGGCGGCGCCCCCGAATCTGCCATTGCCAAGGACAATCGATTCGGGCGAGTGTCCGCGCCGATCCGGGGCTGCAGGCCCGGGTCCGGCACCCTAAATTAACCGGCGACTTTCCCGCCTTGCCTAAAGGATTGCGTTTTATGGCCTCCATCCGTCCGTCCGTTGCCCGCGCGTTCGGCGCGCTCGCGCTTGCCGCCTTCCTGGTCGGACCGACCGCCATGCTCCGCGCTCAGGATGCCGATCCGGTGGTCGCCCGCGCCAATGGCGTCGATATCCGCCAAAGCGACCTTGCGCTGGCCGAGGACGAGGTCGGCTCGAACATGCCGCAAATGGGGCCGGACCAGAAGCGCGATTACCTCATTACCTATCTCGCCGACGTCATCGTGCTGGCGCAGGCCGCCGAGCAGCAGAAATTGGCCGACCGCGACGACGTCAAGCACCGCGTCCTGTTCGAACGCGACAAAGTGCTGATGGAGACCTTGCTGCAAGACGCCGGCACCGCGGCCATGACCGACGACACGATGCACAAGGTCTATGACGACGCCGTCAAGCAGATGGCGAACGAGCAGGAAGTGCATGCGCGCCATATCCTGGTCGCCACTGAAGACGAAGCCAAGGCGATCAAAGACCAGCTCAAAAAGGGCGCCGATTTCGCCACCCTCGCCAAGGAGAAGTCGAAAGACCCAGGTGCTGCCGAAGGCGGCGATCTCGGCTATTTCACCAAGGACCAGATGGTGCCGGAATTCGCCGATGTCGCGTTCAAGCTCGACAAGGGACAGATTTCCGATCCGGTGCATACGCAGTTCGGCTGGCACATCATCAAAGTCGAAGACAAGCGCGTCAAGCCGACGCCGACATTCGATGATGTCAAAGGCCAGATCCAGAACTATGTCGCGCATCGCGCGCAAGCCGATCTCGTCGCAAAACTGCGCAGCGCCGCCAACATCGAGCGTCTCGACCAGCCGCCTGCCGCGGCTGACCCGTCAAAGCTCAACCCGGCGGCGCCGGCGAAGAAGTAGTCAGCGGAACGGCGGCACTGTAATTATACCGTCACCCTGAGGTGCGAGCGAAGCGAGCCTCGAAGGGCGACGGCCCGGGCCGCGCACCCTTCGAGGGCCGCTTCGCGGCCACCTCAGGATGACGGAAAACAAACAATTATGTCCTCCACCGTTTCTCCCCTCGCCCCGAAATCCGTTCCCGACATGCCGGAAATTGCCGGCGTCCGCCTGGCGACGGCTGCGGCCGGCATCCGCTATCAGGGCCGCACCGACGTGCTCCTTGTCGTTTTCGACGAGGCCACCAGCGTCGCCGGCGTGTTCACGCGTTCAAAGTGCCCATCGGCGCCGGTCGAATGGTGCCGCGCGCGGCTCAAAGGCGCCCGCGCGCGGGCGCTTGTGGTCAATTCCGGCAATGCCAATGCCTTCACCGGCAAGAACGGCCGCGATGCCTGCACTTTCACCGCCAAAGTCGCGGCGGCCGCGATCGGCTGCAAGGCGACCGAAGTGTTTCTCGCCTCGACCGGCGTCATCGGCGAACCGCTGCCGGCGCAAGCGTTCGACGGCGTGATGACAAAGCTCGAAGCCGAGGCCACCGCCAGCGGCTATATGGACGCCGCCAAGGCGATCATGACCACGGATACGTTTCCAAAAGTGGCAACGGCGCGGGCACGGATCGCCGGCACCGAGGTCACCATTAACGGTTTCGCCAAAGGCGCCGGCATGATCGCGCCCGACATGGCAACGATGCTGTCGTTCATCTTCACCGATGCGCCGATCGCAGCGCCGGTGCTGCAGACGCTGCTGCGCGAAGGCGTCGTCGATACGTTCAATGCCGTTACCATCGACGGCGACACCTCGACGTCGGATACGCTCTTGGCCTTCGCGACCGGGGCCGCCGACGCGCCACGCATCAGCCGCGCCAGCGATCCGCGTCTCGTGCCGTTCCGCAAAGCGTTCAATGCGCTGCTCGCCAATCTCTCCGAGCAAGTGGCGCGCGACGGCGAAGGCGCGCGCAAGCTCCTCGAGGTCGTGGTCGAAGGCGCGGTGTCAAAACCGTCGGCGCGCCGGGTCGCCATGTCGATCGCCAATTCGCCTTTGGTGAAGACCGCGATCGCCGGCGAAGACGCCAATTGGGGCCGTGTCGTCATGGCCGTCGGCAAAGCCGGCGAGCCGGCCGACCGCGACAAGCTGTCGATCTGGTTCGGCGGCATCCGCGTCGCACATAAGGGCGCGCGCGATCCGGCCTATGACGAGACTGAAGTTTCCGCGGTGATGAAGAAGCCGGAAATCACGCTCAAGGTCGCGCTCGGGCTGGGCAAAGGTCGCGACCGGGTACTGACCTGCGATCTGACCAAAGAGTACGTCGCGATCAACGGCGACTATCGCAGCTGAGCAAATGAGCGCGGACATTCGTCAGGAAGCACCGCAGGCTTATGTGGACGCCATCCTGGATCTGGTGCGCAGGTAGCCTTCCATTAACCAATGCGGCGATTGCCGCTATGGATGCAATCGGATTGAAGGCGTGTTTACCAACACCCGCATAGATTGAGGACCGGCCGTGAGCGTCAAAACTGTTCTGGTTGCCGCTTGCGCCCTGATCGATGCCGACGGCCGCGTGCTGCTCGCACAGCGGCCGCCGGGCAAGGCGATGGCGGGTCTTTGGGAGTTTCCCGGCGGCAAGGTCGAGACCGGCGAACGGCCGGAACAGAGCTTGATCCGTGAATTGAAGGAGGAACTGGGTATCGCCGTCAAGGAAGAGTGCCTCGCGCCGCTGACCTTTGCGAGCCATCTCTATCCTGACTTCCATTTGCTGATGCCACTCTATGTTTGCCGGCGCTGGGACGGATTCGTGGCGCCGCTCGAAGGGCAGCAGTTGAAATGGGTACGGCCGAGCGAGTTGCGGAATTATCCGATGCCGCCCGCCGACGAGCCGCTGATTTCGCATCTGACGACACTTTTGTGATCGAACGCCAGAAGGCACGAAACAATGTTCAAAAATAACCAGAGCTCCGCCGCCGCTATCTTCACGACCGTGTCGCGCTTTCTACGCGACGACAGCGGCGCGACCGCAATCGAATACGCCATGATCGCCTCCGGCGTCGGCGTTGCCATTGCCGCGACCGTCACCAGCCTCGGCTCGGGTGTCAAAGGCCTGTTCACGACCGTCTCGACGGCGTTGAAATAGAGATGACCCGCGACAAATAGCGCTAAGCGCGATCCGGCTTTTCCCCCGCCGAAATTTCCCGTGTGCCGAGCGCGTCGGCCAGCCGTGTCTTCGCCGAGCCGGGCTTGAGCGGCTTCTGCTGATCCGGATGCGGCGCCCAGCCCGACAGCCAGACAATGTCGAATGTCGCGCGCAGGCGCCCGTCGGGGTCGGCGAAGCGCTCGGCATAGATCTCGGCCATGCGAACGAGCGTCGCGCGGCGCAGCGGCATGCGGCGGCGGGCGAAGAGCGCATTGGTCGCGCCCATGCGGCGCAGATCGTGCATCAGGTCAAAGACATTATCGTATCTGACCGTCACCCGATCGACATCGGTCACCGGCAGCGCAAAGCCCGCGCGCTGCAACAAAGCGCCGAGCTCGCGCAGATCGGCGAACGGCGCAACCCGCGGCGACACGCCGCCCTCCACTTCGCTTTCGGCGGCAGCGAAGGATTGCCGCAGCTCGGTCAGCGTCTCGCCGCCGAGCAGAGCGGCGACAAACAATCCATCGGCTTTGAGTGCGCGGCGAATTTGTATGAGCACGCCGGGCAGATCGTTGACGAATTGCAGCACGAGCCCCGACACGACGAGATCGAGCGACGCGTCGCGAAACGGCAGCGCCTCCTCGTCGGCGGCGACGGATTTTTGTTCCCGATCTAATTCCGCACCGGATCCGATAATCGTGCCGATGGAGCCGAGTTTCAGAAGTGCGGTCCGCACGGCGCCGGTTGGCGTGCCGATGTCGGCGGCGAGATCGAAACGGCGCATCACCGCGGCAAGCCGGTCGGCGAATTCGTCGGCCACCCGCTCGAGCAAAAATGTGACCGGGCCCATTGCCGCCGCCCGCCGGCGCCGGGCGCGGATGAGCGCCCGATCAAAAATCACCGGACTTGTTGCACTCGGCCCGTCAGGCATGTCTTTTGGCCTTATGGGTATCAGGATGGGCGCCGGGCGATGACATTTGCGCCGCGGAGCGGTAGCGTAGCGTCATGCCGGCAGTGCTGAACATCGCCGTTCCGACCCCGATCAAACGCGCCGCCAGCGCGATGCGCGGGATATTCCGCATCGCGCTCGATCTTGCTTTGCCGCAACTCTGCCCCGCGTGCCGCGACAGCGTCGAGGGCCGCGGCCTATGCGCGTCGTGCTGGTCAAAACTGTCCTTCATCACCCGCCCCTATTGCGAGCGGCTCGGCATTCCGTTCGTGTATGACCCGGGTCCGGGCATCCTGTCCATGGAAGCCATTGCCGATCCGCCGTCCTACAATCGCGCCCGCGCCGCGGTGCGGTTCGACGAGATATCGCGCGCGCTCGTGCATGCGCTCAAATATGGCGATCGGCTCGACCTCGCGCCGATGATGGGACGCTGGATTGCGCACGCCGGGGCGCGAGCTTCTTGCCGAAGCCGACGCGCTGGTGCCGGTGCCGCTGCACTGGCGGCGCTTATGGGCCCGGCGATTCAACCAATCGGCCATGCTGGCGGCGACGGTCTCGGCCGAAAGCGGGGTGCCGATTGCGGCGGGCGCGCTCAAACGGGTGAAAGCCACCGTGCAGCAAGTCGGCCTGTCGCGGGCCGAACGCGGCGACAATATCCAGGGCGCGTTTCGCGTGCCGGACGAGGGCAAGGCCGCGGTCTCGGGCCGCCGCCTGGTCCTGATCGACGACGTGCTGACCTCGGGGGCCACGGTCGAAGGCTGCGCCCGGGCCCTGCTGCGGGCCGGCGCCGCCAATGTCGACGTGCTGATTTTCGCCAGGGTTGCCGATCCCGGGCGAACGTCCATATAAATGTAAGTAATTTGGCCGAAATTAACGATCAACATGGCGACCGTCGACATCTATACGATCCCCTATTGTCCTTATTGCGCCGACGCGAAGGAGCTCTTGACCCGCAAGGGCGTCAGCTTTCATGAGATCGACGGGCGCGCAAACCGCGAGGTTCGTAAGGAAATGATCGCCCGCGCCAACGGCCGCTCCAGCTTTCCGCAGATTTTCATCGGCGCGACCCATGTCGGCGGCTGCGACGATCTCTATGCGCTCGATGAAGCCGGCAAGCTCGACCCATTGCTTGCCGAGGTCAAAGGCTCATGAGCGGCAATTCGACCTTCAAGGTCGGCCTGATCCAGATGCGGTCAGGCCTCGATCCGCAGGCCAATCTCAGTGCCGCCTTGGCGCTGATCGATGAAGCCAAAGGCTCCGGCGCCGATTATGTGCTCACACCGGAAATGACCAATATTCTGGCGCTCAAGCGCGAGCAGCTGTTCGCCACTATTGTTGCCGAGGAACAAGACCCGACGCTTGCGACCTTGCGCGAGGTCGCGCGCAAGTCTTCGACCTTCATTCATATCGGCTCGCTCGCCATCAAGGCATCGCCCGACAAAGCCGTAAACCGCTCCTTCCTGATCGATCGCAAGGGCGAAATCGCGGCGCGCTACGACAAGATCCATATGTTCGACGTCGACCTCGCCGGCGGCGAGAGCTATCGCGAATCCAACAATTACCGCCCCGGCGATCTCGCCGTGATCGGCGATCTGCCATGGGGGCGTTTCGGCCTCACGGTGTGCTACGATCTGCGTTTCCCGGCGCTCTATCGGGCGCTCGCCGAAGCCGGCGCGTCGTTTTTGGCCATTCCGTCGGCCTTCACCAAACAGACCGGCGAAGCGCATTGGCACGTTTTGCAGCGGGCGCGCGCCATCGAAAACGGCTGCTTCGTGTTCGCAGCCGCCCAGGGCGGCCGCCATGAGAACGGCCGCGACACCTATCGGCCATTCGCTGGTCGTCGATCCGTGGGGCCGCGTTCTGGCCGAAGGCGGCACCGAACCCTGTGTCGTCATGGCCGAGATCGATCCGGCCGCAGTCGCAGCGGCGCGCGGCAAAGTGCCCTCGCTGCGTCACGGCCGGCGTTTCGAACTGGTCGAGCCGATGGCCGAGCCGACCTACCTGCACGCCGTGCGGGAGCCGACATGATCCGTTACGCGCTTCATTGCGACCGCGGCCATGCTTTCGAGAGTTGGTTCCAGAACTCGGCTCGCTTACGACAAGCAGGCGAAGAAGAAGCTCGTGACCTGTCCGGTCTGCGGTTCGGAGAAAATCGAGAAGGCCATGATGGCGCCAAATGTCGCGCCAAGTTTTGCCTCGGCAGGCTCTGCGGACGACGTCGCCGCGCCGCAGCTCCCCGCCATTCCGCCTCCTCCCACTCCCGCGCCCGCGCCGCAGCCCACCGCCAAAGCAGCGGTGGCGATGATGTCGGCGGCGGAACGCGAGCTACGGCAAAAGCTCAAGGAAATCCGCGACCACGTCACCAAGAATGCAAGCTATGTCGGCGCGCGTTTTCCCGAAGAAGCCCGCAAGATTTATTACGGCGAGACCAAGCACCGCTCGATCTACGGCGAGGCTTCTCCCGACGAGGCCAAGGAATTGCACGAAGAAGGCATCGAGTTTCATCCGCTGCCGATTTTGCCGGACGATCAAAATTGACTCGTCATTCCGGGTCGTGCGCAGCACGAACCCGGAACGACGGTCAGTGCGTTAGAATCAAAAGCACGACGCCGGCGACAACGAACAGCATACCAATCGCTTCGCGCGGCGTGGTGCGCTGCCCGAACGAAAAACGCGCGATAAGCTGCGCGTACAGGACTTCGATCAAAGCGAGCGTCCGCACATTCGCAGCACTGGTGAGCGCGAAGGCGAGAAACCAGAATTGCGATGCCAGCGCGCCCATGAAACCCGCGAACAGCGAGGGTTTCCAGGCTTTGAGCAGCGCCGACACGACGTCCGGCTGGCGCAGCCGGAGATAGACCGACAACGCGCCGGCCTGCATGGCGAGCCCGACCACGAGCGTAAACGTCGCGGCCATGACGTAATTCGACAGTCCAAGACTGAGAATGCCGCCGCGATAGCCGATCGCCGACAGCGCGAACATGCCGCCCGAAGCAAGACCCAACAGCGTCGGCCGGATGCCGCCGACCATGCCGCCCGGCTTGGTCGACATGACAATAACGCCTGCGGTGGCGACGAGGATCGCCGTCATCATTTGCCAGGTCACGGCGTCGCCGAGAAACAACAGGCCGAAGATTGCGACCTGGATCGGCTCGGTCTTGATATAGGCGATGGTGACGACGAACGAGCGCTCGCCCATCGCCATCAGCATCAGCGCCGTGGCGCCGATCTGAAACAGCGCGCCGTCGATCGTCCACGGCCAGAATTTCAGTCCGGGCCGCGGCAGCGGCGCCCCCGTCGCCACCAGCAAGCCGATCAAGAATAACAGCGCGAAGGGAAAGCCGAACAGGAAACGCACATGCGTGGCGCCGGCGGTGCCGAGCGTGCCGGTCAATTCGCGCTGCATCGCGTTGCGCACGGTCTGGGCGAAGGCGGCGATGACGGTGAAGATGGCCCACAGCCAGGCGGAGATCATCGCGCCATCATCGCGAGGGCTTTTCCGCGGCGACCATGTAGTTCACGTCGAGGTCGGTCGAAAGCTGCCAGCGGTCGGCGAGCAGATTGTAGATCACGCCGGCCTGGTCGGTGACATCGAGCCCGCTCTGCACGATGGCGATTTCAAGCTCGTTGGGCGTGACGAATTTGTCCCATTGATGCGTGCCGCGCGGCAGCCAGCGCAAGATATATTCGGCGCCGACGATGGCGAGCGCGAAGCTCTTGAAGGTGCGATTGAGGGTGGCGACGAACATCAAGCCGCCGGGCTTCACCATTTCGGCCGCGACGTCGATGAACAGGCCGACATCGGTGACGTGCTCGACAACTTCCATGGCGAGCACCACGTCAAAGCTCTCGCCCGCGGCCTCCAGCGCCTCGGCGGTAGTGGCGCGATAGTCGATGCTCAGCCCGGATTGCGCGGCGTGGTGCTCGGCAGCTGCGATATTGCTGTCCGACGGATCGGCGCCGACGACGGACGCGCCGAGCCGCGCCAAGGGCTCGGCGAGAACGCCGGCGCCGCAGCCGATGTCGAGCATGCGCAAGCCTGACAGACTGTCGAGCCGGTTCGGATCGCGGCTGAAAGTGCGCCGCGGCGCGGTCGCGGATGTAGGCGAGACGGACCGGATTGAACTTGTGCAGCGGCGCCATCGGGCCGTTCGGATCCCACCATTGGCTCGACAGCCGCGAAAACCGCGCGACTTCGCTGTCGTCAATCGTGGTGGCCGATGTTTGGTGCCGGTCCATAGGGAAACCCGTTGTGACCGACATCTGGTACCACTTATCTCGTGTCCTGCGAAAGCGGCAGGAGGGTCGCTGCTTGCGCTGAGGCTAGGTAATAAGCGCCGGCATCTTGATCGCCTGCGGCTTGGCGATGGCCTCGAGCTCGTCCCACAGCTTCGGCGGAATCGGGATGCCGGACCTGCGGCGGGTGGCTTCGGTGCGGCCGGAGCGTTCGCCGGGCAGCAGGATTTCGTCGAAGCCGGTTTGGCGCGGCAGCGCCTTGATCAGGGCTGCAAGCGTATCGGCGTCGCTGACGAATGCGCCGAATGGCCGAAACGCTGCGACGTCGATGGCGATGATCGCGAGATTCGAAGTGTGACGCTTGCGCTTTTCCGGGCCGAGCACGCGGGCCTGGATCGGCGCCGCACCCAACACGCTCGCGAGCATTTCGAACATGAAGCTCAGGCCCGAGCCCTTGGGGCCGCCGAGCGGCAGCAAGATTTCCGCCTGGCGCGGATCGGTGGTCGCTTCGCCCGCCGCGGTGAGCACCGTGCCGTCCGGCAGCTGTTCGCCGCTTGACCGCGCCTGCAACACCTTGCCATTGGAGATCGTGCTGGTCGCCATGTCGAGGACGATAGGCCCCTTGCTTGTCGGCACCGCGATCGCGATCGGGCTGGTGCCAAGGCTCGCGACGCGAGCGCCGTGATAGGCCATCAAAGTCTGCCCGGCGGCTATGACAATGGCGGCGCAATCGCGCTCCGCGATCCATTGCGCATAGCGCCCGATGGCGCCGGTATGCGTGGTCTCGCGGATCAGCCCGTAGCAGACGCCTGATTGTTTCGCCCGCGCGACAGCGAGCGCCGAGGCCTGCACCGCCGCGACCGGCCCGAAACCGTGATGGCCGTCCATGACGAAGGTCGCGGCGCGGTCGGCAATGAGGCTGCGGCTGCACCTTCACGTCGATCTCGCCGCTTTCGACATATTTCAGATAGCGCGGCAGCCGCGATATGCCATGGCCGTCGACGCCGCGCAGATTGGCCCAGACCAGGCCATCGGCGACGGTGTTGGCGTCGATATCGCTTGCGCCGGCGACGACAAACACGTCGTGGATGAAGCGCTTCAGCTCGTCGTGGCTGACGACAATCTTCTCACGACCGATCTTCTCACGATTCATGCGCGCTTTGCCGGAAAGTAGGTGTCGAGCCAAGTCCGCAGCAGGTTCCAGACGCGCGTCGAATTCTCCGCGAACAGGAAGTGATCGAGGCCCGCGAACAGATGCAATTCGCTCGGCTGGCCGGCGCGCTTGAACATTTCGATCGACTGCTCGGTCGGCGTCACCGAATCGTTCGCCGAATGAATGAGCAGGAGCGGCCGCGGCGCGATCTTGCCGACCACCTCCTCGGCGCGGAAATCGAACATGCTCTGCGCCGTCTCGGCCGGAAACATTTCGACCGAATTGGGCGCCAGCATGCCGACCTTCTGCTGCTCGAGATTTTCGCGCACATGATTGGGGATCGGCACGATGTCGTAGCGCGGCACCATCAGCGATTGACCGGTGCGCTCGCGATGGACACGGCCGTCCGCGAGCATTTTGGTGAATTTCGCCCAGGCTTCGGGCGTCGGATGCTGGCCGCGGAATTTGCGCTCGCCATGGCCCCAGCCGCCGTTGGAGATGACCGCGGCGATGCGCGGATTGGTGCCGCCGGCATAGACCGCGACCGCGCCGCCGAAGCTCGAGCCGATGACGCCGATGCGGTCGGGATCGACCGCGGGATGCTGCGCCAGAAACGACAGCGCATTGCCGAGATCCTCGACCTGTTCGAGGCAGATGACGCGGCCGAACTCGCCTTCGCTCTTGCCGCAGCCGCGCATGTCGAAGCGCATCGTGACATAGCCGAATTCGCTCAAGACCCGCGTCGGCTGCAATACGTTGTTGCTTTCGCTGTTCGAGCCGAAGCCATGCAGCACGATGAAAGCGGCGCGCCGTTCCTTAGCGGGAAGGCCGTCGGGAACGCCGACTGACGCCATGCAGGCGCAAGCCCGCGGATTGAAAGCTGACGGTTTCTTCTTTCATGGGGGATAAGACCAATCGATGCGGGACTACGGGCCGTGCGGGATCGCGGCCGGGATTGAGCCAAGTTGACCGCGCCAACTAGCCTAGGGGAACCGCCTTAAGCAAGATAGTCGTGGACCACCTTGCCAAGCGGCAGCGTCAGGTCGGCGATGATGTGGGTGCCGGATACGACTTCCAGCACCGGCAATTCGGCAAGCGGCGCCAGCGCATGTGAGACCAAGGTCAGCGCCGCCGGCCCGGTCCAGGCGCCCTTGAGGTCGACATCGGTCAATTCGTATTCGACCAGCTCGCAGATGCGCGGCGTGCCGTCGACATGCGGAATGATCTTGAGCAGGAAATTCGGCGCCAACAGCGAGGCCTTGACCGCATCGTGATCGGCCACTTTGTGCTTATAGCCCATGGTGCCGGACGCGATGCGGATCGATCCATAGTCGAGCGTGCCGACGAATGTATCGATCTCGTCATGCAGCGTCGGTTTCGCAAGCTTCTTCGGAAAACCCCACAGCTCGCGGCCGCCGGCGATGGGCGGATGGTCGTCGAGAAACATGCAGTGCGAATAGCCGCCCTTGCGGCCTTTGAAGGTGACCGGGATGACCTGCCCGCTTTCGGTATAGTCGCCGAAGCCGGTCGAGTCCGGCATGCGGATGAACTCGAACTTGACCAGCGGCTCCTCGATCTGCAGCGGTTCCGGCACCAGCTCGCGCAATTTCGCTGCATCGGTGCGGTAGGTGATGATGAGGAATTCGCGATTGACGAAACGATAGGGGCCTATCGGAAAGGCCGGACTGGTGAGCGGCATCGAGAAGGCCCGCTGCTTCACATCGCTTTCCTTCATGTTCAATTCCTTTTGTCACGGCGATCCGAAATAATCGGCGCCAATCCCGTTAATCTTGCCGATTAATCTTGGCGAATATCGAACGTCTGCACCCCGACGAGCCGGTCCGGCAGTTGCAGGACCTCGGGATGAGCCAGCGTTGCCCGCGCGTTGCTGTAGCCCGATTTCCAGTGCTCCTCCATCGTGCGGCGGGAGAACTCGAAATCCTTGGCGATGCCTTCATAGGCTTTGGCGCGATAGATCAGATGCACGATATTGCAGACTTTGTCGTCGGATTCCGCTGCCAGAAGCTTGGCATCTTCGCTGTCTTGGAATTCCGCGGGAAGATGCTTGAGAACATTTGCGACGGCAATGCGAAGCTTCTGCACATGTTGGTACTGGTCGGTCGCCGCGCGATTGCGGCTTGAATAGACGATTTCCTTCTGCCGCACCTCGACCTCGATCATATCCTTCGGCACCGTGCCGCGCGCACTCCACAGATCGATCTGTAACGCCAGCGTGTCGCGCCGGGGCCGGGAGTCGAGTACCCATTGCAGCGGCGTGTTGGAGATCAATCCGCCGTCCCAATAATACTGGTCGCCGATCTTGGTCGCCGGAAAGCCGGGCGGCAAGGATCCGGAAGCGATGACGTGCTCGCAGATGATCTTGTGGGTTGTGGTGTCGAAATAAGTGAAGTTTCCGGAGCAGACATCGACCGCGCCGACGCTAAAGCGCATCTCCCCGGAATTGATCCGGTCGAAATCGACCAAGCGCTCAAGCGTCGCCTTCAGCGGCGTATTGTCATAATAGCTCGCCTTGTCGGCGCTGCCGGGTGGCCACAGCATCGCCGGCGGCATGCGGGGCACGAAAAAATTGGGCGCGCCGAACAGAAGGACGCCCATGGCGCGCGCCTGATTGACGAACTGATGGTGCACCTGGTCCTTCAGTTCGACATTTTTGAAATAGGGAACGCCGAGCGGCGACGTGCTCACGGTTTCCCAGAACTCGCGCAGGCGCGCGACGCGCTTCTCCGGCGGATTGCCGGCGATGATCGCCGAATTGATCGCCCCGATGGATATTCCGGCAACCCAGTCCGGGTGAAGGTCGGCCTCGGCCAGCGCCTCGTAGACGCCGGCCTGGTAGGAGCCGAGCGCGCCCCCGCCCTGCAATAACAAAGCGATCTGCTCGAACGGCGTGCGTCCCTGCGGCAAGGCTGCCTCCTAATTGTCCAAGGCTGGCTGGTCCCCGGGGTGGCTCGTGTTGCGGTGCACCTAAGCCTACGGCGCTTACGCCCCGGGCGGCAAGAGCCGGTCGATGGGCGGTTTAGGGGGATGCGTCAGCGTGAGCCGCGTTGGGATTGTCGCCGGCCATCGGGACGGGCCATCGCTCGTGGGTCAGCGGCACCAGCATTTTGATGTTTAAACCCGTGCCCGCATAGGTGCGAATGACTTCGCCGTTCAATTGCCGCTCGATGACGAGATCGATCAGCCGCGTGCCGAATCCGGTCTTGCGCGGCCGGCGCGCCGGCGGCCCGTTCTTCTCGACCCAATCGAGCATCAAGGTCATGCCGCGCGCGGTGCGCTCGACCGACCAGCGCAGATCGAGCTGGCCCTTGGATCGCGACAGGCTGCCGTGCTTGATGGCGTTGGCTGCCAGCTCGTGCAGCGCCGCGCTGAGATTGAACACCGGATCGGGCTCGAGATCGACATTCGGGCCGCTCAGCGAGGCGCGGTCGAGATAAGGGCCGAGCACGACATGGAGCAGATCCATGATCGGGATCGACTGCCAGCCGCCTTCGGTGATCAAGCGGTGCGCATTGGCCATGGCCAGGACACGCGCCTGATACTTGCTGGTGAGATCCGGAATGCTCTTCGAGGTTCGCGCCGTCTGCGAGAACAGCGCCAGCAATTGCGAAAACAGATTGCCGGTGCGGTGGCGCATGTCGCGGATCATCAATTCATGGCGCTGCTCGAGCTGGCGGCGCTGAATGGCGCCGGTGAGGAGATTGGCGACCGCGGCGAGGAACATGGTGTCCTGCGCGGAAAAGCGCCGCTGCTGGCTGCTGCAGACGCCGAGAATACCGTAGGCGCGGCCGGCGCGGCCGGCGATGGTGACATTCATGCCGCAGACGCATTTGTGATCTTTCAGATAGGGCGCGACCTCGAATCTTTTCTCGCCGGCAAAATCTTCGATCACGACCGGCACCGACGAATCCAGCGTGAAGCGGGCGAAGCTGCCGGACTCGGCCGTCGTCACCACCGTGCCGGCGAGATCGCTCTTCCAGCCGAACCCGGCGCGCAGCAAAAGCTCGCGGCCGCCGGGCAAGAGTTCGAGGATTTTGACGAAGTCGACCGATAGCGTCAGCGCGACGGTCGAGACCGCGTCGTTGAGCAGCCGATCGAGATCGGGCTCGGCCAGTGCCCGTTCGCCGAATTGGGCGAGCGCCTCCTGCTGCTTGGCGCGGTTGCGCAACTCGTTCTCGAGGCTGACGCGCCCGGTAATATCGTAGCACAGCCCCGACATGCCCTTGGCCTTGCCGCTCTCGGCGATGACCGTCCCGGTGGCTTCGAGCCAGCGCACGTCGTGGTCTTTAAGCTGCGGCGTTCGATAGCGGGCGCGAAACGGCGATTGCGCGTGCATCGCCTCCTTGAGCAAGGCTTCGACATTGGCCCGGTCGTCGCTGTGAATGCTGCCGAGGAAGCCCGCCAAAGTCCCGTTGAAGCTGTTCGGCGGCAGGCCGTGCAGCGATTCAAGATTGATCGACCATGTCAGCGTGTTGGCGTCGGCGTCCCAGGACCACACGCCGATGCGCGCCGATTCGAGCCCGGCGCGAACCGTTGCCGCATTCGGAAAGAATTCCAACCCGGAGTCTTGTGGTGCGCCGCCTTGTAGTGCGTTGTCTTGCGGAGCGCCTTGCACCAGCCCGTTTCTTTCGGCTGTACTCTTATCAGGCATGTCCATGCCTTTACACTTCCACCTTCCATCCCTTGCGTAAAGATTGTTATCGCCAACGCCGAGCGGAAGTGGCGAAACTTTATTTGATCATGCGCGGATGTGAGGGAGTGCCATGCACTTGCGCTCACACTTGTACCCCCATTTGCGCGGACCCGAGTTCCACCGGCCGAGGGAGTTTAGAACAACGCAAAGAGGCGCGCCTTAAGACGCGCCTCAAAGAGGTCACGCCGCGGCCGAACTAGCGGGCGGCAATATGCGACACCGGCTCATCGGCAGGCGGCACGACCGCGATCTGCGCCGTCATGCGGCCGCCGTAACCCCGGTCGATGGTAACGCCTTCGTTCGTCGACACGCGCTCGGCGGAAGCGTGCGGATCGTTGGGCAGCACGATGACTTTGGTGCCGAGCCCGACGCGCTGATAGAGATCCTCGACGTCGGAATTTTCCAGCCGGATGCAGCCGGATGAGACGTTCTTGCCGATCGTGTCCGGAGCGTTGGTGCCGTGGATGCGGTACTCGGTATTGCCGAGATACATGGCGCGGGCGCCCAGCGGATTGCCCGGACCGCCGCCGACCCAGCGCGGCAGATAGGGCTGGCGTGCCACCATTTCCGTGGGCGGAATCCAATCAGGCCATTCGGCCTTGCGCGAGATCGTCTGCACGCCCGACCAGGTGAAACCCTGGCGGCCGACGCCGATGCCGTAGCGCATCGCCCGCCCGCCGCCCATGGTCAGATAGAGAAATTTATGCGCCGTATCGATGATGACGGTGCCGGGTTGCTCGGCGGTCTGATACGCCACCACCTGGCGGCGCAGCTCCGGCGCCAGCTGATTAGACGTCGCGCTGTCGTCTTGCTGTTGGGTCTGCGGCGCGTATTGCGGGGCGACCGCCTGATAGCCCTGCATCGGCCCGAAGGCGAGCGCCTGGCCCGCATATTGCGGAAAGCCCGGCCGATCGTTGAAGGCGAGCGCCTGGGCGAAGGCCGGGACGACCGGGACGGTGAGGATGCCTGCGAACAGAGCGATGCTGCAAAACTGCCGTAATCGGCGATGTGCTGACATGACCTTCTCCCCGTGCTGATGAGAATGCCGTTCTCATTAGCTTCAATTGCCGATGAAGCGTTTGGGTTCCGCGACAAACAAACAACAAACAAATAAAAGTCGAATGAAAACGCTCACTCGAATTTGGTTTGAATTGCAAAGATCGAATTAACTTGCCGAATTAACTTGTTTGCGATGAGACGCGGGCGGCGGCGAAAAAGTTCACCGCGGGTCGCGCCAAAGCGCGACTATCCGATCCGTGTGCAGATCGGCGCCGCACTTTCGAGATCCCTCAATACCGGCGGCGTTACGTCGTGCAGCGGCCAAAGACATTCGCCAATTGCGGCGTGGTAATCGGCGAGAATGACGGATCGCAGCCGTCGGGGATTTCTTTCAAGCCTTGGATAGGTTTCGAACCTTGCGGGCGTTGCGGCACGTTCTTCGAAAAGGCGGAATTAGCGTCCGACGGCAGCGGCAGCCGGTCGCTCTTGAATTCGTGGTTGACCGAGGTTGCGGGCGCTCGCACGGTAAAGCCCGCACCGGCGCTCGGACCCGCGCTCAAGAGGGGCAAGAAGGGAATGAGACCGACGAAAAACAAGGACAGCGCGACCAGTCCAATCGCGCTCGCCATCCGAACGAACATGCGGACGAATAAGGCTTTGGCCATCGGACTTCTCCTGCACGCCGATCGATTTATTTGTTTGATCGACAGGACGCGCCAAAAGCCCCCGAGCCGACAACCTCACCGCAATATCAACGTGCCCCGCGGTGAGCTGTTCCGTCGCCGGCACCCATTCACTGAGACGTGATGGAAAACGACTTTGTTCAAACACGCTCGCGTGATCGGCGACCTGATGCTTCGCAACAAAACAGCATGGTCGCGATTTGTCAGGGCGGGCCGGCCAGTCTTTCCCCCTCCCCCCGTGCTTGGCCGGTCGTGTTGGGCGCAGCCGATATGCCGATCGGCTGCGCCTTAACTTTTTGCGAGAGCGCGGCTTTTAGCTCGACGACAAAACAAAAATGGCCGGGACAAGGTCCCGGCCATCCTGTCGTGAGACAAAAATCGTCGAACGCGTTGCGATCTAAGCCGTTGCCTGCCGCTCGACCGGCTTACGTTCGCGCTGCCGCGCCTTGCGCCCGAAGAACAGCGCCTGGCTAACCACCGCGGAGACGACCGCGACCTGGAACGGCTTGGCGATCAGGAAGGCCGGCTCCGGCCGCTGCCCGGTGAGGAAGCGCTCCGGATAGGCGGTAATGAAGATCACCGGCACTTCGAAGGAGCCGAGCAGCTCGTTCACGGCATCGAGACCCGAACTGCCGTCGGCGAGCTGAATGTCGGCAAGGATGAGCCCCGGCCGCTTGGTCTTGGCCAGCGCCAGCGCCTCGCTATGGGTGCGGGCGATGCCGATGACATTATGACCGAGGCTCTCGACCAGCGCCTCGATATCCATGGCGATGAACGTCTCGTCCTCGATGATGAGAACGTCGGTCGCGATCTCGGCGGCAAGCTCGCGGCCGGATTCCTCGACCAGGCCGCGCAGTGTCTGCAGATCGCAGTCCAAGACCTCGGCCGCGTCTTCTTCGGAAAAGCCTTCGAGCGCCACCAGAAGAAAGGCCTGGCGCGGCCGCGGCGTGATCTGGGTGAGATGCTGCTCGGGCGGCAGAACGACCCGGCCGGCATCCGGCTTGTCGTTGAGCGCCACCGAATTCCAGATCTTCGTGAACAGCCGATAGAGGCCGACCCGCGAACTCGAGCTCGATTCCAGCAATTTCGGGCTGGCTATGAGGGATTCCACGGCGGCGACGACATAGGCGTCGCCGGACACCTGGCTACCCGTGAGGGCGCGGGCATAGCGGCGAAGCGACGGCAGGTGCTGGAGTACGGCTTGCGAGGTGGACACTACGACCCTCCCCTTCCATGGTGCTGAGGTTACTGGCAAAAACGCCGCAGCGCAAAAAAAGTTCCGCGATCAATTTTCAGGCCGGAACTTCGGGCCATGTCAGTGCGTTAGCGCGTAACGGCAATGAGTGGGCTGTGTCGGCGGCCGGCGGAACACCGCTGACGGGAATGGGTGACCGGGGATGGGTGAACGGGGAAAAAATGAAATGAAACATCGCAATTCCAACCTTGAGCCGGTTGAGCCGGTCAGTGAGAAGCTCGAAGGCCGGGACGACATGACAGACACCTGCTTCCCCCAAGCCCGAAGCGAGGCTCGGCCGGGAGGTTCAGGCCCGCATCGGCCAGCAATTGCGCGCCATCTACAACGACGTGGTCAATCAAGGCGTGCCGCCGCACCTCGCCGACTTGGTTCGGCGATTGAGCGATCAGGACCAGGATTGAGGGACGAGCCACCATGAAACTCGACCCAGCGATTCGCGACCAAGTGCTTTCGCACCGTACCGAGTTTGCGCGCATTCGCGATCTCGTTGTGCGGCAATATCGACCGCGCCGACGACCTGGTGCAGGAGACGCTGCTGCGCGCGCTGGCGCATATCGACTCGTTTCAGCCCGGCACCAATATGCCGGCCTGGCTGTTCACCATCTTGCGCAACCTGTTCCGCTCGGAATACCGCAAGCGGCGGCGCGAGGTTGAAGACGCCGATGGGCGCTATGCCGAGACCCTGAAGTCGCATCCCGAGCAGACCGGCCGAGTCGAATTCGAGGAATTCCGCACCGCGCTGGCGAAGCTGCCGTCGGATCAGCGCGAGGCGCTCATCCTGGTCGGCGCGTCGGGCTTCTCCTACGACGACGCCGCGGCGATTTGCGGCTGCGCGGTCGGCACCATCAAGAGCCGCGTCAACCGCGCCCGCACGCGGCTCGCCGATCTTCTCGCCATCGACAGCGTCGACGATTTCGGCCCGGACCGGGCCACCCGCGCCGTCCTCGCCGGCGGCGGGCGAAGCTAAGGGCGTCCAAACTAGCGTTCATTGCGCAAGCGAAACGAGGCCATCCGGGCGCGAGCCGCCCTGGATGGCCTTGTGCGTTTTCTCCTCGCCACGGTGAGTCAAGTTAGCTTATTGAAGTCGGTCTGTTGAAGTCGGTTGACGCCGCTCACTTGAACATGTGCGACGGCAGCCACAGCGCCAGGATCGGAAACGCGATCAGGATCACCAGCCGGATGATGTCGGTGACGATGAACGGCAGCACGCCGGCAAAGATCGTCGAGAAGCTGACGTCCGGCAATGACGCTTTTGATCACGAACACATTCATGCCGACCGGCGGGTGAATGAGCCCGAGCTCGACCGTCATCACGATGATCACGCCGAACCAGATCGGATCGAAGCCGAGCTGCGTGATCACCGGGAAGATGATCGGAATGGTGAGGATGATCATGGCGAGCGCGTCCATGAGGCAGCCGAGCACGATATACATCAGCATGATCAGCGCCAGCACGCCGTAACGGCCGAGCCCGAGCCCGGTGAGAAACTCCGTCACCTTCTGCGGCGTCTGCGTCACCGTGAGGAAATAGCCGAACAAGAGCGCGCCGATCAGCACGGTCAGCACGGCGGCGGCGGTGCGCACCGCTTGCAGGAGCGAGCGGCGGATTTCCGGCCGTGTCAGCTTGCCGCGCGCGACGCCGATCAACAGCGCGCCGGACGCGCCCATGCCGCCGGCTTCGGTCGGCGTGAACAGGCCGCCGTAGAGCCCGCCGATGGCGAACACGAACAGCAATAGCGTCGCCCAGATGTCGCGCAAGCCGGTGGCGCGTTCCTTCCAGGAATGGCGCGGCGTCGCCGGAAGAAATTTCGGCCGCACTTTGCCGATGATCACGACCGTAAGCATGTCCATCGACGCCGCCAGCAAGCCCGGGACGATTCCGGCGATGAACAATTTGCCGATGTCCTGCTCGGTGATGATGCCGTAGACCGCGAGCACGGTCGATGGCGGCAGCATGGCGCCGAGCGTGCCGCCGGCGGCGATCACGCCGGTGGCGAAGGATTGCGGATAATTGTAGCGCCGCATCTCCGGATAGGCGACGGTCGCGAAAGTGGCGGCGGTGGCGACGGACGAGCCGGAAATCGCGGCGAAGCCGGCGCAGGCCGCGATGGTGGCGATGCCCAGTCCGCCCTTGAAATGGCCGACGAAGGCATTGGCGGCGCGGAACAGCTCCCGGCTCATGCCGGAATTCGACACGAAGGCGCCCATCAGGAGAAACATCGGGATGACGCCGAAAGTGTAGTCGGTCACCGTGCGCATCGAGGTGAGGCCCACGCTCTTGAGCGCCGCCGTGCCGCCGACGAGATAGGCAAAGCCGGAAACGCCGACGAGGCCCATCGCCATGCCGACCGGCACGCGCAAGCAGCATCAGCGCGAACAGCGCGACAAAGCCGACGATCGCGACCGCGTCGGTGCTCAGATGCAAATGCGCCTCATCGTCTTGCTCGTGTCGCTCGTGCTTGCCCGTGTTTGCCCTCATTCGACCGGTTTGATCTGGTACTGGCCGCCCAAGAGGTCGGGATGGAAAATGAGCCGATAGGTGCGCACGGCGATGAGCAGCACCGCGGACACGTCACCGAGCCAAGCGACGAGGAAAAACGGCCAGACCGGCAGCCGCAGATCGAAAGTCAGCACATGGTCGGCGAAGGTGCCGCGCACCTTGTCGAACAGAGTGTAGGTTTGCACCGTCACGACGAACAGCAGCACCAGCGTCGCGAAAACGTCGATCACGCGTTTGGCGCGGTCGCCGACATTGGAATAGAGCAGATCGACGGTGATGTGATTGCCGCGATAGGACGTCGCCGCGATGCCCCAGAAGATCAGGATGCCAAGGAGCAGCCGGCCGAAATCGTAACTGTCGGGGATCTGCACCGCAAAGAAGTAGCGCAGCATCACCGAGACGAAGATATCGAGCGCAACCACGCCGACAAAGAATGCGGCAATCAGCTCGATGCCGTCGATGAAGCGATCCATGATGCCGCGGGACGCAGGTCGGGACTCGGCTCGGGACTCAGCTTCGGACTCAGCTCGGGCTTGCGGCTCTGCCATATGCGCTGCTCGAATTGAGAACGGCGCCGGCGGCGAAACGCCGGCGCCCTTTGTAATTGCGCTGTTCAGAATCCCGCGTTGTATTGCGTCAGCGACGCCTGCAGCTCCTTGAAGATCGCATCCGGATCGCCGCCTGATTTCTTCACGTCGGCCGCCCATTTCTGCTTGAGCGGCTCGGCCGATTTCTTCCATTCGGCGAGCTGATCGTCGGAGATCTTGTAGACCTCCTGGTCCGGCTCGGCTTTCATCTTATCGAGGCCGGCGGCCTCGAAATCGGCCCATGGATCGGCGAATCTGGCGGCCCATTCGCTGGTGCAGTGCTCGTCGATCACCTTCTTCTGCGACGCCGACATCGCCTCATAGGTCGCCGGGTTCATCAGCCACTGAAACGTCACCGAACCGAGCGGCTCGTCCATGTGATACTTGGTCACCTTGTCGAGGCCGAACAAAAGCGTCGAGCCCCAGGGGAAGGTGACGGCATCGGCCACGCCCTTGGCGAGAATGTCCCGCACCTCCGGCGCGCTGGCTTGCACATTGGTGCCGCCGAGCTGCGTCACCCAAGCGGCGATCGTGCCTTGGGCCGGCCTCACCTTCATGCCGGCAAGGTCGCTCGGCACCACGATCTTTTTGGTGGAGGAGTGCCACACCAGCGGATCGAGCACGAAGGAGAAGCAGTAATGCACATCCTTCATTTCGGCCGCGGCGTATTTGCGGTACCAGGTGTCGATCGCGCGATTGCCGCCTTTGGCGTGGCCGACCACGAACGGCAGCTCGCCCGCCGCGATGATCGGGAAACGTCCCGGCTGATAGCCCGGATTGACGTAAGTGAAATCGGCAATGCCGTCGCGCGCCATGTCGTAATGGTCGAACGCCTTGCCGAGCTGCTGCGACGGATAGATTTTATACGTGATCGTTCCGTTCGATGCCTTCTGGACATCGTCGCCCCAGTCTTGAATGGCCTTCTGCAACGGATGCGACGGCGGCACCCAGTGCGAGAGTTTCAGCTCGACTGGCTTGTCTTGAGCCGACGCGCTGGCGAGACCGAGAAAAAGTCCCACTGCGGCAAGGCCGCAGATTCCTACTCGGCGCATGTAGTCCCTCCCCGTTTACCAATTTTGAGGCCTATTTAATCGCAGAACCGACGCGCTGTACAAGCAATTCCCAAACCCGATCGATAAAATTGTCCGCATCGGGATTGCGCTTGTTACACGCTGTTTTCGATCATTCCGCGCCGCTCCGCCGCAACTTAACCGGGCGGCAGCAGCGCCGACATTATGCCGTTCCTGAACAAAAAGCCGGGAGAGCACGCGCAAGCGTCTCATCTCGCCGTTCAGGGACGTCAAAATGTTGTTGCGTGTCGCGGCGTGGTGCGTTGCCGCATTCCTTATCGTTGTGCCGGCCTCCGCCGGCGTCGAGACCGGCGCGGTCGCGGATGCGAACCTGCCCGCCGCGGCGATTGCGATCGATGCGCCGATGGGTGGCGTGGCAACACCGATCGGCGTGCGACAAGACGTGAGTGCAGCGACAGCCGAAGACGCCGACGGAAATCAAGCCGTGCCTGGGCCGATCGCCACTCCCAATATCCCGACCGCGGTTGCGCCGATCGTTCAGACCGGCATTGCGCCCGACATCGAGAAACAAGGCCAGATTGACGCCAGCGCGCCTGTGCAGCTCGCCGCGCTCGAACCCGGCGTACCCGATCAGCCAAACGCGGTGTTGCCGCGCGCCGAAATGCCCCGCAATGATTTGCCGCATATCGACACCGCGTCCCGCTTCAATGTCCTGCCCGTCAACAGCGGCGATGTCTTGGCGAAGTGGAACGGCATCAAGGCCGACATGCGAGGCCGAGAGCGAGATTTTCGCGCGCTGCCGGGTGAACATGGATTCGTGTCCGGCCGCGGCGAAACGATTTCTCGGCATCGTCGATCAAGGCCGCGCGCTGACCGGCCGCGCCCGCATCGGCGTCATCAACCGCGCCGTCAATCTGGCGATCGAGCCGGTGAGCGACATGGCGCAATGGGGCGTGCCCGACCGCTGGAGCGCGCCGCTCGAGACCTTCGCGACGAGGAAGGGCGATTGCGAGGACTATGCCATCGCCAAATACGTTGCGCTCACCGAAGCCGGCATCGCGGCAGACGACGTCAAGCTCATCATCATCCGCAACACCACCGCCAATGAAGATCACGCCGTCACCGCGGTGCGGCTCGACGGTGCTTGGATCATCCTCGACAATCGCTGGCTGAGTCTTGTCGAAGACCAGGCCATGCCGCAGGCGGTGCCGCTGTTCGCGCTCGGCAGCGACGGCGTCCGGCAATTCCTGCCCGACATGCGCGTCGGCGCGCGGCGCGCGCCGGCGCCGGCCTCGATCGCGAATTAAAACTTCTTACTTCGATTCCGCTGCGTAGACGCCGTCCCAATCCGGCCCCGGCGGATGGGCGCGGTAGGCTTCGATCCGCTCCTCATACATGTCGTAGAGCCCCGCGACATCGAAGCCGTTCGCGCTCTTGCGGCAGCGTTGGATCAATTCCAGCGCGCCGTCCCAGTCCTGCTTGCGGAAGCGCGCCAGCATCTGCGCGTTGAGGTCGCGCAATTTCTCGCAGCGCGGATCTTGCTCGACCTCGGCGCGGCCGAGCACGGTGAACACCGCTTCCGGCTGCTTCTTGCCCTTCACCAGGATCAGGTCGATTTCCATGACGGCGAATTTCGCCTTGGCCATTTCCGCGGTGCGCGATCCGATCACCATCGGCAGGCGATAGTCCTTGGTCCGCGCCTCGAGCCGCGAGGCGAGATTGACGGTGTCGCCGAGCACCGAATAATTGAAGCGGAAATCCGACCCCATATTGCCGACGACGCAGGGGCCGGTATTGAGCCCGATGCCGATGCGCAGCGGCATATAGTCGCCGCCATCTGCGGCGGCTTCCGCTTTGAGCTCGCCGTTGAGCGTCTCGGCGCGTTCGAGCATTTGCAGCGCCGCCTCGCAGGCATTGGCTTCCTGCTCGGGATCGTCCACCGGCGCGTTCCAGAACGCCATGATGGCGTCGCCGATATATTTGTCGATCGTGCCCTTGCGTCTCGATGATGGCGTTGGTCAGCGGCGTGAGGAAGCGGTTCATCAGCCGGGTCAGGCCCTGCGGATCGTCCTTGTAGTGCTCGGAAATGCTGGTGAAGCCGCGCACGTCGGAAAACAGGATGGTCATGCGGCGCTCCTCGCCGCCGAGCACGAGCTTTTCCGGCGACTTCGCCAGCTGCTCGACCATATGCGGCGACAGGTAATAGCCGAAGGCGGAGCGGATCTGCTGGCGCTGTTTCTGCTCGCGGAAATAATTGACGAAGGTCAGGACGAGATAGATCAGCCAGCTCGAAATCAGCGGATAGGTGAAATCGATCAGCAGATTGTGCTCGGCAAAGAGGTAGAGCGACAAGCCCGATCAGACCCGCGATCAGAAGACGCGCCGAGAACGACGTTGACGGTCGGCGACAGCATCGGCGCCATGATGATGACGCCGATGCCGAGCAGCACCGCGATCACGAGTTCGGCGCCGATGGCATAGTTCGGGTTCAGCAAAGTCGACTTGGTGAGTACGCTTTCCAGGATCTGCGCGTGCACCTCGACGCCCGGGATCACCGGATCGAGCGGCGTCGTCTTGATGTCGAGCAGGCCGGTCGCCGACGTGCCGATCAGCACCAGCCGGCCGCGCAGGCGGTCCGGCGGCACGCGGCCCTGCAATATGTCCTTCGCCGAGACGTAACGCGCCGGATCGTGTTTGTTGAAATGCACCCAGAGCTGACCATTGCGGTCGGTCGGCACTTGCAGCCCGGGCACCGCCACCGACTGCACGCCGGCCTCGTTCACGCGCACCAGGATCGCGCTGGCATGCGAAACGACCCGCAGCATTTCCATGGTCAGCGACGGCACCAGCGCGCCTTGCGCCTCCATGATCACCGGCACGCGGCGAATGATGCCGTCGGTTTCCGGATTGATCGAGAACAGGCCGCGTCCGGCTGCGGCTTCCTCGATCGGCAGCACATTGCGCAACAGCCCCGGAAACGTCACCAGGAAGGGGGTCGGGTCGGGCCCGAGAAAGGCGACGCCGGTCTGCAGCGTCTGCTCGGCTTTGGTCTTCGGATCGATATGAGCCGAACCGACCTGGCCGACGATCGACGCGCGAATTCTTGATTGCCTCCGCAAGAACCGCGTCATTGCTCGGCAGGCTGTCGAGCTTGGCGCGGGTCTCGGCGTCGATGCCGCGAAAGCTTTGCTCGGCGATCGCCGGCGACATGCGGTCGGGTTCGGCGAAAATGATGTCGAAGCCGATGCCGGCCGCGCCGAGCTGGGTGATCTTGGTGACCAGATCGGCCACGGTGGTGCGCGGCCACGGCCATTGCCCGATCTCCTTGAGACTGTCCTCGTCGATATCGACGATGACGACCGGCCGCGACGTCTGCTCGCGCGGCCACAGCACCTGGAACAGATCGAAGGTGCGGGCGCGCAATTCGGCAAGCGGCCTCGGATCGGCGAGCCGCAGCGGCACGAGCGCGAACAGCAGCACGAGACATACCGCTCTCGCCACGCCGAATTGCCGCGCCCAGCGGCCGATTCTGTTCATGGAGGTCCTCGCGATCTGCCTATTCCGGCGGAGGTCAAGCCAAACCGCACGACGTCGATATCCTACCCGCTCTCGCGGCGGCGCGGGAGGAGATTCTTATTTTTCTCGGAACGCCCGCATCAGCTGATCGTGCAGCGGCTTGACCAGATACGACAGCATGGTGCGTTCGCCGGTCTGGATGAAGGCCTCGACCGGCATGCCCGGCGTCAGCTTGACGTCGCCGAGCCGTTTGACCTCGTCGGCCGGCATCGCGATGCGCACCAGATAATAGCTCTGGCCGGTGCGCTGATCGGTGTTCGTATCGGCGGCGATGCGCACGACCTTGCCGTTGATTTCCGGCGTCGTGCGCGCGTTGAACGAGGAGAAGCGCAGCACGACAGGCTGATCGTACAGGACCTGATCGATGTCTTTCGGATCGACCTTGACCTCGACCAGGAGATTGTCGCTCTCCGGCACGACCAGCATGATCGGATCGCCGGCGGTGATCACGCCGCCGACCGTGTTGGCCGTCGACTGGAACACGGTGCCGTCTTGCGGCGCCCGGATATCGGTGCGCTTGAGCTGGTCTTCCGCGGTGACCTTGCGCTCGACATATTCGCCGATCTTGCTCTCGGTCTCGCGCAATTCCTTGGCGACGTCGCTCGAGAGGTCCTGATCGATCTGAATGATCTGCAACTGGATCTCGGCGATCTTGCCCTTGGCCTCGGCGGCCTGGGCAATGACCTGGCCGCGCTCGCCCTCGACCTGCGCCTCCTGGCGCTGCAGCGAAGTGAGCCGGCTGAGCTGAACCAGGTTCTTCTGCCAGAGCTCGCGCACGCCCTGCAGCTCTTCCTCGCTCAGCGCCAGTTCTTTGTCCTTGGCGCTCTGTTGCGCGGCGAGACCGACGATCTCCTGCTGCAATTGCGTGATGCGCTCTTGCAGCTGCTGTTTCTGGCCGGCCCGCGCCTGGCGCCGCAAATCGAACAGCCGGCGCTCGCTGGAAAGCGCATCTTTCACTTCGGGATTGTCGATATTGTCCGCCAGTTCCTTCGGGACCGGAACGGAATCGGTGCCGTCGCGCTCGGCGGCGAGCCGCGCCTTGCGCGCGTAAAGCTCGGTGAGACCCTTGGTGACGATCGCCAGATTGGCGCGGGTCACGGTAACGTCGAGACGAATGAGGATTTGGCCTTCTTTGACGTGGTCGCCGTCATGGGCGAGGAGCTCGCCGACCACGCCGCCGGTCGGGTGCTGCACCTTCTTCACGTTCGAATCGACGACGAGGGAGCCTTGCGAGATGAGCGCGCCGGAGATTTCGGCGGTCGACGCCCAACCGCCCAAGCCGAAGGCCAGCACGGCGACGAGGATGCTGCCGGCGATGATGTGCCGGCGGATCGAAGCGTCGGCGCTTTCGGGCGGCGAATTGTCGTAGAACAGCCAAGAGAATGTCGGCGACAATTTCGCTTCCAGCCAATGCAGCTGGCGCGGCAGCCTCCAGGAATAGGGACCTGAGAGCTTGCCGAAGAATTTGCCGGGGAGCTTGCTAGAGAGCTTGCCCGGGAGCTTGCCGGAGAACTTGTCGACGAGCCTGTCCGCGAGCTTGCCCGCTGCATTCGCGGGCAACTTGCTCTTGAGCCTGCTGGCCGCTTTGTCGGGCGCGCCGATCATCCCGCACCTCCCTGCTCCGCCACTTTCAAGGCACGCGGCGGCGGCGGGTTCTGTGCGGTGACGCGGGTCAAAATCTCTTCCTTCGGCCCGAACTGCTGCTGACGGCCCTTCCCCATGATGAGAATGTAGTCGACGCCCGCGATCGCGCTCGGGCGATGCGCGACCACGACCACGATGGCGCCGCGCGCGCGCAGGCCGAGAATGGCGCGCGTCAAAGCCTCGTCGCCTTCGGCATCGAGGTTGGAATTGGGCTCGTCGAGCACCACAAGAAACGGATCGCGATAGAGCGCGCGCGCGAGCGCGAGGCGCTGGGCCTGCCCGGCCGACAGCGAGCTGCCATGGTCGCCGACGATCGTGTCATAGCCGTCCGGCAGATTGATGATGAGATCGTGGACGCCGGCGGCCTGCGCCGCGGCGATAACGGCGTCCGGATCGGGCGGCTCGTCGAAGCGCGAAATGTTCTGCGCCACCGTGCCGTTGAACAATTCGACGTCCTGCGGAACGTAGCCGATATGGCGGCCGAGCAATTCCGGCGACCACTGATCGATCGTCGCACCGTCGAGCCGCACGGTGCCGCGCGCCGGCGTCCAGACGCCGACCAGCATGCGCGCCAGCGAGGATTTTCCCGACGCCGTCGGCCCGATCACGCCGAGCGCCTTGCCCGCGGTCAGCGTGAAATTGATGTCCTGGGAGACGATCCTGCCGCTGACCGGGCGGCGCGACGGCGGCGTTCTGCACCACCAGCGTGCGCGCCGGCGGCTTGAGCGGCATCGGCGCGGCGAGCGGCGGCAGGTGCCCGAGCAATTTCGACAGGCGCTGCCAGCTTTGCCGCGCGCCGACGAAACCGCGCCAATTGGCAATGGCCATGTCGACCGGCGCCAAGGCGCGGGCGCCGAGAATCGAGCCGGCGATGATGATGCCGGGCGTCGACATCTGATTGATCACCAGCGCCGCTCCGACCGCGAGAATCGTGGATTGCAGCAGCATCCGCAAAACTTTCGACATCGCGCCGAGCCCGCCGCCGACGTCGCTGGCGCGGCCGCTGGCGGCGATATAGCTGCGATTGAGATCGCCCCAGCGCCTGGAAATGCGGCCGACCATGCCCATGGCGGTGATCGCCTCGGCATTGCGCCGGCTCGCTTCCAGGAGGTTGTTGCGCGCCGCGGCAAATTGCGTGGCGCTCCGCGTCGGGTGCCGGGTCTGCAACTCGGTCAGGACGGCGAGCGCGCCGAGGACGATGGCGCCGCAGAGCGCGGTGAGGCCGATATAAAAATGGAATAAAAAACAGATGGCGAGATAGACCGGTATCCATGGCAGATCGAAGAAAGCCACCGGGCCGATGCCGGAGAGGAAGCCGCGCACCGCGTCGAGATCGCGGATCGGCTGCGTGCCCTCGCCTTTGTTACCGACCTTGAGCGGCAGCCGGACGATGGCGTCATAGATCCGCAAGCTCATCGCCTCATCGAGCCGCTGGCCGACGCGCACCAGGATTCGGCTGCGGATCAGGTCGATGACGCCCTGCGCCGCATACATGCCGGCCGCCAGCAACAACAGCGCAACCAGCGTCGGCACGCTGCGGCTCGGCAGCACCCGGTCATAGACTTCGAGCATGAACAGCGCGCTGGTGAGCATCAAGAGATTGCTCATGCCGAGAACATCGCGATGGCGTAAAAAGCCCGCCGGCACGCGCCAAGCGCGTTCGCGAGCTCGGAGCTGGCGGGCTGCTGCCGCAGCGGGCCGGGAGGCTGGCTCATGGGCGTTCGTATCACCGTAGCGGGCGTAAAACCACGCCCGTGCTTGCGCGCGACTGGCCGCGGCCCACTTCAAAGGCCCGAAAGATAGCGGAAGCCCCCGACCAGATCGGGAACAATATACACTTAGTTACGGAGCTATTGGGGCAGGTTCACGGCCGGTAGTTAATATATAGAGCCGGGGAATTTGGCTTGTGCCTCGCCGCGGCCGCAACGCACCGTTGAGCGAGCCCAGCGGACATCATTCCTAGGACATTCCCGGAACTGCGCAATTGCCGGCGCATCCGCCGCAAGCCGAGCCGCCCTCGCTCCACCAACAACAAGAAACGCACGACGGCATGCCCAGCCCGCGCTCGGCGGGTCGGCATGCCGTCAAATCTCGTGAGTAGATGAGCTGCTGAGAGTTTAGGAACGGGAGTCGAGCGACAACCCGATGCTGAACGCCTTCTGACGCGTTGCGCCTTCGGTCCGCTTCAGCTTCTTTGCGATTTGCGACGCGGTGGTTTTCTTTTTCGCCATCGCCTTGAGTTCACGAACTTCGGCTGCAGTCCATGCACGCCGCTTCTTTTTCGTCTTCGCCATAAAACCTCCCTTTCAAGAAAGGCAGCTTGTATCCCTTACGGGAGTGAAAGAAAAGCCAACAGATGGTTTGGAGGGCAACTTTATTTGCAGATGAACCTTAGTTACGCAAGCCTGTAATGCGCAGGTCTTTGTTGCATAATCATTGTTGCTTGAACAAGCCTTGCAAAAAGTCCGCGTTACACAAACCCGTGTTTGCCAAAAACCGCTACAGAAGAACCGCTACAGAAGCCTTCGTCGTATCGGCCTTGATCGCATATCGACAATTGCATTGAAGAGCAACAGCGACGGGCGCCGATATGGCGGGGCGAGTTAACAAAGGCTTTTTTGTTGGATGGTTCTTAGCGTGGTCATCGGCGGGACGCAAATTCAACTTATGAGATTCCGCTCTGCGAAACGACCGCATCACATGCTCGCCAAGGCGTCACCCCGCCAAGAATCGTCGCCGAGAGTCGCCGAGCGCCGCAAGGCAGGGCGAACAAACATATTGCCTGACATCATTCAGTCCCAATGATCGCAGGATGCCGCCCGGCACTACTCGGTCCGACACCGGCGATTCGGGGAACAAGCGATGAGAAAAATTCTGCATGCGTCATTGTTGTGGCTCGTTGCCGCTTTGCGCTGACGCTCGGCTTACGCCCGGGCCTGGCGGCGGAGCAGCGTTTCGCGCTGGTGGTGGGCAACTCGCAGTACAAGACCGGAACGCTGGCAACGCCGGCCAACGACGCCGGTCTCGTCGCCGACGCGCTACAGGCCGCCGGCTTCACGGTGACCGGCGCGCGCGACCTCGATCAGGCGACGCTGCGGGAATCGTTTCGCGAGTTCGTCGATCAGGTTGCCGCCGCGGGGCCTGACGCCGTCGCGCTGGTCTATCTCTCCGGCTATGGCGTGCAGTTCGCCGGCGACAATTACTTCGTGCCGGTCGATGCCGACATCCAGCACGACGTCGACGTGCCGCTGCAGGCGATCCGGATCTCCGATTTCGCCCAGCCGCTGGCGTCGCTTCCGGGCCGCGTCAAGATCGTCATCCTCGATGCGGCGCGGCAGAATCCATTCGCGCCAGGCGGCCAGCCGCTGGCGGGCGGCTTGGCGCTCGTCGATCCGCCACCGAGCATGGCGATCGCTTTCAACGCCGCGCCCGGAACCGTCGCGCCCGATGAGCAAGGTCCGTACGGCGCTTATGCGACCGCGCTGACCGAAATGATCGGCGCCGGAGGCTTAAGCCTCGACGATATCTTCGCGCGCGTGCGTTTGCGCGTTAGCGAACAGACGCAAGGCGCCCAGGTGCCCTGGTACGCCTCGCGGATCGACGGTCCGTTCTTCATGACCGAACGCTCGGCCGACGCGCCGCCGCCACAGAACGCGACGCCGCTTGCCGACATCCGCAACAGGCCGCTGCGCGACTTCGGCAATCCCGACGACGCCTATGCCGCGGCGCTGGCGCTCGACACGATCGACGGCTACGAGCAATTCCTCGCCGCCTATCCGGACAGCCCTTATGCGCGGCGCGTCGCCGCGATGGTCGCGGTGCGCCGCGAAGAGATCGCCTGGCGTCACTGCGTAGAGAACGACACGCCACCGGCTTATTGGTCCTATCTGCGACGCTATCCGAACGGCCCGCATATGTGGGACGCGCGCCGGCGCTTGGCGATGCTGCGCGCCGAGATGGAGCCGCCGCCGGACTTCGCCATGTTCGATTTCGGCGTTCCGCCACCACCGCCGGACGAGATGATTTATGTCGATCGGCCGGTGATCATGTTCGGCGGTCTCGGCTTTGCGCCGCCGCCCCGGCCGCCGGTTTTCTTCCTGCCGGAGCGGCGACGCGAATTCGATCGGTTGCCGCCGCCGCCACCGCCGCGTGAGCGTTTTGCGCTGCCAGTTCCGGCGGCTGCGGTGGTCCCTGTCTTCATCCGGCCGCCGCGCACCGTCGAAGTCCGCCCGGCGCCTCCAGGAGCGCCGGCTGGCCCGGGCGGCCGTCCGGAATTCCGCGTCTCGTTACCCGCGGCCGCAGCGCGCGCGACGCAAAGCGGGGCAGGTGGCGGGGCAGGTGCGCCCGGGACGCCTGGAGCACGGCCGGGATTTGGTGCGCCCGCGGCACTGCCCCCGGGAGCGGCGCTGCCGCATCCGGGCGCCGGCGGCGCGCCACCGCCGCCATCGAGCGCCTTCGTGAAGCCCGAGGCCGTGCCGCCGCATCCTGGCGGACCGACGCCTGCGTTCGAGAAGCCTGCAACGCCGCCGCCGCATCCGACGGGGCCGACGCCGGCTTTTGAGAAGCCTGCGGTTCCGCCCCCCCATCCGACGGGGCCAACTCCGGCCTTCGAGAAACCGGCTCCGCCGCCGCCGCATCCGGCAGGACCGGCGCCGCCATCGAGAAGCCCGTGATACCGCCGCCGCATCCGGCGCCGGCAACGGTCAAGCCGCCGCCACCGCCGCCTCCCCCGCCGCCGCATCCGGCACCGGCCATGGTCAGGCCCGCGCCGCCGCCACCACCGCCGCCGCCGCCTCCGCATCCGGCGCCGGCAGTGGCCAAACCGGCACCGCCACCACCGCCGCCGCCAAAGCCGGCGCCGCCACATCCAGCGGCCGGCTGCCCGGCCGGCAAGACGGCGACGCCGCAAGGCTGCAAATAATTAAGCAACAAAAGCGGGCCGGCGAACTCTCACCGGCCCGTTCGGCTTTTTACGAAAGAAAGGTCCGCCCCTTATGTTGCGGCGCAGGGGACGGCGTTATGCAATCAATCCTTCTCAGCCTCTTATTCGGGGCCACGTGTACGATGGTGCTGTGGGCCGCCGGCTCCGCAGCCCTGATGCGCGATCGGATGATGCGGGATTACCGCGATTTCTCGCCGTCTGGGGAAGTCTAGACCGGCGAGCCGCATCGATGCGTGTTGTCCGGCTTTGTTTGCTCAGCCTCGTGCTTCTCACCACAACGGAACCCGGCCTGCACGCGCAGACGCGCGGCTTTGTCCTGTCACGGCGCGCAACAAGTCCGGCAAGTCGCCGAGCTCCTGTTCGGGCGCGACATCGGACACAAGCTCGGCGTGAGCGAGAGCGCCTGGGCGCGCTTTGTCGCGCGCGAAATGACGCCGCGCTTTCCCGATGGCTTGACCGTCACCGACGCGAGCGGCCAATGGCGCGACCGCGCCGACGGCACGATCGTGCGCGAACCAAGCAAGCGCGTCGAAATCGTGCTGCCTGGAGCGGCCGACGACGACCGCGCGGCTCGACGCCATCGTCACCGCCTATAAGCGCGATTTCCACCAGCAGTCGGTCGCCGTCATCGTCCGGCCCGCCTGCGTTTCTTTCTGATTCCGCCGCGTTCAGGGCTTGCGCCCTGCAGGCCTGCTTCCTAACTTCGCAACAGAAGAAAATCCGCTGAACGGGATCGTATCAGCTGGGCGCATCAGGCGGGCTCGCGATGGATTCGTGCGTGGAACTGAAACTTGTCGCGCTCGACAAGGACGACATGGAAGTCGTGTCCGCTCACGTGCAGGACGCGCATGGTGAAGGTCGCCGACATTTTCTGGCAGCCGCGCGAGCATCGCTTCGTGATCGCGATGAACCGTTTCGATTGGATCAGCGCGGCCGAGGCCAAGCCGGACAGCAAGGCCGACTATCGGCGATGCCGGACCGCGCTGCGGTTCGAGCGCGTGCTCGCCTGCAAAACCCGCAATCTCGATCAGGCCGGCAAGGACGCGCGGCTCAATCTGCTCGCCGTCGAATTCGCCGAAACCGATACTCCGGCCGGAACCGTGACGCTGACCTTTTCCGGCGGCGGCGTCATTCGTCTCGACGTCGAATGTCTGGAAGCCGAGCTTGCCGATCTCGGCGAAGTCACGACGGCGGCCTTGTGCCCGGACCATTCCGTCGCGGGTGCAACCGCCTAGTCCGTCATGATCCGGGGCCGAGCGAAGCGAGGAACCCGGCATCGCGTAATGCCAGCGGCTTCGAGGGTATGGATTGCCGATTTGCACGCTTCGCGGCAATCCGGAATGACAGGATCACGCCGTACGCGGATGCTGCTGCGAAGACGGCGGCGCGGAAAACAGCTTCATCAGCACAATGATGACGGCGAGCGTCGCCGCATAGACGACGACCTGCATCGCGGTCGGCTGATCGACATAGCCGATCAAAGTGTGCAGCGCTTTGCCGAGATAGCTTGAATCGCTGAGGATCCAGGACGTGTCCCACACCGTCTCGTCGAGCGCGGTGAGGATATTGGCCTGTTCGAGAAAAGCGATCGCCTGCGCCGCCATGCCGGCGGCAAGCAAGCGCGATCAAGGCGCTGGTCACGCCGAACAGATAGCGCGTCGGGATCGTCACCAGACCGAGATAGGTCAAGAGACACACCGACGAACCGAGCACGAGGCCGACAAGTCCGCCGGCGACGATGCGACCAGCTGGCGCCGCCTTGCGCGATGCCGCGACGCCGTAGAGAAACAGCACGACCTCGGAGCCTTCGCGCAGCACCGCGATCGCAACCACGATGGCGAGCGCCAGAAGCGATTTCGATCCGGCCGCCACCGCCTCGCCGGCCGCGCGCAATTCGGCGACCAGCTCGCGGCCGTGCCGCGACATCCACACATTGTGCCAAGTCAGCATCAAAACGGCGAAACCGAGAATGCTGGCGTTGAAGATTTCCTGGCCGCTGCCGCCGAAGAGTTCCGACAAGCCGCTGGTGAACACCGCCACCAGGCACGCGCCCAAGACGCCGGCGGCGACGCCGCCCACGATCCACATCGTGCGGCCGGGCACGGTCGAGGTCACGGCCATGACGATGCCGACGACCAGACCGGCCTCGAAGACTTCGCGAAAGACGATCAGCAACGACGCGAGCACGGGACCCTCATTTCACTGCAACACCATCTCACCGCACGACCCTTTCACTGCACGACGAGAACGCCTTGCGTCTCATGGTGGAAATCGTCGAAGAAATTGTAGCGGCCCGGCTGTTGCGGCCGCACATAAACGACGCCCTCGCTGCCGACCGGAACGATCTTCTCGAAATGCAGATCGCTGCTTTCGAATTCGGACACGATGGTATTGAGATTCTTCACATGGATCGCGATGGTCTTGCCGGGCGGCGCGTGCAATTCGGCGGGATCGAACAGATGATCCTTCATGGTGATCGAGAGCTGCACCGTATCGTCGGCCTTCGTCGGCGCGCTGACCGCCGCAACCGCGAGCAGCCGAGCACCAGCGCCGGCAAAACTCGCCGACGCAATCCCGACGAGCGAGGCGTTGTTCGCGAATGACAAAGCGCGTTTCCTCCGCCGTGAATTGATGCTCATAGTACGTTCATGGAGTTGGGGAACATCGGACTTTTTGTCAATCTAAAAGCCGAACATTAGAATTGTTATAAGGACGGAGGACTGCTACTGAGCGCACAGTTCTGCGCCAAATTCGCCGCCTAACGTCGTGCAAGCACCTGCGCCGCAGCATTCCGATCGCAATCCCAGTCTTCCGATCGCACCAATGGCCATTCGTCTCGACATCCGCTCCAGCGACTTTGCGCAAAAATTCCGCGCTTTCCTCGACACCAAGCGGGAGGCTTCCGCCGACGTCGAAGCGACGGTGCGCGCCATCGTTAACGATGTCGCAGCCCGCGGCGATGCCGCGCTCAAAGACTACACGCTCAAATTCGACAAGCTCGATCTCGGCCGCGCCGGAATTAAGGTCACGGCGGACGAGATCGCGGCGGCGGTGAAAGCCTGCAGCCGCGAGACGCTCGACGCGCTCGAATTCGCCCGCGCCCGCATCGAGGCCTATCACCGCCGGCAGGTGCCGAAGGACGATCGCTTCACCGATGCGCTCGGCGTCGAGCTTGGCTCGCGCTGGACCGCGATCGAGGCGGTCGGGCTCTATGTGCCGGGCGGCACCGCCGCCTATCCGTCCTCGGTGCTGATGAACGCCGTGCCGGCCAAGGTCGCCGGCGTGCCGCGGCTCGCGATGGTGGTGCCGGCGCCGGGCGGCGAACTCAGCCCGCTGGTCCTGGCCGCGGCGAAGCTTGCCGGCGTCGACGAGATCTTCCGCATCGGCGGCGCGCAGGCGATTGCGGCGCTGGCCTACGGCACGCAGACGATCGCGCCGGTCGCCAAGATCGTCGGGCCGGGCAACGCCTACGTGGCGGCCGCCAAGCGGATCGTGTTCGGCAAAGTCGGCATCGACATGATCGCCGGCCCCTCCGAGGTGCTGATCATCGCCGACAAGAACGGCAATCCCGACTGGATCGCCGCCGATCTTCTGGCGCAGGCCGAGCACGATGCGAGCGCGCAGGCGATCCTTGCTCACCGACGACGCGCGACTTGCCGATGCCGATCGAGCGGGCGATCGAAGCGCCAACTCAAGACACTGCCGCGCGAGAAAGTGGCTGGCGCGTCGTGGCGCGACTTCGGCGCCGTCATTGTCTTGCGCAAGCTCGACGAAGCCCCGGCGCTGGTCGACGCCATCGCGCCGGAGCATCTGGAAATCGCCGCGGCCGAAGCCGAAGAGCTTGCCGGGCGCATCCGCAATGCCGGCGCCATCTTCATCGGCGCGCACACGCCGGAAGCGATCGGCGATTACGTCGCCGGCTCCAATCACGTGTTGCCGACCGCGCGCTCGGCGCGCTTCTCATCCGGCCTCGGCGTGCTCGATTTCATGAAGCGCACGTCGATCCTCAAATGCGGCCCCGAGCAATTGCGCGCGCTCGGCGGCGCCGCGATCACGCTCGGCACCGCGGAGGGGCTCGACGCCCATGCCCGCTCGGTGTCGATCCGGCTCAACCGGTGATGGCTCCGGCGAGCCGCGATAAGGACAAAACCGGCCGGCTCACGGCAGTGACGCTGGATGAAGCCTCGCTCGGCAATGCCAATGACGAGATCGAGCACGAGCGCCGCGTCGCGATCTACGATCTGCTCGAAGACAACAGTTTTCGGCCGACCGGTCACGACGGCGGGCCCTACACGCTGCAACTCGGCATTACCGGCGCCCGGCTCGTCTTCGATATCCGCCTCGCCGACGGCGCGCCGGTGATCGCGCATATGCTGTCGCTGGCGCCGTTCCGCCGCATCGTCAAAGACTACTTCACTGTCTGCGACAGCTACTACGCCGCGATCCGCACCGCGACGCCCGACCGCATCGAAGCGATCGACATGGCGCGGCGCGCCTTGCACGATGAAGGCTCGAACCTCGTGACTGAGCGGCTCAAGCGCAAGGTCGATCTCGATTTCGATACCGCGCGGCGGCTGTTCACGCTGATCACGGTCTTGCACTGGAAGGGCTGAGCGGGCCCGAAATCGTCCATGCCACAGAGAGCCGCCCCTCCACCCGTCCATTGGCGGTGCTATTCGCCTGCGGACTGAATTCCGTGCGTTCGCCGATGGCGGCTGCTCTGTTCAACCAAATATTCGGGCGCGCGATCTATGTCGGCTCGGCCGGCGTGCGCAAAGGCGAGCTCGACCCGTTCGCCGTCGCCGTCATGGACGAGATCGGCCTCGATATTTCGCGGCACAAGCCGGTCACCTTCGAAGAGCTCGAAGAATGGGAGGGGCTCAATTTCGATCTCATCGTCACGCTGGCGCCCGAGGCGCATCACCGCGCGCTCGAAATCACGCGCACCAATGCCATCGACGTCGAATATTGGCCGACGGCGGATCCGAGCGCCGTCGAAGGCAGCCGCGAGCAGCGATTGGAGGCCTATCGCGACGTGCGCGACCAGATCTTGGCGCGAATCAGGCAGCGTTTCATTGCCCGCGGAACCGGCAACGAGTGACATCGCTTTGCGCGCGTCCCCGCGAAAGCGGGGACCCAGCGCGAATTCCCGCTGTGCGCGGGAATGAGCGGAGAAATTGAGGTCCCAACGCTGTTGTAGAGCGAGCCGCCATCCGCTAGGTTCCGCGCAAATTTCGACCCATTTCGGCCGCGAGCCTTTTTAAGGTCACTGTACTCAAGGTCTTGGCCAGACCGCCACTGCCGGATACCGAATGGCGAAAGAAGAACTCCTGGAATTCCCTGGTGTCGTGACGGAACTGCTTCCGAACGCCACCTTCCGCGTCAAGCTCGAGAACGAGCATGAGATCATCGCCCACACCGCAGGACGCATGCGCAAGAACCGCATCCGCGTGCTCGCCGGCGACAAGGTGCTCGTCGAAATGACGCCTTACGATCTCACCAAAGGCCGGATTACCTACCGGTTCAAATGATCGGCCGTCCCAAACTTGTGCTTGCCTCCGGCTCGCCGCGCCGGCTGTCGCTGGTCAATCAGATCGGCCTCGAGCCCGACGCGTTGCGCCCGACCGATATCGACGAGACGCCGAAACGCGGCGAGCTGCCGCGCGCCTGCGCGACGCGCCTCGCCCGCGCCAAGGCCGAGGCCGCCCTCAACATGATCCGCATCGATGAGGAGCTCAAAGGCGCCTATATCCTCGCCGCCGACACCGTGGTCGCCGTCGGCCGCCGCATCCTGCCGAAGGCGGAACTGCTCGACGAAGCGGCGCAGTGCTTGCGGCTGTTGTCCGGACGCAATCACCGCGTCCACACCGCCGTATGCCTGGTGACGCCGAAGGAAACGTTCCGCCAGCGCCATGTCGAAACCCGCGTCCGCTTCAAGCGGCTGTCCGACCAGGACATCGAGGCCTATCTCGCGTCGGGCGAATGGCGCGGCAAGGCCGGCGGCTATGCGGCGCAGGGCATCGCCGGAAGCTTTCTGGTCAAAATGGTCGGCTCCTATTCGAGCGTCATCGGCCTGCCGCTCTATGAGACGCTGACGCTCCTCGGCGGCGAGGGTTATCCGATCCATTTCGGCTGGCTCAACACCGTCTGACGCTGGCAGCTGCACCGGCGCGCCATATTCCGCTCATGATACCGCCCATGATGCCGCCAATGCCCGACACCAAAAACCGCAAACTCTGCGCGATCTGCGGCAAGCCCGTCGACGCCGTGTTCCGGCCGTTCTGCTCGAAGCGCTGCGCCGATGTCGACCTGCACCGCTGGCTGTCCGGCGTCTACGCCGTGCCGGTGACGGAGGACGAAGAGGAAGACGAGCGGCGGGACGAGGACGGCGGCGAAACGCAGCAATAGCGCTTATAAACCGCCATTCTGGACAGTCCGGAGCCCACCCTTTATAAGACGGCGCTCTCGCGAGAGCCCCTGTCACGGGTTGGCATTTGCGCAAGAGTACAGAGCGAATGCTCTGGGCCCAGGTAGCTCAGTTGGTAGAGCACTGCACTGAAAATGCAGGTGTCGGTGGTTCAATTCCGCCCCTGGGCACCACATTTCCCGCAAATCGAAAGAGCAGCATGGCCGTCGTATGGCCCAATAAATGCATCATGAGAATGCATGAGAAATGCGTGCCGCTGAATTGAGCCGCAACGTCCGCTCAAGCGAACCGCGGAGCGTCCCATGCAAATTCGCGCCGGCTACGAAATCTCCTACGATTGTCCGCAGCCGACGCCGATGATCCTGACGTTGAGCGTGCACCCGTCGCGCATCGACGATCTGATCACGCTCGATCGGATGCGGCTTGAGCCGTCGATCGTGCCCAATACCTATCACGACATTTTCGGCAATTTCTGCCATGTCATCCGCGCGCCGGCCGGCCGGCTGACGATGTCGGCGGATTTTATGATCCGCGACAGCGGCGAGCCGGACGCGACGCGCTGCGGAGGCGGAGCAGCATGCGCTCGAAGACTTGCCGGTGAATGTCCTGATCTATCTGCTCGGCAGCCGCTACTGCGAGACCGACCGCTTGTCGGACAAGGCGTGGTCGCTTGTTCGGGCAGGTTCCGAAAGGCTGGCCGCTGGTGCAAGCGATCTGCGACTACGTCCATGATCGCATCAAATTCGGCTACGAGCACGCCAGCCCGACCAAAACCGCCTGGGGCGCCCATGCCGAGCGGCGCGGCGTCTGCCGCGACTTCGCCCACCTCGCGATCACGCTGTGCCGCTGCATGAACATTCCGGCGCGCTACTGCACCGGCTATCTCGGCGACATCGGCGTGCCGGCCGATCCGGCGCCGATGGATTTTTCCGCCTGGTTCGAAGTCTATCTCGGCGACCGCTGGTACACATTCGACGCCCGCCACAACACGCCGCGGATCGGACGCATCCTGATGGGGCGCGGCCGCGACGCCACCGACGTCGCCATCGTCACTTCGTTCGGGCCGTGCACGATGGCGAGCTTCAAGGTCGTCACCGCGGAAGCGCCGGTGCGCGCACCGCGGGCAATGTAACATTCCGCGCGCGGCCGCTCCGTGCGGAACCGCTTACGACGTGGGCTTCTGCAGCGATTGCACCCACTTCTCGCCTTTTCCCATTGCGCCCCAGGCCGCAACCGCAAGAAAGATCGGCAGCGCCGCATTGCCCAGTCCCGCCCAACTGCCGACGAGCGGAATGGCTGTCGTTAAGCTCGGACCAACCGCCTGCAGCACCGCCGTCGCCGTGGCCCCGAGAATACCGATGGCGCTCTTCTTGCCATCGAGCAGATTTCCAATTGTCTGTCCGAGCGCCCCGTTCACCTGCCCCAGGACCTGTTGTCCCGTCGGGCTGCCGGCCACGGCGTTGAGGATATTGATGAACTGCGCAATCTGATCTTGCGACGGCGCTGCCGGCGTCGTTGTCCCGGGCTGGGCGCCTTTCGCATTTGCAGCGAGCGCCAACACCTGTTGTATGAGCAAAGCCAAATTGACCTGTGCAGCAGGCGTCGCGGGAATGGTCGTCGCTGCCGCAGGAACAGTCGTGGTGCCGGCCATCGTCGCCTCCAATTGATCGATCAGTTGTTGGATCAGGGCAAGTGCAGGAGCTGTTGTCGCTACTGGCGTTGTCGGTTGGGACTCCAAGCTCCCCACGAATTCCCAGTCGACAATTCCTTTGCCGGCAATGCCGATTGCGCTCGCCGCGGCGGGAGTGAGATCGATGCCTGCGAGATTGGTTTTGCGGCCGGTTTTATCGACACCCGACTCGGCTTGCGGCCGCGTGCCGGTTTGCCAGTATGGATCGTTGGTATTCCACGGACCGACATCGATGACCTTGCAGATCACGGATTTGCCGGAATTCCACACGCAAACGCTCGGCGGCGGCTCCGGGAAATGATACGGCAATGCAACACCGAGTTCGCTATCGGTGATGACGTGGCCATCATAAGCGCTGGTCTCGTAATCCGCGGCGCCGCCGAAAACGGTGGCGGTGATGCCGCTGTAGAGTTTGACCGCAAGCGGCGGGCTAATGACAACGGGAACGTCGATCGAAGGCGCCGGCGGACGGTAAATGCCGAGGCATTGGCTTATCGCGTAATTCGAAAGCTTGACTTGGCTGCTCTGATTGCCGCCGTGGCAAACGTAGCAGTCGCCCTGCGTCTGCTCATAAAGCGTTACATGGTGATCGCTGCCGCCGAAATAGAACACCAACACGTCGCCGGGTTGCGGCGAATTGACAGGCGTTCCAAATTGCTTCCAGGCCAGCGCATAAAAGAACCTCTCGGTGTCGGTCGCGCCAAACACCGGCTTTATGCCGTTTATCGCCATGCAGTATCCGACCGTGAGCCCGCACCAGGCGATGGAATCGTCGGTGTAAGTGGCGCAGTAGGCGGCAAGTTCGGGAAACAACTCACCGATCTTTTTGGCCCACCCGACGATGACCGAATTGTCGTGGACCGCATTCGTCCCGTCGATTTGCCGCATCGTTGTCAGCCAAGCGGGAACGGCATCAGCCATGACTTTCCCTCCATGCGAAGCGCTGTAGCGGGAGCCGAAATACGATCGGGGGAACCATCAGGACCGCAGGCCGAACTGCCCTCGACCCTTGCACGCAAAAATCGCGAAGAATTCCTCGGCTCGTCGGCGGCATCAAAAAGATGCAAGCAGAAAGAGAAGGATCAGCAACGCCCGCCGCGCGCGGCTCGACCGAGCGTCTTAGGCGCGGCGATGTGCCAAACCACCGTTTTGTTTGCGCAGCCGACGACATCGAGATTTTCGAACGCCCAAAACTACGCGGCCCCTCTGCCGTGAGACATTCATTATGAGCAACTGGCGGTTGCGACGTCAAGTCTCGAATCTCACCGGCTTCGAGACAGCGAAGGACGCTTCGGCCTAGATCGCCGGCAGCACCGCGCGCGACAGATAAAGAAACAGCGCAACGCCCAAGAGGCCGATCAGCACGGCGAGCGCGACATCGAAGCGTTCGCCGGGACTCGGTACGTCCGCCTCGGAATCGATGTCCTTTGCGGTTCTGGCAAACCGAAAGCCGGCAATCACGATCATCGCCACGCCGATGGCGATGAAGGCAAGGCCGGCCACATTGGCAAACGTTTGCCCGTGCGCGCTGAGTTGCCGCTGCGCGAGCTGCGGCACGGCGACCTGAAGGAACAGATCGAATCGCTCGATCACAAAGCCGAACGCCATCACCGCGATCGCGGTGCGGACCCAGGCGAGAAATGTGCGTTCATTGGCGGCGTGGTCGCTGTAGCGCTTGATCATTGCAATGCCCTGCGCAAGTACCCTGACGATATGCCGGGTTCGACTATAGCGCCGCGTCATCCTGCGCGCTTGCCGGTCAGGCGATAAACAGGCAGTGTGCCGGCCAAATTCCGGCGAAAAACGCATCGCCGGGGCGTAAAAATATTCGCTGGGGAGTGAAATAAATGTCCGATAAGCCCGCCGCGCCCGCAATCGCCTCTCCGAGCAAGGGCCGCTGGTACATCCTGCTGCTGATCAGCGTGATGTACCTGATCACCTATCTCGACCGCGTCAATATCTCGACCGCGGCGCCGCTCATCAGCAAGGAATTCGGCTTCGACAAGATCACGATGGGCTACATTTTCAGCGCCTTCGTGTGGGCCTATGCGCTGTTTCAGGTCCCCGGCGGCTGGCTCAGCGACCGCTTCGGCCCGCGCCGGGTATTGGCGAGCGTCGTCGGTTATTGGTCGATCATGACCGCCGCCACCGCCGCTGCCTTCAGCGCCACCTCCTTCATCGCCGTGCGCTTTCTGTTCGGCGTCGGCGAGGCCGGCGCCTTTCCGGGCGCCACGCGCGCGATGCAGCTCTGGTATCCGCGCAGCGAGCGCGGCTTCGTGCAAGGCATCACGCACAGCGCGAGCCGCGCCGGCGCCGCGACTCGCGCCGCCGTTCGTGCTTCTGATCATGCTCAATCTCGGCTGGCGCTGGGCGTTCTTGATTTGCGGCGCGATCGGCGTGCTGTGGTCGGTGTGGTGGGCCTTGAGCTACCGCAACCTGCCGGAAGAGCACAGCCTGGTGAATCGCGCGGAGCTCGAACACATTCGCGGCCTCGACGCGAGCGGCGCGATCAATCCGCCGCAGATCCAGAAGCAGACGGAGGTGCCGTGGGGCAAGCTGCTGCGATCGGCCAATATGTGGGCGATCATGTGCGCCTATTTCACTTACGTTTATTGCCTGTGGATTTTCCTCACCTGGCTGACGACATATCTCATCGACGTTCGGCATTTCACGCTGCTCAAAGGCGGCCTCTTGGCATCGCTGCCGCTATGGGCGGGCGTGATCGGCGACACCGCCGGCGGCCTTGCCACCGATTGGCTGTTGCGGCGAACTGGCAGCGCCAAGATCGCGCGGCGGACCGTGGCGATCACGGGCCTGCTGGGCTGCGCGGTATTCATCACGCCGGCGGCGCTCACCGAAGACGCCGATGACCGCCGTCATCTGTCTCACCATCTCGATGTTCTTTCTGGAATGCACCATCGGCCCGTCCTGGGCGGTGCCGATGGATACCGGCGGCAAATATTCCGGCACGGTGTCCGGGATGATGAACATGGCCGGCAATTTCGGCGGCGCGATCTCGCCGATCGTATTCGGCTACCTCGCCCAGGGCGGCAATTGGGCGGCGCCCTTCATCGTCGCGGCTGCGCTTCTCGTCGCGGGCTCCGCGGTATGGGCGTTCTGGATCGACCCCGACAAGGCGATCCTGACGGACTGATCGCGCGCCAAGCGCACGATCGAGCTGTCGCGATCGCGCCCTCGCGGCGCCGCGATCTCGGCTGCGCCTGCGCGGCAGCGCTGCATGCGTCCGACGAGCGTGTTTCGCCCACTTCCCTAATCGCGAATTAACACTCTTGTTCCGTTGATTAACGAGACGGAAATGGATGTTGGTTACCAATCGGACAAACGGCGAATGATCCTCGAAAGATTCGGCGGCACAGGTCGGACATGTTTCGGATCTTCAACTGTTTGACGACACAGCACGACTGGCGCCTGGTCGTGGTCGCCGGCGTCGTCTGCTTCCTGTCGAGCCTCACCGCGATCACGCTGTTCAACCGGGCGCGGTCGACGGCAAACTGGGCCCGGGCGATCTGGATCGCCGCCGACCGGCGCCGCCGCCGGCTGCGGCATATGGGCGACGCATTTCCTGGCCATGCTGGCCTACGACCCGGCGGTGCCGGTCGCCTATAACATCGATCTCACGGTGATGTCGCTCTTGGCCGCGACGATCATCACCGGGCTTGGCATGGCCGCCGCGGTTTTCGTCCCGGGACGATGGGGCGCGCTTGTCGGTGGCGGCATCATCGGCATCGGCGTCGCCTGCATGCACTATCTCGGCATGTCGGCGCTTGAACTTCCCGGGCACGTGGCGTGGGATCTTCCCCTCGTCGTCGCCTCCATCGTGGTGGGCATCGCGCTCGCCATGGCGGCGCTCGTCGTCGCCGTGCAATGGCGAGGCAGAACTCCGGGCTGTGGCTCTCGGCGCTGCTGCTCACGCTTGCCATCGTGTCGCATCACTTCACGGCCATGGGGGCCGTGGATATCGTTCCGGATCCGACGCGCACCCTGACCGAGTTGTCGCTGTCGCCGACATCGCTCGCGCTCGCCATTGCCAGCATCGCCGTGGCGATATTGGGCATGAGCTTGGTCAGCGCCTTCGCCGATCGCCGGCTCGACGACAAAGGCCGCCTGCTCGAGCTCACGCTCAACAATATGTCGCAGGGCGTGGTGATGTTCGACGCAGTCCGGACGCCTCGTCGTCTGCAACGAGGGTTATCTGCGCATGTATGGATTGTCGCCCGATGTCGTCAAACCCGGCGCCCATCTTGTCGATATTGTCGATCATCGCTTCCAATACCGGCAGCTTGCAGCGCGATCCCAAGCAATACTGCGCCGAACTCGTGGACGAGCATGGCTTCCGGCAAAGTCGTCAGCTTCATCACCCAGGCGCCGGACGGCCGTTCGATTTCCGTCGTCAATCGCGCCATTCCCAACGGGGCCTATTGGGTCGGAACGCATGACGACATCACCGAACGCCTCTCGGCGGAGCAAAAGAGCGCGCAGTTGAGCGAGCAGGAAGCGCGCCGCGCCGTCGTCGACGACGCCATCGGCTGGTTCCGCGGCAGCGTCGAGGGCGTGCTCAAGACCGTCACCGAAAGCGTCGCGGCGATGAAGTCGACGGCGACCGTGCTGTCGACCACGTCGAACGAAACCACCGCGCATACGACCGGCGCGGTGCGCACCTCGAACGACGCGTTCAGCGGCGTCGAAAGCGCCGCCGCCGCGGCCGACGAATTGTCGAAATCGATCGCCGAGATCAACCGCCAGCTGGTCAGCGCCAGCGACGTCGTGCGGCGCCGCCACCGCCGAGGCGCAAACGACCAACGCGGTCATCGGCGACCTCGCCCAGGCGGCGCAGAAGATCAACGACGTCGTCAAGCTTATTCAAAACGTCGCCGGCCAGACCAATCTGCTTGGCGCTCAACGCCACGATCGAGGCGGCGCGCGCCGGAACGGCCGGCAAGGGCTTTGCCGTCGTCGCCTCCGAAGTCAAGGCGCTGGCCGTGCAGACCGCCAAGGCGACCGACGTCATCGCCTCGCAGATATCCGCCGTGCAATCCTCGACGCAAAGCGCGGTTCGCGCCATCGGCAGCATTACGAGCCGCATGGAGGAAATCCGGCTGTTCACCTCGGCGATCGCGACGTCGGTCGATCAGCAGAACGCCGCGACCAGCGAAATCTCCAACAATGTCGCGGCCGCAGCGACCGGCACGCGGTCGGTGGTCGGCGTTCTGCAACAAGTGTCCACCGCGATCGCCGACATGCACAGTTCGGCGGATACGGTGCTGACGGCGGCAAACGCCGTGCAGAAGGCCGCCGACAGTCTGCGCGACAGCGTCGACGGCTTCCTGCGCAAGGTCGCGATGTAGAATTTACGAGACGCGCTCGCGCATCGGCTCGGTCGCGACCCGCGCGAAGGTCGACATGATTTTCGCGCCGGCCTTGAGCGAACCGCGGAGCGAGCCCGCGACCTTCGATTCGCCGCCGAGCCGCCGCCGATAGCCGACAGGCAGTTCCAGCACCCGCAGCCCGGCGCGCGCCACCCGCATCTGCATTTCCAGATTCCAGCCATAGGTCAGTTCGCGCATGCCGAGCCCGAGCAAGGTGTCGCGGCGGATGGCGCGAAACGCGCACATGTCGGTGTAGCGCACGCCGTAGAGGAGCTTGGTCAGAACGCCGGCGATGAGGCCGGCGAGGATCTGGTGCCACGCCATGCTGCCCGGCTCGCGCTCGCCGCGCGCGCGCGAGGCGATGACGAAGTCATAGTCGCCGCGGCGAATGGGCGCGATCATCGCCGCGATGGCGGAAGGGTCGTCGGCGCCGTCGCCATCCATGAAGACGATGATGTCGCCTGCGTCCGCCGCTTGCGCGCCGGTCAGGCAGGCAAGCCCATAGCCGCGGCCGACCGCGATCACCTCGGCGCCCGCGGCGCGCGCGCGTTCCGGCGTGCCGTCGCTCGAGCCGCCATCGACCACGACGATGCGCGTGACGATGTCGCGCGGCAATTCGGCCACCACGGATCCGATCGATTCCGCTTCATTGAAGGTCGGAATGACGACGGTCACACCACCGACCGCTGCACCGACTTGCGGCGGCATTTTTAGAGGCTCCACCGCAATCCGCAGCTCGCGCAGGCCTGCGGCGGCGTGTTCGACATCAGCGCCTTGCGGAAACTCGCATAGGCGGGGCCGGTCCAGATGTCGCGCAGCGTCTGCTGGGTGGCGTCGCCGAGCGTGTAGTTCTCGTAACCGCGCTGCGAAAACGGCGCGATGCAGCACGGCAGCGCGCGGCCATTGGCGGTGAAATACATCACCGTCCACGGCCGGCGGCACATCGACCACGGTGAACCATTATCGTTGCGCTTGAGGCTGACGCCAGGCTCGGACGCGCCGCCCGAAGCGCTGAACGTGATGCCGAGCGATTGCGCCAGCGCTGTGGCGCGATCGATATAGACCGCTTCCTCGCCGGACAGCTGCTCGTAGAGCGCCTGGTCCGGCCGCGCCATGCCGATGGCGTCGTCCTTGAAGAACACCAGCCGCTGCAAATGCACTTCCTTGACGCCGGTCTCGGCCGCGACGCGGACGAAATCCGGCAATTCCTCGATGGTCTCGCGCAAACCGGTGAGCCAGGCCGAAACCCGCGGCTTGGCATGGCCCTCGCGCTCTTGCATCTCGCGGAAGGCTTTGACGTTTTTCAGGATGCGATTGAAATAATTCTTGCCGCGAATGACGCGATAAGATTCCGGGGTCGCCGCATCGAACGAGACCCGCAGCTCATCCAAATCGGCCTCGATCAGCGCGCGGCCGTTCTTCTCGTTGAGCACCGTGCCGTTGGTGTTGAACAGGACATAAGTGCCGCGATCTTTGAGATAACGCACCATGCGCGGCAGATGCTTCACCAGCATCGGCTCGCCGACGCCGTGCAGCACGGCGCGTTCAAGCTTCGGGATCTGATCGACGATCGAGGTGAACAGCTCCCAGCTCATGTCGGCCGGCGGTTCGAGCTCCTCGTAGGTGCGCGGGCAGGTCGTGCACAACAGATTGCAGCGGTTGGTCGTCTCCAAATAAAGACAAACCGGCTCGCGCTCCGGAACCTCGCTGTCCGCTTCTACGCTCTCGAAGTAGCGTTTGGGGTCGATCGCCCGCTTTGTCGCCGCCCTTTGCATTCTATCTCGCCTTAGGTCGTCGCGTGAATTTTGATCTTCGCTTGAATTGAAGTTCGTCTTGATCGTGCGTCTCGAGCTACACGCCGCTCAGGCGCGCGCGCCGGCGACTTGCAGCACTTTTTCGATGCGGCTTGCCGAAATCGTGATCCCGCGACAGATCGGCCATCAGCTTTGCCGTCTGATGGGCATAATGCGGCGAATGCGCCGCCAGCGCGGCCCGGCAAAATCCTCGCCGGAAAGCTCGGCGTGCAGCCGGCGCAAGCCATCGACGTCGTCGACGTCGTACCAGACCGGCAGAGTGTGAACCTCAAGACCGATCTCGCGGGCGCGCTCGCGCGGTCTGCTCGGCGACGCGCTCGGTGCTCCAGTCGATGTCATCGAACATGCGGCGATGCGCGGCCTTGAGTCCGAGCAGATAATAGCCGCCGTCACTCGATGGGCCGAGCACGGCGCGGTCGCCCGGCCGCGCCAGCGCTTGCGCAGTCTCGATCAGGAGCGCGGTCGGCAAGGTCGGACTGTCGGCATTGAGAACGACCGCGGCGCCATGGCCGCGAGCGAAAGATTTCCGAAATCGTCGCAAACAGGCAGTCGCCGAAATTCGGCAGCCACGCCCCGATCAGGCCGATCGATCGCGGCAAGGTGCGGTGGAAGAATTCCTCCGAGCCCGGCGGGCCATAGGCGGCGTAACCGGCAATCCCGGCCTGCGGAGCGGCGTTGCGCGCGGCGAGCAGCACGTTGTCGGCGACGTCGCGCAGAAACGCGGTGTTGAGGTTCGCGGCTTCGTCGAAAGTGAGCGGCGGCACGAGCCGCGTCTTGGCGCGTCCGGGCGCCGACGCTTTCGCCATGAAGGCAATGCCGCAAAACGCGGAAACGAAATCGGCCGAATCGGATTTCGTCAAATCGGATCTGGAGTTGAATCGATCCGCGCCATTCATGCAGTGCCCCCAATGCAACCGATAAAACAACGCAGCGCCCTGCTTGCCAAAGCGGCCAGCAAAGCGCCAATCACTTCCGTCTCACAGGGCACAATTCGCGAGACACTAAAAAGTTATCCGCTTCACCAAGTCGTGATCGATACGATCAACGCCGCGCCAGCGCGATGCGAATGGTATCGTCGTTCGGCAGCACGGTGTCGCCATTGCCCTGCCAGGTCGGCGCGCTGGCATAGTCGCTGCGCGGCATGTCGAGCGACGCCACCTCGCGCCCGAAGACGCCAAGCACCGCGATCGGGACCGCCACCGGCCGTGCGCCCCAGCCGAACCAGCCGCAGCAATCGACAATGACGATCGATCTTGTCCTGCGGCGTGCGCACCACCTGGCGGACAAAGCCGATGGTGCGGCTGTCGTTGTCGCTGACGCGCGCGCCGATCAGGGCGCCGACGCGGATCGGCTGTGGATAACGCCGCTTCATGCGGTCTTCCGCGGCCATATTGGCCGCCGCCATGGCCATGTCCTTCGTCGCCCATGCCGGTGGGCGGGATGTTGGCCTGCGCGACCACAAAGCCGCGGTCCGTAGTCTCGGTCGTCGCGTGCGCGGCGGCCAAGAAAACAGCCGTGAGAGATGCGGCGCCGATGAAAAATGCCGTCGCGCGCAACTGCAACTTCATGCGAAGAATCTCCCGATCAAGAACGCCACGCGAATTTGTGAAGCAACGTTTGTTGCGAGCAACATTTTGCAACCGTAATGTCCGAAAGTCGTCTCAATAAGTCGTGTGCGCGAAGCCGCGCGACGTTCGCCGAATCAAGGACGCTCATACAATACCGGTATTACAGTTCTGTGTTCAGCCAATGATCGCGGAATCCCGAATGTCAACGCCGACCGTCACGTCAGCCGCCCCCACCAAGCCGCATCGGCTGCATCCGCTGCCGCTTCGCATCATGCATTGGATCAATGCGCTGGCGATTTTCATCATGATCGGCAGCGGCTGGAAGATCTACAACGACGACGTGATCTTCGGCTTTCTGCACTTTCCCGACTGCCGTCGTGATCGGCAAATGGGCCCAGCATGGGCTGCAATGGCATTTCTTCGGCATGTGGATTTTCGTGCTCAACGGGCTTGCTTATCTGACCTACGGCATCGTGACCGGCCGCTTCCGCCGCAAGCTGTTTCCGATCTCGATCCGCGAGATTCTCGTCACCGTCGGCGATGCGCTGCGCTTTCGCCTGAGCCATGACGACCTGACGCATTACAATCCGGTGCAGAAGATCCTCTATCTCGGCGTCATGCTGGTCGGCATCCGATCGTGATTTCCGGCCTGGCGCTGTGGAAGCCGGTGCAATTCTCCGAGCTCGCGGCTCTGTTCGGCACGTTCCAGACCATCCGGCTGGTGCACTTTCTCTGCATGTCCGCGATCGTCGCCTTCATCCTGGTCCATGTGTCGCTCGCTTTGCTGGTGCCGCAAAGCCTCGTCGCCATGCTGACCGGCGGGCCTACCGTCGATGACGGGACGCCCGAAGGCGCATCCGAGATCAAAGCAACGCACTGACAAGCTTCTTATCCGATCACCACTTTGCGCGGGGCGCACAATGTCGATCCAAACTCGTTCGCGATCCTTGTTTCGGCCTCGCAAGCCGATCGACCAAAGCGTGCTCAACGACAACCGCAAGCTGGTCGAGGACATCAATCGCCGCGGCCTGCTGCGCGGCGCGGTCAGTCTCGGCGCGTTGACCATGCTGACCGGCTGCGACGTCACCGAAAACGATTCAGTGCAGAAGATGCTGCGCGCCGTATCGGCCTGGAACGACGGCGTACAGGAGACGATCTTCCGCCCAGACCATCTGGCGCCGACCTTCAGTCCCTCGCAGGTGGTCAAGCCGGCGCGCTTTAACGCCTATTACGATATCGAGGACGTCAAACCGGTCGACGGTGCGACCTGGAAGCTCGAATTGGCCGGCCGCATCGCCAACAAGCAGCCCTGGACGGCACAGCAGATCTACGCGCTGCCGGAACAGGAAATCATCATCCGGCACGTCTGCGTCGAAGGCTGGGACTATATCGGCCAATGGTCCGGCGTAAACCTGAAGAGCTTCTTCGAGCGCGTCGGCGCCGACATGACGGCCAAATACGTCTATTTCATCTGCAACGACGACTATACCGAAAGCATCGACATGCCGACCGCGCTGCATCCGCAGACGCTGCTCGCCACCAAATATGCCGGCGACGTTTTGGCCGATCCGTTCGGCTATCCGCTGCGGCTGCGCACTTCGACCAAGCTCGGCTACAAGAACGCGAAGTGGATCAAGGCCATCGAGGTCACCAACGATTTTCGCGAGACGTTCTGGAGCAAGCAGGGCTTCAACTGGTTCGCCGGGATTTAGCGCCCAGCCGCCGCCGCTCGTCACATAAATCCGCCAGCGCCCGTCGCGAGATTCCGCGAGCCGATAATCCGGGCTTGAGGCGAACGGATCCTTGGTCCAAGCGCCGTCCTGCGGCACGAGGACGGCGACGTCGCAGCCATAGTCTTTCGCCAGGGCGGCGATATCGTCCGCCGTGCCCTGCTCCCGCGAAGACGCGAATGAATTGCGCATTGATCGCTTCGCGGCGGTCCGGCGTCAGCGGCGCGAAGGCGAGCGCCATTTCACGGCCGGCGAAGCACGAGCTGCGATCGGCGAGTAGCGCCCAGGAAATATTGACCGGCCACGGCGTCACGTCTTGCAGGTAAGCGGGATTGTTGATGACACGCGCGTTCAGCGGCGCGTAGCGGCGCACCGCGGCCCACAGATCCGGCGATCGCGCAAACAGCGCCGCGCCGGACCGCGGCGTGCCCTCGATATTCGACTTAAGCATCCGCACGGTGTCCGGAAGGCTGAGAACAAGGCCGGAAAGCGCAAGCACGGCGATCAAACCGCGCCAGCGCGACGCCATGACAATTCCCGCGGCCGCGGCCGCGATCAGGATCATCGCGGCGGGCAGCACCGCGCGGAGCGTGAGATCGCTGTTGTCGGCGACCGTGCTGACAAGGAGCCATGAAACGCAGAAGCCCGTCAGCGCCAGCGCCGCAAACACCATCACGGCGGTTTTCTCCACCCCCGGCGCGGCGCGGCGCAGCATCGCGATGAGCGCGATTGCGCCTGCGGCATAAGTCGCCGGAAATTCGATCGGCAACAGCAGGAGCCAATAGGCCGGCAAATCGAACACGCGGCGTAGCGCCGGCGACACCATGTCGCCGAGAACCGCGAAAGGCATCACAATGATCGGAGGACCGACGCCGCGCGCCGCGACGTTGGCAAGTTGATCGCGGATAAACGGCGCAGCAAGACCCGCGGCTAATACTGCTGCGAGAAATAGGCCCGCGGCGAAGCGCAGCCGCTCCTTGGGCGCGACACCGGCGAACAGGAGCGGCGCGCAAACCAGTGCGGTGATTGCGAACGTCACCCCACCGACATAGGTCGAGCTTTCGAAGCCGGCGGCAACGATCAGAACCAGAACCAAAAGCCCGGCGAGGCTTTGACGCTGCGCGTAGTGGATGAGCAGCACAATCGCTGCGACCACGCACGATGCCGACATCAGATGCTGCGGCACCCAGGCCGCCTGAAACAGCCAGCCGGCGAAGCCCGTCGGCTTTTCCATGAACGGCGTCAGTTCGTAAGAGCCGAAAATCCAGCTCAGCGTCACGCGCAGCGACGCCGCCGCGGCGAGGAGCACAACGAGGATTGCCGCGCCGGACCGTTGGCTGAGCCACACCGCGATGCTCATCATCAATGTCAGCGAGGCGAAAGCCGTAAACCAGGTGAGGCCGATCGCGGCTTCCCAGCCGGAGACGTGCAGCGGCAGCAAAAGCTCCGCCGCGCTGAAATGCCAGAGATAGTAGTAAGCCAGCCGGCCGGCCGCGCCGAAGGCGCCGAAAACGGGATTGACCGGCGGCAGTCCCTGCCGCGCCATGGCGTCGATGATCGCGATCTTGGCATGATCGAAAATCGGATCGGCGAACTGCACGCCGTCCGCGGTCATTTTGGGCAGGAGCGCTGAAGCCGGCCCAAGCGCGAGAATCGCGGCCGCGGCGGTGCTCCACGGCGGTATCGCCGGCGCCGCATCGGATACAGTATCGGATTGCTGCCGCCGCATCGCGAAGAGGCCGGCACTGCCGAGGAGACAAAGCACGCCGATCACGGTGACCGTCAGTGCGGTGAAGCCGACGATCGTCAGGATCGGCAGCGTCGCCGCGCTGAACACCGCCCAGCCGATGACCGGAGCGGCGCCCGCGGCAACGCCGCGCGGCAGAACATGACGCGAGATGCCGTAGCCAAGCGCCGAATAAAACCCCGCCGCCAAGAGCGCGCAGAGCACAGCATGAAGGGGCGATGCCATGCGTGAATGAGGCTCCAGACTGCTACAGACTGCTAGATGTCAAACTGCTGCGGAATTGATTTCGTTGGTCCGCGATGATGGAGACTAATACGCCTCTTCGGTATAGATCGGCTCGACCGAACCGCCCCAGGGGCCATGATATTTCGCCAAGAGCTCCTCCGCGGGTGTCACGCCGCGCGCGATACGGTCGTCCAGCACTTCAAGATAATGCGTCTCGTCCTGGCCGCTTAAGTCGAAATGCTTGCGCCGCGCCAAGCCCGCGCGTGAAGCTTTAAGAACCTCGCTTGCGATCTCGAAAACAGTGCGGCCTTGGATTTTCGCAGCGAGTCCTTGCTTCGGCACGTCGTCGCGCAGCTTCTGCCGTTCTTGCGCGCTCCAGGTCTTAGCCAGATCCCAGGCCGCATCGAGCGAGGTCTCGTCATAAAGCAGACCGACCCACAGCGCCGGGAGCGCCAATAAATTCGGCAAGGGACCCGAATCGGCGCCGCGCATTTCGAGATAGCGCTTGAGCCGCACCTCCGGGAACGTCGTGCTCAAATGGTTCGCCCAATCGGACAGCGTGGCGCGCTCCCCTGGCAGGGCGGGCAACTTGCCGGTCAGCAAATCGCGAAACGACTGGCCTGACGCGTCGATATAATCGTCGCCGCGCTTGACGAAATACATCGGCACGTCGAGCGCATAATCGACCCAGCGCTCAAAGCCCATGCCCGGCTCGAACACCCAGGGCAGCATGCCTGAGCGCGCATTGTCGGTGTCGCGCCAGATTTCCGAGCGGTACGACAGAAAGCCGTTGGGCTTGCCTTCGGTGAACGGCGAATTGGCGAACAAAGCCGTTGCCACCGGCTGCAGCGCGATCGACACGCGCAGCTTCTTCACCATGTCGGCTTCCGAGGAAAAGTCGAGATTGGTCTGCACCGTGCAGGTGCGATACATCATGTCGAGGCCGCGCGTGCCGACCTTCGGCATATAGGCGGTCATGATCTTGTAGCGGCCTTTGGGCATTTTCGGGATTTCGCCGCGCGTCCAATCCGGCGTCATGCCGAGCCCGAGAAATCCGATATGCAGCGGCTGCGCCACTTCGCGCACTTGCGCGAGATGCGCCATCAATTCGCTCGACGTCTGATGAACGGTTTTGACTTGCGCGCCGGACAGCTCGAACTGGCCGCCGGGCTCGAGCGAGATCGCGCCGCCGCCGGTGACGTCGAACAGGCCGATAATGTTCGGCCCTTCCATGATCGGCTGCCAGCCGAGCAGATGCTGCATGCCTTCAAGCAGTGCGCGAATGCCGCGCTGGCCTTCATAGGGCACCGGATGATGACCCTCGAGCGTGAACACGAATTTCTCGTGCTCGGTGCCGATATGGAATTGCGATTTGGGTTTGACGCCCTGGGCAATCCAATTCACGAGATCGTCGCGCCGTTCGAGCGGCGTCAGGTCGACTTGATCACGTGCCATGCAGGGTCCCGGGAAAAACGGCCGCGACCTTACACGCGGCGTGCGGCGAAGAGCAATGCAGCCCAAAAGCGGTTATGCGACAGCCTTAAGGTAATGCGGCGAAGCCTGATGCAACAGGGCGGAACCTCTAGACCGGCTCACGAGGCGACGGCTTTACGCTGCAGCGGCGGGAAACGGCGATAGAACGTGTCGCCGGTCTTCGCCATGTCGAGCAAGAGCTCGCCCGGCTTGAAGCGTTCGCCGCAGGATTGCGTGAGATCGTTGCAGAGATCGACAAAGGCCTTGGTCCCCATACCGTCGATATAGGAAATGGTGCCGCCGGTAAAAGGCGCAAAGCCGAAGCCGAGAATGGAGCCGACGTCGGCTTCACGCACGTCGGTGACGACCTTTTCCTCGATGCAGCGGGCGGATTCCAAGGCCTGGATCGCCAGCAGCCGCCGTCCGAGGCCTGCGACACTGACGGTGTCGGGATCGAGCTGCTTCGGCTGCAAATCGGCAAGCCCCGGCCATAGCCGCTTCGGCCCGTTTTGCGGATAATCGTAAAAGCCCTTGCCGTTCTTGCGGCCCAGGCGGCCGCGCTTCTCGACCATGTCCGCAAGCAATGCCTTTTGCCGCGGATCGACCAGTTTCGGCCCAAGATCGGCTTCCGTCGCCTTGAGAATCTTCCAGGCCAGATCGACCGCGACCTCATCGTTGAGTGCGAGCGGGCCGACCGGCATGCCGGCGATGCGGCCGACATTCTCGATCAGCGCCGCGGGCAGGCCTTCCATCAGCATCAGATGGCCCTCGCGCAGATAGGTGCCGACGACGCGCGACGTGTAGAAGCCGCGTGAATCGTTGACGACGATCGGCGTCTTGCGAATGGCGCGCACATAATCGAGCGCCACGGCCAGTGCCTCATCGCCGGTATCCTCGCCCATGATGATCTCGACCAGCATCATGCGCTCGACCGGCGAGAAAAAGTGGATGCCGATGAAGCGGGCGTGGTCCTTGAACGCGGCCGCAAGCGACGTGATCGGCAGCGTCGAGGTATTCGAGCCGAAGATCGCCTTGTCGCCGATGACATTTTGCGTCCGCGAAATCACCTCTTCCTTGACCTTGCGGTCTTCGAACACGGCCTCGACGACCAGCTCGCAGTCTTTCAGTTCGACGAAATCCGCTGTGGGCTTGATGCGCGACAGAACGAGGTCGCGGTCGGCAGCAGTGGCGGCGCCGCGATTGACCTGACCGGTCATCAGCTGTTCCGCATGCGCCTTGCCTTTTTCGGCGGTTTCCGGATCGCGATCGACGAGCACGACGTCGAGCCCGGCCAGCGCCGAGACATAGGCGATGCCGGCGCCCATGAAGCCTGAGCCGAGCACGCCGATCTTCTTCAACACCGTTGCCGGCACATTGGCCGGGCGGCGCACGCCGCGATTGAGATCCTGCATCGAAACAAACAGCGAGCGGATCATGGCGGCGGCTTCCGGCGAGCGCAGGATTTTTGCGAACCAGCGCGACTCGACGCGCAGGGCCGCATCCATCGGCAACTGCAGCCCTTCATAGACGACCTGCATGATGGCGTGCGCGGCCGGATAATTGTCGAAAGTCTCGCGCCGATAGATGGCGTTTGCCGGCGGGAAAGTGTTCAGGCCCGCCTTGGAATAGACCGGCCCGCCCGGCAGCTTGAAGCCGTCGACATCCCATGGCGCTTTGTCGAGTGGCGCTTTGGCGCTGCCACCCGATTTGATCCAGTCCTTGGCCGCTTTGATGAGATCGCCCGGCGGCACCACGGCATCGATAAGTTTCAGCGCCTTGGCGCGATCGAGCCGCAACTGGTCGCCCTTGAGCAAGAGCTGCAGCGCGTCGGCCGGCGCCAAGATCCGCGCGATGCGTTGCGTGCCGCCGGCGCCGGGGAACAGGCCGACCTTGATCTCTGGCTGCCCGATACGCGTCTTGGCATTGTCGGCGGCGATGCGACGATGGCACGCAAGCGCCAGCTCAAAGCCGCCGCCGAGCGCGGTGCCGTTGATCGCGGCGACAAACGGCTTGCCGCAGGTTTCGATACGGCGATAGAGCTGCGAGAGTTTGCGGCTCTCGTCGAACAGCCGCGTATTCGCCGCCTCCTCGCCCTGCGACGCCACCAGGTCCTTGAAGGTGCGGCTTAAGCCTTCCAGCATGGTGAGATCGGCACCGACGCAAAACGTGTCCTTGCCCGAGGTGATGATCGCGCCTTTGACCTCGGCATCGGCGGCCAGCTGTTCGACGATCGCCGAGAGCTCGGCGATCATCGTCATGTCGATGAGGTTCATCGTGCGAGCCCGGCGCGTCCCAGGTGATGAGCGCGATGCCGTCGCCGTCGACGTCGAGGTCGAACTTGGTGAAAGTCATTGGCCCGCTCTCACTCATAGGGATCGCCGTTCTTGTGCGTGTAACGAAAACCCTTGTCGTCGCGCACGACCAACAGATCGGCTTCGGGATATTCGACGCGCTCGTGCTTGGAGCGCGTGCCGACTTCCAGATAGACCGCGTCGCGGTCTGATTTGTTGACGAGATGATGACCGTTGCCGCTATTGGCCTTGAAGCCCGCGGCATCGCCCGGCAAAAGCAGCGTCTCGCCTTCGTCCTCGATCAGGACCAGCTCGCCTTCGAGCAGGTAGATGAATTCGTCCTCGCGCTCGTGCCAGTGCCGCAGCGCCGACGCGGCGCCGGGTTTCAGCGTCGTCAGGTTGACGCCGAACTGATCGAGGCCACGCCGCATTGCCCAAACGTTTGCGCTCGCGGCCGACGACAACGCGGTCATAGGGCGCCGGATAACCGGTGCGGGCATCGGTCGGTATCTTGCTGATATCGATTTTGGGCATTGCGCTCTCTTAAGGTTTTAAGAACTTCACACGCGCTCGATGATCGTCGCAGTGCCCATGCCGGCGCCGATGCACAGCGTGACCAGCCCGGTCGACAGATTGCGCCGCTCGAGCTCGTCGACCAGCGTGCCGAGAATCATCGCGCCGGTGGCGCCGAGCGGATGACCCAAAGCGATGGCGCCGCCATTGGCGTTGACCTTGGCGGCGTCGAGATCGAAGGCCTGCAGAAAGCGCAACACCACCGAAGCGAAGGCTTCATTGACCTCGAAGAGATCGATGTCGGAAATCTCCATGCCGGCGGATTTCAGCACCTTCTTCGTCACGTCGACCGGGCCGGTCAGCATCAACGCCGGATCGGAGCCGATATTGGCGAAGGCGCGCACCCGCGCGCGCGCTTTCAGTCCCGTCTTCTGCGCGGATTCCTTGCTGCCGATCAGAACGGCGGCGGCGCCGTCGACAATGCCGGAGGAATTGCCGGCGTGATGCACATGATTGACGAATTCCACTTCGGGATGCGCCTGGATCGCCACCGCGTCGAAGCCGCCCAGTTCGCCCATCTGCACAAACGACGGCTTGAGCGCGGCGAGCGACTGCATCGTCGTGCCCGGGCGCATGTGTTCGTCCTTGGCCAGGATGGTGAGACCGTTGACGTCTTTGACCTTCATCACCGAACGGTCGAAGCGGCCCTCATCCCATGCCGTCGCCGCGCGTTTCTGACTCTCGACCGCATAGGCATCGACGTCGTCGCGCGAGAAGCCGTATTTGGTCGCGATCAGATCGGCGGAAATGCCTTGCGGCAGAAAAGTAATGCGCAACCGCGATCGAGGGATCCATCGCCCAGGCGCCGCCGGCCGAGCCGATGCCGACGCGGCTCATCGATTCGACGCCGCCGCCGACGGCCAGTTCCTGCTGCCCCGACATGATCTGCGCCGAAGCGAAATTCACCGCGTCGAGGCCGGAGGCGCAAAAGCGGTTGATCTGCACGCCGGCGACGCTGTCGCCGAAGCCCGCGACCAGCGCCGCGGTGCGCGCGATATCGGCCGCGGCTTCGCCGACCGGATCGACCACGCCCATCACCACGTCATCGACCAGCGCGGTGTCGAGATTGTTGCGGGCTCTTGATGGCGCCGAGCGCCTGGGCTCGCCAGATTGAGCGCGGTGACTTCGTGCAGCGCGCCGTCGGCCTTGCCGCGGCCGCGCGGCGTGCGCACGTGATCGTAGATGAAAGCGTCGGGCATGAAGTCCTCTCAAGCGCTGACCGAAAGGCGCGCCAACTTATATGATGATTAGCTAGAACGCCTCCAACGGCAATGCCATGGTGCTCGACGCGCCGGCCTTGATGCGCGCGAGATGCGCGGCTCGCGGCCGGCAGTAGCCGTTCCATGAAAAAACGGCCCGTCGTCAACCGCTGCGCCATTCGCGCGTCGGCGCCGTTTGCCATTTTGGCTTTCGCCGCACTCGGCGATCCGGCACCACATATAGCCGAGCGCGACCAAGCCGAAGAGATGCATATAATCGGTGGCGCCGGCGCCGGCATTCTCGGGATTGGCCAGCGCGTTCTGCACAAACCACATGGTCGCCTGCTGCAATTCGCCGAGCGCCTGCGCAAGCGGCGCCGTATAGGGCGCCATTGCCGCATCCGCGCCGTGCTCTTTGATGTAGGTCGAGACCTCGCCGAAAAAAGCCTGCAACGCGCGGCCGCCGTCCTTCGGCAATTTGCGGCCGACGAGATCGAGCGCCTGGATGCCGTTCGCGCCCTCGTAGAGCATGGCGATGCGCGCGTCGCGCACGAACTGCTCCATGCCGTGCTCGGCGATATAGCCGTGGCCGCCGAAGACCTGCTGCGCCGCAACGGTATTGGCAAAGCCCTGATCGGTGAGCACGCCTTTGATCACCGGCGTCATCAGGCCCAGATGATCGTCGGCCGCCTGCCGTTCCTTGGCGTCCTCGGAACGATGCGCGACGTCGCTTTGCAGCGCGGTCCATAACACCAGCGCGCGCGCCGCTTCGTTGAAAGCGCGGATATTCATCAGCATGCGGCGCACGTCCGGATGCACGATGATCGGGATCGGCCGGCTTCTGCGGAAATTTCGCGCCGGTCATGGCGCGGCCGGCGAGACGTTCCTTGGCGTAGGCGGCGGCGTTCTGATAGGCGACCTCCGACAGCGCCAAACCCTGCACGCCGACATTGAGCCGCGCCTCGTTCATCATCACGAACATCGCCTGCAAGCCGCGGTTGGCTTCGCCCATCAGCCAGCCGGTCGCGCCGTCGTAATTCATCACGCAGGTGGCGTTGCCGTGGATGCCCATCTTCTCTTCGATCGAGCCGCAAGTCACCGCGTTGCGCGCGCCGATGCCGCCATTTGCCGCCGGCAGAAATTTCGGAACGATGAAGAGCGATATGCCCTTGGTGCCTTCCGGCGCGCCTTCGATGCGCGCCAGCACCAGATGGACGATATTCTCCGACAGATCGTGCTCGCCGGCGGAGATGAAAATCTTCGTGCCGGTGATTTTGTAGCTGCCGTCGCCGCTGCGGCACGGCGCGCGTGCGCACCAGACCGAGATCGGTGCCGCATTGCGGCTCGGTCAGATTCATCGTCCCGGCCCATTCGCCGCTGACGAGCTTGGGCAGGTAGAGCGCCTTCTGTTCGGCCGAAGCGTGGGTGAACAGCGCCGCGATCGCGCCTTGGGTCAAGCTCGAATACATCGCGAATGCCATGTTCGCCGAGCAGAGGAATTCGCTGACGGCCTGCGCCATCACCATCGGCAGACCCTGGCCGCCGAACTCGGCCGGTGCCGAAAGGCCGAGCCAGCCGCCGTCGGTGAATTGCTTATAGGCGTCCTTGAATCCGGTCGGCGTCGTGACGCTGCCGTCGTCATGGCGGCGGCAGCCTTCCTTGTCGCCGACGCGATTGAGCGGGGTCAGCACGTCCTCGCAGAATTTGGCGGCCTCGCCGAGCACGGCCTCGATGAGATCGGGCGTCGCCTCGGCGAAGCCGGGCAGGTTGTTGTAGCGATCGATGTGGAACACGTCGCTCAACAGGAACATCACGTCGTCAACCGGAGCCTTGTAGCTCGGCATGATGTCGTCCTCCCCCGCGCCCGCCGCAAACCCCCGACTGGCGGATTAGCCCATAGGCTAGCCGATTCACGACAGGGCGACGACGGCCAATTGTGACGCCGGTTCCGACCCGGTTCCATGCCCCCGATTGCCGGCCGATTGGCGTCCGACGCCCATTCTTAACGGGTCCAGGGCGGACTTTAACCGCTTGTTTACTCTATTCCGGAAAAGTCGGATTCCGAGGACGCCGCGCCCTCTGCTTCGTCTGTTACCGAGCCACAGCTCAAAGACAGGGCCATCCGCTCCTCGCGATGTGATTTGGGCGCGCAATGAAATCTGGCGGTCCGTGGAATCTGAGAGGCCTCCGTCCAGAAGCGCGCGAAGCCGCCCGCGACGCCGCGCGCCGATCCGGCATGTCGGTCGGCGAATGGCTCAACGACGTCATCCGGCCCGAGGACGAAGATTACGGCGAGCGTGCGCGCTACGCCGATGACGACCGCGGCTACGGCGAGCCCTATCGCGACTCCGAGCGCGAATCGGACCATGCGCCGCGCCGCGAATCCCGGCATGATTCCACCGCGATTCCCGCCGCGATTCCCACTATGGGCCGCGCTTCGAAGATACGGAACCGCGGCGCAGTGAAAGCCGCGACCGACCCCCGCGCCGGGATCGCCAGCGGGATTCGGAGCGCAACCAAGACCGCCACAATGACCGCACCCCGGATCGCGATCCGCCGCGCATCCGCGAAGCGGCCCGAGCTGCCGCCCGTGCCCGCGACGAGGAGCGGCATTTAGGGCGAGCTGCCGCCCGCGAGGTCGCACGCGCCCGTGAAGAAGCGCGCGAGGCGGCCCGCACCGAGGAACTGCGGCTCGCCGCGCGTGCTCGGACGGAAATCGGCGAAGTTCATGCCCGTCTCGACAAGCTCTCGCATCAGCTCGAGCGCCTGGCGCGGCCCGAAGCGCCGCGCCTGACCGGCGCCCCGCCGGCGCCGTATCGCGACCGCATGATGCCGATGGGCCGGCCGCAAACCGCCAATCGCGCGATGCCGGGCGGCACGCTCTCGGTCGACGACGCGATCGCCGAAATCACCGAGCGGCAGCGCACGCTTTACGGCGAAGCGCCCACGCCGCCATCCACGCCGCCGCCCCGCGCGCCGGTTCCGTTCGTAACGCCTCAGCCACGGGCGCCGGAACCGCTCCCGGACGCGGCCCCCGCTCCGCTCTCGTTCAGTGCAAAGCCGCCGCAGCCGCTGCCCGAGACGTCCGCGCCGCCGGCTGCGCCGAGCGTCCCGGCGGCTCCCGCGCTCGATATTTCCAAGCTCGAAGAGCAGTTGCGCAACATCACGGCGCGGATCGAAACGTTGCGGCCGACCAGCGACCTCGAGGAAGTCATCACGGCTTTCCGCAAGGATCTCGCCGACATCAGCCGCCAGCTCACCGAAGCGCTGCCGCGCCATGCGGTGGAATCGCTTCAGATCGAAGTCCAGGCGCTGGCGCAGCGCATCGATCATTCCCGCGATACCGGCGTCGATCTCGTCAGCGCTCGCCGGGCTCGAGCGCGGGCTCGCGGAAGTGCGCGACGCGCTGCACAGCCTGACGCCCGCCGAAAACCTGGTCGGCTTCGACGATGCGGTGCGAACGCTGTCGCAAAAGGTCGATCTGATCATCGGCAAGGAAGATCCGGCCGCGCTGCAGCAGCTCGAAACCGCGATCGGCGCGTTGCGCGGCATCGTCTCGCATGTCGCGTCCAACGACACGCTGACGAAGGTCGCCGAGGACGTGCGCGCGCTGGCCGCGCAAGGTCGACGAGCTCGCCAACAGCGCGGCGAGCGGGCAGGCCGTTTCGGCGCTGGAAAGCCGCCTCGATACGCTTGCCAATGCGCTCAATGCCTCGACCGAAGCCGGGCCACGCGGTGCCGCGCGAGCTGGAAAAGCTCCTGTCCGGGCTGATCGAGAAGCTCGAATGGGTCCAGCTCACGCACACCGATCACGCAGCGCTCGGCCATCTCGAAGACCGCATCGCGCAACTGATCAAGCGGCTCGATGCCTCCGACGCGCGGCTCGGCAATCTCGAAGCCGTCGAGCGCGGCTTGGCCGATCTCCTGGTGCATATCGACGAGGTCCGCGCGCGTGGCGGTACAGGTGGCGGCGCGGCGGGCGGCGCGGCAGGATTAGCTGCTACGCCGCAACCGGCGGCCGTCGACGCCATCGAGCGCGAAGTCGCCGAGATCAAGCGCAGCGATCGCCGCACCCAGGATTCGCTCGAAGCCGTTCACGGCGCCGTCGAGCACGTGGTCGATCGGCTGGCGATGATCGAAAGCGGCATGACCGAGGCGCCGGTCTCGCCGGCACCGGTAACGCCGCAGCCAAGGCCCGAAGCGGTGGTCACCAAGCCGACGCCTGCCGCCGCGGCGCCGATGCCGTTAGCACCTGCGCCGGCAGCGCCCGCCGCAACAGTGCCGGCGCCGATGACCATCTCCGCACCCGAAATAGCGCCGGCGCCTGCCGCTGCCGAGCCCGGCTCCTTCGAAACCGCGCCGCGCCGCATGACGGCTGCGCCCCGCGCGCCGATCGACCCCAATCTGCCGCCCGATCATCCGCTGGAGCCCGGCTCCGCCCCGGGCTCGCGCGCCGCGCCGTCCGCCGCCGATCGCATCGCCGCGTCGGAAGCCGCCGCCGGTTTGGTCAAGCCTCCCGCCGCCGCCGGATGAAAAGCCGAATTTCATCGCCGCCGCGCGACACGCCGCGCAGGCCGCCGCTGCGGCTCCGGCCGAACGCAAATCGAGGGCCGCAAAGACCCCTCGCAGTCAAAAGCGACTGCCGCAGCGCTTGCGCAAGCTGCTCGTGGCCGGCGGCGCCGTCGTCGTCGCGGCGCTGTGCGTGCACATCGTCCTGCACATGTTCCAGGACAATAGCGGCTCCGCGATTTCACCGCCGCCGCTGCCCGAACAATCGATCCGACATGCCGCCGGAAAAGATTCCGCGGTCACGCCGCCGCCCGCGTCGACAGCGGCCCGCTGACGCTCCCGGTTCCAGGCGCTCCGACCGACACGTCACCGAACACTGCGCCAAATGCAGGATCAAATGCGGCCAAATGCGGGACCAAGCCAGCCGCTGAACATCACCCCGGATGCGCAGCCTGCGCAAAATCCCGGCGCACCATCGCCTGCCCGCATCGCAACGCCAGTCGACGCTGCCTGATACGCCCGACGTCACCGGCTCGCTGCCGCGCCGCGTGCCGCCGCGGGATTTTGCACCGGTCCCAGCTCTGGCCCCCGTTCAAGCGCCTGCCGCCGACGCCGACAAGCTGCCGGCGACGATCGGCGGGCCGACGCTCCGCGCCGCCGCGCTCGCCGGCGATGCGGCGGCCGAATTCGAAGTCGCGACGCGCTTTGCCGAAGGCCACGGCGTTCCGCGCGAGCAACGAGCAGGCCGCGCACTGGCTTCAACGCGCCGCCGAGCAAGGATTGGCGCCGGCGCAATTCCGCCTCGGCGGCCTTTACGAAAAAGGCATCGGGGTGAAGAAGGACCTCGCCACGGCGCGCGACCTCTATGCGGCCGCCGCCGACAAGGGCAACGGCAAGGCCATGCACAATCTCGCGGTGCTTTACGCCGAAGGCATCAACGGCCCGGCCGATTACCGCACCGCCGCGCTCTGGTTCCGCAAGGCCGCCGACCGCGGCATCACCGACAGCCAATACAATCTCGCCATCCTCTACGCGCGCGGCATCGGCGTGGAGCAGAACTACGCCGAGTCCTACAAGTGGTTCACGCTTGCGGCCAATCGCGGTGACGCCGATGCCGGCAAGAAGCGCGACGAGGTCGCCTCCCATCTCGACCAGCAATCGCTCGACGCGGCGCAGGCCGCGGTGCAGAAATGGGCCGCCGTGGCGCAGCCGGACGACGCCATCAACGTCAAGACGCCGCCGGGCGGCTGGGATCCGCAAGCCGCGAAGGCGATGAAGCCGAAGCCCGCCGGCGCCAAGCCCGGCGCGCCCGAAGCCAAGCTCTAGCTAGCTCTAATCCGACAGACAGCGCGCGGCGGGAACGGCGTAGAGCCGCCGCTCGCCCAGCATATGCGCGGTGAACGACAGCGCGCCGAACAAGGACGCGATGGCGCGGTCGCGCACATTGAGGCCGCCGGCATAGGCGCCGAAGGCCGGCATGACGAGGCGGCGGCCGTCGCTGGCGAAACAGCGCCGCCGCACCGCGCGGCCGCGCTGCACGATGCACGCCAGCGGATGCAGATGACCGGCGATCTCGCCGTCGCTCGGGTCGCGCGAAGGTTCGTGGCGGAAGGTCAGCGCGCCGAGCGCCAGCACATCGGCAAAACGGCCGCCGATATTCTCCGCCGGATCGGGATCGTGATTGCCGGCAATCCAGACCCAATCGCGGCCGCGCTGCAGCGCGCGGAGCGCGACGCGGCTCGGCTCGGCCATGCGCGCCGGACCGCCGCCGTCATGAAAGCTGTCGCCGAGCGCGATCACGAGACGCGGCGCATAGCGCTCGATCAGGCGCGCGAGCCGCGCCAAGGTCGCCGCCGTGTCGTAAGGCGGCAACAGCACGCCGCGCGCGGCGAAGGCCGAGCCCTTTTCCAGATGCAGATCGGCGACGACGAGAAGCTTTTCCTCCGGCCAATAGAGCGCGCCGGCTGGATCGGCGACGAGCGTGACGCCGGCGACGACAATCTCGCGCGCATGCTCGCGCGCGGGCGAGGACGGCGCCGGCGGTCTCGCTTGCAGCGGGAATGAGCGGATGAAACGCTCACTGCATCGCCTCCTTCACCAATTCGTCCTCGGTTTCGGCGAGCAGCGTATCGGCCGCCTCGCCATAGACCGCCTCGCGCCCGATCTCCAGCATGACCGGAACCGCGAGCGGCGACACATGGTCGAGCGCTTTATGGACGATTCGGCCCTTGATGCGCGAGAGCATTTCGCCGAGCCGGCGCACGTCGAGGAGCCCGGTCGCGGCATCGGCGCGCGCGGCGCGCAACAGCACGTGGTCGGGCTGATGGCTGCGCAGCACGTCGTAGACGAGATCGGTCGAGATCGTGACCTGCCGGCGCGACTTCTCCTCGCCCGGAAAGCGCCGCTCGATCAGGCCGGCGATGATCGCGCAATTGCGGAAGGTGCGCTTCATCAGCGCCGATTCGGCAAGCCACGCTTCGAGATCGTCGCCGAGCATGTCCTCGTCGAACAAGGCGGCGAGCGACAGTTCGCCGCGCGCGATGTGCAGCGCGACATCGCCGAGCCCCCAGACCGCGAGCGCATATTCATTGGCGACGAAGCCGAGCGGCCGTTGCCGCGCGCGCTCGAGCCGCCGCGTCAGCAGCATGCCGAGCGTCTGGTGCGCGAGCCGGCCTTCGAACGGATAGCAGACCAGATAATTCTTGTTGCCGCGCGGAAAGGTCTCGACCAGCAGTTCGCGCCGGCCCGGCAGTTGCGAACGCCATTTCTGGATTTCGAGCCACTCGCGCACTTGTTGCGGCAATTGCCGCCAGGCTCGCGGATCGGAAATGATGGCGCGCACGCGATCGGCGAGATAGGTCGAGAGCGGGAATTTGCCGCCTTCATAGGCCGGCACTTTGGGATCCTCGGACGTCGTGCGCGACACATAGACCTGGTCTTCGACGATGGTCTCGTATTTGAGAATCTCGCCGGCGAACACGAAGGTGTCGCCGGGCACCATGGTCTCGACGAAATATTCCTCGACCTCGCCGAGGATGCGTCCGCCGCGCGGGATCATTTTCGAAGCGCGCGAGCGCACCAGCCGCACCTTGAGCATGTCGGCTTCGACGATGGTGCCGACATTCATCCGGTAGCGCTGCGCCACATTGGGATGCGCGATGCGCCAGCGGCCGTCCTTGCCTTCGCGGATGCGGGCGAAGCGGTCATAGGCCTTGAGCGCATAGCCGCCGGTGGCGACGAAATCGACCACGGCGTCGAAATCCTCGCGGGTGAGCGCCGCATAGGGCGCGGCCGTCGTCACCTCGGCATAGAGATCGTCGCTCAGGAACGGCTCGCCGCAGGCGCAGCCGAGCACGTGCTGCGCCAGCACGTCGAGCCCGCCGATGCGGAGCGCCGGCGTGTCCTGCGCATTCACCGCGATCGCCTCGATCGCGGCACGGCATTCCAGCACCTCGAAGCGGTTCGCCGGAATGAGCACGCCCTTCGACGGCTCGTCCATGCGGTGATTGGCGCGGCCGATGCGCTGCAACAGCCGCGACGCGCCCTTCGGCGCGCCGACATTGACGACGAGATCGACATCGCCCCAATCGACGCCGAGATCGAGCGAGGACGTGCACACCACCGCGCGCAAGCGGCCGGCCGCCATCGCGCCTTCGACCTTGCGCCGCTGCGCCACGTCGAGCGAGCCGTGATGCAGCGCGATCGGCAGATTGTCGTCGTTGATGTGCCAGAGATCCTGGAAAATGCCCTCGGCCTGGCTGCGCGTATTGACGAAAACCAGCGTGGTGCGGTGCGCCTTGATGAGCGCATAAAGCTCGCCGAGCGCGTAGCGCGCCGAATGGCCGGCCCAAGGCACATGCTCGGTCGAATCGAGCATGGCGACGTGCGGCGCGGCGCCGCCGTCGGCGACAATAAGATCGGCGCGCGCGCACGCGCCTCGCTATCGCGCTGCGGCACCATGAAACGGCAGAGATCGTCGGGCTCGGCGACGGTCGCCGACAGCCCGATGCTGGACAGGTTCGGCGCGACGCGAAACAGCCGCGCCAGCCCGAGCGACAGCAGATCGCCGCGCTTCGACGTGACCAGCGCATGCAGCTCGTCGAGAATGACGCGGCGGAGCGAGCCGAACAGATAAGGCGCATCGGCGGAGGCGAGCAGCAGCGCCAACTGCTCCGGCGTCGTCAGCAGAATCTCCGGCGGATCGCGGCGCTGGCGCTGGCGCTTCGAGGTCGGCGTGTCGCCGGTGCGGGTCTCGATGCGGATCGGCAGCTTCATTTCGGCGATCGGCGCTTCGAGATTGCGCGCGATATCGACGGCGAGCGCCTTCAGCGGCGAAATGTAGAGCGTGTGCAGGCCGCCGTCGCGGCGCACGTCGCGGCCGGTCGAGATAAGCCTCTTTCCTCCCCCGCTTGCGGGGGAGGACGGCGAGCGAAGCTCGCCCGGAGGGGGCAAGTCGGCAGCGTCGTGGCTCCCGCGCGCCCCCTCCCCAACCCTCCCCCGCAAGCGGGGGAGGGAGTTGCCGCTCAACTCCACCAAGCTCGGCAGAAATCCGGCCAGCGTCTTGCCGCCGCCGGTCGGCGCGATCAGCAGCACCGAGCGGCCGGCCTGCGCCTTGGCCAAAAGCTCCAGCTGGTGTGCGCGCGGCGTCCAGCCGCGGCCGGCGAACCAGCGCGTGAACACCTCCGGCAGCGGTGAAATCTTTTCGAGCACGGTCACGTCATCAGGGTCGTCGCGAGAGCCGCCAACGGTCGGGCAGATGCTCATCATAAGTAGGGTTCCAATGCGCGACTTGCACGACCTCACGGAGCTGTTGCCACCACGACCAGACCGTCGACCGGCACGCCCTTTTCGCTGCGCACCGACGTCTTGGTGAGGCTTTCGACGGTCAACCCGCTCGCACCGAGCAACGCGCGCAAATAATCATCACCGTGGGCAAAGCGCAGCGTCGGCAAAAGCTTCACGCCGTGCCGGCATGAGTTTCGGCGGTGAAGGCCAGCACGCCGCGCGGCGCGAGGATTTTGGCGATGCCGGCAATGAGAGGGGCGAGATCGTTGACATAAACAAAAACGTCGGCGGCGAGAACGAGATCGTAGTGCTCACGGGCGGCAACGGCCGCGACAAGAAAGTCCGCAAAACCGGCAACGCGGTGCGGTCGTAAATGCCTTTCTCTTCAGCCTTCGCGATCATCGCCGGCGAGAGATCGACGCCGACGAGCCGATCCGCGAGCGGGCGAAAGGCAGTGCCGGCAAGGCCGGTGCCGCAGCCGAGATCGAGCATTCCGCGAAAATGCATGGCGCGACCGGCATCGCGCATCACCCGCTCGACCGCTTCAAGGAGGATCGCCGGCCCGCGATAGCGCAGATGCTCGGTGAGCGCGGTGTCGTAGCGCCCGGCATATTGGTCGAACAGGCGGCGGACATAAGCTTGCGACATCGGCGGGACGGTCGCCCCGCCGCCAAGCCGCGCCAGTTGCAGCGCCGCGCCTTGCGAATCCTCCGGGTCGGCGTCGCGGGCCCGCGTGAAGGCAAAGACCGCGCCGTCGCGGTCGCCGAGCCTGTCGCGAACCGCGCCAAGCGTGAACCAGGCCGCGGCGAAGCCGGGTGCAAGATCGGTGGTCTGGGTCAAAAGATCGGCGGCGCCGGCCAAGTCGCCGCGCGCGGCCAGATCGAGCGCCCACTGGTAGCGCCGGTCGGCGATCAGATCGCCTGAGGAAACAAAGAGTGGGCCGGTGTCGGTCATCGCGCGCTCGCGCCTCGGACAGGAATGACTATTTATGACTCGCGATGCGTCCCGAAGACATCCTCGTCCCCACCCCCGCCGGCGTGTGCTGCAAGCTCGGCGGCTTTCATATCGACCCGACGCGAATTGTCGAGCGGGCGCTGATCACGCATGCCCATTCCGACCATGCCCGCGCCGGCCATGGCGCGGTGCTGGCGACGCAAGAGACGCTCGACTTGATGCGGCTGCGCTACGGCGAGAATTTCGCCGGGTCGACGCAGGTCATCCGTTACGGCGAGAGCGTCAGCCTCGGCGGCGCCAAGGTCACGTTCCATCCGGCCGGCCATGTGCTCGGCTCGGCGCAGATCGCGGTCGAGGCCAACGGACTCCGCATCGTCGCTTCCGGCGATTACAAGAACGTGCCCGATCCGACCTGCGCGCCGTTTGAGCTCGTGCGCTGCGACGTATTCATTACCGAGGCGACATTCGCACTGCCGGTGTTCCGGCATGGCGATGCCGACGGTGAAATCGCCAAACTGCTGAGCTCGGTTGCGCTGTTTCCGGAGCGTGCGCATCTCGTCGGCGCTTATTCGCTGGGCAAAGCGCAGCGCGTGATCGCGCTGTTGCGCAAGGCGGGCTACCTGGCGCCGATCTATCTGCATGGCGCAATGGAGAAGATCACCAATTATTACGTGGAGCGCGGCATTGCGCTCGGCGAGCTTGGCCTGGTGCGCGGCGCCAGCAAAGCCAATCTCGCCGGCACCATCACAATCTGCCCGCCTTCGGCTCTCAACGATCTGTGGACGCGGCGGTTTCCCGATCCGCTCGCCGCTTTCGCCTCCGGCTGGATGCGCGTGCGGGCGCGTGCGCGGCAGCAGGGCGTCACGCTGCCGCTCGTCATTTCCGATCACGCGGATTGGGACGGCCTCACCGCCACGATTGCCGCGACCGGCGCCGGCGAAATCTGGGTCACCCACGGCCAGGAAGACGCGCTGGTCCATTGGTGCACGACGCGCGGGCTCAAAGCGCGGCCGCTCGATATCGTCGGTTATGGCGATGAGGACGAGACGGAGACCGCAAGCAACGGTGAAGAGGCGTCATGAACCGCTTTGCCGAATTGCTGAACCGTCTCGCCTATGAGCCGGCGCGCAACGCCAAGCTGCGGCTGATCACCGACTACTTTCGCTCGACGCCGGATGCAGAGCGCGGCTGGGCGCTCGCCGCGATCACCGGGCGCTTAAGCTTTCCCCACGCCAAGGCCGGGTTGATCCGCAGCCTGATCGCGGAGCGCACCGATCCGGTGCTGTTCGAACTGTCCTACGATTATGTCGGCGATCTGTCGGAGACCGTCGCGCTGATGTGGCCGGCAAATTCCTCCCCCGCTTGCGGGGGAGGAGAAGAACTTTCTCTCACCACCGTCATCGAAACGCTGTCCACGCTCGGCAAGGCGCAATTGCCGCAGCAACTGGCGCGCTGGCTCGATGCGCTCGACGAAACCGGACGCTGGGCGCTGATCAAGCTCGTCACCGGCGGCTTGCGCATCGGGGTATCGGCACGTCTGGCGAAGGCCGCCGTCGGCGCGCTCGGCGACAAGGAGGCGCACGACATCGAGCTGCTGTGGCCGGGGCTGACGCCACCCTATCGCGGACTGTTCGCCTGGCTCGAAGGCCAAGGCGAGAAGCCCGTGAGCATCGATCCGGCGCCGTTTCGGCCGCCGATGCTGGCGCACGCGCTCGACGAACCCGATCTCGTCGGGCTCGACGCCGCCGACTTCATGGCGGAATGGAAATGGGACGGCATCCGCGTGCAGGCGGTCGCGGCAAGGCAAGATCAGAATGGCAATCATGACGGCATGATCGCGCGGCTTTATTCGCGGACCGGCGAGGATATTTCAAAGAGCTTTCCCGATCTCCTCGACGCCTTGCGGCGGCCCGGCGCCATCGACGGCGAATTGCTGATCATGCGCGACCGTCGCGTGCAGTCGTTCAACGTGCTGCAACAGCGGCTCAACCGCAAAACCGTCACAGCGAAACTGCTCAACGAGTTTCCCGCGCATCTGCGCGCCTACGATCTGCTCGCCGACGGCGACGAGGATTTGCGCGAGCGTCCGTTTGCCGAGCGCCGGGCAAGGCTTGAAGATTTCATCGCGCAGCTTCACGAGGAGCGGATCGATCTCTCGCCGCTCATCAGCTTTGCGATCCTGGGAGGAACTCAGGGAAGCGCGTAAAAATCCGGCGGCGGCAGGGGCCGGTGCGGACGCCGCGGCGGTCGAAGGCGTCATGCTCAAACGGCGCGATGCGCTCTATCTGCCCGGCCGGCCCGAAGGGGCCGTGGTGGAAGTGGAAGCGCGATCCGTTCATCGTCGATGCGGTCTTGATGTATGCGCAGCGTGGCCACGGCAAACGCTCATCCTACTATTCCGACTACACATTCGGCGTCTGGACCAAAGGCGAAGCCGGCGACGAGCTGGTACCGGTCGGCAAGGCCTATTTCGGCTTCACCGACGAGGAATTGCTGCAGATCGACCGCTTCGTCCGCCGCAACACCACCGAACGTTTCGGGCCGGTGCGCGAGGTCGTGCATGAGCCGGATCAGGGCCTCGTCCTCGAAGTCGCCTTCGAGGGCCTGCAACGCTCGACCCGGCACAAATCGGGCCTGGCGATGCGCTTTCCCCGCATCAGCCGGTTGCGCTGGGACAAGCCGCCGGGCGAAGCCGATCGCCTGGAGCGGCTCGAAGCGATGGTCGAGCGGATTGAGCGGGGACAGCTGCAAGGGCATTATGTCGTGAGTGACCGATTCACACGCCCGACACCCTCCTTCCCTCAAGCTTCGTCGCGGACGGCACGGCCGATGGGAGAAGGATTTTACGGCGTCGACCTCAAACAGACCGACGACGGCATCGTCGTCATGGAGGTCAACGAAAATCCGAGCCTCGAACACGGTATCGAGGACGCCGCCGGCAAGGACGAAATGTGGCGCCGCCTGCTGCGCTGGTTCATCGATCGGTTCGAGCAGTAGGCGGTTGCCCGGACGCGGTGCAGCGCGCCAGCGGTGCACCGCAGATCCGGGATCGTCCCAGACTCGGCGCTCATAACGATCCCGGTTCTGCAGCGCACCGCTTCGCTACGCTTCGTGCTGCGCCGCGCCCGGGAAACGCTTTTCTGCAACCCCCTTCGTCACCTGCTCCAGCGGCCAGCGCGCACGTGGCGCGACCGCGAGCGAATCGGTGAGCCCCAGCGCCAGCCGCTCGGCGCCGGCCCAGGCGATCATGGCGCCGTTGTCGGTGCATAAAGCCGGCGGCGGCGCCACCAGTTCGGTGCCGACTTCGAAAGCCACCGGTGCAGGATCTTGCGGATGGCCTGATTGGCCGCGACCCCGCCGGCGCAGACCAGCGCCTTGGGCGCATCGACCCGCAGCCGGAACATGCGCAGACCGCTGCGCAGCCGGTCTTTGACGACATCGACCACGGCTTGCTGGAACGAGGCGCAGAGATCGGCGACATCCTGGTCGGAAAGCGGCGCGATTTTCTCCGCCTCGATGCGCAGTGCGGTTTTCGAGCCCCGACAACGAAAAATCCGCATCGCGGCGGCCGTTCATCGGGCGCGGCAGCGCGAAGCGCTCCGGATCGCCGTGCGCCGCCTCCTTCTCCACCAGCGGGCCGCCGGGATAGCCGAGACCCAAGCAACTTCGCCGTCTTGTCGAAGGCCTCGCCGATCGCGTCGTCGACCGTGCCGCCGAGCCGCACATAATCGCCGACGCCGCGCACGGCGAGGATCTGGGTATGGCCGCCGGAGGCGAGAAACAGGCAATAGGGAAATTCGACGCCGTCGGTGAGCCGCGCGGTGAGCGCGTGGGCTTCGAGATGATTGACGGCGATCAGCGGCTTGTCGTGCGCGAGCGCGATGGCCTTGGCCGTCGTCAGCCCGACGATGACGCCGCCGATCAGGCCGGGACCCGCCGCCGCGGCGACGCCGTCGAGCGCGGCGAATGACACTTTCGCCTCGCCCATGGCCTTGGCGATGATGCGATCGAGCGCCTCGACATGGGCGCGGGCGGCGATCTCGGGAACCACGCCGCCGAACTCGGCATGTTCGCCGATCTGTGACAGCACCACATTGGACAGAGATGCGGCCTTGGAAGCCCCCTTGGTCGGCGCCTGACCATCCTCGGTGCGCTCGACCACGGCGGCAGCCGTCTCATCGCAGGTGGTTTCAATGCCCAGAACGATCATCGGTGTATTATATGGTCACGCCATTGCGGGAATGCTGTGGCGACGTAGCATTTGAAGGTCCGATGACACAATCGATCGACGACATCACAGCCCCCGCACTCCGCATCGGCTCGCGCGGTTCCCCGCTGGCGCTGGTTCAGGCGCGCGAGGTGCAAAGCCGCCTGGCCACAGCCTGCGGGCTTGACCGCCGGACGGATCGAGATCAAGGTGATCCGGACCACCGGCGACGCGATCCAGGACCGGCCGTTGGCCGAAGCCGGCGGCAAAGGGCTGTTCACCAAGGAGATCGAGGAGGCGCTTGCTCGCGGGCGCGATCGACCTCGCGGTGCATTCCTCAAAGGACATGCCGACCGTGCTGCCGTCGGGGCTCGTCCTCTCGGCGTTCCTGCCGCGCGAAGACGCGCGCGATGCGTTTATCGGCCGCGCACGCCAAGACGCTGCGCGATCTGCCGAGCGGCGCGGTGGTCGGCACCGCCTCGCTGCGGCGGCAGGCTTTGGTCAAGCATTTGCGGCCGGACCTCAAGATCGTGCCGCTCCGCGGCAATGTCGAGACGCGGCTGCGCAAGCTTGAAGCCGGCGATTTCGACGCCACCGTGCTTGCGGTCGCCGGATTGAAACGGCTCGGGCTTCTCGCGGCGGCGACCTCGTTGCTCGATGCCGAGGAATTCGTGCCGGCGGTCGGCCAGGGCGCGATCGGCATCGAGACGCGCGACGACGATGCGAAGACGCGGCGCTTGTCGCCGCCATCAACGATGCCGACACCGCGACCGCGCTTGCGGCCGAGCGCGCCTTCCTTGCCGTGCTCGATGGCTCCTGCCGCACGCCGATCGGCGGCCACGCGCGCGTTGACGGCGACACCATTCGCTTTCGCGGCCTGATCGCAAAAACCGACGGCAGTGAAGTGTCTGGACGTGACGCGTGAGGGCCGCCGTCACGATGCGGCAAAGCTTGGCGCCGAAGCCGGCCGCGACCTGAAAGCGCGCGCCGGTTCCGGTTTTTTTGTCGAGGATTAAGCGATTGCGAATTCTGCTCACCCGTCCGCAGGCCGATGCAGCAGCGCACTGCGGTCGCGTTGCGCGCTCGCGGCCACGAGGTGATCGTTGCGCCGCTCCTCGATCTCGAAATCCTGCCCGACGCCGATTTGGGCGCTGGACCCTGGTCGGCAATCCTTCTCACCAGCGCCAATGCCGTGCGCGCCATCGCCGGCCATCGGCGGCGTGACGCGTTGCGCGAGATTGCGGTCTTCACGGTAGGCGACCGCACCGCGCAAGCGATGCGCGATTGCGGTTTCACCGGCGTCACCTCCGCCGGCGGCAATGTGAGTGATCTCGCGCGCCTGGTCGCCGAGCGCATGAGCCCGCCGGCGCACCTCCTCTATCTTGCCGGCGAAGAGCGCTCCGGCGACCTTGCCGGCCTGTTGCGCGAGCGGAATTTCGCGGTGCATACCGCGCTGGTCTATCGCGCCGTCGTCACCGCAAGCCTGCCGCGCCAGGCGGCCGACGCTTTGGCCGCGGGGCTCGACGGCGTTCTGCACTTCTCACGCCGCAGCGCCGAGGCTTACGTGAATGCGGCGCGCAATGCCGGGCTTTTGGCAGACGCTCTGGGAAAGCCCGTCCAGTTTTGTCTCTCCGACCGAATCGCCGAGCCGCTGACGCTCGCAGGTGCGCCGCAAATCCGCATCGCGGCGCGGCCGGACGAAGCCGCTTTGATCGCGCTTTGCGGCTGATTAAGCCTTATTCCACTGTCATTGCCGGACTATTCGACATGTTGCCGCTAAGGCGGCCCCGTACTATGCCGTGGATGTCGATCAGCGAGCCGGTTTCAGGGACACGATGACAAGCGAGTTCTGACAGCACATCAGGCCGGCGGCCGCCGACGATCGAACTGACGGCGACCGAAGTCGAACCGCCGAAAGCGCCGCCGGGCACCGCTCCGGAAACGGCGAAAACCGATCCGCGCGAGCAAAAGGCATCCACCGAGGCGGCGAGCCAAGACCCATCGGTTCCGAAGTCCGCGGCAAAATCCGACCGCTTGCAAGGCCCCCTGCTGGTCACACGCGATCAGTGCGGCGATCGGAGCGATTGCGGCCGCCGCAATCTTTGTCGCGCTCTGGTTGGCCGGCTTTACGCTGGCGCGCGACGTCGTCACCTCGGCGACCATGACGCCCGACGCCGCTGCCCCCAATGCGGCCCAAAGTGCGACCAGTGCCGCACTCTCGGCACGGCTCGACAAGATCGAACACGCGCTTTTGGCGCCAAAGCCGGAAACCGCGACGATCCCGCCAGCGCTGGGCAACCGCCTCACGGCGGTGGAAATGCAGGCCAAAATGCTCGGCGATTCGGCCGCCGCACTGAACCACCGCCTCGACGATGTCGCAGCGACCGCGCAAGCGGCGCAAAAGCAGGCGCAAACCGCTGAATCTGGCGCCACATCAGCGGCGGAGACAGCGAAGACTGCCGGGCAAGGAGGCGTCCAGCCTGCCGACTTGGACGCACTGACAAGCCGGATCGCGGCACTCGAAGGCGCGGTGAAAACTCTCTCGGCACAAGTCGCACACGCAACGACGGGCGCGGATCAGGCGGCGCGGCTGACGGTGGCCGCCGAGGCGCTACGGGCCGCGGTCGAGCGCGGCGCGCCGTATCAAGCCGAACTGAAAGCAGTACAACAGCTCGGCGCCGATCAAAGCGCGACGGCTCCGCTCGAGCCTTTTGCCGCAACCGGCCTGCCGCCGGCCGATGCGCTGGCGCACGAACTCGCAGCGCTGGTGCCGGCCTTGCGCCAAGCCGCTGACACGTCGTCCGGCGGCACGACCTTTCTCGGCAAGCTCAAAGCCAATGTGCAGAATCTCGTCGAGTTTACGCCGGCGCAACCACCGCCGGGCAACGATCCTGCCTCGGTGATCACGCGGATCGATATCGACGCCGATCGCGCCGATATCGACGGCGCCTTAAACGACATTGCGGCGTTGCCGGATCGCGCCAAGGCGCTGACCGCCGATTGGGCCAAGAGAGCGCAGGCGCGCGAAACCGCCATTGCGGCGAGCCGCAACATCTCGGCCGACGCGCTCGCGGCTTTAAGCAAACCGGCCGCGCAATGATCCGAGTCGTCCTTTATCTGATCCTGGTTGGGCTCGCCGCCTACGGCGTCGCCCAATTTGCCGACATACCGGGCAACGTCGTCTTCACCTGGCAAGGCGGGCACTTCAAAATCTCGCTCTTGTCGATGGGCGTGGCTCTCTTTGTCGCCTTTGTCGCTCTCTACTTCATTGTCGCTATTATCCGCGTAATTCTGCGCTCGCCATTCGTGCTGTCGCGCATGCGGCGCAATCGGCGCGGCATGCGCGCCTACGAAGCCATTTCCAACGGGCTGATCGCGATCGGCGCAGGCGACATCGCGGCAGCGCAAAGATTTGCCGTGGCAGTCAATAAGATCGCGCCCGGCGAGCCGTTGGCGCTGCTGTTGAGCGCGCAATCAGCGCAGCTGTCCGGCGATCGCGCGGCGGCGGAGCGCGTGTTCCACGCCATGGCGAACCGCGCCGACACCAAGGCGCTCGGCCTGCACGGCCTCTTCATCGAAGCCCGGCGCCGCAACGATCTCGCGAGCGCGCAAGCCTTCGCCGAGGAAGCGGCGCGCACCGCGCCGACGCTCGGCTGGGCCGGGCGCGCAGTGCTCGAATTCCGCTGCGCCACCGGCGACTGGGGCGGCGCGCTGGCGCTGCTCGATCGCGACAAAGACACGCTCGACAAAGCGAGCTATCGCCGCCAGCGCGCGGTGCTGCTCACCGCGCGCGCACTTGCGGTCGAGGACACCGACCGCGACAGCGCCAAGGCTTTCGTGCTCGAAGCGCAAAAGCTCGCGCCGACTTTGATTCCCGCAGCCGCGCTCGCCGGAAGGTTTCTCGCCGAAGGCGGCCATTTGCGCCGGGCAAGCCGCGTCATCGACAAAGCCTGGCGCGCCAATCCACATCCCGATCTCGCCGAGGCCTATGCACGGCTGCGCTACGGCGATGCCGCACGCGACCGCTTGAAGCGCATCGAGGCGCTGGCGAAACAGGTGCCCGACAATATCGAAGGCGCACTGGCGCTGGCGCGCTCAGCGCTCGATGCGCAGGAATTCGCCAAGGCGCGTGCGGCGCTCGCGCCCTATCTCGAGGCGCCGACCAAGCGCGTGTGCCTGCTGATGGCGGCGCTGGAGCGGGCGGAGCGCAACGACGAAGGCCGCGCCCGCGAATGGACCGCCCGCGCAGTTCATGCCGCGCCCGATCCGGCCTGGACCGCCGACGGTTACGTTTCCGATCATTGGCTGCCGGCATCGCCAGTCACCGGCCGCATCGACGCCTTCGAATGGCGCGTGCCGCTTACGGGAACGCTCAGTGCGCAAGTCATTGAACCCGGGATCGAGCCCGAGTCTGCAGCGGTGATGCCGGTTGAGATCACGGCGCAGCCGTTGTCCGACGACGCCAAGCCTTCGCCCATCGCCGCCGAGGCGGCTTCATCGCCGGTTGCGATTGATCAGACACAAACCAAAGCCGAAGCGCTCAAGCCCAGGGAAACCAAGCCTCTGGAGATCAAGCCCGAGCCGATCATCCCGCTGGTCCACCCGCCCGACGATCCCGGGCCGGAGGTCGTCGATGAAGGCGAACCGGAACCGTCGCAAACGGACGGCGGCTGGCGAAAGATTTTAAGCTGAGTTGCGCGCGGCTCGGGGCTAGCTGGTTGCCACTTCGCGGCTCACTGTGCATTATGCGCATGCATTATAGTGCATAGGAGCACACGTCCTTGCCCGCGGCAAAGTCAAAAGCCCGTCAAAAAAATGCTCCTGCCATACCGACCGAGACGGTCGCCGCGGCGGCGTTCCTCGCCGCCATCGGCCGCGAGGTGCGGAGCCATCGCGCCAAGCGCGGCATGACGCGCCGGCAATTGGCGCAAGCTTCCGAGACTTCGGAGCGCTATCTGGCGCAGATCGAAAGCGGCGCCGGCAACCCTTCCGCGAGCGTGCTGCGCGCCATTGCGCTCGCGCTCGATCTGCCGGTGGCGGCGCTGTTGCCGGAGGGCGAGTGCGGGCAATGCGGCGCTCGGACGCCATTCTCGATCTGCTCGCGCAAGTGCCGGAAGGCGAATTGCCGGTGCTGACCAAATTGATCGAAACGCATGTCGCGCGCCCGGGCCATGCCGACCGGGCGCGGCGCATCGCGCTTGTCGGCCTGCGCGGCGCCGGCAAATCGACGCTCGGGCGCAGGCTTGCCGAACATCTCGGCTGGCCCTTCATCGAACTCGACCGTGTCGTCGAGGAAAATTACGGCGCCCGCATTCCCGATCTGATCGAGATGGCCGGCACCGCCACGTTCCGCCGCCAAGAGCGCAGTGCGCTCGAGCGCGTCATCGGCGGCAATGATGCAGCCATCATCACGACGGCCGGCGGCATTGTCTCGAACCGCGAAACCTATACGCTGCTGTTGCGCCGCACCCACACGATCTGGATCAAGGCGCGGCCGGAAGACCACATGGGCCGCGTCATGGCGCAGGGCGATTTCCGGCCGATGGCGCAGAACCGCGCCGCCATGGCCGATCTCGTGGCGATCCTCGACGCGCGCCGTGCCGACTATGCCCGCGCGCAAGCCGAGCTCGATACCTCGGGCGACACGGCGGAACAAAGCTTTGCCAAGCTGTTGCGGCTGGTCACAAAGATGTTGGGATTGAAGGGACAATAGCCACGTGATGCTTGCCCAAAAGCTTGCTGACGAAGGCTTTCTCGACGTCGCGCCGCTGCGGCTTGAATACCGCATGATCGGGCCGCGGCCCGATGCGGCGCCGACCATCGTCATGCTGCACGAAGGGCTCGGCAGCGCCGGCCTGTGGGGATCGTTTCCCGACGATATTGCAGCGGCGACCGGCGCCGGCGTCTTTGCCTATTCGCGCGCAGGCTACGGCAAATCGCCGGCCGGAAAAATGCCGCGCACAACCGCGTTCCTCAACGAAGAAGCGTGCGACGTGCTGCCGCGCGTCCTCGCGGCAATCGGATTTGCGCGCGGCCTGTTGCTCGGCCATAGCGACGGCGCCTCGATCGCGGCGATCTATGCCGGCAGCATTCAGGATCATCGTGTGCGCGGCCTGGTGCTGATCGCGCCGCATTTCTTCACCGAGGAGAAGGGACTCGCCGAGATCCGCCGCGCCGGCAAATCGTTTGCGACCGGCGCGCTGCGTGAAAGGCTTGCGCGCTCGCACGCCGATGTCGAGTGCGCCTTCCGCTCCTGGAACGAGCCGTGGACGCATCCGGATTTCGAGGCGTGGGATATCACCGAGGCGCTCGGCTACATCCGCGTGCCGATTCTCGTCGTGCAGGGCGAAGACGATCAATACGGCACGCTGCGGCAGGTCGAGATCGTGAAGGAAGAGTGCACCTGTCCGGTCGAGACCGCGATCTTCCCCGGCATCCGTCACGTGCCGCAGCGCGAGGCGCCCGAGCTCACGCTCAACACCGTTTCCGGCTTCGTCAACCGGCTGTTGCGCGACCATCATGAAGGGGAACGGCCGGCCAATTCGGATGTTGCCGCGTCATGAATTATAGTGCATAACACGAGCGTTCGCGCCAGATATATGCATTATAATTCACATAAAAGAGAATACGTCCCAAGGACTTGAGGCGGAGGCATTGTCATGAGCGACGCGGATCATGCGCAGCGCACGCTCGCGAACGGCAAGCTCGCCAGCGGCAAGCTCGCTAACGGGAAGACTTGGATCGATTTCCGGACCGAGCCGCAGCTTTATCGCCATTGGCAGCTTCGCATCGACGGCGACGTCGCGACGCTCTTGATGGATGTCGACGAGAAATCAGGCCTGTTCGAAGGCTACGATCTGAAACTGAACTCCTACGATCTCGGCGTCGATATCGAGCTTGCCGACGCCATAGACCGGCTGCGCTTCGAACATCCGCAGGTCCGCGCGCTGGTGCTGCGTTCGGCGAAGCCCCGCGTCTTCTCGGCCGGCGCCAATATCCGCATGCTGGCCGGCGCCAGCCACGCCCACAAAGTCAATTTCTGCAAATTCACCAACGAGACGCGCAACGGCATCGAGGATCTGAGCGAGCATTCCGGGGTCAAATCGATCTGCGCCATCAACGGCACCGCCGCCGGCGGCGGCTATGAGCTCGCGCTCGCGACCGATTACATCATCCTGGTGGACGATGGTTCGGCGGCAGTGTCGCTGCCGGAGCTGCCGCTGCTTGCGGTTCTGCCGGGCACCGGCGGGCTCACCCGCGTCTCCGACAAGCGCAAAGTGCGGCGCGACCTTGCCGACGTGTTCTGCACAACGGAAGAAGGCATCAAGGGCAAGCGCGCGGTCGAGTGGCGCTTGGTCGATGCCGCGGTGCCGGGCTCGAAATTCGACGAGACGATTGCCGCGCGCGCCAAGGAATTCGCCGCGAAGTCGCCGCGCTCAGGCGCCGGCCCCGGCATAAAGCTTGCGCCGCTCGGCCGGACATTCGCCGCCGACGGCATTGAATACACCACGCTCTCGGTTGAATTCCAACGCGCCGAACGCATCGCAACGCTGATCTTGCGCGGCCCTGCTGCACCGCCGCCCGCTTCGGCCGAGGCCATGGTGGCGCAGGGTGCGGATTTCTGGCCGCTCAAGCTCGCGCGCGAGCTTGACGACGCCATCCTGCATATCCGGATCAACGAGCTCGACACCGCGGCGATTGTGTTCAAGTCCTGCGGCGATCCGGCGCTGGTGCTGGCCTACGATCAATTCCTCGACGCCAACAAGACCCACTGGCTGGGGCGCGAAATCCGGCATCTGTGGAAGCGCGTGCTCAAGCGCGTCGATCTTACCTCGCGCTCACTGGTTGCGCTGATCGAGCCGGACTCATGTTTCGCCGGCACGCTCGCCGAACTGCCCTTGGCTTCCGACCGTTCCTACATGCTGATCGGGCGACGCGACGGCGACAACAAGCCGGCCGCGAGTATCGCGCTCGCCGATGTCAATTTCGGCGCCTATCCGATGTCGAACGGGCTGACGCGGCTTGCCTGCCGATTCCTCGCCACGCCTGAAAGCGTCGAAGCGGCAAATGCCGAGCGTGGAAAAATGCTCGATGCGAAAGGCGCGCAGGAGCTCGGCCTTATCACTTTCGCGCTCGACGATATCGATTGGGACGACGAGGTGCGCGTGTTCCTCGAAGAGCGCGCCAGTTTTTCGCCCGACGGTCTCACCGGGCTCGAAGCCAATCTGCGCTTCGCCGGGCCTGAGACGATGGAATCGAAGATCTTTGCGCGGCTGACCGCCTGGCAGAACTGGATTTTCCAGCGCCCCAACGCGATCGGCGAAGAAGGCGCGCTCAAGCGTTATGGCACCGGGCAGAAACCGGTGTTCGACACGAGAAGGGTTTGAAATTCACCTCTCCCCGCCGCGCGGGGAGAGGTCGGATTGCGAAGCAATCCGGGTGAGGGGGCCTCACCGCGATTCTGAGCCAAGCGGCGAGGCCCCCTCACCCCGACCCTCTCCCCGCAAGCGGGGAGAGGGAGAAAAAGGAGCCAGTCATGAATATCGAGAACGTCGATTACACGACCAAGATTCCGAACAACGTCAATCTCGCCGAGGACCGGCAGGTACTGCGCGCGCTGGAAAGCTGGCATCCGGGCTATATCGACTGGTGGATGGACATGGGACCGGAAGGTTTCCAGGACGCGCTGGTCTATTTGCGCACCGCCGTCTCGGTCGATCCCAAGGGCTGGGCGAAATTCGATTACGTCAAAATGCCGGAATACCGCTGGGGCATTTTGCTGGCGCCGAAAGAAGAGGATCGCAAAATTCCGTTCGGCCGCCATTACGGCGAACCCGTCTGGCAGGACATCCCGGGCGAATATCGCGCCATGCTGCGCCGCCTCGTCGTCATCCAGGGCGACACCGAGCCGGCTTCCGTCGAACAGCAGCGCCATCTCGGCAAGACCGCGCCGTCGCTCTACGACATGCGCAACGTGTTCCAGGTCAATGTCGAGGAAGGCCGTCACCTGTGGGCGATGGTCTATATCCTGCAAAAATATTTCGGCCGCGACGGCCGCGAGGAAGCCGCCGAACTATTGCAGCGCCGCTCCGGCGACGCCGACAAGCCGCGCATGCTCGGCGCCTTCAACGAAGAAACGCCGGACTGGCTGTCGTTCCACATGTTCACCTTCTTCACCGACCGCGACGGCAAGATGCAGCTCGAGAGCCTTGCGCAATCGGGCTTCGATCCGCTGTCGCGCACCTGCCGCTTTATGCTGACCGAAGAGGCGCACCACATGTTCGTCGGCGAGACCGGCGTCGGCCGCACCATTCAGCGCACCTGCGAGGCGATGAAGGCCGCCGGCATCGAGGATCCCGGCGAGATCGAAAAGGTGCGCGATCTCGGCGTGATCGACCTGCCGACCATCCAGAAGAAGCTCAATCTGCATTACACGCTGTCGCTCGACCTGTTCGGCTCGGAAGTCTCGACCAACGCCGCCAACACGTTTACCGCAGGTCTAAAGGGCCGCTTCCAGGAGACCAAGATCGACGACGATCATCGGCTGGAAAGCGCGACCTATCCGGTGCTGAAATTTGTCGACGGCGAGATCAAGCGGATCGACGAGCCGGCTTTGACCGCGATCAATATGCGGCTGCGCGACGACTACACCGCCGATTGCCAGCGCGGCATCGATCGCTGGAACAAGATCATCGGCAAGACCGGCGTCGCGTTCAATCTCGAACTGCCGCATGTCGGCTTCCACCGCCAGATCGGCGAGTTCAAGGATGCGAAAGTCTCGCCGGACGGCAAGCTGATCGACGAAGCCGACGTGGAATCGCGAACAGAAGCATTGGCTGCCGTCGAAGGACGACGGCGACTTCGTCGCGAGCCTGATGCAGCGCGTCGTCGAGCCCGGCCAATTCGCCAGCTGGATCGCGCCGCCGCGCGTCGGCATCGACAACAAGCCGGGCGATTTCGAATACGTGAAGATCGCGGCGTAACATCCTCCCCCGCGATAGCGGGGGCGGAAAAATCAGCTCTTTAGAAACGCCAGCAGATCGGCGTTGATCGTTTCCGCCTGCGTGGTCGGCATGCCGTGCGGGAAGCCCTTGTAGGTCTTCAGCGTCCCGTTCTTCAAAAGCTTGGCCGACAGCGGGCCTGGCGGCGACATAGGGAACGATCTGATCGTCCTCGCTGTGCATCACCAGCACCGGCACCGTGATCTTCTTGAGATCCTCGGTGAAATCGGTCTGCGAGAAGGCGACGATGCCGTCGTAATGCGCCTTGGCGCCGCCCATCATGCCCTGCCGCCACCAGTTCTGCGATGGTCGCCTCGGCAGGCTTGCCGGTCTTGTTGTAGTTGTAGAAGGGCCTGCGGCGACGTCGCGATAGAATTGCGAGCGGTTGGCCGCGAGCGCCACCTGGAAATCATCGAATACCTTCTTCGGCAGTCCCTTCGGATTGGCCGGCGTCTGCACCATCAAGCGGCGGCACCGCGCTGATGATGGCCGCCTTGGCCACACGGCTCTCGCCGTGGCGCGCGAGATAATGCGCCACCTCGCCGCCGCCGGTGGAATGGCCGACGTGAATGGCGTTTTTCAGATCGAGATGCGCCGCCACCGCGGCAAGATCGTCGGCATAGTGATCCATGTCGTGGCCGTCGGCCGACTTGGGTCGAGCGGCCGTGGCCGCGCCGGTCATGGGCGATGACGCGATAGCCGTGATTGAGGAAGAACAGCATCTGCGCGTCCCAGTCGTCGGCCGACAGCGGCCAGCCGTGACTGAACACGATGGGCTGACCTTTGCCCCAGTCTTTGTAAAAAATTTCGACGCCATCTTTGGTTTTGATGAACATGAAATGCCTTTCCGCAATCGAACGACTGCCTGAATATCCCGAACCCGGCAGTGCCAATTATGTTGCGTTGCGCGAAACGGCAATGACAGATCCGGCGTCTGTCAGCTCAAGCGAGCGGTCCCTCGCGCAATCGTGATAGGTCGAAACGATCGACCTCGCGGAGCAATTCCACGAAGGCTTGCGCGCCCTGCGCCAATGCCGCCTCGCCTTTTGCGGCGCTCGCCAGCGTCGCATCGCCGACCGCGCCGGTCGGATTGATGTCCTGCGTCATCCAGGCAAAGCCGGCCGGCCGATAGGCGCCGAGCCATTTGAATTCGGCGCCATCGCAATCGTCGCCGGCGTGGCGTTGGGCGCCTTGTCCATGCGCACCGTGTCCGGCTTCGCCGCGAGCATCAGCGAGGTCTCGATATCGCCGCCGTGAATGCCGTGCTTCTTTTCCTCGGCCGTGAATGCGCCGTCCGGATAGCCGAAGCGATGCCAGCCGACGGTGACGGCCAGCATGCCGAGCCGCGCGCGCAACTCGCGCGCCACCACTTCCATCGCCGCGACATTGCCGCCGTGGCTGGTGACCAGAACGAGCTTGCGCAAGCCCCGCCCGCGCCAGGCTCTCGCCAAGCTCGGTCCAGGCCGCGATCGCGGTCGTCGCGGAAAGCGTGAGCGTGCCGGGAAAGGACAGATGCTCGGCCGAGACGCCGACGCGCTGCACCGGAAGGAAGGTGACCGGCAGCTCGTCCGGCAGAATTTTGCCGACCCGCTCCAGATAGGCCTCGGCGATAAACGTATCGACGCCGAGCGGCAGATGCGGCCCATGCTGCTCCACCGCGGCGAGCGGCAGCACGGCGATCCAGCGCGCCGGTTTCGGCGCCGGCAATCTCCTGCCAGGTCATCTCCATCCAGTTGCGTCGGGGCAGCATCAGGTTCTCTCGCCAATCGGGCCGCGGTTTTATCGGGGTGCAATCTTACCCGAAATCCCGCGGCAAACCTGGATTCACAGCCGGAGACGGGCTTTTTTCGGGATCATGCTTTATTGTCGCGTCGCCGAGAAGAAGGAGCAATCGATGCGGTCTGCCGGGATTTTTCGCATGGCTGTTGCCGGGCTCGCGGCGTGACGTTGCTGGCGGCGGATGCCGGATCCGGCGCAGGCGCAGGCGCTCGACAAAGTGTCGTTCGGCACCAATTGGGTCGCCGAAGGCGAGCAAGGCGGCTTCTATCAGGCGCTCGCCGACGGCACCTATCGCAAGCACGGCCTCGACGTGACCATCGTGCCGGGCGGCCCGAACGCGAACAACCGCATCCTGCTGCCGGTCGGCAAGATCGATTTCTTCCTCAGCGCCAACACGCTGCAGAGCTTCGATGCCGTCGCGCAGAACATCCCGACCATCGAAGTCGCCGCCCTGTTTCAGAAGGACCCGCAGGTTCTCATCGCGCATCCCGATCAGGGCATCGAGAAATTCACCGACCTGAAAAACCTGACGCTGTTCGTCTCCGCAGGAAGGCGTCGCCAGCTATTACCAATGGCTCAAGGCCGACTACGGTTTCAAGGATTCGCAGGTCAAGCCCTACACCTTCAATCCGCAGCCGTTCCTCGTGGACAAGAAAAGCGCGATGCAGGGCTATGTGACGTCGGAGCCGTTCGCCATCGAGAAGCAGGCGAAGTTCACGCCCAAGGTGTTCCTGCTCGCCGACCAGGGCTTTTCGGCCTATTCGACGCTGATCGAAACGCGGCGCGACCTGGTCGACAAGAAGCCCGATCTGGTGCAGCGCTTCGTCGATGCCTCGATCATCGGCTGGTACAATTACATCTATCACGACAATTCGCGCAGGCAATGCGCTGATCAAAAAGCAGAACCCGGAAATGACCGACGATCTTCTCGCCTATTCGGTCGCCAAGATGAAGCAATACGGCATCGTCAATTCCGGCGACGCGACGACGCTCGGCGTCGGCGCCATGACGGATGCGCGCATGAAGGAGTTCTTCGACGAGATGGTGCGCGCCGGCGTCGCCAAAGCCGGGCTCGACTACAAAAAGGGCTACACGCTGCAATTCGTCGACAAGAAAGTCGGGCTCGATCTGCGGCCGAAGCCATAGCACGATGCCCGCGACGGCCGCTCCTGCCCCGTCCGTCGTCGCGCTGCGTGGCGTCGGCAAGACCTTTCCCAACGGCACGGTGGCGCTTGCGGGGCTCGATCTCGACGTGCGCCAGGGCGAATTCGTCTCGCTGCTCGGCCCTTCGGGCTGCGGCAAATCGACGGCGCTGCGCATCATCGCGGGCTTGAGCGAGCCGAGCGCAGGCACGTGTCGAGTGGCCACGGCGGGACGCCAATCCAGCAAGCGAAAGCCGGATCGGCTTCGTCTTCCAGGAGCCGACGCTGATGCCCTGGACCACGGTCTTCAACAACGTGCTGTTGCCGCTCAAGCTCAAAGGCGTTGCCGGCGACAAGGCGCGTGCGAGCGTCACCGCCGCGCTCGATCGCGTCGGGCTGCAAGGTTTCGCGCAGGCCTATCCGCGCGAACTGTCGGGCGGCATGCGCATGCGCGTGTCGATCGCGCGCGCGCTCGTCACCGAGCCCGATCTTCTGCTGATGGATGAGCCGTTCGCCGCGCTTGACGAGATCACGCGCTTTAAGCTCAACGACGATTTGCTGGACGTGTGGCAGGCGCTGCGCACGACCGTGGTGTTCGTCACCCATTCGGTATTCGAATCGGTTTTTCTGTCGAGCCGCGTCGTGGTGATGGCGGCGCGGCCGGGCCGGGTCTTCACCGAGCTTGCGATCGACGCGCCCTATCCGCGCGATCAGAATTTCCGCACCTCGGCCGACTACGCCGCGTTCTGCCGCCGCACCTCGGAAGCGCTGGCGCAGGCCATGGGGACGGAAGTGGCGGCGGGAGGCAAGTCATGAGGGCCGCGCGCGAACACCGTGACCGCGTGCTGCGCATCGCGCTGCCGGTCATCGTTCTGGCGCTCGTTCTTCTGATCTGGGAAACGGTCGTCCGCATCGGCAACATTCCGCCTTACGTGCTGCCGGCGCCCGATCTCATCCTGCAAACCCTGATCGCCGATTGGTCTTTGCTCTGGCAATCGCTGCTGGTCACGCTCGTGACGACGATCGAGGGCTTCCTGCTGGCGGCGGTCGGCGGCGTCGGCCTCGCCGTGCTGTTCAATCAATTCCGGCTGCTCGAATATTCGCTCTATCCCTACGCCGTGATCCTGCAAGTGACGCCGATCGTCGCCGTCGCGCCGCTGCTCTTGATCTACTTGCCGCAGCCGCTTGCCGTCCTGGCCTGCGCCTGGATCGTCGCGTTCTTTCCGGTGCTGGCGAATTCCACGCTCGGGCTCAATTCGGTCGACCGCAATCTCACCGATCTGTTTGCGCTCTACGGCGCCTCGCGCAGCCAGGTGCTGTGGAACCTGAAACTGCCGTCGGCGCTGCCCTACATCCTCGGCGGCTTGCGTATCGCCGGCGGACTGTCGCTGATCGGCGCCGTGGTCGCCGAAATCGCCGCGGGCTCGGCGGGCGCCGGCTCCGGCCTCGCCTACCGGATCGCCGAATCCGGCTATCGCCTGAACATCCCGCGCATGTTCGCGGCGCTGATCCTGCTGTCGATCGCGGGCATCGTGATCTTTTATGTGCTGTCGCTGGTCAATTATCTGGCGCTGCGGCGCTGGCACGAGAGCGCGCTGGAGCAAGAGCGCTAGAGGAAGATTCCGTCACCCTGAGGTGCGAGCGAAGCGAGCCTCGAAGGGCGACGGCCGAGGCGTTCGGGCCGTATCCTTCGAGGGCCGCTTCGCGGCCACCTCAGGATGACGGATCACTATGGCAACGCCATCGCCAGCACACGCGCGACATGCACCGCCTCGCGGCCGGCGCCGTCGTGAATTTGGTGCCGGCAGGACGTGCCGTCGGCGACGATGATCGCGTCGTCGGGCGCCTTGCGCACGGCGGGCAGCAACGACAACTCGCCCATGGCCCGCGAAACGTCGATCGTGTCGGCGTGGTAGCCGAAGGCGCCCGCCATGCCGCAGCAACTCGATTCGATTTTCTCGACTTCGAGATCGGGGACGAGCTTCAGAGTCGCTTCGACCGCGCTCATCGTGTCGAACGATTTTTGATGGCAATGGCCGTGCAGCAAGGCGCGCTTTTTCATCGGCGTCAGCGGCAAGGCGAGCTTGCCGGCCGCAGCCTCACGCGCCAAAAACTCCTCGAACAACAGCGCGTTGCCGGCGACCTGGCGCGCCGTTTCGCTTTTCACCAGCGACGGGATTTCGTCGCGGAAGCTGAAGAGACAGCTTGGTTCGAGACCGATCACCGGAATGCCTTTGGCGGCGAAAGGCGCAAGCGCGGCGAGCGTGCGCTCGGCTTCCGTGCGCGCTTCATCGACTTTGCCGACCGACAGGAATGTGCGGCCGCAGCACAGCGGACGTTCCCCGTCGGCCGGCGTCGCGAAATGAACCCGATACCCGGCGGCGTCGAGAACGGCGAGCGCGGCGTCGATATTTTCTCGCTCGAAATAACGATTGAATGTGTCGGCGAACAGCACGACTTCGCCTCTCCCGCTTGCGGGGGAGGCCGGATCGCGAAGCGATCCAGGAGGGGGCCCCCGCTCGAAGTCCGGGGCTCCCGGCCCACTCCCCGCCCTCCCCCGCAAGCGGGGGAGGGAGAAGGATGCTGCGTCGTCACGAAAATAATCGGCGCGCCATCGGGCAAGCTCCGCCGCGCGCTGAATCCGGCAATCGCCTCCGATAGCTTCGCCGCGCCCGGAACAACGTCGCGCAGATTGAGAAGCCAATGCAGCCGCGCCGCGTAAGGCGCATAGCGCGGCAGATAGCCGACCAGCCGGTCGTGCAGCGTCAGGCCGAATTTTTCCGCGCGCGCGCGCAGCACTTCGATCTTCATCCGCGCCATGTCGACGCCGGTCGGACATTCGCGCCGGCACGCCTTGCAGGAGACGCAGAGTTTGAGCGTCTCGGCCATGTCGTCGGAGGTCAGCGCATCCGGCCCAAGCTGGCCGGTGATGGCAAGCCGCAGCGAATTGGCGCGGCCGCGCGTCACGTCGCGCTCGTCAAGGGTGACGCGGTAACTCGGGCACATGACGCCGCCTGCAAGTGCGCGGCAGGCGCCGTTGTTGTTGCACATCTCGATCGCGCCCTGGAAGCCGCCGCCGGCTCCGGGATAGGCCGACCAGTCGAGCGCGGTCTTCATCTCATCGGCGCGATAGTCCGGGCCGTAGCGGAAATTCGTGCGGTCATCGAATTTCGGCGCGCGCACGATCTTGCCGGGATTGAACAGGTTTTGCGGATCGAAGCGGTCCTTCACCTCCTTCGAAGGCGTGCACCAGTTCGCGCGCCGAACATTTTTTCATGAAATTCCGAGCGCACGATGCCGTCGCCGTGCTCGCCGGAATGCGAGCCCTTGTATTCGCGCACCATGGCGAAGGCTTCTTCGGCGATGGCGCGCATGGCGCGCACGTCCTTGTCGAGCCGCAGATTGAGCACCGGCCGCACATGCAGGCAGCCGACCGCGGCATGCGCATACCAGGTGCCGCGCGTGCCGTTTCTCTCGAACACGTCGGTCAGGCGCGCCGTATAGTCGGCAAGATGTTCGAGCGGCACCGCGCAATCCTCGACGAAGGAGATCGGCTTGCCGGCCTCCTTCATCGACATCATGATGTTGAGGCCCGCGGTGCGCACTTCGGTGATGGCGGCCTGCAATTTTGGATCGAGCACTTCGACCACGCCGCCCCATTTCGCTCCGGTCTTGTCCCACGCGATGCCGAGGTCGCCGATGAGCTCGCCGAGCGCTTTCAGTCGGCGCAAATTCTCGTCGTCGTCCTCGGCGAATTCGACGAACAGAATCGCTTCGGGATCGCCGCGCAGGAAGGCATCGATCGTCGGCTTGAACATCGCGATGTCGCGCGCGAGCCCGAGCATGGTGCGATCGATCAGCTCGACCGCAATCGGATTGAGCTTGACGATATATTGCGCCGCCGCCATCGCTTCGTGAAAGCTGCCGAAATGGCAGGCGCCGACGGCGCGGCGGCCGAGAAGCGGCGAGAGTTTCAGCTCGATCTTGGTCGAGAAAGCGAGCGTGCCCTCGGAGCCGACGAGAAGATGCGCGAGATTGATGTCGTTACGGCCCGGCACCAGCGCATCGAGATTATAACCGCCGACGCGGCGCTGCACTTTCGGAAATCGCCGTTCGATCTCGGCTTGTTCGCGCGCGGCGATGGCGAGGAGATCGTGCACCAAGGCTTGCGGCACATTGGCGCCGGCTTCGCCGATGCGGCCGAAATGCGCCTGCGTGCCGTCGGGCAGCACCGCGTCGATCGAGTGCACGTTCTCGCGCGTATTGCCGTAACGCAGCGAGCGGGCACCGCAGGAATTATTGCCGACCATGCCGCCGATGGTGGCGCGCGATGCGGTGGAGATGTCGACCGGAAACCACAAGCCCGTCGCTTTCAGCTTGCGGTTCAAATCGTCGAGCACGATGCCGGGCTCGACCACGCAGCGGCGATTGATGGCATCGACTTCGAGGACGTTGTTAAGATGACGCGAGCAATCGATCACCAGCGCGCGATTGACGGTCTGCCCGGCCTGCGACGTGCCGCCGCCGCGCGCCGTCACCGGCACGCCCTCTTCTCGGCAGATCCCGATCGCCCGGTCGGCTTCCGCGATCGTGCGCGGGGTCACCACGCCAAGCGGCATGATCTGATAATGCGATGCGTCGGTGGAATAGCGCCCACGCGTGAATGCGTCGAAGCGCACCTCGCCGGCCTGTTCGGCCTTCAGGCGGCGTTCGAGGCCGGGGCGTAAAATAGGGGCCATCTTCATCCATGACGCGCCTGATGGTTCTTGCGGGCGAGCGCGGCTGCCGGTGGGATAGCAACGCAATTCAATCCGGTCCACATCGGGGCTGCCCATCCGCCGGGTTTTCCGGCGCATCGGCGGCGCAAAGCATGATAGGCTGTTGCATTGCAGCGATTGATCGGCGCCCGGGGCTGGACCGATGACCTCTGACTTCGTACGGCGTGCGGGATTTACCCTCGGTGCGCTCCTGATCTACCGCCTGGGCTGCAACATTCCGTTGCCCGGCCTCAATTTCGAAGCGCTTGAACAGATTTTCCAGGCACAAGTGCTGCACGGCGTGAGCGGCTTCTTGATGCCTTTGACCGGCCTTTCGCGGCTGGCGATCTTCGCCCTCGGCATCACGCCTTATATTTCGGCCGCGGTCCTTTTGCAGTTGGGCGGACTGATTTTCAGCCGCTTGAGATTGCTGAAATCGCAGGGCGATCGCGGCCGCCAAACGCTGCGCAAACTCACATTCGGCCTGACCATAGGCCTGTCGCTCTTTCAGGCCTATGGCATCGCGCGTGCGCTCGAACAGATGAACGGCATCGTCGACAATCCCGGCGGCCTGTTTGTCTTGTCGACCGTCACGAGCCTGACCGGCGGCACCATATTTCTGGCCTGGCTGAGCGAGCAGATAACGCTGTTTGGCCTTGGCAACGGCATTGCGCTCATTCTGCTCGCCGGCACCGCAGCGGCGCTGCGGAATCCGATCGTCACCGCCGTCGAATTCAATCAGCGCGGCTTGCTGTCGAACGACGCCTTGCAGGGTTTGCTTTTGACTGTTGTCCTCGTTATCGGCGCCGTCGTCGTGATCGAACAGGCGCGGCGGCGTTTTCCGGTCGACTATTCCAAGCGTCAGATCGGCGATCGCATGTTCGAAAATTTGTCGTCCAGTCTCGAGGCGAAGCTCAACCCGGCCGGCATTATTCCCGCCATTCTCGCCTCGTGGCTCGTAAGCATCGTGATCCTGTGTCTCGGCCTGATCGCCCGGCTCGATCCGCACTGGTCGACACTCGTCGACACACAACTTGCGGTGGGACGGCCGGTCTATTTGGCGTTGTATGGAATCCTCATCTTCGGCTGCACGTTTTTCTACACCGCTTACGTGTTCGATCCCGAAGAGGTCGCCGCGCGCCTGCAGCAGCACGGCGGGACGATCCGCTCGATTACGCCCGGCAATGACACGATCACATATCTCGATCATGCCTTGTCGCGCACCGTCGTGATCGGCGCCGCCTATTTCACCGCCGTCTGCCTGCTGCCGGAACTATTAACGTTGTATATGCGCATCCCGTTTTATTTTGGCGGCCTGTCCCTCCTTATTCTGGTCTGCACGGTTCTCGATTTCGACCATCAAATCAGAGGTTATCTGCGCTTTTCGGGCATAGCCCGTCGTCCTTAATGGGCTTGACCCGGGCATCGCATTCGCTATGTGAACCCCCACAAGCCGACACTACGAGCCAACACCGCTAGCCACTGGCGCTTTCGGACACGCGCCGCCGGGGCCAAATCGAAAAGTCCGAAGGAGCTTCGACCATGCCGCAGAACACCTCGCGCGCCGCCGGCCGCCATTTCCTGCAAATCCCGGGGCCGACGCCGCTGCCCGACCGCGTGCTGCGCGCGATGGACATGCCGATCATCGATCATCGCGGCCCTGAATTCTCAAAGCTCGCCAAGCGTTGCCTCGACGGCATCAAGACGATTTTCAAGACCACCAATCCGGTCATCATCTATACCGCGACCGGCACCGGCGCGTGGGAGGCAGCCCTGGTCAATACCTTGTCGCCCGGCGACAAGGTGCTGATGGTCGAGACCGGCCAGTTCGCCACGCAATGGAAGACCATGGCGGGCAAGCTCGGCTTAAAGCCCGAATTCATTCCCGGCGATTGGCGGAGCGGCGTCGATCCGGCCGTGATCGAAGAGCACCTGCGCAAGGACAAGGCGCATGAGATCAAGGCGGTCTGCGTGCTGCATAACGAGACCGCGACCGGTTGCCTGACGCCGATCGATCCGATCCGCAAGGCCATCAATGCCGCGGGCCATCCGGCGCTCTTGATGGTCGATACCATTTCCTCGCTCGCCTCGACCGACTACCGGCATGACGAATGGGGCGTCGACGTCACCGTCGGCGGCGCGCAAAAAGGCCTGATGCTACCGCCCGGCATGTCGTTCAATGCCGTGAGCGACAAGGCGCTCTCGGCATCGAAGACCTCGAAACTGACCAAGTCGTTCTGGGCGTGGGACGACATGCTGACAATGAACAAGCAGGGCTTCTTCCCCTACACACCGGCGACGCAGATGTTGCAGGGCCTCGCGGTGTCGCTCGACATGCTGCACGAGGAAGGCCTCGACAACGTATTCGCGCGCCATCACCGGCTGGCCGAGGCGACGCGGCGCGCGGTGCGCGCCTGGGGGCTCGAAATCCTCTGCCGCGATGCCAAATATTATTCGCCGACCATCACCGCGGTGCTGCTGCCCGATGGCCACGACGCCGACGCGTTCCGCGCGCTGGCGCTCGACACCTTCAACATTTCCTACGGCGCGAGTTTTGGGCCTTACGCCAAGAAATATTTCCGCATCGGCCATCTCGGCGACGTCAATGACGGCTGGCAGATCGGCGCGCTGGCGGCGACCGAAATGGCGCTGTCGCTCGCAGGCGTTCCGCACAAGAAGGGCGGCGTACAGGCGGCGATGGATTACATCGTCTCCGCGCATTCGAGCGGCGCGCGGGTGGCAGCAGAGTAAATTTCCAGAGCCGGTCGACCTAAATTGGCGCCGCTTGCCGGCGCCAATTCTTCATTGTTGCACGGCTACCATTTTGCCTGAGAGGAATTCGAACTCAAGGACGGCCGCGAAGCGGCCGCCGCGGGACGCGGTGCGCCTTTGGCGCATCCTTGACTTCGAATTCCTCTCAGGCACGCTGTGGTCGTGCACCAATGAACGAACCTGCCTGGGCGGCAGCGGCAGAAACAACGCTTACGACAGCGGCACGCTGCCGACCTGATCCTTGAACGCCTGCCGCGACGAGATCGCGGCATACCAGCGCTCGAAATTGCGCAGCGGCGGCCGGTCGGGCACAAGCTGACGATAGCGATAAGCCATGATGCCGGTGGGAATGTCGCCATAGGAAAACGCATCGCCGGCAAGGTAAGCGGTCTTGCCGAGTTGTTCGTCCATCATGCTCATCGCCACCGTGGTTTTCTTTTTGCCCTCTTCGATCTCGGCATGATTGCGCTGTTCCGCCGGGGTGCGGATCAAGCCCCAGAACACCGGGGTGATCGCCGGGCCGGCCACCGACAGCTGCCAATCCATCCATTTGCTCGCCAGCGCCCGCGCGCGGAGGTCCGCGGGTTCGAGCATGGTCGACTTATGCTTGGCGGCGAGATAGCGGACGATCGAGTTCGATTCCCACAACAGGAAGCCGTCCTCTTCCTCGAGCGTCGGCACCAGTCCGTTCGGATTCTTGGCGAGGTATTCCGCCTCGCGGTTTTTGCCGAAAGCGCCGCCGATATCGATGCGTTCATGCGGCAGGCCGATCTCGCCGATCGTCCACATCACCTTCTGCACGTTCGACGACGTGTTTCGTCCCCAGACTTTGATCACGATTTTTCTCCCGACAATCCCAATAATAACTCAATCAATCCGCCGCGCTTCCTCTGGCAGCATGATCGGAATGCCGTCGCGGATCGGATAAGCGAGCTTGGCCGCGCGCGAGATCAGTTCCTGCTTCTCGGCGTCGTATTCCAGCGGACATTTGGTCAGCGGACAGACCAGAATTTCGAGGAGCTTGGGGTCGACGCTGTCGGTGGGACGATCGGACATGAAGGGACTCCGATGAAAAACTTCACTGCAATGGCGTATCGCCGTTCTTGCCCTTGGCAAGCTCGATCTCGGTGACCGCGACCAGGATTTCGGCGCGCGCTTTCAGATCCGGCGCTTCGAGCATGGCCTGTTTCTCGGCGGCGTCATAGGGCGACATCATCGCCAGCGCGTTGACCAAGGCCTCGTTGGGCGCATTCTCGATGCCCTCCCAGTCGGCCTTGAGATTATTGGCCTTGAGAAACGCGGTGAGCGCGCGCAACAGCGATTTGCGGTCGACCTCAGCCTCGCCCTTGCGCGCGGTGAAATCGTCGATGAAGGGCTGGTAGGTCACGCGGCATTGGCGATAAGGCGTCGCGACGGCAAGCTCTTCGGCGATGCGAAAGCGCGCGATGCCGGTGAGCTGAATGAGATAGCGGCCGTCGCCGCTCTCGGCGAATTGCGTCATGCGGCCGACGCAGCCGACGCGAAACAGATGCGGCTTGTCTTTGTCGGGACCCGGATGCGACGGATCCGGCTGGATCATGCCGATGAGACGATGCGGCGAGCGCAAGGCATCGTCGGTCATCGCCAGATAGCGCGGCTCGAAAATGTTGAGCGGCATCTGCCCGCGCGGCAACAAGCAGCGCGCCCGGCAGCGGGAACACCGAGATCACCTCAGGCAGATCGTCCGGGCCTTTGTAGTTCGCATTTATCGGCATGCCGTACTCCCGTGCCCCGTCACCCTGAGGTGCGAGCGAAGCTCGCCTCGAAGGGCGACAGCCCGAGCGTCTCGGCCGGCATCCTTCGAGGCTCGCTACGCTCGCACCTCAGGATGACGGAATAAACGCAACGTTACGCGAACAGTATCGACGACAACCGCTTGCGGCCTTCGATGGTAGCCTCGTCCGCCGGCCCCCAAGCGTCGAAGAACTGGACGAGCTGCTTGCGGGCGCCGTCGTCGTTCCATTTGCGGTCGCGCTTGACGATGGAGATGAGGTGTTCGAGCGCGTCGAGCCGCTGGCCCTTGCCGTTGAGCGCGAGCGCAAGATCGAAGCGCGCCTGGTGGTCGAGCGGATTGGCGGCGACTTTCTGTTCGAGTTCGGCGACCGGCCCGAGCGTCTTCGCCTGCTCGGCAAGCTCGAGTGCGGCGCGCGCCGCGGCAACCGCTGAGTCGTCGTGCTTGGCCTCCGGGATCATCGCCAGCGTCTGCTTGGCCTGATCGAGCGAGCCGGTTTCGACATAGCTGCGCGCAAGACCGGCGAGCGCCGGCACATTGGCTGCAGTCCTCGGCGAGAAGCTGCGCATAAAGCTCGGCCGCGCCCGCGGCGTCGCCTTCGGCAAGCGCGGTATCGGCCGCCTTGAGCAGGTCCTTCGCTTCGCCGCCGATGCGGTCCTTGGTCAGCCGCTCGAGAAAAGCGACGACCTGGCTCTCCGGCAACGCGCCCATGAAGCCGTCGGCCGGCTGGCCGTTGACGAAAGCGATCACGGCCGGGATCGACTGAATGCCCAGCTGGCCGGGAATGGCCGGGTGCTCGTCAATGTTCATCTTGACGAGCTTCACCTTGCCCTTGGCCGCCTTCACCGATCTTCTCGAGGATCGGCGTGAGCTGCTTGCACGGCCCGCACCACGGCGCCCAGAAATCGACCAGCACCGGCTGGCGCTTGGATTCCTCGATGACGTCTTTGACGAAGGCCTGTGTCGTCGTGTCCTTGATGGACGTGTCCGCGACTGCGGTTTGAGCTTCCTGCAACATTGTTCCTTGCCCTAATCCCCGCCTCAGCCCGCGCGTCGACAGGGATATGCCCTATTCGCCGGCTTAAATGGGAAGAAAACCGCCGAAATGCAATCGGAACCTTATTCCGCGCCTGATCAGGACCTCGATCCGCGGCTGATGTGCCCGGTCGCTTCGAGGAATTTGATCAGGTCCTCCGCGAAATCGTCGTCGTGCCCGTATTCACCAGCGGATGAAAGTGAAGCACCTCATGCGCCATCAAGGCGGCATCGAGCACCACGGTGACACGGCAGGCGGTGTCATTAATGACGGCGAACGGCGTCACCGAGCCGGGCTCGACGCCAAGCAGCTCGCCCATGAGTTCGGCCGAGCCGAACGAGAACCGGCCGCTGGCGCCCAAGAGCCGATGCAGCGATTTGAGCTCGATCGGCGTGTCCTCCTGCGCCACGACGAGAAAGGGCACGCCCTTTTTGTCGCGCAGGAAGAGGTTCTTGGTATGCCCGCCCGCGGCAGCGCCGCGCAGCGCCCGGCCCTCCTCGACGGTAAAGACGGCTTTGTGCCACCCGGTTTGGTGCGGGATGTTCAGGTTGGCGAGATAAGCGAAAAGGTCGTCTGGCGAGGCGGGCATGTCCCGTCTTCATAGGCTTTGAGCATGATCCGGAAAAGCATGCCCTTGGACTTGATCCGAGGGCGGGAACCCCGTTTTCCGGATTAAGATCATGCGCCCAAGATCATGCGCCAATGGGAGATTTCGGCCGTGGTTGCCAAACCGGGCCGTCTTTGGCATAGCTTGCCGCGCTGCCGCTGATGCGGTTGGCCGTTTACCCTTCTCGGATGCGGGTGTAGCTCAGGGGTAGAGCACAACCTTGCCAAGGTTGGGGTCGAGGGTTCGAATCCCTTCGCCCGCTCCAGAATTTCAAAATCGAACATAAGCGTAGGGTGGGGCTAAGGCGCCAACGGGTCCGGCCCGAAGTGGCCGGCCCGATGACAAGCTCCGCGCCTTGCCATGTCTGGGTCGCTCGACAGTCTGGGTCGCTCGGCAGTCGCGTGGGCTTCGCTGCGCTCAGCCCACCCTACGCTTGCTCACCGCGCGGCAAACGACCTCCCATCGATATTTTTCCGTCGTCATGGCCGGACGGGCATGACGGTCGAAAATGCGTGTCACTTCCCCATTGACATTAGTCACCATTTCAGTTACATTCCAATCGAATCTCGCTCACGTAAGGGACGCCATCGCGAGGGTGCTCTCGATTGTGCGGAGCGAGTGCGGTGCCCGCGGGCGGAGCGACACACTCCGCACCCGGGCGGCTTCGGGCATCAGCAGGCCGGCATTACGACCGGTCGGTGGGGTGCTGCCACTGGACTGGGACAGGTGAGGGCGGGTAACGCCCGCACACAACTGCGTTCGATGCTGCCCCCGGAAGGGGGACCGTCACAGATCGGCGCTCTCGCCGCGTCCCAGGAAGCCTGGCCTGAAGTTGCGCGCTACGGGCGAAAGCCCGTGAGTCAGAACCGTGGTGGAACGCCGACAGGCGAGCGCATCCCGCAGAGGGTGCGCGGCCGTGCCAGCTGCACGGCTGGTTGGACGAAAGCGTCTGTCGGCGTTCCGCTTCCCTTTTTTCTTTCGTTGCTTTCGTTCGTTCTTAGAAGCGTCATTGCCGGGCTTGAACCGGCAATCCATGCGGGGGCGATGCGCGTCAACTTTCCGTCGCATCTCGCAAGCCGCAGTCAGCATGGACCACCGGGTCAAGCCCGGTGGTGACGAAGGGAGCGTCCTGTTTGACTTTGCGTCGAACCTGAGCGCTGATCGCGTCGAGAACGGCTCGTCATTGCGAGCGGAGCGAAGCATCCAGCTCGGTACCGGGGACTGGATTGCTTCGCTCGCTTCAGCATGCCGGCAATCGACGTGCCCGCTTCGTTTTGCTCTATAGGGCAAGTGCGAGCGGTACGGATACAGCCGGCGATCAAACGCACGCGGACGGCATGGAACAGGAAGACAAATATTGGCGGCGCAACCTCGCCGTCTGCCTCATCGGCTCGTTCACGACCATCGTCGCGATGACGCTGTTGCTGCCGTTCCTGCCGCTCTATGTCGGCGAGCTCGGCGTCACCGATCAGGCGGCGATCGCGCAATGGTCGGGCGTCGCCTATGGCGCGACCTTCTTTGCCGCGGCGCTGGTCGCGCCGATGTGGGGGCGGCTCGCCGACCGCTATGGCCGCAAGCTGATGCTGGTGCGCGCGAGCCTCGGCATGGCGATCGCCATGTCGCTGATGGGCATGGCGCACAATGTGTGGGAACTCGTCGGCTTGCGTTTGTTCGCGGGCTTCGCCGGCGGCTATTCGTCGGGCTCGACGATCCTGGTCGCGACGCAAACGCCGAAACAGCGCTCCGGCTGGGCGCTCGGCATGCTGATGTCCGGCATCATGGCCGGCAGTCTCGTCGGCCCGCTGATCGGCGGCACGCTGCCGCCGCTGATCGGCATTCGCGGCACATTCTGGCTCGCCGGCGGCGTCATCTTCCTCGCGTTCCTGGCGACCACGTTCCTCATCAAGGAAGAGAAGCGGTCGGCGCTGACGAAGCAAGCGGCGGTCGAGGCGAGCTGGTCGCAAATCCCGGATAAGCGGCCGGTCATCGCCATGCTGGCGATGGGCATGCTGCTCACGTTCGCCAACATGTCGATCGAGCCGATCATCACGCTCTATGTCGGGCAGCTCGTCGATGCCGCGCGCGTGACGTTCGTGTCCGGCCTGATCATGTCGGCGGCGGCGCTCGGCGCCATCCTGTCGGCGTCGCGGCTCGGCAAGCTCGCCGACCGCATCGGGCACTGGCACGTGATCATCGTCGACGCTTGCGGTCTCCGCGCTGCTCCTGATCCCGCAGGCCTTCGTCACCGCCGGCTGGCAGCTCGTGGTCTTGCGCTTTCTCATGGGGCTGGCGTTGGGCGGCTTGATGCCCTGCGTCACCAGCATCATCCGCCACAGCGTTCCCGACGCCATCGTCGGCCGCGTGCTGGGCTACGCGACGTCGTCGAATTTTGTCGGGCAGGTCGCAGGCCCGCTGCTCGGCGGCTTTGTCGGCGGCCATATCGGCATGCGCGCGGTGTTTCTCGGCACCGGCATCCTGATGGCGCTCGGCGCGGTCTATGCGCGGATTGCAAGACCGCACCGCGCGTGACCGCCTCGGCATTGCGCGATGAATGGGTTAGATTGAACGCCAAAATAAACATGCGCCGGCGAAAAGGCGCACAAAAACAGCGCGAAAGAGAGCCATCATTCGTCCCGACCCGATGCGATTAAGCCTGCTGTGGCTCGTCCGGCGCGTGCTTGCGATTGACCGTCCTGGCGATACCGCCGGTCGTGCCGCTCCTGCACGCCGACCTGCATCTGTCCGAAACCGACATCGGCTGGCTGTTGGGCCTGCCGCCGATGCTGTTTGCGATCGCCGCCGTGCCGGGCGCCTTGCTGATCGCCCGCTTCGGCATCGTGCCGGCCTTGGTGATGGGCTTGCTGATCAACGCCGTCGGCTCGGCCGCGCGCGCGGCGTTACCCGGATGCGATCTCGCTCTACGCCTCGACCATCGTCATGGCGGCCGGCGTGTCGATCATGCAGCCGTCGCTGCCGCCGCTGGTGCGGACCTGGTTTCCGCAGCGCATCGGCTTCGCCACCGCGATCTACACCAACGGACTTCTCGATCGGCGAGACGCTCGCCGTCGCGCTCACCATTCCGCTCGTCCTGCCGCTGGTCGACGATAGCTGGCGGCTGAGCTTCGTCGTCTGGTCGGCGCCGGTCGTGCTGACCGCGTTGCTTGTCGTCGTCTGCGCATCGTGGCTCGGCGGCGCGACAACGGCGGCCGTCGCGACCGAACGCCGATGGTGGCCCGATTGGCGGCAGCCGCTGATCTGGCGGCTCGGCTTGATCCTCGGCAGCGTCAACGCGATGTATTTCGTCACCAATGCGTTCCTGCCCGACTACGTCACCGCCGCCGGCCGTCCCGACCTGATCGGCCCAGTCGCTCACCGCGCTCAATCTCTGCCAGTTGCCGGCCTCCTTCCTGATGCTCGGCCTGGCCGGGCGGCTGGTGAAAGCAGCCCTGGGCCTATCGCGTGACAGGCGCGCTCGCGGCTCTCTGCGTCGTCGGCATGATGACGATGACGGGCGATTGGATCGTGTTCTGGTCGGGCCTTCTCGGCTTCGTCACCGCGGTCACGCTTATTCTCGCGCTGGCGCTGCCGTCGGTGCTCGGCGCGCCGGACGACGTGCATCGCACCTCGGCCGGCATGTTCACCATCAGCTACAGCGTGGCGATGGTGCTGTCGGTGGTCGGCGGCTGGCTGTGGGATTTCACGCACACGCCGGTCGCCGGCCTGGCGCCGGTCGCGGTTTGCGGGCTCGTGATCGTCGCTGCTGGCGTCGACGGTGCGCCGCGACCAGCCAGCCGGCGACCGATCGCTAGATGCTAATTCCCGATCGCCAGCGCGCCATGCGTGCGCGGATCGGCGGCGCCGACAATGCCTTCCGGCGTGATCATGATCGAATTGGCCGAGGTGAAGGGCCGCTGCGGCAACGACTTTGTCGCCGCGCGCCTGCAGCGCGGCGACGAGATCGGGCGCGAGCGCCGGCTCGGCAAAGACCTGATCGGGCATCCATTGATTATGCACCCGCGGCGCCGACACCGCGCGCGCGATATCCATGCCGCGGTCGATCACGTCGACGATGATCTGCAACACCGTGGTGATGATGCGGCTGCCGCCCGGCGAGCCGGTGACGAGGAACGGCTTGCCGTCCTTGAGCACGATGGTCGGCGTCATCGACGACAGCGGCCGCTTGCCGGGACCGGGCTCGTTGGCCTCGGCGCCGAGAAGACCGTAGGCATTCGGCGCATCGGGCTTGGCGGCGAAATCGTCGAGCTCGTTGTTGAGCAGAATGCCGGTGCCTTCGGCGACCAGGCCGACGCCGTAGCTGAAATTGAGCGTGTAGGTGTTGGAGACCGCATTGCCGAAACGGTCGACCACGGAGAAATGCGTGGTGTTGCGGCCTTCGTGGTCGGCATTGCCGCCGGCGCGGATGTCGCTTGCCGGCGTCGCGTGCGCGGGATCGATGGTGGCGCGCCACGCCGCGGCATAGTCTTTCGAGATCAGCCGCGCGACCGGATTTTGCACCTTGTCGGGATCGCCGAGAAACAGCGCGCGATCGGCATAGGCGCGCTTCATCGCTTCGATCAGATAATGCAGCTCCTGCGCCTGGTCGGCATGCGCGAGGTCGTAGCCTTCGAGAATGTTGAGCATCTCGATCAGCTCGACGCCGCCCGACGACGGCGGCGGCATCGAGACGATGTCATAGCCGCGATAGGTGCCGCGCACCGGCGCGCGCTCGATGGCGCTGTAGTCTTCGCAGATCGTCGACGGTCATCACGCCGCCCGCGGCCTGCACGGCCGCGGCGATCTTTTCCGCGATCGGCCCCTCGTAGAACGCGCGCGGGCCGTCGCGCGCGATCGCCTGCAAGCGTCTCCGCAAGATCGCCCTGGACCAGACGATCGCCGGAGGACAGCGGGCTGCCGTCGGCTTTGAAGAAAATCTTCGCCGTCGACGGCCAGCGCGCCAGCCGCGCGCTGCTCATTGGGCAGCGACTCCGCCCTGTCGTCGGCGAAGGTGATGCCGTCGCGCGCCATCGCAATCGCCGGCGCGATCAGATCGGCCAGCGTGAAACGGCCGGAGCCATATTTCTCCTCGGCCAGCGCGAGACCGGCGACGGTGCCGGGCACGCCGATGGCAAGCGCGGAATCGCGCGATTTCTGCGGATCGGCATTGCCTTGCGCATCGAGAAAGCTTTTGGCGTTGATGCCGGCGGCGCGGTCTCGCGATAATCGATCGTGGTGTCGTCGCCATTGGCGAGGTGGATCACCATGAAGCCGCCGCCGCCGAGATTGCCGGCGCGCGGATAGCTGACGGCGAGCGCAAAGCCGACCGCGACCGCGGCATCCACCGCATTGCCGCCCTTTTGCAGAATGTCGACGCCGATGCGGGCCGCGAGCGCCTCTTGCGCCACCACCATGCCGTTTTGCGCCAGCACGCCAAGCGCCGGCGGGATTTGCGCCGGCGGGATTTGGCTGTCCTGCGCCAGCGCGATGACGGGAAGCGAGACACAGGATGAGCGCGAGAGAGGCAGAAGCGACGCGGCAAAATTTTCAAATTCGGCATCGCTCCGATTGATCAGTCGCTCTTTAAAACTGGGCGCTCACAGCATCGACGGCAAGACGCGGTCCGGCGGACGATGGCCGTCGAGGAAGGTCTTGATATTGACGATCACCTTCTCGCCCATGTCGACGCGGCCTTCGATCGTGGCCGAGGCGAGATGCGGCAGCAGCACGACCTTGCCGGCGCGCGCGAGCTTGACGAGCTTCGGACTGACCGCCGGCTCGTGCTCGAACACGTCGAGGCCGGCGCCGGCGATTTCCTCGCTCTCGATGAGCCGCGCCAGCGCGTTCTCGTCGATCACCTCGCCGCGCGCGGTGTTGACGATATAGGCGTCGGGACGGACGAGCTTGAGCCGGCGCGCCGAGAGCAGATGATAAGTCGCCGGCGTGTGCGGACAATTGATCGAGATGATGTCCATGCGGGCGAGCATCTGGTCGAGGCTCTCCCAATAGGTCGCGTGCAATTCTTCCTCGATCTCCGCCGCGACGCGGCGGCGGTCGTGATAATGGATTTTCAGGCCGAACGCGTGCGCGCGGCGCGCCACCGCCTGGCCGATGCGGCCCATCCCGACGATGCCGAGCCGCTTGCCCCAGATGCGGTGGCCGAGCATCCAGGTCGGGCTCCAGCCGCTCCATTCGCGGTCGCCGGTGAGCACCTGCGCGCCCTCGGCCAGGCGCCGCGGCACCGCGAGGATCAGCGCCATGGTCATGTCGGCGGTGTCCTCGGTGAGCACGCCCGGCGTATTGGTCACGGTGATGCCGCGCTGCACGGCGGTCGCGACGTCGATATTGTCGACGCCGTTGCCGAAATTGGCGATCAGCTTCAGCCGTTCGCCGGACTGGCTGAGCACCGACTTGTCGATGTGATCGGTGACCGTCGGCACGATGACGTCGGCGGTCTTGACCGCCTCGACGAGCTCGGCCTGGCTCATCGGCTTATCGTCGGAATTGAGCCGCGCGTCGAACAATTCGCGCATGCGCATCTCGACGCTGTCCGGCAGCCGGCGGGTGACCACGACCAGCGGCTTTTTGGGCGATGCCATACGCCTTGCCCTGCCTTCGCGCAGCCTTGCGCTGCCTCTTGTGCCGTCTCTTGCGCGACGGGCTCGACTTGAACCGTTGCAATTCGGCTTGAAAATTCAGCCGTCTGCAACGGCTGGGTCAGCCCGTATCCGCCCGTTCAGGTGTCCTTAACCCCCCTCGCCGACACTGCGGCCGGGAGGCGGTTCTTTAAAATCTCTCTAGCAGATGGCCGCGCTTCCCACAAAGCGCGCCGGGGCTCCCGGCGTGGCGCGTCGATAACGGGGTTGGGGCGTGTCGCGATGAGTTTGCGACGAGGAAAGCTGGCTGTTTTGCGTCTTGGATCGCGGTTGCGGTACGCCTTTGGCGGTTCGCTGCTCGCGCTGGCGCTGACGTGCGCGACCGCATGGGCCGGCGGCGACACCGACAAGCGGGCTGCCGGTTCCGCGCTTTGTCAGCCTCAAGGCCGACCGCGTCACCGTGCGCGGCGGTCCCGACAAGGATCACGACGTCTCCTGGATCTATACCCGCGTCGGCTGGCCGGTCGAAATCACCGCCGAATTCGAGAACTGGCGCCGCATCCGCGATTCCGACGGGTCGGAAGGCTGGGTCTATCACTCGCTGCTGTCGGGCAAGCGCACGGCCGCCGTGCAGATGAAGTCGAAAACCGATCTGGCGCCGCTCTACGCCAAGCCCGACGACAAGAGCGCGGTGACGGCGCAATTGCAGGTCGGCGTGCTGGGCACGGTCAAGCGCTGCACCGGAACCTGGTGCCAATTCACCGGCGACGGCTTTGACGGCTGGATCGCGCAGAACGAGCTGTGGGGCGTCTATCCGAACGAGAAGTTCGAGTAGGCACAAAAGAAACTGGCGCAAATTGCCCCGGACGCGGCGTCATTGCGCATCCAACAGCGCGATCAAGCCCTTTAGGATTTCAATCGGCGACGGCGGGCAGCCGCGGATGTGCAGGTCGACCGGCACGACATTCGACACGCCGCCGGCGACCGCGTAGCTGCCGGCGAAAATTCCGCCGTCGAAGGCGCAGTCGCCGAGCGCGACCACCCATTTGGGATCCGGCGTCGCCGCGTAGGTGCGCTCCAGCGCCTCGCGCATGTTCTTGGTGACCGGTCCGGTCACCAGCAGCACGTCGGCATGGCGCGGCGAGGCGACGAAGCGCAGGCCGAAGCGCTCGAGATCGTAGAACGCGTTGTTGAGCGCGTGGATTTCCAGCTCGCAGCCGTTGCAGGAGCCGGCATCGACCTCGCGGATCGAGAGGCTGCGGCCGAGCCGGCGGCGCGCGCGCGTTCGACGCTCGCCGCCAGTTCGGCGAGCGCCGCGTCGTCCGCGGCGCGGCGGCGCTTCGGTGAGCGGCCGGTGCGTGCAGGCTTTCGAACAGCGTCCGGCGCATCAGAGATCGTGCCCCGAATACGAGCAGTTGAACGATTTGTTGCAGAGCGGGAAGTCGGCGACGATGTTGCCTTCGATCGCCGCCTCGAGCAGCGGCCATTGGAACCACGACGGATCGCGCAGGTGGCAGCGCGCGACGCGGCCGCCGTCGAGCCGCACCGAGACCAGCACGTCGCCGCGGAAACCTTCGGCAAAGCCCAATCCCTCGCCGTGCCTTCGTCGCTGCCGCTATCGAGCGCAGCTGCGATCGGCCCGGCCGGCAGGCGGTCGATGATCTGTTCGATGAGCGCAAAGCTTTGCTCGACTTCGCGGATGCGGATCCAGACGCGCGCATTGACGTCGCCCGCCGTCAGTACCGGCACGGTGAAGTCGAGTTGATCATACGGCGCATAGGCAATCGCTTTCCGCGCGTCGAAATTGCGAGCCGCTCGGCGCGCCCGACATAGCCGGGCGCGCCGAACTGCCGGGCGAGCTCGGCGCGGACGATGCCGGTCGACGACGGTGCGATCCTGCAGCGAAGCGGTGTTGTCGTAGAGCTCGACCAGGCGCGGAAACCGCTGCCGGAAGATCTCGCAGCGCATTGATCAGGGTCGCCACCCCATTGCGGCGAAGATCGGCGGCGACGCCGCCGGGAACGACCCGGTCCATCATCAGGCGGTGGCCGAAACAGGCATCGGCCGCGCGCAACACCTGCTCGCGCAGGATGCCGCAATGCGCGTGCATGATGCGCGAACGACGCATCGTTGCAGATGGCGCCGATGTCGCCGAAATGATTCGCCAGCCGCTCGAGTTCCGCCATCAGCGCGCGCAAATAGCGCGCCCGCGGCGGCGCCTCGACGCCGCAGCGCCGCCTCGACGGCATGCGCGAAGGCGATGCCGTAAGCCACCGTGCTGTCGCCGGAGGTGCGCGCGGCAAGCTTCGCCGCGCGTTCGATGGTCGCGCCGGCCATCAGCGACTCGATGCCCTTGTGCACATAGCCGAGGCGCTCTTCGAGCCGCACCACGGTCTCGCCCGAGGCGGTGAAGCGGAAATGTCCCGGCTCGATGATGCCGGCATGAACCGGGCCGACCGGAATCTGATGCAGGCTTTCGCCTTCGACCGGCAAGAAATCATAGGCGGCTGCGCGGCTCCGCCGCCGGCAGGCGCGCGACCGAGCGGATATTGCACGTCCCAAAAGCCGAGATCGAGCCAGGGCCGCGCATCCGGCGCGCCAACCGGTTCGAAGTCCGAAGAGGCTGTGAATTGCGCGTTCGAGCCGGATCGCCGGCGGATGCAGCGCGCCGACCGACGGGAACGTTTGCGTCCGGGCATTCGAGGCTGACGACCGCGATGCCGCCTGTATTTCGCTTCGCATCTTGGCGATGACCGCCATGTGCACTTCGCTGTGCGCCGCGCTGGAAGTGCCGGCATCGCCCCACAGGCCGAGCAGCGTCGCGTGGCCTGCGGCAAGCTCGCGCGCAACGGCCGTCCAGCCCTCCGCCGTCACGACCACGCGCGGCCACGGCCGATGTGCCTCGACGCGGCCGCCCTGGCAATGATGTCGGTCAGCGACGGCATGGCTTTATCCCAAAAGGCTTCATCCCAGAAGCTTTGCGACGTTCTGGAACCAGACGACGAGCGCCGGCGGCAGGTAGATGCCGGCGACGAACACCAGCGCCAGATGCGCGAACATCGGCACGTAAGACGCCTTCGCCTTGGCGCTTCGGCCCGCGCGGCTCGCCGAAGGCGATGCTGTTGAGGCGCAGAAACAGCGCGGCGAAGCCGACCAGGATGCCGAAGACGAGAATGAGCGCGAGCAGCGGCTCGCGCGCGAAGGTCGAGCTCACCACCAAGAATTCGCTCATGAAGATGCCGAGCGGCGGCAATCCGGCGATGGCGACGACGCCGAGGATCAGGCCCCAGCCGAGCACCGGATGGGTCTCGGTGAGACCGCCCATGTCGGCGATGCGCTGCGTGCCTTTGACCTGCGCGACATGACCGACGGCAAAGAAGATCGCCGACTTGGTCAGCGAATGCATGGTCATGTGCAGCAGCCCGGCGAAATTGGCGAGCGGGCCGCCCATGCCGAACGCGAACGTGATGATGCCCATATGCTCGATCGACGAATAGGCGAACATGCGCTTGATGTCGCGGCGGCGGTACAGCATGAAGGCGGCGAACACGAGCGACAGCAGGCCGAGCGTCACCATCAGCGGCCCCGGCGCCAGCGCCGCGGCGTTGGCCGCGAGCAGCATCTTGAAGCGCAACAGCGCGTAGAGCGCGACGTTGAGCAGCAATCCCGACAGCACCGCCGAGATCGGCGTCGGGCCTTCGGCATGCGCATCGGGCAGCCAGGCATGCAGCGGCGCGAGGCCGACCTTGGTGCCGTAGCCGAGCAGCAGAAAGACGAAGGCGACGATCGAGCAGCGCCGGATCGAAGCTGCCGGCGCGGCTGACCAGCACCGTCCAGCCATGGCGTCGAGGCCCTCGCCGACGACCGGCCGCGCCGCCATGTAAACCAGGATGGTGCCGAACAAAGCGAGCGCGATGCCGACGCTGCCGAGGATGAAATACTTCCACGCCGCTTCGAGCGCCTCGTGGGTGCGGTAGATGCCGACCATGAGCACCGTGGTCAGCGTCGCCATCTCGATCGCCACCCACATCAGGCCGATATTGTTGGCGATGAGCGCGAGATTCATCGCGAACATCAGCACCTGATACATGGCGTGATAGAAACGCACGAAAGGCGGCGTCAGCCGGCCGGTTTCCAGCTCGTGGCCGATATAGCTGGCGCTGAACACGCTGGTGGTGAAGCCGACGAAAGTGGTGAGCACGACGAAGGTGCCGTTGAGATCGTCGATCAGGAGATAGACGCCCGGTTGCGGCCGCCGCACCAAGAGCGAGAGTGCGCAGATCAGCGTGATCGCGGTCGCGAGCACATTGAGCCGCGCGGTCAGCCGATAATCGGGCAAGAGCGCCAGGAGCACCGCGGCGACGGCCGGGACCAGCAGCAAACCCGTCATTGCATCGAACGTTATGGCATCGAGGGTCATGGCACCGGGCATCATCGACGTTCTCCGCGGAAGCGGTCGAGCGCCTGTACGTCGACCGTGTCGAAGCGCTCGCGGATGCGGAACAGGAAAATCCCGATCACGATGAAGGCGATCAGAACCGAAAAGGCGACGCTGATCTCGACCACGAGCGGCATGCCCTTGGCGCCGGTCGCTGCCAGCACGAGCCCGTTCTCGAGCGACATGAAGCCGACCACCTGGCTCACGGCGTTGCGCCGCGTCACCATCATCAACAGGCCGAGCAGAATGACCGAGAGCGCGAAGGCGAGATCCTCGCGCGCCAGCGGATCGGCCTCGTGCGTCACCCGCAGCATCACCACCATGGACAGCGCGACGAGGCCGATGCCGGCGAGCATGACCGGACCGACGCCCACCACCTTCTCGATCTCGCGATGGATGCCCAGCCGCACGATCATGCGGTGCAGCACGACGGGAATAACGATCGCCTTGAAGACCAGCGCAATCGCCGCGGTGATGTAGAGATGCGGCGCGTCCTGAACGAAAGCCTGCCAGGCGACCGAGGCCGCGAGCACCAGCGCGTGCATGGCATAGACATTGAGGAGCGCGTAGAGGCGGTCCTGATAAAGCTCGAGGAAGCTGATCAGCACCAGCGAGCCGGCGAGCAGATGGGCGATGTCGAAGTCGATGCCGCTCATCAGAAGCTCCCCGACACGAAGCGCAAGAGCGTCGCCAAGAGGCCGAGCATCAGCGCCGCGCCGAGAAATTCCGGCACCCGGAACACGCGCATCTTGGCGATCGAGGTCTCGAACAGCGCCAGGAAAAAGCCGCCGAGCGGCGAGCTTGCCGAGATAGGCGGCAATTCCGACGACAAGCGTCGCCAGCGAGCCGCCGGCGGATTCGATGCCCCAGGGCAAGAACACGCAGGCGATGCAGCGAGACATAGAGGATAAGCTTGAGCGAAGCCGACAGCTCGATCAGCGCCAGATGCCGGCCCGAATATTCCAGCACCATGGCCTCGTGCACCATGGTCAGTTCGAGATGCGTCGCCGGATTGTCGACCGGCATGCGGCCGTTCTCGGCGATCGCCACCATGACGAGCGCGAAGAGCGCCAGCCCGAGCGAGACGCGCAGCCCGACCTGCGGCGATGCCATGAATTCGGCCATGGTCGAGAGCTGCGTCGAGCCGGCGATCAGCGCCAGCGTGAACACGATCATGATCATCGCCGGCTCGGCGAGCGAGGCGATCATCACTTCGCGGCTCGACCCGATGCCGCCGAAGCTCGTGCCGACATCGAGGCCGGCGAGCGCGAGGAAGAAGCGCGCGCTGCCCAGCAGCGCGATGATGGCGATGAGATCGGCCGACCAGGAGAACAACAGGCCGGTGCGGAAGGTCGGCACCAGCGACGCCGCGACCCAGGTGGCGGCGAAAATCAGATAGGGGATGACGCGGAACAGCCACGAAGCGTTCTCCGCCAGCACCACCTCCTTGCGCATCAGCCGCGCCAGATCGCGATAGGGCTGAATGAGCGGCGGCCCCTGCCGCCGCAGCAGGCGCGCTTTCACCTTGCGCACGAAGCCGGTGAAGAGCGGCGCCAGGAGCAGCACCAGCAGCATCTGCGCGCCCTGAATGGCAAAGTCGAGGATCAGGACCATACGGCGAGCACCAGGAGCAGAATGACGAGCGCGCCGAAGACCAGACTTAAGATACTGGCGGATGGTCAGGAACTGCAGGCGATTGAGACGATCGGCGGCAAAGCCGATGCCGGCGGCGAGCGGCGCGTAGAGCGTGTCCCAGATCAGATCGTGCAGATGTCCACCGTCAGCCGCGCCGGCCGCGTGTCGCCGGGCGGCGGCATCTCGACGTGCTCGCGGGCGCGAAACACGACGGTGCCGAAGACGCGGCGGATCGGCTGCGCAAAGCTCATGGCGGTGTACTGCGTTGCCGGGCTGGCGTCGGGATAGCCGCAATCCCAGGCCGGCGCGCGGCGCAAGCCGGTCCGACGCCAGGCGATGGATCGCGAACGCCGCGAGCGTGCCCGATATGATCATGAACAGGAACACCAGCAGGCCGTCATAGGAGCTGCGGCTCGCGGCGATCGGAACGATCGAGAGCCATTGCGCGCCGATCTGCGCCGGCATGTGCGCGCCGATCAGGGCCGAGCGACACCGGCGCCAGCGCATCGATGAACAGGCCGGGCAGAATGCCGGCGACGAGACACAGCGCCGCCAACACAATCATCGCGGCGAGCGAGAAACGGTCGGTCTCGGTCGCGCCGTTTCGGCGGCGCGGGTGCGCGGCCGGCCGAGAAAGGTCACGCCATAGGCCTTGACGAAACAGGCGGCGGCGAGCGCCGCCGACAGCGCCAGGAGCGCGCCGACGGCAGGCACCAGAAGCTTGAGCCCCCATGACGGCAGTTGCGGACTGAGCAGGATCGCCTGGAACGTCAGCCATTCGGAGACGAAGCCGTTGAGCGGCGGCAGCGCGGAAATCGCCACGCAACCGATCAGAAAGACGAACGCGGTCTGCGGCATGCGGTGAATGAGGCCGCCGAGATGCTCCATGTCGCGCTCGCCGGTCGCGGTGAGCACCGCGCCGGCGCCGAAGAACAGCAGGCTCTTGAACAGCGAATGGTTGAAGACGTGAAGCAGCGCGGCGGTGAGCGCCAGCGCCGCGGCGAACGTCATGCCGTAGGTCTTGAAGGCGAGCGCGAGGCCAAGCCCGATGAAGATGATGCCGATATTCTCGACCGTGTGATAGGCGAGCAGCCGCTTGAGATCGTGCTGCATCAGCGCATAGAGCACGCCCATCACCGTGGTGATGCCGCCGAGCGCGAGCACGACGATGCTCCACCACCACGCCGGCGGGCCGGCAAGATCGAAGACGATGCGCACGAAGCCGTAGACGGCGACCTTGGTCATGACGCCGCTCATCAGCGCGGAGACGTGGCTCGGCGCGGCCGGATGCGCGAGCGGCAGCCAGACATGCAGCGGCACGAGGCCGGCCTTCGAGCCGGCCCCGATCAGCGCGAGAATGAGCGCCATGGCGCCGAACGCGGCGGAAGGATGCGCGGCGCGCATGTGCGCGAATGTGTAGAGCCCGTCTGGTCCGGCGAGCAGGCCGAAAGCGAGCAACAACGACAGCGTGCCGAAACTCGCCATCACCAGATAGACATAGCCGGCGCGCACATTGTCGGGCACGCGATGGTGCGCCATCACCAGCGCCCACGAGGACAGCGACATGAATTCCCAGGACAAAAGGAACGTGAACGCATCGTCGGCGAGGACGACGAGCGTCATGCCGGCGAGAAAGGCGGGGTAGAACGGCAGCACGCGCTGCGGCGCCGTCTTCGTGCCTGCCGTAGCCGAGCGCGAACAGGCTCGCGCTCATGGCGCCGAGATCGACCACGACGAGGAAGAAGGCCGAGAGCGCATCGAGGCGAAAATGCGCGCCGAGCCACGGCACGCCAATCGGCAATGTCAGGCTTGCAGGTGGCTGCGCGCCGAGACCTTGAGCGCCAAGAAGGTGGATCACCGCCGCGAAGAGCGAAATCGTCGCGATGATCATGCTCGCGCCGTAGACGATGCGCGTGGCAGCGGCGCAATGCACGACGATGACGGCGAGGACCGCAAGCGCGAGCAGCGCCGCGGCGCAAACAAGGATGATCGTCAGCATCACGGCGCCGACCCCTTCAAGCGTACGCCGCGGCCGCCCGTTTGGCTCGGCGCATTGTCGGAAATCAGCTCGATGCCAAGCGCGTCGAGCGCTGCGACAAGCTTCATCAGGGAATCGACATTGCCGCGAACGACGCCGTCGCTTCGCTTCCATGCGTTGGATGGTCGGCAGCGACAGTCCGGCCGACTTCAGCGAGCGTGCGCTGGTCGATGCGGAGAAGGGCGCGCGAAGCCCTGAGCTGGCCTGCAGTGATCATGCATGGCGTTAGAAATGATGTTTTATATATCTATTCTTGTGGATTGAAATAGCATTATGACGTTAAAATCGTCAAGTACCTCGCCGGCCTTGCGGTACGGCCGAGGGTTCGCGACCGTCCAACAGGCCGGCGCGCTTGAAGAATCTTGATGCAGGGATCGGCCGAATCGGTCGCTCAAGCCGAACTCCGGCCAGCACCGGCTTCGGTCAAAATTTCGGGATCAGACGAATCGACTAAGTCCGGCGTCAGGGCTTGCGATTTCAGCCCTGCTTGCGCCGCAGCCGCACCACGACGTCGATGCGGGCGATCTCGTAGCCTTCCGGCGGGACCGGCGCCTTGCCGACGACGACGTCGGTCGAAGGGATGTCCATGAGATCGTTCTGGTCTTCGACGAAGAAGTGGTGGTGCTCGGAATTGTTGGTGTCGAAATAGGCCTTCGAGCCATCCACGGCGACCTGCCGCAACAGCCCGACTTCGGTGAACTGGTGAAGCGTGTTGTACACGGTCGCGAGCGACACCGGCACCTTGGCGCGGGTCGCCTCTTCGTAGAGCATTTCCGCGGTCACGTGCCGGTCGCCCTTGGCGAACAGGATCCAGCCGAGCGCCATGCGCTGACGGGTCGGGCGCAGGCCGACGTCGCGCAACTTCGACTTGACGTCGTGCCACGGACACCCGGTGAGGTCGGCACGATCCGGCTGGCCTTGCGGCTTGACCATCGTCACGCTGGACGCCGGCAAGGCGGACCCGCCAGATCTGGCCACATTCGGCCCAGAGGCACAAGGGCAAAAGAGGAGCCGGGTACTCGACGCGTTTCTGTCATAGCAAAACCGATACTTTCATAGCAAAAGCGCGGCCCGACATCGGACCACACCCGTTGCATCTGAAATTATTATACGCCACCTTGCGTTTGCTGCAACTGTCTCGGGTTTTTGGCCGCGGGCGTGGGTTGCCCACCGCGCGGGAGCGCAGTGGGCGCATTGGGGGGTGCAGCTTTGCCGCTTTCACCCAATATGTTAGGAAATTAACTTAAGCCGCCGCGGGCGGCGGAGTGGATGTGCATGCCGGAACGGCGTTCGAATTTCGAATACGAGGACCTGCTGGCCTGCGGCCGCGGCGAGCTGTTCGCCGAGGGGCCGCAACTGCCGCTGCCGCCGATGCTGATGTTCGACCGCATTTCCGAAATCGCGGAAGTGGGCGGCGAATACGGCAAGGGCCTGGTCCGGGCCGTCCTCGAGCTCAAGCCCGACCTCTGGTTCTTTCCCTGCCACTTCAAGGGCGACCCGGTGATGCCCGGCTGCCTCGGCATCGATGCGCTCTGGCAAATGCTCGGCTTCTTTCTCGGCTGGCTCGGCTCTCCGGGCCGCGGCCGCGCGCTCGGCATGGGCGAGCTCAAGTTTTCCGGGCAGGTTCTGCCGAACATGAAGAACATCGTCTACGGCATCGACATCAAGCGCGTGATGCGCTCGAAGCTCGTGCTCGGCATTGCCGACGGCTGGCTCTCGGCCGACGGTTCGGTCATCTATCGTGCACTCGATCTGAAAGTCGGTCTGTTCCGCGACGTTGAGCCGCAACCGACCGGAGCGTGAGCGCGATCGCGCTTACATGATCCCGAAAAGACATTACCTGTTTTCGGACGTGATCATGCGCCAACAGAAAATCCGAAAGAGGGACCTATGAAACGCGTCGTTGTCACCGGGATGGGCATCGTCTCGTCCATCGGCAACAATACGCAGGAAGTGCTGGCGTCGCTGCGCGAAGCCAAATCCGGCATCGTGCGCGCCGACAAATATGCCGAGCTCGGTTTCCGCTGCCAGGTGCACGGCGCGCCGACGCTCGACGCCAGCGAGGCCATCGATCGCCGCGCCATGCGCTTTCTCGGCGGCGGCGCCGCCTGGAATCACGTCGCCATGGAGCAGGCGATCCGTGACGCCGGCCTCGAAGAGACCGACGTTTCGAACGAACGCACCGGCATCATCATGGGCTCGGGCGGCCCATCGACGCGGACCATCGTCGAGAGCGCCGATATCACCCGCAGCAAGGGGCCCAAGCGCGTCGGCCCGTTCGCGGTGCCGAAGGCGATGTCGTCGACCGCCTCGGCGACGCTTGCGACCTGGTTCAAGATCAAGGGCGTCAACTATTCGATCTCGTCGGCCTGCGCGACGTCGAACCATTGCATCGGCAATGCCTACGAGACCATTCAGGTCGGCAAGCAGGACATGATCTTCGCCGGCGGCTGCGAAGAACTGGACTGGACTTTGTCGGTCCTGTTCGACGCCATGGGCGCGATGTCGTCGAGCTTCAATCAAACGCCGGACAAGGCCTCGCGCGCTTACGACGCCGATCGCGACGGCTTTGTCATCGCCGGCGGCGCCGGCGTCCTCGTGCTCGAAGAGCTCGAACACGCCAAGGCGCGCGGCGCGAAAATCTACGCCGAAGTCGCCGGCTACGGCGCGACCTCCGACGGCGCCGACATGGTGGCGCCGTCCGGCGAGGGCGCGATGCGCTGCATGAAAATGGCGCTCGCGACCGTCAAGCCGCCGGTCGATTACATCAATCCGCACGCCACGTCGACGCCGATCGGCGACCTCAAGGAGATCGAGGCGATCCGCGAAGTGTTCGGCGCCAAATGCCCGCCGATCTCGGCGACAAAATCGCTGACCGGTCACTCGCTCGGCGCCGCCGGCGCCCAGGAGGCGATCTATTCGCTCCTGATGATGGGCTCCGGCTTCATCTGCGAAAGCGCCAATATCGAAAAGCTCGATCCGGCCTTCGACGACATGCCGATCGTGCGCGCGCGTCAGGACGACGTGAAGCTCGGCTGCGTGTTGTCCAATTCCTTCGGCTTCGGCGGCACCAACGCCTCCGTCGTGTTCAAGCACGTGGATGCCTGACGTATGACGGAGCTGATGCAAGGCAAGCGCGGCCTGATCATGGGGGTCGCCAACGATCACTCGATTGCGTGGGGCATCGCCAAGACGCTCGCCGCGCACGGCGCCAAGCTCGCCTTCACCTATCAGGGCGATGCGCTCGGCAAGCGCGTGAAGCCGCTCGCGGCGTCGGTCGGCGCCGACCTCGTGCTGCCGTGCGACGTCGAGGACATCAAATCGGTCGACACCGTGTTTGCCGAGCTCGGCCGCAGCTGGGGCACGCTCGATTTTCTCGTCCACGCCATCGCCTTTTCCGACAAGACGCAGCTCACCGGCCGCTACGCCGACACGACGCGCGAGAATTTTTCGCACACCATGCTGATCTCGTGCTTTTCGTTCACCGAAGCCGCCAAGCGCGCGGCGGCGATGATGCCGAACGGCGGCGCCATGGTGACGCTGACCTATAACGGCGGCGGGCGCGCCATGCCGAACTACAACGCCATGGGCGTCGCCAAGGCGGCGCTCGAAGCCTCGGTGCGCTATCTCGCGGTCGATTTCGGCGCAACGGCATCCGCGTCAACGCCATCTCGTCCGGCCCGATCCGCACCTTGGCGGGCGCGGGTATCGGCGACGCCCGCGCGATGTTCGCGTTCCAGCAACGGCACTCGCCGCTGCGTCGCGGCGTAACGCTCGAAGAGCTCGGCGGCGCCGGGCTCTATCTCTTGTCGGATCTATCGACCGGCGTCACCGGCGAAATCCATTTCGTCGATTCCGGCTACAACGTCATCGCCATGCCGCATCCGGACGCGCTGCGGGCCGATCACAAGCAAGCGGCGGACGAGACGGGGAAGTGATCCTCCCGCTCAAAGCTTCGCCAGATGCGGCATCACCTCGGTACTGAACAGCTGCAGCGAGCGCAGCGCGTCGGCAAGCGACATCGTGCCGAGGAAGAGATACGTCAAAAGATAATTGATGCCGAGCTCTTCGACCTGCCGCTCGATCTCCGCGCGCACGGTCGCCGGCGAGCCGGCGATGACGGTGCGGTCGGCGACGCAAGCTTCGAAATTCGCGCCGCGCGGCACGTTGAGCCGCGACGTCAAGCCGGTCTGGCCGTGCGTCGTGCGCAGCCAATTGAGATGCGCAAGGTGCGCATCCATCGCCGGCTTGCCGAAGCGAATGGCTTCCGCGTCGGTATCGGCGACGAAAATGTGCCGCTGCACGCCGATGGCCGCACCGCCGGAAAACTCCGACTTGGGCTGCGCCGCGCCGCCGCGTTGCGTCAGCGCCGCTTTGTAAGCGTCGATATTGGCCTTCGCGGTCGCCAGCGGTCCCAAAGTGACGAAGTGCAGGCCCTGCTCGCCGGCCCAGGTCGAGCCGATCTCGTTCGATGAGCCGTACCAGAACGGCGGATGCGGCTGCTGCAACGGCCGCAGCGCGATCGGCACATTCTCATAGACGAAATGCTCGCCCGTGTAGCTGAGCTTGTCGGTGGTCAGGCCGGCGCTGATGCATTTGTAGGCGTCGATGAAAATCTCGCGCGACTGATCGTGCTCGACCTTGTGGAATTTCAGTTCGTAGGGCGACACGCCGCGGCCGACGCCGACATCGAGCCGGCCGTAGCTCAGATGATCGAGCATGCAGATTTCCTCGATCAGCCGCAGCGGCGAATAGAGCGGCAACAGATAGACCAGCGGCCCGAGCCGCAGGCGCTTGGTGGCGCGCGCGACGGCGCCGAGATAGACGCCCGGCACCGGCACCATGTTGAGCGGCGTCGCGTGATGCTCGGCGACATGCAGGCAATAGAAGCCGGCCGCGTCGGCCGCTTCGGCAAAATGCAGCCGCTCGTCGAACAAAGTGGTCAGCGGCCGTTCGCCGTGTTCGACGTGATCGAAAAGTCCGATTTTCATGATGTCACTTTGATCATTGCAATGTTGATGGGCAGAGCTACGGACGAGACGGATTCTTTGCCAGCAGGCCGATGCGCCGGCCCATGCCGCGGCAATCCTCGTCGGTCTTCAGTCCGGCGGCGTGAATGCCGTGGATCGCGAGTTCCTCGTCGCGGTCCTCGGTATCGCCGGTCACGCCGACCGCGCCGATGACCTCGCCGTCGTCGTCGCGGATCAGCATGCCGCCGCCTTCGGGAAAGATCTGCTCGCCGCTCGCGGCGATGAGATAGCGCATGAAGATCGGCCGCTCCACCGCGCGCTCGCGCACGAGTTTCGAGCTGCGGCCGAGCGACAGCGCCGCATAGGCTTTGCCATAGGCCATTTCGAAACGGATCATCGATGCGCCGTCCTCTTTCTTGAAGGCCTTCACCTTGCAGCCCGGCTCGACGACGATCACGCTGATCGGCCGGCAATTGAGCGCGGCGCCGCGCTCGATGACGGCATTCATAATGAGATCGGCTTGCGCCATCGTGACTATGCTCATGTGATTCTACTCATGGTCGTGTCCTCCCATTCCTCGTTCTGCCAGTTTCGGCGGCGGCCTGCCAGCGTGGGCACAGCATTTCCGGCCTTCTCATAGCGCACTCCTCTTGGCGCACTCCTCTTGGCGCACTCCTCTTGCCTCCCGCGGCCAACCGCGCCACATGTGCGCGATGCCGGGCTCCCACCTCCTCCGATTGCCGTCGATCGCCTCGTCAAAATCTACAAGACGATTCCGGCCGTCGACGGCATTTCGTTCACGCTGACGCCCGGTTCGATCACCGGGCTCCTCGGCGGCAATGGCGCCGGCAAGACCACGACCATCGCCACCATCATGGGGCTCATCCTGCCGACCTCCGGCCGCGTGACCGTGCTCGGCGCCGAAATGCCGAGGGAGCGCTATCGCGTCCTGCACCGCATGAATTTCGAAAGCCCCTACGTCGAAGTGCCGATGCGGCTCACGGTGCGGCAGAACCTGACGGTGTTCGGCATGCTCTACGGCGTCGAGGATCTGCGCGAACGCATCGCGGAGCTGGCGCGCGAGCTCGATCTCACCGATCTGCTCGACCGTCCGACCGGCCGCCTGTCGGCCGGACAGAAGACGCGCGTCGCGCTCGCCAAGGCGCTGATCAACAATCCGGACGTGCTGCTGCTCGACGAGCCGACCGCCTCGCTCGATCCCGACACCGCCGACTGGGTGCGCGGCCATCTCGAACGCTATTGCCGCGAGCGCCATGCCACGGTGCTGCTCGCCTCGCACAACATGACCGAGGTCGAGCGGCTGTGCGAGCGCGTCATCATCATGAAGCGCGGCCGCATCGAGGACGACGACACGCCGGCAAAACTGCTGGCGCGTTACGGCCGGGCACGCTCGAAGAAGTTTTCCTCGACGTCGCGCGCGGCGAAGGCATACACAGCGAGGCGGCGCAATGACCAGCAGCGTCGAAAGCGCCCCCACCCTTCCCTCCCCCGCGCGCGGGAGGGTGGGAGGGGGTTCGCCCCAGCGCATCGGCGCGATGATGCTGCGCTACTGGTATCTGCTGCGCTCGTCGTGGCCGCGGCTGCTCGACCTGGTCTATTGGCCGACGGTGCAGATGGTCACCTGGGGCTTCCTGCAATATTACATCGCCAACAATGCCGGTTTCTTCGCGCGCGCCGGCGGCACGTTCATCGGCGCGGTGCTGCTGTGGGACATTCTGTTCCGCGGCCAGCTCGGCTTCTCGATTTCGTTTCTCGAGGAAATGTGGTCGCGCAATATCGGCAACCTGATGATGAGCCCGCTGCGGCCGATCGAGTTCATCACCGCGCTGATGGTGATGAGCGTGGTGCGGCTGTCGATCGGCGCCGTGCCGGTGACGTTTCTCGCCATCGCGTTCTTCGGCTTCAATCTCTACGGATTGGGCTTCGCGCTGGTGGCGTTCTTTTTCAATCTGATGCTGACCAGTTGGGCGATCGGGATTTTTGTCTCCGGGCTGATTCTGCGCAACGGCATGGGCGCGGAGAACCTCGCCTGGTCGATCATGTTCCTGTTCATGCCGTTGACCTGCGTCTACTACCCGGTGACGACGCTGCCGGTCTGGCTGCAGCCGGTGGCATGGGCGTTGCCGCCGACCTACGTGTTCGAGGGCATGCGCGCGCTGCTGATCCAGAAGGTCTTTCGCCCCGACCTGATGCTCGATGCGCTGGCGCTCAACGCCGTGCTGTTTGCCGCCGGCGTATTCGGTTTTCTCAAGCTATTACAGAGCGCTCGCCGCCACGGCTCGCTGATGCAGACGCGGCGAATAAGCTTCGCCGAAGGTTCGGAGCCTGCGATGGGCGCTATGTGCGCTGCGAATGGCAGGAAAGCGTTGACTCTCATATGTAACGGAAAGGGAAAGTTTTCCTTATATATTGACCCAATGACACACGACAGTCACAATGCTGCACTGCAGCAATCCGGGCAAGGTATCTCAATGGCGATCGGTGAGTTTGGCGGCGCGCCTGCCGTGCCAGGCGGCGAACACGGCATTCTTCTGTCGACGCCGCTCTATTGGTTCTACGAAATGAGCCACGCGGCGCTCAACCCGTCGCGCGCCTTGGCCGATGCCACGCGATTGTTCTTCAAGAACCCGATCAATCCGCTGTCGTTCACCACTTACGGCAAGTCCGTCGCCGCGGCGTGCGAACTGTTCGAGCGCTCGACGCGCCGCTACGGCCAGCCGGAATGGCGCATTTCGTCGACGCTGGTCGGCGGCGAGCGCGTGCCGGTCAACATCACCACCGTCTGGGAGCGGCCGTTCTGCAAGCTCCTCCATTTCGAGCGCGCGTTCGAGCACCCGCCGAAGCGTCCGCAGCCGAAGCTTCTGATCGTCGCGCCGATGTCGGGCCATTACGCCACGCTGCTGCGCGGCACGGTCGAAGCCTTTCTGCCCAATCACGACGTCTACATCACCGACTGGGTCGATGCGCGCATGGTGCCGCTGTCGGAGGGCGCGTTCGATCTCGACGACTATATCGACTACGTGATCTCGATCCTGCACGCGCTCGGCGGCGACACTCATGTCATCGCCGTGTGCCAGCCGTCGGTGCCGGTGCTGGCCGCGGTCGCGCTTGATGGAAGCGGACGACGATCCCTACGCGCCGACATCCATGATCCTGATGGGCGGCCCGATCGACACGCGCGTCAATCCGACCGCCGTGAACGATCTCGCCGAGAAGCGCGGCATCGATTGGTTCCGCACCCACGTCATCACCAAAGTGCCGTTTCCGAATCCCGGCTTCATGCGCGACGTCTATCCGGGCTTTCTGCAGCTCAACGGCTTCGTCAGCATGAATCTCGATCGCCACATCGAGGCGCACAAGCAATTGTTTCAGCACCTGGTGAAGGGCGACGGCGACTCGGCGCACAAGCACAAGGAATTCTACGACGAATATCTCGCCGTCATGGATCTCGCGGCGGAATTCTATTTGCAGACGGTCGACACCGTGTTCGTGCGGCATGCGCTGCCGAAGGGCGAGATGACGCATCGCGGCCGGCCGGTCGATCCGAGCCGGATCAAGCGCACCGCGCTGCTCACCATCGAAGGCGAGTTCGACGATATTTCCGGCGTCGGCCAGACCGAAGCGGCGCACCGCCTGTGCGCGAATATTCCGCCGGACCGCCAAGCGCATTGGCTGCAGCACGGCGTCGGCCATTACGGCGTGTTCAACGGCTCGCGCTTCCGCTCCGAGATCGCGCCGCGCATTTCCGATTTCGTGCTGTCGATGCGCGAGTCGCAGCCGGCGGCGCTCAACGGCGCCGGCAAGCGTCGCGTCGGGCAACGGCGTCGCGCTGCATACCGCGTAAGCGGCGGCTGCCGGCGCCGTAATATTCCCGCACTCTCCCGTTACCGTCTGCGATGTGGCATGATAGCCGCGATTCATGTGTCGCGTTTGTTGACGCCGTCCATGCCGTCATTCTTGGTTGCCATACTGGTCGCCGTTCCTGCCGCGTTGGAGTGACCTCGCCATGTCGTCGCAGCATATGGCGCAGCGTGCGCTGCTCTATCGCCGTCCGAGCGAGCCGCAGACGATCGAGATCGCATTCGACGGATCGGTCTATCCGGTGCGCCTGCGGCGGCACCGCCAGGCGCGCCGCTACACGCTGCGCATCCAGGCGACGACGCGCGAAGTCATTTTGACGATTCCGCCGCGCGGCACGGTGAAAGAGGCAGCGCGCTTCGCGCAGAAGCACGGCGGCTGGATCGCGGCGCGGCTCGGTCGGTTGCCGGAAGCCGCGCCCTTTGCCGACGGCGTGGTGCTGCCGCTGCGCGGCGTGCCGCACCGCATCGCCCATCGCGGCGGCGCGCGCGGCACGGTCTGGACCGAAATCGACGCGGACGGCGAACGCGCTGTTATGCGTCGCCGGCCAGGCTCCGCATATCGACCGGCGCATCGGCGATTTCCTGCGCCGCGAAGCCAAGCGCGATCTGGAAGCCGCGAGCCGGCGCTATGCCGACGAGCTCGGGCTCGCCTTCCAGCGGGTCACCGTGCGCGATCAGTCGAGCCGCTGGGGCTCCTGCTCGACGACCGGCGTGCTGTCGTTTTCCTGGCGGCTCATTCTGGCGCCGAGCCAGGTGCTCGATTATCTCGCCGCGCACGAAGTGGCGCATCTCATCGAGATGAACCATTCGCCGAAATTCTGGCGGCTGGTGCAGCGCATCTGCCCGGATCACGAACGCGCCAAGGCCTGGCTCGACGTCCACGGCGCCGATCTGCATCGCTACGGCCTGCCCGAGTGATCGGTCTCGAGCCCGTTCGAGCGCGCTAGGAATATTTTGATGCTGCTGTTCATGGCGGAGGGCGTTTGTGACATTTATCGTAATGTCAAAAACGCTGCGTCCGACGCACGCGAAAACCGCTCCGAACTAATTTGTTGCAGCGCAATCCTTTCTCAGCTTCGCCTGCGCGTTTTGCCGCAGCAGGAAACACTAAACCGTGATCTGCATTGTATTCTGCAGAGCAGCGCTCTTATCTCAGGCGTCATAGGCCGACCGGGCGGTTCCCCATCCCCCGACACCCCGCCGTCCGGTCAGATAAGCCTGAGTTGAGGCAACAACTTAAGGACCCCAAGCGCGTATCTGCTTGGGGTTCTTTTCTGTTTCGTGGACCTGGTGACGGTCTTGCGACGGAGTCTGGAAGTCGCGCCTAGTTCTTCACCAGATCGCCGAGCAGGCTCGCGGCGACCGAAAGCTTTGACAGCGTAAGCCCGGAACTGGCGATCTCGTGGATGGCCAGCCGGATGCGTTCGACCTCGTTCTTTCGCGGCGCAACCCAAGCTTCGACGGCGCCTGCGCCGGCTGTGCCATTGCCGACCATCGCGGCGGTGAGCCGGCGCTCGGCATCGCCGATCGAATCCCGCGCGCGATCGAGCGCCAGCCGGTCGAAATAATCGGCGATGGGAATGTTTTCGGCAGCGCCGGCGATGCGATCGAGACGAAAGAACGCGCCGGCGGCGAAATAGGTCGCCGCCACCTCGCCGACCGGCTTGCCGGTGCGATCGGCGACCAGCACGATGTCGGGCGCCGCGGTGAGCGCGCGCAGATTGGCGATGCGGCCGGCAAGCTCGTCCGGCACGCCGCGCCTCGACGAGTTCCTGCCGGCGCGCCGCGCGCGCATTGCGCGACATCCTGCGACAGCGCGCCGTCGAGCGCGGCGGTCACCGCGGCAATGCCGTCGCGATAATGCGTCACCACGCTCGGCGAGGCCCTTCGACAGATCGACATTGCGCAGGAACCAGACGATGCGGTCGAGCAGCAGATCCTGCACCGCGGCATAGAGATCGAGCTGAAGCTTGCCGGAAATCTTGTTGTCGAGGCTGTCGATCGCGGCATTGAGCGCGCGTCATGCCGTAGCTGTCGCGCACCGCGGCAAAGGCCGAGGCGATCGCCGCCGGCGCGGCGCCGGTCTGGTCGGCGATGCGCACGATCAGCGACGGTCCGCCGCGATTGATCATCGAATTGGCGAGCTGCGTGGCGATGATTTCGCGGCGCAGGCGATGATGTTCGAGCGCATCGGGATAACGCTCGGCGATCGCCTTCGGGAAATAGCGGCCGAGCTCGCGCGCGAGATAGGGATCGTCCGGCACCGCGGATTCGAGCAGGTCGTCGTAGAGCGTGAGCTTGGCGTAGGCGAGCAGCACCGAAAGCTCCGGCCGCGTGAACGGCTGCGAGCGGCGGCGGCGTTCGGCGAGCTGCATGTCGTCGGGCAGATACTCGACCGCGCGGTCGAGCAGGCCGCGGGCTTCCAGCGTCTGGATGAGCCGCTGCAGAAAGCCGAAATCCTCCATGCCGCGCCGCTGCGACAGCGACAGCGCCAGCGGCTGCAGATAATTGTTGCGCAGCACGAGGCCGGCGACCTCGTCGGTCATCTCGGCCAGGAGCGCATTGCGCGCGTCCAAGCGTCAGGCGGCCGTCGCGCAACGGAATGCTCAGCGCGATCTTGATATTGACCTCCATGTCGGAGGTGTTCACGCCGGCGGAATTGTCGATGGCGTCGGTATTGAGCCTGATGCCGCGGAACGCCGCCTCGATGCGGCCGCGCTGGGTCATGCCGAGATTGGCGCCCTCGCCGATCACCTTGCAGCGCAAATCCTTGCCGGTGACGCGGATCGGCATCGTTGGCGCGGTCGCCGACCGCCTCGTCGGTTTCGTCCGACGGCGCGAATATAGGTGCCGATGCCGCCGAAGAAGATCAGATCGACCGGCGCCTTGAGGATGGCGCGGATGAGATCCTGCGGGCGTGACGCGTTCGCCGACGCCGAACAGCTTTTGCGCCTCGGGCGAAAGCCTGATTTCCTTGGCGCTGCGCGGATAGACGCCGCCGCCCTTGGAGATCAGCGACTTGTCGAAATCCTGCCAGCTCGACCGCGGCAGATCGAACAGCCGCTGGCGTTCGGCGAAGGTCCGTTCCGCATCGGGGTCGGGATCGATGAAAATATCGCGGTGATCGAAGGCGGCGATGAGCTTGGTCGTCTTCTCGCGCAACAGGCCGTTGCCGAACACGTCGCCGGACATGTCGCCGACGCCGACGACGGTGAACGGCGTTGCCGCGATGTCGACGTCCATCTCGCGGAAATGGCGCTTCACCGATTCCCAGGCGCCGCGCGCGGTGATGCCCATCTTCTTGTGGTCGTAGCCGGCCGAGCCGCCCGAGGCGAAGGCGTCGCCGAGCCAGAAATCGTGCGCGATCGCCAGCTCGTTGGCGATGTCGGAAAACGTCGCCGTGCCCTTGTCGGCGGCGACCACGAGATAGGGATCGTCGCCATCATGGCGCACGACGTCGGCCGGCGGGATCACGCCCGCCGTTCCGGTGCCGATATTGTCGGTGATGTCGAGCAGCGTCGAGATGAACATTTTGTAGGTGGCGACGCCTTCGGCCTGGATGGCCTCGCGCGGACCGCCGGCCGGCAGATATTTCGGCACGAAGCCGCCCTTGGCGCCGACCGGCACGATCACGGCGTTCTTGACGTTCTGCGCCTTGACCAGGCCGAGGACTTCGGTGCGGAAATCCTGCGGCCGGTCGGACCAGCGGATGCCGCCGCGCGCCACTTTGCCGAAGCGCAAATGCACGCGCTTCGAGCCGCGGCGAATAGACGAAGATTTCGTAGAGCGGCCGCGGCAACGGCATGCCGTCGACCTTGCGGCTGGAAAACTTGATCGCGATGAGGTCCTTGACGAAGCCGTCGCGGCCGAGCTGATAGAAATTGGTGCGGATCGCGGCGGTGACCGCGTTGACGAAGTGGCGCAGGATGCGATCCTCGTCGAGGCTCTCGACCGCCTGCAGCGCGGTTTCGATCGCCGCAGCGATCGCGGCCTCGCGCGCGCCGCGCTCGTCCGGCGAGATCGCCAAGATGCGGATCGAAGCGCGTCTGAAACAGCGACACGATCTGCGCGGCAATGCCCGAATATTTGCGCAGCGTCGTCCACATATAATCCTGCGAATAGGGCACGCGGATCTGGCGCAGGAAGCGCGAGATGGTGCGGATCAGCGCGACGTCGCGCCAGCCCAGTCCGGTCGCGAGAACCAGCGCGTTGTAACCGTCGCTCTCCGCCTTCTTGCCCATCACGACGAGGAAGCAGGCCTCCAGCCGGTCCTTCGAGCGCGGCAAGGTCGAAATCCTGCCCGAGTGCGCTTTCGAGCGTCATGTCGTGGAACCAGACCTCGGGCACTTCCTTGCGGCTGGATGTGATAGGTGCGCTCGTCGACGACGCGGAAGCCCATATTCTCCAGGACCGGCACGCGCTCCGAGAGCGGAATCGGCCGGTTGTGGCTGAACACTTTCAGGCCGGCGCTCTGCGGGCCGCGCCGTCCTCGCGGTAGAGCTCGACGCCGAGCGGCCGCTCCGGCGTCAGCGTCTCGATGACGCCGATATCGGTGAGCGCCGTCGCCGGCGGATAGACTTCGCGATAGTCGATCGGGAAAGCGTCGCGATAGCGCGCGAACAGCCGCTGCCCGCGCGCCGGATCGGGACCGGCAGCGAGCGCTTCGCACAGGCCGTCGGTCCAGCTGCGCACGATCGCTTCGACGGCGCGGTCGAGCGACGCGCGATCCGGGTTCGGCGCTTCGCCCTCGGTGCGGCCGATGATGTAATGAACGCGCACCAGCGGCCCTTCCGGGAAGAACGGATGGTAGGCGCTCGACCGTCCGTTGAAGGCCGTGGCCAGATAATTGCCGATCGCCGCCCTGACCTGGCTGTCGTAGCGGTCGCGCGGAACATAGACGAGGACCGACACGAAGCGGTCGAAACGGTCGCGCCGCGGCAGCACGCGCACGCGCGGCCGCTCGTCGAGCTGCAGGATGGCGAGCGCGAACTGATAGAGCGTGATCCTCGTCGATCTGAAACAGTTCGTCGCGCGGATAGGTCTCGAGCACATTGACCAGCGCCTTGCCGGAATGGCTCGACGGATCGAAGCCGGCGCGGCGGATGACGCTGTCGATCTTGCGCCGCAGAAAGGGAATGGTGCGCGCCGGGCGCGTATAGGCGGTCGAGGTGAACAGGCCGCAGAACCGGCGTTCGCCGACGAGCTTGCCGGCGCGATCGAAGCGCTTGATGCCGATATAATCGAGATAGACGCGCCGGTGCACGCGCGAGCGCATCGTCGCCTTGGTGACGATGAGGAGCTTCGGCTGCTCGAGGAAGGCGCGGATTTCCGGCGTGATGGTCAGCGGCTCGTTCCAGCGCTGCAACAGCCGCACGTCGCGCGAGCGCAACAGGCCAAGGCCGGTCTCGAACGACGGCTCGAGCGCATCGTCGTTCTCGGTGAAGGAATAATCGCGCGCGCCGAGCAGCGTGAAATTGTCGTCCGCGATCCATTCCAGAAACTGGATCGCTTCGGCGATCTCGTCGACCGGCAGCGGCGGCGGGTTGCTGCGCAGATCGGCGATGACGCCGGCGATGCGCGACAGCATCGGCTTCCAATCCTGCACGCTGACGCGCACATCGGCGAGGATGCTTTCGAGCTCGCGGACTAGCTCCGCCCGCTGCTCGGCATCGTCGACGCCGTCGACGTGAATGTGGATGAAGCTCTCGCGCTGGCCGCCGACCGTGCGCGCGCCCTTGAAATTGACCAGCCGGCCGGCGAGGTCGCGCTCGACGACAAAGACCGGATGGACGAACAAGCGGATATCGAGGCCGCGACGGTTGAGTTCGCCGACGACGGAATCGACCAGAAACGGCATGTCGTCGTTGAGGATTTCAAGCACCGCGCCGCCGCGCTTGGCCGCAGCCGGCTCGAACCGTATCTTGGCGGCGCCCGATTGCCGCTCTTGCAGAAACGACCACGAACGCTCGGCGATGTCGGCGAGCTCCTCCGCCGTATAGCGCTCCAGATCCTCCGGCACCGCAAGGCCGAACAGCTTGGCCAGCAAAATCGTCGGGAATGTCGCGCTGGCGCTGTGCCAGCACGGCCGTCGCCGCGCCGATCAGGGCCACGCTCGCATAGTCGTCGCCGCTATGGGGGACATCGCCTCGGGGTACGTCTTGTCGGGGTACGTCTTGGACGTTCATGGCCACCCCTCGATTCGCCGCGATTCTATCCGTTCAAGACAGGTGCGCTAGCGCTACCGTTCCAGGCATTTGATATAGTCACTTTTGGCAGCCGATAGAGCGGCGGATGAGAGATCATCATGGCCAAGCACAGCACAAAGACAGCCCAAAAGCCCATGCCAAAGCCCATGCCAAAACCCATGGCAAAGCCCGTGCCTGCGGCGCGGCCGAGCGCCGTGGCGGATGACGACACCGCCATTACCGCGCTCGATCTGCCGGCCGAGCCATTGACGCCGCATATGGCGGCCTATTTCGCCAAATGCGAGGAAAAGCTCGGCTTCGTGCCGAACGTGCTCAAAGCCTACGCCTTCGACATGGCGAAGCTTTCGGCCTTCGTCGGCATGTACAACGATCTGATGCTGGCGCCGTCGGGCTTGAGCAAGCTCGAACGCGAAATGATCGCCGTCGCGGTTTCGGCACATAACCGCTGCTATTATTGCCTGGTCGCCCACGGTGCCGCGGTGCGTGAATTGTCCGGCGATCCGCCGCTCGGCGAACTGATGGTGATGAATTACCGGGCGGCGCGCCTGTCGAAGCGCGAACGCGCCATGCTCGATTTTGCCGTGAAACTGACGGCCGAGCCGTGGCTTGTCGAAGAGGAGGATCGCGAGCGCTTGCGCCGCGCCGGTTTCAAGGAGCGCGATATCTGGGACATCGCGGCGGTGGCCGGCTTCTTCAACATGTCGAACCGCGTGGCGTCTGCCACCGACATGCGGCCCAACAGCACGTATCATCGGCAGAGCCGCTGACATATCATTGAGCATGATCTTTTCCGACCTTCCTTCGCCCGCCGAAGCGGGCGTCGCGAAGGCGGGAAACCGGTTTCCACTTTTCGGGATCATGCTCTAATGGTGCGAATCATGAGCTTCGGGGGGGATCGCGATGCATACTCACATAGCCGGTATTGTTGCGGGTGCCGCCGCGTTGGTTCTCGTCACGTCATCGCTTGTCAGTTCGGCTGTTGCCGCGCCGCCGGCGACCAAGCTTGCGCCGGACGCCATCCAATCCACGTTCTTTAACGGCCAGCCGTTCAACGCGGCGACTAATTCCAATGTCAAATTCAAGATGACGTTCACGGCCGACGGCAAGATGACCCGCGCATCGGCCAGCGGCGGCGGCGGCAGAGGCGAAGGCACCTGGAAACTGTCGAAAGACGGCTTCTGCACGACATGGAAGAACGCCGGCGCCAATTGCTTCACCGTCATCAGCGCCGGCGACAACAAATGGTCGGTGCTCAAAGGCTCGACCATCATGGCGACCTGGAGCAAGTAGGCTTAGAGCCTACGCGTGCACCGACAAATCTTTGATCGTCGGATGCTCGCCGGATAAGGGGTTTTCCGGATCCCAGCCGTAGCGCAAGGTTTCGAAGCGCATGGCGCGGGCGTCGAACATGACCAGGCGGCCGACCAGATTTTCGCCGAAACCGACGATTTCCCGGATCACTTCGAGCGCCATCATCGAACCGACGACGCCGGCCAGCGCGCCAAGAATGCCGGCCTCGGCGCAGGCGGGCACGGTGCCGGGCGGCGGCGGCTCCGGAAACAAACAGCGATAGGTCGGATTGGGCTTGCCGTCGGCAGCACGCTCATGGGCACGGATCGTGGTGAGCGTGGCATCGAACGCGCCGAGCGCCGCGGTCACCAGCGGCTTCTTGGCAAAATAGCAGGCGTCCGCGACCAGATACCGGGTGGCGAAATTGTCCGACCCGTCGACGACGATGTCGTAGTTGCCGATGAGATCGAGCGCATTTTGCGCCGAGAGCCTGACGCCATGCTGCTCCACGGCGACGTGCGGATTGACACGGCGGATCGTAGCGGCGGCGCTATCGGTCTTCGGCGCGCCGATATCCGGCGTGCCGTGAATGACCTGCCGCTGCAAATTCGACAACGCCACCACATCGTCATCGACGATGCCGAGCGTGCCGACGCCGGCGGCGGCGAGATAGAGCAGCACCGGCGCGCCGAGGCCACCGGCACCGACCACCAGCACGCGGGCGCGGCGGAGCGCGGCCTGTCCCGGCCCGCCCACCTCGCGCAGCACGATGTGGCGCGCATAACGTTCAAGTTCTTCGCTGCTCAGTTGGGTGCTCAGCATGCCGGTAATATAGGTCACTATGCGCCGCCGGGCGACCGCGACATTGGACTCCCCGAGGCGGGAACTGGTTTCCACTTTTCGGAATGCTCTAGGTTCGCCGCGTGGCGTCGGGTGTTGCGATGACAGCGCGGATTGCAGGCATTGCTGTCGGTTTTTTGCTGGCGGGGACGCTGGCCTTCGCGCCGCAGGCGGACGCGAAACCAGGTCAAGGCTGCGCACGGCGCGGCACATCCTAAAGCCGCTGCCAAAGCAGGTGCCGACACCGGCGCCAACACCCATAACGCCGCGCCACCCGGCGCCGAAACCGGCGTTCCGGAACCGCAGCGCCTGGCCATCCAGGCCGATCTGGTCTGGCTCAACAGCTATGGCGAGATGGCCGCTGAGGAAATCAACGCGCATCTCGTCGATCAGATCAAAGCATTCCAGCGCCGCAACAACGGCAAGGACACCGGCATTCTGACCGACCAGGAACGCGCAGCGCTCGCTGACGCCGTGAAGGCGAAGCAAGCGGCCGCGGGCTGGCGGCTGATCGACGATACCGCGACCGGGGCGCGGCTCGGCGTGCCGGAAAAGCTCGTGCCGAAAGCGAGCGCCGCGCGCACCGGCAGCCGCTGGACCTCGATGCGAGGCCAAGTCCAGATCGAGACCTTCCGCCTCCGCGAAGCGTCGTTGCCGGCTCTGTTCGATCAGGAGAAGCGCGTAGCGCAGCGCGAGATCGGCTCCAGCAATCTCGAGCCCAACTCCTTCGTCATTACCGGCCAGCAAGGCCTGAAGAAATTCGTCGAACGGGTGCAGTCGAGCGGCAGCGAAGTCCGCGGCGTGACGATCCTCTACGATCAGGCGACCGAAGGCACCATGGCGCCGATCGCGATCGCGGTCGCCGACACATTTGATGGCTTTCCCGATCCGGCGGCGCTGCCGCTGGCCGGACGGAAGCGCGGCGTCGAGTACGGCAGCGCCGTGGTTGTCAGCAGTTCCGGCGACCTGATCACGACCGCGCAAATCGCCGACGAGTGTCGGTCGATCACGGTTCCAGGCTATGGTCACGCCGTGCGCGTCGCCGCGGACGCGAGCAACGACCTCGCGCTGTTGCGGCTCTACGGCGCGCGCGACCTCGTGCCGGTGATGCTCGCCGAGGACGGAGACGGCGGCAACGCGCTCACGCTCTTGGGCATCGCCGATCCGCTTGGAGAAGGCAGCGAGAACAAGGTGACGCGCGCCGGCGCGCAGCTCACCGACCAGGGCCTCAATCCCGTGCCCAAGCTCGGATTTTCCGGTGCGGCGGCCGTCGATGCCCAAGGCCGTCTCGCCGGATTGGTTGAAATGAAAGCGCCGGTCATTGCCGGCGCCGGTGCGGTGCCGCAGGCGGCTTTGGTGCCGGCCGCAACCGTGCGCGCCTTTCTGCAGGCGCAAGGGATTGCCGCCGCTCCCGGTCATCCGGCGAGCGACCAATCCGTCGTCCGCGTGATTTGCGTGCGAAGATAGCGCCGTCGTTATTTGTTCAGAAATTTGGCCGGGCGCTTTTCGACGAAGGCATGCATGCCTTCTTTCTGATCCGCCGTCGCAAACAGCGAATGGAAAATCCGCCGCTCAAAGCGGATGCCTTCGGCGAGCGAAGTTTCGAGCGCGCAATTCACCGCTTCCTTCGCGGCCAGCACCGAGGGCAGCGACATCGCGGCAATGGTCGCTGCGACTTTCAGCACTTCGTCGAGGAGGCTCGCAAGCGGCACGATGCGCGCGACGAGGCCGCAGCGTTCGGCCTCCACGGCGTCCATCATGCGGCCGGTCAGGATCAGATCCATCGCCTTCGACTTGCCGACGGCATGCGTGAGCCGCTGCGTGCCGCCGATGCCGGGAATGATGCCGAGCTTGATTTCCGGCTGGCCGAATTTGGCATTGTCGGCGGCGATAATCAGATCGCATTGCATGGCAAGCTCGCAGCCGCCGCCGAGCGCGAAGCCTGAGACGGCGGCAATGACCGGTTTGCGCGCCCGCGCGACGCGGTGCCAGTCGGCGGCGAAATCGTCGAGAAACACGTCGACGAATTCCTTGTCCGACATCTCCTTGATGTCGGCGCCCGCCGCGAAGGCCTTCTCGGACCCGGTGATGACGATGCAGGCGACCTTACTGTCGGCCTCGAACCCATCCACCGCGACCGCAAGCTCGCGCATCAGCGCCCGGTTGAGCGCGTTGAGCGCCGCCGGCCGGTTGAGCCGGATCAGCCCGACCCTATCTCGTGTTTCGACGATAATGTGCTCGGTGCTCATAAGCGCATCTCCCGGTGATTTCTGGCGGTCACGATTGGCAATCACTTCTGACATGTCGGACAATAAAACGTCGAGCGGCCGTTCTGCACGATGCGTTTGACGATGCCGTTGCAGCCCTTAGTCCGGCACGGCTCGCCTTCGCGGTCGTAGACCTGGAAGTCGTGCTGGAACATGCCGAGATCGCCGTCGGTCTGCCGGTGATCGCGCAGCGACGAGCCGCCCGCCTTGATCGCCGCTTGCAGCACCGCCTTGATGGCGTCGACCAGCCGCACCGCGCGCTCATACGGTTCGCCGTTGCGGCCGGCGATCGTCGAAGCCATCCGCTTCGGTGACAGCCGCGCGCGATAGAGCGCTTCGCAGACATAGATATTGCCGAGGCCGGCGACGATCCGTCTGGTCCAAGAGCGCCGCCTTGAGGCTTGTCTTCTTGCCGAGACAGGCGCGCGCCAGCATGGCGGCGTCGAATTCGTTGCCGAGCGGCTCCGGGCCGAGCCCTTTCAACAGCGGCTCGGCGTCGAGCTTGTCGCGCGCGACAAGCTTCATCGAGCCGAAGCGGCGCGGGTCGTTGAAGGTCACGCTTGAGCCGGACGACATGTGAAAGACAATATGATCGTGCGCGAGGTGTTTGGAGCGCTCGTGATAGTAACGGCCGAGCCGTTTGTCTTTCTCCTGGGAAACATGAAACGAACCGGACATGCCGAGATGCATGACCAGCACATCGCCCGAGGACAGATCGGCGAGCAGATATTTCGCGCGGCGGCCAAGGCCGGTGACCGTCTTGCCTTTCAGGCGCTGCGCAAAATCCTTGGGCAGCGGCCAGCGCAAGTCGCCGCGGCGCACCTCGACCTTGACGAAGCGTTCGCCCTCCATCGCCGGCTCGAGGCCGCGACGCACCGTTTCGACTTCGGGAAGTTCGGGCATCTAGAGGTGGACTCTCATGCGGCAGCCGATGCGGTTTGTTCGCCAAATCTAAGGTGATTGCCGAACGGATCGGTCACCCAGACCTCAGTCATGCCCCATTCCTGCCGCTGCAGGCCGGGCCGCATGTGCCGGTATTTCTTGGCATTCAATTCGTGATGCAATTCCTCCACTCCGGTCATATAGACATAGGCGGTCGAGCCAGGCGTTGCGTCACCGTGATGCTCACTGAGATGAAAAGTCAGCCCGTCTCGCGAAATCTGCATATAGATCGGAGCGCCGGGTTCAAAACTGCCCTCCCAATCGACCTTGAAGCCGAGAAAGTCGAGATAGAATTCACGAGCCTTTTCGAGCGAGAAAATCCGGAATATGGGGACGGCACGCTGAAACTGGATTGTCATTCTGAACCCCTCTAAGGCTCGGATATGCACCCCTAAACCATGACGGCCAGGCTTTGTAGCGCCCAAGCGCCCGCCGCGCTATCGTCGAGCCGAAGGATAGAAATGGCTGACCACAACCAACAACAGGCCGATTTCGGCTATCGCCAGGTGCCGCTCGACGAGAAGCAGGATCTCGTCGACGGCGTGTTTCATAGCGTCGCGCGTCGTTACGACCTGATGAACGACCTGATGTCGCTTGGCCTGCATCGGGCCTGGAAGGATGCGCTGGTGACGGCCGTCAATCCGCCGCGCAACCGGCCCTTCGCGCTGCTCGATATTGCCGGCGGCACCGGCGACGTTGCTCTGCGCGTCGTCGCTGCCGGCGGTCCCGACACCCGCGCCACGGTGAGCGACATCAATGCCGACATGCTCGATGTCGGCCGCGCCCGCGTCGCCGCGCAGGCGCGCGATCGACGCGATCACCTTCGCCGAAGCCAATGCCGAGTCGCTGCCGTTCGCCGACCGCAGCTTCGATGCCGCGACCATCGCCTTCGGCATTCGCAACGTGCCGCGCATCGAGCGCGCGCTGGCCGAAGCTTATCGCGTGCTGCAAATCGGCGGCCGGTTTTTCTGCCTCGAATTCTCCGCTGTCGACGTGCCGGGTTTCGATCGGCTCTATGAGCTCTACTCCTTCAATGTCATTCCGCGACTCGGCCGCATGGTCACCGGCGACGCCGATTCCTACCGTTATCTCGTGGAATCGATTCGCCGCTTTCCGAAGCCGCAAGCCTTCGCCGCGATGATGCGGACGGCGGGCTTTGCGCGCGTTGCCATCCAGCCGATGACCGGCGGCATCGTGACGCTTCATTCCGGCTGGCGTTTGTGATTTCCGGCGCCGCGCATCTGATCCGCCTCGCTCGCGCCGGCTTCGTGTTTGCCCGCGAAGGCGTCCTCGGCGTCATCGATCCCGCCATGGTGCCGGTCCCGGCGCGTCCGCTCTATCGCATGGCGCGGCTGTTCGAGCGGCCGTCGAGCAAGGCGTCGGAGGCGCGGCTGTCGACGGCGCTGGCGAAGCTCGGGCCGAGCTATGTGAAGCTCGGGCAGTTTCTGGCGACGCGGCCGGACGTCGTCGGCGAGGCGTTGGCGGCCGATCTCGAGCGCTTGCAGGATCAGATGCCGCCGTTCCCGCAAGCCGAGGCCGAAGCGGCGATCGCGGCGTCGTTCGAAAAGCCCGTGGCCGCGGTCTATGCGAGCTTCGGCCCGTCGATCGCGGCGGCCTCGATCGCGCAGGTGCATAAGGCGACGGTCGCGACGGCGGCCGAGCCGCGCGCCGTCGCCGTGAAAGTGCTGCGCCCCGGTATCGAGCAGCGTTTCCACGCCGATCTCACCGCGTTTGCCTACGCGGCGCGGCGCGCCGAAGATCTCTCCGCCGAGGCGCGGCGGCTGCGGCTGGTCGAAATCGTCGAGACGCTGCGCCGCTCCGTCATGGTCGAAATGGATTTTCGGCTTGAAGCGGCGGCGCTGTCGGAAATGGCCGAGAACACCAAGGACGATCCGGATTTCCGCGTGCCGTCGATCGACTGGGACCGCACCACCAAGGAAGTACTGACGCTGGAATGGATCGACGGCATCCCGTTGACCGATCGCGCGCGGCTGCAAGCCAAGGGTTTCGATCTGCCGAAGCTCGGCCGCGGCTTGATCCAGAGCTTCCTGCGCCACGCGCTGCGCGACGGCTTCTTCCATGCCGACATGCATCCGGGAAATCTGTTCGTCGACGACGACGGCAAGCTGATCGCCGTCGATTTCGGCATCATGGGTCGGCTCGGCGCCAAGGAACGGCTGTTCCTGGCCGAGATCCTGCACGGCTTCATCACCCGCGATTACTACCGCACCGCCGAAGTTCACTTCGAGGCCGGGTACGTGCCGCCGCAGCATTCGATCGAGGATTTCGCGCAGGCGATCCGCGCCATCGGCGAGCCGATCCACAATCGCACCGCCGAAGATATTTCGATGGCAAAGCTCTTGACGCTGCTGTTCGAGGTCACCGGCCTGTTCGACATGCGCACGCGACCGGAATTGCTGCTGCTGCAGAAAACCATGGTCGTGGTCGAAGGCGTCGCGCGCTCGCTCGATCCCAAGCTCGATATGTGGAGCACGGCGGAGCCGGTGGTGCGCGAATGGATGACGCGCAATCTCGGTCCCGCCGGGCGCCTGGAAAACGCCGCGCAAGGCATGGCCGATGTCGGCCGCTTCGTCGGCAATGCGCCGGGGCTGCTCACGCGCGGCGCCCGCGTCCTCGACCAGCTCGACGAGATGACGCGCGACGGCTTGATCCTGTCGCCGCAGACGCTCGCCGAGATCGACAAAACCGAGCGGCGGCGGAGCCATTGGACCGCGGTGGCGCTGTGGGTCATCGCCGCGCTCCTGGCGGTAATCGTCCTCAAGCACCTGTGATTGCATTGATTGCAATGCAATCATAATCCTGCTATTTTCCTCGCCTTTGTTGGGAAAATGGCACGGCAAACGACAGGAAGCAACATGGCGAGCCTCACCGTCCGCCAGCTCGACGACAAGCTGAAACGGCTGTTACGGCTGCGCGCGGCGCGCCACGGCCGGTCGATGGAGGACGAGGTCCGCGTCATCCTGCGCCAAGCCGCGGCCGAAACCGCCCGCGAGGCGCTGAGCCTCCTCAACCCGTCCAATCCGCCGGAAGAGGCGCCGGCGCGGCAGCCGGCCGGTGAGGCGCGACCCGTGCGGCAAACGGTCGGCCCGCAGCCGACGCAGCAGCGACCCCGCGCCGCAGCCGCCGAACATCCACGCGTGCTTCTCATCATCGGCGGCGGCATTGCCGCCTACAAAGCGCTCGATCTTATTCGCCGCCTGCAAGACCACGGCATGCATGTGCGCTGCATTCTCACCGCGGCCGCGCAGCATTTCATTACGCCGCTCGCCGCCGGCGCGCTCGCCGGCGAGCACGTTCACACCGATCTGTTCGATCCGAAGAGCGAATTCGATGTCGGCCATATTCGTCTCGCCCGCGACACCGATCTCATCGTCGTCGCGCCGGCGACCGCCGATCTGATGGCGAAAATGGCGGGCGGTCACGCCGACGATCTCGCCACTGCCGTCTTGCTCGCAACCGATAAGCCGATCCTGATCGCGCCGGCGATGAATCCGCATATGTGGGCGGCGACCGCGACCAAGCGCAATTTGGCGCAGCTCGCCGCCGACGGCGTCCGCATCGTCGGCCCCAATGCCGGCGAGATGGCCGAGCACGGCGAAGCCGGCACCGGCCGCATGGCCGAGCCGCTCGAGATCGTCGCCGCCGCCGAACGCGTTCTGCACGCGTCCCGGCCCTCTGACGGGCAAGCGCATCCTCGTCACCTCCGGTCCGACCAGCGAGCCGATCGATCCGGTGCGCTTCATCGCCAACCGCTCATCGGGCAAGCAGGGTCACGCCATCGCGGCGGCGGCGGCGGCGGCCGGCGCCGATGTCGTGCTGATCAGCGGCCCGGTCAACCTGCCCGATCCGCCCGGCATGACCGTCATCAAGATCGAGACCGCGCGGCAGATGCTCGACGCGGTCGAAAAAGCGCTGCCGGCCGACGTCGCGATCTTCGCCGCCGCGGTGGCCGACTGGCGCACCGAACGGCCGAGCGACAGCAAGATCAAGAAGCAGCAGGGCCAGACGCCGACGCTCAAGCTCGTCGAGAATCCCGATATCCTCTCGACCATCGCGCATCGCAAAACCGGCCGGCCGCGGCTGGTCATCGGCTTTGCCGCCGAAACCGATGACGTGATCGCCAATGCCAAGGCGAAGCTCGCCAAGAAGGGCTGCGACTGGATTCTCGCCAATGACGTTTCGCCGGAGACCGGCATCATGGGCGGCGATGCCAATACCATTCATCTGATCTCGGCGAGCGGCGTCGAAGACTGGCCGCCGCAATCGAAGGACGATGTCGCGCACATGCTGGTCGAGCGCGTCGCTAAAGACCTCGGCAAAGACCGCGGCAATCCGGTCGAGGGAAGCAAACGGTGAGCACCGAAGTGCGGATCGTGCGGCTGCCGCACGGCGCCGATTTGCCGCTGCCGGCCTATCAAAGCGCGCTCGCCGCCGGTCTCGATCTTCTCGCCGCGGTGCCTGCCGACGCGCCGATCGAAATCGCGCCGGGGGACGCGCGCTCGATTCCCACCGGCGTCGCGATCGCATTGCCGCCAGGACACGAGGCTCAGGTCCGGCCGCGCTCGGGGCTCGCGCTCCGCCACGGCGTTACGGTGCTGAACTCGCCGGGCACGATCGACGCCGACTACCGCGGAGAAATACAAATCATTCTTGTAAATCTCGGAGCGGAGCGTTTCGTAATCAGCCGCGGAATGCGGATCGCGCAGCTAGTAATCGCGCCGATATCACATGTAAAACTTGTTGAATCTACAAGTTTAGACTGCGACGGCGCGAAGCGTTGGCGGATTTGGTTCCACTGGAAGCGTGACGAATATTGTCGACAAGCGTGACTAGAGCGAAGTTCAACTAGACCGAGCGCGCTGTTGTAATATAGTACCGTCGCATCGAACTAATTCCCGTCACGCGACGTTCTCCACCGCATGCCTCTGCTCCCCCGCAAAGGAGTCCTCGCGATTGCTGCCGTCATCGACGTGGCAATGCAGGCGCAAGGACAGCCGGTTTCAGCAAAAACGCTTGCCGCACGTCACGGCCTGCCACCGCGGCATCTTGAACCGGTGCTGCAGGCGCTGGTGCGCTGCGGAATTCTCAAAGGTATTCGCGGTCCGCGGGGCGGCTATGAACTTGCGCGCGATCGTCGCCGCGTCACCGCCAACGATATTCTGCGTGCCGCCGGCACGGTCGACGAGGCCGACGAGAAGCACGCCGGTTCCGATCTCCTGACCAAGATCGTGCTGCCGGCCATGGCCAATGCCGAACACGAATTCGGCATCGCGCTGGCGCGCATCAGTCTCGAAGACATGGCGCGCGACGCCCAGGCGCTCAAACCCGCCGGCAAAGCCGCCGTTAGGAATTGAGGCGGCCTAACCTTCGCAACCACGTTCACGATCTGGACTCTTACGGCGCGATTCCGCTTGAGAGTAAAGTCGTCCGATTCGCGGGCTCGCTGGCGGATGCGGCGGGTGCGAGCCAGCAGAGGCGAAGGGGCATGCCGGACACGATCCGGGGGAGCCGCGGCAAGCGGCATCGGCGGCGCGCGCAGGGAATGAGCCGATCCCTTGCGGCACTCTGCATATTTTTTGCGGCTTTTCCCACTTGCGTCTTTCTCCGGCCGGCCGGCGCGGCCGAACCGCCTGTCGCTGGCGCTGCACGAACTCGTCCTGATCGCGCAATCGGGCATCGACCAGCATCAGATTGCTTTCATCGCCGTGGTCTGCGGCGTCGTGCTGTTTGCCGTCGTCACCGCGATCATGCTGGTGCGGACATGGGCGCGCGCAGCGCGGCAGGAAAGGCGGCTGCGCAACGAGATTGCGACGCTGCGCGACGAGGTCGATCGCGCCAATGCGCTGATGCGGTCCGAACCGCAGGTCGTGGTGGTTTGGCCGGCGGGCTCCGACGAGCCGAAAATCGACGGCGATCCCGGCGCCGTCGGCGTCGCCATGGCGCACCAGGTGCTCGCCTTCGGCAGCTGGCTCGATGCCGGCAAGGCGAGCGCCATGGAACGCGCCGTCGAAGCGTTGCGCGCGCGCGGCGAAGCCTTCGCGATGACGCTCACGACCCGCGCCGGCCATCCGATCGAAGCGCTCGGCCGCGCCATCGGCGGGCGCGCCGTGTTGCGGCTGAAAAACGCCAGCGGCATCAATCGCGAACTCGTCGAGCTCGCCACCCGCTACGAGAAATTATCCGCTGAAGTTGCGCCGCTGCGCGCCCTGATCGAGACGCTGCCGTCGCCGGTCTGGGCGCGCGACCGCGGACGGCAGTTGATCTTCGTCAACGCGGCCTATGCGCGCGCCGTCGACGCCAAGAGCTCCGCCGACGCGGTGGAGCATCGCAGCGAACTCCTCGACAGCGCAGCGCGTGCCGGCATCGCACAGTCGCACATGAACGGCGCCGGCTATGCCGGCCGGCTGCGCGCCGTCGCCGCCGGCACGCGGCGCACTTTCGACGTGCTCGATATCATCACCGACAGCGGCTCGACCGGCATCGCCGTCGACGCCACCGAAGCCGAAGCGATGCGGGTTGCCCGCGACCACCTGATGGACGCGCACCGCCGCACCCTCGACCAGCTATCGACCGGCGTCGCCATGTTCGGCGCCGATCATCGGCTGACATTCTACAATGCCGCCTATCGCGCGCTGTGGGAACTCGATGCCGCCTTCCTCGATCAGGGGCCGACCGATTCGGCGGTCATCGAAATGCTGCGCGCCGCGCGCAAATTGCCGGAGCAGCAGGATTTCCGGCAATGGAAGACGGAGCTCCACGAAGCCTACCGCGCCGTCGAAGCCACGGAGCACACCTGGCATCTGCCCGGCGGTCGCACCTTGCGCGTGGTCACCACGCCCAATCCGGACGGCGGCCTCACCTATCTGTTCCACGACGTCACCGAGCGGCTCGATCTCGAACGCCGCTTCCAGGAACTGATCCGCGTCCAGGGCGAAACGCTCGACAATCTGGCCGAAGGCGTCGCCGTGTTCGGCAGCGACGGGCGGCTGCGGCTGCACAATGCCGCCTTCGTCAGCATGTGGAAGCTCGAGCCTCGGCGATCTCGCCGACCGGCCGCACATCGAACGGATCACGGCTCTATGCCAGCCGCTCCACGGCGATGCGCCCGCCTGGCAGGCCTTGCGCGATGTCGTCACCGCGATCGACAGCCGCGAAGCGACCAGGGGGCGCCTCGAACGCCGCGACGGCAGCGCCGTCGATTCCACGACCGTGCCGCTCCCCGATGGCGCCACATTGGTGACGTTCCATGACGTCACCGCTTCGGTCAATGTCGAGCGCGCGCTGCGCGAGCGCAACGAAGCGCTCGAAGACGCCGACAAGATCAAGATCGATTTCGTCCACCACGTGTCCTACGAGCTGCGCTCGCCGCTCACCAACATCATCGGCTTCGTCCACCTGCTCGGCGATCCGACGACCGGTCCGCTGGCGAAAAAGCAGCGCGAATATCTCGACTACATCACGGTCTCGACCAATACCTTGCTGGCGCTGATCAACAATATTCTCGACCTCGCCACCATCGACGCCGGCCGCATGCAGCTCAATCTCGGGCCGGTCGACATCCGCGAGACCATGGCGGCGGCGGCCGAGGGCGTGCAGGACCGGCTGGTCAGCTCCGGTCTCGCGCTCGACATCGTTGCGCCCGCAGACATCGGCAGCTTCATCGCCGACAAGCTGCGCGTGCGGCAGATCCTGTTCAATCTTCTCGCCAATGCCGCGAGCTTCTCGCCGGGCGGCGCGCGCATCGGATTCCGCGCCGAGCGCCGCCCCGACGCCGTCGTCTTCTCGGTCACCGATCAGGGCCCCGGGATTCCGCCGGAGGTGCTGGGGAAGGTGTTCGACTGGTTCGAGACGCATTCGCTCGGCTCGCACGCATCGCGGTCCTGGCATCGGTCTCTCGCTGGTCCGTTCCTTTGTCGAACTGCACGGCGGCACGGTCACGATTGCGTCCGAGGTCGGACGCGGCACCACCGTGACATGCACCTTCCCGCTGAGCGCGAGCGCCAGCCCTGACCGCGGCCGAGTAGCCGTCGCCGGCAAAAAAAGCCATGCTCAAACGGAACATGCTCAAACAGAACATTCTTGAGCGGAGCGCCGTATGCTGCTGACCACCCCGGGTGGCGCAAGCTTCAACGCGACATTGCCGAACGAGCAGGCGACATGGCGGTTCATGGCCGACATCGCGGCAGCGCTCGAGCCCGGCGATCTGGTGACGCTGTCCGGCGATCTCGGCGCCGGCAAGACCACCTTCGCGCGCGCCCTGATCCGCCATCTCGCCGGCGACGAGACCATCGAAGTGCCGAGCCCGACCTTCACTTTGATCCAGACCTACGAGCTGCCGCGCTTCGCGCTGGTCCACGCCGATCTCTATCGGCTGTCGGGCGCGGCCGAGCTTGCCGAACTCGGCTTCGACGATCTGCCCGAGGGCGCGGTGGTGCTGATGGAATGGCCGGACCGCGCCGCCGGATTCCTGCCGCCTGACCGCCTCGACATCACCTTCACGCTGGCGCCGCAGCTCGGACCCGATGTGCGCAACGTCCGCTATGTCGGCTACGGCAACTTTCGCGCCGCGCGCGGAGCGCATCGCCATGGTGCGCTCCTTCCTCGACGAATCCGGTTTCGGCGCGGCGCAGCGCCTCCGCATGCAGGGCGACGCCTCGACGCGGATTTTCGAGCGCCTGAGCCTCAACGGCGAGGCCGCAATCCTGATGAACGCGCCGCGCCGTCCCGACGGCCCGCCGGTGCGCGACGGCAAGCCCTATAGCGCCATCGCCCATCTCGCCGAAGACATCGTGCCTTACGTCGCGCTGTCCGCGGGCCTGCGCGCGCTCGAACCTGTCGGCGCCCGCGATCTTGCACGCCGATCTCGATCACGGCCTCCTCGTCATGGAAGATCTGGGCGATGGACCGCATCGTCACCGGCGATCCGCCGGCGCCGATCGCAGAGCGCTACGCCGCCGCCGTCGATCTTCTCGCCGCGCTGCACGGCCGCGAATTGCCGGACACGCTGCCGGTCGCGCCGCACCTCGATTATCGGCTGCCGCGCTACGACATGGAGGCGTTTTTGATCGAGGCCGAATTGCTGCTCGACTGGTACCTGATCAAAGCCGGCGCCGACGGCAAAGCGTGCGCGCGCGCAAGGAATTCGTCGCGCTGTGGCGCGAGGCGCTCGCGCCGGCGATCGATGCGCCGCCGACCTGGGTGCTGCGCGATTATCATTCGCCCAATCTGCTCTGGCTTGCCGCAGCGCGACGACATCGCGCGGATCGGCGTGCTCGATTTTCAGGACGCGCTGATCGGCCCCGCCGCCTACGACGTCGCCTCGCTGCTGCAGGACGCGCGCGTCGACGTGCCGGAAAGCTTGGAAATGACTTTGCTCGGCCAATATGTGCGCGCACGGCAAGGCCAGAGTACGGAACTTGGCGCGGAATTCGATACCGCCGGTTTCATGCTGCTCTATGCGACGCTGGCGGCGCAACGCGCGACCAAGATTCTCGGCATCTTCGCCCGGCTCGACCGGCGCGACGGCAAGCCGCAATATCTGCGTCACATGCCCCGCCTATGGAACTATTTGCAGCGCTCGCTGGCGCATCCGGCGCTCGCCCCGCTCAAGGCCTGGTACGCCGCCAATGTCCCCGCGCCGGATGGGCTATGATGCGGATCGCGATATCTGCAACGTCCGTGCTCGAATTACGCCGCTCGATACGTGGCTGGGCTTTCCAAAGCGATGATGCCGAAAAGCGCGATGGTCTTGGCGGCGGGTCTCGGCACGCGCATGCGGCCCTATAACGGCCACATCCCCAAACCGCTGGTCGCGGTCGGCGGCAAGTCGCTGATCGATTACGGCCTCGACCGCCTCGCCGACGCCGGCGTCGAGCGCGCGGTGGTGAATGTGCATCATCTCGCCGACGCCGTGGAAAAGCACCTCGCGGCGCGGCAGCGCCCGCGCATTGTCATTTCCGATGAGCGCGCGGAACTGCTCGGCACCGGCGGCGGCATCGCCAAGGCGTTGCCGCAGCTCGGCGACGCGCCGTTCTTTCTGGTCAATTCCGACACGCTGTGGCTCGACGGCGTGCGGCCCAATTTCACCCGGCTCGGCGAAGCCTTCGATCCGAACACCATGGACGCGCTGCTGCTGTTGGCGCCGACCACCGACGCCATCGGCTATTCCGGTCGCGGCGATTTCATGATGCTGCCCGACGGCCGGCTGCAGCGCCGCGCCGAGCGCGAAGTGGCGCCCTTCATCTATGCCGGCGCGGCGATTCTTGCGCCGGCGCTGTTTGCCGGCGCGCCCAAAGGCGCCTTCCCGCTCACGCTCTTGTTCGACCGCGCCGGCGAGAACGGCCGGCTGTTCGGCTTGCGGCTCGAAGGCGTGTGGATGCATGTCGGCACGCCGGAAGCCGTCGCCGCGGCCGATGCGGCGCTGGCGGCCGCGAACTAGAACGCGCTAAACTCTGCTAAGCCTTCGCGGCGACCTTTCGCGATTCCGGACATGAACCCGCGCGTTTTCACCATTCCGGCGTCGGCGCCGTTTTTGCCGACGCTGATCGAGGCGTTGAGGAGCGGCAAGCTCGGCCTTGCCAGGCTCGGCTCGCTATGGCCGGCGATCCGCTCGCGCTGGCGTCGGCGACGCTCTATCTGCCGACGCGCCGCGCCTGCCGGCTGATGCGCGATGCCTTTCTCCAAGTCGATCGACGCAGCGATCCTGCCGCGCATCGTCGCCGATCGGCGATATCGACGAAGACGAGATCGCGTTTGCCGAAGCCGCGGCCGGCGACATCGCCGCGGACGCGCTGGCTCTGCCCGAAGCGCTCGGCGGACTCGAGCGGCGGCTCCTGCTGACGCAACTCGTCAGCAAGTGGGCGCAATCGCCCGAACTGCACGGCGCGAGCGGCACGCCGCTGGTTGCGCAGACGCCGGCATCGGCCTGCGCGCTGGCCGACGATCTGGCGCGGCTGATCGACGACATGACGACGCGCGGCGTGTCGTGGGATCGGCTCGACGACCTCGTGCCCGACAAGTTCGATATTTATTGGCAGCTCACGCTGCGATTTCTGCAGATCGCGCACCGAGCCTGGCCGGAGGTTTTGCGCGAACGCGATTGCATCGAACCGGCCGAGCGGCGCGACCGGCTGATCAAGGCCGAAACCGCGCGCCTTGCGCGCAAGACCGATGGCCTGGTCATCGCCGCCGGCTCGACCGGATCGATCCCGGCGACGGCCGAATTGATCGCGACCATCGCGCATTTGCCGCACGGCGCCGTGGTGCTGCCCGGCCTCGATACCGATCTCGACGAAGAGTCCTGGCAGCTGATCGCCGGCGACGACAAAAAGCAGATCGCACCGGCGCCGGCGCACCCGCAATTCGCGATGCAGGCGCTGCTGACGCGCATCGGCATCACCCGGACGGACGTCGTCGCCTTGGCTTTGGCCGAGCCGCGCGGACGCGAGCGCCTCGTGTCCGAAGCGCTTGCGCCCGGCGGTCGCGACCGACATGTGGCGGCAGACGTCCGCCGACGCGGCATTCGCGGCGCACGCCGATGCCGCGCTCAAGACGCTGACGGTGATCGAAGCCGCCAATCCCGAGGAAGAAGCGCTCGCCATCGCGGTTGCCTTGCGCGAGGCGGTGCATGACGGCAAGACGGCGGCGCTTGGTGACGCCGGACCGCGCGCTCGGACGCCGCGTCCTGCACCGCGCTCGACGCGCTGGAACATCGTGGCGGAGGATTCCGGCGGCGACGCGCTCGCCGACACGCCGGCCGGGATATTTGCCAGGCTCGCCGCCGATGCCGCTCTTGGCGGTCTCGAGCCGGTGACGCTGCTCGCTCTGCTCAAGCATCCGCTGTTGCGGCCCGGCAACAAAGAGAACGCGCGCAACAATGACCATGCCGTTGCCGCGCTCGAACGCGCGATTTTGCGGGGCCCGCGTCCGCGGCCGGCAGCGCCGGCCTCGCCAGCGCGCTCTGAATAGTTTTCGCAAGGCCAAGGCGGGCCTGCACCCATCCGATCCGCGCAAGCAATCTGACCGACAGCGAGCTTGAACGCCGCGGCCGAGCTCGTCGACTGGCTTGCCGGCAGCGCTTGAGCCGCTCGAAACGATCGGCCGCGAGCCGCAGCCGCTCAGCGAATTCGCCGCGCGGCATCAAAAGACTCTTGCCGCGCTATCGCTTGAAAACGGCAACGCGAGCCGCGTTCGCCGGCCCCGACGGCACAAAGCTCGCGGATGCGCTCGACGAGCTCGCGGCGAGCGAAGCCGCAGCAGGTCTGCCGGTCGCGAAAGCGGACTATGTCGAACTGTTTTCCGTCGCCCTCGCCGGCCGCGTCGTGCGCCGGCCGTTGCAGCCGGGCCTGCGCGTGCGCATCCTCGGGCCGCTCGAAGCGCGTCTCACCGCGAGCGACCGCGTCGTGCTTGGCGGCCTTGTCGAAGGCACCTGGCCGCCGGAAAGCAATACCGACGCCTGGCTGAGCCGTCCGATGCGGCTTGCGCTCGGCCTCGATTTGCCGGAACGCCGCATCGGCCTCTCTGCCCACGACTTCGCGCAGCTCCTCGGCGCGCGCGAGGTGATGTTGAGCCATTCGGCAAAGATCGCCGGCACGCCGACGGTGCCGTCGCGCTTCATCCAGCGTCTCGCCGCGGTCGCCGGCCAGCGCTGGCAAGCCGCCGTGGCGCGCGGCCATGCGTATCTCGCATGGGCGCGCGAGCTCGACCGGCCGGAGCGGGTGCGGCCTGAGCCGCAGCCCGCGCCGATGCCGCCGCGCGCGGCACGACCGAAGAGCCTTTCGGTCACCGAGATCGAACATTGGCTGCGCGATCCCTATACGATCTACGCCAAGCACATTCTGCGCGTGCGACCGCTCGATGCGGTCGATACCGCGCCCGGCGCCGCCGAGCGCGGCACCATCATCCACACCGCCGTCGGCGATTTCACCAAGCTCTACGCCAAGGATCTCCCGGCCGATCCGGCGGACAAGCTTATCGCGCTGGGCGAGCCGCATTTCGAAGCGCTTAAGGATTTTCCCGAGGCGCGCGCGTTCTGGTGGCCGCGCTTTATGCGCATCGCGCATTGGTTCGCGCGCTGGGATGCCGAACGGCGTGCCGCGATCGCCGACATTGATGCTGAAATCTCGCGGAGCCATCGAAATTGCGCTCAGCGACGGCACGTTCAAGCTGCGTGGCGTCGCCGATCGCATCGAGCGGATGCCGGACGGCCGCTATGTCATCCTCGACTACAAAACCGGCTCCGCGCGCAGCGAGAAACAGGTGCGCTCCGGACTCGCGCCGCAGCTCACGCTCGAAGCCGCCATGCTGCGCAACGGCGGCTTTGCGGAGATTCCGGGCGGCGCTTCCGTCGCCGAACTCGTCTATGTGCTGCTCAAGGGCGGCGAGCCGGCTGGCAGATACGAGCCGGTGAATTTCAAGGACGGAACGCCGGACAGCCATGCCGACCGGGCGCTGGAGAAGCTCACCGAACTCGCCCGGCGTTTCGACGATGACAAGCAGCCCTACCGCTCGCTCGTCCACCCGATGTGGACGACGTATTACGGCGACTACGACCACCTCGCGCGCGTCAAGGAATGGTCGAGCGGCCGCGACGACGACATCGGGGGCGTCGAATGAGAGACCGCAGACGATATCCCGCTCGCAGGTGCGCGAGCTGCAGCGCGCAGTCGCCGCGCCGAATGTCTCGGCCTGGGTCGCCGCCAATGCCGGCTCGGGCAAGACCCACGTCCTGGCGCAGCGCGTGATCAATCTTCTGCTCGACGGCGTCGCGCCGGAAAAGATTCTCTGCATCACCTTCACCAAGGCGGCCGCCGCCAATATGGCGAAGCGGGTATTCGATACGCTTGCGCAATGGACGACGCTCGACGACGCAGCGCTCGACAAGGCGATCCGCGAAGGCTCGGGCGTGGCGAGCGACGCGCGGCGGCGCATCGCGGCGCGGCGGCTGTTCGCCCGCGCGCTGGAAACGCCCGGCGGGCTGAAAGTGCAGACCATCCACGCTTTCTGCACGCAGCTTCTGCATCAATTTCCCTTCGAGGCGAATGTCGCCGCGCGCTTTGCCGTGCTCGACGAGACGCAGCAGACGCAGCTTCTCGAGCAGTTGACGCTCGCATGTGCTGCTCGACGGCGCACGCGACCCGGAGAGCCCGCTCGGCCGTGCGCTCGCCGTCGCCATGACGGCGGCGGCCGACCAGACATTTCGCGACGTGATCCGCACAGCGATCGGCCGCGCGCGATGCCATCGCGCGCTGGGTAATGAAGGAGGGCGATGTCGCCGGCTGCGATCGCCGCGCTGTCTCGCGCGCTCGGCATCGATCCCTCGGCAAGCCGCGAAGACATCGAAGATGAATTTTTCGACGACTCGCCGATCGCGCCGTCGGAATGGACCGCAGTTGCGACGGCCTGGCAGCAAGGCAACAAGACCGACATCGAGCAGGCGCGCCGCTTCGGCCTGCTGGCGTCGCTGCCGCGCGCCGACCGGCGTCGAAACTCTATCTCGATATTTTCTGCACGGCCGAACGAGCGCACGCCGCGAAAGACCGATCGTCGACCAAGGCGATCAAGGATGCGGCTTGGTCGAACGCCTGACCGCGGAACAGAGATCGCGTCTGCGATCTCCTGCACCGGCTGCGCGCCGTCATCTGCCGCGACCGTTCGGCCGCGCTGCTGACCGTCACTCACGACGTGCTGACGCGCTATCACAGCGAGAAAGAGCGCCGCGGGCTGGTCGATTACGACGACCTGATCGACAAGACGCTGGCGCTCCTGACCAATGTCGACGCGGCCTGGGTGCATTACAAGCTCGATCTCGGCATCGATCATCTTTTGATCGACGAAGCGCAGGACACCAGCCACAAGCAATGGCAGATCGTCCGGCAGCTGGTCGCCGAATTCACCGCGGGCGCGGGCGTGCATCTCGGCACCCGCACGATTTTCGCGGTCGGCGACGAGAAGCAATCGATCTATTCGTTCCAGAATGCCGCGCCGAAGGAATTCGCGGAGATGCGGCGCTACTTCGAACGCGCGCATCAAGCAGCGGCCGACGCCAATTCGTATTTCGAGAGTTCAAGCATTCGTTCCGCTCCGGCGAGAGCGTGCTCGCCGCCGTCGACGCGGTCTTCAAGGACAAGCTCGTCGCCGCGAGCGTCTCCTCCGATACCGACGGCTTTCCGCCGCACATCGCGCTGCCGGACGCGCCGCCGAGCCTGGTCGAAATCTGGGAGCCGGCGGAGCCCGACGAGCGCAAGGACATCGAAGGCTGGGATGCGCCGTTCGACACCGTCAACGAGACCAGCCCGCGCGTCAAATTGGCGAAGCGCATCGCGCGCACGGTCAAGCGCATGGTCGATGCGCGGCGAGCCGGTCGGCATCGAACGCCGGGCGGTGCGCTACGGCGACATTTTGATTCTGGTGCGCCAGCGCGGCGAATTGTTCGAAGCGATCATCCGCGCGTTGAAGAACGAACATGTCGAAGTCGCCGGCGCCGACCGCCTCATCCTCACCGAACATATCGCGGTGATGGATCTGATGGCGCTCGCCGACGCGCTGCTACTGCCGCACGACGATCTTGCGCTCGCGACCGTGCTGCGCAGTCCGCTGTTCGGTTTCTCGGACGACGATCTGTTCGCGGTCGCCTACGATCGCGGCCGCATGTCGCTGCGCGAGGCGCTCGCGCGCAAGGCCGGCGAAGGCGAATTGGTGGCGGCCGCCGGCCGAGGCGCGCCTCGACGAATTGAGCGCGGCGGCGCGGCGCGAGACGCCGTTTGCGTTCTACGCGAAAATTCTCGGCGCCGGTGGCGCGCGGCATCACTTCCTCGCCCGGCTCGGCGCCGAGGCGAACGATGCGCTCGACGAGTTCCTCAATCTCGCGATCGAATACGAGCGCCGCGAGACGCCGTCGCTGCAGGGCTTCATGGCCTGGCTGCGCGAGGCGCGCGCCGAGGTGAAGCGCGACATGGAAATCGCCCGCGACGAAGTGCGGGTGATGACCGTGCACGGCGCCAAGGGCCTCGAAGCGCCGATCGTGTTCCTCGCCGACACCATGACGCCGCCGGCCGGCCCGCGGCCGCCGCGGCTTCTCGAACTTGCCGGCAATGCCGTGATCTGGGTCGGGCGCAAGGCCGACGATCCGCCGCCCGTTGCAGCCGCGCGGCAAGACGCGCAGCGCGACGCCGCCGACGAATATCGCCGGCTCCTCTACGTCGCGATGACGCGCGCCGCCGACCGCCTGATCATCTGCGGCGCGCAAGGCGAAAGGAGACGGCCGGACGGCTGCTGGTACGATCTGGTACTGCGAGCCGCTCAAACCGTTCCTGGTCGAGGAGACCGACGGCGAGGAGAAAGTGTTGCGCTATCGCACGGCGACGAGTCCGGCCGCGGAACCGTCGCCGTCAATCGCCGCCGCACCGAAATACCGGATCGCCCGGAGCTTCCGGCGTGGCTGCGTCAACGCGTCGCCCACGAAGCGCGGCGCGGCGGACCGATCTCGCCGTCCTCGGTCTTCGACGAAGACATCGCGCGCTGCCGCGCAACCCGGCGCCTCTCCGGCCGCGCGCCGCAAGGCCTTGGAGCGCGGCCGGATCGTGCATCGGCTGATGCAGTCATTGCCCGACATTCCGCCGGAGCGGCGCGCGACGCGATCGAGCGTTTCCTTGTTCGCACCGCCGCAAAGGATTTTTCTTCGGCCGAGCGCGCCGAAATCGCGCGGCAGGTCTCCGCCATTCTCGGCGATCAAGCGCTTTGCCGAGATCTTTGCGCCGGGAAGCCGTCCCGAAGTGCCCATCGTCGGCCGCATTCCGCGCAACGACGGCCGAGCCGCTCGGCGTCGCCGGACAAGTGGACCGCTTGTCCGTCACCGGCGACACCGTCCTCATCGCCGATTACAAAACCGACGGCATCGTCCCGCAACAGCTCGAAGAGGTGCCGCACTATGTCACCCAGCTCGCGCTCTATCGGGCGGTGCTCGCGCCGCATCTATCCCGGCAAGACCGTGCGCGCGGCGCTGATCTTCACCAATGGCCCGGTTTTGCTGGAGATTCCCGGCGCTGCCATGGATGGAGCGCTTGAGACCGAGCTTTGCAAAGTCCTAACCTAGCTCCTGTCACACCTCAGCCTGTCACGGCTGCGGTGAAGGTGCCTTGACGCCCCCGACACCCGTTCATACGTTCACCTGCTCCGGGTTGCCGATTCCCCCGAAAAGACGAGGTTTTTCATGGTCGAGAAAACAACGGATGCGACGTTCGAAGCGGACGTGCTCAAGGCGAGCGGCCCGGTCGTCGTCGATTTCTGGGCGGAATGGTGCGGCCCGTGCCGCATGATCGCGCCGGCTTTGGAAGAGATTTCCAATTCGCTCAACGGCAAGGTCAAGATCGTCAAGCTCAATGTCGACGAGAATCCGGGCGTCGCCTCGAAATACGGCATCATGTCGATCCCGACGCTGATGCTGTTCAAGGACGGCCAGCTCGCGTCGCGCCAAGTCGGCGCGGCGCCGAAGCAGAAGCTCGAGCAGTGGATCACCGCTTCGGTGTGATCCCGGCTCTGAGCTGAGCCTTTATGACGTCGTCATGGCCGGGCTTGTCCCGGCCATCCACGTCTTAAGGATCGAAGTTTCGCGTGCAACTAATGCCGGAAATGCCGTGTCCCGGTCAGAACCATGGCGATGCCATGCGCGTCGGCGGCCTCGATCACTTCGTTGTCGCGCATTGATCCGCCTGGCTGGATCACCGCCGTCGCGCCGGCCTCGATGGCGACGAGAAGACCGTCGGCGAACGGAAAGAACGCGTCCGAAGCGACCACCGATCCTTTGGTCGCCGGCTCCTTGAGGCCGGCTTCCTTCGCGGCATCCTGCGCCTTGCGCGCGGCGATGCGCGCGGCATCGACACGGCTCATCTGCCCGGCGCCGATGCCGACCGTCGCCAGATCCTTGGCATAGACGATCGTGTTCGACTTGACGTGCTTGGCGACGCGGAAGGCAAAACGCAGATCGCGCAATTCCGCATTGGTCGGCTTGCGTTTGGTCACCGGCCGCAAATCCATGTCGTCGACCACCGCATTGTCGCGCGTCTGCACCAGAAGCCCGCCGGCGACGGTTTTCGCGGTGAGCCCCATCGCGCGCGGATCGGGCAAGCCGCCGGCGAGCAGAAGCCGCAAATTTTTCTTGGCGCCGACGATGGCGATGGCCTCTTCCGTCGCGTCCGGCGCGATGATGACTTCGGTGAAGATCTCCGTGATCGCGCGCGCAGCATCGGCATCGAGCGTGCGGTTGAGCGCGACGATGCCGCCGAAGGCCGAGGTGGTGTCGCAGGCGAGCGCCTTGCGATAGGCGCCGACCAGGCTTTCGCCTTCGGCGACGCCGCACGGATTGGCGTGCTTGATGATGGCGCAAGCCGCCGTGCGCGCGGGATCGAACTCGGCGACGCATTCAAAGGCGGCGTCGGTGTCGTTGATATTATTGTAGGAGAGTTGCTTGCCCTGCGCCTGCCGCGCGGTCGAAACGCCGAAACGGGCATCGGGCGTGCGGTAGAACGCCGCTGATTGGTGCGGGTTCTCGCCGTAACGCAATTTCTCGATCAGCCGGCCGCCGAAGGCGCGATAGTCCGGCGCGATTTCGCCGAGCTGGTCGGCGAACCAGTTGGAAATCGCTGAATCGTAGGCCGCCGTGCGCGCGTAGGCCTTGGCGGCGAGCTTGCGCCGCAACGCCAGCGTGGTCATGCCGTTATGCGCCGTGAGTTCGTCGAGCAGCGCCGCGTAATCGCCGGCATCCACCACCACTGCGACATCGTCATGGTTCTTGGCGGCGGCGCGGATCATCGCCGGACCGCCGATATCGATGTTCTCGATGCAGGTCGCGAAATCGGCCTTGCGGGCGACGGTTTCTTCGAACGGATAGAGATTCACCACCAGAATATCGATCGGCGCAATCCGGTGCGCCCGCATCGCTTCGACGTGCAACGGATTGTTACGGATCGCGAGCAAGCCGCCATGCACCGCCGGATGCAGCGTCTTGACGCGGCCGTCCATCATTTCCGGGAAACCGGTCAAGTCGCTGACGTCGAGCACTTTGAGCCCGGCATCGGACAGCGCTTGGCGCGTGCCGCCGGTCGAGACGAGCTCGATGCCGAAGCCCGAAAGCGCGCGCGCGAATTCGACCATTCCGGTTTTGTCGGAGACGGAAATGAGGGCGCGCAGGGCGCGGCGGAGAGATTCAGTCATGATGCTCCCAGGTTATCGTCAGTCATAGCGGCAGTCTTGGTTCCTCTTCGCGCGCGCGGCGTGCCGTGCCGGTGCTGGCGAGCGCGCCGGCCGGCGCCTGCTGCAGGCTCCACTGCACGCGCGAGGCGGTGCGCGCATGGCCGCGGATGACGATCTGCGCCGTCCGGCGCGGACCTTCGCTGCTGGCGAGATAGACGCTGTCTTCGAGCTCCACCTGATCCTCGTGGGCGCTGAAGGTCCAGACCTCCTTGTTCGGCATCATCAGCATGACGCCGTGGCCGTCGCTGAGGCGCGTCGCCTTCACTGTCGGATGCAGATGAAAGCGCACCGTGAAAGCGTCTTCTTCGGTGCGGACTTGGGGGCTGCCATTGGCATCGAGAAACACTTCCTCGCCGTCGAGCCGCGTGCCGTCGGACGCCAGCATCAGCACACGTTCATGCACGATATCGAAGCGGTCGGCATAGCCGTCATGGGCCGCCCGCAGCACGATGGCGTCGGGCCGCTCCTCGCGCGTCACCGCGACATGGCGCGGGCCGCCCAGCATCGGCGAGCCGCCGAGCATGCGCTTGAACGTCGCCATTTCGACAAAGCGGGCCGAAGACGCGTCGTTGAACGTGACCGCGGAATGCGCCGCAGTGGCGCGCGCGACCTGCCGCCAGTTCTCGCGCCCCGTCGCCGGCATGCCGCAATTCACCACGATGAGGCTCTGCTTCGGCGAGGAAAATTCAAACGACAAGCAGCCGGCATGCGCGTCCAGACTCATTTCGATGGGCGGCGCGCGGCCGGTATCCATGATCAGCACGGCGCCTGCGGCTTCGAGCCGCTGATAAGCCGAATGCGGCGCGTTCGAGAACGGCGTGCCGTGCGTTTCGTCATAGGCAAGCAGCGTCGACAAGCAGGCCCCCCGGCGTCGCTCCCATGCCGTTGAAATGCGCGAAGCCGCCTTCCGAGTGACGGAAGAAGCGCAACATCGGCATCATGCGGTCGATGGCGTTGAGAAGCGCCTGCGGCGGCGCGATGTTGCGCGCCGTGAACGCCTGACGCAGCGGCAAAAATTCGATCAGGATATCGATGATCGCGCCGGGATCGCGGCTGACATGGCCGCCGTCGGGGAGGATCTGCCGTGCGATCTCGTGGCTCAACCGCTCGGTTGAGGCTTTGATATGGCGCGCCTGGCCGGCGATGCACAGCGCGGCATAAGTCAGGGCGACGACAGCCTGCATCCGATCGACGCCGCGGCGCGCGTCGCCCGCGGTGTGGCGAAGGTAACGCACCTGGCGAATGAGGCTGCGCAGGAAACGCCGATAGAAGCGCGCATCGGCGTCTTGCAGGACCAGCGTGGATTGGCTGAGCCAGGAGATGATGCGGCGTGACAGCACGTCGGGACGCCAGGCAATCGGATGCCACGAGCCTTGCAGCGCGATCCATTCGTCGACCAGCGCGCGCGCATTGGCGCGCGTGATGCCCGATTCCGCCGCGCGCAGATGGCGCAGCCAGCCGAAGCCCAGCAAGGTTGCGGCCCAATCGTCCGACGGCGGGTCCATTTCGAAGACCGAACGGCCGTCGCAGATCACGACCTTGCCGGCGAAGGCAAAACGGCCGGAATAGATTTCGCTGGCGCGCGTAGCGTCGGCGGTGCGCAAATCCGGTGGCGCGATCAACAGGCGGTCGGTGCGCAGCGGCACCAGCGGCCAGCGCACGAACGGATGGCCGTTGGCGCGACCGGTCATCCGGCGCACGGCGCCGCGAATCAGGAGCCAGGACAGCTTCGCATGGTTCGCGACTGCGACGCGCGACATCGACCCGTTTGCCCCCTTTGCGCGCAGGGATGTGAAAAAAGTCCCGCGCGGGCGACCATAACGAAATGAAGGCGCGACGGCCAACTGCCGAATCGGATTGATTTCCTTACTGTTTTACCAGCCGTGCCGCATAGAAGCCATCAAGCCCGGCGAATCGGGAATCAATGTCGGGAAGCTGGCACGGCAAAGTCCGCAGATCGCCCTCCGCCGAGATGAATTCGTCGTGCCCGAAAAGCTCAGGCCCGGTGAAGGGCACGCGCTGCACGCTCGGATCCCGCGCGAGGAGTTCGGTGACCACGACCTCGTTCTCCTCGGCTTCGAGCGAACAGGTGCAGTAGATCAGCGTGCCGCCGGGCTTGGTCAGCGCCAGTGCGCGCTCGATCAAGCGGCGTTGAACGCCGGCGAGCGCCGTCATGTCCTCGACACGCTTGAGCCAAGGCACGTCGGGATGGCGGCGGATCGTTCCGGTGGACGAACACGGCGCGTCGAGCAGGACCGCGTCGAAAGGCTCGGCGCTCCATTCCGCGACATCGGCGCAGACCAGTTTCGGCTTCAAGCCTCAGCCGCGCGAGATTGTCTTGCAGGCGCTTAAGCCGCGCCGGGGCGCGATCGATCGCGATGACATGAGCGCCCGCGGCCGCGAGCTGCGCCGTCTTGCCGCCGGGCGCGGCGCAGAGATCGGCGACGCGGCGGCCGCGAATATCGCCGAGCAAGCGCGCCGGCAGCGCGGCGGCGGCATCCTGAACCCACCAGGCGCCTTCGGAGAACCCCGGCAACGCCGTGATCGCGCCATGCACGGCGGCGCGCACAGTTCCGGTCGGCAATACGCGTCCTTGGAGCTTTTCGGCCCAAAACTCCGGATCGCTTTTCACCGTGATGTCGAGCGCCGGTTCTTGTCCGTTGGCCGTCGCGATTGCATGCGCAGTTGCCGCGCCGTATCGCTCGGTCCAACGCGCCATCAACCAAGCGGGCGTATCGAGCATCGGCGCATCAAGCGTGGCGAGCAGCGTCGCGCCTTCGCGCGTCACGCGCCGCAACACGGCGTTGACCAGTCCGGCGAAACGCTCGGCGTGACGATCCGCCTGCGCCAGGCGGACGGAGAGATCGACCGCGGCATGGTCCGGCACGTCGAGAAAAAGGATTTGCGCAGCGCCGATCAACAGCGCGCTTTCGACACGCGGGGCCTGCGGCGGCAGGCCACTGTCGAGAAAGACGCCGAGCAGGTGCCGCAGCGTGCCGAGCCGGCGCAGCACCACCGCGACCAGCGCGCGGACCAGCGCGCGATCGCGATCCTCGAGCGTGGCAAGTTCGGCCGTGCTGTCGAAGAATTCGTCGAAGGCGCGGCGGCGGCGCAGCACCCCGTCGACGATGTCGGCGGCGATGCGGCGGACCGCAAGGCCTGGGACATCGCCGGCATGAACCGGCGAACTCATGGACTCGGGCTTCGACTTGGGCTTGGACTCGGGCTTGGGCGCGCCGTTCATGCCGAAGAAATTCCTGACTTGAATCCTGCGCTGGGCTACGCCAAGTCAGGCTCTATGCCAACCGAGCAGACACCGCCCTCGCCCGCAGATGACCTGGGTACCGATACCCCGGGCACCCATCTGGGCACCCATAAAGAGGCTGAAAAGCGGCCCCTGACGCCGGCCGCCGAGCGTGCGCTAGCCGAGGCCGCGGCGCGCCGCGCCGCGGAACGTGAAAAGGCCGAGCGTGAAAAGGCCGAAGCCCCAAAGGAGGTCGCCGGCCGCGGCGGCCTCGATCCGGCCCGCTACGGCGACTGGGAAATCAACGGCTTGACGTCGGATTTCTAGGGATCGGGTCTCGGGGATCGGACTAGCCGATCCCTGATCGCCAATACCGGATTACTGGATCACCACGACCCGCGTGCCGAGCATGACGCGGCTGTACAGGTCCTCGATATCCACATTGTGCATGCGGATGCAGCCATGCGACACGAAATGGCCGATCGAGCCTTCGTTATTGGTGCCGTGGATGGCGTATTGGCCGCCACCGGAGAGCGTCATCGCGGCGACCCCCATCGGATTTTGCGGCGAGCCGCCTGGAACCACCGGCGGCAGCCTGCGGTAATCGGACCGAATTGAATCCGGCGGCGACCAGGCCGGCCTGATATATTTGCCGTCGATATAGGCGGTGCCGGACCATTGCATGCCGAGCCGGCCGACGCCGACCGGATAGCGCAGCGCCTGTCCCGGAGCCGACGAAGTAGTAAAGCGCACGCTCGTTGGTGCGAATGACGATCGTTCCCGGCACATAGCTGTCCCGCACCGAGACGAGATCGCCATGCGCGCTGCGCCGGCTTCGGCGCGAAAGCGAACGAGACGAAGGCCGCGAACGCGGCCGCAATCAAAGTTTTCCCTCGCATGTTCAATTCCCTACTGCGGAATGCCCCACAAATCCCGCCCCCGGCAGGATCACCAGCCGCAATCCATTCTAATGGAAACGGCGACTGACCTCAGCACTATGGGGCCGTCAGAGTGAAATTTTCGCAAATTTTTTCCAAAGTGTGGTCTGCAGGCGACAGCGACCAAACCCTTGAATTAACGCCGAAGTTACGACCGGCTCGGACCGGCGGTTTGTCCATACCGTCCCGCTCGACGCCTCCGCTCAGGCGCTCCGCTTGTTCTGCCGGTTATGGACCAGGTCATCGACCACGGCCGGATCGGCGAGCGTCGAGGTGTCGCCGAGATTGCTCGAATTCGTCCTCGGCGATCTTGCGCAAGATGCGGCGCATGATCTTGCCGGATCGGGTCTTCGGCAGGCCGGGCGCGAATTGAAGGAGATCGGGAGCAGCGATCGGCGAGATTTCCGTGCGCACCCATTGCACCAGTTCCTTGCGCAAAGTCTCGGTCGGCTCTTCGCCGGCCATCAACGTGACATAGGCATAGATGCCCTGGCCCTTGATGTTGTGCGGATAGCCGACCACGGCGGCCTCCGAGACTTTCGGATGCGCGACCAGCGCCGATTCCACTTCCGCCGTGCCGAGCCGATGGCCGGCGACATTGATCACGTCGTCGACGCGGCCGGTGATCCAGTAATAGCCGTCCTCGTCGCGCCGGCAGCCGTCGCCGGTGAAGTACTTGCCGGGATAGGCGCTGAAATAGGTTTCGACGAAGCGCTGGTGATCGCCATAGACCGTGCGCATCTGACCCGGCCATGAATCGGCAATACAGAGATTGCCGCAGACGGCGCCTTGCAGCACCTTGCCCTCGGCGTCGACGATCTCCGGGATGATGCCGAAGAACGGCCGCGTCGCCGAGCCGGGCTTGAGCCGCGTCGCGCCCGGCAACGGCGTGATCAGAATGCCGCCGGTTTCGGTCTGCCACCAGGTATCGACGATCGGGCAGCGGCCGTCGCCGACGACGCGGTGATACCATTCCCAGGCTTCGGGATTGATCGGCTCGCCGACCGAGCCGAGGAGCCGCAACGAGGCGCGCGAAGTCTTCTTCACCGGCGCGTCGCCGGCCTGCATCAGCGCGCGGATCGCGGTCGGCGCGGTGTAGAAGATGTTGACCTTGTGCTTGTCGATGACCTCCCAGAACCGCGAATTGGTCGGATAGTTCGGCACGCCTTCGAACATCAGCGTCGTCGCGCCGTTGGCGAGCGGGCCGTAGACGATGTAGCTGTGGCCGGTGACCCAGCCGACATCCGCCGTGCACCAATAGATGTCGCCGTCGTGATAATCGAAGACGTATTGATGCGTCATCGCCGTGTAGAGCAGATAACCCGCCGTCGTGTGCAGCACGCCCTTCGGCTTGCCGGTCGAGCCCGACGTGTAAAGGATGAACAGCGGATCCTCGGCGTTCATTTCCGCGCAGGGACAGTCCGCCGTCACCACTTCCTTGGCCTCGTGGTACCAAACGTCGCGCACCGGATCCATGTCGACCGGCGCGCCGGTGCGCTTGACGACGATGACGAAATCGACGCCGCCGACTTTGGCGATCGCGGCATCGGTGTTGGCCTTCAGCGGCACTTTGCGGCCGCCGCGCAAGCCTTCGTCGGCGGTGATGACGATGTTCGACTTGCAATCCTCGATGCGGCCGGCGAGCGAATCCGGCGAGAAGCCGCCGAACACCACGGAATGAATGGCGCCGATACGCGCGCAGGCGAGCATGGCGTAAGCCGCCTCCGGAATCATCGGCATATAGATGGTGACGCGGTCGCCCTTCTTGACGTTGCGGTTGCGCAGGATGTTGGCGAAGCGGCAGACCTCGTCGTGCAGCTCCTTGTAGGTGATGTGCTTTGAATCTTTCGGATCGTCGCCTTCCCAGATGATCGCGGTCTGATGGCCGCGGCTGTGCAGGTGGCGGTCGATGCAATTGTAGGCGACGTTGGTCGCGCCATCCTCGAACCATTTGATCGAGACATTGTCGCGGGCGAAGGACGTGTTCTTGACCTTGGTGAAATGCTTCATCCAATACAGGCGCTTGGCCTGTTCGCCCCAAAAGCCGTTGGGATCGGCGAGCGACTGCGCGTACATTTTCTTGTAGTCGGCGTCGTTGATCAGCGCTCGTTTCATCCATTCGGCGGGCACTTCGTAAATCTTGTCCGACATTTTCTTATCCCTCCACGCGCACACAGCCGATACAGCAGATGGCCGCTGCGGCCGAAAGGCGTTTCCTGAGAACCCATTATGCGACGCCCGGCCGGCGAACGACAAGGTCGCAGGCGTTATCCGTTTGTCGTATCGTGGCAGTTCGGAATGACACGGAGACAAGATATGATCGGGGTCTATGCAGGGAGCTTCATCATGCGCACCATGACTGTTGCCGTGCTCATTGCCTCGGCCCTCTTCGCGGCAAGTCCGGCCCGGGCACAAACAATGCCGGGAACAGCGCCGTCAGCCGAAAGTCTCGCTGCTGCGCGCGAGCTGATCCAAGCCACCAATGCGACTGAACAGTTCAAAGCCGTGTTGCCTACGCTATTCCAGAGTTTCAAGGCCGCGGTCGTCCAGAACCGGCCGGAGGTGGAAAAGCAGTATGATGCGATGGTTCCGATCTTCAACCAAAAGGCCGCGCAGCGGTTGGACGAACTCAGCAACGCCATGGCGGCAATCTATGCTCGCGCTTTCACTGTCGACGAATTGCACGACATCACGGCATTCTACCGATCGGCGACCGGTCAAAAATTCATCCAGCGGCAGCCGAGCATCGTGCAGCAGAGCTTGGCCCTCGGACAGCAATTTGGACGAGAGGTCGCGAGCGACGTTCAGCAGGAAATGAGCGGTCACCTAGGTGTGACGATCAGCGCTTAGGTGTGACGATCAGCCCTTCACGCCGCCCATCTTGCAAACGATCTTCCACTCCTCGGCGGTCACCGGCTGAACCGACAGGCGGCCGTATTTGACCAGCGCCATGTCCTTGAGTTTCGCTTCCGCCTTGACCGCAGCGAGCGTCACCGGCTTCGGCAGCGGCTCGAGTGCTTGGGTCGTGACGGCGACCCAGGGCTCGCCCGCCTTCGCCGTCGGGTCGGGATAGGCTTCGCGGATCACCTCGCCGATGCCGACGACCTGCTTCTCGTCGCCGGTATGATAGAAGAAGAACGTATCGCCCTTTTTCATCTCCTTGAGATGCCGCCGCGCGGTGAAATTGCGCACGCCGCTCCAGGTCTCACCCTTCGCGCCGCGCTTGACCTGGGCGTCCCAGGAAAATTCCTCGGGCTCCGTCTTCAATAACCAGTGCGCCATGATCATTCCTCCGACTATTCTTCCGCCTTCAACGGCCGCGCCAAGAGCGACTCGATGGCCGCGTCCACGCTCATCTTCTCGGCGATGACGGCCGCGACCGCGGCCGAGATCGGCATATCGACCGAACGATCGCGCGCCATTTCGAGAAGCACCGGCGCGGTGAACGTGCCTTCGGCGAGGCCGGTGGTGCGATGAATCTCGTCGGGCTTTTTGCCCTGGCCGAGATTGACGCCGAAGGTGAAATTGCGCGACTGCGGGCTGGTGCAGGTCAGGATCAAATCGCCGAGCCCCGACAAGCCCGTCATCGTTTCCGGTCTTCCGCCGCAGGCCCGGCCGAAACGGACGAGCTCGGCAAAGCCGCGCGTGGTCAAAGCCGCGGTGGCGCTATAGCCGAGGCCGCGGCCGGAGACGATGCCGGCGGCGATGGCGAGCACGTTCTTGGCCGCGCCGCCGATCTCGACGCCGCGCACATCGCTCGAATGATAAGGCCGGAAGGTCGCCGAGCTCACCGCCTGCGCGAGCTCGCCGGCGAGCTTGCCGTCGTTCGCCGCCAGAGTCACCGCGGTCGGCATGCCGTGCGCCACGTCGCGGGCGAAACTCGGTCCGGACAGAATCGCCGGCACCGCGTCCGGCGCGCATTCGGCGATCACCTCGCTCATGAATTTCTTGCTGCCGCGTTCGATGCCCTTGGCGCAGACGATCAAAGGCGTGCGCGGCGACAGCAGCGGCTTGAGCGCCGATGCGACGGAGCGCACATATTGCGCCGGCACGACGAGGAGCAGCGCATCGGCGCGCGCGGCTTGCGCGAGATCGCGGACGACGGCGATGCCGTCATCGAGACGCACGCCGGGCAGATACAGGCTCTCGCGCTTATTGGCGAGCTGCTCGGCATTGGTCGCATCGTGCTCCCACAGCGTGACCTTGCGCCCGGCCCGCGCGCAAGTCAGCGCCAGCGCGGTGCCCCAGGCCCCGGCACCGATGACCGCGATATGATTGAACGCCATGAGCTTATTTCAAGAAGTCTTTGATGCACGCAACGGAAGGACCGCAGGGACTATAGCACTTCGCCGCGCAGCAATTTGGGGACTTCACCGACCAGCCCCGCCGCTTCCCGGATCAAGAGCCGCTTGAGATTGGGGATGCGCTCGACGAGCCCCAGCCCGACGTCGCGGGCGAGCCGCAGCACGTCGGAGCGGTTGGAGAACAGCCGGTTGAGCCCGTCGGTGGCGAAGCCCATGGCCATCGTGTCGAAGCGCCGCCAGCGCTGATAGCGCTCGAGCACGTTCGCGGTGCCCGGATCGAGACCGAGGCGCGCGGCATCGACGATCACCTCGGCGAGCGCTGCCACGTCCTTCAGTCCCATATTCAATCCCTGCCCCGCGATCGGATGAATGACATGGGCGGCGTCGCCGATCAGTGCGATGCGCTCGGCGATGAAGGAGCGCGCGACGAAAAACCCGAGCGGATGAACGCGACGCGCGCCGAGAACACTGATCTCGCCGAGCTGAAGCTTGAAGCGCTGCTCGAGCTCGGCATGGAAAGCATCGTCGGGCAGCGCAACGATGCGTTCGGCGTCCTGCGTCGTTTCGGTCCATACGATCGACGAGCGCCGGCCCTTGAGCGGCAGGATCGCGAACGGCCCCGCCGGCAGGAAATGCTCCTCGGCGCGCCCTTCATGATCGCGCTCGTGCCCGACATTGATGACGATCGCCGACTGGCCGTAATTCCAGCCATGCGTGGCGATGCCGGCGCCTTGCCGAATGGCCGAACGGGCGCCGTCGGCGGCGACGACGAGGCGCGCGCGCAAGCGCCGTGCCGTCGGCAAGCTCCGCGGTCGCGCCCTCGCCGTCAGCACTGACTTTGCGCACGGCGGACGATCGCAAATCGACGCCGTCGGCTTTCGCCTTCTCCGCCAGCACCTCGACGAGATAGCGGTTCTCGATCATGTGGGCGAAAGGCTCGCCGGGTTCGACGTCGCCGGAGAAGGCGAGGAATACCGGCCGCACCGCGTCGCCGAGCTTGCTGTCGGTCACCACCATGTCGAGGATCGGCTGCGCCTGTTCGGCGACATCGTCCCAGACGCCGATCGCCGCGTAGAGCCGCCGCGCGCCCGCAACGATCGCCGAAGCGCGCTCGTCCTTCGCGTAATTCGCCACCAGCGCCGGATCGGCCACCGTCACCGCGAATGACGGCCCAAGCGCCTTGCGCAAGGCGATGGCGAGCGTCAGGCCGGCAAAGCCTCCGCCCGCGATCAGCACATCTACTCTGTTCCCGGTCATGACCCGTCATCCTAGCACGGCGGCCGGTACAGTAACCCGTCCGCAATGCTTCCCGATCTGGCGGACTTGACCCCGTCCGCGATCCCGTATGCAAAGATGTAAGCGGCCGGTCATGCCGGTGCGAGGGGACGACATATGGCCTCCGCCGTTCAGGATTTGATCGAGACTCTCAATCTCGAACCGCTGGAATTGAATCTGTTTCGCGGCCGCTCGCCGCAATCGAGCTGGCAGCGCGTATTCGGCGGCCAGGTCATCGGCCAGGCTCTGGTCGCCGCCTGCCGCACCGTCGACGACGTGAGAGCGCGGCCGCCGCATTCGCTGCACGCCTATTTCCTTCTCGGCGGCGATCCCAAAGTGCCGATCATCTACGAGGTCGACCGCATCCGCGACGGCAAGAGCTTCACGACGCGGCGCGTGGTCGCGATCCAGCACGGCCACGCGATCTTCTCGATGTCGGCGTCGTTTCAAACCATCGAGGAAGGCCTGTCGCATCAGTTTCCGATGCCGGACGTGCCGAAGCCGGATTCGCTGCCGACCGACGCCGAGATGCGAAAAAACATCTTGCCGCTGATGCCCGAGCCGGTGCGGCGCTATTACGAGCGCGAACGCCCGATCGAGCTTCGGCTGGTCGAATACGGCCGCTATCTCGGCGAGGCGTCCAAGGACGGCCGCTTCAATGTCTGGATTCGCGCCACCGGCCGGCTGCCCGACGAGCCGGCGATCCATCAATGCGTGCTGGCTTATGCGTCCGACATGACGCTGCTCGATTCCGCGCTGATCCCGCACCAGCGCACGGTGTTCAGCGACGACATCATGGCGGCGAGCCTCGATCACGCGCTGTGGTTCCATCGGCCGTTTCGCGCCGACGAGTGGCTGCTCTACGCGCAGGACAGCCCGAACCTCGGCGGCTCGCGCGGCTTTTCCCGCGGCCTCATTTTCGCGGCCGACGGCACGCTCGTCGCCTCGGTCGCGCAGGAGGGGCTGCTGCGGCTGCGGACCAAGAAGCCGGAATAGCGCAACGCACCGGCCGCCCTCCAGCGCCGGCGGGAACAGACGCCGTCGCCAGTGACTTAAATTCGCCGGGTGGCTTAAATCTCGGCGGTAATGCCGCTAAGCTGTGCACGCCTTCCTCGCCAGCCGGAAGATCCTATGAAGCTCGTCACAGCCATCATCAAGCCGTTCAAACTCGACGAAGTCCGCGACGCCCTCCTCAAGATCGGCATTCACGGCATGACCATTACCGAGGTGAAGGGCTATGGCCGGCAGAAGGGCCATACCGAGATCTATCGCGGCGCCGAATATGCCGTGAATTTCCTGCCGAAAGTCCGCATCGAAGTCGCGGTTGCGGCGGACCAGATCGATCAGGTGGTCTACGGTCATGGGTGCCGCGGCCAGAACCGGCAAAATCGGCGACGGCAAGATCTTCGTCACGCCGATTGATCAGGCGGTGCGCATCCGCACCGGCGAGACCGACGCCGACGCGCTCTAGATAGAGCATAATCTTTTCGAACCTTCCTTCGCCCGCCGAAGCGGGCTTCGCGAAGGCGGGAAACCGGTTCCCACCCCCGGATCAAGTCCGAGGGCAGGCTTTTCGGATGCTCCAGGCGATTTTTTAGGCGGCTGCCTTATTCGCCTGCCCCCAATTATTATGGTGCGGCAATCCTTCGCCTAATTATTATGCAGCCGGTCCGACAATTGGGCGGCTCGCATGAGAATCCCCGGCATTGGCGTGTCCGGAACCGAGAAGGGTTCTGATCACACCGGCTTACCAGCGGCGCTTAAGGCCCGTTCCACCGCCGATTCTCGGGCCTGTCGTTCACTTGGCACGGCCCTTGATTAGCCAACGCGCGGCGACGCCGCGGCGGGGGGCACATTCCACCGCGGTCGTCGCTTAGTTGTGTCCGCTCGATCGGCAGTTCGACCGGGCGACGGGGAGAACAAATCAATGAAAATCGTCATGGCCATCATCAAGCCATTCAAGCTCGACGAGGTTCGCGACGCTCTGACCAAGATCGGCGTTCAGGGACTGACCGTCACCGAGGTGAAGGGCTACGGCCGTCAAAAGGGCCACACCGAAATCTATCGCGGCGCCGAATACGCCGTGAGCTTCCTGCCCAAGATCAAGATCGAAATCGCTGTTCCGTCCAATCAAGTGGACCGGGTCATCGACACCATCAGCGCCGCGGCGAAAACCGGACAAATCGGCGACGGCAAGATCTTCGTCTTCGGTCTCGACCACGCGGTGCGCATCCGCACCGGCGAAACCGACGCCGCAGCGCTTTAAGAAACGCAGCCAAACGCAGCCAAGAAAACGCAAGAACAGCACAAGGGACAGGAGTGAGACAATGTCGTTGAAGAAATTCTCCCGTGCGGGACTGATTGCTGTCGCAGGCGCGATCCTGCTTGGGATCATGCTCAGCCTGCCGACCTACTCAATCATCCTACGCGCAGACGCCGAGCGCAGCGCCTGCCGCGGCGCCCGCTGACGCCGCAGCACCGGCGGCGGCGCCGTCGCCGCCGGCCTGCAGCGCCACGGTTCTCGAAAAGTGCACGCCGAATTCCGGCGACACCGCCTGGATGCTGACCTCGATGGCCATCGTGCTGATGATGACCATTCCGGGCCTGGCGCTGTTCTATGGCGGCATGGTGCGCAAGAAGAACGTCGGCGACACGGTGATGACGAGCTTCGCCATCACCTGCCTGATCAGCATTCTCTGGCTGCTGTTCACCTACAGCATCGCGTTTCGCGCCGGCTCGCCGTTCATCGGCGGCTTCGATCGCGCCGGCCTGCAAGGCATCTTGAGCGACATCACGAACGGCATCGGCAATCCCAATTCGCTGGCGCCGACCATTCCCGAATCCGTCTACTCGATGTTCCAGCTGACCTTCGCGATCATCACCGCGGCGCTGATCGCGGGCTCGTTCGCCGAGCGCATGAAGTTCTCGGCGATGCTGTGGTTCATCGGGCTGTGGGCGATCTTCGTCTATTCGCCGATCGCGCATTGGGTGTGGGGACCCGACGGCTTCCTCAACTCCGGCAACAGCAACGCCTGGGTCAAGGTGCTCGATTTCGCCGGCGGCACGGTGGTGCACGTCAATTCCGGCACCGCCGGCCTGATGGCCGCCCTGATGCTCGGCAAGCGCAAGGAAACCGGCCCGCCCCACAATGTGGTGCTGACCATGATCGGCGCCTCGCTGTTGTGGGTCGGCTGGTTCGGCTTCAATGCCGGTTCGGCGGTCAGCGCCGGCATGCAGGCCGGCATGGCCATGCTGGTCACGCACACCGCGACGGCGACCGCCGGCTTCACCTGGATGATCCTCGAATGGATGATGCGCGGCAAGCCGACCGTTCTCGGCATCTGCTCCGGCGCGGTCGCCGGTCTGGTCGCGATCACGCCGGCCTCCGGCTTCGTCGGCCCGATGGGCTCGTTCGCCATCGGCATCGCCGCCGGCATCGTCTGCTACTGGGGCTGCACCGGGCTCAAGCACACCTTCGGCTACGACGACGCGCTCGACAGTTTCGGCGTGCACGGCATCGGCGGCGCGGCGGGCGCGATCCTCACCGGCGTATTCGCCATCAACGAATACGGCGGAACCTCCGGCGCCATCGAGGGCAATTGGGGCCAGGTCGTCAATCAGTGCATCGGCGTCGGCATCGTCTTCGCCTACGACGTCGTCGTGACGCTGATCATCCTGAAGGTTGTCGATCTGGTGATCGGCCTGCGCGTCTCCGAAGAAGTCGAACGCGACGGCCTCGATCTCGCGCTGCACGGCGAGACCGATTCAGTAAGCGAGCTGCTTGGATCTGACTGCAGTTGGGGCGGCTTCCCGGCACTGCCCCGACTGTCGAGAGGCCCTGGCGCAAGTCAGGGCCTCTTTCTTTTTGTGCGTGCATCGCAGCTGCCGACCGAGGGGTGAACAGCAGGGCAAAACCTGCTAATCCACTCGCCAAGAGACCCCAGCCCCAAGCTAAACGCCAGCGAGGACACGCCACCATGAGTACCAGCTACGCCAATCTCGAGCTTTACATCGACGGCAAATGGACCGGCGGCAACGGCCGCGGCGAGGACGTGATCAATCCGGCGACCGAAAAGCCGCTGGCCCGCTTGCCGCATGCGAGCCCGGCCGATCTCGACCAGGCGCTCGAAGCCGCCAAGAAAGGTTTCGCGTCTGGCGCGCCACGTCCGCCTATGACCGCGCCAAGATCATGCGCAAGGCCGCCGACCTGATGCGCGAGCGGCACGACGCGATCGCGAAAATCCTGGTCCAGGAACAGGGCAAGGTCTATCCGGAAGCGCGCGGCGAGGTCATCACCTCCGCCGACATCATCGATTGGTATGCCGAGGAAGGCCGCCGCGCTTATGGCCGCATCGTGCCGGGCCGCGGCAAGGGCGTGCGGCAGATCGTGCTGCAGGAGCCGGTCGGCGTCGTCGCCGCGTTCACGCCGTGGAATTTCCCGACGCTGACGCCGGCGCGCAAGATCGGCGGCGCGCTTGCGGCCGGCTGCTCGCTCATCCTCAAAGCGTCGGAAGAAACGCCCGGCGCCTGCGTCGAAATGGTGCGCTGCTTCGCCGATGCCGGCGTGCCCGCGGGCGTGCTCAATCTCGTGTTCGGCGTGCCGGCGGAGATTTCCGAGCATCTCATCGCCAAGGACGACGTGCGCAAGATTTCCTTCACCGGCTCGATCCCGGTCGGCAAGCATCTCGCCCAGCTCGCCGCCAAAGGCATGAAGCGCGCGACCATGGAGCTCGGCGGCCACTCGCCGGTCGTGGTGTTCGCCGACGCCGATCCGGAGAAGTCGGCCGAAACCATCGCCGCGTTCAAGTACCGCAATGCCGGCCAGGTCTGCATCTCGCCGACGCGCTTCTATGTGCAGGAGCCGGTCTACGACCGCTTCCTGGCGCGCTTCACCGAATACGCCAAGTCGATCAAAGTCGGCGACGGCATGGAAAAAGGCATCACCATGGGGCCGATGGCGAATGCGCGGCGCATCGACACCATGGAGAGCTTCGTCAACGACGCCAAGGACCGCGGCGGCAAGATCGTCGCCGGCGGCAATCGCCGCGGCAATCAGGGCTATTTCTTCGAGCCGACCGTCATCACCGACGTGCCCGACGATTCCAAAATCATGACCGAAGAGCCGTTCGGCCCGGTCGCGCCGGTGGTCAGGTTCAAGACCTTCGACGAAGTCGTCGAGCGCGCCAACTCGCTGCCGTTCGGACTTGCGGCTTATGCCTTCACCAGTTCGGCGCAGACCGCGACGCTGATCGGCGACGCGCTGCAGTCGGGCATGGTCGGCGTCAACTCGATCGCCATCTCGACGCCGGAGACGCCGTTCGGCGGCATCAAGGAATCCGGCTACGGCAGCGAAGGCGGCCTCGAAGGGCTGCAGGCCTATTTCAACACCAAGTTCATCTCGCAGATGTGAGACGCGCAAGCGTAGCTCGCTGGCGAACAACTGACGACGTCGATGGCCGGCCTAGCCGTCGTTCGGACCGGCTATGGCCGGGCACGACGTTGCCGGATGCTCCGAAATCGCGACCGCGATCGCGACACTATCCTGCCATCTTTGAACCTGGACATGGTGACCAAGCGACAAACCAATGCCCGCGGTTTCGTGCCCTTTTAGGAACGAAATTCGGTGATGACGCATTGTAAAGCGGGCGGGTGGTCAGCGTTGGTTTGTTCGATGGATATTTTGGCTCCCATACTCGCCTACCTCGGCTGCGTCACCGGCATTGTTGGTGCGTTCGTCGTGTCGTTTGTTGTTGTGTTTTCGACGCCCGATCAGCCGGCAATTCCGCAGCGTAATGCGGCGATAGTCAGCGCCACGCCGCTGAAGACGGCGACGCTTGCGGAAGCAAAAAGCCGCCGCCGTGAAAAGCGGGCAATCTGATAAGCTCGCTGTTAACTACGCTGTGAGTGCTACACAAAAACGTGATGCGGCACCGCAGGCTGCAGCGGCCCCGGCAGCTGGGCCTTTGCCGGGCGCAGCATCGCAAAAACTTGCCGCAATCGACGCCCGCCAGAAATCGAAAATTTCGCGCGCGCAGTGGCGTCAGATGGTCCAGCAGGAACGCAGCCAGCGCTGCTATCAGCAGCTCGGACTTTGAGACGCGCTTCCTGGGCTACGCCGACTGACCTCTCCGAGTTTCAGGCATATCAGCGTAAGACGCTCCAAATAAGCGACCGCATCGTCGGCGAGCTCCGCCGGATTGCGCTTGCCGCGTTGCGCCATCTCGATAATCCGCTTGGCGATGATTTCCTGCGCCGCACGTTTATAGCGCGGCGAGGCGAGCTTGCTGCCCGATTGCTCGACTTTCTGCCAGGCATTTTCGAACACCGAAACCAAAATCTCGATCGTTTCCGGCTCGAAAGCCGACTGAGCAAGAAGAGGAATGATCGATATCGCACTGTTGCCGTGTTTGCATGTCCATTCCGTCAGCTGGCAACGAAGAGATTCGATGTCTCCGAACGGTCGAGCACTGCGGCCGCGGTATTGCCGAAGAATAGCGTATCGCCGGGCCGCCGGCTCACGCCGAGCACGATGAGATCATAGCCGCGTTTCGACTCGCGCAAAATCGCCTCGTCGGGCGCCATGTTGGCGCGCGTCGTCGAGCGCACGCGGACCTCGTAGCGATCCGCCAAGGCGCTGATGTCCTTGAGCACCGCCAGCTCGTTGCGCCGGATCGCTTGCGCGCGCTTGCGGTTGCCGCCATCGGCGCCGGCGCGCGTGACATAAAGCGCCGTGACTTGCGCGTCGTTGGCGCGCGCCAGCGTGAGCCCGACCTCGACCGCGCGCCGCGACACTTCCGCTGCCGTTCACCGGGATGAGAATTCTGTCGCAGCGCTCGGCGGACGGTCGGTGCGCGAGCGATGCGAATCGACGATCGCGAGCGGGCCCTCGAAACCCTTGGTGATGAGCGACATGTCCTTGCTGAATCCGCCGTTCGGATCGTGGGTCTTGGCGATGCCGACGACCAGGAAGTCGTAACCCTTGCGCGCTTCGTCGGCGACCGTCTCAGGCGTGATCGTCTGCTCCGCGCCGGGTCATGACATCGACGCTGCCGGGCTTCTCCTCGTCGGGATGAGCTTCGAGCGTCGTCGCGGCCTCGGCCGCGGTCTTGACCTCCTGGTCGGAATGCTTGCCGTTCGCCGAACCGACCCCGCTTCTTTCTTCCGACTTTCTCCTGCCTTCGGCTTTTCGTCCACGGCTTGCGTTCGATTTCTTGCCGGCTCGCCGTGGTCAGATCAAGGATCGTGGTCGGCTTGTCGCCGGAGCCGGCGATCACGCCGATCAGCCGCGCCGCGAGTTTGCCGTTGGCGCTGTCGTCGGCGGCAAGCAGCAGCCGTTCGAGATTGGTCACAAAGCCCCTGGCGTCGAGCTCTTCGCGCTCGAGCCGCACCCGCTCCTTCTTGCGCAGCGGCAGCCGGTTGAGCGCCCAGCGCAGCATCGTCGGCATCGCCATGGTGGTGACGACCGCCATGGTGACGATGAGCGTGAACAGATTCTGATTGAGCACGCCCATGGACAGGCCGATCGAGGCGACGATGACTTCGGTCGATCCGCGCGCGTTCATGGCGCAGCCGAGCGCCAGCGATTCCGCGCGCGTCAGGCCGCCAAGCTTGCCGCCGATGAAGGCGCCGGAGAATTTTCCGACGCTGGCGATGACGATGAGACCGACGGCGAGCAGCGCGAGATCGGGATTGCGCAAAATCGTGAGGTCGGCGTGCAGCCCGGACAGCGCGAAGAAGACCGGCATGAACAGCGCAACGATGAGACCGCGGAGCTGTTCGTCGATATGCCGCGTCAGGATCGGCGATTCGCCGATCAGGATGCCGGCGACGAAAGCGCCGAGCACGGTGTTGACGCCGATCAATTGCGTCGTCAGCGCCATCGCGCACATGACGACCAAAGATGGCCGTGATGACCGGAAATTCGCTCTGGAAATTGTCGTTGGCCCAGCGGATCAGGCTGAACACGACGCGGCGGCCGACCGTAAAGCTCGCGACCATGAACAAAGCCGTGCCGATGACGGCGCGGCCGACCGACCAGAGATCGACGGTCCCCGCCGACGCCAGGCCGAACGCGACCGCGATGATGACCCAGCCGATCGTGTCTTCGAGAATGGCCGAGGCGACGATGATCTGGCCGAGATCGCGGCGCATGAAATTCATCTCGCGCACCACCATGGCGACGATCTTCACCGACGAGATCGACAGCGCCGTGCCGAGAAATATCGCGGTGACAAGGCGGGCATCCGGTTTCGGCAAGAGACTCGTCCGGCAGCAATTCGCCGAGCGCAAAGCCGCAGGCGAACGGCAGCGCCACGCCGGCGCAGGCGACCGTCACCGCCGCGCGGCCGACGCGCCGCACCAGTTGCAGATCGGTCTCCATGCCGGTCAGCAACAGCAGCATCAGTATGCCGAGCTGCGAGATGGCATCGATCATGCTCTTCTGCGCGCCGGAATCCGGAAACAAAGCGTGCTGGCGCCTCGGGCCAGATCACGCCGAACACCGACGGCCCGAGCAGCAGGCCGCCGATAAGCTGACCCATGACCGGCGGCTGGCCGATCCGCTGCGCCGCCTCGCCCATCAGCCGGCCGACGAGGAGCAAGACCCCGATCTCGAGCGACGAATATCGTCTCGGAGCTTGCCGGCGGACCCGCCCGCCGCGAGGCGGCGGATGCGGGCAGTCAGCGGTGGCGAAAAGTGTGACAACGGCAGTCAGAACGCCGGCCGAGTAGCCGCAATATCGACGCCTGACCGTGTTCGCGGACAGGGTCCGGCCCTGATCCGTTCATCGCGTAACCACGAGATAAACCCTCCATGCCGCGCTAATAACGCGCGAGAGGGCTGTGCGATCCCTTCGCCGGACTGGGGGAAATCCTTCGATTTATCGCAGGAAGGCACCGCAAAGCAGGCTGGCGGAGAGGAGGGATTCGAACCCGAAGCGCTCGCAAAGCGAGCGCGTTTCTTTTCGCTCCTCGCTATGTCGAAGACAAATGCGAGGAGCGGGATAAATCGGGGGTTCGCTATCCCCCACCTCTACCAACCACAACCCATGCGCCCTCTGGCGCACGGGTTGTGGTTGGCGGAGAGGGAGGGATTCGAACCCCCGATACGGTTGCCCGTATGCCGCATTTCGAGTGCGGTGCTTTCAACCACTCAGCCACCTCTCCGGAAGGCGCTAAAACAGGCCTGAGCGTCGCGGCGCAGTATGTAGCGGCGCGCGCCGGGAAACAAGGCACTGATGATGGCGGCTGCTAGAGCTCCCGGCCGAGCTTGCGATCGAGCGAATAGGGCCCGCCGCCGCGCAGCGCGATGGCGAAGCAGACCAGGCCCCACAGCAGCACGTATTCGTAGCCGCGCTGCAGCCAGCCGAAGCCGTTGCCCCAATAGAGCACGGTGATGACACAGCATCTCGATCGCGGCCGCCGCGGCGAAGAAGCGCGTGAACAGGCCGAGAATGAGCGAAATGCCGCCGAGCGTTTCGATGCAGGAACGAGCTCCAGAACCAAGAATGCCGGCGGCGTGAAGCCGAGATCGGCAAAGCCTTTGAGGAACGCGTCGCGTCGGCCCGATCATGATCTTGCCCCAGCCGTGCACCAGGAGATTCCAGCCGACCGCGACGCGAATGATCAGCCACGACAGCGGAATGACGGCGTCGTAGAACGGCTGCAGGAACGGCAGCAGACAAGTTTCGGCTCGGTCTGCTGCGTTGCGGCCATGATTTCCTCCCCGCTTTCGCTATTTCGATCGGCGTTGATTGAAGAACAATCGGCAAGCCCGATTATGCTGTTGGCATTCTATTTGGTCGGCACCACCAGCGAATAGCGCTCGTCGGCCGCCAGGCATTCGGCCAGCGGGAAGCCGAGCTCCTTGCGCACGATATTGGTGCCGAGCACCAGCGAAACGATCTTGTAGAAGGCGTGGCGGCGGCTCATGCCTTCGCGCCCCATGCCGCAATCGGTCGAGATCACCAGCCGCTCCGGCGGAATGAATTTGAGCGCGGCGCGGATTTTCGCCGCCACCTCGTCCGGGCTTTCGACCTGCAGCGTGTGATGGTCGATGACGCCGATGGCGATCTTCTTCTCGGTGATGGTCTTGCCGATCGCTTCGAGATCGATGCCGCCCGAGCTTGACGATTCGAACGTGATGACGTCGGCATCGACCGTATTGTAGGTCTCGAGCGCCGGCTTGTAGCTCTGCACCTGCGCGAACATGCGCTGCTGCGAAGGGATTGCCCCAGCAGGAATGCGCCCACACTTCGGTCTTGGCGCGCAGCCCCTTCACGGTGCGATTGAACACCTCGACCATCAATTGCGGCTTGATCACCTTGTCCTGGATCTTGCGCACCGCGATCAGATGGATCTGCGGCTCCTCGATCTGGATCACCGGACAGCCGGCGTCGGCGAGCTCGTGATATTCCTCGTTGAAGGCGTCGGCGATCGCGAACATGCGGTCGGGCACGCTCTTGTAGTGCCGGTCCTGCAGCGCGAAGGCGACGATCTCGGCCGACACCGCGCCGAACTTGACCGGCTTCGTGGTGAAGCGCTGCGCCGCCTTCCACATCGCGGTGTATTGCAGATTGCCGCGGCCGACCGGTCCGGTGATGACCGGCATGACGCGCGATTCCAGATAGTCGTGCAGAATGTGGCCGCGCGGAAACCAGATGCCGCCGCGGCCGGCCGGCGTCGCCACCGGATGCTCGATGTCGAGGCCGCTCATGTGGTTCGGCGGATAGGCGGTCCAGCTCTGGCCGCCGACGTCGTCGTCGAAGCGGCAATCGCCGTCGGTGACGATATCGAGGCCGGCGAGTTCCTGATCGCGCAAATAGCAGGTCAGCGCGTCTTCGTATTGCTCGCGGAAGCGGCGGCTCGACCATCGCTTCGAGAAAATGACGCGTGCCGAGATTTTCGGTGTACCAGCTCGGCCGCGGCAGCGAGCCGGTGATCGTCGTCGGCAATTTGATGTCCTTGGTGCCCCGATACATTTTTGGTCGCCTCCCGCGAATGCGCCGCGAGTCATTGCTCCGCTCGCCGGCTTAGGCGCCAGCTTAGCAAGCCGCGCCGGACGATGATAAGACGTGTCGTCGCGAATTTGCGCAGCGCCGCGATCCGGCCCAACTCGCGATGGGCAGAAGTGGGCAGCGGCATCCATAGGTCAGAGAAGCTGGTCAGCGAGGCGCGATCAGGTGCCGGTGAAGACCGGCTTGCGCTTTTCCATGAAAGCGGTGCGGCCTTCGGTATAATCGCGGCTGGCGAAGCACTGCTCGACCAGCTCGGTCGAGCGCGCGAGATTGCGCTTGGAATCCTCCTTGACGAACTTCGCCGACCGTGAACTTCACCGCCTTGATGGTGAGCGGCGCATTGGCGCAGATCATGTCGGTGACGCCTTTGACGTAAGTCTCAAGCTCCGCCGCCGGCACCACGCGGTTGACCAGCCCCATCGTCAGCGCTTCCTGGGCGTCGAACTGGCGCGCGGTATAGAAAATCTCCTTGGCGAAGGCCGGCCCGACGATGTCGACCAGCCGCTTGAGCCCGTTATAGCCGTAGCCCAGACCGAGCTTCGCCGCCGGCACCGCGAAGCGCGAATTGTCGGAAGCAGATGCGCAGGTCGCAGCAGGTGGCGAGCCCGAGCCCGCCGCCGATGCAATAGCCGCGGATCATGGCGATGGTCGGCTTGGGAAAGTCGGCGATGCTGGCATAGGCCGCGTCGGACTTCACATTGTAGGCGCGCACCGCTTCGAGCGTGGCGCGCTCGCTGCTCGAACTTCGAAATGTCGGCGCCGGACACGAAGGCCTTGCCGCCGGCGCCGGTGAGCACCACGACGCGGATGTCGTTATCGGCGGCGAAACCGTCGAGAATGCGCTTGGTCGCCTCCCACATGTCCAGCGACACCGCATTGTGCCGCTCCGGATTGTTGAAGGTCACGATGCCGACGCCGCCTTCCTTGCGCGAGAGCATCTTGTCGGTTTGGGACATTCGTTACTCCTGATCATGTCATGCCGCGGCAGGTCACGCGGCCAATAGCATTCACACGGCTTTGGCCTTATGCAGCGCCGCGATATCGCGCTTGCTGAAGCCGAATTCCTTGAGGATCGCGTCGGTATGCTCGCCGAGCTCCGGCGGCCGCGCCACGAGCCGCGACGGCGTGCGCGACAACGTCACCGGCTGGCCGACGAGCCGCATCTTGCTCTTGTCCTTCTTGGTCACGCTCTGCGCGATGCCGAGATGCTCGACCTGCGGATCGGCGAACATCTGGTCGATCGAATAGATCGGCCCGCACGGCACGCCGGCTTTGTTGAAGCGCTCGACCCACTCGGCGCTGGTGCGGCCGACGAGATAGTTCGTCGATCTCGGCATTGAGCGCATCGCGGTTCTTCGAGCGCGCTGCCGCGGTTGCATAGTCCGGATTTTTCAAAAGCTGCGGTCGCGTCGGCGGCCTCGCAGAATCGCTGCCAGATCCGCTGCCCGGTGGTGGCGATATTGATGTGGCCGTCCTTGGTCTTGAACACGCCGGTCGGAATGCTGGTCGGATGATTGTTGCCGGCCTGCTTGGCGACTTCGCCCGCGACCAGATAACGCGCGGCCTGGAAATCGAGCATGAAAATCTGCGCCTGCAGCAGCGACGTCTCGATGTGCTGGCCCTTCTTGGATTTCTCGCGTTCGAGCAGCGCGACCAGAATGCCGAGCGCCGCGAACAATGCCGGCGGTGAGATCGGCGATCGGAATGCCGACGCGCACCGGCCCCTGCCCCGGCAGGCCGGTGATCGACATCAGCCCGCCCATGCCCTGCGCGATCTGGTCGAAGCCCGGCCGATTGGCATAGGGGCCGTCCTGGCCGAAGCCGGAAATGCTGGCATAGACGATGCGCGGATTGATCTTCGCCAGCGCCTTGTAGTCGATGCCGAGCCGCTTCTTCACGTCGGGACGGAAATTCTCGACCACGACGTCGGCTTTCTTGACCATGCGCTTGAACGCGGCGAGGCCTTCGGGCGCCTTCAGATTGAGCGTCATGCTGCGCTTGTTGCGATGCAGGTTCTGAAAGTCCGGCCCTTCGCGCGGGCCGCCCATCGGCTCTTCCGATGCCGGGCGGCGTCTCGATCTTGATGACATTGGCGCCCCAATCGGCGAGCTGGCGCACGCAGGTCGGCCCGGAGCGCACGCGGGTGAGATCGAGCACCGTGAAGCGCGCAGAGCGCTTTCGAAGCGCGGGGAAAGGGCATTGCTGGCGTCTCCAACGCCGGGCTTGTTGCCGGCTTGTTTTTGCCGGCTGAGCGCCGGATGGGGGCCAGAACTTCCCCGATCTTGCCGGCCGTTGTCTACCGGCCTCCGCGCCCGGTCCGGGCCGGTCGTTCCGCGCCCGCCGATCCGCTAAAATGGCGGCGGAAACGGCCATCTTTCCGGCACTTTCGACGAGGCGATCATGAACGAAGATGTACTCAATGTGAGCGTGCGCAAATTTCTCAAAAAGGTCGGCATCACCTCGCAGCGCGAGATCGAGCAGGCGGTGCGCGCAGCCGTCGCCAGCGGCCGGCTGAAAGGCAACGAGGCCTTGCCGGCCAAGATGATGCTGACCGTCGACGGCGCTCGGGCTTGCGGTCGAGATCGAGGGCGCCATCGAGCTCGAATGAAGCCGTGCGCGCGCGCCGTAATTCCGGGAAACATCATGTTTGATCTACGCCGATCTGTCGTTGCGTTCATGTTCGCTGCTATCGCCGGCGCGGCCGTCGCGCAGGATCATCCGGCCATCGCGCAGGCGGCGACCGGCACGCCACGGCAACGACGGACGAGCCAGGACGGCCAGGCGGCGGCACAGAGCGGCGGCCCGGCGTGCTCTCGCTGTTGCCGGGCGATTCCGTCACCGAGCACAGCATCGATCTGCCGTCCGGCAAGCTCGCCTATACGGCGACCGCCGGCACGTTCTCGCTGTTCGATCAATCGGGCGAACGCTCGGCGGCGATTTTCTACACCGCCTACGTCGCGAAATCGGACAATCCGGCGGCGCGGCCGGTCACCTTCGTCTTCAACGGCGGGCCGGGCGCCGCATCGGCATTTCTCAATCTCGGTCTGGTCGGGCCGCGCATCGCCGAATTCGGCATGGACGGCCGCGACGGCTCGAACGTCCATCTCGATCGACAATCCCGATACCTGGCTCGCCTTCACCGATCTGGTGCTGATCGATCCGGTCGGCACCGGCTGGAGCCGGGCGGCCAAGCCCGACGGCGCCAAGGCGTTTTGGGGCGTCGACGGCGACGCGCAATCCATGGCCAAAGTCATTGCGCTCTACGTCGCCAAGAACGGCCGCGCCGCGTTCGCCGAAATTCATTCTCGGCGAAAGCTATGGCGGCTTTCGCGCCGCCAAGGTCGCGCGCGTGCTTGCAGAACGATCAGGGCATCGTGGTCTCCGGGCATCCTGATGCTGTCGCCGATGCTCGAAGGCGCATTTCAGTTCGGCGGCGACCGCTTTGCGCTCGGCGCCGCGCTGCAACTGCCGTCGCTCGCCGCGGCCGAGCTCGAGCGCAAAGGCACGTTCAGCAAGGAGGCGCTGGCGCAAGCGGAGCATTTCGCGCTCACCGATTATCTGACGACGCTCGCCGGGCCGCCGCTGCAGGGCGACGCGGCCAAAGCCTTTTATGCGCGCGTCGCCGAAATGACCGGACTGTCGGTCGACGCGATCGCGCAAACGCGCGGCTTCATCCGCGACGACTATGTCAAGAATCTCAACGCCGGCGACCACAAGATCGTCAGCCATTACGACGCGACCTTCGCGTCCGACGATCCCTATCCCGAAACGCCGGTGGCGCGCGGTCCCGATCCGATCCTCGACGGCGTCATCCGCGCCTATGGCGGCGCCTTCGTCGGCTATGCGCGCGACGAGCTCGGCTTCAAGACCGACATGACCTACAACCTGCTCGCCTCCGACATTTCCGGCCAATGGGACTGGGAGCAAGGCCACGGCCAGCCGAGCGTCGCCGACGATCTGCGCGTGCTGCTGGCGCTCACGCCGTCGTTCCGGCTCATGATCGCGCACGGCTACAGCGACATGGTGACGCCCTACGCGGATTCGCGCTATGTGCTCGCAGCACCTGCCGCATTTTGACGGCGAGGAGCGCGCCGAACTGAAACTCTACCGCGGCGGCCACATGTTTTATCTCGATCCGGCCTCGCGCAAGGCCTTCACCGCCGACGCCCGGACCGTCTATGTTTCGCCCTGACCGATTGCAGATGCGAGCTTAAACGCTGGGGTCGACAAATTGGACGCAATAACGGAGATTCCTCAACAAGATACGCGAACGGGGGACGCGATAAATTCATCCCGGTTCGCAAGGAAGATCTGCTCGCCGCCCTGGTCAAACAGGGCGCTTTCGCAGAGCACCGCGGAATGCGAACTGTTTCGACGTCTCGCCCGAACGCTGCGGACGATCTGCCACTACGAATATTCCGAGACGCTCGATCGCCTGCGCGACGATTACTACTATTTCAGCCCCGAGGTCGCGGCACTCGCCACGACCGACCGCGCCAAGAGCGATTGCGCCTACGACGATCTCGTCCGCTCGCTCGACAAGGTTCTCAAAGACGCCAATTTCGAAGAGCTGCCGCACGAGGACGTCACCGACGCCCACCGCAAGCGCACGGTCTTGCGAGTCGAAGTCAAAGCGGAGCACGACGATTTCCGCGAAGTGCGCTTCTACCGGCGCGGCCGCCATGTCGAGCAGTTCGAGGTCAGCGAATGGTTCGGCTTGCGGCGGCGCCAGGTCGAGATCGAAGTGTTCGACGACGTCGTGCTTTTGGTGGCGATGAAGACGCAAGCCGAGATCGGCTCGCGGCGGGAATTGCGCGTGCTCAAACGCCGCAAGATCGTTCCGGGCTCGGTGCTGCTCAAATATTTCCGCAACATCGCCTGCGGCGATCTCTATGCGCTGTTTCCCAATGCGCGCGTCGTCATGAGCAGTTTCGACAAGGCCTTTCTCGGCGTGCCCGCGATCGCCGGCGGCATTCCCATTCTGCTCAAGCTCTACGCCACGATTTCCGTGCTGTTCCTCGTGGCCGGAATTTATCTGGGCGGATCCAGATCGGTCGCGGACACCGACATGAAAACCGCGCTCGCCGCCTTGATGGGGATCGTGGCGCTCGGCGGTTTCGCCATGCGGCAATGGCTGAAATATCAGCACCAGTCGCTGAAGTATCACATGGAGCTCGCCGAAAATATCTACTACCGCAACATCAACAACAATGCCGGCATCTTCGATTACGTCATCGGCACGGCCGAGGATCAGGAAAGCAAGGAGGCGCTGCTCGCCTATCATTTTCATGCGCACGGCGCCCTCGGCGCCGAACGGCGGCCGAGCTTGCCCAACGCATCGAGGCGTGGCTGTCGGCAAACTTCGGGGTTAACCTTGATTTCGAGATCGCCAATGCGCTGGCGACGCTCGACCGTTTCGGCCTGCTGCGGCGCGAAGGGGAGCGGCTCTTTGTCTCACCGCTCGAAGAGGCTATTGCCCAATTGCATCGCGTTTGGGACAATTTTTTCAAGGCCAAACAAGGGGGCGAGTGCCAATAGCCTCAGGCCCGAGCGCCCGGCGCAAAGACCCCGAGCTTCGAGATCATAAAACCGGCGTGATGGCCGGTTCGGCGGGCTTTTGCCCGCCCGCTAGTGACTTTGGCGCATTGCATTTCGCGCCGTAATACGACATTCGTTTGATTGAAAAGAACTTGGCCGGTCAGGGATAAATGGCCGGCTTCAAAGAAACGACCAATAACACCTTCAGGGAGAACGTAATGTCCAAGAATATCATCGGCAGCCGGATTCCGCGCCGGACGGTGCTGAAAGCCGGTCTTGCGATCGGCGCGCTGCAGATCTCAAGCCCGTTCGTGGTCAAGTCGCTCGCCGACGAGCCGGTCAAGATCGGCCTCGACAATCCGCTGACCGGCACCTTCGCCGCGCTCGGCAAGAACGAATTGATCGGCGCCCAGCTCGCGATCGACGAGATCAACGCCAATAACGGCATTCTCGGCCGCAAGGTCGAGCTCCTGGTCGAGGACTCCACCAGCGGCGACACCGCGACCGCGGTGCAGAAGGCCGACAAGCTGATCGACCGCGACAAGGTCGACTTCCTGATCGGCAACATCAATTCGGCGCTCGCCCAGGCGATGGCCAACGAGAGCAACCAGAAGGGCGTCTTCCACATCGTGCCCGGCGGCCACACCGACAGCGTCACCGGCACGCAGTGCCATTGGAACGTGTTCCGCGTCTGCAACACGACGCGCATGGAAACCAATTCGGTTTCCAAGCTGCTGCTCAACACCTACGGCAAGAAGTGGTACTTCATCACGACCGACTACGCCTTCGGTCACTCGCTGCAGGTCGGCTTCGAGGCGAGCCTGAAGGCCGCCGAACGGCACCGAGCTCGGCGCCGACTACACCCCGCTCGGCACCACCGACTTCTCGGCCAATCTGATCAAGGCGCAATCGACCAATCCGGACGCGCTGATCCTGCTCTTGGCCGGCGACGACATGATCAACTGCCTCAAGCAGGCGGTGCAGTTCGGCCTCAACCAGAAAATCCACATCGCCGGCGCCCAGCAGGAGATGGAAGTCAATAAAGGCTTGCCGCCGGAAGCTCTGATCGGCGACTGGGTGTTCGAATGGTACTGGAAGCAGCCCGGCGTGCCGCATGTCGACGATTTCGTCGCCGACATTCGCAAGCGGAGCGGCGGCAACGTGCCGACCGCGCGCACCTGGTTCGGCTATACGGCCGTCCATACCTGCAAGCTCGCCGCCGAAAAGGCGAAGTCGCTCGAGCCGGTCAAGATGGCCAAGGCCATGCAAGGCCTGGTGCTGCCGCCGGAAGTCGCGCTGATGCCGAACAATCCGTACTACCGGATCGGCGACAACCAATTGATGCCGACGTTGTTCGTCGGTCAGTCGCAACCGGCGCCGGCAGGCGGCGACCAGGAAGACCTGTTCAAGGTCACCCAGCTGATCAAGGGCGACGAGGCGGCGCTGCCGGTCGACCAGACCGGCTGCAAGATGACTTGGCCGGCCTGAGGTTGACCGGCTTGGGACTGGTCGGTCTGATGGCGGCCGGCGCGAAATAACTTCGGTAACCAGGCGCCGTTGGGAGCGGCGTCTGGAATTCCAGAGCATGTGGGGGGTTAGAATTGAGCGTTCGGGGAAATTGACCGCACTCGCCTCGGCAGTCCTGACGGCGTGATGCGGATGGTTGGGGCGTTGCGTCGCGCAATGGCGTATCTGCGCATATGACACAGCTCATTTTCTTCAACGTCTTCAACGGCCTCATCATCGGCGCGTTCTATGCGCTGATGGCGCTCGGCCTGTCGCTGATCCTCAACCTGTCCGGCGTGATCAATTTCGCCCATGGCGGGTTTTTGGCGATCGGCGGCTATCTCGCCTACACGCTGATCCCCTATGTCGGATTCTGGGGCGCCTTGATTGTGTCGCCGGTTTTGATCGCCGGCATCGGCATTCTGGTCGAGCGCGTGTTGATCCGCCGGCTCTACGGCCGCGATCCGCTCTACAGCCTGCTCCTGACCTTCGGCCTTGCCTTCATGATCGAGGACGGCACGCGCTTCATCTGGGGCGCGCAGAGCCTGCCGTACCAGATTCCGAGCTGGCTCTCGCGGCCGCTGAGCTACCAATATTTCTTCCTCACCGGCTATCGCGTGTTCATGGTGATTCTGGTGAGCGCGGCGGTCGCCGGGCTGTTCCTGATTCTCAACTACACGCGGCTCGGCATTCGCATTCGCGCCGGCACGCTCGATCTCGAAACGGTCTCGGTGCTGGGCGTCAATGTGCGCGTGCTGCGCAACCTCAATTTCGGTCTCGGCATCTATCTTGCCGGGCTCGCCGGCGTGCTGGCCTCCGGCATGCTCGGCTTGCAGCCGACCATCGGCGACAATCTGATCATGCCGAGTTTCATCGCCATCATCGTCGGCGGACTCGGCTCGCTGCCGGGCACGCTTGCCGGCGGCATCCTGATCGGCGTCGTATCGGGCGTCACCACCGTCTTCCTGCCGGCGGCGAGCGAAGCGGTGATGTACGTGATGATGGCGGCGGTGCTGATCGTGCGGCCGCGCGGCCTGTTGGGCGAGGAGGGCCGCTTCTGATGCCTCAATTCGACAAACGCGCCGGCGACATTCTGGTCTGGGCGCTGCTGTTGAGCGCGCCCTATTGGCTGCCGCATGTCGGCAGCTATGTCGAGCTCGGCACCCGCGTCGTGATCTACGCGCTTGCCGCCATGGCGCTCAATTTTCTGCTCGGCTATACCGGCGTGCTGTCGTTCGGCCACGCCGCCTATTTCGGGCTCGGCGCCTACGGCACCGCCCTGACCATCAAATATGTCTACCCGAGCACGCCGGTCGGCATGGTCGCCGGTATCGTGCTCGGCACTGTCGCAGCGATGCTGATCGGTCCGCTGATCGTGCGCCTGCGCGGCGTCTATTTCGCCATGTGCACCATCGCCTTCGGCCAGGTGTTCTACTTCATCGCCTTTCAGTGGTTCTCGCTCACCGGCGGCGACGACGGCGTAAGCGCCTGGCGCCGCGTGCCGCTCGATTTCGGCTTCGCCACGCTCGACATCCTCAACAACAACAAGGCGTTTTATTACTTCGTGGTGGCCGTATTCGCGCATCTGCGCAGCCGCGATGGCGTTCCTGCTTGCGCTCGCCGTTCGGCCGCACGCTGCTCGCCATTCGCGAGAACGAGCGCCGCGCCCGCTTCCTCGGCATTCCGGTCGACCGGCACATCTGGATGTCCTGGGTGATCTCATGCTTCTTCGTCAGCGTCGCCGGGACGCTGTTCGCGCTGATGAACGATTTCGTCGATCCGCGCGCGCTGCGCTGGGACCAGTCGGGCAATTTCGTCATCATGGCGGTGCTGGGCGGCATGCGCAGCTTCTGGGGCCCGCTGATCGGCGCGGCGATCTTCCTCGTGCTGCAGGACTACATTTCGAGCGAGACCGAGAACTGGATGTCGTTTATCGGCCTGTTCTTCGTGCTCGTCGTGTTGTTCTTCCCGCGCGGCGTGCTTGGCATCATTCGGCGAAAGGCTGCATCGTGAGTCTGTTGCAAGTCAAAAACGTCTCGAAGCATTTCGGCAGCCTGGTCGCCGTCAACGATATTTCGATGACGGTCGAGCCGGGCGAATTGCGCGCCATCATCGGCCCGAACGGCGCCGGCAAGACCACCTTCTTCAATCTGATCACCGGCTTCTTCACGCCGACATCGGGCCGCATCATTTTCGACGGACAGGACGTCACCCATCTGCTGCCGGCGCGCCGCGTCTGGTGCGGCATGGCCCGCACGTTTCAGGTCACCGAGATCTTTCCCGAACTGACGGTGCGGGAAAATCTGCGCATCCCGGTCGAGGTCGCGTCCGGCCTTCGCTTGCGCGCCTGGCTGTCGCAGGCCGACGACGTCAAGATCCGCGAACGCGTTGCCGAACTGCTCGATATGGGCAGCCTCACCGACAAGGCCGAACGCCAGGTCGGCGAACTCTCCCACGGCGATCAGCGCGCCACCGAGATCATGATGGCGCTCGCGCTCAAGCCGCGCCTACTGCTGCTCGACGAGCCGACCGCCGGCATGGGCGACCAGGAAACCTACGACATCACCCAGCTCATTCGCCGCCTGCACAAGGACGGCAAGCTGACGATCGTGCTGATCGAGCACGACATGCGCGTGGTGTTTCATCTCGCCGACCGCATCATGGTGCTCGATCAGGGCAACTTCCTCGCCGAGGGCACGCCGCCGGAGATCGCCGCCAACAAGGCGGTGCAGACCGCCTATCTGGGGCAGGCCGCATGAGTATTGCAGCATGAGTATTGCCGCATGAGCATCGCAGCATGACCGCAGCTTTGATCGCCGAAGGGCTCCACACCTATTACGGCAAGAGCCACATCCTGCACGGCGTCAGCCTGGAGGCCGCCGAAGGCCAGGTGACGGCGCTGCTCGGCCGCAACGGCGCCGGCAAGACCACGACGTTGCGCAGCCTGATGGGGCTGACGCCGCCGCGCGAGGGTCAGGTCAAAATCTTCGGCACCGAGACCACCGGCTGGCCGCCGTTCCGCGTCGCCGCGCTCGGCGTCGGCTATGTGCCGGAAGGCCGCAAGATTTTTCCGAACCTCACCGTCGAGGAAAATCTGCTGGTGCCGCTGGAGCGGCCGGGCCCGTGGACATCTGGCGAGCGTCTATCAGCTGTTTCCGCGGCTTGAGGAACGCAAGTCCAACCAGGGCCGGCAGCTCTCCGGCGGCGAGCAGGAAATGCTGTCGATCGCGCGCGCGCTCTTGCTCAATCCGAAGCTCCTCATTCTCGACGAGCCGTCGCAGGGGCTGGCGCCGCTGATCGTGCGCGAAGTCTTTCGCATCGTCGCGAAGATGCGCGCCGAGGGCATTTCGGTTCTGCTGGTCGAGCAGAACGTGCGCATGAGCCTCGAAGTCGCCGACCACGCCTATGTGCTCGACGACGGTCACGTCGTCTATTCCGGCCCGGCGCGCGAACTCGCCGCCGACGAGGCGCGCGTGCAATCGCTCGCCGGCGCCAGCGCCGAGGAATGGACGCCGCACGGCTGACTAGCGTCACAGCCGGGCTTGCAGCATCAGCGGCCGCCGACGCGAGGCCGGCGCGGCTATCAGCTCGCGTTTTTGGGATCGAGACCGTATTTCGCGCACATCTTGCTGACGATCGCGAAGTCCTTGCCGCCGGCGATCAGACCCATGACCGCGGAGGTGACCCGGCCGCCCGACATATTGGCTTCGACGATATAGGCCTGCGCGCCGTTATAGGCGGGATACGGACTCTGCGCGTCGACCGATCGCGCAATAATTGACCGAATCCTCGGTCACGACGGCCGGAAACTTCGCCCATTTATATTTTGCCGATCCCGGATTGCGCAGCGACGGCGCGACCGCATCGACGATCGCTTTCTTTTCTTGCGGCGTCAGATCGCGCTGCGCGACGCCGGCCGGACTCGCGCCGGCATGGCGCTCGACATCGGATTCGAAGACGAAGATGAGGACGTTGTCGGAGCCGGGCCGGTGGCGCAGGCGGAAAGAGCAAGGCCGGCCGCCAATGCGGCAATCGCCGTAAATCTTGATTCTTGCACGAGTGTTCCGTCGTTAGTGCGGAGGCGCGGAGGCCGCATCCGGGTTCGTTGTCTTGCTCGATACCCGCACCGTGCCGATCGTGACTTTCGGCGTGGCCGCCGGCTCGCCTGCGGCGGCGACGCGGTGGCGCGTCCGTCGCCGGCGTGCCATCCGGGTGGATGGTGTGGACGCCGCTATTGATCATCGCCCGGCCGTCGCGCGTCGGATTGCTCATTTCCTTGACATTGTCGCTGACCAGCGTGTCGGCCGCATCCGGATGCCCGGTATTGATCATGCGAAGATGGTTCACGAAAATCTTCGGATAGATCAGCGTCGAAGACGGCACCTTCAGGCCCATGTACTTGGCGATGTCGGCGACGAAGGCGTTGCAATTGTAGAGCTCCGCGCTCCAGGTGTGCGAGCGCGCCTGCAGATCCCTGATATAGGCCATGATGCGATCGTACTGGTCCTTGCTCATCAGCACGCGATAGCGCGCCGTGACGTATTTGTCCTCGAGATCGCCGTCGGTCCAGCCGGTTTCCGCGGGCACCGGGACGTAATGTCCGATCACCCAGGCCGTCGCGTCGTCGCCGACCGGCGAGAGGCCGGCGACGCTGGCCTTGGTTGGGCGCCTCGCCGACGCGGCCGTGAACGATATAGGTGTGGCCGTAGTCCCAGGAGTAGCGCGAGCGAAATTCGATGTAGTACGGGCCGGAGCCGCTGGTGACCACGAGGCGTCTTGCGCACTGGCGGGCCGGACGATCTGCGGCTTGGCGGTGGCTTTGCGCGCTTCGCCGCGGAGAGGCCGAAGCCTGCGAGCGCCGCCACGGCGACCAGCGCCGCCAGCCGAAACAGAGCGAAATCGGTCGATCAGCCTGTGCCGCATGATGCCCTCCGAGTGACCGCAGAACCGTAACGAGCCATCGAGGTAACCGATCTTGATGACCTGAACTGCTCGGCTGACGATCGCGTCCGCCGCCTGGCGCGATCTCGACTTCGGTCCATCGCATCCACTGCCTCAATGGTACCAACTAATTGGCCCTTGCCCGATGGCAAATGTTCGGCAGGGCATCTGGATTTTCCGCAGTGCGGCATATTTGCAACGCTGGCGCACTTCGGCTGCGCGAGGCAACCAAATCCGCAGAATCAAAGGGCAGAATCTGGAATCGCCTCGCCATTCCAGCGAAGCGGCTGGGCCAAAGGCCTAGCTCGCCGCCTTTCGCGGCGTCCTTTCGTAGTTCTTGACTGCCGCAAACGTAGCGATGGAACCGCGAATTGCGGTGCAATCAGATCGAGACTGTGTCTTTTCAGCACTAGAGGATTGGGGGCCCCATCTGTATGGTTAATCGTGTCATGACAAGGGGGAGTTCTCTTCATGAAAAAGCTCGCTCTAGCAACGGCCGCGGTGTTGGCTCTCCTGAGCATCGCCGGCTGCGCTCAAGTCGGCAAGGGTAAGGCCCCGCCGCCGGTCGTTACCAAGGGGTAAGTTGCTGTACAGCAATTGTATGGGGGAAGGGCCGGCCTTGTGCCGGCCCCTTTCTTTTTGGGGCTGCTCCGTTGCCGACGCCTCCTTTCGAGCAAACTCCGCTCGTTGGCGGATGCGACTGTGGATAACCGTCGAGCCGACTATTCCGCCGCGCGTTTATGCGCGAGCGCCGCAGCCGCCTTGTCGTAGCTTTCCTCGCGCGCCAACTGACTCCTTCAGCCCGACCAGCTCGTAATAATCGTCGAGCGGCAGAAGATGATCGAACGTCGCGGTCAGCGAATTCTCGCGCTTGAGAATGCGCAGCACGTTGCGCACGGCATGCGCGGCGGCGAACAGCGCGATCGACGGGAACGTCGCCGCGACCACGCCGGCCGCTTCCGAGTTCCTCGAGGCTCCGCTCGCTTTCGCCCCGCCGCCTGCGACAGCGTCGCCATATGCGGCCCGCCGCACTTCGCGGATGACGCGCTTGATGTCGTCGATGGTGTCGACGCCCATGGGTTTCGCCATATCGGCGCCGGCATCCATGAACAGCTGAGCAGCGTTCGATCGCGGCATTGAGGCCGTCGACGCCCGCGGCGTCGGTGCGGCCGGCAGATGAAGAAATCGGGATCGCGTCGCGCGTCGAGCGCGGCCTTGAGCTTGGCCAGCATCTGTTCGACCGGGAACACCTGCTTGCCCGGCAGATAGCCGCAGCGATTGGGAAAGACCTGATCGCTGATGAAGACGCCGGCGACGCCGGCGGCCTCGAAGGCGCGCACCATCTGCCGCACATTGTTGACGCCGCCGAAGCCGGTATCGGCGTCGACATAGACCGGCACATCCACGGCCGCGCAGATGCGCGCGTAATGATCGGCATAATCGCGCATATTCGACTGGCCGATATCGGGCTGCGCCAGCATCGAGCCGATGGCGGCATAGCCGCCGGCGCAGATCGCCTCGAAACCTTCGGCTTCCATGATGCGCGCCGACAGCGCGTCATAGGCGCCGGGCATCAGCACGAGCCGCTTGCCCGACATGATCGCCCTGAATTTCTTGCGCACGCTCATCGACGCGTTTCCTCCATTGCCAAATCCATTCCTCCCACACCCTATGCGACCTCTCTGGTCACCGGCGAGTAAAGTGTTAAATTACCGGCCGGCGATCATTCCTGATGGCTTATGGGGCGTCATTTCCGCAAGCTTATTGTATGCGACCGGCGGCCGATTGAACACACGGCCACTTGGTCACCGCGTATGGCGCGTTTTGGGGCGGGATTGAGGACGAGACCGCTATGAGAGCTTGGCGTTTCCTCCTGGCCACGATTTTTTCTCTCATCGCGTCCGCTGCAAGCGCGGAGACAATCGAAATCATCGACGATCGCGGCGGATTTCTTTTTCTCTATCAGCAGAAATGGGACAAGATCGCTTTGCAGCATCCGAACGTGCGGATTGCGGGAGTTTGTCTGTCTGCATGTACCGTGCTGCTCGGCTACGTTCCGCGGAAGAACATTTGCGTGACGGAAAAAGGCGTTCTCGGCTTCCATCTGGCTACGATGGAATTTGCCACCAAACAATTATTGGAAGCCTATCCGGACGATATCAAAGCCTGGCTCGATCAACATGGCGGCCTGACCCATCAAGTGCTCTGGATGCAGGCGCCGGAGATCTTTCATTATTTCCAAAAGTGCCCGGCGAGCGGATAGAGGCTCAACGCCGGCGATCCGCCGTCTGCTGCAGCCACGGCTGCGCCGCGGCGGCCTGCTGCTCCCAGCTCGCGATCTCGTCGATGTGCTTGAGCGTCATGCCGATATCGTCGAGGCCTTCGAGCAGCCGCGTGCGGTCGGCGCCGGCGATTTCGAAGGCGATGTCCGGACCGCCCGGTCCGCTGATGCGCTGCGTGACAAGATCGACCGTGAACGGCGCTGTGCCGTCGACCGCGACGACGCGAGCGATGAAGGCATCGGCGTCATCCGCGTCCGAGCACGACCGGCAACAAGCCGTTCTGCAGGCAATTCTCGCGATAGATATCGGCAAAGCTCTTGGCCACGATGACGCGGATATTGTTGGCCAGCATGCTCCACACCGCGGATTCGCGCGACGAGCCGGCGCCGAAATTGTGGCCGGTCACCAGAATGTCCGGCGTCGCGGAACTGCGGCTTGTTGAGCACGAAATCCGGATCTTCGCTGCCGTCCTCGCGACGGCGGGCGCGGTGAAACAGCATCGCCTTGTAGTCGTCCTTGAGGCTGCGCGACGGCAGAAACGGCGCGATCTGGTCGGTATTGATGTCGTCGACCAAGAGCGGCGCGGCGATGCCGGTATGACTGGTGAACGGCTGCATCACGCGCTCCCGCAGCAATTGCCGCACGTCGGCGATGCGGCCGGCGATCGCGGTCGCCGCGGCGGTCGCCGGGCTCGCCAGATGGGTGCGCACTTTCGGCCCCTGGCGATTTTCGAAATTGCGGTTGGTGGTCGACACGCAGCGCTCGCCCGGGCTCGCCGCGATCGCCATTGCCGCCGGCGCACATCGAGCAGCCGGATTCGCCCCAGAAGAAACCGGCATCGCGGAACACGCGGTCGAGCCCCGCCGCCTCCGCCTCGCGCTTCACGCTCGACGAGCCCGGCACGACCATGGCGACGACGCCGTCGGCGACGCGCCGGCCGCGCACCACCGCGGCGGCGACTTGCAAATCCGGCAGCCGGCTATTGGTGCAAGAGCCGATGAAGACGCGGTCGACCGGCAGGCCCATCAGCGGCGTTCCCGGCGTTAGCCCCATATAGGCGAAAGCGCTCTCCGCGGCGGCGCGGCGGCTCGACATCGACCGCGGCCGGCTCGGGCACGCGGCCGGAAATGCCGACGACCTGGCTCGGATCGGTGCCCCAGGTGATCTGCGGCTCGAGGCCGCGCAATCGAGCGTGACCTCGCGGTCGAACGCGGCATCGTCGTCCGTCGTCAGCGTGCGCCAATGCTCGAGCGCGCGATCCCACATCGCGCCCTGCGGCACATAGGGCCGGCCTTCGAGCCAGGCGAAAGTCGTGTCGTCCGGCGCGACGAAGCCCGAGCGGCCGCCCATCTCGATATTGAGATTGCACAGCGTCATGCGCTGCTCGATCGGCATCGCGGCCATGGCGGTGCCGGCATATTCGACGGCATAGCCGCGCGCGCCGGCGACGCCGAGATCGGCGATGAGCCGCAGCGCCACATCCTTGGCGCTGACATGGGCGCCGAGCCGGCCGTCGAGCCGCACGCGCATGCGCTTCGGCCGTTTCAGCGCCATCACCTGCGTGGCGAGGATATGCGCGAGTTCGCTGGTGCCGCAGCCGAAGGCCAGCGCGCCGACGCCGCCGACCGTGCTGGCGTGACTGTCGGGCACCGCATGCGTCGCGCCCGGCAGCACGATGCCGAGTTCCGGCGCCACGACATGCGAAATGCCCTGCTCGGGATCGTCGACATCGAACAGCCTGATGCCGTTCTTGCGGCAGCCTTCGCGCATCGCCTTGATGAAGGCCGTTCCCGACGGATTGGTGTCGTCGTCGCGGCCGGGCTTGGTGGCGACGGTGTGATCCTGCACGGCGAAGGTGAGGTCGGCGCGGTGCACCGGCCGCTGTTGCTTCTCAAGCTGCGCAAAGGCGTGATGCGCATGCAATTCGTGCAGAACGTGGCGATCGATATAGAGGAGATCGCGGCCGTCGGCGCGCTGGCCGACGCGATGAAAGTCCCAGATCTTGTCGAACAGAGTGCGCGGCATGGGTTTCTACCGTGTGTTCCTGCCGATATGAGGCGCATATGCGGCGCTTCTTGACGTTCATTCTGGGCGGCGGCATCGCGCAAGGCAAGCGGTTGCGACTGCGTGGTCATATCAGCCCGGATGCATAGCTGAAGTGATGCAACGCGAAAAATCGGAGCCAGCTCATGCCCCGCGTCGTCGGCATCGACCATCTGGTTTTGAGCGTCGGCGATTTCGCGCGCTCGAAGGAATTTTACGGCAAGCTCCTCAAATTCCTCGGCTTCAAGCTCAAACACGACTACGCCGACATGGCCGGCTGGAGCAACGGCAAGACGCTGTTGTGGATCGCTGCCGCGGATGCGCAAGGCAGGAAGCGCAAATACCGCAAAGGCGATATCGGCTTTCATCACTACGCGTTCGAGCTCTCAAGCCGCAAGGACGTCGACGCGCTCGGCGCCTTCCTCGAAGACAACGACATGAACGTGGTCGATCCGCCGGGAGAGTATTACGGCCGCAATTATTACGCCGTCTATTTCACCGATCCGGACGGCATGAAGCTCGAAGGCATGATCTGGGCGCCGCCGAGGAAGCCGAGCAGACGCAAAGCCAGCCAACCGAAAGCCGGATTCCCGAAGGAACGCGCCAGGAAGACGAAGCGGACCCGGAAATCATAGACGTCGGCAGTCAGGACGCCGCGCGCAGCGGTTCGGCGAACGTGCGCGACCACGGTGTTGCGGCCGCGGCGCTTGGCGTCATAGAGCGCGCTGTCCGCCGCTTCGATCAGATCGGCAGCAGTTCTGAGACTTTTCCGGCACCATGGACTCGACGCCGATGCTGATGGTGACGTGGCCGCATCGGCGATTCCGAGTGATTGATCGCGAGATCTTCGATGGCCTGGCGCGCTTCCTCGGCGAGTGCCGCGGCCCGATCGATATCGAGGCCGGGCAGCAACAGCGCGAACTCCTCGCCGCCATAGCGGGCGACCAGCACGGCCTCTTCGAGCGTCACCAGCGACAGCGTCTCGCCGACCGCGCGCAGGCAGGTATCGCCGGCGACGTGGCCGTAACGGTCGTTGAACAGCTTGAAATAATCGATATCGACCATCATCAGCGCGAGCGGCGCGCGGCTCTCGGCGGCGTTCTGCCATTCGCGCTCGATCTCGCGGTCGAAGCCGCGGCGGTTGGCGAGGCCGCTGAGCCCGTCGAGGCTCGCCAGCTCGTCGAGATGCTGGTTGGCGATCTGCAATTCTTCCTCGCGCGCGGCGAGCTTGGCCGCCATGTCGTCGAGCGCGGCGGCCAGCGGCGCGAACTCGGCGACCCAGGGCTCCTGCGTCGCGCGCACATGCAGATCGCCGCGGCCGAAGCGCGTCGCGGTGCGCACCAGCGACCGGATCGGCCGCACCACCAGCTGCTCGCCGCCGAACCAGGCGATGAGCAGAACGAACAGGCCGAACACGACAAGCTGCAGATAGGCGAAATCGATCTCGTGATCGATGCCGCCATGCACGGCGCTCTCGTCGAGGCCGACGGCGAGCCGCGCCTGCGTCCACGGCACGCGGACATAGGCGAAGATGCGCTGCACGCCGTCGAAGTCCGGCGACCGTCATCGTGCCGTTGTCGTTGGCGAGCATCTCCTGCGCCAATTTGCTGTCGGCGAACCGCTTGCCGATAAAAGCCTGCTGATCGGCCGAGCCGGCGACGAGCGTGCCGGTGCCGTCGAGCAGCAGGACCGACGGCGCCGGAATGTTGCGCGGCGGTCGCCGCAAGATCGCCGATCCATTGCAGATTGATGACCGCCATCACGACGCCGTTGAGGCGAACCGTCGTCCGTGATGATCGGGAAGGTCGCGACCACGCTCGGCACCTGATTGGCGCGGCTGATCATATAATCGCTGAGCGCGAATTCGCGCGAATTCAGCGCATTCTGAAAATGCGGACGATCCGAGACGTTCAAGCCGAGCGCCAAAGACTGGGTCGAGCACTTGATGCGGCCGTCGGTGCCGGCGACGGAGAGATCGCGGATCCAGGGAATATTGGTCGTCAAGTCGGCGAGGTATTGATTGCAGTTCGCTCGAGTCGAGCGGCATCTTGGCGTAGACGCGCGAGACGATCTGCAACAGCGAGCGCACCGAATAGATGATCTGGCGCTGCGACTCGACGCCGCGGCGGGCGAGTTCGATCACGTCGTTGTTGGCGCGTTCGGTGCGGATGGCGCGGGCCTCTTCGAGCCCGTGGACGCGCTCGATCATCAGCGGCGCGATCGCCAAAAGCGCGAGCACGATCAGGCGCGCGCGAATGCTGAGCATCGGCTTGCTCGGCACCGCTGTTTTTTTGGATTTTGGCTCGCCGTCCGGCATCCCGCACTCCCCCGCCCCGGTTCCATAAGCTACAGGAGACCCGTAAAAATGCGTTTGGCCGCGAAGCTAAAATTTGAATCGATTCGCGTGAAGGCGTTGACCAGATGGAAACCATGAACCAGCAGGGCGGGATCGCAAGCGGTGCGCGACGACATCGTGTCGGCCTGCCGCGAGGCCGGGCGCGATCCGGCAAGCGTGACGCTGGTGGCGGTTTCGAAGACATTCGGGGCCGACGCGATTGCGTCCGTCATCGCGGCCGGCCAGCGCGTTTTCGGCGAGAACCGGGTGCAGGAGGCCAAGGCCAAATGGCCGCCGCTGATCGCGCGCATCCGGGCATCGAACTGCACCTGATCGGCCCGTTGCAATCGAACAAGGCGCGCGAGGCGGTGGCGCTGTTCGACGCGATCCATTCGGTCGATCGGGCGAGCCTTGCCGAAGCGCTGGGCAAGGAGATCGCGAAACAGGGCCGCCACCCGTTGCTTTTCGTCGAGATCAATACCGGCGCCGAGCCGCAAAAAGCCGGTGTGCTGCCGCAGGACGCCGATGCCTTTGTCGCCGCCTGCCGCGACAGCTATGGGCTCGAAATTTCGGGCCTGATGTGCATTCCGCCGCACAACGAGGCGCCGGCCCCGCATTTTGCGCTCACCGCCAAAATCGCCCGCCGCAATGGGCTGAAATTCCTGTCGATGGGGATGAGCGCCGATTTCAAGACGGCAATTGCCTTCGGCGCCACCCATGTGCGGGTCGGAAGCGCGATTTTCGGGGTCGGCCGCACATCGCTGGCCAGCAGTGAGGCTTGGTCAACTATTGGCCAACTAGTAGTGAATCTTGATTCTCGTTCTTGGCCCGATTCGCGAAACAAGCTTCAACAGGTCGTTCCGCCGTAGCGCGACGCAGCCTGCGGTCGGCCCAAAAGCCATCGCGGGCGACGTGAATGAAGACCGCGCTGCCAAGGCCGGCGACGCGCGGGCGGGTATTGTGGTCGATCTCGATAATGAGATCGTAGAGGTCGTCCTCGCGGCGGAGCCGGTCGCCTGGTTCATTGGCCGAGCGCCTAAAGGCGTGGTTATAGCGGCGATCGGCCGGGTCCTCGCACCAGGCGTCGTCGGGCGCGATCCGGCGGACCGGAAGGCGGGTTTGCGGCCGCGGCAGGCGATCGGCGCGCCACCACAGGCGGACAGGATGGAAAGTTCCGATCGGCGTGCCGCCGTCGCCTTCGCGCTTCGAAGCCCTGATTCCGCTGCGTCCGAGCGCGACCGGCAGCGCTTTGCCGCCCGCAATGAGCCAGCCTTGAGTCCGCAAACCCGGCCGGGTTCGAACGCGAATCGCGCTGAGCGACGTTCTGCGCATCCTGTGCCGGCCCCGATTCCCAACCGCCGCTTGCTCTTGTATCCTGCAATGTTCTACTTCGCGCCTCATTGGGCGGCAAAGCCGGCAAGGCTTGTGGCAGGGGATATAATGCCGAATACGCGCACGATCCTGATCGTCGACGACGACACCGAGCTGCGCGAGGCGCTGACGGAACAGCTGTCGCTGCACGAGGAGTTCGAAGCCGTCGCGGTCGAAAACGGCAGCAAGGGCGTGCAGACCGCCAAAACCGGACAGATCGACCTCGTCATCATGGATGTCGGCCTGCCCGATATCGACGGCCGCGAAGCCGTGCGCATCCTGCGCAAGAACGGCTTCAAGGCGCCGATCATCATGCTGACCGGCCACGACACCGATTCCGACACGATCCTCGGTCTCGAATCCGGCGCCAACGATTACGTGACCAAGCCGTTTCGCTTCGCCGTGCTGCTTGGCGCGCATCCGCGCGCAGCTGCGCCAGCACGAAGCGAGCGAGGACGCTGTCTTTACCATCGGGCCGTACACATTCCGGCCGAGCTCGAAGCTTCTCCTCAACCCCAAAGGCAGCAAAGTCCGGCTGACCGAGAAGGAAACCTCGATCCTGCGCTATCTCTATCGCGCCGGGCAGAGGCCGGTGTCGCGCGAGACGCTGTTGCAGGAGGTCTGGGGTTACAATTCCGGCGTCACCACGCACACGCTGGAAACGCACATTTACCGGTTGCGGCAGAAGATCGAAAAGGATGCAGCAGCGCCCGCCATTCTGGTCACCGAGGCCGGCGGCTATAAACTGGTCCCCTAGCATCTTGATGGAGCTGATCTTTTCGGAAAGCTGATTTCCACTTTTCCGGATCATGCTCTAATCGCGGAACGGCATGACGATCGAGGACGACATCGCGTTTCTTGAGCGCGTTCCCATTCTCCGCCGTCTCGGCGCCGGAGCATTGCGCATCCTTGCCATCGGCACCGAGAGCTACACCGTCGAAGAAGGCCAGGTGCTGTTCACGGCCGGCGACGCGGCCGACTGCGCTTATGTCGTGCAGGAGGGCTCGTTCAGCCTGACCTCGGGACGGCTCAACGACGCCGAGATGATCGCCGAAGTCGGCACGCTGCTTGGCGAATCCGCCTTGCTCGCGGAAACGGTGCGGCCCGCGACCGCGACCGCGCGCGAGCCGTCTTTGGTGCTGCGCATCTCGCGCGCGATGTTTCTTAAAATGCTCGAAAGCTTTCCCGAGGCCGCGGTACGGCTGCGCGAACTGATCGCCGCGCGCGCCGACCAATGGGCGCGCGAAATGGAAAACGTACGCTCGGCCTTGGCGCGCGGCACCGGGCCGCAATAGCGCAGATAAGAGTCACATCTCGATCGTCGCCGTGACCGGGACGTGGTCGGACGGACGTTCGGCGCCGCGATAGTTTTTCGCGATCGCGATGCTTGAGACGCGGTCGGCGAGTTCGGGCGACGTCCAGATGTGATCGAGCCTGCGGCCTTTGTCGGCGATGCGCCAATCCGGCGAGCGATAGCTCCACCACGTGTAAAGCTTGGCCGGCTCCGGCGTCAGTTCGCGCATCGGTCGATCCAGCCGCCGGCATTGCGCGCGAGGTTGAGTTTCTCGCATTCGATCGGCGTGTGCGACACCACGCGGATCATCTGCTTATGGCTCCACACATCGTGCTCGAGCGGCGCGACATTGAGATCGCCGACCAAGATGGCGCGTTCCGACTTTTCCGGCCGGATCGCCGCATTGTCGCGCATCTCGTCGAGAAAGCCGAGCTTATGGGCGAATTTCGGGTTGGCTTGCGGATCGGCAAGGTCGCCGCCGGCGGGAACGTAGAAATTATGCACCGTGACCGGATCGCGTAAGCCCGCGCGCTCGCCGAACACGGCCGAGACATGACGGCAATCCTTCTTGCCGCAAAAATTCTGGATGCTGAAACGCTCGAAGGGCAGCCGCGAAATCACGGTGACGCCGTGATAGCCCTTCTGGCCGTTGAGCGCGACATGCTCATAGCCGAGCCGCTTGAGGCGCTTTAACGGAAACGCGTCGTCCGGGCACTTGGTCTCTTGCAGGCACAGAATATCGGGCCGCACCGCTTTGATGAATTTGGCGACGAGATCGATGCGCAAGCGCACCGAATTGATATTCCAGGTTGTCAGGGTGAGCTTCACGATCGGCGATGGGGATCAATGATCGGCGGCCGGCAATTGCGACAGCCGGCATATAAATATCAGCCGGCGCATTCGCCAACCGATTTCGTCAATCTTCCCACCGATTACTGATTGGTGATCCCGCCGCTGTCGCGCGCATAATTGATGACGAACAGGTTCGGATCCGGCTTCTTTCCGGTGTCGAGATTGTAGACCGCGACCGTGGTGTCAAAACCCTGCGGATCGGTGACGGTCCACTGCTTGAGCCCGAGATCCTTGGCGTCGAACATCATCATCAGCCGGCTGGTGCCGATCATGACCTGCTTCTGCTCGATGACCACCGTGGTGAACGTATCGTCGGTGGTGACGCTGACGACGTCGACATCGCGCAACAGATCGAGGTGGTCGGCGAGCAGATAACGCAGCGGCGTCTGCGACAGCGGATAGAGATCCTGCGTCGCCAGCTTGCGGTCGCGCACGACCACGGACGAGCCGTCGGCGATGATGTCGATCGGGCTCGGCGCGTTATAGGTGAACCGCACCCGGCCCGGCTTCTGGATATAGAACGTGCCCTCGGTGCGCCCGCCGTCCGGGCCGATCTGCACGAAATTCCCCACCATGGTCTGCACGCCGGACAGATAGGCTGAGACCTTGTCGAGCAGCGCGCGCTGCTTGGTGTCGAACGCGGTCGCTTGCTGGCTTGCTGCGCCGGAGCCGCCGGCCGAGTCCTTGTTGCCGAACGGCAAAGTGAACGGGAAGAAGCTCGGCGGCTTCTGCTGAGTGTCGGCGGCAGGCGCGCTGCCGGTCGCGGCGGGGGCGGAGCCGCTTTTCGGCTGCGGCGCCGGCGTCGGCAGCGGCACGCTCTCGGCGAAAGCCGGCGCCAGCGCGAAACCGCTGCAAACCGCCGCCGTGAGAATGATCGCCGCGTAAGATTTCGCAGCACGTGTTTTCGCCATGTCCTTCTCCCGCTGACACGCCCTGCTACGATTTCTCGCGACTGGACTTCTATACGCCCGCGACAACCCAATCCGCTAAGGCAGCGGTATGGCGAATTCGCGGCTACGATTAAAGACGAAACACTCGATTCTCAATAGGCTTTGTCAGCCTTTGTCTTGCTTGGACCCTCGCCTCAGAACGGATTTTCTTCCGGGCCTTCGACGAGAATTTCCCGCTTGCCGGCATGATTGGGCTGGCCGACCACCCCTTCCTGTTCCATGCGCTCCATCAGCGACGCGGCGCGGTTATAGCCGATTTGCAGCCGGCGCTGAATGTAGCTCGTCGACGCCTTGCGGTCGCGGGTGACGATTTGCACCGCCTGCGCATAGAGGTCGCCGCCTTCGCCGCCGCCCATGGCGGTTGAATCGAACACCGGATTGCCGTCCGCGTCGGTCGGCTCTTCCGCGGTGACCGCTTCGAGATATTCCGGCTGGCCCTGCGTCTTGAGATGGCGCACCACCTTCTCGACTTCCTCGTCGGAGACGAACGGCCCGTGGACGCGGCTGATGCGGCCGCCGCCGGCCATGTAGAGCATGTCGCCTTGGCCGAGCAGCTGTTCGGCGCCCTGCTCGCCCAGAATGGTGCGGCTGTCGATCTTCGAGGTGACCTGGAAGGAAATGCGGGTCGGGAAATTGGCCTTGATCGTGCCGGTGATGACGTCGACCGACGGCCGCTGCGTCGCCAGGATCACGTGCAGGCCGGCGGCGCGCGCCATCTGGGCCAGACGCTGCACCGCGCCTTCGATGTCCTTGCCGGCGACCATCATCAGGTCGGCCATTTCGTCGACGATGACGACGATATAGGGCAGCGGCTCGAGATCGAGCTCCTCGTTCTCGTAGATCGCTTGGCCGGTGTCGCGATTGTAGCCGGTATGGACGGTGCGATTGAGCTTCTCGCCTTTCTTGTTCGCCTCGGCGACGCGCGCATTGTAGCCGTCGATATTGCGCACGCCGAGTTTCGACATTTTCTTGTAGCGCTCTTCCATTTCGCGCACCGCCCATTTGAGCGCCACCACCGCTTTCTTCGGATCGGTGACGACCGGCGTGAGCAGATGCGGAATGCCGTCATAGACGGAGAGTTCGAGCATTTTCGGATCGACCATGATCAGCCGGCACTGATCGGGATGCAGCCGATAGAGCAGGCTCAAGATCATGGTGTTGATGGCGACCGATTTGCCCGAGCCGGTGGTGCCGGCGATGAGCAGATGCGGCATGCGGGCGAGATCGACCATGATGGCTTCGCCGCCGATCGATTTGCCGAGGCAGAGCGGCAGGCGGAAACTCGTCTCGGCGTATTCGCGCGACGCCAAGAAGCTCGCGCAGATAGACTTTCTCGCGCACCGGATTGGGCAATTCGATGCCGATGGCGTTGCGGCCCGACACCACGGCGACGCGCGCCGAGAGCGCGCTCATCGAGCGCGCGATATCGTCGGCGAGACTGATGACGCGCGACGATTTGATGCCGGGCGCCGGCTCCAGCTCGTAGAGCGTCACCACCGGGCCCGGCCGCGCATTGATGATCTCGCCGCGCACGCCGAAATCGCCGAGCACGCCTTCGAGCCGCGTCGCGTTCTCCTCGATCTCGCTGGTGCTCAGCGTCGAGCGCTCGCTGGCGCGCGGCGCCGCCAACAGATTAAGCGACGGGCGTTTGGAAGCCGCCCGACGAGCGGCGCGCGGGCTTCGCCGGCGCGCGCGGCTTGCGCGCCCGCGGCGCTGCCTCCTCGTCATCGTCCTCGTCCTCGGCGTCGTCGATCGGCGAGCAGGCGTCGCATTGGCGAAACGCGGCTCGATCCGGCGGCGCGGGATGGCGGGATTATCGCGCGACGGCAGCGGCACGCGTTCGCGGCGGCCGAACAGCCGGCCGAGCCAGGCGCGGAAGCTGAGCAAATGGTGCTCGATAAAGCCGAGCGAGATCCAGGCGTCGTCGCCCTTCTCGCCGGCTTCGTCCTGGTCCTCGTCGTCGTCCGCGTCGTCGTCTTCGTCAAAGTCCTCGGCGTCGCCGCCAAAGATCATGCCGGCGGCGATGCCGAAGGCTGCACAGCGCGGCAAAGCCGAGCCCGAGCGCGGCGACGAGCCGCGCCGTTCCGACGAGCTGGATGTGGAACAGCACCACCGGCAGCCGCAGCATGGCGTCGCCGACGACGCCGCCGAGCCCGGACGGCAGCGGCCAATGCGCGCTGCGCGGCAGGCAGGAGACGAACGCCGCGCTCAACACCGCGCCGAGCATCCACAAGCAGCACGCGCAGGCGCTCGTGGGAGAGCCGCCGATGGCCGAGCAGCCGATAGCCCCACACCGCGATCGGCAACAGCAGCGCCAGCGAGCCCGAGCCCAAGAAGCTGCATCATCAGATCGGCGGCGATGGCGCCCGGCACGCCGAGGAGATTATGCACCGGCGCATCGGTGGCATGGCTCAGCGACGGGTCCTGCACCGACCAGCTCGCCAGCGCCAGGCCCGCCATCATGGCGACGCTGATCAGCGCGATACCGACGACTTCGCGCAGCCGCCGGCGCAACACGCTGCCGAGCTGGCCGGAAAGTGCGGCCATGCCGTCAAGGCTGCGGTCGATCATCGACATCGCTTGGTTTGCCTTTCGAGCCCGCTAACCCGCACCGTCATTGCGAGCGCAGCGAAGCAATCCAGTACGGCGGCACAGCTCTGGATTGCTTCGTCGCTTCGCTCCTCGCAATGACGAGTGAATTTCATTGCTCTAACCCAACACCGCGACAAGGCGATGCATCGCCTCGGCGGTGACCTCGTTGTTCTGCACCATGGCGACGCGGATATAATCCGCGCCGGGATTGCTGCCGTCCGACTGTTCGCGCGCGAGATAGCGGCCGGGCACGACGCGCAAGCCCGCCTCGCGCCACAGACAGCTGCGTCGCCTTCTCGCTGCCGCCATGGGCTGAGACATCGAGCCAGAGAAAAAATCCGCCGGCCGGCCGGCGATAGCCGTAACGGTCGCCGATGATCTGATCGGCAAGATCGAATTTCTCGCGATAGAGCCGCCGGTTCTCTTCGACGTGCTTCTCGTCGTTATAGGCGGCGATGGCGACGTGCTGCATCGGGGTCGGCACTTGGGGAGCAGCGACATTGCGCAATTCGAGATAGGCGGCGAGGAATTTGCGGTCGCCCGCGGCGAAGCCGATGCGCAGCCCCGGCAGATTCGAACGCTTCGACAGCGAATGGAACACGACGACGTTTTGGAAATCGGGACCTGCCGCTTCCAGCATGCCGTGCGGCGCATGCTTGCTGTAGATCTCGCAATAACATTCGTCGGCGAGGACGATGAAGCCGAAACGGCGCGCCATGGCGGCGAGCTTTTCGAGATAGGAAAGATCGGCGACCGCGCCTTGCGGATTCGACGGCGAGGCGAGATAGACCGCGGCCGTGCGCGCCAGCAAATCGTCAGAGAGCGCGTCGAGATCGGGCAGAAAGCCGGTCTCGGCCGTCGCCGGCAGATAGACCGGCTCGCAATCGGCAGCGATCGCGCCTGCGGAATAAGCCGCATAGAACGGATTGGGGATCAGCACCGCGGGTTTGCCGGAGCGCTGCGGCACGTAATTTTTCGCCGCGAGCGCGGCGAGGAAAAGTCCCTCGCGGGTGCCGTTGAGCACCAGCACTTCGTGCAGCGGATCGACCGGACGTTCGAGCGCAAAGCGCTTGGTCAGCCAATTGGCGACGGCTTCGCCGAAGGCATCGAGGCCCTTGTTCATCGGATAGCGGCCGAATTCGTTGACATGCGCTGAGATCACTGGCCCGACAAAAGCGGGAATGGCATGCTGCGGCTCGCCCACCGCGAGGCTGATCGCGGACTTGCCCGGCGGCGTATCGCCGAGCAGCTCCCGCAAACGCACAAACGGCGAGCGCGCATTGGGCGCGCGAAACGGCGTGGCTCTAGTCTCGGTACTCATCCTGTACATCGCAAACAGCGGGGCCCCGCCGCTTCAAGCACGGGACACCATAGGTGCGGCGAGGTTAAGACCCGATTAACCATCTAGATTTCCTAGGCTTAATCCTCCCCCGTGAAAACGGGGGAGGTAGCCGTGCGAAGCACGGAGGTAGGGGCGCGGGCGGCGAGGTGGGGCAACTCGTCAGCGGCTCGCACTTACACTTCCATCCTTTGCCTCCTTTGCGACACGCCTCGTGGCAACGCGAGCTTTCGACGACAACGGGACAACGAGTCAGACGCCCCTACCCGCCATGCTGCGCATGGCGACCTCCCCCGTTTGCACGGGGGAGGATGAAAGACGGCGCGTTCTCGCGGCGCATATGCGCCCGAGTTTTTGCAGTTGCCGCCACGGTGAAAGTGCGAAGAGAGTGGCGCGATCCGAAAAAGAAGGGGTGGTGCCTGCTTTTTGCTGTCCGCTACGCTCGCTTCGCCACGCGCAAGAAAATGAAAGGATATGGAACGCCGACAGACGCCTTTTCCAACCTGCCGTGCTGCTGGCACGGCCGCTGCCCCCCTCCTTTATCCTCCCCCGCAAGCGGGGGAGGATAAAGGAGGGGGCAGCACGCCTATCGGCGTTCCACCACGGCTTCGGCCCAGGAGAGATCTCCTCCCAAGGGCCCTGCTCCAGGCCACGTTTCCTGGGACTTGGAATTGGCGCCGATCCCGTAACGATCCCCATTCCTGGGGCGGAACCGACGCGGTTTTTGCGGGCGTTACCCGCCTTCACCTGTCCCAGTCCAGCGAGCACCTCGCGCCCAGTCGGTAGTGCTGGGAGGTTGATGCCCGGAGCCGCCCGGGAACGGTTTACAACACCGCCCGCGGGCACCGCCCTCGCTCCCATGCCCCGGCATGTCTCCGGGACAGGTCCTTTACGTGAGCGAGAATCACATCCGCTTGTGTAACTGTAATAGTGACATCTGTCAATATAAAAGTGACGCGGACCTATTGCGTTTCCCGGGCGCAGCGCAGCGCGCAGCGGTGCGCTGCAGACCCGGGATCGTTACGAATTGGCAGCCCTCATGCGCCGAGCTTGCGAAGGCCCCGGATCAGCGGTGCACCGCTGCGCGCTGCACCGCGTCCGGGGAACGCGCCCGAATTATCCCCGCAGCTGCGCCAGATTCACCGGCCCTTTGAACAAGCCGCCGATCAGCTTCAGCGACCCCCGCCGCGCGCTCGTCGCTCCAGCCGCCGTGCTTGGCGTTGAGCAAAAACTTCTGCTCGATATCGGCGCGGGTCAGCGGCTCCTGCGCGCCGCCGCGCATATAGGGCTGGCGCTCTTCGATCACCGAGCCGTCGCGCAACCTGGCGCGGATGTGGCCGGTGAAATTTTTCGGGATAGGGATTGTTCGGATCGATCTGGTAACGCACCTTGCCGGCGACGGCGAGCACGGCCGGATCCTTCACCGCGGCGTCGGTGAAGTCGCTCAAGCCGACATTGCCGCGGACGAAGCCCGTGGCGATGCAATAGGGCGACGAGAATTTTCCGGCATAGCCGTTCTTCGGATGATGTTTCGACGGCAAGCGGCTCCCACAAGCCGATGCACGGTGCCCTCGCCGACTTCGCAGACCATCTCGACGATATCGTCGGCCTTGACGCGCTTCGCCGAGCCGCCGCGCGCAATCGATATAGGGATGCGTCATGGTCCCGCACGGATAGGGCTTGAACGCCAACGTCTCGGTCACCCAGCGCTCGCCGAAATCGCCGGCGATGGCGTCGAAATCGCCCTTGGTGGTGTTGGCGAAGCCGTGAAAGAAACCGTGCACGCCTTCGAACACCGTGCGCGGACCTAAGAAACCGGCGCGGCCGAGGAGCGCGGCGCGCAGCCCCGATTGCGCCGCCCAGCCGGCATGCAGCCGTTTGGTCCAGGCGCCTTCGGCGAGATATTCGATGATGCCCGACGCCATCGAGCCGACGGTGCCGAGCGCATCGACCATCTGCCGCTCGGAGAGTTTGCAGCGCCGTGCCGACGCCGGCCGCGGCGCCCACCGCGCCGAACACCGCCGTCGGATGAAATCCGGCTTTGTGCGTCAGCGTCGGCGCGACCGTGCTCGAGCCGGCACATCGTCTCGACACCGACGGCGATGCCGAGCAGCGCTGCTTCGCCGCCGAGATCGTGCCGCTCGCAGGCCGCCAGCACCGCCGGCACCACCACCGCGCCGGCATGGATCGGGCCGCCCTCGAACGTGTCGTCAAAATCCTCGCCGTGGATCGCGGTGCCGTTGACGATCGCGGCGGCCGCCGCGCTGAGCGTGCGGCTGTGGCCGATCGCGGTGCAGGGGCCGTCGTCGTCGCAGCCGGCGAGCACAGCCTTCACGTAGTCTTCGTTGCGCGCGGTGACGGCGAGGCCGACCACGTCGATGACAAGCTCGATCGCATTTCTCCCGCACCGCTTGCGGCAGCTTCCCGGCATCGAGCGCGCGAATTTTCTGCACCAGGTGTTCGGCGATGGCGGTTTTGGGCAGCGCGTCGGAAATCATGCTCACATCTCGCTTGCGATCGATTCCGGGGACAGGCGGGGACTGTGCGGAAAACCCGCATGTCACTGGAATTTCCCGCTCCGTCAAGCGCTTGTTGAGCCGGGAAAAATCGTCTCGGCGCGTCGGCTTGGCGCCGCTGGCCGTAAAACCTTTTTGCCGCGCGGATGCGACTTATGCAGGACGGCCTGTTCGGCCGCCCATCGTCCTGGAGCCTGTCATGCAGCTTGTCACTGCGCCGCGCCAAACCCATTTTCGCTGCCGCCTGCCTGTTGAGCGGCCTGTCCGGTTGTCTCGGCCATTCTCCTGTCCGCGCCGCAGGCGCATGCGCAGAGCAGCACCAATGCCGGCATCTGCGCCGCTCACCGGCGACGCCTACTCGCCGGAGCAGCGCATCGCCGCCTGCAGCGCGCTCATCGACACGCTCAAGGACCAGCCCGCAGTCAATGCGCTTGCCGCGGCGCTCGTCAATCGCGGCGCGATCTTACTGGTACGTCAACAAGATGCAGCTTGCGCTCGGCGATTTCGACCGCGCCATCGCGCTCGATCCGAAAAATGCCCGGGCGTTCCGCGAGCGCGCCAACGCCTGCCGCACCATCGGCCGGCTCGATCAAGCGCTCGCCGACGCCAATCAAGCCGTGCGGCTCGACCCCAACGATGCCGCAAGCGGTCGACACCCGCGGCAACGTCTTCAACAATAACGGCCAGTACGACCGCGCCATCGCCGACTACAACGAGGCGCTGCGGCTCAAGCCGGATGATGCGCAAGCTTTCATGGATCGCGGCGCCGCCTCTTATTTCAAGAAGGACTATCAGTCGGCGATCAAGGATTACGACCAGGCGATCAGGCTCGATCCGAAGAAATCGGACGCCTATCACCGATCGCGCCGCCGCCTACAAGAAGCTCGGCCGCATCGACCAGGCCATCGCCGACGACAGCGAGGCGATCCGGCTCGATCCGCTCACGCCGGAATATTTCGACAATCGCGGTCTGTCCTATGCCGAGAACGGCGACTATGACCGCGCCATCGCCGACTACAACGAGGCGATCCGGCTGACGCCGAAGGCGAACTTCCTCACCGACCGCGGCGACAGCTACAATTTCAAACACGACTACGATCGCGCCATCGCCGATTACGATCGCGCCATCGCGCTCAATCCGGGATTCTATCTGGCCTACAACAATCGCGGCGCCGCCTACGGCAAGAAGGGCGATCTCGACCACGAGATCGCCGATTACCAGCAGGCCCTGCAAATCAATCCGCAGTTCGATCAGGCCGCCGAGAACCTCGCCGACGCGCGGCAACAGCGCGACCGGCTGATCTCGGCCAAAGCCGACACGTCCGCCACCGTGCTGCCGAGCTTCGACTGCGGCAGCGCGCACCGCGCCGCCGAGAAGGCGATCTGCTCCGATCCCGATCTGGCGCGGCTCGATCGCGAGATCGATGCCGCCTACAAGGCGGCGATGGCCGCGCGCAACGGCAAGGCGAGCGCGCAACTGCGTGACGAGCAGCGCGACTTCCTCGCCGCGCGCAACACGTCGTTCGGCAAGCCGCAATATAATCTCAAGCGCGAGATGGAGATGCGGCTCGCGGCGCTGCGCAGCATGAGCGCAAGCGCTTCGCCCTAGATTCGACAATCGGCTCCCATCCTCCGCATCGTCCCCTTGCGCTTCGCCGAATCAGGCACGCTATTCTTTGGCGCCGATTGCTCGGCAATGGTGGTTTCGGGGCGGTCGGGCGGTCATGGCCCAGGAGACTGTCCGAGAGGGGCCGCAGGCGGCGGATTGCGGCGAAATCCTGTTGTCATCCGCTTAACCCTAATCGATGGCTAAAAGATAAGTAAAATCAGTACGTTGATACCGCTTTTAGTGTGACCATAAATCCACAGTCCGGAGAATATCGACAGCGCGGCGGCCGGGACGGTCATTTGCACAATCATTTGCCGCCGATCGCCTGTATATTCGGCGCTCAGAAAATGGGGAGACGGGCCATGACACGAACCATGAAACGAATTCTTCTTGCCGGCGCCGCGCTGCTTGCCGGCATCGGCGCCGCCAGCGCCGCGGACCTGCCGCCGCGCTATGCGCCGCCGCCGGTCGTCGCACCGGCTGTCGTTGCTCCGAATTGGACCGGCTTCTATGTCGGCGCCGGCTGGGGCTACGGCGTGTCGGACACGAATTCGAGCGTGGTTCCGGCTGCGGGCGTCATCCAGGGCACGACCAATAACGGCGCTCGGGGTTGGCTCGGTATGGCCGATGTCGGCTATGACTATCAGTTCAACGTCGGCGGCTGGAATCTCGTGGCTGGCGTGCTTGCCGATTACAACTTCGGCAATATGACCGGCACATGGAATTTCACCGCGGCGCCCGGCGCCGGTTTCGCGACGCTGACCGGCGTCGAGAAAGAGAAATCGTTCTGGGACGCCGGCGGCCGCATCGGCTGGCTGATCACGCCGGATATCCTGTCCTATTTCAGCGGCGGCTATAGCTCGGCCCATTTCGACGGCATAACGCTGCAGCCATTTGCCGCGCCGATGTCGATGGGCTCGCACAATTACAGCGGCTGGTTCACCGGCGCTGGCATCGAGACCAAGATCCAGTCCATTCCGGGCTGTACTTCAACACCGAATATCGCTTTACGAGCTATGAAAATGCGACCTTGCCGGTCGCGGGTTCGGCGGCTAGCGGGCTCGGCGCGTTCAGCTTGAAGCTCCAGCCGTCACAGCAGACCGTGATGTCGGGCGTCCACTACAAGTTCAATTGGTGGTAAGCGCCGTTCAAATATCCAACTAAGAAACTGCCATCCACCCAAACTAAAACGGCCGGGCTTCGCCTGGCCGTTTTGATTCTGAGGCTGTCGTTTCTTTGCAGCTGGGCGATACGCGCTCCTTCTCCCCGCGTGCGGGGAGAAGGTTGGGATGAGGGGGCGTAGCCGACGCGCTCAGAATCGCGGAGAGGCCCCCTCACCCGTCGCGCTTCCGCGCGGACGACCTCTCCCCGCACAGCGGGGAGAGGTGAGCGGATCAATACCTCGCCGAGATCGGCAATTCCTCGGCCGGGAACAGCGAGATCAGCGTGCAGCCTTTGTCGGTGACCACGACCTCTTCCTCGATGCGCGCGGCCGAGTAGCCGTCCGTCGCCGGGCAATAGGTCTCGATCGCGAACACCATGCCTTCGACGATCTCGGTCGGGTGATCCATCGACACCACGCGCGAGATGATCGGCCGCTCGTGCAGATTGAGCCCGAGCCCGTGGGCGAATTGCAGGCCGAAGGCCGACATTTCGTCGGGGAAGCCGAACTCATTCGCTTTCGGGAACACCTCGCAGATATGCGCGGTCGAGGCGCCGGGCTTGATGCGGGCGATGGCGTTGTCGAGCCATTCGCGCGCCATCTTGTAGGCGTCGCGCTGGTCGTCGGTGGCGCGCACGACGTTGAAGGTGCGGTAGTAGCAGGTGCGATAGCCCATGAACGATTGCAGGATGTCGAAGAAGGCCTGGTCGCCGGGGCGGATCATGCGGTCGGTGAAATTGTGCGGATGCGGGCTGCAGCGCTCGCCGGACACGGCATTGACCGCTTCGACGTCGTCGGAGCCGTGGGTGTAGAGGAACTTGTTGACCTCGGCGACGATGTCGTTCTCGCGCACGCCGGGGCGCAGCATCTGGTTGACGACGTCATAGGCGCCGTCGACCATCGCCGCGGCGCGATTGAGCAGCGCGATCTCGTCGGCGGATTTCACCTCGCGCGCGCTGAGAGCATCACCTGCTGGCCGTCCTTGATCTTGAGCCCGGCCTTTTCCAGCTCGAACATCATCGGCGGCTCGATGATGTCGACGCCGATCGGCATTTTGGCGACGCCGGCCGCTTTGAGGATCGAGGCCATTTCCTCGGCGTGGCGCTTCATCAATCCGAACGCCGGATCGACGGTGCCGCGCAGGCCGACCGAGCCGGCCTTGCAGTTCTCCGGCTTGAGCCACGGCGAATAGAGCTTGTGATGCACGGCCGCCGAGCCGAAGTCCCACAGGATCGGATCGCCGCCGCGCGTCAGACAGCGCAAAGCGCGAGAGCTTGTCGCGGGCCCATTCGCCGATCTTGGTCGAGGTGACGTAGCGGATATTGTTGTCGTCGAACAGCAGCAGCGCGCCGAGATCGGACGCCTCGAGCGCCGCCTGCGCGCGGGCGAGGCGATAGCGGTGCATGCGCCGGTAATCGACGCGCTCCTCGAAATCGACCCCCATGGTGCCGAGCACCGGCAGATGGCGGCCCCAATTGTAGCGCGGGTTGATGTCTTCGGCGGTGATCTTGATCGGATCGCGCTTGGTGATGTCGTCCATGGATAGCTCCTCGGGTCTTTTCATCCTTGAGGTGCGAGCGCAGCGAGCCTCGAAGGATGAACGGCCACTGCAGATGTGGGGCGTATTGTAGCTAATTCGTGCAGACGTTTATACCGAGCCGTCGCCCTTCGAGGGCCGCTTTGCGGCCGCCTCAGGGTGACGGACCGCCTCACGGCATCGGGATCGGGCCGATATCCTTCGGCACCTTATAGCCCTTCTGCACCGCCGGGCGATTGGCGATGGCCGTGTACCAGCGCTTGACGTTCGGATATTTGTTGAGATCCACGGTCTGCCACTCGTAGCGCGACACCCACGGCCAGATCGCGATATCGGCGATCGAATATTCGCCGGCGACGTAGTCGTGCTTGCCGAAGCTGCTTGTCGAGCACGCCATAGAGCCGGTGCGCTTCCTTCAGATAGCGCTCCTCGGCATAGGGCGCCTTGCCCGGATTGTATTTCACGAAGTGATGGACCTGGCCGAGCATCGGGCCTGGACCGCCCATCTGCCACATCAGCCATTCGATGGTGCGGTAGCGGTCCTCGCCGCTCTTGGGCAGAAGCTTGCCGGTCTTGTCGGCGAGATAGATCAGGATGGCGCCGGATTCCATCAGGCTCATGCCGTTGTCGCGATCGACGATCGCCGGGATGCGGTTGTTGGGGCTGATCTTGAGGAATTCCGGCTTGAACTGCTCGTCCTTGGAAATGTCGACCGGGTGCACGGTGTAGGGCAGGCCGAATTCCTCGAGCGCGATGGAAGCCTTGCGGCCGTTCGGCGTCGTCCAGGTGTAGAGATCGATCACGGTGTGTTCCTGCTGGTGGTGTGAAATTGGAAGTTTATGCTCTTGTCATCTTCCGCTCATTCCCGCGAAAGCGGGAATCCAGTATGGCGAGCATCGCCAGTGGCTAAAGCCGGATCCCCGCTTTCGCGGGGATGAGCTCGAAGGGGCGCTTAAGCCGCGGTCCTTTTACCCCAAAGCCGGGCCGAAGCGATATCCGCCCCGTCGCGGATCGCCTTGAGCTTGAGCCAGACCGCCGGCTCGATGACCCATTCGCGCCGCGTGAAGGTGCCGAAGCCGCAATCGGTCGAGGCGATGACGCGCTCGCGGTCGCCGATCGTCGCCACCGCCTCCTCGATGCGGCGCGCCACCACTTCGGGATGCTCGACGAAATTCGAGGTGGTCTCGACCACGCCGGGAATGAGGATCATGTCTTTGGGAAACGGCACGCGCTTGAGCGCGGCATATTCATGGGCGTGGCGCGGATTGGAGAACTCGATCGACAGCGCGCCGACCTTGGCCTGGTAGAGCGCGGGCAAGAATCTTATCGAGCGCGATGTCGTGGATGTGCGGGCCTTCCCAATTGCCGTAACAGATATGCAGCCGCACGCGGTCGCGCGGAATGCCGTCGATGCCTTTGTTGATCGCCTCGACATGGCGCTCGCAGCGCTTGATGAAATCGGCGTCCGAAAGATCGCGGTACATCATGGTGCGATCCATCGCCAGATCGGGCGCGTCGATCTGCAGCACGATGCCGGCTTTGTGGACGGTCTGGTATTCGTTCTTCATCTCGCGCGCGATGGCGTCGAGATAGGCGTCGTGCGTTTCGTAATAGGCGTTGAGCATCGTGGTCGAGATAATGCCCGGCGACGGCGCGGTCATGAACCGCTCGGAGAAGGCGTGCAGCTCGTCGGCGATCTTGTTGAAGCCCGCCGTCTCATCGGTGATCGGCTTGAGATCGCGATATTTGATCTCGGCCTGCGCTTCCGGCGCGCCCTGCTGGCTCTTCGGCGGATTGGGAAAGCGCCGCATCAGGTAACTGACCAGTTCGGGAAATTCCTCGAACTCGCGGCCGCGGCGGCGCTTCGAGACGCCGGCGAAGCCCGACATGCGCTGCGGCACGTAAGTCTGAAAGCCGATCCGCCGCTGCTCGCCGTCATTGCCGACATCGATGCCGGCCGCCACCTGCTTTTCGCACGACGTGGCGAACCGCCTTGTCCATCTCGGCGGCCATGAGTTTTGCGTCGTAGGCTCTTGCCTTCCTCCTGCGCGATCAGAAGGTCGCTCAAAGTCTCGTTGCGCGGCAGGCTGCCGACATGGGTGGTGAGAATGCGGTCGCGGCTCAAAATCATGCGGCAGGCTCCGGCCGGAGGGGGCGTTTTCGGGGGCTGTTTTTCGGGGCCTGTCATAGCGCAATTTCGCGCCGATGACAGGCCGTTTCCGCGACGGTTTGGCCTGCGGCATTGCCGCCGAATTTTTACGTCGGCATAATGTGTTTGCCGTGGGCAATTCGGTGGGCAAACAGCCCGACCGCACCCAGAAAAACGCCACTGAGAACGCCGCCGAGGAAACCGCCGCGATGAGTATCGCTCAGCCGAGGCGCAAGCGCGAGCGCCATACCGCGCGACTACAATTTCGCCGCCGACATTCTCGAGCGCAATCTCGACGCCGGCCGCGGCGAGAAGATCGCCTTCATCGACCATCGCGGCACATACACTTACGCCGACCTCGCCGAACGCGTCGAGCGTTTCGGCCACGTGCTGCGCTCGCTGCACATCCGCCGCGAGGAGCGCATGCTGATGTGCCTGCTCGACACCATCGACTGGCCGACCGCGTTTCTCGGCGCCATCAAGGCCGGCGTCGTCGCGGTGCCGGTCAACACGCTGATGACCGAGGACGATTACTGCTTCATGCTGCGCGACAGCCGCGCGCGGCTGCTGGTCGTCTCCGAAGACTTGCTGCCGAAATTCGGCAAGGCGATCCGCGAGTCGGAAGATCTCGAACACGTCATCGTCTCCGGCGAAAAATCGCACGGCGCAGCCGCGCTTCGACGACCTGCTGGCGCAAGCGAGCGCCGCGCCCAAAACGGCGCCGATGACGGCGCCGACGACGCGCGACGACATGTGCTTCTGGCTCTACACGTCCGGCTCGACCGGCAAGCCGAAAGGCGCGGTGCATACGCATGCCGATCTCAAACTCACCGACGACCTTTATGCCGGCCCGATCCTCGGCATCACCGAGAACGACATTTGCTATTCGGTCGCGAAACTGTTCTTCGCCTATGGCCTCGGCAATGCGCTGACCTTTCCGATGTCGGCCGGCGCCACCACGGTGCTGTTGGCGCAGCGGCCGACGCCCGACCTGGTCGCGGATATCCTGAAGAAACATCAGGTCAACGTGTTCTACGCCGTGCCGACCTTCTATGCCGCGTTTCTCGCGAGCGCCGCGGCGCCGCAGCGCGCCGAGCTGAAACTGCGGCGCTGCGTCTCGGCCGGCGAAGCGCTGCCGACCGATATCGGCCGGCGCTGGAGCGAGCGCTACGGCACCGACATTCTCGACGGGCTGGGCTCGACCGAGATGCTGCACATTTTCCTCAGCAACCGCCCGGGCGAAGTGAAATACGGCACCACCGGCAAGCCGGTGCCGGGCTACGACATCCGCCTCGTCGACGACGACGGCGAGATCGTCAAGACGCGCGGCGAGATGGGCGAATTGCAGGTGCGCGGCCCGACCAGCGCGATGATGTACTGGAACAATCGCGACCAATCGCGCTCGACATTCTTGGGCGAATGGACGCGCTCCGGCGACAAATATGTCGAGGACGACGACGGCTATTACGTCTACTGCGGCCGGCGCGACGACATGCTGAAAGTCTCCGGCATGTATGTCTCGCCGTTCGAAGTCGAAGGCGTGCTGCAAAGCCATCCCGACGTGCTCGAAGCCGCCGTGGTCGGCTGGCCGGACACCGACGCGCTGATCAAGCCCAAGGCCTTCGTCGTGCTCAAGACGCAGGGCCTGGCCTGCGCCGACTTCGCGCAACGGCTCCAGGACGAGTGCCGGCAGAAGCTCGCGGTCTACAAATATCCGCGCTGGATCGAGTTCCGCACCGAATTGCCGAAGACGGCGACGGGCAAGATCCAGCGCTTCAAGCTGCGCGCGGAAGCGGACGCGAAGTAGCGCATTAATTCAGCTTCATATCCGCCGCCTTGATCACCGGCGCCCAGCGCGCCACTTCCGCGTCGATGACGGCGCGGAATTGCGCCGGCGAATTGCCGACCGGCTCCATGTATTGCGTCGCGAGCTTGTCGCGGACGGCGGGCGAGCGGATCGCCTCCGCCACGTCCTTGTTGATCTTCGCGATCAGATCGGGCGGCGTCTTGCCGGGCGCGATCAGGCCCATCCAGGTGTCGGCTTCGACGTCGATGCCGGATTCCTTCAAAGTCGGCAGATCGGGCAGAAACGGCGAGCGCTTGGCGAGCGACACCGCCAGCATCTTCACGCTTGCCGGCTTTGGCGAGCGGCACGACGGAGGCCGCCGGCAGGCAGGCCATCTGCACATCGCCGCGGATCACCGCCGTCATCGCCTGCGGCGAGCCGTTGAAGGGCACGTGCACGATCTGCGTGCCGCTTTTGAGCGCGATCGCTTCCATCGACAGATGCGACAGCGAGCCGTTGCCGATGGAGCCGAAATCGTATTTGCCCGGCTCGCGCTTGAGCAGCGCGACGAGCTCAGCGACGCTGTTGACGCCGAGGTTCGGATTGACCGCGAGCACGCTCGGCATGGTGACGAGCTGCGTCACCGCGGCGATGTCTTTCTTCGGATCGTAAGGCAGCGCCTGCGAACAACAGCGTGTTGATGGCGAGCGGCCCGCCGATGCTGACCCCGATCGTCGTGCCGTCGGGGTCGCGCCTTGGCGACCGCATCGGTGCCGATATTGCCGCTCGCGCCCGGCTTGTTCTCGACGACGAAAGCGCGAGCTCGGATATTTCTGCGCCAGGCTGTCGGCGACCAGACGCGCCACGATATCGGGCGTCGAGCCGGCGCCGAACGGCACGATGATCCGCACTGTCTTGGCCGGCCAATCCTGCTGCCAGCAGCCGGCGTCGGCCGGCACCAGCAGCGGCAAGCGAGCATGCGCGCGAGGAGAACAGCGAGTTTCTTCATGTTTCCTTCCCGAGAAAGACGCCGTTTCGCTCGAGCGTCTGCTGCAATCGTTTCACGTCGATATCCGCCGGATCGGCCTGCGCGGCAAGCGCGAGATGCGCCGCGGTGGCCGCGGCTTCGCCCATGACGAAGCAGGCGCCGGAGACGCGCGCCGCCGACTGGCCTTCATGGGTCATCGAGGCGCAGCGGCCGGCCACCAGGAGATTGTCGACGTTGCAGCGGCAGCAGCATGCGGTAGGGCAGATGATTGAAGCCGCGCGAGCCCGGAATATCCGGCCACTCCCACACCACATCGCCCGCGACATGGGCTTCGATCGGCCAGCCGTTGACGCCGATCGTATCGGGAAAGCTCGCGCACGAGATCACGTCGTCGCGGGTGAGGCTGTAGCGGCCGGTGATCGCGGCGCGTCTCGCGGATGCCGAGCTGCGGCGGAATGTCGACGACATAGGAGTTGGCGAAGCCGGGCGCACTCGCTTTGAGGAATTCGAAGAAGGCGAGCGCCTGGCGGCGGCCTTCGATCTCGCCGGCGCTCAATTCGCGCGCGTCGGTGCCGTCGATGGCGCGGCCGTTGCCGGTCTTGAGCTGCGTGACATTCACCCGCCATTCGGTTTCGTGTTTCATCGGCCGCACGATCGCGCCCTTGCGCGGAAAGCGCATGCCGCGCTTTTCGGCTTCCTCCATCAGCGCCGGAATGGTCTTCCAAGCTTCGCCGGCCGCGTCCGGATCGACGCCGTTGAGGCGGAACATCATGGTCGGATAGAGCATGTTGCCGTCGGCATCGCCGATCTCGAACGGCGCGCCGGCAAAGCTCGCCAGATCGCCGTCGCCGGAGCAATCGATGAAGATGTTTCCGCGTACCGCCATGCGGCCGGATTTGGTCTCGATCAGCAGCGCATCGATGCGCGCGCCGTTCATCGCGACGCCGGCGGCGAGCGCATGAAACAGAATGTCCACCTTGCGCGCGGCGAGAAGATCGTCGGCCGCGCATTTATAGGCCGCGGTGTCGTAAGCCTGCGCCTTGGTCTTGCCGAAGATCAGATGCGGCTCGTTGAGACCGCCGAGCGCGTCGATGCGGCCGAGCAGATCGTCGGCGACGCCGTGCACGACCTGGCGGATATCGCCGTGCACATTGGCATGGAGGCCGCAGAAATTGGTCACGCCGGCGGCGGTGCCCATGCCGCCGAGGAACCCGTAACGCTCGATCAGCAGCGTCTTGCGCCCGAGCGCGCCGGCGGCCGCGGCCGCGGCGATCCCGGCCGGGCCGCCGCCGAGGACGACGATCTCGAACTCGCCGAAAATCGGCGTGTCGCGCGCGGGCTCGGTGATGCTCGGCAAGGCAGCGTTTCCGTCGGGATCAGCCGCTCTATAGCGGTTGCGGGACCCCGTCGACCAGAATCGAACGCGCCCGAATCGGGGCAAAAACCGCCAAAAATGGTGTGCCGGCGCGCCCCGCAGTACTTCTTGCGTTTACAGTTTCCGGGTATTACGACGGCGTACCGCTGGTCAGCCGCGGTAGCTCAGCCGGTAGAGCACCGCATTCGTAATGCGGGGGTCGGGGGTTCGAATCCCTTCCGCGGCACCAGCGTTTTCCAGAATTTGACCCGTCGTTGTTAGCGGCGGTCCATCTACCCAGTCGTCATCGATTATCCGCTTCTGCGCCATCTCCTGGCTCCATCGGATAATGCTCGTCCTCATAAATTTCGATAAGCGTCACAAGCTCATCGATGCGATCGCCTTCGGGCGTTCCCGGCGCCGCGCCCCAAATTCGATCGAGTTCTTTAAGCGCAGCTTCGTAAGCCTGCTTTGAGTTGATCGGTTTTACCCGCGCGGCCATGCCTCAATCCTTTCGCGTCGATCTCAACTGAAACCCTTCGCGGCACCGGCTTTCATATCGCCAAAAATCTGGCTATATTCTGGCCAGAATGACCCATACGATCGTTCTCGCGCCGGAAGCAATCGACGATTTGAGAAGGCTCCCCGCGAACGTTCGCGCGACTGTGCGGACGGCACTCGAAACGCATCTGAGGCACGAGCCGGGGAAAACCAGCCGCAGTCGCATCAAAAGGCTGCGCGGACTTCGCCGTCCACAATATCGGTTGCGCGTGAATGAGATCAGAGTGTTTTACGATATTTCCGGCACGACCGTCGAAATCCTGGCGATCGTAGCCAAATCGGAGGCTGAGTCATGGCTCGCACAGTTCGGAAATCCGGAATGAAAGAAGTCCCTTTATCCGAGATCAAGGATGATCTGTCGCGATTCCTTCGCGAAGCGGAGACACAGGAAATCGTTATCACGCGTCACGGGAAGCCGGCCGGCGTGTTGATCGGATTTGAGTCTGAGGACGATTGGTTCGAGTATCGGCTCGAAAATGACCCGCGATTTCTGCACCGGATTGATGAAGCGCGGAAAAGCCTGCGTGCCGGACGTGGTGTTAGATTGGAAGACGTTGAATTAGAGTAGATGTGTTCCGGGGCACCGCACAACGGTGAGCCCGGAATCTACACCCCCAGCGAATCCGGCATAGCTCTCCCCGTCGCAAATCTGCAAGTATCGGGATTATGGATTCCGGGTTCCTCGCTTTGCTCGGCCCCGGAATGACGAGTTGGAGGAACCCTTGCCCGTGATGTCCGGAAAACGCGCGTTTCTCGACCTGCTCAAGCAGGAGGGCGTCACGGTGATGTTCGGCAATCCGGGCACCACCGAATTGCCGCTGATGGACGCCTTCGCGGTCGAGCATGACATCCGCTACATCCTCGGCCTGCAGGAAGCAGCCTTGATGGCGATGGCCGACGGTTACGCCCAGGCCTCCGGCGATCTCGCGGTGCTCAATCTTCATGTCGCGCCGGGCCTCGGCAATGCCATGGGCATGCTCTACGACGCGCATGAAAGCCAACGCGCCGGTGCTGGTCACCGCCGGCCAGCAGGACCTCGAATATGTCGCCACCGAGCCGGTGCTGACCGCGGACCTGCCGACCTTGGCGCGGCCGTTCGTCAAATGGGCCGCCGAAGTGCATCGCGTCGAGGATCTGCCGCGCTACGTGCACCGCGCGGTGAAGACGGCGCTGGCGCCGCCGACCGGGCCGGTGTTCCTGTCGCTGCCGGGCGACATTCTCAAGAGCGATGCCGACATCGATCTGCTCGAGCCGACGCGCGTCGCGCCGCGCGTGCGCGGCGATGCCGACGCGGTTGCCGCCGCCGCCGAGCTGCTCGCCAAGGCCGAGCGGCCGCTCATCATCGCCGGCGACGCGGTGGCGCAGAGCCGCGCGCACAAGGAGCTTGCCGCGCTCGCCGAAGCGATCGGCGCGCCGGTCTATGTCGAATTCATTCCGAACACCGCGTCGTTTCCGGCGTCGCATCCGCTCTATCGCGGATCGATGACGCGCTCGCAGGCGGGCGTCCGCGAAGTGCTCGACAAGCACGACCTGTTGTTCTCCGTCGGCGGCGATCTGTTCACCTGGTCGCTGACGTCGAACGTCGATCCGTGGCCAAAGGGCTTGCAGCTCATTCATCTCGACACCGATCCGTGGCAGATCGGCAAGAACTATCCGGCGCAAGTCGCGATCCTCGGCGATCCGAAGGCGACGCTGCCGGACATCACTGCGGGCGTGAGCGCGCGCATGAGTGCGAGTGCCAAGAGCGCCGCAGGCGCGCGGCTCAAATCCATCACCGAGACCATCAAGAAAGACCGCGAGGCGTTTCGCGCCAAGGCCCGCGCGCTTGCCGGCAAGACGCCGGTGCAGCCGCTGGCGCTCCTTGAAGCGATCGGCGCGATGCTGCCGAAGGACGCCGTGGTGATCGAGGAAATCCTCTCGTCGGCGCCCGGCGCGCGCTCGCTGATCAACAGCGACGACGCGCAGAGCTTTTACGGCTTGCGCGGCGGCGGCATCGGCTGGGGACTGCCGGCGGCGATCGGCGTCAAAGTCGCGCTGCCCGACCGGCCGGTGGTGGCGCTCATCGGCGACGGCAGCGCCATGTACACCATTCAGGCCCTGTGGACCGCGGCGCGCTATCGGCTGCCGATCGTCTGGGTGATCTTCAACAATACGAGCTATCGCATCCTCAAGCAGCGCCTGGTCATGCTGCGCGGGCTCGCCGAGCAGGCCGACAATTTCGTCGGCATGGAGCTCAACGATCCGGCGATCGATTTCGTCGGGCTCGCGCATGCGCTCGGCATCGACGCCCACCGCGCCAAGACCGTGCATGACGCGACCGACCTGATCGGCAAGGCGCTGTCGAGCAACACCGCGATGCTCATCGATGTCGACATGGAGCGCGGCTACAAGCCGCTGTGAGGTTAGCACCCCGTTTCCCTGGACGCGGTGCAGCATGAAATGCTGCGCCGCTGATCCGGGACCTTCGCAAACTCAGAGTGCGGAACGATCCCGGGTCTGCAGCGCATCATTACGCTGCGCTCCATGCTGCGCTGCGCCCGGGAAACGCACGCTTCAATTCACGCGCCTACCGAAGCGATCGGCATGTCGGCATAGAGCTTGTAGCTCTGCGACTTCGGCTTCGCCTTGTCCTCTTCGTTGACATATTCGATCGAGCTTTTGCCGATGCAGCGCGCGCGGCAGGATCATGACGCGGATGAAGCGCGTCGGCTTGTCCGCGGCGGCCTGCGCGAAGACCGGGTCGGGGCCGGTTTCGTACCAGGCGCCGCCCGGGCCGTAGGACGTCGACTTGCCGTGGGTGTCGATGCGGATGGCGCCTTCGAAGACGCAGCGCGTGCCGGGGCCTTGGTGCCGATGCAGATAAGCGCAGCCGCCCGGCGGAAAGGCCACGCTGTCGCCGCGCAACAGCAGTTCGCCCTTGGGCAAGCGTGTCGAGCGACGCGGCAGAGTTTTTCGCGCGTGCACCATGCCGTGCGCCGCGGCGGCGGCGCTCGCCGTCCGCGCACAAGCTCCCAGCGCCACAACGTGGCGCCTTCGCTGCCGGCCTTGAGCGTGACGGCACCCTCGCCGCTGAACGCCTCCTCGGCCTGTCAAGCTTGCGATCGCCGATCGTGACCGATCCATGCACGACAAAAATCATGCGCGGCAGCGCCGGCAGCGATGCCGCAGCTGCCGTTCGACAATATGTCCTCGTAGAGCCTTAACTGCGGGGGCACGATCCCACTCCTTTTTCATTATGCAAATGTTCACCATGCATTGGCGAGTGTCTGCGCTCCAGCGCCGCGCGCGCAATGGCATTTACACCCGCGCGCGCGCGTTGCTAAATCGCATTCGGCCCGCCGCGACAGCTTCACACACGAGCCAGTAAGCCGCAAAAACAACGTTGAAGCGCGCGCGCCGAGGAAACGGAGGAGGACAGTCATGCAGCGTACGGCACCGCCATTTCGCGCCGATCATGTCGGCTGCTCTCTTGCGTCCCGCCGCGCTGAAAGAGGCGCGCGCCAAATTCGCGCAAGGCGCGATCAAAGCGGCCGAGCTCAAGGCGGTCGAAGATCGCGAGATCGAGACCGTCATCAAGAAGCAGGAAGGCGTCGGCCTCAAGCTCGCCACCGACGGCGAGTTCCGCCGCTCCTGGTGGCATTTCGATTTCTTCCGCGGCCTCGACGGCGTCACGCCCACTTCGACCGAGGGCGGCATCAAGTTTCACGGCGTGCAGACCAAGGCCGAAGGCATCAAGATCACCGGCAAGATCGGCTTTTCCGGCCATCCGATGCTGGAGCATTTCAAGTTTCTCAAAAGCCCACACGCGCGTCACGCCGAAAATGACGATTCCGGCGCCGTCGACGTTTCATTTCCGCCAGGGCCGCGCCTCGATCAGCAAGGACGTCTATCCCGATCTCGATGCGTTCTTCGACGACGTCGCCAAGGCCTGGCGCGCCGCCATCCGCGCCTTCTACGACGCCGGCTGCCGCTATCTGCAGCTCGACGACACCGCCTGGGCGATGGTGTGCGATCCCAACGAGCGCGTGCAATCGCGATCGCGCGGCGACGATCCGGACGCGCTGCCGCAGCGTTATGCGCGGCTCACCAGCCTCGCGCTCGAAGGCAAGCCGGCCGACATGGCGATCACCATGCATTCCTGCCGCGGCAATTTCCGCTCGACCTTCATCGCCTCGGGCGGCTACGAATTCGTCGCCGAACAGCTGCTCGGCCACACCAATCTCGACGGCTATTTCCTCGAATACGACAGCGAGCGCGCCGGCGGCTTCGAGCCGCTGCGGTTCTTTCCCAAGGGCAAGAAAGAGCTCGTGCTCGGGCTCGTCACCTCGAAAAGCGGCAAGCTCGAGAAGAAGGACGACATCAAGCGGCGCATCGACGAGGCGACCAAATATGTCGCGCTCGATCAGCTTTGTCTCTCGCCGCAATGCGGCTTCGCCTCGACCGAGGAAGGCAATGTGCTGGCCGAGGACGAGCAATGGGCGAAGCTGCGGATGATCGTGGAAATCGCAGATGAAGTGTGGGGTTGAGAATGCAACGAACTAAACCGCCGTTCCGCGCCGATCATGTCGGCAGTCTCTGTTGCGCACGGCCGCGCTGAAAGAGGCGCGCGAGAAGCGCGCCAGCGGCGCGCTCGAGCGCCGACGCCTTCAAGGAGATCGAGGATCGCGAAATCGAAGGCGTGATCAAGAAGCAGGAAGCGGCCGGGCTGAAATCCGTCACCGACGGCGAATACCGCCGCATTTCCTGGAATATCGATTTCCTCGAACAGCTCCACAATGTCGAGTCCTATGCCGGCGAGCGCAAGGTGAAGTTCGCCACGAGCGGCCCGCAGCCGCGGCAGGTTCTGCTGCGCGTCATCGGCAAGCTCGGCGGCTACTAAGCCGCATCCGATGATCGAGCATTTCAAGTTCTTGAAGAGCGCACACCAAGCAGACGCCGAAGATGACGATCCCGTCGCCGTCATCGCTGCATTTCCGCTACGGCCGCGACGCGGTGCCGGAGTCGCTCTATCCGGCGATGGATGATTTCTATCGCGACCTCGGCGAGTCCTACAGCAAGGTGGTGCACGCCTTCGCCGAGGCCGGCTGCCGCTATCTGCAGCTCGACGAGGTCAACCTCACCTATCTGTGCGATCCCGTCGCTGCGCAAGCTGATCACCGATCGCGGCGAGGATCCGGCAACGCTGCCCGGCGTCTACGCCAAGATGATCAATGCCGCGATTGCCGGCATTCCCGTCCGACATGACCATCACCATGCATCTGTGCCGCGGCAATTTCCGCTCCAACTTCGTCGCCTCCGGCGGCTACGAGCCGGTGGCGGAGATGCTGTTCAACGCGATCAACGTGCACGGCTATTTCATGGAATATGACAGCGAGCGCGCCGGCGGCTTCGAGCCGCTGCGCTTCGTGCCGAAGGACAAGACCGTCGTGCTCGGCCTTGTCACCTCGAAGACCGGCACGCTCGAATCCAAGGACGCGATCAAGCGGCGGATCGACGAGGCGACGAAATACATTGCGCTCGATCAGCTTTGTCTGTCGCCGCAATGCGGCTTCGCCTCGACCGAGGAAGGCAATGTTCTCGCCGAAGACGAGGAATGGGCGAAGCTGCGCATGATTGTCGAACTCGCGGACGAGGTTTGGGGCCGCTGACACGCAACGGGAGTGAAACAATGAGTCAACGAACCAAACCGCCGTTCCGCGCCGATCATGTCGGCAGCCTGCTGCGTCCGGCCGCGCTGAAACAGGCGCGCGAGCGTCACGCCAAGGGCGAGATCGATGCCGCAGCGCTCAAGGCGGTCGAAGATCGCGAGATCAAGTCCGTCATCGGCAAGCAGGAAGCGGCCGGCCTGCAGTCGATCACCGACGGCGAATTCCGCCGCTCGTGGTGGCATCTCGATTTTCTCTGGGGCCTCGACGGCGTCGAGCGCCACGTCATGAATACCGGCATCGCCTTTGCCGCCGTCACGACGCGCAATGAAGGCGTGCAGGTCACCGGCCCGATCGGCTTTTCCGGCCATCCGATGATCGAGCATTTCAAGTTTCTCAAAGCCAACACGACGCGCACGCCGAAAATGACGATCCCGGCGCCGTCGGCGCTGTACGGCCGCCCGACGCCGACGCCGATCAACAAGTCGGTCTATCCGAAGCTCGACAAGATGTTCGACGATCTCGGCCAGGCCTACAAGAAAGCGGTGCGCGCCTTCGCCGATGCCGGCTGCCGCTATCTTGCAGCTCGACGAAGTCTTCATCGCCATGCTGTGCGATCCGAAATACCGCCAGCAGATGAAGGATCGCGGCGACGATCCCGACGCGCTCGGCCCGCTCTACGGCGATCTGATCAATGCCGCGATCTCGGATATCCCGTCCGACATGACGGTGACCATGCATCTGTGCCGCGGCAACTACAAATCCACCTTCATGGGCTCCGGCGGCTACGACGCCATGCAGGAAGTGCTGTTCGACCGCATCAAGGTGAACGGCTATTTCATGGAATACGACACCGACCGCGCCGGCGGCTTCGAGCCGCTCAAGCGCCTGCAAAAGGGCCGCCTCGCGGTGCTCGGCCTGGTCACGACCAAGACCGGCACGCTCGAAGGCAAGGACGCGCTCAAGCGCCGCATCGAGGAAGCGGCCAAATACACCGATCTCGACCAGCTTTGCCTGTCGCCGCAATGCGGCTTCGCCTCGACCGAGGAAGGCAACGTATTGGCCGAGGACGAAGAATGGGCCAAGCTGCGCATGATCGGGGAGGTCGCCCGAGAGGTCTGGGGAAACTAAGCGAATGCCGAATATCGTCGCGGGCAAGGTTGCCATCGTCACCGGCGCGGGACGTGGCATCGGCCGCGGCATCGCGACTGCTGATGGCGCAGGAAGGCGCCAGCGTCGTCGTCTGCGACATCGGTGCGAGCCTCGACGGCGCCGGCACCGATGCCGGCCCGGCGCAGACGGTGGTCGACGAGATCAAAAAGGCCGGCGGCAAGGCCATCGCGTCGACGCTGTCGATCAGCGAGCCGAGCAATGCCGAGAAGATCGTTCAGGCGGCGCTCGACGCCTTCGGCCGCGTCGACATTCTGGTCAACAATGCCGGCATCCTGCGCGACCGCATTTTTCACCGCATGAGCTGGTCGGACTGGTCCGACGTCATCATGGTGCATCTGCACGGCAGCTTCGCCATGAGCCGCGCCTGCGCCACGCATTTCCGCGAGCAGAATGCCGGCAGCTTTGTGCACATGACCTCGACCTCGGGCCTGGTCGGCAATTTCGGCCAGGCCAATTACATGGCGGCCAAGATGGGCATCGTCGGGCTGTCGCGCGGCATCGCGCTCGACATGGCGCGCTTCAATGTACGCTCGAATTGCGTGGCGCCGTTCGCCTGGACGCGGATGATCGATTCGATCCCGGCCGAGACCGAGGAAGAAAAAGCGCGGGTCGCCGCGTTTCGCGAAATGACGCCGGAGAAGATCGCGCCGCTCGTCGTCTATCTCGGCTCCGATAAAGCCTCCGGCATCAGCGGGCAGATTTTTTCGGTGCGCAACAACGAGATCTATCTGTTCAACCAGACGCGCCCGATCCGCACGCTGCAGCGCTCCGACGGCTGGACGCCGGAAAAGCTCGACAAGCAGCTCAAGGGCGCGTTCGCGGCCTCGTTCACGCCGCTCGACCGTTCGAGCGACGTGTTCTCGTGGGACCCGGTGTGATGGACGCGGTGTGATGGCCATCGTCTACGACAAGCTGATGGCGCTCGACGTGCCGGCGGCCGAAGCAGACCTACGGCGCGAAGGACTGCATGCTCTATGCGCTCGGCGTCGGGCTCGGCCACGATCCGATGAACGAGGACGAGCTGCCGTTCGTCTATGAGAAGAACCTCAAAGTGCTGCCGACCATGGGCACGGTGCTCGGCCGTCCCGGCTTCTGGGCGCGCGAGCGCGACACCGGCATCGATTGGCTCAAGATCGTCAATGGCGAGCAGAGCATTACGCTGCACCGGCCGCTCGCGGGCCAGGGCACCGTCCTCGGCCGCATGCGCATTCTCGAGGTCATCGACAAAGGCCCCGGCAAGGGCGCGCTCGTTCTCACCGAGCGCAAGATTTCGGACAAGGCGACCGGCGAAGCCATCGCCACCGTGACGCAGACCACGTTCTGCCGCGCCGACGGCGGCTTCGGCGGGCCGGAGCGGCGCGCGCCGGAGCCGCATCCGATCCCCGAGCGCGCGCCGGACGAAGTCGCCGAACTCGGCATCCGCCCGGAAGCGGCGCTGATCTATCGGCTGAGCGGCGATTACAATCCGCTGCACGCCGATCCGGCCGCGGCCAAGCTCGCCGGCTTTCCGCGGCCGATCACCCACGGCCTCTCAATTTCGGCGTCGCCGGCCACGCCGTGCTGAAAACCTTCTGCGGCTACGACACCAACAGGCTCACATCGTTTGCTTGCCGTTTCTCGGCGCCGGTTTTTCCCGGCGAGACGCTGCGCACCGAGATGTGGCGCGACGGCAATGTGGTGAGCTTTCGTTCGCAGGTCGCCGAGCGCAGTGTCGTCGCCATCAATAACGGCCGTGCCGAGGTGCGGTCATGACCGAAAGCGCCGATCTTGCGCCGATCCGCGAAGCGGTGCGCGCGCTGTGCAAGGAATTTCCCGGCGAATATTGGCGCGCGCTCGACCGCGAGCGCGCCTATCCGGACAAATTCGTTGCGGCGCTGACCCAGAGCCGGCTTTCTCGCCGCCCTGATCCCGGAGGACTACGGCGGCAGCGGACTGACCATGACGGCGGCGGCCGCCATCATGGAGGAGATCCAGGCGTCGGGCTGCAACGGCGCGCCCTGTCACGCCCAGATGTACACGATGGGCACCGTGCTGCGGCACGGCAGCACGGCGCAGAAGGCGCGCTATCTGCCCGGCATCGCGCGCGGCGAATTGCGGCTGCAGGCCTTCGGCGTCACCGAGCCGACCTCGGGCACCGACACGCTCAGTCTGCGCACCACGGCGGTCCGCGACGGCGATCATTACGTCATCAACGGCCAGAAAATCTGGACGTCTCGCGCTGAGCATTCCGACCTGATGCTGCTTCTCGCCCGCACCACGCCGCGCGACCAGGCGGCGTCGCGCACCGGCGGGCTTTCGGTGTTTCTCGTCGACATGCGCGAGGTGAAGGGCAAGGGCCTCACCATCCGGCCGATCCGCACCATGATGAATCACGCCACCACCGAAGTGTTCTTCGAGAACATGCGCGTGCCGGCCGAAAACCTGATCGGCGAAGAAGGCGTGGGCTTTCGCTACATTCTTTCCGGCATGAACGCCGAGCGCATTCTCATCGCCGCCGAATGCATCGGCGACGCCAAATGGTTCATCGAAAAGGCCACCGCCTATGCCGGCGAGCGCGTCGTGTTCGGCCGGCCGATCGGACAGAACCAGGGCGTGCAGTTTCCGATTGCGCGCAGCTACATCGACATGCGCGCCGCCGAACTGATGGTGCGCGAGGCGGCCTCGCTCTACGAAGCCGGCAAGGACTGCGGCGCGGAAGCCAATATGGCGAAGCACCTCGCCGCCGAAGCATCCTGGGCCGCAGCCGACATGTGCGTGCAGACCCATGGCGGCTTCGGCTTCGCCGAGGAATTCGACATCGAGCGCAAATTCCGCGAGACGCGGCTCTACACCGTGGCGCCGATCTCGACCAATATGGTGCTGTCCTATATCGCCGAGCATGTGCTCGGACTGCCGCGGTCGTATTGAGCCGTCATGGCCGGGCTTGTCCCGGCCATCCACGTCTTTAGTCTTTGGCGAGAAGGTCTGAGGGAAGGAACCGCATCATGGACATCGGCTTCATCGGTCTCGGCAATATGGGCGCGCACATGGCGCGGCGGCTGGTTGAGGCCGGGCACAAAGTCATCGTCTACGACACCCGCCAGGAAGCCATCGGCAATCTCGCCGCCAAGGGCGCGATCGCGGCGCGATCGCCGAAGGAATTAGCCGACATGGTCGAGATCGTGATGGCGAGCCTGCCGACGCCCGACATCGTGCTCAAAGTGGCGACCGGGCCCGACGGCGTGATCGAAGGCAAGAAGGTGCGCCGCTTCGTCGATCTCTCCACCACGGGCTCGGTGATGGCGCAGCGCATTTTCAAGGCGCTCGGCGCGCGCGACATCGTACAGATCGACGCGCCGGTGTCGGGCGGCGTCGCCGGCGCGGAAAAAGGCACGGTGTCGGTGATGGCGTCCGGCCCGCGCGCCGATGTCGAGGCGGTCGAGCCGGCGCTGAAGGTCATCGGCAAGTTTTTCTACATCGGCGAGACGCCGGGTGCCGGGCAGACGATGAAGCTTTGCAACAACGTATTGTCCGCCGCCGCCATGGCCGCGACGTCGGAATCGATCCTGATGGGCGTGAAAGCGGGTCTCGATCCGCGCGTCATGCTCGAGGTGATCAATGTCTCGTCCGGGCGGAGCACCGCGACCGAACAGAAATTTCCCGAAGTCGTGGTGACGCGCAAATTCAATCAGGGTTTCACCGCGGGCCTGATGCTCAAGGACGTCAACCTGTTTCTCTCGGAAGCGAAAGCACTCGGGCTGTCGAGTGACGTGATCGAATCGGTCGCCGCTTTGCTCAAGCTCACTTGCGACGAGATCGGCCCCGACAAGGACATTACGCAGATCGTGCAGCCTTTGGAAAAGCGCGCCGGCGTCGAGATCCGCGCGCCCAAAGCCTAGAGCAAGGCCGAAAGCCTGCTTGGCGCTGCGGGCCGGCGGCCGCGCAATCGCTTTTTTGACGATGGCGCACCCCTTTGATGGCCGGATTACCTATTGAATTCAACTACTTAAATCAAAGTGACTTTATGTGATGCCCGTCACTTTGCGACAGCGGCAAAAGGCCTAGCTTCCAATCACTGATTGGACGTCATCAGGTCGGTCCCCCCCCAACGCCCCCCGATGATCTGTGACGTCCGAGGGTGTAAAGGTCCCCATACACCCCTTGGCCCTCAAGCAGGGGTCAGACAGCCCGCCCAGTCCCCCCTGGGCGGGCTTTTCCTTTGTGATGACGCGTGGGAAGTATCCGCCGATCTGATGCCGCGACGGAATCCTGGAAAGTTCACGCGCACTCAAAGTCTTAAAGTTCAGGGACCGAGTCCATCGCCGCGCAGCACCGGGCTATAACGCAGGTCACACCTGCCGCAATTGCGCTCTTGCCGTTTCTGCCGCATGGTTGCAGCGGCCGACCGGGGACTGGTCCAGAGCGCAATACGCGACAACAGGCGTCATGCCACCTCCTACGCGTACCAATCCGAGCCTGCTATCGGGCTTGCCGGAGCACCTTTCGGCGGACCTCTTTGGCAGCGCGACGCCGAAACAGCTCACCGCCGAAGAGGTTCTGTTCCTCGCCGGCGACGCCGGCGACGGCTGCTATCGCGTCGAGGACGGACTCCTCAAAGTCACGATGATGTCACGGTCCGGCACCGAGCGCATTCTCGCCTTTCTCGGCCCGGGCGCCATCGTCGGCGAGCTTTCCATCATCGACGGTTTGCCGCGTTCGGCTTCGGTGGTGGCGGTCCGCAATTCCAGCCTCTCTTTTCTCAGCCGCGCGGCGTTCGAGGACTTCACCAAAAAACATCCGGAAATCTACAAGTCGCTGGTGACGCTGCTCGCAACGCGCTTGCGTGAAACCGACGCGGTGATCGCGGCCGGAAGCTTTCTGCCGCTGCGCGGCCGCGTCGCCTGTACGCTCCTCGAACTGGCGCAGGATTTCGGCCAGGATGTCGGCTCCGGCCGCATCGTCATCCGCCAGAAGATCGGCCAGAGCGACCTCGCCGCGATGGCCGGCATCGCGCGGGAAAATGTCAGCCGCATTCTCAACGATTGGAAGCGGCGCAAGCTGGTGAGCCGGCTGTCGGGCTATTATTGCCTGGAAAACAAAGAACAGCTGCAAAACGAAGCCGAGCTTTAGAGCATGATCCGGAAAAGTGGATACCGGTTTCCCGCCTTCGCGAAGCCCGCTTCGGCGGGCGAAGCAAGGTCCGAAAAGATCATGCTCCACTAAAATGCTAGAGCGTCAATCGATTCAATGTGAAGCGATTGCGCTGTGGCGCTGCGGCTTTGGATCGCTGATGAACCAATTCGCCGTTGCCTTGTCCAATGTAAGGTAACGACGGCGCAACGCCGGCAGAGGCATGCCGCCGCGGTTCGAGCAGAATAAGGGGATGCCGTATCATGGATAATAAGCGCGTGATGCAATGGCTGATCCCGCTTTTGTACGGTATCGGCATTGGAATAGTTATCGCTTGGGGCGCGGAGGCTTGGCTCCCGGTCCGCGATGCCGTCTCGAAATATGCTTCAAATCTCGGAATCGCAGCCCTCTTGATTGCGACGCTGCTCAAAGTCCGAACCGGCTACAATTGGCCGTGGGAAGGTCCGGCTGAATGGGCCGAACCGCAGCGAATCTGGACGAAGACTGGTCGGCGCAATCTCGTGCTGTGGCTCATCATTGTGCTGTTGCTGCTGGCGTTGTTCACGCTGTGGCAGTTCCCCGGTTTTAGATAAGCCCAAGGTCGGTCTCGTGGCGCTTTTGTCGATTTTGTCACGTTCGTTACCGAGAGAAGAGTGGCTTAACCCTCCCTTTTGAGCCCCGCCCTGTTGCGCCCCTGTTGCGCCCCTCTTGCGCCCCTCTTGGCCTGCCCGCTCGTCCCGCTTAAACGTCCTCCATGAATACGCCTCAGAATACGCCTCGGAATACGCCTCGGCTCGCCGACTTTCGCCGCATCGTCGTCAAGGTCGGCTCCTCGCTCTTGGTGGACGCACAGGCCGGCAGGCTCAAGGAAGCCTGGCTTGAATCGCTGATCGCCGACCTCGCCGCGCTCCACGGCGGCAAGCGCGACGTGCTCGTGGTGTCCTCGGGCGCCATCGCGCTCGGCCGCACCGTGCTCAAACTGCCGCCGGGCCGTCTTGAACTCGAGGAAAGCCAGGCGGCCGCCGCCGTCGGCCAGATTGCGCTGGCGCGCACCTGGACCGAGGCGCTGTCGCGGCGCGGCATCACCGCCGGCCAAGTGCTGGTGACGCTCGGCGATACCGAAGAGCGGCGGCGCTATCTCAACGCCCGCTCGACCATCGACAAGCTTCTGGAATGGCGCGCGGTGCCGGTGATCAACGAGAATGACACGGTCGCGACCACGGAGATCCGTTACGGCGACAACGATCGGCTCGCCGCGCGTGTCGCCACCATGGTGAGCGCCGATCTCCTGGTGCTGCTGTCGGACGTCGACGGTCTCTACGACGCGCCGCCGGCGAGTGTCGCCTCGGCGCGGCACATTCCGCTCGTCGAGCGCATCACGCCCGAGATCGAAGCCATGGCGGGCTCCGCCGGGTCGGATCTGTCGCGCGGCGGCATGGCGACCAAGATCGAAGCCGGCAAGATCGCGACCGGCGCCGGCACGCACATGGTCATCGCTTCGGGCCTCGTCGACCATCCGCTCGACGCCATCGGCAAAGACTCACGATGCACCTGGTTCCTCACCGGCGCGAACCCGGTGACGGCGCGCAAGAAATGGATCGCGGGCTCGCTCGAGCCCAAGGGCACGTTCGGCATCGACGCCGGCGCCGTCGCGGCGCTCCGCCACGGCAACAGCCTCCTGCCGGTCGGCGTGGTGAAGGTCGAAGGCGAATTCGCGCGCGGCGATGCGGTCGTGATCCGCGGGCCCGATGGCGCCGAGGTCGGGCGGGGCCTAAGCGCTTTCGATGCCGAGGATGCGCAGAAGATCAGGGGCCGCTCTTCGGCGGATATTGATTCAATACTGGGCTTTGGCGGCCGGGCCGAGATGATCCACCGCGACGATCTGGTGGTCCGGGACTAGAGCATGATCCGGAAAAGCATGCCCCGGACAACGATCCGGGGTGGACACCGGTTTCCCGCCTTCGCGAAGCCCGCTTCGACGGGAGAAGGAAGGTCCGAAAAGATCATGCTCCGTCAAAATGCTAGAGGCATCAGCCCGAAAAGAGGGAACCCCGGCCGCTAACGCGGCCGGGGTTCGACGCCGGGTGATTGAGGGTGAGGGGCTGGGGGGCTTCGCCCGGCGCCTGACCATCAACGGCCATGTCGCCTGGGCGTTCCACCATTTGCCAAAATTTTCTTTGGCCCGACGGCGCGCCGCTTGCCGCCATTTTGAGTTGAATTCTCGCTCCGGGTCCGCGGCCGCCGCGCCCGCGAGGCTGCCGAGGCTGCCGAGGCTGCCGAGGCTGCCGAGCTGAATCGGCGCCCAAATTGATGCGCTCCCCGTCGGGCAGCACCACATAGCGTGAAAATACGCGTAAATTGCCGTCTTCGCCGCCGCGGCCCTCGACGATATAGGTCGTGCCGACCGGGAACCGCTTGGGCAACCGGCTCGCTTTCCGGCTCAGTGACAAATGCATGGCACCCTCTCGTTGGTGGGAGACAAAATTTTGAACGTCAACAAGTTTTGTCAGGTTCCCCGAAGATTGTGACGGCCCCGCGAAATGCTGTGAATCACTGTGGGAAACTCGGGTAGTGGGTCAGTTTCAATTCTGGCGGCGGCCAGCGAGCGGCCAAAGCAGTGCCAGGCGAGCCGGCTCGCCGGAGCGGACCGGACGTGATAGAAAGTTGCCCGAATGTGCGACGGATCAAGGCCATGAAGCCACTCTGGGGCCGCCGGGAGGCGGCCGAGGGGCCGCAATCGAGGCTCAAATGAACGCCCCGCTCAAGGCGGTTGCCGGCCCGGGCAAGCTTGACACCAAGCTCGATGCGCTGATGCGCGGCATCGCGCATGACGCCCGCGCTTCCGCGCGCGTCTTGGCCCTCGCCTCTCCGGCGCAGAAGAACAAGGCGCTCGCCGCGATGGCCAAGGCCGTGCGCCGGTCGCGCAACGCCATCCTCGCCGCCAATGCCGAGGACCAGGCCGAGGCGAAATCCGGCGGCGCGACACCAGCGTTTCTCGACCGGCTGTCGCTTGATGCCGAGCGCGTCGAGGCGATGGCGGCCGGGCTCGACGTGATCCGCAAGCTCAAGGACCCGGTCGGCACGGTCATCGGATCGTGGCGGCGGCCGAACGGCATGCGCATCGAGCGGGTGCGGGTGCCGCTCGGCGTCATCGGCGTGATTTATGAGAGCCGGCCCAATGTCACCGCCGACGCCGGCGCGCTGTGCCTCAAGGCCGGCAATTGCCGCGATCCTGCGCGGCGGCTCGGAGAGCTTTCGCTCATGCCGCGCCATTCACGCAGCCCTGGTCGAGGGCCTGACCGAAGCCGGACTGCCGCCGACTTCGATCGCGCTCGTGCCGACGCGCGACCGCGAGGCGGTGGGCATGATGCTCGGCGGCCTTGACGGCGCGCTCGACGTGATCGTGCCGCGCGGCGGCAAGGGCCTGGTCGAACGCGTGCAGAAAGAAGCGCGGGTCCCGGTGTTCGCCCATCTCGAAGGCGTCTGTCACGTCTATGTCGACAAGAAAGCCAAGCTTCCGATGGCCAAGAAGATCGTGCTCAATGCCAAGATGCGCCGCACCGGCGTGTGCGGAGCCGCGGAGACGCTCCTCGTCGATCGCTCGGGCGCCGACAAATTCCTAAAACCCCTCGTGACCATGCTGCTCGACGCCGGTTGCGAGATCCGCGGCGATGCCGCGGTCGTGGCCGCCGACCGCCGCGTCAAACCGGCGAGCGAGGCCGACTGGGGCACCGAATATCTCGACGCGATCCTGACCGCCGGCGTGGTCGACGGCGTCGATGACGCGATTGCGCATATCGAGCGCTACGGCTCGCACCACACCGACGCGATCGTGACCGAGGACAAAAAGACCGCCGAGAAATTCCTGCGCGAAGTCGATTCGGCGATCGTGCTGCACAATGCTTCGACGCAATTCGCCGACGGCGGCGAGTTCGGCTTCGGCGCCGAGATCGGCATCGCCACCGGGCGCATGCATGCGCGCGGCCCGGTCGGGGTCGAGCAGCTCACCAGTTTCAAATATCGCATACGCGGCAGCGGGCAGACGCGGCCATAGCTTAACATAAAAATGGCTCAAGCAAAAATGCTGCCGATGCGTTGGGAGGGGGATTCTTTTCAAAGGCCATGAATTGCGAGTTCCCTCCTGTGCGCGCGGCCGACGCGCGGCCGAACGATGGCGCGAGCGACCGTGCAAACGGCCGCAGTAATGTCGGCAGTCTTGGCCGCGTCGTCCTGCCGCCACACGCGCGCGGCATGCGCATCGGCCTGTTCGGCGGCACTTTCGATCCGCCGCATGCGGCGCACCGCGCGGCCTGTCTCTTGGCGATGCGGCGGCTTGGTCTCGACCGGGTGTGGTGGCTGGTCACGCCGGGCAATCCGCTCAAGGACACCCACGGCCTGACGCCGCTTGCCGAGCGGATCGCTGCCGCGCGCGCGCTCGCCCATCATCCGCGCATCGACGTCACCGACCTCGAAGCCGATCTCGGCACCAATTACACCTTTCAGACGATCCATTATCTGGTGCAGCGTTGTCCGGGCGTGCAATTCGTCTGGATCATGGGCGCCGACAATCTGCGCCACTTCCATCGCTGGCAGCGCTGGCGCGACATCGCCAACGCTGGTGCCGATCGCGGTGGTCGATCGGCTTGGACCAAGTCTCTATTCGGCCGCGGGCGTTGCCGGCAACGCCTTGGCCTGGGCGCGCATTCCGGAAACGGCGGCGCGAAGTCTCGCCGGACGAAAGCCGCCAGCCTGGCTGTTTTTGCACGGCTTGAAGTCGCCCTTGTCGTCGACGGCGCTGCGCGCCGCGCGCGCCTGGAAGACGCCTATATGACGTCGGGCAGGACCCTTGTGACAGGATTCTGTGACAGGACCCTTGCGACGTGACATTTGGTTGAAGCAAAAAGGTTGAAACTATTAACTCGCCGTGACTATCTTAAGCGAGCCTCGGATTCGGTGACCGGGGTTGTCAGTGGAGTAGAAACGGTCGACAGTCAGGAACCCTTGCAGCGACAAGACAGTATGGAGCGACAAGGGGATCTTGGAGCGACACTTAAACTTGGAGCGAAAGGATAAAAAGCCCTGTCCACAGTTGTAATCTCCCGGGCCGAACGTCGCGAGCCCGAAGCGATCTCCAGAATGCGTGCTAACGCCGAGGAGATCCTCAGTCTGGTCCTCGCCCGCCTCGACGACATGAAGGCGGCGGAAACCCTCACCATCGATCTTCGCGGTAAATCATCGATCGGCGACTACATGGTCGTGTCCTCCGGCCGGTCGCAGCGCCATGTCGGATCGGTGGCCGACAGGATCGTCGAGGATTTGCACAAAGCTGGCGTTCGCACGCGTGTCGAAGGCATGCCGCATTGCGATTGGGTGCTGATCGACGCGGGCGACGTCGTCGTTCACGTCTTCCGTCCGGAAGTTCGGGATTTCTACAATCTCGAAAAGATGTGGGCGTCGGGCAAACCGGCCCAGCGCGCGAGCTAGGAGTTAGCGTCGGTATCCGATGTCTTCGGATACGGCCGCTTGCGGGATCGATTGGAATGAATATCGAGGGCGTTTTGCCCTTGTGGTCGTTTTTGTCTTCAGTTGTTGTTGTCGCTCAATTGTCATTGTCGCCCACCGTCTTTCTCGCGTGGCCGATATTCGTGTGGCCATTATGCGCATTGTCATCGCCGCGGTCGGCCGCTTGAAACAGGGCCCGGAACGCGAGCTCGTTGCCACTTACCGCAAACGCGCCGAAGCGGTCGGGCGCAGCTTCGGCCTTCGCGACATCGAGATCGTCGAGATTCGCGAGAGCCGCGCGCAAGACGTCGAGCGCCGGCGCACCGAGGAATCGATCGCCATCGCCAATATCATTCCCGAGCGGGCGGTGGTCGCCATCCTCGACGAGCGCGGCGAGAATCTCGACAGCGCATCGCTGGCGGCGCTGTTGCAACGCTGGCGCGGCGAGGACCGGCCGGCGGCGTGCTTCATCATCGGCGGTGCCGACGGGCTTTCGCAAAGCCTGCGCGAACGCGCCAAGCTCAAACTCGCCTTCGGGGCTGCGACCTGGCCGCACCAGCTGGTGCGTGTAATGATGCTGGAACAGCTTTATCGCGCCGGAACGATCCTGGCCGGACACCCCTATCACCGGGCCTGATGCGGCCTGACCGGAAGCTTTCCAGTTGTTAATGCCGCATCACTGAATTGTGACGCGAATGGCCGCACTCGGGCAGAGACCGGTCTTAATCCTGTCCCTCCCCGGTGCTTTTTAGCAGCGCTTTTACGGCGCTCTTTTAAGACGCGCTTTTCCTTGCCTTCCAGAGGCTCTCGTCTAGCTTGAACCCGATGATTCTCCGACGGTCGCTCCGCACCGAATCCCGGCTTGTGCTCGGGTCATTCACTTTGGCCTTCGCCCTGCCGCTTGGCGGCGATCCCGGAGGAAATTCGGCGGCCTTTGCGCAATCTGCCCAGGCTCAAATTCCTGCTCAAGTTCCCGCTCAAGTTCCGTCGGCACCCCAGGCTCCTGCGACACAGACTCCTGCGACACAGGCTCCCGCGGCAGCGGCTCCCAACGCGCCAACGCCAGCAGTGCCGGCGAGCAACGCCAACGCGCTCAAGCAGCGCGACCAGGAACTCAACGCGGCAATGGCCAAGCAGCGCGGCTCGGTGGAAAGCCAGGCCAAGCTCAAGAGCGAAATCGAGGCGCTGAGCGACGACCGCCGCAAGTTCAATGCGCAACTGATCGATACCGCCGCCAAAATCCGCGACGTCGAAGCCAATATCGACGCAGACGCAGGCGCGCCTTAAGCCGCTCGACGAGAAGCAGGAGCTTTTCCAGAAATCGCTGTCCGAGCGCCGCGGCACGATCATCGAGATTCTGGCGGCGCTGCAACGCATTGGCCGGCAACCGCCGCCGGCTCTGATGGTGCGGCCGGAGGATGCGCTGCAAGCGGTGCGCACCGCGATCACGCTCGGCGCCGTGGTTCCGGAAATGCGCGCGCAAGCCGACGCTTTGGCCGGCGACCTCGCCGACCTCTTGGCCGTGCGCAAACAGATCGTCGACGAACGCGACCGGCTGGGAAACGACATCGAAGTGCTCGGCCGCGAGCAATTGCGCATGACGCTTCTCATCGACCAGCGGCAAAAGAAACAAGCCGTCGCCGAACAGGCGCTCGACACCGAGCGTTCGCACGCCGCCGACCTCGCGCATCAGGTCGATACGATCAAGGATCTGATCGCCAAGCTCGAAGCGGACCTCGATCCCGCAACCCGCGCCAAGCGCGATTCGGCCCGCTCCATCGAAAACGATGCGACCAAGCCCAATCTCGCCGCCTTGGGCGATCCCGGCCGGCTGTCCCCGGCAATTGGCTTCGCCGATATGCGCGGACGCATGCGTTTACCGGTGAACGGGCCGCGAATCCGCGACTTTGGCGGTTCCGACGGCTCCGGTGGAACTCAAAAGGGACTTTCGATCGCCGCCCGGCCCGGTGCCCAAATTACGGCCCCTTGTGATGGTTGGGTTGTTTATGCAGGGGCGTTCCGCAGCTACGGTCAACTCTTGATCCTGAACGCTGGCGGCGGGTATCATGTGCTGTTAGCGGGGATGGAACGGATTTCCGTCGATCTCGGCCAGTTCGTGCTAACGGGTGAGCCCGTGGCGGTGATGGGTGATGCATCGCAGGCGCTAGGATCTCAAGCGTCGGTATCGCAAGCGTCAGTGACCGTCACGACAGTGCCCAAGCAACCGGTTTTATACGTGGAGTTCCGCAAAGACGGCACTCCCATCGATCCCAGCCCGTGGTGGGCAACAAACGAAGGCGAAAAGGTTCGCGGATGATGCGCAAAACTTCCCTGGTTTTCCTCGGCGCTGTGGCTGGCGCCTTGGCCACATTGGCGGTGACCCAGCCCTATTCGATGTCGGTCGGCTCGGCGGCGCGAGCTGCGGCTTCCGACACGTACCGGCAGCTCAATCTGTTCGGTGACGTGTTCGAGCGGGTTCGCTCCGACTATGTCGAGAAACCCGACGACAGCCAGCTCGTCGAATCGGCGATCAACGGCATGCTGGCCGGGCTCGATCCGCATTCGAGCTACATGGATCCGAAGAGCTTCCGCGACATGCAGGTGCAGACCCGCGGCGAATTCGGCGGGCTCGGCATCGAAGTCACCATGGAAGACGGCCTGGTGAAGGTGGTGGCGCCGATCGACGACACGCCCGCCGCCAAAGCCGGCGTCATGGCGAACGACATCATCACCAAGCTCGACGACGATCAGGTTCAGGGCCTCACCCTGAACCAGGCCGTCGACAAGATGCGCGGGCCGGTCAACACCAAGATCAAGCTCACCATCATGCGCAAGGGCTCCGACAAGCCGATCGAAGTGTCGATCATGCGCGACGTCATTCGCGTCAAGTCGGTGCGCTCGCATCCCGAGGGCGAGGATGTCGGCTACATCCGCATCACGCAGTTCAACGAGCAGACCACCGACGGCTTGAAGCAGGCGATCAACGATCTGAACAATCAGCTCGGCGCCGACAAGATCAAAGGCTACATCGTCGATCTGCGCAACAATCCGGGCGGCCTGCTCGACCAGGCGATCTCGGTGTCGGATACGTTCCTCGACAAGGGCGAGATCGTGTCGACGCGCGGCCGCAATCCGGAAGAGACCCAGCGCTTCAACGCGCGGCCGGGCGACATGGCCAAGAACAAGCCGGTGATCGTGCTGATCAACGGCGGCTCGGCGTCGGCGTCGGAAATCGTCGCCGGCGCGTTGCAGGACCACAAGCGCGCGACGCTCGTCGGCACGCGCTCGTTCGGCAAGGGCTCGGTGCAGACCATCATCCCGCTCGGCGCCGGCAATGGCGCGCTGCGGCTGACCACGGCGCGCTACTTCACGCCGTCGGGCCGGTCGATCCAGGCCAAGGGCATCACGCCCGATATCGAAGTGCTGCAGAGCGTGCCGGACGAACTGAAGTCGCAGACCAACTCCAAGGGCGAGGCTTCGCTGCGCGGCCATCTCAAGGCCGAAGGCGCCGAGGAGACCGGTTCGCAGTCCTACGTGCCGCCGGACGAGAAGGACGACAAGGCGCTCAAAATGGCGGAGGACCTGCTCCGCGGTCAGGCCAGCAACGCCGCCTTCCCGCCGAATCCGAAGGCGGCCGTTCCGAACTGAACCGGCATTCGATACAAGTCCTCGATACAAGCTTCAGGGGCGGCCCAAAAGGCCGCCCCTTTTTGTTGGTCCGCGCCGCGCCGCCCGCCGGTCTGCCGCGGGCCGAGGGGCTTGAATCGCCGTGCTAGACTGCCGCCTATGATTCGCGAGGCCGGAACTCGTAAGGCCATGATTCATGAGCGGATTTGCGGACGGGTTTGGAAGCGCAGGATCGGCGCATGACGGCGGATGATCTGACCGCGCCGCTGCGCCGGCGGCCGAAACGACGCCGCAAGATCAACCTGCCGGCAACCCCGATCATTGCCGGGACGCTGGCGCTGTTTCTGGCGGTCTTCGTGCTGTGGGCGATCGTGGCCGACGACCCGTTCGGCGGCGAGCCTATGGCCGTGGTTTCGGCCGATATACACGTCGTGGCCAAGCCTCCCGCCATGCCGGGCACGACCCCGCCACCGTCGGCCCAGCCGCAGCAGGGGCTACCCAGCCACGACGCCACGCCCATGGTGCCGTCTAGTCAAGCCAGTTCGAATGCGCCAGGTGGGGCGCTAGGTAGCGCGCCGGGCACCACGACGATCACCATCATCGACGGCAAGACCGGCGAGCGCCATGAGGTCGTGGTGCCGGGGCCGATCAACCGCGTGGTGCCGACCGAAGTGCCGCGCGGTCGACCCGAAATTCGTCGAGATGACCCCGCACGGCCCGGTGCCGAGAATCGCTGCCGACGGCACGCGGCCGGCGGACGCTTTCGCCCGGCCGGTCCAGCCGCTGCCCGGCAAACCCGACGCGCCGCGCATCGCGCTGATCATCGGCGGCCTAGGCGTCAGCGACACTGCGACCGCGGACGCGATCGCCAAGCTCCCCGAGGCGGTGACGCTCGGCTTCGTGCCCTATGGCGCCGAAGTCGCGGCGCTCGCCACCCGCGCCCGCACCGCCGGCCACGAAATCCTGCTGCAAGTGCCGATGGAGCCGTTCGATTATCCCGACAACGATCCGGGCCCGCAGACGCTGCTCACCACGCTGACGCCGCAACAGAACATCGACCGGCTCTACACGGTGATGGGCAAAATCCAGGGCTATGTCGGAATGACCAACACGATGGGCGCGCGCTTTACCGCGTCCGAGGAATCGTTCTCGCCGATCCTGCGCGAGACCGCCAAGCGCGGCCTGATCTTTGTCGACGACGGCTCCAATCCGCGTAGCGCCGCCGGCCGGATTGCCGGCGCCAACAACCTGCCCTTCGTTCACGCCGACGTCGTGCTCGATGCGGTGCCGACGCCGAAGAGATCGACCGCGCGCTCGACCGGCTGGAAATGGCGGCGCGCGAACGCAGCTTCGCGGTCGGCGTCGCGTCGGCGCTGCCGGTGTCGATCGAACACATCGCCGCCTGGGCCAAGGCCGCCGAAAGCCGCGGCCTGCTGCTGGTCCCGGTCACCGCGGTCGCGGCCAAGGGCAAGCAGATCTGAAGGTTCAGGCGAATCAGGAATGGCGTAAGCACCGCCTGAGACATATAACTTCTGATCCGCAATGACCGACATCTGCTATTCCCGTTCCCCATGCGCTTCGAAGATCTGCCCTATCGGCCCTGCGTCGGCGTGATGGTGCTCAATCGCGCAGGGCCTTGCCTTTATCGGCCGGCGCATCGGCGGGCCGGAACATGTCGACCTCACGCATTCCTGGCAGATGCCGCAGGGCGGCATCGATCCCGGCGAAGAGCCGTGGCCGGCGGCGCTGCGCGAATTGCGCGAAGAGACCAATATCCGCTCGGTCGAACGCATCGGCGAAATTTCGGACTGGCTCACCTACGACATTCCGCGCGAAATCGTCGGCCAGGCCTGGAAGGGCAAATATCGCGGCCAGAAGCAGAAATGGTTCGCCATGCGCTTCACCGGCGCGGAAAGCGAAATCGACGTCGAACATCCGGACGGCGCGCACGAGCCCGAATTCGCGGCGTGGCGCTGGGAGCCGCTGGCAAACGTTCCCGATCTCGTGGTGCCGTTCAAGCGCGCGGTCTACGACCGCGTGGTGCGCGAGTTCTTGCCGCTGACGCGGTGTACGGGATCTACTTCGCCTCGACCGTAAACGGCCCGATGCCGATGACGCGGCAGGAACTGTCCTGCTTGGCGCAATCCGCCATGGCGCCGTCGATCGCGGCCTGTTCGTTCGCGGCCTTGACGCATCACGCCGGCTTTGCCGCTGGCGCCGGCCGCGACCGCGGTCCAGCCGCTGCCATTGCCGAGACGGCGCGCAACATCGTCGCGCAAGCCGGGCGCGATGGCGTCGGCACTCGCCGCGCGGAAGAAGCCGGTGGCTTTCATCGTCGTCGGCACCGGCACGACGAAATTCGTCGTTCAGCGCCACCATCAGGCAGGGCACGCCGGCATTGTTGGCGCAAAGCTCGAGCACGCGGCGCGCCGCTTCGTCGTCCGATTGCTGATTCGACAGGAAGAAGAAGCCGCCCAACGGCCCGAGCGCCAGTGCCTTCGACGGACGGCCGGGCAGATAGTTCCGCTCGACGTTGGTCTTGCCGGCATCGCGCATCAGCGGAATGTCGGCCGGCGACCAGCGGCCGTTCGACCGACGGATCGTGCGTGACCCACGGCGTCGGCGGCATCGGCGGACGGCCGCGCGCGTAAACGACCGTGTTGCCGACGGCATAAAGCTCGCATTTGCGCTGCTGCGGCAACGCATCGGCCCGCTTCTGACACATGTCGAGGGCCGCGGCCTTGGCCGTGTCGTCGTCGGCTTGTCCGGTGCTCAGCCCGATCGGGCCGCTCGATATCGCCAGCGCCTTGTGATCGGCAGCCGGCATATATTCGTCGCGAACGACGGCGCGGCCGCGATCGGTGATGAACGGAATCGTTTCCGGCACCAGCGCTTCGGCCGCGCGCGGCGCTGGCGGAGGCGGCGCGTTCGATGATGCGCTTGTCATTGAGTTGGCCGCCGGCGCGGTCATCGCCGGCGCGACCTGCTGCGGCGCCGGCTGGCTTGTCGCGAGCGGCGCGCCGGGCTGGAACAGCGCCTTGTAGGCGAGACCCGAGACGCTCAGAAGAACGGCGCACGCCGCCGCAATGGCGATAGGAACTCCCAGTGAATTCGACTTTGCCGGTTTCTTTGCCGCGGCCTCGGCGCGCGCATCGTCCGGCCGCATCGAGATGTGATAGGCGTGCACCGGAGTGGGAATGTTCTTGACCTGCTGCTCGCCGATATCGGCGAACTGCACCGACAATTTGTTCGCCACCTGCTCGTGCACGGTGCGCGAAATGCAGATGCCGCCGACCGGCGCGATGCCTTCGAGCCGCGCCGCGATATTGACGCCGTCGCCCAACAGATCGCCGTCGCGCTCGACGACGTCGCCGACCGTGATGCCGATGCGAAAGCTCATCTGCCGGCTCGGCGGATAGGCCATGTTGCGCGTGCGCAAGCTTTCCTGAATGTCGATGGCGCAGCGCACCGCCTCGACCGCGCTGGAAAATTCGGCGAGCACCGCGTCGCCCGCGGTGTTGAAAATCCGCCCGCCGGCGCGCGCGATGAAATCGTCCATCACCGAGCGATAGGACGCGAGCCGCCGCAGCGTTTCCTCTTCGTCCTCGGCGACGAGCTTGCTGTAGCCCGCGATATCGGCCGCGAAAATGGCCGCGATTTTTCGTTTCATGGCTGCCTGCCGTCAGAGACGCGAGAAGAGAACAATGAATCGGATAAGGGCCATACAATGCCCGACCGGCACGGGGCAGCGCAACCGGCTATCCGGCGACAAGGTATCCCGTCACCGGCATATGGATTGCGAAACTTAACTGAAAATCTGTCGCTTTATGACGACGCCAAGGCCGCCTGCAGCGACTTCAATTGCTCGAGGTGGCGCGTGAGCTTGTCGCGCTCGGCGTCGTCCTTGGCGTCGGCGACGTCTTCCTCGGCGTCTTTGATCTCGCGCGAGCATCGCCATGTCGAAATTCTCGCGCGGCACGGCGCTGTCGGCGAGCATGGTCAGGCCCGCCGGGCTCACTTCGGCGAAGCCGCCGACGACGACGATCGGCTCGCGCCGGCCGTCGTGGAATATCGTCACGATGCCCGGCCGCAATGTCGTCACCAGCGGCGCGTGCAAGGGCAAGGATGCCCATGTCGCCCTCGGCGCCGGGCAAATCCACCTGATCGACGTCGCCGGAGAACAGCACGCGTTCCGGCGAGACAAATTCGAAATGCAGCGCGGCCATTGTTTCGCTCTATGCCTCGGCGGCGAGTTTCTTGCCCTTCTCGACCGCCTCCTCGATGGTGCCGACCATGTAGAAGGCCGCTTCGGGCAGGTGGTCGTACTTGCCGTCGACCAGATCCTTGAAGCCCTTGATCGTGTCCTGCAGGTCGACGAGCTTGCCGGGCGAGCCGGTGAACACTTCGGCGACGTGGAACGGCTGCGACAGGAAGCGCTCGATCTTGCGCGCGCGCGCCACCGTCAGCTTGTCCTCTTCGGACAGTTCGTCCATGCCGAGAATGGCGATGATGTCCTGCAGCGCCTTGTAGCGCTGCAGCACCTGCTGCACCCGGCGCGCGCCGCATAATGCTCCTCGCCGACGACCAGCGGCGACAGCATGCGCGAGGTGGAGTCGAGCGGATCGACCGCCGGATAAATGCCCTTCGCGGCGATGTCGCGCGACAGCACCGTGGTGGCGTCGAGATGCGCGAACGAGGTCGCCGGCGCCGGATCGGTCAAGTCGTCGGCCGGCACGTAAATCGCCTGCACCGACGTGATCGAGCCCTTGGTGCGTCGTGGTGATGCGCTCCTGCAGCGCGCCCATGTCGGTCGCCAGCGTCGGCTGATAGCCGACCGCCGAAGGAATGCGGCCGAGCAGCGCCGACACTTCCGAACCGGCCTGCGTGAAGCGGAAGATGTTGTCGACGAAGAACAGCACGTCCTGGCCCTGGTCGCGGAAATATTCGGCGACCGTCAGCCCGGTGAGGCCGACGCGGGCGCGGGCGCCCGGCGGCTCGTTCATCTGGCCGTAGACCAGCGCGCATTTGGAGCCTTCGACCGAGCCTTCCTTGGGGTCCTTGTTGACCTTGGACTCGATCATCTCGTGATAGAGGTCGTTGCCCTCGCGGGTGCGCTCGCCGACGCCGGCGAACACCGAATAGCCGCCATGCGCCTTGGCGACGTTGTTGATCAGTTCCATGATCAGCACGGTCTTGCCGACGCCGGCGCCGCCGAACAGGCCGATCTTGCCGCCCTTGGCGTAGGGCGCGAGCAGATCGACGACCTTGATGCCGGTGACCAGGATCGCGGCTTCGGTCGATTGATCGGTATAGCTCGGCGCCTCCTGGTGGATGGCGCGCAGCGCCTCGCCCTTGACCGGACCGGCTTCGTCGACCGGCTCGCCGATCACGTTGATGATGCGGCCGAGCAGTCCCGGGCCGACCGGCACCGAGATCGGCGCGCCGGTGTCGGTCACTTCCTGGCCGCGCACCAGGCCTTCGCTGGTATCCATGGCGACGGTGCGCACGGTGTTCTCGCCGAGATGCTGGGCGACTTCGAGCACCAGGCGATTGCCCTGGTTGGTGGTCTCCAGCGCATTGAGGATCGCCGGCAGGTCGTCGTCGAAGTGCACGTCGACGACGGCGCCGATGACCTGGGTGATGTGTCCGACTTGTTGAGCCATTGATTGTCCTCTTCGAGAATGGTTAGCGGCGCCAAAGGTCTACAGCGCCTCGGCGCCGGAGATGATCTCGATCAGTTCCTTGGTGATCATCGCCTGGCGGGTGCGGTTGTATCTGCAGCGTCTGCTTGCGGATCATGTCGCCGGCATTGCGCGTGGCATTGTCCATCGCCGACATCTGCGCGCCGTAGAACGAGGCGGCGTTCTCCAGAAGCGCGCGAAAGATCTGCACGGCGAGATTGCGCGGCAGCAGTTCGTGCAGGATGTCCTCGGCGTCCGGCTCGAATTCGTAGACCGCGCCGCCCAGCGCGTCCGCGGTCTTTGCGTCGAACACCGGCGGGATGATCTGCTGCGCGGTCGGGATCTGCGCGATCACCGAACGGAAGCGCGAATAGAACAGCGTGCAGACGTCGAACTCGGACTTGTCGAACAGCGCGATGATCTTTTCCGCGATCATTTGCGCGTTCTCGAAACGCAGCACGCGCACCGAGCGCAGATCGACCAGTTCGACGATCTGCGAGGCATAGAGCCGGCGCAACTGATCGTAGCCCTTGCGGCCGACGCAGAAGAACTTGACCTCCTTGCCCTCGGCCATCAGCGCATTGGCGCGCTCGCGGGCGAGCCGCACGATCGCGGTATTGAACGGGCCGCACAGGCCGCGTTCGGCGGTGCAGACCAGGAGCAGATGCCGCTGGTCGCTGCCGGTGCCGCGCAGCAGCCGCGGCGCGGTGTCGAGGCCGGCGACGGAGGCCGCGATATTGCCGAGCACCGTATCCATGCGGCTGGCATAGGGCCGCGCCGCCTCGGCCGCCGCCTGCGCGCGGCGCAGCTTCGACGCCGCGACCATCTGCATGGCCTTGGTGATCTTCTGCGTCGCCTTGGTCGCGGCGATGCGGTTGCGCAGGTCTTTGAGCGACGGCATTCGAGGCTCGATCTATTGCGGTGCGCTCACGCGAAAGTGCGTTCACGCGAAAGTCTTGGCGAAGCTTTCGACCACGCCCTTGAGCTTGGCCGCGGTCGCGTCGTCGAGATCGCGCGTCTCGCGGATCGTCTTGAGGATGTCGCCGTGCTGACTGTGCAGCACGCCGAGCAGGCCGTCCTCGAAGGCGCGGACGCGATCGACCGGCAGCGGATCGAGATAGCCGTTGACGCCGGCATAGATCACGCAGACCTGCTCCTCCATCTGCAGCGGCGAGAATTGCGGCTGCTTGAGCAGCTCGGTGAGCCGCGAGCCGCGGGCTGAGCAGCCGCTGCGTGGTGGCGTCGAGGTCGGAGCCGAACTGCGCGAAGGCCGCCATTTCGCGGTATTGCGCCAGCTCGCCCTTGATGCGGCCGGCGACCTTCTTCATCGCCTTGGTCTGCGCCGCGGAGCCGACGCGCGACACCGAGAGGCCGACATTCACCGCCGGGCGGATGCCCTGATAGAACAGGTCGGTCTCGAGGAAGATCTGGCCGTCGGTGATGGAGATGACGTTGGTCGGAATATAGGCCGACACGTCGTTGGCCTGGGTTTCGATGACCGGCAGCGCGGTGAGCGAGCCGCCCTTGTTGTCGTCGTTCATCTTGGCGGCGCGCTCGAGCAGCCGCGAATGCAGATAGAACACGTCGCCCGGATAGGCCTCGCGGCCCGGCGGCCGGCGCAGCAACAGCGACATCTGGCGATAGGCGACGGCCTGCTTGGACAGATCGTCATAGATGATCACGGCGTGCATGCCGTTGTCGCGGAAATATTCGCCCATGGCGCAGCCGGCGAACGGCGCCAGATACTGCATCGGCGCCGGATCGGACGCGGTCGCCGCGACCACGATCGAATAATCGAGCGCGCCGTTTTCCTCCAGCACCTTGACGAATTGCGCGACGGTCGAGCGCTTCTGCCCGATCGCGACATAGACGCAATAGAGCTTGATCTTCTCGTCGCCGGATTGATTGAGCGACTTCTGGTTGAGGATGGTGTCGAGCGCGATCGCGGTCTTGCCGGTCTGGCGGTCGCCGATGATCAGTTCGCGCTGGCCGCGGCCGATCGGGATCAGCGCGTCGATCGCCTTGAGTCCGGTCGCCATCGGCTCGTGCACCGATTTGCGCGGAATGATGCCCGGCGCCTTGACGTCGACGCGCGCCTGTGGTCGGCCTTGATCGGCCCCTTGCCGTCGATCGGATTGCCGAGCGCATCGACGACGCGGCCGAGCAGGCCCTTGCCGACCGGCACTTCGACGATGGCGCGGGTGCGCTTGACGGTCTGGCCTTCCTTGATCTCGCGGTCGGTGCCGAAGATCACGATGCCGACATTGTCGCTTTCGAGATTGAGCGCCATGCCTTTGACGCCGCTCTCGAACTCGACCATCTCGCCGGCCTGCACATTGTCGAGGCCGTAGACGCGCGCGATGCCGTCGCCGACCGACAGCACCTGGCCGACTTCGGAGACCTCGGCCTCCTGGCCGAAATTCTTGATCTGCTCCTTGAGGATTGCGGAAATTTCCGCGGCGCGGATGTCCATTAGCGAGCCTCTTTCATCGCGTGCTTGATCGCGATTGAGCTTGGTGCGCAGCGAGGTATCGACCATGCGGCTACCGAGCTTGACGACGAGCCCGCCGATAATGGCGGGATCGACCTTGATATCGAGATCGACGTCCTTGCCGCTCACCGCTTTGAGCGCGGAGCGCAGCGCCGCGACGTGTTCGTCCTTGAGCTGTTCGGCGACGGTGACCTCGCGCGGTCGCCTCGCCCTTGTGCTGGGCGACGAGCTCGCGGAAACCCCTGATCATGTCGCGCACCGCGAACAGGCGGCGGTTCGTGGTCACGAGCTTCAGGAACTTCGCCGCGAGTCCGCCGATGCCGGCGCGTTCGAGCACCGCGGAGAGCGCCTTAGCTGTTCGCTCGGCGGAAAAGACCGGGCTGCGCACCAGCCGCATCAGATCGGCGCTGTCGGCGATCAGCGCATCGAAGCGTTCGAGATCGGCCTTGACCGCGTCGATCGCATTCGTCTCGCTGGCGAGATCGAACAGCGCGGTCGCGTAGCGGCCCGCCATGCCGGAGACGATGGGTTCTTCGGTGGCCAAGTTCTGCTCGTTTGCTGCCGGTTCGGCGTTCTTGTGGAGCATTTCCGCAAGACCCGCAACCGGCCCTGATGGTCGGCGACAAGCCCTTGAAATTGAAGCGGGACTTGATTTGAGCGGGACTTGGAATTCCGCCCCAGCCGGCCCCTGTACCGCGCCCAGGCGAAATCGCCGCGTTGCTAACATAGGGACCATTGCGGTGCAACAATGCGGCAGCGCGCAAAACGGCCCTGTGCGGGCTTGATCCCTACAACTTTTGCTCTACGACGAAGGGCTGCCCGTCGCGTGCTGGCGGATGGTGTCGAGGAACACTTGCGCCGTACTGCCGGAGCTTGGCCTCGCCGACGCCGTGCACGAGGCTCATCTCGCTCGGTGTTTCGCGGCTTGAGCCGGACCATGTCGATCAGCGTCTTGTCGGCGAACACGACATAGGCCGCGACGCGCTGTTCTTTGGCGAGCTCGGAGCGGCGTTTGCGCAGCGCCTCGAACAATTCCGGATCGCCCACGGCGCCGTCGGCCAAGCGCCGCGGCATTGGCGGCGGAACGCGCCGCTTTGCGGCCGGCTTTGAGCGTGTCCTTGCGCAGCGTGATCTTGTCGGTGCCCTTGAGCACGCGGCGGCCGGCGTCGCTGACCGACCAGCTGCCGTAGCCCGTGACGTCGAGCGTGATGACGCCGGCGCCGTTGAGCTGGCGGAAGATCGAACGCCATTCCTGGACGCCGTATTCCTTGCCGACGCCGAAGGTCGGCAGCTTGTCGTGGCCGAATTTCACGATGGCGTCGGTCGCCTCGCCGATCAGAATTTTCGTCAGATGCTCGGTGCCGAAACGCGAGCCGGTGCGCACGATCGCCGACATCGCCTTCTGCGCCGCGATGGTGCCGTCGATCAGTTCGGCGCCGTCGCAGCAGACATCGCAATGCCCGCACGGCGCGGTGGTCTCGCCGAAATAAGCCAGCAAGGTCTGGCGCCGGCAGCGCGGCGATTCGCACAGCGACACCAGCGCGCTGAGCCGCTGGCGCTCGACGCGCTTCTGCTCGTCGGATGCGTCGCCGTCGTCGATCTGCAGGCGGCGCAGCCGGATATCGCCCATGCCGTAGAGCGTCAGCGTATCGGCCGGCAGCCCGTCGCGGCCGGCGCGGCCGATCTCCTGGTAATAGCTTTCGATATTGGCCGGCATGTCGGCGTGCAGGACGAAGCGCACGTCCGGCTTGTCGATGCCCATGCCGAAGGCGACGGTCGCCGCCATGACGACGCCGTCCTCCTGCAGAAACACATCTTGATTGCGCGAGCGCGTGCCGGGCTCCATGCCGGCGTGATAGGGCAACGCTTTGACGCCCTCCTCGCGCAGATAATCGGCGATCTCCTCGGTCTTGCGCCGCGACGCGCAATAGACGATGCCGCTTTGGCCTTGGTGATTTTTGACGAAATCGAGAATCTGCTTGCGGCCGCCGGCCTTGGCTTGCATCGCCAGCCGCAGATTGGGCCGGTCGAAGCCGTGCACGAATACGGCCGGCGGCTTGCCGAACAGCTTCTGCAGAATATCGGCGCGCGTTGCCGCATCGGCGGTGGCGGTGAACGCCACCGTCTGCACGCCGACCGAGCGCCGACTGCACCGTGCCGAGCGCCGCATATTCGGGGCGGAAGTCATGGCCCCATTGCGAGATGCAATGCGCCTCGTCGACCGCGAGCATCGTCACTTTGGCGCGCTTGAGAAGATCGAGCGTCTCGGGCTTCAGCAAGCGTTCCGGCGCGACATAGACGAGCCGCAACTTCGCCGCGCGCGAGATCGTCGAGCACGGCGCGATTTTCGACGGATCATTGGAAGAATTGAGCGCCGCGGCAGGAACGCCGTAGCCGCGCAATTGCGCCACCTGATTGCGCATCAGCGCGATCAAGGGCGACACCACGACGGTCAGGCCATCCCGAACCAAAGCCGGCAGCTGGTAGCACAGCGACTTGCCGCTGCCGGTCGGCATCACCGCCAGCACGTCGCGGCCGTCGAGAATCGCTTCGACGATCTCGGCCTGACCGGGCCGAAATGCCGAAAAACCGAAGGTTTTGCGAAGAATGTCCTGTGCCGCCGCGAGGTCGGCCATCGCCATGTCCGTCTTTTCTGCAGGCTATGAGCTAGCCTGTTCTATCTTCGTTCTCTTGGTTTGCCAAGGTTCGCCAGGTTTCGCCGAGGCGTCCCCAGGAGCAAAACTTCTCAACTCACTGAACGAAAGACTGATTCATGTATTGCGAAACATATTAGGTTCCAGGCACTGGTTTTCGTCCGAATAAAACATAGATAAATCAGGTAGTTTGGATGACGAACATTCAAATCATATTTCAGAAATTTTGGAGATTTACATGAGCCAGGACAACAAGGGCCAGCCGCAGCAGGGCAGCCAAACCGAGAAGCCGGGCCAGCAACAGGGTCAGCAACCCGGCCAGAAGCCAGGGCAGCAACAGCAGGCGCAGCAGCCCGGTCAGAAGCCCGGCCAGCCCGCGACCCAAGACGCGAACAAGAGCTAATTTCGAAGAGGACCCCGCCACCCGGCGGGGTTCCCTTTTTCAGATTGAGGCTTGCGGAGAATGAGCGACACCAGCACCACTGACGTGTTCGATTACGGCACCAGCGCCGAGCTGTTCTCGTCGCGAGGCAGCCGTGGCCGGTGTCAGCCGCTCAACTACAAGCGCTTTGCATCCGCCGCTGAAGCCATCCGTTTTGCCATCGAGGACCTTCCGCCGCAGTGCCTTGTCGGCACCTATCTCGAGGTGGATGATTCAAGGTACGAGAGCGCGGAAATCCGCCGCTTGTACGCAAGCTCGCACTATCCCCCTGCCGCGAAGGGTCGCGGATCCCGTCGCATGATCGCGCGTTCGCTCAACGAGACCGTCGTGTTCGGCAAACCCTTCCTGTTGCAGGGCGTTGATCGCATGCTTCCGGCCGGAGACTACCGGGTCGTGACCGACGAAGAGCTGATCGAGGGAATTTCCTTTCCGGCCTACCGGCGCGTTTCGACCATGATCTTCGTGCCGGCGGTCGCACGGGAGCATCATCGGTCGAAATGGTGGCGATCGATCCGCTCGATCTTCGCGGCGCACTGGATAGAGACGCCGCGCGCGTAACGGATCAAACGCGAGGCTGCATTCAGTTGACCATTCTCGATGTGCGGCATACCACCATCTACCGTTATCGGCGCCCGGTTCGGCTCGGCGATCACCGGCTGATGTTGCGCCCGCGCGACAGTCACGATCTTCGGCTCATTGAAACCATTCTGAAGATTTCACCGGCGGCATCGATACGCTGGAGCCATGACGTATTCGGCAATTCGATAGCCATTGCATCGTTCACCGAGTCCACGACCGAGCTGCGAATTGAAAGTCGATCTGCGGCTGGAGACGTTCGCGCACCAAGCGCCCGGCGTTCCAGATCACTGCGGAAGCCGCGACCTATCCATTCATCTATTCCCCGGACGATCGTATCGACTTGGGCCGGCTGCTCGATCGCCAGTATCCCGATCCCGCCGACCGGGTCGGATCATGGGCGCGCGGCTTCGTGCGCAGCAAGCCGACCGGTACTTTGGCACTCCTGGCGGACCTGAACACCGGCGTCGGCGCCTGGACCTCCTATCAGAGCCGCGAATCCGAAGGGACACAAACCCCCGTCGAGACCCTCGACCGTCGCTGCGGATCGTGCCGCGATTTCGCGGTGCTCTTCATCGAGGCCGCCCGTTGTCTCGGCTTTGGCGCCCGCGTCGTATCCGGGTATCTGTATAATCCCCTTGAGCACGGCAAGCGGCGCCGGCACGACCCACGCGTGGGCCGATATCTATGTCCCCGGCTCCGGTTGGGTCGCGTACGATCCGACCAACGGCACCATCGACAGCAGCGACTTGATTCGCGTTGCGGTCACCCGCGACATCGCCCAGGCCATTCCGGTCGCCGGTAATTTTGTCGGCGGTTCCGACAGCTATCTGGGTATGACCGTCGACGTCACGGTAACGCCGGAACGCAGCGGAAGCCGCAAAAGCGCAACCCGCTAATTTGCAGGGCCGCCATCGACTGAACGGCCTTCACAACGCCTTGCGGCGACGCCCCCGCTGATGCACGGTCCGCCGCCAACGCGTACCGTCCTCATGCTCCTTGCCGGAAATCCTGCCGAACTCTCGGACCGGCCGCCTCGTCAAAGTGATGGGCGCGCTGTGGCTTGCCGGCGTCGCCATGCGCATGACGATCCTCGCCATGCCGCCGGTGATTCCGCTGGTGCATGCCGAATTGCGGATGACGGAGACGCAGGTCGGGCTTCTGGTCGGGCTGCCGCTATTGCTGTTTGCAGTCGCGGCGATACCGGGATCGCTCCTGATCGCGCGGATCGGGCCGAGCCGCGCCGTCCTTGCCGGCATGGTGATCGCGGCCGTTGCCGGCGCCGCGCGCGGCGTCGCGATCGACGTGTGGACGCTCTATGCCGCGGCGCTCGCGACCGGCTTCGGCGTCGCCATCATGCAGCCGAGCATGCCGGTTCTGGTGCGCGAATGGACGCCGAACCGCATCGCGCTCGGCACCATCGCCTATACCAGCGGCATGATGATGGGCGCGACCTTTCCGCCGCTGTTCACGCTGTCCACCATCCTGCCGCATGTCGGCGGCTCGTGGCGGCTCAATCTCGTGGTGTGGGCGGTGCCGGCGCTTCTGATCGCGCCGGTGTTTTTGCTGTTAAGCCCGAAACGCGGCAATAGCGGCGCGCGTGAAAACAGCCGGAGCGCATTATGGTGGCCCGATTTCAGAGATCCGCTGGTCTGGCTGCTCGGCCTGACCTTCGGCTGCAACAACAGCCCGTATTTCGCGATCAATGCCTTTCTCGGCGACTATGTTGCCGCCCGTGGCCGAGCCGATCTCCTGGGCCCGACCTTGACCTGGCTCAACGGATCGCAGATCGTCGCCCTTGTGCTGCTGTTCGCGCTGGCGGGCCGCCTGCAGCGGCGTGCCTGGCCGTTCCTGATCTTCGGTCCGGCCCTGCTCGCGGCAATGCTGGTCGATAATCCTCGTGCCGACAGACCTCGCGCTCATCGGTGCGGCGGTGCTCATCGGTTTCGCAACGGCGATGACGTTTACCCCGATCATGACTTTGGTGCCGATCCTCGCCAAACCCGCCGATGTCGCGCGCACCGCCGCCGGCATGCTCACCATCGCCTATGCCTGCGCGATCGTCATTCCGACGATCTGCGGCGCGCTGTGGGATGCGACCGGCGAGCCGTGGACGGCGTTCGTGCCGCTCTGCCTCTGCGCCGTGGCATTGACGGTGCTCGGCGCGATAGTGACGAAGTATCCGCGCCGCCGGGCGAGGCATCCGCGGCCACATGATGCGATGCTTGTATTGAAACGACGGGAAGGAAAATTCAGCAATGGCCAAAGTCAAGTGACGAAGAAACCCGTGGCGCGCAAAGCCAAGAAGCCGATGCTGCCGACCGATCGCCTGACCTATTCGCCGATCACGCAGCGGCCGCCGCTCAAACTGCCGAACGGCGCGCGCATGGCGATCTGGGTGATCGTCAATGTCGAGGAATGGGATCCGCTGCAGACCATGCCGCGCACCGTGCTCACGCCGCCGGCCGGCGGCTCGCCGATGCCGGACGTGCCGAACTGGGCCTGGCACGAATACGGCAACCGCGTCGGCTTCTGGCGCTTCATCAAGATTTTCGACGAGTTCGCCATCCCGGGCACCATCGCCATCAACGGCTCGGCGCTCGCCGCCTATCCGCAGATCGTGCAGGCCGCGATCGAGCGCAATTGGGAATTCATCGGCCACGGTCTTCACCCAGCGCAATCTGCAGAAAGTGCCGAACGAGCGCGCCGATATCCGCAAAGTGCGCGAGGTCATCGCCAAGGCGACCGGCAAGCCGCCGCGCGGCTGGCTCGGCCCGGGCCTCACCGAGACCTGGCAGACGCCCGACGTGCTCGCCGAGGAAGGCTACGACTATGTCGCCGACTGGGTGCTCGACGATCAGCCGGTCTGGCTGAAGACGCGCGGCAAGCCGATCCTCAACGTGCCCTATACGCAGGAATGCAACGACGTCGCCATGATGCTGATCCAGCATCACAAGGCGTCGGAATATTGCGAACGCGCGCTCGACCAGTTCGAGCAGCTTTACGCCGACGCCGCCGATACGCCGCGCATCATGGCGATGGCGGTGCATCCCTACATCATGGGCGCGCCGCACCGCGCCAAATATTTCCGCCGCATCTTCGAGACCATCCGCAAGAAATCCGACGTGCTGTTCTGGACCGGCGGCGCAGATTGCCGACTGGTATCTCGGCGCCGTGGCCGAAAGCGCCGTGAACGTTGCGCCGTGAACATCCAAGCGGCAAAGTCCGAGCGCCGGCGAGTGACGCCGATTTCGGCGCGCGGCTGATGCTGGTCACGCTTGTGCTTCATCTGGGGCACGACGTGGCCGCTGATGAAGGTCGCGCTCAACGAAATTCCGCCGCTGAGCATGCGCGCGGTGGCCGCGGCGCTCGGCGCGCTGACGCTTTATCTGCTCTGCCTCGCGATGCGGCGGAGCTTGCGGGTGCCGTCGGCAAAGGCCTTCGGCCACATCGTCGTCGCGCCACTGCTCAACATCATCGGCTTCAGCCTGTTCAGCGCCTTCGCCCAGCTTGCCGCCGCGACGTCGCGGGTGACGATCATTGCCTACACGATGCCGGTCTGGTCGGTGCTGCTGGCCTGGCCGTTTCTCGGCGAACGTCCGAGCCGCATGCAGTGGATCGCGCTGATTCTGTGCGCGACCGGACTCGCCATCCTGATCTATCCGCTGACCGGAAGCGGCGTGCCGCTCGGCCTCGTGCTTGCGCTCGCGGTCGGCCTGAGCTGGGCCGCCGGCACGGTCTATGTGAAATGGGCGCACATCGAAGTCGATCCGATGGCGCTCGCGAGCTGGCAGATGACGATCGCCTTCGTCGTCGCTGACGGCGTGCATGTTCATCGTCGACGGCCGTCTTGAGCTTCACGGCCTCAGTGCGGGCGGCGCGTTCGCCACGGTCTGGACCGGCGTGGTCGGCAACGGCATCGCCTATGCGCTGTGGTTTCCGGTGGTGAAGCGGCTGCCGGCGGTGACGGCGTCGCTCGGCGTGCTCGCCGTTCCGGTCGTCGGCATCGTTGCAGTCGTATCTTGATCCTCGGCGAAGTGCCGACCGAAGCCCGACATGATCGGCTTCGCCTTGATCTTTGCCGCGTCGGCCTGCGTGCTGCTGACGCCGAGCAAAGTGGCGGCGGTGGCTACGCCTTGATATTGTTGCGCCAGTTCGGCGACGCGCGCCGTCATCGCGCTTTGCGGATCGGCGAGCGCGTCGATCACGGTGAAATGGTTGGTGCCGGCGATCTCCTCGTAACGCGTCTGTGGCGCCCGCCTGCCCCCAGACTTGCGCCAGCGTATGGCTCTGGCGCTTGAACTCGCTCGATTCGAGGCCGCCGCACACGGCATCGAAGCTGCGCCCGGGCTTGAGCGGCCAGTAGAGCGGCGAGACCTTGCGCGCTTCGGCCGCGTCGAGTTTCAGATCCTGGTTGACGCTGATGCCGACGAGCGGCGCGAGATCGAACACGCCGGACATCGCATAGCCGGCCGGCACCAGATCGGCCGGCGCCTTCGGATAGAGCGACGGCCAGTCGGTCGCCACCATGGCGCTGGCGAGATGGCCGCCGGCCGAATGGCCGACAAGAAGCATCGGCCGATTGTAGCGCTGCCACATGAACACGCAGGCGCGGCGGATCTGCTCGATGATGTCGGCGATGGCGACATTCGGGCACAGATCGTAGCCGGCGACCGCGACAACGACGCCGTGCGCGTTGAGGCCGCGCGCCATCTGGCTGAACATCGAGGGATCGAGCGAGCGCCACCAGCCGCCATGGACGAAAATCGCAAGCGGCGCCGCCTCGCCCGCCGCCGGAAAGAACAGATCGACGACTTGCCGCGGCGTATCGCCGTAGGACAGGCCAAGCTCGGCGCGCCCGGCTTTGAGCGTCTCGGCGCGATAATCTTCGCCTTCGCGTATCCAGCGGGCGAAAATCTCCGGATGTTCCGGCACGCGGGCGCGATTGTTGTATTCGACTTCGTAATCGATGGCGGCCATCGGCGTCTCCGGCAGATTGTTCGCGCAACATTGCGGCAAGCTGCCGCGACGGGCAAGTGGCCGCCAGTGCCGCCGAATCTACGGCATCGACAGCGCGCCGAAATCTGCTAGGTGAACCTCATGAAAGTCGACGGCAAATCCATGCGCACGCATCTGGCTCGAGCCGGACGGCTGGTCGGTCGGCGTGATCGATCAGACCGCGCTGCCGCATCGTCTCGTCACGGCGCGGCTGACCACGCTCGACGAGGCGGCGCATGCGATCCGCGCCATGGTGATCCGCGGCGCGCCGCTGATCGGCGCGACCGCGGCCTACGGCGTTTGCCTCGCGCTGCGCGCCGACGCCTCCGACGAGGCGCTCGAGCGCGCCTATGCGACGCTGCTCGCCACGCGGCCGACCGCGATCAATCTGAAATGGGCGCTCGACGAGATGGTGGCGACGGTGCGCAACCGGCCGCGCGCCGAGCGAACGGCGGCCGCCTATCCGCGCGCCGCCGAAATCGCCGAGGAAGACGTCGCCATCAACACCGCCATCGGCCGGCACGGCCTGCCGCTGATCGAAGCCATCGCGCAGCGCAAGAAGCCCGGCGAGCGCGTCAATGTGCTCACCCATTGCAATGCCGGCTGGCTCGCGGCGGTCGATGTCGGCACCGCCACCGCGCCGATCTACACCGCGCACGACAAAGGCATTCCGATTCACGTCTTCGCCGACGAAACGCGGCCGCGCAATCAGGGCGCCTCGCTGACCGCCTGGGAGCTCGGCCAGCACGGCGTGCCGCATACGGTGATCGCCGACAATACCGGCGGCCATCTGATGCAGCACGGCCTGGTCGACCTCGTGATCGTCGGCACCGATCGCGTCACCGGCGAACGGCGACGTCTGCAACAAGATCGGCACCTATCTGAAGGCGCTCGCCGCGCACGACAACAATGTGCCGTTCTATGTCGCGCTGCCCTCGCCCACCATCGATTTCACGGTGGCCGACGGCGTCGCCGAGATTCCGATCGAGGAGCGCAGCGCCGACGAAGTGGCGACCATGACCGGGCGCACCGAGGACGGCCGCATCGAGACCGTGCGCATCGTGCCCGACGGTTCGCCGGTGGCGAATTACGGGTTTCGACGTCACGCCGGCGCGGCTGGTCACCGGGCTGATCACCGAGCGCGGCGTGATCAAGGCCTCGCGCGAAGGCCTGGCGGGGGCTTTCCCGGAGCGCGCCGGCGCGGCAGAATGAAGCCCGCTCCCTCCCCTACGCCGCAAGCGTGAGGATAAGGTGGGTCTCAGTTGGAGTCTGTGGCGTGCGTAAGCTCGCGTGTCGTCCGCTGTCGAACCTGCCGTTGCCGGGAATCCTTGCCATGAGCCTGACCTCGCTGGCCGCGTCCTTCGGGATCTGTGCCGGTCGACGGCCGGCAATCGCCGACCGCTTTGGCCATCGCGCGCGGCACCGCGCGCTATCTGCATGCGCTCGGCTATTGCGTGGTCTCCGAATTGCCGCTGCCGTCGGGCCGGCGCGCCGATCTGGTCGCGCTCGGCGGCGACGGCGAAATCATCATCGTCGAAATCAAATCCTCGGTGGCCGATTTCCGCGCCGATCAGAAATGGACGCGACTACCGGCTGCATTGCGACCGGCTGTTCTTTGCCACGATCGTCGACGTGCCGTGCGAGATCTTTCCGCCGGATGCCGGACTGATCGTGGCCGACGCGTTCGGCGCGTCGATCGTGTGCGAGGCGCCCGAGCATCGGCTGCCGGCGGCGACGCGCAAGAGCCGTCATGCTGCGCTTCGCCCACGCGGCGGCGCTGCGCCTGCAGGCGCTGGCCGATCCGCAGGGACCTTATTCCGGGGAGACTTTTTGATGCTTCCGAACGCGGCGGTCAGACCGCGAGCGTGGTGGCTGCCGCTCTGAGTCGCGCTCCGAGAATAGCTACTGCAGCATGTCCAGATCGACCGGCTTTGAGATCGATTCCCAGATGTCCAGATTGAGCGACTTGGCGACTTTCAACGTCTCGCGGAACGTCGCTTCGTCGCAGCCGCTGATGATGACGATCGGCGCCTTGCAGCCGATGCCGCGAAGATAGTGCAGCATCTCGATGCCGCCATGCTGGCCGAGCGACAGATCGAGACTGATGCAGTCGAACGCGTTCTCCAGCGCGAGCTTCGCGGCTTCGTCGTAGGTCGCGGCGCCCGCCGGCGCATAGCCGGCCTTGGACGCGACGCGGCAGATGATCTTGCGGTGGAGATAGTCGTCGTCGATGACGAGAAGCCGCGGCATAGCCGGAGCCTGCGGACTGTCCGCGGGCGCTCAGCCGTTGGCTCTTGTCGTTGACCTTGCAATGATCGCTCTCGTGTCGAGCATGCGATCGCCATCGACCGAATAGCAGTGAATATGCTTGCGCTTTCATACGCGCGCGCGGCACAAATTTGATTTAATCGGTTCGATAAAATTTGAATCGATCGCCTGCGGCATAACGTGCCGCCGCGCCGACGCGGTTAGCCGGCGGTTAACGCAGTGCTGTCTATTTGGCGGCGCGTCTATTTCGGCGCGCGTTTGGCGAGAATGCGCTGCAAGGTGCGGCGATGCATGTTGAGGCGGCGCGCGGTCTCCGAAACGTTGCGGCCGCACAATTCATAAATGCGCTGGATATGCTCCCAGCGCACGCGATCGGCCGACATCGGATTTTCCGGCGGCTCGATCTTTTTGTTGTCGAGCGCAAGCAGCGCCGCGACCACATCGTCGGCATCGACCGGCTTGGCGAGATAATCGACGGCGCCGAGCTTCACCGCGTTGACGGCGGTGGCGATATTGCCGTAGCCGGTGAGAATGATGGCGCGCGCTTCCGGCCGGCGCTTCTTCATCGCCGAAATGACGTCGAGCCCGTTGCCGTCGCCGAGCCGCATGTCGACCACGGCAAAGGCGGGCGCGGCCTTCTCGACCTGCAACAGGCCGTCGGCGACCGACTCGGCGGTCGTCACCACGAAGCCGCGGCCTTCCATGGCGCGCGCGAGGCGCTGCAGGAACGATTTGTCGTCCTCGACGATCAGAAGCGTGCGTTCGGTCGGAACCGGGCTGGGCGCCGCAGTCTGCAGCACTGGCACTGCACGCATGCACTGGTCATGGCAAAGCTGCTCCATCAACGCAAATCTCCGATACGGCGTCGCCCAATACATAACAACTAAGAAGTTTGGCGGCGGGCTCAAGGGGCGGCGACACGATCGGCCGCTCGAAATCGGCCCGGCTCCAGGTCACGGTAACCGTGGCGCCGTGCAGCGGCGGCGACTGATTGATCAGCGAAAGCTTGGCGCCGGAGCGTTCCAACAGCGTTTTGGCGATGAAGAAGCCGAGGCCGAGGCCGAACGCGGCGTCGTCATCGCCTTCCGGGCCGCGCGCAGCCGGGCCGTCCGTGGGTGACATAGGGCGCGCCGATACGGTCGACGACCTCGGGCGCGAAACCCGGCCCGTCGTCGCTGATGACGATGCTGACCTCGTCCGCCGTCCATTGCGCGAAAATCTCGACCCGGCTGTGGGCGAAATCGACCGCGTTCTCGATCAGATTGCCGAGACCGTAACGGATCGCCGGATTGCGCGCGCCGACCGGCTCGTCGGCGCGGTTGGGCGGATAGGTGACGCCGATCGAGACGCCGAAATTGCGATGCGGCGCGACGGCTTCCTCGATCAGTGCCGAAAGCTGCATGCGGTCGAACGGCTCGCCGGTCGGCAGTTCGGTGATCTTCGCCAAAATCTCGCGGCAGCGCTGCGCCTGTTCGCGCAACAATTTCACGTCATCGGCATAGGGCGAATTGGCTTCGAGCGCGCGTTCGATTTCGCGGATGACGACGGTGATGGTGGAGAGCGGCGTGCCGAGCTCATGCGCCGCCGCGGCGGCGAGACCGTCGAGCTGCGACAGATGCTGCTCGCGCGCCAAGACCAAGTTCGGTCGCCGCCAGCGCATCGGACAATTGCCGCGCCTCTTCGGCGATCTGCCACGTGTAAACGCCGATATAGCCGATCGCCAGCAGGATCGAGAGCCAGACGCCGACCATATAGATTTCCGGCAATTCCAGCGGATCCTCGCTGTCCCACGGCAGATTGTAGTGCAGGAACACCAGCACCGTGGCGCAGAACATCGCGAACGTGCCGATCAACAACGTCATGCGCGGCGGCAGCGCCGTCGCCGAGATCAGCACCGGGCCCAAGCAGCAGGAACGAGAACGGATTTTCCAAGCCGCCGGTGAGATAGAGCAGCGCCGTGAGTTCGGCGATGTCGAAGCCGAGCAGCCATGCGGCGCGGTCCGGCTCGAGCCACTGCGTTTGATGAAAGCTCACGCGCAGCGCCACATTGAGCAGCGCCGCGAGCGCGATGACGGCGAGGCACGGCCAGATCGGCACCTCGAATTCGAGGCCGAAATGCACCATCAGAACGGCCGCGAACTGGCCGATCACGGCAAGCCAGCGCAGCCGGACCAAAGTATCCAGCCGCACGTTTCGCGGACGCTCATTAGTCCGTGGCAAACCGAACATGCGATGCAAACCAGCTATGCGATCAATGTAACGGCTGGCGCGGCCATAGCCAAAGGGCCTTTGCCGCTGCGAGCGCCGCCGGAATGGACTGGCGCTTGCCGTGCGTTGCGCGAAAATGGCGCCAACAATGCCGGCTTAGGGCAATGCCGTCCCAGGGAGTAACCGCAATGGCCTATGAACTCGACCAGTTCGTCTCGGATTGTCGTTCCATCCTCGCCCGCGACCCCGGACCGCAAGGCCGCGAGGACGTGCGCACGCATCTCGAAGCAGCTGCTGCAAAATCCGGACTTCGTCCGCAAACATTGCGAAGAGGCGCCGCGCGGCCTGCACGTTCTCTACGAAGACCCCAAGCTCGGCTTTCAGATCCTCGCCCATATCAACGACAAGGCGCGCGTCTCGCCGCCGCACGATCACGGCGAGTCGTGGGCGATCTACGGCCAGGCCACCCATTACACCGAAATGACCGAATGGGAGCGCGAGGACGACGGCGGCGACCCGCAGCACGCCAAGCTCAAGCCGGTGAAAAAATATCGCCTGATGCCCGGACAGGCCGGCATCTATCAAGACGGCAAGATCCATTCGATCGACTATCCGGACTATGCCCGCTTCGTGCGCGTGACCGGAACCAATCTCGATCGCATCGATCGCGTGCGCTTCGACCTGAAGACCGGCGAAGTGAAGCGGATGACGCCGCAACAGGCCACCTGAGCGAAAGCGGTTTGAACGTGAGCCATTCCGTCAGCCCGCATGATCTCCGCGACATGATCGGCGGCGGCGGCGAACTGGCGCTCGTCGACGTGCGCGAGGAACTGATCTTCTCGCAAAGTCATCTGCTGTTGGCGCGCTCGGTGCCGCTCAGCCGTTTCGAATTGAAATTCCGCGCCTTGGTGCCGCGCCGCGCGACGCGCATCGTGCTGTGCGACGATAGTGACGGCCTCGCCGCGCGTGCGGCAGCGATCCTGGCGCGCAACGGCTATACCGATGTGAGCATTCTCTCGGGCGGCGTCGCCGCTTGGGGCGCCGCCGGCTTTGAACTGTTCTCGGGCGTGTACGTGCCGAGCAAGGCGTTCGGCGAATATGTCGAGCACACCGACGGCACGCCGAACATCACCGCGCCCGAGCTTGAAGCATTGATCCGCGAGGGCGCCGACCTCGTCGTGCTCGACAGCCGCCCGTTCGACGAATATTCGCGGGTGTCGATCCCGACCTCGACCAACGTGCCCGGCGCCGAGCTTGTGCTGCGGGCGCGCGAGATCGCGCCGTCGCCGGCAACGACGGTGGTCGTCAATTGCGCCGGCCGCACCCGCAGCATTATCGGCGCGCAGTCGCTGATCAATGCCGGCCTGCCGAACAAAGTCATGGCGCTGCGCAACGGCACGATGGGCTGGAGCCTTGCCGGCTTCACGCCGCGACGCGGGAAAGATCGCCGCGCGCCTGACGTTTCGCCAAAGACGCTGGATTGGGCGAAAGCAGGCAGCGCAACGCGTAGCCGAGAGTTGCGGCGTCAAGCGCATCGATCGCGCGACGCTCGACGCCTGGCGCAAGGACGAGCGGCGCACGCTCTACGTCTTCGACGTCCGCGATCCCGCCGAATACGAAGCGGGCCATGTTCCCGGCGCCATCTCCGCGCCCGGCGGCCAACTCGTGCAGGCGACCGACCAATTTGTCGGCACGTTCGGCGCGCGCATCGTGCTCGTCGACGACGCCGAAGTGCGCGCGGCGATGACCGGCATCGTGGCTGCGGCAGATGGGTTATGCCGACGTGTTCGTGCTGGTCGAGACGGGAACGGAAACCGGCTGGCCGGTGCCGCCGATGCTGGAAGCCGAGACGCGCAGCGTGACGCTGCCATCGATTGCACCGGCTTGAGCGGACTTGCTCGCGCGCAATGCGGCGACCGTCGTCGATCTTTCGCTCAGCCGCGACTATCTGCGCGAGCACATTCCGGGCGCATGGTTTGCGATCAGGACGCGGCTTGAGCGGGCGTTCAAAAAGATTCCGCATGACGGCACACTTGTCCTCACATCCGAGGACGGCGTGCTGGCGGGCCTGGCGGTCGTCGAAGCGCAGCGCTCTGACCGACCGGCCCGTGCGCTACCTCGCCGGCGGCAATGCCGCGTGGCGCGCGGCCGGCCACCCGTTCTCGGCCGAAGCCAAGATGGCCGACGAAGCCGTCGATCAATGGCGCAAGCCCTATGAGCGCTCCGGCAATAGCAAAGCGATGATGCAGGAATATCTGGACTGGGAAGTCGATCTTCTGCCGCGCATCAAGCGCGACGGGTCGCTGCAATTCGACCGGTTCAGGCCGCGGCTTCCAGCAGAAGCTCGGTAAGGCGCTCCGGCGCATCGACCATCACGTCGTGACCGCTCGGCACGTCGTGGAAGCGCCACGACGGATCCGACTGCACCGCGGCAACGGCGCGATCGAATCCCGGATTGGCATAGTTCTTGGCGCGGATATAGGTCTTGCGCGCGATCTTCTCGCGGGCGCCGGTGAGCGCGATCTTGTAGGTGAAGGTTCCGATCGGCTGCGGCGTGCAGAGACTGTCCACCCAAGCGCGATCGGCCTCGTTGACGCCGAAGAATTCCGCCGGCCGCGGCGGCATGCCGAGCGCGCCGCTCGCCAGCGCCGCGCGAATCGCGTCCTGGACGGCGGTGCTGGTCAGGTTTTGCGTCGTGTCGCCGTCGTTCGGCAGAAACGCATCGAGGAAGACGATCGAGCGGATGGCGGACGCCATCTGTTCGGCAACGCCTGAGATAACGAAGCCGCCATAGGAATGGCCGCACAGCACGACGTCGGTCAGCCGTTCCCATTTCATCACATTGACGACGTCGGTGATGTGGGTGCCGATGTCGATACCGGCGTGCAGCAGATGCGAGCGCTCGCCGAGGCCGGTCAATGTCGGCGTGAAGACCTTATGGCCACGCTCGCGAAGCCGGTCGGCGACGCGTTGCCAGCACCAGCCGCCGTGCCAAGCGCCGTGAACGAGCACAAATGTGTAGGCCATGGATTCCCCCAAACGTTCCCCAGACTTGCGCCAGGATTTAGACTGCGCGGATCACGGTTGCCAAGCCGCATCCGGCGACTTTCGGCTCATCGGCGCCCTGGCGCGCCCGCTCGATGACCTTGAACAGCGCCCGCAAGCACTTCGGTCACGCCTTCGCCGCTGACGGCGGACATCACGAGCGGCGTCTTCTTGGCCGCGCGCTTAAGCCGCGCCACCTGTTGTTTGATGTCCTCGGCGCTCAGCGCGTCGGCTTTGTTGAGCGCGACGATCTCCGGCTTGTTCATCAGTTCGTGCCCGTAGGCCGAACAGCTCGGCGCGCACTGTCTTATAGGCCGCGCCGGCATCCTCGGACGGTTCCGTCGATGAGATGCAGCAGCACGCGGCAGCGTTCGACATGACCGAGGAAGCGGTCGCCGAGGCCGACGCCTTCATGGGCGCCTTCGATCAATCCGGGAAGATCCGCCAGCACGAATTCGCGGCCGTCGACGTCGACCACGCCGAGCTGCGGATGCAGCGTCGTGAACGGATAATCGGCGATCTTCGGCTTGGCCGCGCTGACGGCGGCGAGGAAGGTCGACTTGCCGGCATTGGGCAGGCCGACAAGTCCGGCATCGGCAATGAGCTTGAGCCGGAGCCGGATCGTGAGCTCGATGCCGGGCTGGCCCGGATTGGCGTGGCGCGGCGCGCGGTTGATCGAGCTTTTGAAATAGGCGTTGCCGAAACCGCCATTGCCGCCGCGCGCCAGCACGATGCGCTGGCCGGCTTCGGTGAGATCGGCGAGCAGCGTTTCGCCGTCCTCCTCGTAGATCTGCGTGCCGACCGGAATTTTCAGCACGGCGTCGGGGCCATTGGCGCCGTGGCGATCCTTGCCCATGCCGCCGCCGCCGTTCTTGGCGGTGAAATGCTGCTGGTAGCGGTAATCGATCAGCGTATTGAGGCCGTCGACCGCGATCGCGATCACGTCGCCGCCCTTGCCGCCGTCGCCGCCGTTCGGGCCGCCGAACTCGATGAACTTTTCGCGCCGGAACGATACGCAGCCGTTGCCGCCGTCGCCGGAGCGGATATAGACCTTGGCCTCGTCGAGAAATTTCATCGTTCAACTTTCTTATTGAGCTTTCTTGTTCAGCTTATTCAGCTTGGCCCAACTTCGTAGAGCGCTGTCGCCGCGGGCACAATCGCTAATCGCGGCGGTGGCCGGCATCGTCCGCCTGATATAGTGTGGAAATTCGAAATTGCGGCAGGGCCTTATTGCGAGACGGCGATTTTGCGAAGCGCGGAGAGTAGCAAGCGTGCGGCGCGTTCTTAAGCTTGCGGCGCGGGCCGCGGTCTGGCGGACGACGCCCGACCCGCCGCTGGTCGGAGCTGCCGCGTCCTTTTGGGCATTGCCATTCTGACCGCCGCCGTCCGCATCGTGCTGCAATTGGTCGCCGCCGGTCCGTCGCACGCGCTTCAATCCTTACGGCCTCAATGCGGTCGTCGCCTGGATCGCGCTCGAGCTTGCCGTCGCCGCGCTGTTCGTGCGTCCGGGCGCACGCATCACCGCGCTGTCGGCCATGTTCATGCTCTCGATCGTGGCCGATATCGTGACGTCGGCGATCAGGCTCGGCGTCCCGCTTGTCGCGCCGGACGCGGCGGAGGGGCCGGTATGGACCAGCCCTATCACCGGCACGGTGATTTTTGTCGTCGCCGTCGGCTGGTGGGTCGGCGCCATGGCCTGCGTCATCGGCAGCCTTGAGCCGCAGTCGCGGCTGCGCGCGCTCGGCGTGGCCGCTGCGATGTGGGTGGCGCTGTTCGCGGCCAATGCGCTGATGCCGCACGCGCCGGTTTTCGTGCCGCCCGACTTCGACGCGCGCAACGCCAATTGGTGGGAAGTCGTCCACGCCTATTATCAGGAAAAGAACGGCGAGACAGCCGGCGCGCCGCCGCAGGTCGCGCAGCTCGAAAAAGCGCAGCCGGAACTGCTCAAGGCCGAGATCGCCCGCCTCGCGCCGCGCAAGGACGCGACCAATGTCTACGCGCTCGGCATTGCCGGCTGGGCCGATCAGGACGTTTTCATCAAGGAGCTCGACGGCGGCTTGGAGTCCATCGCCAGCGTGCTGCCGATCAAGGATCGCACCGTCAGCCTGATCAACAATCGCGCGACGCTCGACACCGCTGCCGCTCGCCAATCCGCAGAATTTCGCCGCCGCCGTGCACGCGATCGGCGGCGTCATGGACAAGGACAAGGACGTCCTCGTCCTGTTCATGACGTCGCACGGCGAGCAGACCGGCTTTGCGCTGCAAGTGCCCGGCAAGACGATCGAACTGACGCCGCAGCAGGTCGCCGCGGCGCTCGACGGCGAAGGCATCAAGAATCGCGTGGTGATCGTGTCGGCCTGCTTTTCCGGAATTTTTCTGCCGCCGCTCGCCAACGACAACACCATCGTGCTGACGGCGGCCGACGCGACGCATACCTCATTCGGCTGCGCGCCGGAACGCGACTGGACCTATTTCGGCGACGCGTTCTTCCGGCAAAGCCTGCATCCCGGCGCGGATTTCGCCAACGCCTTCGAACATGCCCGCGTCCTGATCCAGGGCTGGGAAATGATGGATCACGATGCGCCGTCGAATCCGCAGGCGCATTTCGGCCCGGCGCTGGTCGACAAGCTGGCGCCGTTTTTCGCCTCCGCCCAGAGCGCCGGGCAGTAACGCATTTGCCCGCGCCGCTTGCGTCACGCCACCTCTCGTGCGCCCCCAGGCCTTGAGCGAGGCCCACAGGCCGCGATCGAGGCGGAAGCGGTCGAGCGGCGCCGAGGACTTGATGGCGCGGATGCGATAGAGGCCGACGCCGGTCCATTGGAAGCCGCACTTTTCCAGCACCCGGCGCGAGGCCGGATTGCTGACGCGCGCGCCGGCATCCAGCGTGTCGTGACCGAGATCGCCGAAGGCATGATCGATCACCGCGCGCACCGCTTCGGTGGCGTAGCCGTGGCCCCAATGCGGCACGCCGAGCCAATAGCCGATCTCGGGGCCGCCCTCGCGCGGCTCGACGCCGCAGATGCCGATCGTCTCGCCGTCGAGCAGAACGCAAACGTCGCTTCGCCGTCCTGCCGATTGACCGCCGCGACGAATTGCTCGGCGTCGTCGGCTGCGATAGGGATGCGGAATGCGCGCGGTATTCTCCGCGACGCGGCGATCGCCGGCGAAACGCGACGATGGCTTTGACGTCGCCGAGGCGCGGCGCGCGCAGCGTCAGCCGCTCGGTCTCGAGGACGGGAATGCAACGCTCGCTGCGCGCTGTGCTGCGCTGAGGACTTGCAGTTGCGAAGTCTTGCTGTGAGTTCTGAGGTCGACAGAGTCATCGCCTGGGCTCCTGCAGAAAAACCGAAAGGGGGAGCCGGCATCCCGGTCTCCCCCTTATCGGAGCCCATTTGGGTCCGCCGGTTCGACTGGATGCCGGCAGACCTCATATGATCCACCGTATTACTGGGCCGCTGCCTCGGTCATCGGACGTACCGATACGAAGATGCGGCCTTTGGCTTTGGCGCGGAACTCTACTTTGCCGTCGATCAACGCAAACAACGTGTGGTCCTTGCCAAGGCCGACATTGCGGCCGGGATGCCATTTGGTGCCGCGCTGACGCGCGATGATGTTGCCGGCGACCACGGCTTCGCCGCCGAAAATCTTCAGCCCCAGGCGCTGACCGGCCGAGTCGCGGCCGTTGCGTGAGGATCCGCCTGCTTTCTTGTGTGCCATCGCTGGCCTCCGAAACTCTCTAGCTAGTGGTTATACCGGATTCGTGACAGAAGCATCACTTTCCAAAATCACTTCTTTTTGCCTTTGGCCGCCGCAGTTTTGCCTTTTGCGGCGGCCTTGGCCGAGCTTGCGAGCTTGCCTTGGCGCGCGGCTTCTTCGCCGGAGCGTCGCCCGATTCGCGGCGGCGTCTTCCGATGCGTCCGCCGGCGACAGCGGGCTTCGGCTCGCGCTTCGGCCGGGGCTTCACTTCCTTGCTCGCCTTCTGACCGTCGGTCAGAATCTCGGTGATGCGCAGAAGCGTGAATTCCTGGCGATGGCCGATCTTACGGCGCGAATTCTTACGCCGGCGTTTCTTGAACGCGATGATCTTCGAGCCGCGTCCCTGATCGAGCACTTCGGCCGCGACGGTGGCGCCGGCAACGGTCGGAGCACCAAGCTTCACGCTGTCGCCGCCGACGACCAAAACCTCGCCGAATTCGACGATTTCACCGGGTTCGCCCTTGATCTTGTCGACCTTGAGCACATCCTCGGTGGCAACCCGGTATTGCTTGCCACCGGTTTTGAAGACCGCGAACATCTTTTTTTCCTCGTGTTCGAAATTCCGATACTCGGATTTTTGGGTCCGGATCGGCTTCTTTCAGTCGATTCTGCTGATAGTTAGCGGCGTGATGCCCGACCTAAGCCAGACCACAGGCGCGCTGACCGGCGCTCTTATGACGGTCCCGTAACGCCCTGTCAAGAAATGGAAAATGACCTCGGAAGGCTCTGGGCAGAAGACTTAATTCAGGCCGGACCTGCGCAGCGCGGCGGTTACTTCACATTGGTCACTTTGAGATTGTTGAATTTCCAAGTGTCCACCTTGTCGGCGGACTCGGCATAGAGGCCGATCAGGCTCGAGGCGCCGGGCGACTGGGCGCGTAGCGTTGCGCCTGGCTTGCCGTTGATCTCGACCGCGAGCGACTGGCCCTTGATGGTCAGCCGCAGCGTATTGGGCTTGTCGACGCCCTGCGCGATGGCGTCGGTCTGCGTCCAGTCGAGCGGCGCATTGACCCAGGCGCCGTCGATCAAGCGGCCGATCTTGTAATAGCCGTTGGTCGCGAGCAGGAGGAAATAGGCGTTGCGGTAATCCTGCGCCCAGAACGCGAGTCCGCCCGCCGAGGCTTCCGGCTTGCCGATATCGAGCGCGGTCACCGTCACGCAGATATCCGCATCGTCGAACAGGAATGCGTTGTCGAGCGCTTTGTAGCCGCGCTGGCTGTCGGCCTTGATGATCGCCGATCCGTCCTTGATCGCGAAATTGCCGTTCTGCGCGCCCCACGACGCATCGGCGGACGAGAAATCTTCGGCGAGCAGAACCTTGTCGCCCTGGCAGGCGAAGCTCTGGTCTATACGTCGAGAAGATCAGCGCCGCGACGAAGAGAGCAATGGCAATGGTCGGGCGGCGCATTTAACTTCACCTGATTCTTGGGAGTCGATATTCCGCGGACACCCGATTACCGTCAAGATAACGGCCCACAGAACGGCCCAGTTAACTGCCCAGTTTACGGCTGACGGCCGCACCGAAAAACCAGGGGAGGGAGCAGCAATGGCGTCCTATACCGGGCCGAACACTGGCGGCGATGAATTTGTCGCGCCGTGCGCTGCTCGCCGCGGCGCTGCCCGGCGCTCGGCGATCACTGCAGCGCGCGCCCAAAGCGCCGGCCAGGATGCCGAAACCTATCCGGACCACCAGGTCACATTCATCGTGCCGTTCGCGCCGGCCGGCAGCACCGACACGCTGGCGCGGCTGCTCGCCGAGACGGCTGCAACAGCGGCTCGGCAAGCCTTTCGTCGTCGAGAACCGGCCCGGCGCCGGCACGGTCCTCGCCACCAATTTCGTCGCCAAATCGCCGGCCGACGGCTACACGATCATGATGGCGGTGTCCTCGCTCGCCATCGACGCGACGCTCTACAAGTCGCTGCCCTACGATCCGGCAAAGGATCTGGCGCTCATGGCGCTGGTCGCGACGGTGCCGTTCGTTCTCGTCGTCAATCCGTCGCTGCCGGTTTACGACGTCGCCGACCTGATCAAGCTCGCCAAAGAAAGACCGCTGAGCTACGGCTCCGGCGGCATCGGCGCCTTCCATCATCTCGCCGCCGCGCTGTTCTCCAGCATGGCCGGCATCAAGATGCAGCACGTGCCCTACCGCGGCACGGCGCCGGCGCTCAACGATCTCATGGGCGGCTACATCCAATTGATGTTCGCCGACATGAGCGCCGGCGTTGCCGCTGATCAATGCCGGAAAAATTCGCGCGCTCGCGGTGACGACCAAACAACGGGTCGCGGCGCTGCCGGACGTTCCGCCGCTCAGCGAAGCCGGCGTGCCGGGCTACGACGCCGCCGCCTGGCAAGGCGTGATCGCGCCGGCGCAGACGCCGCAGCCGGTGCTGGCCAAGCTCAATTCCGAGATCAACGCCATCGTCGACCGCGGACGACATCCGCGCGCGCATGAAGGGTCTCGGCTTGATTCCGATCGGCACCGGCTCGGTGCCGGAGCTGCAGAAGTTCCTGCAGTCCGAGATCGTGCGCTGGGGCAAGGTCGTCGAGGACGCGGGCATCGCCGGAACGGAGTGACCGTGCATCAGTCCGACGATGATCGAGATGCATAGCCCGACAACTATCGAAACAGTCCTGGCCGGACGCGATCTACGCGCAGTTCCGGCGCGTCGGCATCCGGCAGGTCGGCTACGTGCCGGATGCCGGCCACAGCCGGCTCATCACCTGTGCCAGGACGATCCGAACATCGCCGACGTGGTGCTGACCACCGAGGAGGAAGGCGTCGGCCTCGTCGCCGGCGCCGCGCTTGGCGGCGCAGCGCGCGGCGCTGCTGATGCAATCGAGCGGCGTCGGCAATTGCATCAATATGTTTTCGCTGTTGCGCAATTGCGGCTTCGGCTGCGTCGTCCTGGTGACCATGCGCGGCGAGTTCGGCGAATTCAATCCGTGGCAAGTGCCGATGGGCGTCGATCACCGAAGACGTGCTGCGGCTCACCGGTTTTCTCACCTACCGGATCGACAGCGCCGACGACGTCGACGAGATCGTCGGCGCCGGCTGCGACATGGCGTTCGACGGCAATCTCCAGGTCGCGATCCTGTTGTCGCAACGGCTGATCGGCCGCAAGCAATGGACGCGATGATGCTCGACCGGCGCGACTTCGTGCGAGAGCTTTTGCGCGACCGCGGCGATCTTCTCGTCGTCAGCGGGCTTGGCTCGGCGACCTACGACGCGGCAGCGGCCGGCGACCATCCGCTCAACTTCTATCTGTGGGGCGCGATGGGCGGCACCGCGATGATCGGGCTCGGGCTGGCGCTGGCGCGGCCCGACCGCCGTGTCGCCGTGATCACCGGCGACGGCGACTTTCTCATGGGGCTCGGCAGCCTCGCCACGATCGGTGTCAAACAGCCGAACAACCTCGCCATCGTCGTCCTCGATAATGCGCGTTACGGCGAGACCGGCATGCAGGCGAGCGCGACGCAATCGGGCATCGATCCTGTCGCCACGGCTCTGGCCTGCCGTTTCAAGCAAGCCCGCCAGGTGTCGCGCATCGAGGAGGCAGCCGACGTGCGCGCGCTGCTTCATTCCGGCGAGGGCCCGCTCCTCGTCAACGCGCGCATCAAGTCCGAGGACACGCCGCGCGTCCTGCCGCTGCGCGACGGTCACGCGATCAAAGCGCGCTTCATCGCCGCCTTAGGTGATTAACGAATGCGGTCGTCGTTGAAGCCGACATCGGCGCCGTCTTTGACCGGGAACAACCGCGCCTTCGGGCTTTTCATCTGCTCGCAATAGCCGGGCTGGGTTGTTTCATCGCCCAAAGTCAAGGTCGCCGCGTCGCGCGCCAATTTTGGAAATTCGTCGTCGGTTTTGAAACGGCCACCGACCATTTTGCCGTCGGCCTCGAAGTCGCAATGACTTTTCCAGGCGCCGATGTCCCACTTGTGGCCGGCGGCTTGCAGCATGCCGGGTTTGTCCTTGTCCGGCGCGATCGCCAGCATGGCGGCGTGGCCGACCCAAAGGCCGCTCTCGCCCTGGCGCTTCTCGTCGAGGTTTTTCAACATCGCCAGCCGCTCCTTGAGTCTGAGCGCAAGCTCGCCGCGCGCATCGCCGGTCTGATGGGCGTAATAATATTGCTTGTCCCAGCCGGGATGAACCTGGGAGTCGTAAGCCTCCCTGTTATCGGCGACCCAGGCACGCTCGTCCTCGCGCAGATAGTCGGCGCTCTTTGAATCGAGGCGATGCATCGCGTCGTTATAGGCCGCGGCGATAGCGACATCCTTCTCCGCAAGCTCCGGATCGCCGCAGATTTCCTGCTCGTCGGAATTCTTGGCGGTTGCGCAATTGAACGAGGGCGCGGTCATCGGCGGCGGCGTATTCGACGCCGCGGTGGTCGAAGCGCCGGCAACCGGGAAATAGGACGCCGTGAGATTTTCCACGCGACCGCAGGCGTGGTGATCAAGATCATGCGCGATCACAATGCGCAACGTATCGGCTTGCCGGCGCGCGCGCAGCGTGATCGGCGAATCCGGCGCAATCGCCGGCGGACCCTTGCCGTCGTCGCTGGCCGCGGCCGGACCAGCTAGCCACCCGTCGTCACCGGGCTTGATGTCCGCCGCGAGCGCACATGTTAGGGGCCCGCCACCATCCCAATAGCGCACATTGGTGCGGACTTCGACGTGAAAGAGACCGTTAGCGCCTGCTGTGACCTTCGCGGTCCCCAGCGCATTGCTCCATTCGCCGGCGACGCCATAGGCACGACTCGCCATATGGTCGAGCATGGCCAGGTGCTGCTGCAGAACCGCGATAATGTGTTGCCGTTCCGAATCGTCGGCGCTCTTGAATTGCGCATATTGGCCGCCGACGATTTCCATCATCCAATCCTGATCGCGCCGCAGCAGCATGGCGGTCACCGGATCGACGGCGTGTTGTGCGCGCGTCAGGCTTGCATCGACCGCCCGGTCGAGCCGCATCAATTCCGCGTCGCGGCAGATTGCGGTGAATTGATCGGTGCTCTTTCCTGTGCAATCGAACGCCGCCAGAGCAGCGCTCGGCATCAGGACGGCGAGAACTGGCATGAAGATCAGAAACCGGAATAGACGCATCGCGTGCTCGCAAATACTGTAGGCTTTGAATTCCACATCCCACCGGAAGATATGCCCCACGCGACACCGTTCATACGCGACCCACTCCCGGCCGACGAGACGGCGTGGCGGGGGCTGTGGTCCGGATACAATGCATTCTACGAGACCACCGTGCCAGAAGCCGTCACAGCGCGAACCTGGCAGCGGATACTCGATCCGGCTTCACCCATTTTCGCCCGCCTCGCCGTCGTCAATGACGATGTTGCCGGATTCGGCGTCGGCGTTCTCCATGAAGGCACCTGGGTGATCGCGCCGATCTGCTATCTGGAGGATCTGTTCGTTGCGCCCAAATTCCGCGGTCAGGGCCTTGGCCGGATGCTGATCGCCGATTTGGTCGATCGCGCCAAGGCGAACGGCTGGTCGCGGCTCTATTGGCACACGCGCGAGAGCAATCCGGCGCGGCACCTTTACGACGAGTTCAGCAAGGCCGACGATTTCGTGCGCTACAGGCTGCCGTTCCCGGACAAGCTCTAGGAGGCGCTAGGCGCTGAACCGCGCCCGATAGTCCTGCGGCGTCGCCGCCAACAGCCGGCCGAAGCTGCGGCGCAGTGTTTCCTCGGAGCCGAAGCCGCAACGCGCGGCAACGCGCTTGACCGGCAGGCGCGTGTCGGAGAGCAGCCGCCGCGCCGCTTCGACCCGCAGCCGCTCGACGGCGCGCGCCGGCGTTAGACCTGTCATCTGCGCATAATGCCGGCTGAAGCTGCGCTCGCTCATGCCGGCTTTGCGCGCGAGCGTCGGCAGCGACAGATCGCCATTCAATCGTCCGCTCATCCAGGCGTGCAATTCGCCGAACCTGTCGTCGGCGCCCTGCAGGGAGAGCGCGGTAGAGAACTGCGCCTGGCCGCCGGGGCGCTTGAGGAACATCACCAGATGGCGTGCCACCGCGAGCGAGAGCGCGCGGCCGGCATCTTCTTCCACCAGCGCCAGCGCCAGATCGATGGCCGCCGTCACGCCGGCCGAGGTCCACACTGCGCCGTCTCTCACATAGATCGGATCCGCCTCGACGCGAATGTCCGGATAGCGGCGGCCGAGTTCGGCGCAATGCAGCCAATGCGTCGCCGCGCGCCGCCCATCGAGCAAACCCGCCGCGCCGAGGAGAAACGCCCCGGTGCAGACCGAGGCGACGCGGCGGGCGCGCGCGGCCCGCCGCCGCAGCCAATCCAGCACGACCGGATTTTTTGCCGCGTCATGGACGCCGGGACCGCCGGCCGCCAGCAACGTATCCGGCGCGGCGCCGCGCGGCAGGGGCGCGACCGCAAGCCCCAAGCCCGCGGAAGCCGTCACCAGCGGCGCGTGTGCGGAAACGACCCGCGGCGCATAGAGCGCAGCCTCGCCGCGCGTGGCGGCAAGTTCGTTCGCCGTGGCAAAGACTTGCAGCGGCCCCGCGACGTCGAGGAGTTGCACCGCCGGATAAGCGAGAATTTCCACGCTGCGCGGGTTTTGAGCGCGCGGATTTTGGCCGCGCAGATCTTGGTCGCGCTGCTTTGGCGGAAAACGAGGGTCCTTTGGCATTTGCGCCACAGCCTGCCATTCTAAATTACGCCTGTCTACTCACATAAGGAGGGCCTCGCAGGCGAGGCGGCACATCATGATGATCGCGCCGGATACCCATCTTCAGATCGGATCGTTGTTGTTCGACCGGCTGGACCAGATCGACTTGACCGGGCCGTTCGAGGTCTTCAGCCGCATTCCCAATTCCACCTATCGTGTGTTCGGCAAGAGCACCGCGCCGCTGCGCGATCTGCGCGGCTTGCGCATGATGGCCGACGCGACGCTTGCGGAAGCGCCGCAGCTCGATCTCGTTCACATCCCGGGCGGCTTCGGCCAGGAGGCGCTGATGGACGACGACGAGATTCTCGGCTGGATCCGCCGCCAGGCTGCCGGTGCACGCTGCGTATTCTCCGTGTGCACCGGCGCGCTGATCTGCGGCGCGGCAGCGCTACTGCAAGGACGCCGCGCCACCACGCATTGGGCCTCGATGGATTTGTTGCCCTATTTCGGCGCCACGCCGGTGAACGCACGCGTGGTCGCCGACGGCAATATGGTGTTCGCCGCCGGCGTGACATCCGGCATCGACGGCGCGCTGCGCGTCGCTGCCGATCTGCGCGGCGATGAGGTGGCGCAGGGCATTCAGCTCGCTATCGCCTACGCGCCGGAGCCGCCCTTCAACAGCGGCACGCCGGAAACCGCACCGCCCATCGTGCTCGAGCGCGCCAAGGAATCGATGCGGCAGATTACGGAGCAGCGCGAGCAGACCGCGCGCCGCATCGCCGCGCGTCTCGGCCTCGCCGCCGCTTGATTGAGCAACCAAGATCGCAAGAGCGCCGGAAATCAAGAGCGCCGGAAATTAAGCTTTGGCCGCGCGTTTCACCGCTTCGATGATCTCCGGATAGGCGGCGCAGCGGCAGAGATTGCCGGAGAGATAATGCCGGATGTCGTCGTCGCTCGGATCGGGATTCTCTTTCGAGCAATTGATGCGTCATCAGCACGAAGCCCGGCGTGCAGAAGCCGCACTGGAACGCGCCGCAATCGATGAAGGCCTGCTGCACGTTGGACAGCGCGCCGTCGGCGTCGAGATGCTCGACGGTCGTGACGGTCTTGCCGTCGACCCAGACGCCGAAATAAAGGCAGCCGGACACCGCGACGTCGTCGACCAGCACGGTGCAGCAGCCGCACAGGCCCTGGCCGCAGCTTTCGCGCGCGCCGAGCAGATCGAAACGCTGCAGCAACTCGACGAGATTGCGGTGCGGCTCGATCGCGGTCGACACCGGCTCGCCGTTGAGCGTGAAATTGATGACCTGCGTGCTCATCGTTCGTCCAATCATTCGTCGTCCAGCGGGCGGCCGTCCTTGGCGCGCAAGGCGCGCAGCACCGCCTCGGCCGTGATCGGCAATTCCATGATGCGGACGCCGACGGCGTCGTGGATCGCATTCGCGATGGCCGGCGACACGCCGAACGTGCCGGACTCGCCGACCCCCTTGGCGCCGAACGGCCCGGAATGCTGTTCGGCCGTGACCAGCTCGCTTTCCATCGGCGGAATGTCGCCGATGCCGGGGATTTTGTAGTCGGCGAGCGACGCATTGGTGACCTGGCCGCCGTCGAGCTGCATCGCTTCCGACAGCGTGAAGCCGAGCTGCATGATCGCGGCGCCGGAAAGCTGCGTCTTGGCGACGGCGGGATTGATCGGCTTGCCGCAATCGGCGGCATTGACCAGCCGCAGAATGCGCACATGCCCGGTCTCGGTATCGACCTCGACCTCGACGCCGGAGCCGCCGACCATCCAGAACGGCGTGACGTTCTCCGACAGGCCTTTCGCATCCGGCGGGCTATAGGTCGGCACGAAAGGTCGCCGCGCCGATCACATTGCCGGCCTGCATGCCGTAGCGCTTCTTGAAAATTTCGACCGGCGGATAATTGGTGCCTTCGGGCAGGCCGGCTTCGGTGGCGAGCGCGCGCAATTTGGCGCGGGCATCCTCGGCGGCGAGCCGCACCGCATTGCCCATGTGGTAGAGCGAACGCGAGCCGAGCGTGCCCATGTCGTAAGGCGTCACGTCGGTATCGGAATGAACGACGCGCACATCTTCGGCGGCGACGCCGAGCACCTCGCCGACGATCAGCGCATAGGCGGTGTCCGAGCCCTGGCCCATATCGACGGTGCCGGTACAGGAGCGTGATGCTGCCGTCGGCGGCAATATTGACGATCGCAACCGACGTGGTCGGCGAAATCACGGCCTTGAGCGCGATGGCGATGCCGCGGCCGCGCCGCAGCGTGCCGGTGCCGCGATCGAACGGCGCGTTCCAGCTTCATGCGCGCGACAATGGCTTCGAACACCTCGGGAATGGCGGCGTCGTTGAGCACGGTGCCGCTCGCCTGCGGGCGGCCGTCGCGCAACAGATTCTTGCGGCGGAATTCGACCGGATCGATGCCGAGCTCGCGCGCGATCAGATCGGTGTGGGATTCGTAGGCCCAGACCAGTTGCGGAATGCCGAAGCCGCGCAGCGCGCCGGCCGGCGTGCGGTTGGTGTAGATCTCGTAGGAATTGACGCTGACATTGTCGATGTCGTAGGGGCCGGCGGCGGTGAAGCCGGATTTCTGCGCCACGCGCGGGCCGATATCGGCATAGGCGCCGCCGTTCCAATACACCTGGCAGCGTTCGCGCGACGATCCGGCCATCCTTGTCGACGCCGCTCTTGATGCGGAACGTCGTCGGATGCTTGGTGATCATGTAGAACTGCTCTTCCATGGTCAGCGCGATCTTGACCGGACGGCGGACGAGCATGGCCAGCGCCGCGACCAGCGCCTCGAGCTTGATGTAGAGCTTGCCGCCGAAGCCGCCGCCGAGATACGGCACCTTCACGCGGACGCGATTTTCCGGCCAGCCGAACAGCCGCGCGATCTCGATGCGCACGAAGGACGGCGACTGGTTCGCGGTGTAGATGGTCAGCCTGTTGTCGCCGGGCTCGGCGACCGACACGAACGGCTCGAAGGCCAGATGCAGGCATTGCTGCGTCTTGAACGTGTGCTCGAACACATGATCGGCGCCGGCCATGGCGGCATCGGCATCGCCGCGCCGCAAATGATAATCGAGCGCGACATTGGTGCCGCCGCGGCCCTTCAGATGTTTCAGATCGGCGAAGGTGCCGGCCGGCTTGCAGCACGTCATGGACCAGAATGTCCGGCTGCATCGCCTCGACTTCGTCGTAGACCGCCGGCAGTTCTTCGTATTCGGCGGTGATCATCTGCACGGCCTGCTCGGCGACATGCGGATCGCTCGCCAGCACGACCGCGACCGGCTCGCCGACATGGCGCACTTTGTCGAGCGCCAGGATCGGCTGATCGTGGAAGGCCGGGCCGTAATACGGCTCGGGAATAAGCTTTTGGATATCGTCGCCGGTGACGACGCGATACACGCCGGGAAGTTGTTTCGCCGCTTCGCGTGTCGATGCTGACGATGCGGCCGTGCGGCACCGTCGAGCGGAACACCTTGCCGTACAGCATGCCCGGCAAGCGCAGGTGATGCGTGTAATCGGCGCGGCCGGTCACCTTGGCGCGCACTTCAAGGCGCGGAATGTTTCGGCCGACCTGATTCATCACGCCACCTGCCGCGTGTCTTCGCCGAGCGCGTGCCGCACCGCGCGCCGCAGATAGACGCGCAAGAGTTCGCGCTTATAGGCGGCCGAGCCGTGGGCGTCGGCGAGGATCGAAGCTTCGTCGGCCGCGGCATCACCGGCGCGCTTGAGAACCGCGTCGTCGGCCGCCGCGCCTTGCAGCAGCTTCTCCGCGCCCGCCATGCGCGTGACCTTTTCGGTCGCGGCGCTGACGACGACGATGGGATCGCGCATCGCGCCGTCCTTGAGCGCGAAGGTGACGGCGACGCCGAGCGCCGGCCAATCGTCGGCCGTGCGCGAGGTGACTTTCATATAGGCGGCCTTGCGCGCGCCGAGCGCCGGCACCGTCGCCGCCGTAATGAGCTCGTTCTTTTCCAGCACGGTTTCGTAATAGCCGGAATAGAGCTGTTCGAGCGGCAGTTCGCGGTTGCCGTTCGGGCCGGCGATGGTGATGCGGGCGCCGAGCGCGGTCAGCACCGGCGGCAGATCCATATGCGGATCGCCATGCGCCAGCGCGCCGCCGACGCGGGCGACATTGCGCACGCGCGGATTCGACAGCCGCCGCAGCGCGTGTTTGAGCACCGGAAAAAGCTTGGCGACGTTTGCGTCATGCTCGAGCTGGCTCAGCGTCGCCATGGCGCCGATGCGCAATTCGCCGGCAGCCGTGACGGCGATGCGCGAATATTCCGGCTCGATCTTGTGCAGGCAGACGAGGCGGCTCGGCTGAAACACGCCGGCCTTCATCATCAGCATCAGCGCGGTGCCGCCGGCCACCGGGCGGATCGTTTGGTCGTCCGGATCGAGCAGCGACAACGCCTCTTTCAGCGATGCCGGCTCCACCATGTCGAAGGGAATCACAGGAAGCCTCTCCCGGCAGAATCTTTAGTTTTCAGGCGGCCGTCGTGCCTTTGCCCATCCGTCTCTGGAGGGGGTTAAATCACAGTCGGGTTCGCCGCGTCGAGCCGCCCGCCAGATGACGCATGGCAATTCCGCATGGCCGCCAAACGCGGCGTTTACGCGTGCTTTGGGCGCGGGCTCATGAACCGGGCGCCGGCAACCACCGCGAGCGCGATCAGGCCGGGCGCGATGGCGAGCCAGAGATTGGCCGCGGCGACGGCCGCGGTGGCGGCCCAGCCGATCGACGAAAAGGCCTCGGCGAAGGTGGCGACCCGCGACGACACCTGGCGGCGGCGAAACTGGCTGCGCTTGGCCTGGGTGCGGAACCAGAGCTGGATCGAGGTCGCGGCGCCGGCGGCGATGACGATGCCGCCGCAGGTGACCAGCGCGTGCCAAGGCGAGGCGAAGGCCAGCACCACGAGGAGCGGCGCGAAGACGATGGCGATGACGCCGAGCACGGCCTCGATCTTCGCCTGCACGATGAAGCGTGGCGGAACCGGCGCGGTGGCGACGAGGTCGGGCGCGTCCTCGCCCGAGATCGCGAGCCAGGCGAGACCGCCGGCAAGCTGCCCGGCCGCCATGACCAGGACCGGCACCAGCAATTGATAGGCGCCGTTGCCGTCGTCGAAGCTGCGCCACAACAGGACCGCCGGCGGAATGAGATAGAGCATCTGCATCAGCGTCTGCGACACGAGCCAGGGATCGCGCCGCAGCAGCGTCCATTCCTTGCGGCGCAGCGCACCGCGCGGCGATGTCGCGCGAAACGCGGCCGAGCGCTGCGGCCGGCCGGCCGTCGCATTCCCGGCGCCCGACGGCGGTGACCGCATATTCGCCGAAGCGCGGCGCGACGAGAACGATGACGACGGCGAGCAAAGCGAGGCTCAGCGCCAGCACGCCGACAGAGCGCAACACCGTCACCGAGCGCGGCGCGCGCCGGCCACCAGACGATGCTGTCGAGATCGGGGGCCTGCGCGACCACGGTCTGCGACTGCACCACGGAGGCCCGCGACAGCGTGCCGTAGGACAGGATCGCCGTCACTTGCAGGCCGATGACGAAAGCAGCGCCGATCACCGCGGCGACGACCTGTGCGACAAGCCGCGTGCGTTTGGGACCGACAGTGCGAAACAGCGCGACGGTGAGGCCGACCGCCAACGCGGTCGCCGCCGCGCCCATGGCGACGATCAATCCGTAGGCGCCCATCCAGCGCCAGCCGCCGCGCGCGATCAGCACGTCGATGAACGGCGCCGCGAGCGGCAGCGCCATCATCGCCATCGACAGCGCGACGGTCGAGATGCGCACGGCAAAGACCTTTTCGACGGGCGCCGGCGACGCCAGAATGAGATCGAGATCGGAGCGCGCATAGAAGGCGCGCGTCGTCGATTCCATGGCCTGCGACATCATCAGGAACCACGACAGCAAGCACGCTCGCGGTGATCGTGACCAGCGTCGCCTTGTCGGCAACGGCATCGGCATAGGGGCCGACCATCCAGAAGGCGACGAAATGCATGAAGACGACGAAAACCGCGATGGCGATGAGCGCGCGCGGCAGCCGCTCGCGCCGGCCGCCGTCATCATCGACGAGCCAGTCGCGCCAGGCCAGACGCGCTTCGTGCCGGGCAAACCAGACGGCCGTGCCCGGTCGGACCATCAGCGCGGCTTCGGCTTGCTCGGCGACCAGAGCGAGGAACGTGTCTTCGAGGCTCGCGCCGCCGGCGACGCCGGTCATTGCCGGCCTTCAGCCGCAGCTCTTCGAGCGTGCCTTCGGCGATGAGCTTGCCGTGGGCGATGACGCCGATGCGGTCGGCCATGCGCTCGGCGACTTCGAGAATATGCGTGGTCATGATGATGGTGCCGCCGGCGCGCACGCGCTCGCGCAACACGTTCTTGACCTGCCGCGCCGAGCCGGCATCGAGCCCGGTGAGCGGCTCGTCGAGAATGATCACCTGCGGATCGTGAACCAGCGCGCCGGCGAGCGCCACCTTCTGCCGCATGCCTTTGGAAAAGCCTTCGCAGCGCTCATGCGCATGCGGCAGAAGATCGAGCCAGTGCAGCAATTCATGCGCGCGCGGCGCGGCGAGCTCGGGCGCGATGTCCCACAGGCCGGCGATGAATTCGAGATATTCCTGCGGCGTCAGCTTGTCGTAGATCATCGGCTCGTCGGAGATCCACGCCATCACCTGCTTGGCGCGGACCGGATCGGCCAGCGCATCGATGCCGGCGACGCGGATCGTGCCGGCGTCGGGGCGAAGCAGCCCTGCGATCATGCGCAGCGTCGTCGTCTTGCCGGCGCCGTTCGGCCCGAGCAGCGCGTAGAATTCGCCGGCGCGCACCGTGAGATCGAGATGGTCGACCGCGGGACGGTCAAAGCTCTTGACCAGGCCGCAGATCTCGAGCGCGAACAGATCCGGGGCGAGAGACGTAAAATGCTGCATGAACCCTACACATTCGAGCGGACGCGATCGATTGGCGCGACAGCGCGGCGCACGCTAGTCGACACAAGTTTCGGCATGGTGAATCGACTGCCGCGATATTTGCGGCAGACACCACAGGGTTAACGCGCGAAAGCAGTAACCGGTCGCGGGTTCAGGCGCTGGCATTGAAGGCGGCGAGCGCCGCCATGTTGACGAGCTGGGCGTCGTTCGCCGACAGCGGCACGATCTGCACCGAGCGGTCGAGCCCGACCAGCATCGGCCCGATCACATTCGCGCCGCCCAGCTCCATCAGCAGCTTGGTCGAGATCGAGGCGGAGTGGATCGCCGGCATGATCAGCACATTGGCCGGCCCGGACAGGCGGCAGAACGGATAGGCCTCGCGCAGCTCCATGTTCAGCGCGACGTCGGCCGCCATGTCGCCGTCATATTCGAAATCGACGCGCTGGCGATCGAGAATCTGCACCGCTTCCTGCACGCGCGTCGTGCGCTCGCCGACCGGATAGCCGAAGGTCGAAGAGGCGAGCAGCGCGACGCGCGGGTCGTAACCGAGAGTGCGCGCGACCCGCGCCGCCTCGATCGTGATCTCGGCAATGTCGCTCGCGGTCGGCATTTCGGTCACCGCGGTATCGGCGACCAGCACGGTGCGGCCGCGCGCCAGCACCAGCGAAACGCCCATGACGCGGTGGCCGGGCTTGGGGTCGATGCAGCGCCGCACGTCTTCGAGCGCCACCGAGAAATTGCGGGTGACGCCGGTGACCATGGCGTCGGCGTCGCCGAGCGCGACCATGCAGGAGGCGAAGTGATTGCGGTCCTGGTTCACCAGGCGCTGGCAGTCGCGCTGCAGGAAGCCGTGGCGCTGCAGCCGTTCGTAGAGATAGGCGGCATAAGCGGCATTGCGCGACGACATCGCCGCATTGATGATTTCGATGCTGCCGCCGAGCTCGACGCCGAGCGCTTGCGCGGTCTCGCGCACGCGCCGTTCGCGGCCGCACAGCAGCGCCGAGCCGAGGCCCTGATGCACGAAGGTCGCCGCGGCGCGGATCACCTGCTCCTCTTCGCCCTCGGCGAAGACGACGCGCTGCGGCCGCCGCCGCAACCGCTCATAGACGCCGGTCAAGACGCCGGCGATCGGATCGAGCCGGCTGCGCAATTGCTGGCGATAGACCTCCATATCGGCGATCGGCCGCCGCGCGACGCCGGATTCCATCGCCGCCTTCGCCACCGCCGGCGGAATGTCGGAGATCAGGCGCGGATCGAACGGCACCGGAATGATGTAGTCGGGCCCGTATTTCGGCCGCGCGCCATAGGCCACGGCGACTTCGTCGGGCACGTCCTCGCGCGCGAGGCTGGCAAGCGCATGCGCCGCCGCGATCTTCATTTCCATATTGATGGCGCGGGCGCGCACATCGAGCGCGCCGCGGAAAATGTAGGGAAAGCCGAGCACATTGTTGATCTGGTTCGGATAGTCGGAGCGGCCGGTCGCCATGATGGCGTCGCCGCGCACTTCGGCGACCTCTTCCGCCGTGATCTCGGGATCGGGATTGGCCATGGCGAAGATGATCGGCTTGTCCGCCATGGACTTCACCATGTCCTTGGTCACCGCGCCCTTCACCGACAGGCCGAAGAACACATCGGCGCCGGCCAGCGCCTCGGCGAGCGTGCGCGCCTTGGTCTTGACGGCAAAGCCCGACTTCCACTGGTTCATGCCCTCGGTGCGGCCTTCATAGATGACGCCCTTGGTGTCGCAGAGCATGAGATTTTCCGGGCGAAAGCCGATGGCGCGCAGAAGTTCGAGGCAGGCGATGCCGGCGGCGCCGGCGCCGTTGCAGACGATCTTGGTGTTTGCGATCTCGCGGCCGGTGAGTTCGAGCGCATTGATCAGGCCGGCGGCGGCGATGATGGCGGTGCCGTGCTGATCGTCATGGAAGACCGGAATGTCGAGCAGTTCGCGCAGCCTCTGCTCGATGATGAAACATTCCGGCGCCTTGATATCTTCGAGATTGATGCCGCCCCAGCCTTTGCCGAGCAGTTTGACGCAATTGATGAACTCGTCGGGATCTTCGGTCGAGACTTCGAGATCGATGGAATCGATATCGGCAAAGCGCTTGAACAGGACCGCCTTGCCTTCCATCACCGGCTTGGCCGCCAGCGCGCCGCGATTGCCGAGGCCGAGAATGGCGGTGCCGTTGGTGATGACGGCGACGAAATTGCCCTTGGTGGTGTAGTCGAAGGCCTTGCTCTTCATCCTCGGCGATGGCCAGCACCGGGACGGCGACGCCGGGCGAATAAGCCAGCGAAAGATCGCGCTGCGTCGCCATCGGCTTGGTGGCGACGACTTCGAGCTTTCCGGGCCGGCCCTGGCTGTGAAACAGCAGGGCTTCCTGGTCGGTGAAGGTCGGGCGGTGCGAGCCGCCGCCATTTTTGGAAGCCATTTCAATTTCCTATGGGTACTGCAACTGGGTATGGCGGGCGGCGGAACCTTAGCGAACCCGATAGCCTATGCTCAAGGGGAGTGCGGGGCGAAGACGGCCAAGGCGGCCGCAGGGGGGCGAGGTTACGGGCTGTGGGGCGACAAGCGCCGCATTGAACAAGCGGGCGCAGGAGGGTAATGCCTGCTGGTATACAGCCGGACTATATATGCAAGTCGAAATACCGGCTCGCCGCCGCGGCCGTCCGCACAATCCATCCGTAGCCAAAATCCTGCGCAGTCAGCCCCCTGATGATCAGATTCCTGCTTCGCTTTATCGGCCTGTGCCTGCTTGCCACCGCCTTTGTGTTCTTCGTCTATGACGGCACCAAATCGATCGCCAATCACGACCTTGTCTACACCAAGGTCGGCGATGTCTGGGCGATCGTCGACCAGAACAGCCTCAATCTCGTGCAGAATTGGCTGAAGCAGAAATTCGCCTGGGCTTGGGACCCCTACCTGCAAAAGGGCTTTGACCTGCCGGCCTGGGTCGTCGTCGGCATCGTGGCGACGCATCCTGATCCTGCTCGGCCGCAAGAAGAAGCCGCTGATCGGTTACGCGCGGGATTAAGCCATGATGCGGCGCGCCGCGGCATGGTCCAGCGCGAATTCGCCGTTGCGACGCCTGGCCATGATTTTCGCCATCGCCGTCGCCGTCCTGGTGCTCGTGCCCTACGTGATCGCGCCGTTCTATCGCTTCATCGACCCGGTCTCGACGCCGATGCTGTGGCGCTGGGCCACCGGCGCGCGCGTCGAGCGCATTGTCGTTGCCGCTCAACCGCATGTCGCCCGCGCTGCCGCTTGCCGTGATCGTCGCCGAGGACGGCACCTTCTGCCACAATCGCGGCATCGACCTCGGCGCCATGCGCGAGGCGCTGCGGCAATCCGGCGAGATCGGCGAGGCGCGCGGCGCCTCCACCATCACCCAGCAGACCGCCAAGAATCTGTTCCTCTGGCAGGGCCGCAGCTATCGTCCGCAAGGCGCTCGAAATCCCGCTGGCGCTCTGGCTCAACCTGGTCTTGCCGAAGCGGCGGATTCTGGAAATCTACCTCAACATCGTCGAATGGGGCCCGAACGGCGAATTCGGCGCCGAGGCCGGCGCCCGCTGGGCCTTCGGCAAATCGGCGCGCGACCTCAACGCCCGCGAGGCGGCCGAACTGGCCTCGATCCTGCCCAATCCGTACCGGCGCAGCGCCCGGACGCCGAGCGTCCTGGTCCGCCGGCTGGCCGGCCTTTATGAGCGCCGTTCCGAGGAGTTTTCGGCGGCGCTCGACGCCTGCATTCGCAGCCCCGTAACGGCCCCTAGCATTACCGGCCTCGTTCTTCTATAAGCGCGCCATCCCGAGCAACACGACCTATCGAGGAGAACGACCCCATGGCCGTGCCGAAAAGAAAAACTTCGCCGTCGCGGCGCGGCATGCGCCGGTCGGCCGACGCGCTGAAGGCGCCGACCTATGTCGAGGACAAGGATTCCGGCGAATTGCGCCGTCCGCACCACATCGACCTCAAGACCGGCATGTATCGCGGCCGGCAAGTGCTGAACAAGAAGGCGGAAGCCTAAGGCTTCGCTCGCCGCCCGCGGCGCAGCGGCCGAAGCGTGACGCAAGAGCGTGTCCGACTGTGTGCCGCGTGGACCGAACAGCCAACTCAGAAGAGTTCTGTGACGAAAGACTTGCGTCATGTTCGTGCTTGGCTTCCCGCTCCTGCTCATTCCCTTCGCCATCTACAACATGATCGCGTTTCTCACGCCTGGCGTGAGCTGGACCGCGCCGGTGACGACCGTGCACATGATGTCGGGTCAGGACTGGGTGCTGACCTGGGAAGACATCCTCCTCGCCTTCTCGATCTTTCTGCTCTGGATCGAAATCATCAAATCGACGCGGATGGGCATGCGCAGCGTCATGGATCACATCCTGGCGATGGTGCTGTTCATCGTCATGCTGGTCGAATTTCTGCTGGTGCCGCAGGCCGGCGACGTCGACGTTCTTCCTGCTGATGGCGATCGCGCTGGTCGACGTGCTCGCGGGCTTTATCGTCGGCATGCGCGCCTCGCGGCGGCAGATCGAAGTCGAAGGCCCACGTCTGACGCATCAAGTCGCGCACTGACTGCCGATTTAGCTTGCCTATGCTTGCCGTGTTCGGCCCGAAATAGCTGCACATTTCACCGGTGCTGTCGCGATAGACCGTGACGCGGCTTAAGCCCGTGCAATCGGCCGCGACTTTGCGCCAGATCCAGATCGACAGATTTTCCATCGTCGCCGGACCGAGATCCGGGCACTTCATTGAGGAAGTGATGGTCGAGGCCGACCGCGCCTGCCTCGATGGCGCGCTCCAGCACGCCGAAATCGACGACCATGCCGGTATTCGGATCGGCTTCGCCGCGCACCACCACCTCGGCGCGATAGGAATGGCCGTGAATGCGCTTGCTCGCTTCGCGCGCCGTCGTCGGCGTCGCGATGCAGCGTGTGCGCGGATTCGAAACGGAACTGCTTGCTGATTTCCAGCATCATGTTCCAGAATTATGGAATTCCAACGAGCTTGTGCATCTGCACGCTCAATCGCCAGTTCGGATGCGACAAGGCAATAGTCGATCGCCGCCGCCGTGTTCGCCGCGCGATCGGGACCGTCCATCGGCTGCAGCCAGAAATGATCGAACTGCAGCGCTGAGCAATTCGGCCGGATCGATGCCGCGCTGCGGATAGACGAGCTTGAGTTCATGGCCGCTCCGCTGCCGCAACGGCGCGCCGGCTTTCGGGCTGACGCAGATCCAGTCGATGCCGGCGATGCGCGTCTTGCGTGCCGTTGGTCTCCACCGCGATCTCAAAGCCGTGCTCGTGGACGGCCTCGATCAGCGCCGGATCGAGTTGCAGCAGCGGCTCGCCGCCGGTGAAGACGACGAAGCGCCGCGGCGCGGCGCTCGCCCAAGCTTGCTCGATCGCGCGCGCGAGATCGGCCGCGTTTCGAAGCGGCCGCCGCCCGGTCCATCGGTGCCGACGAAATCGGTGTCGCAGAATTGGCAGACCGCGCTGCCGCGGTCCTCTTCGCGGCCGGACCACAGATTGCAGCCGGTGAACCGGCAGAACACGGCCGCGCGGCCGGCCTGGGCGCCCTCGCCTTGCAGTGTCTTGAAGATCTCTTTGACGGTGTAGGTCACGGATAGCACTGCTGCGTGCCCTCCGCGCGCGCATCATTTGCGCGAGCATCCCGCAAGGCACAAGGGTCGCGCCGTCGGATTCCCGAAAGCTGACGCGCCTGCCAGACGGGCCGAGCGTATAAACTCTTGAAATCCGAGGCTTAGAGCGAGCGGGAGAGAATGCGGCCGGCGCGACTCGGCCGCTGGCCTAGTCCGCAATAGGCGCTGGTCGCTTCGCTCGGGCTCGGCGCGGCGGCGGGCGCGGGTCTGCGGCGCCTGCGCCGAAGTGGCGATGAGATGCGCGATGAAAGCGGCATTCGGACGGCTCACCTCGCGCGGCGTCGGCGCGTGTCGCGGTTAATCGGCGTGACCGGAACCAGAGCGTTACTCACCGGCGTCTCCTGTCCCGAAACGGGACGTTTCTTCGCCTGCCGGTCAGGAGGTCGCAAACGGCGTGCCGAGCCGCAGAGCGCGCGAGCCGCGACTTTACCGAATTGTTTAAGGTCCTGCCGCTAGTCGTGGCTGACGACAATCCGCCGTCGCCGGATTGCGACGATCTTCCAGAGTCAACTTTGAGCAACGCCGGCCGCGCAATTCGTTCCACCGGGCCTTCCGCACAACTCGACGCCGCGCAAATTCTCGCTTCGGTCGGCGAGGTCGCCTACGACTGGCGCATCGACACCGACGTCCTGTTGTGGGGCGCCAACGCCGCCGAGGTGCTGCTGATCCCCGATCTGGCGGCGATTTCGACCGGCCGCGGCTACGCGCAGATCCTCGAAGCCGACAACGCGCAGGCGCGCTTCGACGCCGTCATGCAATCGGACAAGCGCGACGAAGGGCACGGCGTCGCCTATCAGATTCAATATGGCATCCGTCCCGATCCCGGATCCGAAACCAAACTGTGGGTCGAGGATACCGGCCGCTGGTTTGCCGGCCCCGACGGCAAGCCGCTGCGCGCGCACGGCGTGCTCCGCGTCATCAACGAGCGCTACGAGCACGAGCGCCAGCTCACGTTTCTCGCGCGCTGCGACGGCCTGACCGGCGAACTGAACCGCCACCACCTCACCGAAGTGCTCGAAGACACGATCGACGAAGCGCTGCGCTTTCGCTCGTCTTGCGGATTTCTCCTGGTCGCGATCGACAATCTGGCGCGCATCAACGAGTCCTACGGCTTCGACATCGCCGATCAGGTGATCGCGGCGGTCGCCAAGCGCCTGCGCAGCCGGATGCGCGGCAAGGACACGCTCGGCCGTTTTTCCGGCAACAAATTCGGTCTGGTGCTGCGCGACTGCACGCCCGACGACATGGCGATCGCCGCCGAGCGCATGCTCGCCGGCGTCCGCGACGAGATGGTGCCGACCACCGCCGGACCGATCGCGGTCACGGTCACGATCGGCGGCGTCACCGCGCCGCGTCATGCCCGCAGCGTGACGGAAGTGCTCGGCCGCGCGCAGGAAAGCCTCGATGCCGCCAAGGCGCGGCGCCGCGGCTCGTTCCAGGCCTATCGGCCCAATATCGAGCGCGAGGCGATGCGCCGCGAAAACGTGCGCGCGACCGACGAGATCGTCGCCGCGCTCAACGAGCGGCGCATCTTTCTCGCCTACGAAACCGTCGTTGCGGCGACAGACCGGCAGGCCCGCCTTCTACGAGTGCCTGATGCGCATCCGGCGCGCCGACGGCAGCCTCATCGCGGCGCAACGAGATCATTCCGGTCGCCGAACGGCTCGGCCTGGTGCGGCTGCTCGACTTCCGCGTGCTCGAACTCGTCGTCGACGAAATGATCGGCGCGCCGGGCTTGCAGGCAAGCCTCAACGTCTCGCCGGCCTCGACCACCGATCCCGATTGGTGGGCGGGACTGGGATCGCTGCTGCGCACACATTCCGGCGTCGCCGAGCGGCTGACCGTCGAGATCACCGAAAGCGCGGCCATTCTCGACATCGACGAGACGCGCGGCTTCGTCGCGCGCGTCAAGGATCTCGGCTGCCGCATCGCCATCGACGATTTCGGCGCCGGCTACACCTCGTTCCGCAATCTGCGCAAGCTCGGCGTCGATATCGTCAAGATCGACGGCGCCTTCGTGCGCGACATCATGCGATTCGGAGGACGATCGCGCCTTCGTGCGCACGCTGATCGATCTCGCCAAGCGGCTGAAGCTCAAGACCGTCGCCGAATGGGTGCAGGACGAAGCGGCGGCGCGCACGCTGCAAGACTGGGGCTGCGATTATCTGCAAGGCGCGCTGATCGGGCTCGCCTCGACCGAGCGGCCGTGGCTCGCGAGTCGCGCGCTGAAACCGCAAGTCGGAACTGATGCGTCGGCTCGAATCTTCTGGGTCAGCCGATCGACTTTGCGCTGCATCTCGTCGAGCTGCCGCTTGAGATCGTCGATATCGCCGGTCTTTTGCGGCGATTTTTCGCCCGCCGCCGCCGCCTCGGCGGCAGCGTTCGCGGCGGCGCTCTCGCGCCGCGCGAAGGGCGCGAACATGGCGAAGGTGCGCTCGAACATTTCCATGTTCCGCCGCACCTGATCCTCGAGCGAGGTGAAGGCGCCGACGCCGAAAGCCTGCGCCATCTGATTGCGGAACTTTTCCTGCTCGCGCGTCAGCGACTCGATGGAGACTTCGAGATAGCGCGGCACCAGCATCTGCATGCTGTCGCCGTAGAAGCGGATCAGCTGGCGCAGGAAGGTGATCGGCAGCAGATTCTGGCCCTCCTTGTTCTCCTGCTCGAAGATGATCTGGGTCAGCACCGAGCGCGTGATGTCCTCGCCGGTCTTGGCGTCATAGACGACGAAATCCTCGCCGGTCTTGACCATGGCGGCGAGGTCTTCGAGCGTGACATAGGTGCTCGTACCGGTGTTGTAGAGACGCCGGTTGGCGTACTTCTTGATCGTGACCGGCTCCGGCGGTCTTGGTCATGGCGTTCGGTCATGTGCGGCACCAACACGCAGACGTTGCCGTCAAAATAGGCGGTTTTGTGCGGCGCGGCTACCGTTTTGTGGACCATGGACAAACGTGCGGCAAAAAGCTTTGCTGCGCACAAATCGGTCGCAGAACCTGGCCTCTTTCGGCATAACAGCGATGCGGCCTTTTCCGCCTTGTCGAGGGCCGGACGCGTCCCTATGACATATATCAAAGAGCGAGCGGCAGACCTGCCGGCAGACTTGCCCAAGATTAGAGCCCCTGCCCGAGGCCGAGCCCGCCTGAGAATAAAGCCCTAACCGGAAGGATTCCCCATGAAAGACGATATCGTCATTGTCAGCGCGACGCGCACGCCGGTCGGCGCATTCAACGGCGCATTCGCCAACGTGCCCGCCCATGAACTCGGCAAGACGGCGATCAAGGCGGCGCTCGACCGCGCCGGCGTCGAGGCGCCGCGGGTCTCCGAAGTGATCATGGGCCAGATCCTCACCGCCGGTCAGGGCCAGAACCCGGCCCGCCAGGCCTCGATCGCGGCCGGCGTCCCGGTCGAAACCCCGGCCTGGGGCGTCAACATGCTGTGCGGCTCGGGCCTGCGCTCGGTCGCGCTCGGCTATCAGGCCATCGTCAACGGCGATTCCGAGATCGTCGTCGCCGGCGGCCAGGAATCCATGAGCGTCGCGCCGCACTGCGCGCATCTGCGCGGCGGCGTGAAGATGGGCAATTTCGAGATGATCGACACGATGATCAAGGACGGCCTGTGGGACGCCTTCAACGGCTATCACATGGGCAACACCGCCGAGAACGTCGCGCGGCAGTGGCAGATCACGCGCCAGCAGCAGGACGAATTCGCGGTCGCCTCGCAGAACAAGGCCGAGGCCGCGCAGAAGGCCGGCAAGTTCAAGGACGAGATCACGCCGGTCACCATCAAGAGCCGCAAGGGCGACATCGTCGTCGACACCGACGAATATCCGAAACACGGCACCACGCTCGAAGCGGTCGGCAAGCTGCGGCCGGCCTTCGACAAGGAAGGCACCGTGACCGCGGCCAATGCGTCGGGCATCAATGACGGCGCCGCCGCGGTGGTGCTGATGAAGGCGAGCGAAGCCGCCAAGCTCGGCAAGACGCCGCTGGCGCGCATCGTGTCCTGGGCGCAGGCCGGCGTCGATCCGAAGATCATGGGCACCGGCCCGATCCCGGCGTCGCGCGCGGCGCTGAAGAAAGCCGGCTGGAACGTCGGCGATCTCGACCTCATCGAGGCCAACGAGGCCTTCGCGGCGCAGGCTTGCGCGGTCAACAAGGACCTCGGCTGGGACACCGGCAAGGTCAACGTCAATGGCGGCGCCATCGCCATCGGCCATCCGATCGGCGCGTCGGGCACCCGCGTGCTGGTGACGCTGCTCTACGAGATGCAAAAGCGCAATGCCAAGAAGGGCCTCGCCACGCTGTGCATCGGCGGCGGCATGGGCATCGCGATGTGCGTGGAGCGCTAAGCGCCAGGCAGCGTCTCGCGTTGACAAAAGTCATGGCCGGACTTCGGTCCGGCCGCTATGGCCGGCTCAAGCATGAACTTGCGCCGGCCATCGGCGTCTTTAAGCTGGCCCCTAAAACCAGGACATAGCGTCCCGGAGCGGGTGCCCGGCACAGTGAGTGAGCATGTCCGGGCAATCGTAACCGGGACGGTCGTTGGATCTGGATACAGGGAGGAGATCATGCCCCGCGTTGCGCTGGTTACGGGGGGGACGCGCGGTATCGGCGCGGCCATCTGCAAGGCGCTCAAAGCGGCCGGCTACAAAGTTGCGGCCAATTACGGCGGCAACGATGAGGCGGCACAGAAATTCAAGGCCGAAACCGGCATCACCGTCTTCAAGTGGGACGTCTCGTCATTCGACGCCTGCGCCGCCGGCGTCAAGCAAGTCGCAGGCCGAACTCGGGCCGGTCGACGTGCTGGTCAACAATGCCGGCATCACGCGCGACGCCCAGCTTCACCGCATGAAGCCGGAACAATGGACGGAGGTGATCAACACCAATCTCGGCTCGCTGTTCAACATGTGCCGCCAGGTCATCGAGGGCATGCGCGAGCGCAAATTCGGCCGCATCGTCAACATTTCCTCGATCAACGGCCAGAAGGGCCAGTTCGGCCAGATCAACTATTCCGCCGCCAAAGCCGGCGAGATCGGCTTCACCAAGGCGCTGGCGCAGGAAGGCGCGCGCGCCGGCGTCACCGTCAACGCGATCTGCCCCGGCTATATCGCGACCGACATGGTCAAAGCGATGTCGCAGGAGGTGCTGCAAAAGAGCGTGCTGCCGCAGATCCCGATCGGCCGGCTCGGGCGAGCCCGAGGAAATCGCGCGCTGCGTCGTGTTCCTCGCCTCCGACGATGCCGGCCTGATCACCGGATCGACGCTGACGGCCAATGGCGGGCAGTATTTCGCTTGAGCGAAAGCCGACCTATATAGGCCGCTTAGAGCATCAGGTCGCAGTCGGGTTCCCTCATGGCGTTGTCACCTCTGCCCATCATCGAGCGGCGGCGCGATCAGATGTTCCCCGATCTCGAGCCGTTCGAGATCGAGCGGATGCGCCGGTTCGGCGAGTGCCACACCTTTCAGCCCGGCGACAAGCTGTTCACCGCCGGCCAGATCGGCCCCGGCCTGATCGTCATCCCGTGCGGCAAGGTCCAGATCACCCAGAGCAACCGGTCTTGGGCAGCATCGCGAAATTGTCACCCACGGACCCGGCCAGTTCCTCGGCGAACTGGCGCAAATGGCCGGGCGGCCGTCGCTTGCGGATGCGACCGCGCTCGAGCCGGTGCGCAGTATCATTATCGCGCCGGACCGGCTGCGGGCGCTGCTCGTTGCCGAAGCCGAGCTCGGCGAGCGCATCATGCGCGCGCTCATCCTGCGCCGCGTCGGCCTGCTCGAGACTCGGCGCCGGAGGTCCGATCATTGTCGGCCGCGCCGAGAATGCCGACGTGCTGCGGCTGCAGGGCTTTCTCCGCCGCAACGGTCATCCGCATCAATTGCTCAATTCCGACACCGACGCCGAAGCGAAGGCGCTGATCGAGCGCTTCCATGTCGATCCCGGGCAATTGCCGATCGTGCTGTGTCCGGGCGGACAATTGCTGCGCAATCCCGGCGAAAACGAACTGGCGCGCTGCGTCGGACTGGTGCGGCCGATCGATCCGAACCGCCTCTACGACGTCGCCGTCATCGGCGCCGGTCCGGCGGGTCTCGCGACGGCGGTCTATGCCGCGTCGGAAGGGCTTTCCGTCCTCGTGCTCGATTGCCGCGCCTTCGGCGGCCAGGCCGGCGCCTCGGCCCGGATCGAAAACTATCTCGGCTTTCCGACCGGCATCACCGGCATCGCGCTGATGGCGCGCGCCTACAATCAGGCGCAGAAATTCGGGGCCGAAATGGCGATCCCGGATGAGGTGAGCAGCCTTTGCGCGTGCGCGCAGGAAGGCGGCGACCGCGACCCCTTCGTTCTCGACCTCTTCAACGGCGAGCGCGTCAAAGCCCGTTCGGTCGTGGTCGCCAGCGGCGCGCGCTATCGCCGGCTCGACGGTCGACAATCTCGACGCCTTCGAGGGCGCGAGCGTGCATTACTGGGCGTCGCCGCTCGAAGCGAAGCTCTGCGCCGATCAGGAAGTGGCGCTGGTCGGGGCCGGCAATTCGGCGGGCCAGGCCGCGGTCTTTCTCGCCGGCCAAGGCGTCAAGGTGCGGATGCTGGTGCGCCGGCCGGATCTGTCCGAGACCATGTCGCGCTATCTCGTCGACCGCATCGAGGGCCTCGCCAATGTCGAGGTCGAGACCGGCTGCGCGGTGAGCGGGCTTGAAGGCAGTAACGGCATGCTCGAAGCGGTGCGCTGGCGCCACGGCGCAAGCGGCGAGGAAGTGCGGCGGCCGATCAGCCATCTGTTTCTGTTCATCGGCGCCGAGCCGAACACCGATTGGCTCGCCAGCTCCGGCGTGGAACTCGACGGCAAGGGCTTCGTGCTGACCGGCGAAGAGGCCGGCGGCGCCCGTCATCCGCTGGAGACGAGCCGGCGCGGCGTGTTCGCCATCGGCGACGTGCGCGCCGGATCGATCAAACGCGTCGCCGCCGCCGTCGGCGAAGGCGCGCAAGTCGTCGCGGCGCTGCATTCGTTCTTGGCGGCGACAAACGGCAAGCCCCCGACGCTCGCCGTTATGGTGACCAGCCCTTCGGTGCAAGCTCAAACGTCTTGAAATCAAAGCCCGGCGCGACGGTGCAGCCGACCAGCGTCCAATCGCCGAGCGTAAGCGCCGCCTGCCAGGCGTGAGCCGGCACGACGGCCTGCGGCCGCTCGCCGGCGGCGAGATCGCAGCCGAGCGTCACGCTTTCGATCTGGCCGGATTGTCTCAGGGGCGATTTCAAGCTTGAGCGGCGCGCCGGCATGCCAGTGCCAGACTTCGACCGCGTCGACGCGATGCCAATGCGAGCGCTCGCCGCGCGCGAGCAGAAAATAAATCGCGGTCGACGCGGCGCGGCCGTCCGCGGTTTGCCGCGGGTCGCGAAACGTCTCGCGGAAATGCCCGCCTTCCGGATGCGGCTTGAGGTCAAGCATCCGGATGATGTCGGCGGCGGTTAGTGTCGCGCTCAAAATAGGCGCTTTCTCAAAGCTCGCGCTTTCTTAAAACTTGTTCTTGCGCTCGCGAATTTCGGCGAACACCTTCCACGCCGGACTGCCGGCGAGCCCGAGCGATTTCGCCACCTCGGCGTCATCGGCGCGCAGGAACGGATTGGCCGCCTTCTCCGCGCCGATCGTCGCCGGGATGGTGGCCTTGCCCGAACCGAGAAGCTTGCTCACCTCTTCGGCGCGCGCCGCGAGCGCCTTGTTGTTCGGCTCGATGGTTTTGGCGAAGCGGATATTGGCGTCGGTATATTCGTGGCCGCAATAAAAGCGCGTGTCGTCCGGCAGGCCGCGCAGCTTGAGCAGCGAATGCCACATCATTTCCGGATTGCCCTCGATGACGCGGCCGCAGCCGATCGAAAACAACGTGTCGCCGACAAAGGCGAGCTTGTCCGCCGGAAAGACATACGAAATGTGACCCGACGTGTGCCCGGGCGTGTCGAGGACTTTGCCTTCGAGCGCGCCGACTTTGACTTTGTCGCCCTCGCCCACGGTCTCGTCGACATGGGCGATGCGCTGCGCCTCGGCGCGCGGCGCGACGACGCGGCATTTGTGCTGCGCCTTGAGCTCGCCGATGCCGGCGGTGTGATCGGCGTGATGATGCGTGACCAGAATGTCGGTCAGCTTCCAGCCGGTCTTCTTGAGCGCGGCCTCGACCGGAGCGGCTTCCGGCGCGTCGATCGAGGCGGTCGCGCCGCTTGCCGGATCGTGGATGAGGACGCCGAAATTGTCGGAAAGACAGGGGAATAGATAGGTTTCAGCCGGCATGGTGGTGGCATCCATGATGATGGCGTTTGCGGATCAGGCGTCTTAAGGTAGGCACTGCGTATCATTAACCGCAAGGGCGAAGGACTAAGGTTTCTCGGCGCCTGCCTTCAGCGCATCCCGGCATGACGTGCTATTTTGCCGGCATGGATGTCGTCGACCTCCGCAATTTCTACGCCCAGCACCTGGGCGTCGTGGCCCGCCGCTTCGTCGGCCGCGGCATCCGCGCCCGCTGGACGGACACCCGCGCAATGCGCGTGCTCGGCATCGGCTACGCCACGCCCTATCTCGGCCTGTTCCGCGAGGAGGCCGAACGCTGTCTCGCTTTGATGCCGGCGCCGCAGGGCGTGGTGCGCTGGCCCTCGGCGCGGCCGGCGCTGACCGCCTTGGTCGAGGAGGACGAATTGCCGCTGACCGACTCGGCGGTCGATCGCGTGCTTCTGGTGCATGCGCTCGAAATGTCGCCCGATCCGGCCGAGCTGCTGCGCGAAGCCTGGCGCGTGCTCGCCGCCGGCGGCCGGCTTCTCGCCGTGGTGCCGAACCGGCGCGGCGTCTGGGCGCGCATGGACACGACGCCGTTCGGTCACGGCCGGCCCTATTCGCGCACCCAGATCACGCAGCTTTTGCGCGACACCTGGTTCACGCCGACCGGCTGGGGCGAAGCGCTCTACGTGCCGCCGATTTCGCGGAGCCTGGTTTCTGCGCTCGGCCGTCGCCTGGGAGCGCACCGGCGCGACGCTGTCGGCGCCGTTCGCCGGCGTCCACATCGTCGAGGCAACCAAGCAGGTCTATCGCGCCATTCCGGCACGGCGGGAAAAACGGCGCCTCGTTCCGGCGCTCAAGCCGGTGCTGGCGCCCTCGCCGGGCGCGACGGCGATGCGCTGACAGAACTCGGATCAAGCCGCATGCAGGGCATGACGATCAACTGCGATATGGGTGAAGGCTTTGGCCTCTACCGCATGGGCAACGATGCAGCGTTGATGCCGCATATCGACTTGGCGAATGTCGCCTGCGGCTTCCACGCTTCCGATCGCTGCGATCATGCATGCAACCGTGCGGCTGCGCCAAGCAGCATGGCGTCAAGGTCGGCGCGCATCCTTCGCTGCCTGACATGCAAGGTTTTGGCCGCCGCGCCATGGTTATCTCACCTGCCGAGGTGGAGGACTTGGTGATTTATCAGACCGGCGCGTTGAAGGCATTTCTCGATGCTGAGGGCATGGCGCTCAATCACGTCAAACCGCATGGCGCGCTCTACGGCATGGCGGCGCGTGACGAAGCGATCGCCGGCGCGATCGCCGATGCCGTGCGCGTGTTCGGCGTGCCGATCCTCGGCATGGCGTTCACCGCGCACGAGACCGCCTACAAGCAAAAGGGGATCGACATGATCGCCTGAGTTCTACGCCGATCTTGAATATGACGGCGATGGCAATCTGATTCTCAGCCGCGTTCATGACGCCGTCGATCCGGCGCAGGCGACAGCCCGAGTGCTTGCGCGTGATGCGCGACCATCGTTGTCGCGACGACCAGCCGGCCGCGATATTCCAGTCACGAGCTGCGACCGTGTGCGTGCATTCCGATACGCCTGCGGCAGCCCGCCATTGCCGCAGCACTATCCAAAGCGCTTCGCTAACCAGCTTCGTGATCGAGCCATGATCGTCGTGGATGTAATCTGCCGGCCACGGCTCGGCGGTGACCGAGGCGGCATCGGCGCCGACATAGTCGCGAGGCTCGATTGGCCGATCGCGTTCGAGCGCGGCGAGAAGCGCCGCTTGATCTCGGCGACAAGGCCGAGGCCGCGGAAAACCAATCCCGAATAGACCTGAACGAGGCTTGCGCCGGCGCGGATTTTTGCCAAGCGCGCTGGCGCCGGAATCGATGCCGCCGGCGCCGACCAGCGGGAACACGCCTTCGACCCGCACATAGGTTTCGGCCAGCATGCGGTTGGCGAGCGGCAAGCAGCGGCCGGCCCGACAAGCCGCCGGCCTCTTTCGCCTTTTCGACGTCGCGCAAATGCGGCGGCCGCGCCACCGTGGTGTTGCCGACGATCATGCCGTCGACGCGGCGCGAGCGCGCGATGCCGACGACATCGTCGAGATCGGGCAGCGAAAGATCGGGCGCGATCTTGAGCAGCACCGGCGTCGGTCCGGCCTTGCGGCGCCACGCGCTCGCGCGCATCGATCACGCGCGCCAAAAGATCGTCGAGCACGGCGGCCTGCTGCATGTTGCGCAGGCCCGGCGTATTGGGCGACGAAATATTGACGGTGACATAGCTCGCCACCGCGGCGAAGCGCTCGATCAGTTGCACATAATCGGCGATGCGATCGGGCGAATCCTTGTTGGCGCCGACATTGATGCCGACGATGCCGCCGGCTTGCGCGCGCGCCGCGAGCCGGCGCAGCACCGCGTCGGCGCCTTCCGAATTAAAGCCGAGCCGGTTGATGACGCCGCGATCGGCATCGAGCCGGAACAGCCGCGGCCGCGGATTGCCCGGCTGCGGCAGTGGCGTGATGGTGCCGACTTCGACGAAGCCGAAGCCGACGCGCAACAGCGCATCCGGCACTTCGGCGTTCTTGTCGAAGCCGGCGGCGATGCCGATCGGATTCGGGAAATTGAGCCCGAAGACGCGCATCGCGAGCCGCTTGATCGTCGCGCGGCGCCGGCGGCAGCGGGCGCGAATTTCAGCATTCTGATCGCGAGCCGATGCGCATCTTCCGGGTCGAGCGCGTGCAGAAACGGCCGCGCCAGCGACGGCGATCGAACAAGCCGATCACGGTTCGAGCTCCGGCAAGCGCGCGCCGTCCGTCGATCTCATCGGGCAGCGGCTGCGCCCAGCGCACCGCCGTGAGCGGCAGCGCGGCGTAAAGATGCGGAAACAGAGCGCCGCCGCGCGAGGTTTCCCATTTGAGCGCCGGGCCGAGCGCGTCGCCGTCGACGGCGATCAGCATCAGATCGGTCTGCCCGGCAAAATGCTTGGCCGCCGTCTCGCGCGACCTGCGCCGCGGTCGAGAAATGGATGAAGCCGTCGCGCATATCGAGCGTCCGATCCGCGATAAAGCCCGGCGCTGTTCGGCCGCCTGCCACGCCGCCCGCTCGCAGATTTTGTAGATCGTCGTCACGCCAAGCCTGGGCCAAGCCCATTGCGCGCCTCACTGATTGCGGCGCGACCCTATCGGCGGCATTTGCGCTGTTCAAGGCGACGTTGCGCAGGGGCGGCCTGTGCCGCGGGACTTGAGCATTCAGGCAATAATTCCTATCATCCACAGGCTTAAGCCGGCTCGGTTTTGGTACTGTCAAAATCCGGTTCTAGCTTTTGCTGGGCATGGTCGTTTTCCGAAGGCGGGGACCTTTTTCGGGATCGTGCCGGGGTTGGGGTTCTGATGCTGACGCACGCGCAGGTCTGGTCGGCCATCGATCGCCTCGCCGCGCGCGCGGGACTGTCGGCGTCCGGGCTCGCCCGGCGCGCCGGGCTCGATCCGACCACCTTCAACAAATCAAAGCGCATCACGCCGCAGGGCCGCGCGCGCTGGCCCTCGACCGAGTCGATCGCCAAGGCGCTGGCCGCGACCGGCACGCCGTTCGATGCTTTCGTCACGCTGATCGAGCCGGCGGGCGCCGGCGCGACGGTGAGCCGGTGCCGCTGCTCGGCTTCGCCGAGGCCGGCGCCGGCGGCTATTTCGACGACGGCGGCTTTCCGGCCGGCGACGGCTGGGACGAGATCGCGTTTCCCGCCGTCAACGACGAGCACGCTTATGCGCTCGAAGTCTCCGGCCAGTCGATGGAGCCGGCCTATCGCGACGGCGACGTCATCGTCGTATCGCCGTCGGCGCCGATCCGCCGCGGCGACCGCGTCGTGGTGCGCACGCAGGAGCGGCGAGGTGATGGCGAAGGAGCTCAAGCGCAAGACGGCAAAATCGATCGAGCTGAAATCGCTCAATGCCGAGCATGCCGACCGCACGCTCGCGATGTCGGACGTGCTGTGGATCGCGCGCATTTTGTGGGCGAGCCAGTAATCAGGCCGAGCGCGCCAGCGCGCCGTCGATCATGTCGACGGTGTTCGGCAATGCCGTAGGCGGCGACGAAGGAGCCGAAGCGCGGGCCCTTCTCCTGGCCGAGCAGCACCTGATAGAGCATGTTGAACCAGTCGAGCGAGACGCCGGGCTTGCCGTCCTTGCCCTTTTTCTTCTCGTCGAGAAACGGCTCGCGCCGGCCGACCTCGTAGACCACGTCCTGGATCGTTTCCGGCGACGCATCCGCCGGCAATTGCGACAGCGCATCGCGCAAATCGGTGAGCGCCGCGCGCTCGGCCGCGCTCGGCTCGCGGAACTTCTTCGTCGGCGCGACGAAGTCGCGATAGTAATTGATGGCGTAATCGACCAGCGCCGCGAGCCGCGGATGCGTTTGCCGCGTCACGCCCGGCCGGTAGCGGCCGATAAAGCCCCACAGCGTGTCGGCATTCGCCGCATTCGACGCGGTGACCAGCGACAGCAGCATCGCGAACGGCACCGGATTGTCGGCGGCCGGCGGCGCGCCGCCGTGAATGTGCCAGACCGGATTGCCGAGCTGCTCCTTGCCGGCCTGCCGCGGATAGGCGTCGAGAAATTGCAGATATTCGTCGACGTGGCGCGGGATGACGTCGAAGTAGAGCCGCTTCGCCGCCTTCGGCTCGCGATACATGAACAGCGACAGGCTCTCCGGGCTGGCATAGCGCAGCCATTCGTCGATGGTCAGCCCGTTGCCCTTCGACTTCGAGATTTTCTGGCCGTTCTCGTCGAGGAAAAGCTCGTAGTTGAAGCCTTCCGGCGGCGTGCCGCCGAGCGCGCGGCAGATTTCGCTCGACAGCTTGACCGAGTCGATCAGATCCTTGCCGGCCATCTCGTAATCGACGCCGAGCGCGACCCAGCGCATCGCCCAATCCGGCTTCCATTGCAGCTTGCAGCGCCCGCCGGTGACCAGCGTGGTGACGCGCTCGCCGTCGTTTTCGTAAGTGATGGTTCCGGCCTTGGCGTCGTGCGCGACGACCGGCACCTGCAAGACGATGCCGGTCTTCGGATCGATCGGCAGGAACGGCGAATAGGTCTGCGCCCGCTCTTCGCGCAGCGACGGCAGCATCACCGCCATCACCTCGTCGAAGTGCTTGAGCATCGTCAAGCAGCGCCGCATCGAAGCGGCCCGACGTGTAGCAGGCGGTCGACGACATGAACTCGTAGTCGAAGCCGAACTGATCGAGGAAGGCGCGCAGCCGCGCATTGTTGTGCGCGGCGAAACTGTCATGCGTGCCGAACGGATCCGGCACTTGGGTCAGCGGCTTGCCGAGATGCTGCGCCACCATCTCCTTGTTGGGGACGTTGTCGGGCACCTTGCGCAGCCCGTCCATGTCGTCGGAGAACGCGATCAGCCGCGTCTTGATCTTGTCGTCGGTGAGAACGCGAAAGGCGTGGCGCACCATGGTGGTGCGCGCGACTTCGCCGAACGTGCCGATATGCGGCAGGCCGGACGGGCCATAGCCGGTCTCGAAAATCACCTCGTCCTTCGGCTTCTTCTTCAGCCGCGCGACGATCTTGCGCGCCTCCTCGAACGGCCAGGCGTGCGACAGCTCGGCGAGTTCGCGCAGGCGTGCGGATTGTCGATTGTCGCAGTTGTCATCGCGTCGTCGTCATAAAGCCTCGATCGCTACTCGCGTCAAAACGGGCTGATCGGAAAATAGCGCAGCCACAGATCGGTGATAGCTGCCCTTCTCCCATTGCCGGAACAGCGCCCAGTTCAGCGCCTGGCGCAACAGATCGTTGCCGCGCTTGACCGCGATGCCGACGCCTTCGCCGAAGAAGCGGCTTTCCAGATACGGGCCGCCGCGGAAGGCGCAGCAGCCGGCCGAATCGCTGCCATTGAGCCAGAACGCCAGCGCGATGCCGTCGCCGAACAGGAGATCGACCTCCTTGTTGCGCAGCGCCTCGCGCGCCGCTTCCGCATTGGCATAAGGATGCATCTCGGCCTCGGTGAACATCTCCTTGAGAAAGGCCTCGTGCGCCGTGCCGGCGACGACCGCGATCTTCTTGCCCTCGACCAGTTCCGGCAGCACGTCGCGGATCGGACTGTCGGCGCGGGCCACGAAGCGCGCCGGCGTGCGGTAATAGGGATCGGTGAAATCGGCGCGCTTGCCGCGTCTCCGCGGTCGGACGCGATCGAGGCGATCACGCGCGTCGCCGCGATTGTCGTTGAGCGCATCGAGCAGCAGGTCGAAGCGGCGCGCCTGGATGGTGCAGGTGGTCTTGATCTCGTCGCAGAGGAGCCGCGCCAGATCGACATTGAAGCCGGCCGGATTGCCGTCCGTCCCGGCATAGTCGAACGGCGGATAATCGAGTTCGGTGAGGAAGCGGATGCTCTGGATGCGCGACAGATCGGGCCGCTCCGGCCGGCGGCGCGGGTCCCAGAAGCCGGGCACGGCGGCGGACGCGGCCGCGGCCGGCGACACGCCGTCTTTGGTCACGACGCCTGCCTGCGCGCCGCCGCAGCGGCCGCGCGCGGCGAAAACGCGCAGCAGCAGCGCGGCGAGCAGCGCGAGCCGCCAAAAAGCTGCGCGTCGAGATGCCGGGAAATGGCCGTCTCAGACTTGCATCGCTCACGATCCGCGCCGAACTTGATGCCAGCGACTTGCGCCCGCATCGGCCTAGCGGGAGCGCGGAAAAAAGTCGAGGCGGACGGCAAAATTCGTTGCGTCAGGCGCGCTTAGCGGATCCGGATCAGAGATAGCGGCGCAAATCGGCGGCTTCCGCCGCCGGCGTCCGGCTCATGTCGAACGGCGCGACGAAATGGCCGTTCTTGTCCATGAGATAGACGACGCGGTGTGGTCCATCGTGTAGTCGCCGTTCTCGAGCGGCACCTTCTTGGCATAGACCCGATAGGCCTTGATCGCGGCATTGATGGCGGCCGGGTCGCCGGTGAGCCCGCGCACATGCGGATCGAAATTCGACAGATAATCCTTCATCACCTTGGGCGTGTCGCGCTCGGGATCGACGGTGATGAACAGCGCGCCGGTGCGGTCGGCATCGGGTCCGAGCGCCTTCATGAGCTGCGACATGTCGAACAAAGTGGTCGGGCAGATGTCCGGGCAATGGGTGAAGCCGAAGAACACCAGGAACGGCTTGCCCTTCATGTCGGCGTCGGTCACGGCTTGCCGTTCTGGTCCTCGAGCTGGAACGGGCCGCCGACGGCGGCGACGGCCTGCCCGATCGGCGACGGCGCATAGCCGGTCACGAGCAGGATGGCGCCGAAGAACAGGACGAGACCGGCGAGAAATGCGCCGAGCACCAGCGCGATGCGGGAGGTCTTTGTCGTTCACGGCCTTGGTCCCATCAGCCGAAACACGCCGAAAAACCGGCGCGGATCGTTTCGAAAAAGACCGTGGTGCCGTAATGTGCCCAGAGTAAGACAGTGCCGGCGAGCGCCAGCGCGACCAGGCGCGCCAGCCGCCAGTAGCGGCCGCGACCCCAGAAGCGGGGCGCGCCGTCTCGGGCACGGTCTCCGGCATGGCCTTTGGTATCCGGCACGCTTTAGATAGGCCGGAACAGCGCCGGCAACAGCACGGCGACAGCGGCTGCCGCAACGCCGGCGCCCGACGCGGGTCTACTGGCAGGTGGGATAGAGCGCCGTCAGTTCGCGGCCGCGCAGCAGCATCAGCGCGGCGTCAATCCGCCATGACGGCCGATCCAGGCCGGATCGCCGGCGGATAAAGCCGCATGACGACGCGGCTGCCTTCCCGGTCGGGACCAGCGAGCGCGACGCATCGTCGTAATACGATGCTGCATGGAAGCCCAGCACCGCGCGGCTGGTGACGCAGACCCGATCTCTCGGGATAATGCCGGTCAGCAAGGTGCAGGCCGAAAGGCACGGCCCGTCGATGACGACGCGGTCGCCGGCGGCGCGCATCTCCTGGAACTTCTGCACATAGGAGGAAACTTCGCCCCCCGGATCGTTGACGATGCGAACATCGGCAGACGCCGCATCAGCAAACGGCACATGCAGAACCGCACACGTCACGAGCGCCGACGCCAGCGCGCCGGCCACAACTGGCCTGCCATTTCATGAAGTACCCTCTCCCCGCTCAATCCCTCGTGCTATCGCCCCGCTATTGTGGCAAGACTTCGGGCGATTCCCAAGTCTTTCTGTCTGAAAAGATCCTGTCTCCGGAAACGTTCGCCGCGCGCGCACGGACGGCGCAACAAGAGATGCTATAAGGAACCGGAACCGGAAGCCAACGACAAACTGGAATCCGCCATAACCTCTCGTCTTCAGCAAAAACACTCGCAAACGAGTGCTCAGATCATGGAAACGTCAGTCGTCCGCAAGACCAATGTTCCCGAATTTCGCCACCGCCTATTATCTGCTCGAAGGCCTGAACGAGATCGGCATCGATTACCTGTTCTGCAATTTTGGAACCGACCACGCGCCGATCATCGACGAGATGGCGCATCGGCGAAAACGCGGCGAGGCGATGCCGGGCGTGGTGCGCTGCCCGCACGAGAACACCGCCGCGCACATGGCGGCGGGCTATGCGCTGGTCACCGGGCGCGGCCAGGGCGTGCTGGTCCATGTCGATGTCGGCACCGCCAATACCGCAAACGGCATGCACAATATTTTCCGCAGCCGCCTGCCGGTGCTGCTGATGGCCGGCAAGGCGCCCTATACGGTCAACGACGAACTGGTCGGCTCGCGCGACACCTACGTGCATTTCATCCAGGAGCCGTTCGATCAGGCGAGCCTGGTGCGGCCCTATCTGAAATGGGAATGGACGCTGCCGTCGGGCGTCGTCGTCAAGGAAGCGTTGCGGCGCGCGTATTCGATCATGCAGAGCGAGCCGCGCGGCCCGGTCTATCTGATGATGCAGCGCGAGACGCTGACGCAGCATTGGAGCGCCGACGAGATCCGGCGCTATCCGGCCGACCAGTTCGCCGCGACGTCGGGCGGCGGCGCCGATCCGAAGCTCGTCGAAGCGCTCGCCGACAAGCTTTTGACGGCCGAAAATCCGATCCTGATCACCGGCTATGCCGGACGCCACGCGCACGCCTCGCGCGCGATCGACGCGCTGGCGCAATTCGCCGGCATCGCCGTCTACGAAGCGAACGTGACCAACAATATCTCGCACGACATCGCCCTGCTTCGTCGGCTTCTCGGCCGACAAGGCGGTGCCGCAGGCCGATGTCGGGCTCCTGGTCGATGTCGACGTGCCGTGGTTCCCGAGCGACGTGCAGACCAACGAAAGGACGTTCTGGGCGCATATCGACATCGACACGCTCAAGCCCGGCTCGCCGATGTGGACCTTCCCCGGCAATATCCGCATGCAGGGCGACAGCGGGCGCATCCTCGAACAGGTGCTCGAAGAGCTGAAAGCGCAAGGCGACGCCGAAATTCAAGGAGGCGGTCGCGGCGCGGATGACCCGCATCAAGGCGATGCGCGACGAGCGCCATCGCCCATGCCGCCAAGCTCGCGGCGGAAAAGGGCCGGCCCGGCGCGATCAATCCGCATTATCTGATGGCGGAACTCGGCAAGCTGCTCGACGACGAGGACATGCATCTTCAACGAAGGCATCACCAATGCCGCGCGCGGTGCTGATGCAAATTCCGCGGCCGCGTGCCCAACACGACGGTGCGCGCCGGCGGCGGCGGGCTGGGCTGGTCGGGCGGCATCGGCGCTCGGCGCCAAGCTTGCCGCGCCGGACCGGCTGATGGTGCAGATCTGCGGCGACGGCGGCTTCTATTTCGACAATCCGACCTCGGTCTTCGCCGTCGCGCAGCAATACAAGTTGCCGATCCTCACCATCGTGCTCGACAATACCGGCTGGAACGCGGTGAAGCAATCGACGCTGCGGGTGTTCCCGGAGGGCGAGGCCAAGACCGTCGAATGCGTTCGAGTCGGAGCTCGCACCCGACGTGCATTTCACCAAAGTCGGCGAAGCGTTCGGCGCCTATGCCGAAGAGCTCACCGATCCGGCCGAAGTGCCGGCGGCGCTCGAGCGCTGCATCAAGGCGGTGCGCGGCGGCCGCGCCGCGCTGCTGCATGCGCGCGTGACCAAGATGTGAGGTTGCGCACGGGTCGGAGCATGATCCCGAAAAGTGGAAACCGGTTTTCGGAAAAGATCATGCTCCAAAAAAGAGACCTATTACGACCGCCGCTACTCCACTTTGATATTGGCGTCGCGGACGATCTTGCCGTATTTCGCCATTTCGCTGGTGATAAAGCCTGCGAATTCGTCAGGCGTCGAGCCGATGGCGTCGAAACCGAGCGTCGCCAGGCGTTGCTTGACGTCCGGCTGGGCGAGGATGTCGGCAACCGCCGTCTGCAATTTCGCGGTGATGTCGGCAGGCAAATTCTTCGGCGCCCAGAGGCCGTACCACGAGTTGAACTCGAAACCCGGCAGACCTGACTCTTCGACGGTCGGAATTTCCGGCGCCGAGGGGTGACGCTTGAGGCTCGTGATAGCGAGCGCCTTGATCTTGCCGGACTGCGCCAGCGGCAGCGACGACAGCATCGCGTCGGCGAGCAGGTGAATCTGCCCGCTCATGAGATCGTTGAGCGCCGGCCCGGTGCCTTTATAGGCGACGACCAGCGTGTCGACGTTGGCCTCGCGCTTGATGAGTTCGATCGCGAGGTCGCTCGCGGAGCCTAAGCTTGTGGTCCCGAAGGTGTATTTTTGCGGATCCTTGCGGACCAGATCGAAAAATTCCTTGAGATTGTTCGCCGGCACGCTCGGCGTCGTGGAGACGATGAGCGGGCCTTTGCTGACAAGCGTGATCGGCGTGAAATCCTTCACCACGTCGAACGGCATGTCCTTATAGAGAAACGGATTGACGACGAGGACCGACGCCGAGAGCAAAAGCGTGTAGCCGTCCGGATCGGCTTTGGCGACCACATTGGCGCCGACGCTGCCGGAGGCGCCGCCGGCCCGGTTCTCGACGATGAAATGCGGGCCGAGCGTCGCATTGAGCTTGTCGACAATGATGCGGGCCACGCCATCGACCGATCCGCCCGGCGGGAACGGCACAATGACCGACACCGTGCGGTCGGGATAGCTTTGCGCCGACACCGCGGCCGGCGCGAGCCCGACCAGTCCGAGCGCCACGCTTAACACCGCGGCGAACATAACGATACGCTTCATCACCCGATTCCTTTCCTGCTTGTTAGAAAGCTCCCGGGTAGCTTCCGCCGTCGATCAGTAAATTCTGCGCGGTAATGTAGCCCGCCTGTGCCGAACAAAGAAACGCGCAATAAGCGCCGAGCTCGGCCGGCGCGCCGTAGCGCTTGGCCGGACTTGCCTGCGCGCGTTCCAGAAAAACCTGTTCGAAGGTCTTGTTGGTGCCGTCGAGCATGCCGCGAATGTGCCGATACTGTGCGTCGCTGTCGAAAATGCCGGGCAAAAGATTGTTGACGGTGACGTTATGCGCGGCGGTTTGTCGCGCCAGGCCTCCGGCGAAGCCGACGAGGCCCGAGCGCGCGCCGTTCGACAGGCCAAGCTCGAGCTGCGGCGTCTTCACGCTGCGCGAGACAATATTGACGATGCGGCCGAAGCCGCGCGCCATCATGCCGTCGACCGTGAGCCGCATCATCTCGATCGGCGCCAGCATCATGGCGTCGAGCGCCGCGATCCAGTCCTCCCGCGACCAGGTGCGGAAATCGCCCGGCAGCGGCCCGTCGGCATTGTTGATCAGAATATCGGGCTGCGGGCAGACAGCGATCGCTGCGGCACGGCCTTGCGGCGTGGTGATGTCGCCGGCGACGGTTGCGACCTTGACGCCGGTTGCCTGCGCGATCTCCGCGCCGGCGCGTTCGAGCACGTCGCGCGTGCGGGCGACGATCGTCAGGTTGACGCCCTCGCGCGCCAGCGCGAAGGCGCAGGCCTTGCCGAGCCCTCTGCTCGCGCCGCACAACAGCGCGGTCTTGCCGCCGATGCCGAGGTCCACGTCAGACTCGCTCTGCCGATCGCGCGCCGTGCCTCACTTCAAGCGGCGACGGCCGAGAGCGGCTTGAGCTTGTAGCCGTAGGTCTTGTCGAGCCCGAGCTCGGCGACGATGCGCAGCCCCTTGGCGAGCCATCGGCGTCGAGATTGGTCAGCGGCTTGCGCAGATCGCCGGCCGGCATGCCGAGCGCCTTCATCAGCGACTTCACCGCGACCGGATTGATCGCCGAATAGGTGAAATGCAGGAGCGGCAGGAGCCGCAGATAGGCCTGTTTGAAATTCTCAGCCTCCGCATAGCTCGCCCACGGCGTCGAGATCGTCGTCAGCTCCGCCGGCGCGATATTGCCGGTCATGTTCGCCGTGCCGTGGCCGCCGAGCGACATGGTCGGCACCACGAGGCCGAGATTGGGGCTGTCGCAGCACATCACCGCCACGTCCGGCTTGGCGGCCAGCACTTGCGCCACCTGGCCGACGCGCGCGGTCGATTCCTTGTGCACCACGTAATTCGGATGCTTGAAGATGCGCAGCAGGTGCTCCCAGTGCAGATCGCTCTTCACCCGCGGCGGATTGTTGTAGATGCCGAGCGGCAGATCGGTGGCGTCGGCGACGTCGAGGAAAAAGCGCTCGATATCGGCTTCCGGCGCGCAGATATAGGCCGGCGCGGCGAGGATCGCGCCGTCGGCGCCGTTGTCCTTGGCGAAACGCACAGTGGCGATCGTCGCCTCGGTATTGTTGCCGGTGCAGCCGAAGAAGATCGGCATTTTCGCAGTCTTCATCTTCGCGGTCTCGACGATGATCTTTTTCTTTTCCTCGGGCGACAGCATGGAGGTTTCGCCGGTCGAGCCCATGATCAGCACCGCCGACGTGCCGTGCCGCTCCTGGAATTCGAGCAAGGTGCGGAACGCGGCGAAATCGACCGAGCCGTCCTTGTTGAACGGCGTGATCAACGCCACGAACGACCCGGTCAGCTTTCTGTTCGACATCGCAAGTCTCCTCATCTGTCTTTGGAACAATCTTATCAGTTGCCTCGGTCGGCGGCGAGCAAAGGCTTGCTGGCGAACGAAGGTTTGGCGAAGCTCCGCGCCGCCGGCACGGCGCCGGTCCAGCGCTCGATTTCGACCAGCGCCGTCAAGGCGCTGGAGCCTTGCGCCAACCGCGACGTGCCGACGTCGAGCGTAAGCACGTTCGGATTGCCGTTGCGCTCCGGCTCGCCGTCCGATTGATCCATCCAGGCGCCCGTCGCCATGGTCGCGACATTGCGGCAGCACGCCCGTCATCGACAATGGCGCCGGCGAGGCAGGCGCCGCGATCGTTGAACACACGCACGATGTCGCCGGTGCCGATGCCGCGCCGCGCCGCGTCGGCCGGATTGATGCGGATCGCCTCGCGGCCGCCGATCTTGCCCGCTTGCGAGACCGGCCCCGGATCCATCTGGCTGTGCAGGCGGTGCGCCGGCTGGTTGGTGACGAGATGGATCGGCCAGCGCTCAGCGCGCGGACTGCCGAGCCATTCGGCCGGCGCGATCCAGGCCGGATGCATCGGGCAATCGTCATAGCCGAAACCCGCGATGGTTTCCGAGCTGATTTCGATGCGGCCGGATGGCGTCTTCAGCGGATGCCGATCGGGATCAAGGCGAAACTCCTCGAACAGCACGAAGTCCCGCTCCGGCGGCGGAAATTCGACGAAGCCCTCGGCCCAGAACTGCTGGAAGCCCGGCAGATCGACGCCCCCATCCGCGGCGCTCTTGCGCACCCGATCATAGATCTGGCGGCACCAGTCCATCTCGTTGCGGCCCTCGGTGAAGGCGTCGGCTATTCCCAGCCGCTCCGCCAGCGCACGGAAAATGTCGAAATCGTTTTTTGCTTCGCCGACCGGATCGATCGCACGGTGCATGGCGAAGAGATAGGGATCGCGCGAAGAGCCGCCGACGTCGTTCCTTTCGAGCGTGGTGGTCGCCGGCAGCACGATATCGGCGTGGCGCGCCGTCGGCGTCCACCAGCTCTCATGCACGACGATCGTTTCCGGCTTCTGCCATGCCTGCCGCAAGCGGTTGAGGTCCTGATGGTGATGGAACGGATTGCCGCCGGCCCAATAGACCAGCCTGATATCCGGATAGACATTGCGGCGGCCGTTGAAATCGTAAGGTTGCCCCGGATGCAGCAGCATGTCGGCGATGCGCGCGACCGGAATGGCGAGCCGCGCCGGATTGAGGACGCCGGGAAGCGTCGGGCCCCGGCAGATCGGCGCGCGGCACGCCGACGCCGTTGATCGAACCGTGGCCGAAAGCGAAGCCGCCGCCGGGAAGACCGATGCCGCCGAGCATGGCGGCGAGCGCAATCACCGCCCAGTACGGCTGCTCGCCGCGGTGGGCGCGCTGCAGCGACCAGGCGCAGGTGATCATGCTGCGGAGGCCGGCCGCGCGGCGGGCGAGGTCGCGGATCGTGTCGGCCGGCACGCCGCAGATCTCGGCCGCCCATTCGGGCGTTTTGGCAACGCCGTCCTCCTCGCCCATCAGATAACAGCTCGAAAGCGTCGAAGCCGGTGCAATAGCGCGCGAGGAAATCGCGGTCGTGGCGATCGCTCGGTCACCAAGATATGCGCCATGGCCAGCATCAGCGCGGTGTCGGTATTCGGGCGGATCGCGATCCATTCGGCGCCGAGAAAATCCGGCGCATCGGAGCGGTTCGGGCTGATGACGACGAATTCGACGCCTTTCGCCTTGGCGCGCCGGAGCCAGGTTTCCATGACATGCGCGCCGGCGCCGCCCGAACCGACCTGTCCGTTCTTGAGCGCCAGGCCGCCGAAGGCAATCATCAGCCGGGTGTGCGCGCAGATCGAAGACCAGTCGGTCACGCGGCCGCCCACAGGCGAAAAGGTTCCGATCACGTGCGGCAGCAGGAACTGCGCCGCACCCCAGCTGTAATTGCCGGCCTGATCGACGAAGCCGCCGCCGAGCGCCAAGAACCGCCGCACCAGCGTGCGCGCGTGATGTAGCCGCCCCGCCGACGACCAGCCGTAGGAGCCGCCGAAAATGGCCGACGCGCCGAAGCGCGCGCGAACGCGTTCGATCTCGCCGGCGACCAGATCGAGCGCGACCGGCCATGACACTTCCTCGAATTCATCGGCGTCGGTGCGAGGACGGCCTTCGCGCCAACCCTTGCGCACCGCCGGGCGCGCGATCCGCAGCGGCGAATGCACCATCGCGGGGATCGAAGCGAGCATCGGCGAAGGCGCCGGATCGCGCGCGAACGGCTCACAGGCGACGACGCGGCCGTCTTCGACCAGAGCTATAAAGGCGCCCCAGTGCGCGAGAGACGGAAAGCGTCCGACGGTCATGTGTTTGCGCTCGTTCCGGTTCAGGCTGCCGTTAGAGTTTTCGTTTGAGCATCGTCGCGGCCGAGCGCGAATTCGACCGCGGCGTCGGCATGCAGCAGCGTCGAATCGAATGTAGGAAGGTCGATGCGCTCCGGACCGATCAACAAACCGATCTCGGTGCAACCGAGGATGACGCTATCCGCGCCGGCCGCGCGCCCGCGCGCGACGACATCAATATAACGCTGCCGCGAAGCTTCGAGAATGACCCCCTGGCACAGCTCATCGAAAATAATGTCGTGGACGACGGCCCGATCCGCATCCGTCGGCACGATGGCGTCGATGCCGTGGCGGTCGCGCAGCCGCGTTAGATAGAAGTCCTGCTCCATCGTATAGCGGGTCGCGAGCAAGAGCGGCCGACGCATGCCGGCGGCCTTGAGCGCCACCGCGGTCACATCGACGATATGAAGCAGCGGCACGTCGACCGCACGCGAGACGCGTTCGGCGAGCTTGTGCATGGTGTTGGTGCAGATCACGAGGCACGCGGCGCCCGCTTTGCACAGGTCACGGCCGATATCCGACAGCACGGTGCCGGCCTCGTCCCACGCGCCTGCCTGCTGCAGCCTGACGATGGCCTCGAAGTCGACCGAGCGCATGACGATGTCCGCCGAATGCAGGCCGCCGAGCCGCGTGCGGATCTGCTCGTTGATCCGCCGGTAGTACACCGCTGTGCTCTCCCAGCTCATGCCGCCGATCAAGCCTATCATCCGCATCCGCTTTCCTTCCTTGCCTGCCAATTCGGGCGCAAAGCAAGCCTAGCGACGTGCCACCTGGAGAAGTTTGCGAATTCATGCTGGATTTATCTGGGTTGAGATATGAAATTTGGTATTATTGACCGAACGAGCAATAAAATTGCTCATTTCAGCTGGACTAAGAAATATGCATCCCCTGCCTAATTCGGAGACAGCGCTGTGGACGTCATCGACCGAAAAATTCTCGATATTCTCCAACTCGATGCGACCGAGCCGGTGGCGGCCATCGCGGACAAGGTCGGGCTGAGCGCAGCCCCCTGCTGGCGGCGCATCAAGCGCATGGAAGACGACGGCGTCATCAAGCGCCGGGTCGCGCTGATCGATCGGCGTAAGGCCAATGTGCCGATGACCGTGTTTGTGTCGGTGCGCGCGACCCGCCACGTGGTGCAATGGCTCGAAGATTTCCGCCGCGCCATTGCCGATATTGGAGAGATCGTCGAGGCGTGGCGCCTCACCGGCGAGGTCGACTATCTGCTGCGCATCGTCGTTCCCGACGTCGACGCTTATGACGCGGTGTACAAGCGTCTCATCAGCCGCCTGGAATTCGCCGATATCAGTTCGGCGATCGCCATGGAGGAGATGAAATATACGACCGCGGTTCCGACCGACTATCTCTTGCGCTAAGGCCGACGGCGACCCGATCGATCACGGGCTCGCGTGATTGATGAATTTCTCCGGCGGCTTCTCGCCCCATTGCGAGATCAGCGCCTCGTCGGCGGAAACGAGATTCGAGCCGTTGGCGAGATTGAGCCGGTCGCTGTCGGCCCAATGCTCGTGCACGCGGCCCCACGGATCGGCCCAGTAATCGTAGACCTGGCTGCCGAGCACGTGGCGGCCGATGCCCCACATGTGCTCGTAAGTGCCGAATTGCTTCAGATAATCGTGGCCCATGCAGACGTCGTCGATATCCGGCACTTCGAAGGAGAAATGATTGAGGCCGGTCTTCTCGTGATTGAGGCAGAAGAAGACGTGGTGATCGACGAACTCGTCGCCGCGATCGCAGCGGTTGAACGAGCCGATCAGATTGTCCTTGTTCTCGGCATAGACGTCGTCGGAGCAGACGAAGCCGAGCATCTCGCGGAACCAATCGCACCGTCTCGCGAAACTTCGGCGTCATCAGCACGCCGTGGCCGATGCGCTTGACGTGGGTCGGCCCCTTCGGCAGCCGCATCAATTCGCCGGCGCGCGACAGCGGCGCTTCGCCGGTATTGAGCTTCTGCCGCTTGACGACGATCGGCGCGACCGGCGCGATGCCGGCACCACCTCGATCTGATAGCCGTTCGGCTCGGTGAGCCGCACCCGCTTGCCGCCGCCGGGCTCGTCGATGGTCTCGACGCCGGACGCGCCGGGCGCCTTGGCGAGCCGCTTGAGGTCGTCCTCGCTCGTCGACGTAATAGGCGATGCCGACGAATTTCGGATCGCCCTTTTCGGTGACGTGAATGTGGTGGCTGGGATCGGTGCCACGCATATAGAGTGCGTTATTGGTGCGCTCGATCCGGTGCATGCCGAAGCGGGTGAGGAATTCCTCCGCGACATCGAGATCCGGAGACCGCAAACGCCCATAAGCGATATCCGACGCTTTAGACCAAGCCATTTCTTTCTCCCTCACATGCCAGATGCACGTATCCAGATGCACATATGCGCTGCGGCTTCGCTGTCCGCGCTGCTCTCTTAATCTGCCACGATCGAAGCGCGGGGGCTACAGCGAGCTAGAGCCGCGTCATGCAACAGCGCATGGTCGCGCGGCAGAAAAGCCGCGCGACACATTCACTCCCGCAGGCGCGTTCAGGCGTAGTAATCGGCCGGGACGGTGACGTCGATCGGCTTGCCGCCCTTGGCGAACAGGGCATTGAAGACCGGCGTCAGCACGATCGCCAAGACCAGGTTGAGAACCACGGTCGAGAGCGCGGTATAGACCGGCAGCGTATAGCCCAAGAACGACAGCGCGTAGGTCGGCGTGAAATTCATCGACGCCGCCATGGCGGTGCCGGCCACGATCCCGACCAGCCAGCCCGCGAACAGCGCCCAGTCGTTGAACCAGCGCGTATAGACGCCGAGCATCACCGCCGGCAGCGTCTGGATGATCCAGATGCCGCCGAGCAGCTGCAATTGGATGGCGTAGGTCGTCGGCACGAACAGGATGAAGATGAGCGCGCCCAGTTTGACGATCAGCGACACCCATTTCGCGATCTGGGATTCCTCTCTGTCGGTCGGATTCTTGTTGAAGAACTCGCGGTGGATGTTGCGGGTGTAAAGGTTCGCCGCGGCGATCGACATGATCGCCGCCGGCACCAAGGCGCCGATGCCGACGGCGGCGAAAGCGACGCCGGCGAACCATGCCGGGAAGGCATGCAGGAACAGCGCCGGCACCGCGAAATTGTTGCCGAATTGCTTGAAACCGCCGGCGAATTCCGGAAGCGTGCCGACGCCCGCGGCAATGGCGAACAAGCCCGACCAGCGCCAGCAGGCCGAGCATGAAGGAATAGCCCGGCAACATCGCGGCATTGCGGCGAATGGCGTGGCCGCTGCTCGCGCTCAGGATGCCGGTGATGGAGTGCGGATAGAGAAACAGCGCACAGGCCGAACCGATCGCCAGCGTCACATAGACGCCGTAGGCGCCGGTCGTGTTGGCGCCGGGGGTCGCCAGCGAGCGTCTTTGCCGGAGGAATCGCGGCGAAGATCTTTTCGAAGCCGCCCAATTGGATCGGAACGACAATAACGGCGGCGAAGGCGGTGATGTAGATCAAGATATCCTTGACGATGGCGATCGACGCCGGCGCACGCAGGCCGCTCGAATAGGTGAAGGCGGCGAGGATGATGAAGGCGATGATCAGCGGCAGATCGGCAGCCAAGGCCGACGAGCCTGACGTACCCACACCCATAGCGCCGATGACGACCTGAAGGCCGACCAGTTGCAGCGCGATATAGGGCATGGTCGCGACGATGCCGGTAACGGTGACGGCGAGCGCGAGCCAGCGATTGCCGAAGCGGCCGCGGACGAAATCGGCGACGGTGATGTAGTTGTGCTTGTGGCAGACATACCAAAGGCGCGGAAACACCAGGAACAGGATCGGATAAATCAGGATCGTGTAGGGTACGGCGAAAAACGCAATCGCGCCGGCGCCGAAGGCGAGCGCGGGAACGGCGATGAAGGTGTAGGCGGTGTACAGATCGCCGCCGATCAGGAACCAGGTGATCAGCGTGCCGAAGCGGCGTCCGCCGAGGCCCCATTCGTGAATGAGATCGAGGTCGCCCTTGCGCCAATGCGCGGCGGCAAAGCCCAGATAGGTGATCAGGGCAAACAACAGCACGAATACGGTGAGCGCAGTCCAGTTCACCTCAGCCACGGCACCCCTCCTCGTTTCTTCCTTCTTGTTCTTTTGTTGTTTTTCTGATCGCTCGGCTTCGCCACGCTCATGTCACGCGGCGCGGCACACAGAGCATTTCCCGTTGAACGTCATTCTTACTGCAATCGACAATTCAGCTTATTCATCTTTGATGCTGAGCATCGGTCGCGAAATAAACGATCGCCGTAAGAACGGCGCCGATCACCACCCACAAGAGCTGATACCAATAAAAGAAGGGAATCCCCGCCCAGGTCGGTTCGATCTTGTTGTAGAACGGCGGCCACACCACCGCGAGGAGCTGGACCACGAACAGCAGGTACCACCAGCTCCATTTCGGCCCCTCGCTTTGCTGACCGGCATTGCGCTGCGATGAATTTTGCTGGCTCATTTGGCCACCCCGGCGTTTCGTCCCGAAAGAGCAACGAGAGCAGCCCCTGCCCTCGTCGCCGCACCATAATCGCTGCGCCGGCCGAATCAAACCAAAATGGATGCTGCGTTGCAGCGCGGAGAGCGCCGTTCGGGAAGCCGGCGTTACACACAGGGGCCACTGTGTTCGCTGCGCCGATCTGCCGGATAATATAAAGTACGAAAACTCGCGTGGTTCCTCGATTCGCGAACGAGGCATTCGATGCCGGCGCGCAAACCATCTTCGATCACCGGCACGCAATCCGCTTCGCGTGATGTTCGGCCGCACCGTTCGCGCAAGCAGAATCCACGGCAATGACGACCGGCCCGACGGCGCGGGGCAGAAGTCTGCAATAGCCATCGGTCACGCGCGTCCGTGTCGGCACGCGCCTGGTTGGCGACGATGAGCGGCGCCGTTGCAATTGCGATTGTCGTTATCCCGCCGCGAGCGGCCGCCCAGCAATCGGACAGCGCGACGCCGCCCGCGCCGTCCACGGCGACAAGGCCGGAGCCGCCGAAGAACCCGACGTCCGCGTTCGACGTCAATGTCGGCGCGTCGATCACCAGCGACTACAATTTCCGCGGCTATACCTTGTCCGATCACAAGCCGAGCGTTTCGAACAATATCGAAGCGACGTACAATATTTTCTTTGCCGGCACGAACACGGCGTCGGTGCAGATGCCTAGTCTTTCCCAGTTTCAGATGACGAATTATGCCGGCATCCGTCCGACATTCGGACAGCTCACCGTCGAAGCCGGCGTCGCCTATTACAGTTATCCGAAAAGCGATATCGATATTTCATATGCCGAATACTACGTGGCGCCGACATATGCCCTCACACCGAAGCTCACGGTCGGGCTGAATGCGTATTTCGCGCCGGACTACAGCCGGACCGGCGCATGGGAAAATTACAACTCGATCCAGGCCAAATACACGTTCGATTCAGGGCTGTCGTTCTCCGGTGAACTGGGCCGCCAAGGCTTCGGCACCACCAAGGCGACGGCCGCCGTCGGCGGCATTCGCATTGCCGAACTACGCGTATTGGAATCTGGGAGTTTCCTACGCCTACAAGGTCGCTGACGTTCGATCTGCGCTATTTCGCAACGACGCTGTCAAAACAAAGCTGCTTTTTGATAACGGGAACCGGAGCGCCGAACATCGGCTCGAACGGCTGCGATCCCGCCGTCATTGCGACAATGTCCTGGAACACGAGCCTGTCCGGCCTGAAATAAAAGTTGCCGCGGCTCATCCGCCCGCCGGACGTTCGAAGCGATTGGAGCGGGCGATGGGAATCGAACCCACGACATACAGCTTGGGAAGCTGTCGTTCTACCACTGAACTACGCCCGCACTCCGCCGCAGCATAGCCAAGCCCGCGCGCGCACGAAAGAGTGTCGCCCGACGGCCGTGTTCAGGCGGCGCGCACGGCGGTGAGGAGCTTTTCCATCTCCGCGGTCAAGCGGCTGCCCTCGCGCGACAGCGACTTTGCCGAGGCCAGAATCTGCGCCGAGGCCGAGGTGATGCCGCTCGCGCTGTGGTTGACCTCGCCGAGATTGGCGGCGACATGCGCCGCGCTGCCGGTCGCGGCCGCGACGTTGCTCGGCGATCTCGCGCGTCGTCTGCGCCTGCAGTTCGACCGCGGCGGTGATGGCGTTGGCGATCTCGGCGATGCGGGTGATGGTGCCGCCGATCTCCTTGATGCTGCCGACGGAGTCCTGCGTCGCCGCCTGCACGCCGGCGATCTGCATGCCGATCTCGTTGGTCGCCTTCGAGGTTTGCGCCGCCAGCGCCTTGACCTCCTGCGCGACCACCGCAAAGCCCTTGCCCGCCGTCGCCGGCGCGCGCCGCCTCGATCGTGGCGTTGAGCGCCAGCAGGTTTGTTTGCTCGGCGATGTCGGTGATCAGCTTGACGACGTCGCCGATGCGGCCGGCGGCGCGCGTCAATTCGGCGATGCGGCCGTCGGTCTGCTCGGCCTGCGCCACCGCCTCGCGGGCGATGCGCGTCGATTCCTGGACCTGCCGGCTGATCTCGCCGACCGACGCGATGAGCTGTTCGGTGGCGATGCGAAACCGATTGCACATTGTCGGCGGCTTGCGTCGACGCCGACAGCACCTTGTCCCGACATATCGCGCGTCGCCTCCGCCATCGTGCCGAGCGCCTCGGCGGCGGCTTCAAGCTCGGTCGACGACGACGACACCGACGTGCACGACGCTGGCGACGGTCGTCTCGAACGCGGCCGGCGACACCGTGCATATCGGCGCGGCGCTGCTCGGCCATGCGCTGCGCCATTTCCTTTTCCGCGATTTCCAACTGCTCGACGCGGAGCAGCTTTTCCTTGAACGCCTGCGCCGCGCGGGCATTGTCGCCGACTTCGTCGGTGCGCCCGCGATAAGGCACCTCGACGTTCTTGTTGCCCTGCGCGAGCTCGCGCAGAACCTCGCCGATGCGGCGGATCGGCACGGCGATGGCGAGCGCGCCGAACACGGCGAGACCGGCCAGCACGGCGATGACGAACAGGCCGATGCCGAGATCGATGCGGCTGACGCGCCGCCGCTCGGCGCCCGCTTGCGCATCGCGGTCTTCGGCGGCGCTGATCAGATCCTCCGTCGCCTGCTCGATCAGCACGTTCATCTGCCGGCCGAGATTGGCCAGGCGCGCGAATCTTGGCGACCGTATCGCCGTAGTCCTTCGCCGCGGCGGCAAGCTCGGCGCTGACCGCAACATAATCCTTGGTGAGCGCGTCGATCTTCTGCAATTGCTGTCTTGTCGTCGGTCTCGTCGGTCAGATCGATCGCGGTCGCGATATGCTGGCTGGCGGCCGATCGCGTCGGCGCGCAGCCGCGCCAAGGCGCGGTCGATATCGGCGCCGACAATAGCGAGACGCATCTCGCGCATCTCGATCTGCATGTCGCCAAGATCTTTGGCCGCGCGCAGCGCTTCGACGGCGGCGAGTTGCCGGTTCTGGGCGATGGCGCGCTGCTGCTCGGCCCAGCGGTCCCCGACCTGCTGTTCGGTGAGCATGCCGGCGACGAGCAGCACGCCAAGTGCCGCCCAGATCGCGAGCTTCGTGCGAATGGGAAAATCGAAGCTCGGCATCCTGCGCCCGCCGCCAATCGTGTCATGATTAACGGGCTGCGGTTAATTCGACGTAAAATTCGCAGGCGGTTGCGGCAGTTATGTCGCTGTTACGATGGAACTATTTGCCAGTACTTATGCGTACACACGGCCGATCCATACACGCTCTGCGTGCAGGCACGGTTCGCCGTGCTGCGCCTATTCGGCGGCGATCCTGCGGCTTGCTTGCGCTTCGATATCGCTCAGACACTTTGCCAGCGCTTCGCCGTCGGGATCGAGCAGCGCCGCGGTGCGGGCATTGGCGATCGCTTCCGCGGCCTGGCGCGGCGGCATGTTGCCGGCGAGCGCGGGAACCATCACTTCGCGCTCGATCAGGCGATAATTGGCCGTGCCGCGCTTATGCGTATCGCCATAGCCCTTGATGAGGCGGGCGCATTCGGCGATCTCGAGCGCCAGATCGGCCGAGAGCGACGCGGCTTGCGCGATCATGCGCAGCCACGCCTCGATGGCGCGCTGCTCTTCCTGGTAACGGAACGTTTTCGGCCGATAGCCGCGCAGCTTCGCGAGCAAGAAGAAGCGCAGATAGCCGAAGCACCGAGCCGGTATTGATCTCCATGCCCCAATGCGCGCGGCCGAAGGCGGGGAAGCGCTCGGCGAGGCGCAGAATCGGGTTCGCCAGCCACGGCGGCAGGACCGAACAAAATTCCTCGACGCCGGGCTTGAGGAATTCGGTGACGGTGAATGTCTGCTCGGGTTTGAGGCTCATGCCGCTTTCGATGCGCGCGAAGCGCGCCGGATCGATCTTGACCTGCGCGACGCGGATCACGTCCTCGTAGGACATGCGCACGGCGAGATGCCGCGCCGTCTCCGCGAGCAATTTTCCGTTCGGCGCCGGCCTTGGCGTCGGCATCGCGGATCGGCGCGAGGCGATCGAGATAGAGCCGCGACGTAAGCCGGGTCCTGATAGTTGGCGAGCCGGCGCACGCCTTCGGTCATGAAGGCGCGCGCCGGCTGCGGCATGGTGGCGATTTCGGCTTCGAGCGTCGGCGAGCGAAGCCGAAGCGGCCTGCGCACGCTTCGAGCGGTTCGGTGCTTGCGCGCGAACCGCCGCGCGCCGCCTCGAAGCCGGCGCGGAAGCCGCGCAGATTGGCATTCACCGCCTTGCCGTCGGCGCGGATCGCCGCCTCGAAAGCCTCGGCCGGGATCGGCAGCGCGCCGGTGCCGGCGATGGTGCCGAGCATCACCGCATTGATCATCGCGCCCGACTCGCGCGCGATCGCTTCGAGATCGAGCAGCAGCGTCTTTTGCGAATTGTTCTCGACCGCGGCGACGAGCTTGCTCGTGATCGTAGCGGCCGTCGCCCATCGCCATCCTTTCCGTCACCAGATAAGAGCGGCTCAACGACGCGATCGTCATGGTGCGGTCGGGCGTGATGTAGCCGGAGGCGATGGCGCGGCCGGCTTCCATCAATTCGCTGGCGAGCACGAGATCGACATCGCCGACGCCGGGCGCAAGCGCCAAGCACCGGGCGCGCCCTCCCTGACCCTCCCCCGCTTGCGGGGGAGGGAAGGGTGGCGGCCGGCACCATTTCGATGTGATAGGTGGTCGCGCCGGTGCGCTGCGCGACGCCGGGGATCGAGGTCGATTGCACCGGAAAATTCTGGCTCGCCGCCGCCGCGACGATCCAGTCGGTGAGCACGCCGCCGCCTTCGCCGCCGAGCGCGGCGATCAGGACCGTCAGCGGCCGTACTATGGGTTGCGCGACGGGCTGATGCGAACTTCCGGGCCGACGAAATCCGTAGCTTTGCTGACGCCGGCAACATCCGGCTTCGGCTTCGGCGAAGCGCCAGACTTAACCCCGCCGCCAAGCCACGCGATCACCGCGCGCCGGAACTTTTGCAGCGTGCGATCCCACCAATTCGGATTGCTAACGACGTCGGCGCGATAGAACGACGGACACAGCACGGCGGCATGCGCGACTTCGCCGCACAGTCCGCAGCCGACGCAGCTTTCGATCACTGTCGCCACCGGATCGGTGCGCAGCGGATCGGGGCTCGGCTTGACCGTCAATGACGGGCAGCCGGACAGCCGGATGCAGGAATGATCGCCGGTGCAGATCTCGTCGTCGACGCCGAAGCGCGTCTTCACCACGCGCTCGCCGCGCTTCGAGCTTTTGCGCATCCTCGGCGCGGATGCGGCGCTGGCGCACCAGCATGCATTCGCCGTCGGCGATGATCACTTTGAGGCCGCGCTCCGCGGTGCGCATCGCTTCCTTCAGCGTCGCCGCCATTTTGGCGACGCTATAAGTGCGCACCGTGCGCAGCCAGGTGACGCCGAGCGCGCGCAGCGTGTTCTCGATGCTGATGCCGGTCGGCGTGCCGCTGCGATTGCCTTTGCTCGACGGCAGATATTGCTGGCCGGTGGCCGAGGCGTAGCCGTTCTGCATCACGATCAGACACGCCGTCGCCTTTGTTGAACATATTGGAGGCGACGCCGGTGATCAGGCCGTTGTGCCAGAAGCCGCCGTCGCCCATGATCGCGATCGGACGCTTCTCCATGTTCGGGCCGACCGCGGCCGCGCTGGCGAGCGACATGCCGTAGCCGAGGATCGAATTGCCGAGCGAGAACGGCGCAAAGGTCGCGAACGAATGGCAGCCGATATCGGCGCTGATATGCGTCGGCCCGATCTCGCGCTGCGCCAGCTTGATGGCGGCAAAGACCGGCCGCTCCGGGCAGCCGGTACAGAAATTCGGCGGCCGCGGCGGAATATCGCCGACGGCGGCTGCAACAGCCGGCTTGTGCGACAAGAATTGCCTCGCACGCGCGCCGAGATCGCCGCGGCGTCGATGCCGGCCGGCTGCGTCTGCGACACGAATGCCGCGAGGCCGCGCAGAAAAACCTCGGACGTGTAATCGCCGGTGCGCGGCAGACAGCCCTTGCCGAGCACGCGCGTCTCGCTGCCGGCCGAGCGCAGCACGACATTGATCTGCTGCTCGACATAATCCGGCGAGCCTTCCTCGACGACGAGCACGGCGCGCTTGCCGGCGCAAAACTCCTTCACCTCGTCGGGCACCAGCGGATAGGCGACATTGAGCACATAGATCGGAATGCGCGACGTGCCGTAGAGATCGGCGAGATCGAGCCGCGCCAGCGCGCGCAGCAGGCCATTGGTCAGGCCGCCGAGCGTGATGATGCCGATGTCGGCGATCTCGCCGGGGATGATCTCGTTGAGCTTTTGCTCGCGGATGAATTTTTGCGCGGCCGGCAGGCGCTGCTCGATCTTGAGCCGCTCCTGCGAGAAAATGACCGGCGGATGCGCGAGCCGGCCGTAGTCGAAACGCGGCGGCCCGGCCAGGCGATGCTGCGCCGCTAAAGGCGCCGCGCTTATTGTCCTTGGCGACGAATTCGCCGGTGACGTGGCAGGCGCGCACCCGCAGATCGAGCATCACCGGCGCGTGGCTTGCCTCGGAAAGTTCAAAGCCTTTTTCCACCATGTGCACGATGGTCGGCAGATCGGGCCGCGGATCGAGCAGCCAGATCGAGGATTTCAGCGCGTAGGCATAGGAGCGTTCCTGGATGACGCTCGCGCCCTCGCCGTAATCCTCGCCGAGCACGATCAGCGCGCCGCCGATGACGCCGGGCGACGCGAGGTTCGACAGCGCGTCGGCCGCGACATTGGTGCCGACGATCGACTTCCAGGTCACCGCGCCGCGCAGCGGATAATTGATCGAGGCGCCGAGCATGGCGGCGGCGGCGGCTTCGTTGGTGCAGGTTTCGACATGCACGCCGAGATCGGCGAGAAGCTCGTCGGCATCCACCATGACATCGAGCAGATGCGACACCGGCGCGCCCTGATAGCCGCCGACATAGCTGACGCCGGATTGCAGCAGCGCCTTGGTGACGGCGAGGATGCCTTCGCCGCGAAAGGTCTCGCCGGCGCCGAGCCGCAGCGCATCCACTTCTTTCTTGAATGAGCGTTCCATCGGCGTTTCCGAGTGTTTACCGAGTTGTTCTTGGGCCGTTCTGTCGGCCACCTATATCCGCTTTTGCCGGATCCTACCAAACGCCGATCAAAGATGTCGCGATCGAGCGCTCTTGGTCCTTTAAGCCTGCCCGGTTAGGGTGCCGACCTGAAGGCGCCCAGGGGAACAAGCCAAGGGAGCGCCGGGGGAACGCGTAGGCAGTGAGATGGACGGCCAAGGTCAGATCGTTATCGAGCGGGTCAATCACACCTATCGTCCGCCGCGCGGGCGGGCCGTGCTCGCGTTGTCGGATATTTCGCTCGAAATCCGCCCGCGCGAATTTCTGGCTCTGCTCGGCCCGTCGGGCTGCGGCAAATCGACGCTGCTCTATCTCGTCGGCGGGTTTCTGCCCATCGAGGGCGGGCGCATCCTGGTCGAGGGCAAGCCGGTCGCGGCGCCCGGCCCCGACCGCGGCATCGTGTTTCAGCACTTCGCGCTGTTTCCGTGGAAGTCGGTGCGCGCCAATATTCTCTACGGCCTCGAACGCCAGGGCTTGCCGCGGCCGGAGCGCGAGAAGCGGGCGCAGGCCTTCATCGACATGGTCGGCCTGCGCGGCTTCGAGGACAGCTATCCGTCGCAGCTCTCCGGCGGCATGAAGCAGCGCACCGCGATCGCGCGCACGCTCGCCATCGATCCGAGCATTCTGCTGATGGACGAGCCGTTCGGCGCGCTCGACGCGCAGACGCGCGTGCTGATGCAGACCGAGCTGCTCAACATCTGGCAGCGCTCGCCGAAGACCGTGATCTTCGTCACCCACGACGTGCAGGAGGCGGTCTATCTCGCCGAGCGGGTCGCGGTGATGTCGGCGCGGCCCGGCCGCATCAAGGCCATCGTCGAAACCAAATTTCGCCAACCGCGATCCGAGCATCCTGCGCACGCAAGGAATTCGTCGAGAAGGTCGACGAGATTGTGGAATCTGGTGCGCGACGAAGCGATCAAGGCGCAGGAGACGACAGGGCCATGATGTCGGACGCCCTGATGAAGACCGTCGTGCGCTATCTGCCGCTCGTGATCCTGGCGATTGCCTGGGAGGTGGTCGCGCGGCTCAACCTCGTCGATTCGCTGGCGTTGCCGCCGTTGAGCAAAGTGGCGGTGGCGTGGGCCGATCTCATGCGCGACGGCGAGCTTGTCGACAACGGCGCGTCATCGCTCTATCGCGGCGCCGTCGGACTGCTTCTTGCCATCGCCCTCGGCGGCGGCCTTGGCGTGGTCATGGCGCGCTTTCGCATCCTCGACATGTTCCTCAATCCGCTGGTCGAGCTGTTTTATCCGCTGCCGAAGTCGGCGCTCATTCCGGTCACCGTGCTGTGGCTCGGCTTCGGCGACGGCTCGAAAATCCTGCTCATTTTTCTCGGCTGCATGATCCCGGTCACGATCGGCGCCTATAACGGCGCGCGCGGCAGCGATCACGCGCTGGTCTGGTCGGCGCGCGGCATGGGCGCCAACAGCTTGCGCATGATCTGGGACGTGGTGTTGCCGAGCGCGCTGCCGGAACTGCTCAACGGCATCCGCACCGCGCTGGCGCTCGCCTTCATCCTCCTGGTGTCGTCCGAACTGATCGTGTCGCAGAAAGGCTTCGGCTATCTGATCGGCTATCTCGGCTCGACCGGCTCCTATGAAGGCATGTACGCCGTCGTGCTCACCGTCGCCTTCCTCGGCTTTGCCGCCGACCGGCTTTATCAGCTTCTCATGCAAAGGTTGCTGCGATGGCGGGAGTAGAACATCAGACCACGCTGGCGCAGGCGCAAGCCGATATTTCGCAGGATGCGTTGCGCCGCTTCGACGATATTTTCCGGCGCGGCGCCGGCATTTTCTCGATCCTCTTGCTGCTCGTCGCCTGGGAGATGTTTGCGCAAGAGCGGCAAGGTGACGCCGTTCATGCTGCCGGCGTTTTCCGTCGTCGCGGAGCGCATCTATAGCGACGCCGTGCACGGCGATCTGTGGATCAATCTCGGGCTGACCATGTATCGGGCGCTGACCGGCTTCGCCATTGCCGCGATCGGCGGCATCGTGCTCGGCGCTTTGATGTCGCGCAGCAAGATTTTTCGCTGGTTCTTCGATCCGCTGATCTCGGTCGGCTTTCCGATGCCGAAGGTCGCGTTCCTGCCGATCATCATTCTGTGGCTCGGCCTCTACGACGTCTCCAAAATCTCGATGGTGGTGTTCGACGCGATTTTCCCGGTGGTGACGGCAACGCTCGCCGGCATCGCCAGCGTCGACAAGGAACTGATCTGGTCGGGCCGCAACATGGGCGCGAGCGAGCGCGAGATGATGTGGCAGATCATCCTGCCGGCGGCGCTGCCGCAAATCATGACCGGGCTTCAGGTCGCGCTGCCGATCGCGCTCATTGTCGCGATCATTGCCGAGATGGCGATGGGCGGCTATGGCCTCGGCGGCGCCATGATGACGGCGTCGCGCTACGCCAATTCGCCCGGCGTATTCGCCGGCATCGTCGAGATCGCCGTCGTCGGCTACATTTTGATCAAGGCCATGGCGATGATTCGGCGCCGGCTTCTGGTCTGGCACGCCGAGGTTGCCGACCGCTCGTAAATCATTCAATGCAGCTTGATCCGCGGCTCGGTGCGCCGGGTGATGGCGTGGACAAGCGAATCCAGCGCGACTTTGAAATTGCCGTGCAGCGCCTGCAAGTGTCGTTTGTGCAGCGCCCGATAGGCCCAGCGCGCGATCAGGCCCTGCAGCTTCACGTTTTTGTACAAGACGCCGAACGTGTCGTAGTCGGCGAGTGATATCAGCGAGCCGCGATCGTGATATTTGAAATTCGGCAGTGGCTCACCGCGCAGCCTTTTGTTGACGACTTTGATCATGAAGCCTGACTGCTGATGCGCGACCTGGGCGGTCGGCGGCAGCGGATCCTTCATGCCCGGCAAAATGCAGTTGGCGCAGTCGCCGATGGCGAAGATATCGTCGTCTTTGGTCGTCTGCAGCGTCGGCCGCACCACGAGCCGGTTGATCCGATCGGTTTCAAGACCATCCAGATCGCGCAAAAAATCCGGCGCCTTGATCCCCGCGGCCCAGACGATCAGCTCGGCCGGCACGACTTCGCCGCCGTCGAGCACGACCTCGCCGGCACGCACTTCCATGACGCGCTGCCCGGTGCGGATATTGACGCCGAGCCCATGCAGCACCTCCGCCGTGGAAGCGGCAAGGCTTTCCGGCAGTGCCGGCAGGATTCGCGGCGCCGCCTCGATCAGCTCGATCTTGATCTGCATGTCGAGGCCGATGCGGTCGAGATTGTAGGACACCAGATCGCGCATCGATTTGTGCAGTTCGGCCGCCAATTCGACGCCGGTGGCGCCAGCGCCGATGATCGCGACATGCAATTGTCCGGGCTTGAGCGGTTCGTATTGTGCGTTGGCGCGCAGGCAGGCGTTGATCATGCGGCGATTGAAGCGCGCCGCCTGATCGAGCGTATCGAGGGTAATGGCATATTCGCCGACGCCCGGCGTGCCGAAATCGTTCGACATGCTGCCGACCGCGACGACGAGCGTATCGTAGCCGAGCACGCGCGGCGGAATGATGGTTTGTCCGTCCTCATCGACGCTCGGCGCGACATGAACTTGCCGCTTGGCGCGATCGAGACCGACCATGGCGCCGATGCGGTAGCGATAATGCCGATAGCGCGCATGGGCGATGAGCTCGAGCGAATCCGTTTCACTGTCGAGAGATCCCGACGCCACTTCGTGCAAGAGCGGCTTCCACACATGGATGCGCGACCTCTCGAGCAGCGTGATCGAGGCCTTGTGACGGCGCCCGAGCTTGGCGCCGAGCAGCGAGGCAAGCCGCAGGCCGCCGGCGCCGCCGCCAACGATCAAAACGCGATGCAACGACGGATCGTCCGTCGACGGAGTTTCGGCGATGGTGTGAAAGGGTGGATTTGGCATGACCCGTATGACCGCCCGTCAGCGCCAAACAAAAATAACGATCACCCGTCGAGCGCAGTCTCTACCTCGGGGTCGTGGACCGCAACGCCCAACATCGGATCGATCGGCTTCTGCCACGGCCGGCGATCGACCGTGCGCATGGTGTCGGCATAACCGGCCTGCCAGCGCGCGCGGATGCCGACGCTGGTGAAGTCAATATCGCGCAAATGATCTTCATGATCGAGCCGCGGCGCGTTGAGCCGCACGATGTGCATCATGGTGCCGCAGCCGTAGCCCGCCATTTCCTTCACTTCCGGCGTTTCGCGCTGCTCCTCCGGCATCCGGCGGACCAGTTCGCGCACGATATGGCGGAGCTGATGAATATGCTCCTGGCGCATGATGTGGCTGTCGGTGCGGCTGGCAAATTGAATGTCTTTCTGGCGGTTGAGCACTTGCCAGACCGATTCCGGCTCGGGCCCAGCGGCGTGCCACATCTGCACCGTGAACACGACGGAATCGCGCCGCGGATAATCGTCGAACACGGTTTCGACCGGCGTGTTGGAATAGATGCCGCCGTCCCAATAGGGATCGCCGTCGATGCGGATCGCCGGAAACGCTGGCGGCAGGGCGCCGGACGCCAGCACATGATTGAGCGTGAGCGGCATATCGCGGCTGTCGAAATAGTGCATCTTGCCGGAACGCACATTGACCGCGCCGACGGTCAGGCGCGGTTGATTGGCATTGATGTGCTTAAAATCGATGAGGCTCCCCAACGTCTCGTGCAACGCGTCGATCGAATAAAAGCCGGCTTGCTCGACGCCGACCGCGGCATTCAGGCCAAAGGCGAGCGCGCGGTTCGGCGAAAAATAACCGGCGACGCCGCTGAAAATCGTCATCATCTGCGCGGCGATATTGCCGCCCAACAGCGCGAGCGGCTGGGCAAACGGCAGAGCAAAGGGCATTTGCCCGAAGGGAGCGGGCGCACCGTGCCACGGCGATTTGCGCTCCATCCGGTCCCAGAATTCGCGCAGGCGTTCGAGCCGCCGGCCGGGCTCATTGCCGGCGATGATGGCGCCGTTGATGGCGCCGATCGAGGTGCCGATCACCCAATCCGGTTCGATGCCGGCCTCGTGCAGTGCCTGATAGACGCCGCCCTGATAAGCGCCGAGCGCCCCACCGCCCTGGAACACCAGCGCGATCTGGCCGGGCAAAGCTTGAGCTGTTTTTGTTGCCGCAACGGATTTGGTCTTGCTGTCGTTCATGTCGCCCACGTCCCCTCTTGGAGCGCAAGGCTGCGCGCTCCTGGCTGCTCGCTATTGGCCGCTCGTTACCGGTCGCGGCGGTAAACTCGAAATGACACGCTTGTGCTTGACGGGATCGTGAATTGCGCCCGCACAAAGCCAGGCTCGACGATAGCCGGCATGCATCGACCTGCGGCAAGCCGGAGACTTGCGCCCCATCGCGGTTTCCGCCCACAATTGCCCGAACGGCTGACGGGGATCGAGCACCACCCGCGGCCGACTGGGGGGATCAGCATGCGTCGGAAGATCGTACTGGCAAGCGCCGCGGTTTTGGCGTTCGGCATCGCCGCTTTTGACATCGGTTTGGCGCACGCGGACCCGCTGAAAATCCGCGGCGCCTGGGTGGCGCCGCTCGCCAACTGGGCCTCGGTCTGGGTGCAGAAGAAGGACCTCGCCGTCCATTTCGGCAAGTCCTACCAATTCGAGGCCGTCCGCTATGCCGGCACGCCGCCGATGATCACGGCGATCGCCAACAACGAGCTTGAAATCGGCAACCTCGCGTTTTCCACACTGCCGATCGCCATCGGCAATGCCGGCATGGACGATATCCGGGTGATCTCCGACGATTTCCAGGACGGCAATGCCGGCTATTACAGCAACGAATTCGACGTGCTCGCCGACGGGCCGATCAAGAAGATCGAAGACCTCAAAGGCAAAGTCGTCGCCACCAATGCCGCCGGCTCCGGCGTCGACGTCGCCATGCGCGCCATGCTGCGCAAGCACGGGCTCGAGGCCAACCGCGACTACACGATCATCGAGGCGCCGTTCCCCGCGATGCGCGCGATGCTGGCGGAAAAGAAAGTCGACCTGATCCCGGCGGTGCGGCCGTTCTCGCTCGATCCTGAGCTGAAAAAGATCGCCACCAAGCTATTCGACATGCGCGACGCGATCGGCCTTTCGCAATTCGTCATGTGGTCGGCGCGCAAGCCCTTCATCGATGCGCATCGCGCCGAACTGGTCGATTTTCTCGAGGACTCGCTGCGCATCGTGCACTGGTATCTCGACCCCAAGAACCACGATGCGGTCGCCGACATCGCTGCGCAGCTCACCAAACAACCGGCCGATCACTTCGGCTGGCTCTATACCAAGGACGATTACTATCGCGATCCGAATATGCTGCCGAATCTCGATGCGCTGCAAAAAAACGTCGACATGACCAAGGATCTCGGTTTCATCAGCGCGAGCTTCGACGTCAAAGCGCATTCCGATCTCAGCATGATTCAGGAGGCGGCGAAGCGGCTGAAGTGAGGTATTGCGCAACCGTCGCGGCGAAGTTTTTTGAAACAAAATCGAGTGGTCTGCGGCGCGGCTGATCCGATCCTGATCCGGTTTGGCGATTGTACGCAGATCATTCAGGGTGTAGCCTTTGATTGAGGGCTGAGGCGGCAGCGAGACTTGCACTCACGGCTGCCCAATGACGACTGCCACGACGACAGGCGGGCGTATTGCACGAAGTCTTTGGTTGCCGCTTCTGGCGGCGATAATCGCACTTTTGCCGATTTCACCGGCGCGCGCCGGCTGCAGCGTCGGCGATCTTCTCAGCGCCGTCGCCAATACCGTTCAATCGATCGGTTCGAGTTCCTGCGCCGCCGCCTGCAGCAGCGGCGCCGGATGCGGCGCCGCGGTGGCCGTGACCGCAGTCCTCGCCGGCGTCGCCACCGATGACAGTCAAGGCGCGGTGAATTCGTTCTGCACGAGCGTGTCGAACATCATTTCGCAGATCAACACCGGATCTGACGACGCCAATACGGTGGTCGGGGCTTTGCAGCAGGCAACCAACTCGTCGATCGGCCAGGATGTGTTGAACGATCTGGCGTCTGCCGTCGGCGCCGTCGCCGACCCGCTCGGCATCGCGCAGTGCGCCTGCTCGGTCGAACAGGGCTTGGGCCAACTCGCCTCCGATTTCGGCGCCTGCATCCAGGACGTCCTTTGTGCCGGTGACGCACTGCTCGGCAGTCCGTGTACGTGTCAGGCCCCGCCGCCGATCCTCGCCGATTGCGCACAAACCAATGTGAACTGCGGGAACTTCAACGACGCCGATATCGCCTGCCAGGGCGGCGGCGCGGGTTCGCCCACTCTTATCAGCGGACAAAACGGGCAGACCGTCTCGGGTTACACGGGCGTGACGCAAGAGACGAATTCATCCGGCACGCTGGTTGTCAGCAACAATACGGGTTCGGACGGACAGGGGCATTGCGCGCAGAATTATTATTGTTTCTGCCCGGCGCCGATGGTTGCGTCATGGGCATCCGACACCGTCTTGAATGACAGCGTTGGCGTGCCTTACGGCACCAACGGCTGGTACATCTTCACGTGCACGTGCCCAAGCGGCACCCATGCCGATCCGTCCGGCAAGACGGTCGCCGGCGTTTCCGCTTGTCTTTGCAACGACGGCAATCAACCGGCGAATTTTTCGCCCAACACTTTCGGCGGCATGTGCCCGCCGCCGGCTTGTTCGGCCGGGCAGGTCAGGCTGAGTGGCGTCGGCAATTGCGTCACGCCCTGTTCCGATCCGAGCATGGGCATGACGTTGACCGGCGCCTGCTGCAATCCGGCGCAAATGACCGCGTGCGGCATGTGCTGTCCGCCGGGAACCACGCCTGATCCGGTGAGCGGCACCTGCATACCGCCGCAAAAGATTCAGTAGCTGACCATGAACTGGAAGACGGAGTGACCCACAAACTTGGTGAAATGCCGGCACCCTGCCGCGCGCCTGGAGGATGCACCCAGGAAGCCGCTCAATAGGCCAAACACCATGGCAGCAGAGGTGCGAAATAATCTTCTGATGCGGAGCACGCGGCTTGCCCGCCGATGCCGGTTCGCCGCCGTGATTGGCACGGCGCTGATCTCGACCGCAGCCACGGCGCAGCAGCAAACGCCGAGCCCAATTTACGCCACCGGCAATGCCGCGGTGACCGGTTTCTCCGGCGCGCTGCCGCCGATCCAGATCGCGCCCGGCGTCGATCCCGAATGCACAAGACCTTTATCGATCTCAACGGACCGTCGCTACGCGTGATCGATCTGCAGCATATGGGCGGCCTGCCGCAGGCGCAGCTTGTCGGCGCGCCGAAGCCGTTCACGTTTCAGCGCCAATCTGATCGGCCAAGTCTTCGGCGTCGCGATCGACGATGCGCAGCCGCCCAACATCTATGCGGCGGCTACCTCGGCCTATGGATTGCCGATCGTTGCGCCTGGATCGGACGGCCAGCCGCAGCACATCCAGGCCGGCGCGCCGAATGCGAACTTCATGACCGGCCTGTGGGGCCAGCAAGGTGGGCCAGGATCGATCTGGAAGATCAACGGCGTCAACGGCCAGGTGAGCCTGTTCGCCAATGTCGCCACGAACGGCCGCGCCAATTCCGGATCCGCGCTGGGCGGGCTCGCTTACGATCCGGATTCCAAATCCTTGTTCGTCGCCGACCGCGAGACCGGCCTCATCCATCGCTACGCGCTCACCGGCGGCGGAAGCCGGCATCTACGATCATGGCGTCACCGGACGCACCGCGATCGGGCTTGCCGCCGGTCGCCTGGAATCCGCAGCCCGGCATCGACGTCACCAGTCTGCAATTCGACTGCGATGCAACCGATGACCTGGCACTACGCGGCGCCGGAGCGGCTGCGTCTTCGGACTCGCCGTCTATCAACGCCGGCTCTACTACGCCGTCGCCGCGGGACTGCAGATCTGGTCGGTCGGCCTCAATCCGGACGGCACGTTCGGCAACGATGCGCAGATCGAAGTTGCCGTGCCGAGCGGCAGCGGCCCGAGCGAAATCTCGAAAATCACATTCGACGAGCAAGGGCCGGATGTTCCTCGCCGAGCGGCCGGCGCCGACCGGCGCGTTCGATTTCGAGGCTTTGTCCGTTCCAGCGATCGGACGCGTGCTGCGCTTGCGCCGTCATCGGCACCACGCGCGAGCGGGCAGCGCATCTGGCAGCAAGCAGCCGGACGAATACGCGATCGGATTTCCGGCGCAGTTGCGCAACGGCAATGGCGGCGTCGCCATCGGCTACAATTACGACCGCAATGGCGAGATCGTGCTCGGCTCGTGTGGCGGCTTCATGTGGTCGACCGGCGAGGATTTGCGTCATCCCGCGGACGCAGCGCTTGCCGCGCAACTCGGCGCGACGGGCCCGTTGGACATCAACGGCCTGCAGGGCAACGGCACCTGGCGCATCAGGCGCGATGACGAGCCACCGCTCTACAGCTATCTTCATCGATTACGACGACGAATATGACGATCCCGCGGCGCGCGGCCATATGGGCGACATCGACATCGAACGCCTGTGCTCGCCGCCGCGGACGATCCTGGCTCCGCCGGCCGGCGCGCCGCCGATTGGTTTCCCGCCGGGGCTACGCCCGGCGCCCGGCACGCCGCCACCCCCGTCGCCGCCTTCCGGTACGCCACCGACACCGCCAACCGGAACGGTGCCGAACTGTCCGCCCTATCTGATCTGCGGTCCGCCGGGCACGCCGCCGTGCCAGCCCAATCAAGTGTGGGTGCGCGGCAGCAATAGCTGCGGCTCAAGCTGCCAGCCGCCGAGTGTGCTCGTGAACGGCCAATGCTGCTCCGTCACCTCTATTACGGGCATCGGTGCCTGCTCGAATTCGAGCTGTCAGCCGGGAACAACTCCGATCGGACCGAGCAATTTCTGCTGTCCGAGCGGTCAGGTCTACAGCGGCTCAGGCGGCGCTCAGGCGTGTTGCAGCGGACCCTTGGTCAACGGCCAATGTCCGACGCCGACACCAAAGCCGCCGACCTGCGTCACCGGCACACCGAATTGTTGCGCGCCCGGCTACGTCTCGACCGGCAGTTCGTGCTGCCTCGCGAGCCAGATGACATCCACCGGCGTCTGCTGCCCGGCCGGACAATCGCCAACCGGCCCGAACAAGAGCCAGTGCCTTGTCCTCATTCCGATCAAGATACCGCCCGGCCCGCAATGCTGCGCATCGGGCGTTCCGACCGCGAGCGGCAAATGCTGCCCGCCAGCCAACGTGACGACGAGCGGCGAGTGCTGCCCAGGGCCGGTCGATCCCAATAACCGCAAGGCCTGCGTGAAGATCATTCCGCTCGTCGCATGCGCGGCCGGTTACACAAAAATGCCGGACGGATCGTGTTGCAACGCGCGCTATGTCAGCGCCGACGGAAAATCCTGCAATGTGCGCGAACGCCCCTGCGCGCCCGGCCAATTGCGCGACGTCAGCGGCAATTGCGTGCCGGTCACGACCACGACATGCGCGCCCGGACAGTTCCGCGACACCGACGGCACCTGCTCGCCGATTCCGACCACAGCCTGTCCGCCGGGCGAGGTCCGCAACGATCGCGGTGTCTGCGAGCCGATCCGCTCGACAAACTGTCCGCCCGGCGAGGTGCGTAATGATCGCGGCGTCTGCGGGCCGCCGCCGAAGACCCCGCCGCCGTGTCCGAGCGGCGAGGAGCGCAACAGCGACGGCGTCTGTGTGCCGATCAGGAAAGCCACCTGCGGCCCGGGCGAGGTGCTCAACGACCGAGGCAAGTGCGTGTCGGCGCCAAAGCGGTGTCCGGAGGGCGAGACGCGCAATGCCCAAGGCGATTGCGTCCACACCGGACCGCCGCCGCGCCTCGTTGTGCCCGGCAGACCCGCGGGCCCGCCGGTCCTTATTCCGCGACGGCCCGGCCCCATTGTGCCGCGAGGCGGTCCGATCTTCCGCGGCCCGATTGGCGGCGGCGGCCTATTCCACCGATAGCGAGAAATTTGAAGCGATGGAGAGTGCAATGAATCACTTGGTCGGAACCGCGATCCCTACCGCAATCCTTGCCGCGACCCTTGCCGGAGCGATGCTGCTCGCGGCGCCGGCGAGCCAAGCGCAAGAGACGCAAAATGCTGCGCAGAATAACGCGCAAGATAACCTGCAAGACACGCAGGCCGCACAGGATCTACGTGGCGCGATCGAGGGTGTCGTGAAAGATTATATCGCGACGCATCCCGACGAAGTCGGGCAAGCCGCCAGGGATTACATGCTCAAGCACCCCGAAGCGATGGGGGCGATCCTCGCGCAAATGCTGCGGTCGCGCGCCGCGGTCAGCGCCGGCGCGAATGCCACAAGCGGCACCAATCCGCCGTCCGCGCCGGGGGCATTGCCGGCGCCGCCGGATCACAGCGCCGACGTCGCGAGCAATGCCGGACAATTGTTCACGTCGCCGCATCAAGTGACGCTCGGCAATCCCGACGGCGATGTCACTCTGGTCGAGTTCTTCGATTACAATTGCGGCTATTGCAAACGCGCGCTGCCGGACATGCTCAGCCTGCTCAAGGCCGACACCAAATTGAAAATCGTGCTGAAAGAGTTTCCGATCCTCGGACCGGGCTCGGTCGACGCCGCCCGCGTCGCCGTCGCGGTGCGCATGCAGGATCCGGGCGGCCAGAAATATCTCGCCTTTCATCAGGAGCTGCTCGGCAACCCGGGACCGGCGACAAAAGAAAAAGCGATCGCCGCGGCCAAGGACCAGGGTCTCGACATGGACCGGCTCACAACCGACCTGGCGAGCGATGAGGTTAGTGCCACGCTCGGCGAAGACATGAAGCTTGCCAGCGCCGTCGGCGCCACCGGCACGCCGACTTACGTCATCGGCAAGGATGTCGTCGTCGGCGCGGTCGGCATGATGGGCCTGCAAGGCCATATCGAGGCGGCGCGCGGCACGCACGATCGGGCGGCAAATTGAAACAAAACGGGCGCCGAGCTTGCGGCGGCGCCCGCTTCTGCGTGGCATATTTGAAAATCAGCCCACCAAGACATTGGTGAACTGCCACGGATCCTTGTCCAAGGTCTCCTTGAACAGGCCGGGGCGGCCCTTGAGCGGCGTCCAGTCGGTGTAAGCGCCGATCACCGGCCCGAGATAGGGCATCTGCACTTCGAGACAGCGGCGGAAATCCATCTCGTCGGCTTCGACAATGCCGGCCTTCGGATTTTCCAGCGCCCATACCATGCCCGCGAGCACGGCCGAGGTCACCTGCAAGCCGGTGGCGTTCTGATACGGCGCGATTTCGCGGGTCTCGTCGATCGACAATTGCGAGCCGTACCAATAGGCGTTCTTCTTGTGGCCGTAGAGCAGCACGCCGAGCTCGTCGATGCCGTCTTCGATCTCGTGCTCGTCGAGAATGTGGATGGCCGGCTGGCGTTCGCCGGCCTGGCCGAACAGTTCGTGCAGCGACAGCACCGCGTCATTGCACGGGTGATAGGCGTAGTGACAGGTCGGCCGATAGACCACCTTGCGGCCGTCGCGCAGGGTGAAGTAGTCGGCGATCGAGATCGACTCGTTGTGCGTGACCAGGAAACCGTATTGCGCCTTGGCGGTCGGCGTCCACGAGCGCACGCGCGTATTGGCGCCGGGCTGCGTCAGATAGATCGCCGCCTGGCAGCCGACCTTATGCTTGAGGCCGTTCTTCGGCAGCTTCTTCTCGTGCGTGCCCCAGCCGAGCTCGGCCGGCTGCATGCCTTCCGACAGGAAGCCTTCGACCGACCAGGTGTTGACGAAAACCTCGATCGGCTTCGGCTTCTTGGCGCGCTGGGTGTCGCGCTCGGCGATATGGATGCCTTTGACGCCGGCCTTCTTGGCGAGATTGCCCCAGTCCTCGCGTGTCTTCGGCTCCTTGAATTTCAGGCCGAGATCGCCGGCGACGTTGAGGAGCGCCTGCTTGACGAACCATGACACCATGCCGGGATTGGCGCCGCAGCAGGATACGGCGGTGCTGCCGCCCGGCGTCTTGCGGCGCGCCGCCAGCACGGTCTCGCGCAGCGCGTAGTTCGAGCGTTGCTCCGGGCCGAGCTTGGAATCGAAATAGAAGCCGGCCCAGGGCTCGACCACGGTGTCGATATAAAGCGCGCCGATCTCGCGGCAGAACTGCATGATGTCGACCGAGGAGGTGTCGACCGAGAGGTTGACGCAGAAGCCCTGGCCGCCGCCGTGGGTGAGTAGCGGACCCAAAAGCTTCCGGTAATTGTCGCGCGTGACCGCCTCATGGATGAAGCGAATGCCGCGATCGTCCAGGAGCTTGCGGTCCTTATCCTCGGGGTCGATGACCACGAAGCGGGATTTGTCATATTCGAAATGCCGCTCGATCAAAGGCAGCGTGCCTTTGCCGATCGAGCCGAAGCCGACCATGACGATAGGGCCGGTGATACGTCCATGAACGGGCCATGCGGTCATTATCGCTACTCCAAAGCGAATGGATTGAATGGATGATTGATTGCTTCAGACCACGATCCAATTCAATGGGATCGGGGTCTGAAACTTTGAGGATCATGCTCTAAGCGGCGCGTTGTACAGTAACGTGACGCGCGCCGCCATTTGCCGCGATCAGTGCATTGAGGTCCGGCTTGGGTTCAAGCTCCCCGGTGGCGCCGATCATGCCGCAGGCACCGGCGAGCGCCGCCGGCTTGAGTTCCAGTCCAAGGAGCCGGTCGCGCTCGAAGCTGCCGGGCATCCACAGATCGCCGGTCGGCGTCGCGGAAAAGCCGAAACGGCCGTAATAGGGCGCATCGCCGACCAGAAGAATGGCGCGGTGGCCGGCGAGACGCGCGCGCGCGATGGCACGGCGCACCAGCGTCGTGCCAATGCCGCGGTTGCGATACTCCGGATGCACCGCGAGCGGGCCGAGCAAGAGCGCTGAGCGGCCCGGACCGGCGGCGACATGCCAGAGCCGGACCGTGCCGACGACGCGGCCGCGATCGGTCGCGACCAGCGACAGCCCATCCGCCGGCCGGCGGCCTTCGCGCAGCCGCTCCGAGGTCTTGGTGAAACGGCACGCGCCATAGGCCAGGTCGAGCAGCGCCTCGCGCGCCTTAACGTCCGCGATTTTTTCTTCCCGAATGGTCACCATTGATCCGCTCCTTTCGGCCGTTGCGCTCGGCGCCCCCTCCCTGCCCTCCCCCGCCTGCGGGGGAGGGTTAGGGTGGGGGCTCGCCGGAGCTAGAGGGGTCAGATGTGGAAGGTGCGCAGCGGCGCGAAGCCGTTGAAGGCCACCGACGCGTAGGTCGCGGTATAGGCGCCGGTGCCTTCGATCAGGACCCTGTCGCCGATCTCAAGGCTGACCGGCAGATCGTAAGGCCGCTTCTCGTAGAGCACGTCAGCGCTGTCACAGGTCGGGCCTGCGAGCACGCAAGGACCGACCTCGTCGCCGTCGCGCGGCGTCTTGATCGGGTAGCGGATCGACTCGTCCATGGTCTCGGCCAGCCCGCCAAACTTGCCGATGTCGAGATAGACCCAGCGCGCCTGGTCCTGCTCGCTCTTCTTGGAGACGAGCACGATTTCGGCCTCGATCACGCCGGCATTGCCGACCATGCCGCGGCCCGGCTCGATGATGGTCTCCGGGATGCGGTTGCCGAAATGCTTGCGCAGCGCCTTGAAGATAGAACGGCCATAGGCCTGCACCGCCGGCACTTCGCGCAGATATCTGGTCGGAAACCCGCCGCCGAGATTGACCATCGTCAGGTTCATGCCGCGTTCGGCGCAGGTGCGAAAGATCGCCGCCGCCGTCTTCAGCGCCTCGTCCCAGGCCGCAGTGCGGCGCTGCTGCGAGCCGACATGAAACGACACCCCGCAGGGCTCGAGACCGAGCTTCTGGGCATGGTCGAGCACCTCGACCGCCATGTCCGGGTCGCAGCCGAACTTGCGCGACAGCGGCCATTCCGCGCCGGCGCAACCGAACAGGAAGCGGCAGAACACTTTGGCGCCGGGCGCTGAGCGGCCGATCTTCTCCACCTCGGCCTTGCAGTCGACCGCGAACAGGCGGACGCCGAGCGCGAAGGCACGGGCGATGTCGCGCTCCTTCTTGATAGTGTTGCCGTAGGAGATGCGATCCGCCGTGGCGCCGGCTGCGAGCACCATCTCGATCTCGGCGACCGAAGCGGTGTCGAAGCAGGAGCCGAGCGCGGCCAAAAGCGACAGGAGTTCCGGCGCCGGGTTCGCCTTCACGGCGTAGAACACCCGGCTGTCCGGCAAGGCCTTGGCAAAGGTCTGATAGTTGTCGCGGACGACGTCGAGGTCGACGACCAGGCACGGACCATCGTCCTGCCCGTCTTCGCGGCGGCGGCGCAAAAAGTCTTGGATGCGCTCGGTCATCGGAGTCGCTCCTTCATCCAGGTTCAAGGGGCCCAGCTCTTTGCGGAGCTGTGCGGCCCGGCGTTGAAATTCGGCCCCTTCGCTTGCGCGCGAGGAACCGGCGTCAACGGCAAAATCGCTCTGCGCCGAACCGTGCGTTGGGGACACGGTGCAGGCGCGCGGCTCTTAAGCCGTAGATGCTGCCTTGGATTGGAGCGGGAGACCCGTTCCGCACGGCCGGCAAGACAAGATGGACAAGCCTCTTCGGTGTTGACCTTTGGACAGCCAACGAGACCAAAAAAGCCCGCTCCGTCGTTGCTTTAAGCCGCGTCCCCCGTTGAGCGCGGGGTGCGCCGGTTTCGCCTCCGGCTGCCGATCACGTAGTGAAGTTGAAAGCCTAGAACGTCCGGCTTCAACCTCAGGCGACTGTCCGGCCTCTTGTCCGGATGCCTACCGATCGACACACGGCCACAGGCACGTGCGAATTTGGGCGAGCGGCAAATAGGCGCATTAGAAATGCATTGCAAGAAAAAACGACACACGAGCTTAAAAATTTTTGAAGTTTTTTCCGCGGCGCCCTCCGTCGCGCCTGCACGTGAGCGCCGCGAGGCTCGACGCGTGACGCGTGACGTCGCCGACAGCGCGCTTCTCGGCACGCTTTTTGGCGCGCCGCTCGGCGCGAGTCTCGCCGCGGGCCGATGATGACGCGAGCGCCGCGCTGTGTGATAGCTGCGCCGCCCGAACGCCTTCGTCCGCGAACTTCTTGCAGAGGTGCCCGAATGCCTGCTTTGCCGATCACCTTCGCCTGCGGCCTCTATGACCGCGTGCTCGCGCTGCATACCGGCGAGATCAAGGCCGATGGTATCGACCTCAACTTCGTCGTCATGGACAATCCGCGGCAGATTTTCGACCGCATGAACAGCCGGCTGGAATTCGACGCCTGCGAGATGTCGAGCTCGGAGTTCATCAGCCGGTTCGCCGCCAAGAAGCTGCCTTATGTGGCGCTGCCGGTCTTTGTCTCGCGGGTGTTCCGCCACGGCTTCATCGTCGTAAACCGCAAATTCGTTAACGCCGCGAAAGATCTTGCCGGCAAGCGGATCGGTGTGCCGCTCTACACCCAGACCGCTGCGCTGTTCGTGCGCGGCCTCATGCAACACGATTTGGGCGTCGATCTTTCCGGCATCGAATGGGTCCAGGGCGCGGTCAACGAGGCCGGCGCTTACGGCAATCCGTCGGTCATGCCGATGCTCAAGCCGGTCAAAATCACGCCGAACCAAAGCGGCAAGTCGCTGAGCGAGCTGCTCGAGAGTGGCGAGATCCAGGCCCTTATCGGCTCGACCCTGCCGCGCTCGCTGCACCGCCACCCCGACGTGGTGCAGCTCTTCCCCGATTACCGGGCGCGCGAAAAGGACTATTTCCGCCGCACCAAGATTTTCCCGATCATGCACCTGATCGTCATCCGCAACGACGTCTACGAGCGCAATCCGTTCGTGGCGACAAGCCTCTACAACGCCTTCAACGCGGCGAAGGACCGGGCCTGGGAGAAAATCCGCTTTTCCGGCACGCTGCGCTACATGCTGCCATGGTTGCCGGACGACGTCGCCGAGATCGACGATATCTTCAGCGGCGATTGCTGGCCCTATGGCATCGAGCCAAACCGGCCGACGCTCGAGGCGCTGGTCACTTACATGGTCGAGCAGGGCCTGATTCCCGAAACCATTCCGGTCGAGAAGCTCTTTGTGCCGACCTATGGCTGACCTTGCGATCGGCTAATTGGGCTTCGGCAATGTGGTGCAGAACTTTGGCACGGTTGCGTCACCCAAGAAGGCGCACCGGTTGATGTTGTGCGAGATCAGGAGCTCGCAGGTATTGTCGGCATTGCAGGGCGGATGCGTTTCCGTTGCCACTTGAAGGCACTGCTTGACATAGATCGCCGCCTGTTTGGCGCCGACGGTATCGCGGCACGGCGTGTCCGGGGTATTCGGCCCCGCGGTCAGCGCGCCGGTCCGCACCGCATAGGCCTTGCGGATGCAGGCTTGGTTGGCGCCGCATTCGTTGCGATGGGCGATCCAGGCTTTCTGCGCGATGACGATGGAGTCGCGATCATCATCGTCCGCATGAACCGCTCCAGAGGGGGTTTCATGGGCGGTTCCGGCCGCGATCGCGTCGAGCTTGCTCTTGAAGGCTGTGGCCAGTACGCGATCGAGCGCCGCGAGGTCGCCGTCTTTGCAGATGGCGGCTTCGGTCGGCGTCAAAGTCCCGGCGCAGGCGAAGCTCGGCTCCGCTGCCGCCGCAGGCCGGAGCGACGGCAACAACAGTGGGACCGCCAGCGCGGCCGCAACAAGGGACCCGGCAAACCCGACACGATGGGGCATGGTCGATAGTCGCGCGGAGAGCCGCCGGGGTTCAAGCTACGCGGTGGCGCTGCGCAGGGCGCGTTCGACCATGACGCCGATCAATGTCTTGCGATAGGAGCCGGTGGCGTGGATGTCGTCGGACGGTTCGACCGCGGCCGACGCCGCGGCCTCGGCCTGAGCAATGACCGCGTCGTCAATCTTGCGGCCGGTGAGGACATTTTCGACGGCCGTGAGCCGCAGCGGCGCGTCGGCAACCCCGATTGCGCCGACATGGACGTCGCAGGCTTTGCCCTCGCCATCCTCGTCGTAGAACAAAGCCGCCGCCGCGAGCGCAAAGTCGCCACGGCGGCGGGCGAATTCCGCAAAGCCGAAACGGCGGCCGGCCGGCCAGGCCGGAAAGCGGATCTCGGTGATGATTTCGTCGGCCTTCAGTGCGGTCATCAGCGGGCCTTGGAAAAAATCCGCAGCCGCGATGACGCGCTCGCCGGCTTTGCCGATGACGGCGATCGTTGCCTCGCAGGTGACGACGATGCCCGGCATCTCGGCCGCCGGATCGGCATGGGCAAGGCTGCCGCCGGCGGTGCCGCGGTTGCGGATCTGATAATGCGCGACGTGTCCGATGGCCGCCACCAGAAGCGGATGCGCCTTGGGCAGCCGCGCGTCCTTAAGGATGTCGGCCCAGCGCACCATGGCGCCGAGCGTCACCCCGCCCTCCCCGACCTTGATCTGCCGCAGTTGCGAAAGCTTGCGCAGATCGACCAGGAGCGCCGGTGCCGCGACCCGAAAGGCCAGCATCGGCACGAGGCTCTGGCCGCCGGCAAGCGGCTTGGCGTCGCCGTCATGCGCGGCAAGGAGTGCGACAGCCTCGGCAATGCTGGTCGGGCAGGCATATTCGAAAGGCGGAAGTTTCATGAGACGGAAAATGTCATGAGACGGAAAGTGTTATGGCGGCCACGAGCCTGTTGCATCCGCTCCGAACCGCAGAGATGGACGTGAAACGCTAACATCGGCTTCCGCGCAGGGTCAAATGTGGAGGAGGCGCATGTTTTCCGCGCCGATTCCTGCTAGGATTTCGGCAAATGCCGAGGGGCCAACGCGCCCGCTGCAATGGCGGAGGAAGCCGATGTTGAAGAAAATGCCGCGCAACGGAAACGGTAAGCACGCCTCCAAGAACGGCAACAAGAACGGCAAAAAACCGCCGGCCGTCAGCGAGCTGCCGAAGATCAACAACCTCACCGACACCAGGGACATCCTGGCTCACGCCACCAAGGATGCCAAAGCGCACGACTATTTCATCGTCGACGTCGACGCCCATGTCACCGAGACGGCGTTCTGGTCCGAAGTCGTCGATCGCATGGAGAGCGACGTCTACAAACAGATGGCGCGGGCCTTCAAGGAGCGCGGCACCGCGCCGGGGCTGCTCAACGCCACGCCGGGCATGCTTTATCAAGACGTGTTCGGCCGCATCCCGCATCAGCAGCGGCTTGGCGAAGCGGTCCCCGGCGGCCGCACCCATGCCCAGGTGACGCTGGTGCAGCGCGCCATGGATTCGATGGGTATCGACTACATGGTGGTGTTCCCGACCCCGATGCTGGTACTCGGCATGCATCCGCAGATCGAGATGGAAGTCGTCATCGGCAATGCCTTCAACAAATGGCTCACCGAGGAAATCCTGCCGCAGGATTCGCGCATCAAGGCGATGCTGTATCTGCCGTTCAATCATCCCGAGGCCTGCGTGAAGGCGGTCGAGACTTACGCCAATACGCCGGGCGTCATCGGCTATTCGGTCACCTCGACGCGTTTCCGCGCCGTCAACCACGACAGTTACATGCCGCTCTATGCCGCCATCCAGGCGACCGGAAAGCCGCTTGCGTTCCATTCCGGCTTCCACTGGGGCGACCAGTCGATGCAGCAGTGCAACCGCTTCATCTCGATGCATGCGATCTCGTTCGTCTATTACAACCTCATTCACATGACGAACTGGATCATCAACGGGCTGCCGGAGCGTTTCCCGAAACTCAAAGTGCTGTGGATCGAGAGCGGGCTCGCCTGGGTGCCGTTCCTGATGCAGCGGCTCAATTCCGAATACATGATGCGGTCGTCCGAGGCTCCGCTGCTGAAGCGGCGGCCGAGCGAATACATCGCCGACATGTATTTCACGAGCCAGCCGCTCGAACGCTCCAATTTGAAGCTCACCGAGGCGACCTTCGACGCGATCAAGGCCGAGACGCAGCTGCTGTTCGCCTCCGACTGGCCGCATTGGGACTTCGACCTGCCCGCCTCGATCACCACGCTGCCGTTCCTCGATGAGGAGGCCAAGCGCAATATTTTGGGAATGAATGCGGCGCGTCTGTTCAATCTCGAAGTGCCGAAGCACAAGCTGATCAAGCCCAAATCCAGGAAAGTGCCTGGCGTTCGCGAGCCGGTAACGGCCTGACGAGATGCCAAAAGCCCGCAAAGCGGCGAAGCCGAGCCGGAAGCCTGCACCAAGCCGCGCGAAGACAGCAACGGCAAAAGACGCGGACTTTTGCGCCGCTGCGCGCGACGCGCTCAGACGCGGCGAGCCTGACGCCATTTCCGACAAGACCTTGCAACAGGTGCTGACCGCCGCGGTGAAGGTCTATGCCGCCAAGGTCGAGCGGCGTGGCCATGACGTCGCGCCGTTCCCGCGCGGCACCGTGACGGCGACCGAGACGGTGGTCACCGCCTGCGGACTGATCCGCGCAGCCGATCTCAACATGTTCGACGTGGCGATCTGGTTTCATCGCCCGCCGGGAATCGAGTGAAAGTCATCGCGTAACGGCAGACCGAGTGAGGGGAGATATGGCGACGGACGAAATCGTGATCGGCAAACTGACCGACATTGCCGATGGGGACTATCGGGTTTTCGCCTTGGAAAACCTCGAAGTCGGCATTTTCCGCACCGGCAGCAAGGTGCTGGCCTACGAGAACGTCTGCCCGCATGCCGGCGGTCCGGTGTGTCAGGGCAAGATCTTTCACCAGGTCGAGGAAATCATCACCCCCGACAAGAAGAGCGCGGGACTCCGCTTCGGCAAGCAGCGCCACATCGTCTGTCCCTGGCACGGCTATGAATTCGATCTCGCCACCGGCTGCCACCCCGGCGACGCCTCGGTGCGGCTGACGCCGGTGCCGGTCGCGGTGCGCGACGGCAAGATCTTCGTCAGCGTGCCGAATAGCGACCTACGTCGGACGGCTCCCCCGCAGCATGGCTTCGGCGAGCTTCTCCGCCACCATGATAGTCGGGATATTGGTATTGCCGCGCGGGATCGTCGGCATGATCGAGGCGTCGATGACGCGCAGCGCCTCGAAGCCATGGACGCGGCCGGACGGATCGGTGACCGCATCGCGGTCGCTTCGCCGCGCCCATCCGGCAGGTGCCGACCGGATGGAAAGTGCCGGCGACGTTGTCCTGAATATGCGCGGCGAGCGCGTCGTCGTCCGCCACCAACGCGGTGAGATCGACGCGGCGGTCGGCGAGCGTGGCGAAGATCGGCTCGGCGAGCGGCGGCACGGCCTCGATCAGGCCCGCGATCGCCGCGCTCTTGATCCTGTTTGCCGGCGTGATGCGGTTGAGCCGCCGCAGCCGGTCATTGAATTTCACCGGAAAGGTCAGCCGCGTCATGGCGCGCACCGCCTCGTGCCCGAGAATGTCGACGCAGCGGCGGAAGCCCAGCATGAAGCGCCGCAGATCGAGCTCATGCCCGGTGAAATTGAACTCGACCAGCGGATAGGCCGCGGGATCGGCCGAGACCAGCGACACACGGCCGCGCGCCAGCGGCTTGAGCAGCGAAGGGGCGATATTGGCGACCTGGTGCCCGAGCGGGCTCCAGGACGTTTTGCACTGCACATTAATATAGATGTCCTGGGGCGGGGTGCCCGGCAGGCCGGAGGAATAGCGGAACGCCGACATCGGGTGCGGGCGGATCGTTGTCCGATTGCCGCGCTCCCGGCTTTTGCAGAAGGCCGATAAAGATGATGGCGTGGTTGGAGAGATTTTGGCCGACGCCGGGACGATCGGCCTTCACCTCGATGCCGAGCTCGCGCAATGCGGGCGCTGGACCGATCCCGGCGCGCATCAGAAAAGCCGGCGAATGGATGCCGCCGAGCGCGACGATGATTTCACGGCCAGAAAACTTTTTCGTTTCGCCGCCGATCGTGACGGTGACGCCGGTGGCGCGGCGGCCTTCGAATATGAGGCCGGTGACCGTGGCCTCGGCGAGCACGGTGAGATTCTTGCGGGCGCGCACATTGGCATCGAGATAACAGGTCTGCGCCGAGGCGCGCTTGTCCGGCCAATTGCTCATCGGCACCGGGCCATAGCCGTCGCGGAAATCGCCATTCATGTCGGCGACGAAGGGGATTTGGCGCTCTTGCGCAAAGGCGCCCACGGCCTTCGACAAGCGCGGCCAGTCGTCGACCTTGGTGCGCCGGATCGGCACCGGCCCGTCTTTGCCGTGCAAGGCGCCGTCGAAATCCCAATCGCTTTCGAGCTTCTTGTAGTAAGGCAGCACGTCGTCCCAGCCCCAGCCGGTGGCGCCATGGGCTTGCCATTCGGCGTAGTCGTCCGGCGTGCCGCGATAGGCGACCATGCCCATGACATTCGAGCCGCCGCCGATGAGCCGGCCTTGGGAAAATCCGATCAGCGGCGAATTGTCCTTGCGCCGCCAGTGCACTTTGAGGCCGGGCCAGAAATAGGCGTCGTTGTAGTAAGAGCGCGGATAGGAATCGAGCACGTCGGCGGGTTCTGCGCCCGGCACGATGTCGCGGCCGGCTTCGAGCAAGAGCACGCTCGAGCTCGAACGCGCCGACAGCCGGTTGGCCAGCACGCAGCCTGCGGCGCCGGCGCCGACAATGATGACATCGAAGCTTTGCGACATTTCCAGTCCCGGCTCCCCTCTGTTCTGCCTCTTGTGGCGCTCGATTGAACATCGGCCCTACATGCTTTACTGGATCGCCGAGCGGCGCAAGCCACCCCCGATCCGCAGGCCAATTCCCATGAGTGCGACCATGAGCGAGACCAAAACCCTCCACGGCGTGATCGCCGCCATCGCAACCGCGGTCGACGCCAAAGGCGAGCCCGATTGCGCGCGTTCGACGGCGCTGGCCCGCTTTCTGCTCGACACCGGCTGCGACGGCCTCAATGTGCTCGGCACCACCGGCGAAGCGACCTCGTTCTCGCTCGATCAGCGCAAGCGCGTCATGAGCGCTTACGCGACAAGCGGATTGCCGCTCGACCGCATGATGGTCGGCACCGGCGCCGCCGCGCCCGCCGACGCCATTGCGCTGACCAAACATGCCGCCGAGCTTGGTTTCGCCGGCGCGCTGGTGCTGCCGCCGTTCTATTACAAAGGCGTGCCTGACGATGGGCTCGTCGCCTATATCGAGGCGATCCTGACCGCGACCGCGGCCAAGCCGATCCCGATTTACCTCTATCACTTCCCGGCGCAATCCGGCCTGCCCTGGCATGTCGCGCTGCTCCGCCGCCTGCTCGATACGTTCGGCGAGCGCATCGTCGGCCTGAAGGATTCCTCAGGCGACATGGCCTATGCGCGCGAGGCCGCCGGCATCCTGCCGCGCTTCAAGGTGTTTCCGTCGACCGAAGCGGCGCTTGCCGGAAGCGCGCTCTGGCGTGTTCGCCGGCTGCATCTCGGCGACCGCCAATCTCAACGCCGATCTCTGCGGCCGTGCCTTCCGCACCGGCGATGCCACAGCGCTCGCGCGAAGCGGTCACGATCCGCAATCTGTTCAACGGCAAGCCGCTCGTCCCCGGCATCAAGATGCTGCTCGCGCATATTCACGGCGATCCGCAATGGGCGCGGATGGAGCCGCCGCTCTCGGCGTTTCCGGCGGCCGATCGGGCGGCGGTGGTGTCAGGATACGACGCGGTCCGCGCCAAGCGCGTCGCCTAATCTGCACATATGTATTCGCCCGGATAGGTATTCGTACGGACCGGACAGTGCGCCGAGACTTCGGACGAGGATCCGGTCTGGGATCTGGGTCCAAGATCGGGTCGAGACCGGTCTGGCACTAAAATACCGGCCGGCGTTGACGATGGGGCCTGACACCCCTATAAGCCGCGCTCTCATTCATCATCGACTGTGTCTAACCATGGCTAATACAAAGTCTGCCAAGAAAGCTGCCCGTCAGGCCGTGCGCCGCACCGCCGTCAACAAAGCGCGCCGTTCGCGCGTCCGTACCGCGGTGCGCAAGGTCGAGGAGGCCATCGCCTCCGGCGACCGCACGCGCGCGGTCGCCGCGATGGCCGAAGCCGAGCCTGCGATCATTCGTGCAGCGCAAAAAAATATCATGCACCGCAACGCGGCGCGTCGGAAAGTGTCGCGGCTCGCGCATCGCATCGCCAAGCTCGCGAACTAATAATCGCCGAACGACCTTCGAGCGGACGTCGAACACCGCCGCTCGCGGCAGAATAGTGAATTGCCATCAAACTGTTGTAGAGTTGTCATCGCAATCTGCAATGACGGCCATGCTGGCTGTCGTGCAGATTTCTGCGCGCATATTCGTGTGCGCCGGCTCGATTGCCATTTTTTTGCTCGATATTTGCTCGCGGACGGCTACCCGATGAAAGTGAACAAAAGAAACTATTTGCGATGAATGGGTTATTGCACACAATCAGAATTGGACTTTGAGTCGCTCGGAATCTCGCGTGCCGATTCCTATTTGCTCCAGTCGTCGGACGCGATGTTTCCAGCGTAACAATCAGATAACATTTTTGTGAATCGCCGCGCTGAGTCAATGCTTTGAGCGCTGGACCTATTCGCGGCTTCCGAAAGACCAAGCCGCGTGCGAGATTTTTAGCGATTTTTTTACGGTTGCAGGCCGCGCATCGCGTGATAGGGTTTCCTTCCCTTCACATCGAAGGTTTTCAACAAGCGTCTAGGTGGAAACTCATCAAGTATGGGTGCGGGAAAGTTGTGTCTTCGGGATGCCGTACTGACGTCGTCATCGCGCTGGGTTTCGATTGTCTGCAAGGAGCCGATGCCGGCCGTCAGCTTACTCGAACATACAGGTGAAGTCTCGCAACCGTGTTGCACGACATAAATTCACGGACGACCATCGAATCTGGGAGCGATGGAGGTGGGGCATGATGACGGCAATCTGCAATCCATTACCGGCTGCGAGCCGCGCGCGGCGCGAGACCTTTCCGCGCAAGAGCTTTTCGAGCAGGGGCTTTCCAAGTAGGCCCTTTTGGCCGAGAGCGGCCGCCAGCGGCTGACGCCGCTTCCTCTTAGCGGGCTGGCCGCATGCGTCTTCGACGCAAGAGCCGGCCAGCTTGAACCACCCTTTTCGTAACGCGTTGCGACTCGGCGGTGCCGGGCATGGCGAGCTTGCGCTCGCGCGCCGGCGGCTCGGGCAACATTACCTCGGGAAAGACGGAACCAAAATGGTAGGCACGGATCAGGAGCGCTGGCGGCGGGTGAAGGATCAATTGCGCACCGAACTCGGCGACGATGTGTTCACGAGCTGGTTCGGGCGGATGGAGCTCGATGCCGTGGACAAGGGCGTCGTGCGCCTGTCGGTGCCCGACGCGCTTCCTGCGCAATTGGATACAATCGCACTATAGCGAGAAGGTGCTGACCCGCTGGCAGGCGGAGGAAGCCGACGTCACCCGTCTGGAGCTGAGCGTCCGCTCGGCGACGATCCGTCCGATCGTCGCCAAACCGAAAATGCCGGAGGCGGCTCAGCCTTTGCACAACGGGCGCGACGGCTACATCAACGGCAGCGACATCCGCTCAAGCGTGCCGTTCATGACGGTGCACGAGGCGCTGGGTGGCTCGCCGCTCGATCCCCGCCTGAGCTTCGACAGCTTCGTCGTCGGGCGTTCCAACACGCTGGCGCACGCCGCCGCCAAGCAGGTCGCGACCAGCAAGCACGGCGAACAATTGATGTTCAACCCGCTCTACGTCCACGCCGCCGTCGGGCTCGGCAAAACGCATCTGTTGCAGGCGATCACCTGGGCCGGCAACAACGCCGGCGACCGCAAGATGCTGTATCTGACCGCCGAACGCTTCATGTACGGCTTCGTCTCGGCGCTGCGCACGCAGACCACTTTGGCCTTCAAGGAAGCGGTCCGCGCCATCGACGTGCTGGTGATCGACGACATGCAATTCCTGCAAGGCCGCTCGACCCAGGCCGAGTTCTGCCACACGCTCAACGCCCTGATCGATGCCGGGCGCCAGGTGGTGATCGCCAGCGACCGCCCGCCGGCCGACCTCGAAAGTCTCGATGACCGCGTCCGCTCGCGGCTCGCCGGCGGGCTCGTGGTGGAGATCGGCTCGCTCGGCGAAGAACTGCGGCTCGAAATCCTCAAAAGCCGGGTCTGCGCCGCGCGCGCCCACCATCCCGGCTTCGAAGTGCCGCAGCCGGTCCTGGCCTATATCGCCAAGTCCGTGACCCATAACGGCCGCGACCTCGAAGGCGCCGTCAATCGCCTCCTGGCCCACAGCAAGCTCACCGGTCAGCCGGTCACGCTGGAAATGGCCGAGCGCGAAATGCGCGATCTGATCCGGCCGGCCGAACCGAAGCGGGTGCGGATCGAGGACATCCAGCGTGTGGTGGCACGCCAATACAATGTCAGCCGCGCTGACCTTTTATCATCGCGGCGCACCGCGAATGTCGTGCGGCCGCGGCAGGTGGCGATGTATCTGGCGAAGGTTTTGACGCTGCGGTCGCTGCCTGAAATCGGCCGCCGTTTCGGCGGACGCGATCACACCACGGTTTTGCATGCCGTGCGCAAGATCGAAAATCTCGCCGGTAATGACAGCGTCTTTGCCGAGGAGATCGAGGGGCTCAAGCGGCAGCTCCAGGATTGATCTTAAGGATTGGACCTCGCGAGACCAGAATAGATGCAAGACAACTGATCCAAGAACTGATCCAAGACGGCGGGCACCGGTTTGCGCCGGCAATGGCCCGCCCGCCTTGCTGACGGCAATTCCCCAAAAGCCTGTGAAAAGACAGGGAAAAAGCGGCGAAAAGGCCAGGCCGATTGCACCCCGGCCTTGCCGAAACCGCCATACCAAGCCACCTTTGTCGTCCGCCAGGGTTCTGGTCCGCGTTTCTCCACGGATAAAGCGATGAAGGTCACGGTAGAGCGTTCCGAATTGTTGAAGTCGCTGGGCCATGTCCACCGCGTGGTGGAACGCCGCAACACGATCCCGATCCTGGCCAATGTGCTGTTGCACGCCGACCGATCGAAACTGTCGCTCAAGGCCACCGACCTCGATGTCGAAGTCACCGATGCGATCGCGGCCGAAGTCGGTCCCGCCGGATCGACCACGGTGCCGGCGCATATGTTCTTCGACATCGTGCGCAAACTGCCCGAGGGCGCGCAGATCATTCTTGAAATCGTCCGGCGACCGTGCGGCGCTGGCGATCCGCGCCGGCCGTTCGCGCTTCACGCTGCAGACGCTCCCGGAAAGCGATTTCCCCGATCTCGCGCCCGGCGAGATGACGCACAAATTCACGCTGAAAGCCGCCGACCTCAAGCGGCTGATCGACAAGACGCAGTTCGCCATCTCGACCGAAGAGACGCGCTACTATCTCAACGGCATCTATCTGCACGCCGCCGGCTCCGGCAAGGCGCAGACGCTGCGCGCGGTGGCGACCGACGGCCATCGCCTGGCGCAGATGGAATTGGAGCTGCCGAAAGGCGCCGACGGCATGCCGGGCGTCATCGTGCCGCGCAAGACGGTCAGCGAGGTGCAGCGTCTGATGGAAGACGGCGACGCCGAAGTCTTGATCGAATTGTCGCCCGGCAAGATCCGCTTCACCATCGGCCAGACGATTCTGACCTCGAAGCTGATCGACGGCACGTTCCCGGATTACGGCCGCGTCATTCCGGCGAACAACGACAAGGAACTGGTCGTCGACAAGAAGGAATTCGAGGAAGCGGTCGATCGCGTGTCGACGGTGTCGAGCGAGCGCGGCCGCGCCGTCAAACTGTCGATCACCGGCGGGACGGCTGTTGCTGTCGGTCACCAATCCGGATTCCGGCAGCGCCAACGAAGAGCTCGAAGTCACCTACGAAGCCGATCCGATCGATATCGGCTTCAACTCGCGCTACCTCCTCGACATCGCGGCGCAGATCGAAAGCGAGGCGGCGGTGCTCAAGCTCGCCGATCCAGGCTCCCCGACCCTGATCCAGGACAAGGATCCGCGCGGCGCGCTTTATGTGCTGATGCCGATGCGGGTCTAGGCGAGCGAGCCGAAGCGCCTGCGGATAGCTATGCGCCGCCGCGACGATTAAATACGACCTTCATGGCTTCCGCGCGCCTTCGCCAGATTAGGCTTACGAATTTCCGCAACTATCACGCGGCGTCGCTCGACATCGACGCGACGACGATCGTGCTCGTCGGGCCCAACGGCGCCGGCAAGACCAACCTGATCGAAGCGATTTCCTTCCTGGCGCCGGGCCGCGGGCTGCATCGCGCCACGCTTGACGAGGTCGCGTTCAGCGAGGGCGACGGCTCGTGGGCCGTCTCGGCCGAGATCGAGGGCGCGCTTGGGCTGGCGACGCTCGGCACCGGCATCGATCGGCCGCCGGACGAAGGCGCGGTGCTGCGCAAATACCGGATCGATCGCGAGCCGGTCGCCTCGGCCTCGGCCTTCGCCGATCATCTGCGCGTGCTCTGGCTGGTGCCGGCGATGGACGGCCTGTTTGCCGGCGCGCCGTCCGAACGCCGGCGTTTCCTCGACCGGCTGGTGCTCGCCGTCGATGCCGAACATGGCAGCCGCGTCAACGCGCTCGAACGTTCGCTGCGCTCGCGCAACCGGCTGTTGGAGGAGCCGCGGCCCGACGCGCATTGGCTCGACGCCGTCGAGCACGAGACCGCCGAGCTTGCCGTCGCGGTCGCGAGCCTGCGCGTCGAAACCGTGCACCGCCTCGAAGCCGTCTTGGCGAGCCGCAAAGCGACTCGCCTTCCCGGCCGCCGAGATCGCGCTCGACGGCTGGATGGAACAGCTCTTTCCGGCGCATCCCGCAAGCGAAATCGAGGAACGCTACCGCGCGGTGCTGCGCGACAATCGCGCCCGCGATGCGGCGGCCGGGCGCACGCTCGACGGCCCGCATTTGACCGATCTGAAAGTCGTTTATGCGCCGAAAGGCATCGCCGCCGCCGACGCTTCGACCGGCGAACAAAAGGCGCTCCTGATCGGGCTCGTGCTGGCGCATGCCCGATTGATCGCGGACATGATCGGACATGCTCCCGATCCTGTTGCTCGACGAGGTGGTCGCGCATCTCGATCCGGCGCGGCGCGGGGCGCTGCATGAGGAACTTGCGGCAACTCGACACCCAGGTCTGGATGACCGGCGCCGATCCGGCGCTGTTTGCCGAGATCGAACCGAACGCAGCGGTCGTTGAAGTCAGTTCCGGACGCCTGGAACCGAAATCGGGAACCCGGTGATTTTCGCTGCGGCGAGCGTCGTTCCAAATCACTCTCACGAATTGCGAATTTTCCGGACCGATGGTCGTGGAACAAGACCTCGATGAGCCTCTTAACTTGCGAGGAGGCAGGAGATGTCCGATGCGGGACAGAGGCCGACAGCATGCCGGAACCGGCAGAAGACGTAATTGTGCGTAATCTGATCGAAGCGCTCGAGCGCCTGCGCGAGGATTTGGATCGCATGGAACTGTGGGCCGACGCGCTCGGCTGTTTTCAACATCCGGTTCCCGAATACCGGCCCGGCGATCAGCATCTCCTCAAACCCTCGCGCTCGCGGCACGCCTGACACGCAGGGCGCTCTCTGAGCTTGGACCTCGCGGTCTATGGCGCCGCTATTTCAGCGCGACACGAAGCGTTATCGGATGGGGCCCTTTCCGGGCCGAATCGAGGCTCGATTCGGCGGCCGCCAAAACCTTGAAAAATCGCGATCCGACAATATCTTACACCTATCCACTTTGACCTGTACGCGGCGTCGTTTTCGTGTACAAGAATTCAACGTTTCACACGTGTTTTTTGGTAAGCGATTCGCGAGCTCCCCGCATGGCTGAACCTGTCCGCAAAACGACCCCTGAGCATCCTCCGATTACGATGCGGAATCGATCAAGGTGCTCAAGGGGCTCGATGCCGTGCGCAAACGGCCGGGCATGTATATCGGCGACACCGATGACGGCTCGGGCCTGCATCACATGGTCTACGAGGTCGTCGACAACGCGATCGACGAAGCGCTGGCGGGCTTTGCCAAGGAAGTCACGGTCACGCTCAATCCCGACGGTTCCTGCACCGTGCGCGACGACGGCCGCGGCATTCCGACCGACATCCACAAGGGCGAAGGCGTCTCGGCGGCCGAGGTCATCATGACCCAGCTGCATGCCGGCGGAAAATTCGACCAGAACTCCTACAAGGTCTCCGGCGGCCTGCACGGCGTCGGCGTCTCGGTGGTCAACGCGCTGTCGAGCTGGCTCAAGCTCACGATCTGGCGCGACGGCCAGGAGACACTTCATGGAATTTCGCCGACGGCGACGCCGTGGCGCCGCTCGCCGTGGTCGGCGCGGCGCGCGACAAGCGCGGCACCGAAGTGACGTTCCTGCCGTCGAACGAAGACCTTCACCATGACGGAGTTCGATTTCGCGACGCTGGAGCACCGGCTGCGCGAGCTCGCCTTCCTCAATTCCGGCGTCACCATCGTGCTCTCCGACATGCGCCACGCCGTCGAGAAGCGCGAGGAGCTGCGTCTACGAGGGCGGCGTCGAGGCCTTCGTCAAATATCTCGACCGCAACAAGACGCCGCTGATTCCGCAGCCGATCGTCATCAAGGCCGAGCGCGACGGCGTCGCGGTCGAATGCGCGCTGTGGTGGAACGACGGCTATCACGAGAGCGTGCTCTGCTTCACCAACAACATTCCGCAGCGCGACGGCGGCACGCATCTGGCCGGCTTCCGCGGCGCGCTGACGCGCCAGGTCACCGGCTATGCCGAATCCGGCGGCGCCGGGCGCAAGGAAAAGGTCGCGCTGACCGGCGACGATTGCCGCGAAGGCCTGACCGCCGTGCTCTCGGTCAAGGTGCCGGACCCGAAATTCTCCTCGCAGACCAAGGACAAGCTCGTCTCCTCCGAAGTGCGGCCGGCGGTCGAAGGCATCGTCAACGACATGCTCAAGGCCTGGCTCGAGGAGCATCCGGGCGAAGCCAAGACCGTCGTCGGCAAGGTGATCCAGGCGGCGGCGGCCCGCGAAGCGGCGCGCAAGGCGCGCGAAATGACGCGCAAGAGCGCGCTCGGCGTCACCTCGCTGCCCGGCAAGCTCGCCGATTGCCAGGAGCGCGATCCGGCCAAATCCGAACTGTTCATCGTCGAGGGCGATTCGGCCGGCGGCAGCGCCAAGCAGGGCCGCAACCGCGAATTCCAGGCCGTCCTGCCGCTGCGCGGCAAGATCCTCAATGTCGAACGCGCGCGCATGGACAAGATGCTGTCGTCCGAGCAGATCGGCACGCTGATCACCGCGCTCGGCACCGGCATCGGCACCGACGAATTCACCATCGACAAGCTGCGCTATCACAAGATCATCATCATGACCGACGCCGACGTCGACGGCGCCCATATCCGCACGCTGCTGCTGACCTTCTTCTACCGGCAGATGCGCGAGATCATCGACGGCGGCCATCTCTACATCGCCCAGCCGCCGCTCTACAAAATCGCGCGCGGCAAGTCCGAGCAATATCTCAAGGACGAGCGCGCGCTCGAGGATTATCTGATCGATACCGGCCTCGAAGAGACCGTGTTGCGGCTGTCGTCGGGCGAGACGCTCGCCGGCAACGATCTGCGCAAGCTGGTCGAGGATTCCCGCGCCATCCGCAATCTGCTGCGCGGCTTGCACAGCCGCTACAATCGGCAGGTCGTCGAACAGGCCGCGATCCTGAGCGTGCTCAACCGCGAGATTTTCGGCGATCCGCAAAAGGCCGTGGCCGCGGTGCCCTATATCGCCAAGCGGCTCGACGCGCTGTCGGAGGAAACCGAGCGCGGCTGGCAGGGCCGAATTCACCGAAGGCGCGGGCTTTCAGTTCGAGCGCACCGTGCGCGGCGTCAAAGAAGTCGCCGTGCTCGATCAGGCGCTGCTCGGCTCCGCCGATGCGCGCAAGCTCGACGAATTCGCGCCGGCGCTGCAGAAAGTCTTCCCGCGGCCGACGCCGCCGGCGATGCTGCGGCGGAAGGACGAGGAAATCCCCATCCACGGGCCGGTCAGCCTGTTCGAGGCGGTGACCGACGCCGGCCGCAAGGGCGTGTCGCTGCAGCGCTACAAGGGCCTCGGCGAGATGAACCCCAGCCAGCTCTGGGAAACCACGCTCGACACCAATGCCCGCACCATGCTGCAAGTCAGCGTCAAGGAGATCGACGAGGCCAATACGATCTTCGACGAGCTGATGGGCGACAAAGTCGAGCCGCGCCGCGTCTTCATCGAGGAGCATGCGCTCACGGCGAGCGTGGACGTGTAAGCCGCCCGGATTAACGCCCCGGCAGCACCAGAACCTCAGGCGCCTTCGGCAGCGTCGTCTTTGAGACGACCGTCGAAGGCACTTCCGCCGTCTGCACGTCCCAGACCTTGCGCGCGCGATCGAGGAACCGGTCGAGGATGTACGGGCTGAAATAGTGCATCGGGATGATCAGCGGCGCTTTGAGCGCGGTGAGCACCTCCATCATGCCGTCGAGATCGAGCGTATAGGAGCCGTCGACCGGCGCCATCACCACGTCGACCCGGCCGATCTCGTCGAGCTGCTGCTGCGTCAGCGTGTGATGCAGGTGGCTCAGATGCGCGATGCACAGATTGGCGATTTCGAAAACGAAGATCGAATTGCCGTAGCGCTCGGTGCCGCCTTCGAAGCCGCGGATATTGGTCGGCACGTTGCGCACGCGCACGTCGCGATAGGTGAGATCCCATCTGGCCGGCTGATCCGGGCTCTCGCCCCAGCCGCGCAACACGTATTTGATCGCCGGGTCGGGATGATCGGTGTAATGCGTGTCGTGGGCGTGGTTCATGGTGACGATGTCGGGCAGAAGCGGCGGCCGCACATAGTCGTTGTAATCGGTGGCGATGCGCACGAGCTGCGGGCTTTCGATCAGGAAGGTGGCGTGGCCGATAAAGGTGATGCGCACCTGATCGGCATTGAGCGCCGCCATGTGGAGCGACGCCATGTGGAACGACGCCATGTCAAATGACGCCGGGACGAGGCGCGGCCGGTCGCGCGCGACGAGGCCGGGACAGTTTTCCGACATTTGCGGCGGCGCGGCCGTTGGCGGCTCTCCCGGCGATTCCTGCTTTGGCGCGGTCGCATCCGGCGTTTGCGCGTGCAAAAACTGCGCGGACGCCGTGACAAAGCCCGCGGCGGCAGCCGCAATGGCGAAGCTCCACAACAGCCGCGAGACGCCGCTCATGACATGACCTCGTCGCATTCCGGCGCGGTCATTCAAAAGCGAAGTTTCGTCTGGAATGTGACAGCTGCGCTGCCGGCAAGCCGGAGAAAGCCCCGCCGGGACGATAGCCTAAGCCGTCATTGCCGAGCTTGTGCCGAAATGATCAGCGGCCCGACGTGATCGTGCCGCGCGCGGTGAGGACGAGCCACTGACCGTCCTGCCGCTTGATCGAGTCGACGCGGCCGACGCCCGGAAGAACGCTGCCGGCGCCGACATCGAAGACGCCGCCGTAACGGCTCTCGACCAGAGCGCGGCCGTTCTGCACGTCTTGCACGACCCAGTCCTGCAAGATCCGGTCGGTGATCTTCGGCTGCTCCGGCCCGGGCGCCGTGCTCGTACTCGTGGCGATCGAGCCCGTCGTATCGGCCGCGGCAAAATGCTGATCGAGCCGATCGAGGCGATCGGCGATCTTGCTGTACTGGCCGTTGGTGCCGCGCATTGTGGTGTCGACTTCGGCCTTGAGCGCGGCAAGCTCGGTCTTCATCTGCTGCGAGCGCGGTGGAATCGGTGGCGACATGCACGCTCGCCGGGCACCGCCGGGTCGATAATAATGCGCGAAGCCCGCGCCCGACACCGACCCGACGAATGAGCTGAACGCGGCGATGAAAGCGACCGTCGCCGCGAGCTGCAGAAAGCGCGATGTGCTTGCCGGCGCCGGTGCGGCGGCAGCCGGCTCTTCCGCCGGCTTCTCGGCGGTCTCCTCAACCGTTTCGTCTTCGCCGGCGCCAAGCTTCGGCGACAGCACCATCGGCAGATTCTTGTGCAAATTCGTCTGAAAGTCGCTGCCGGCGGATGCGCCGCTGTCGTTACCCGCCTCCGGCGGCGTTGCGCTGCCGGACGAATCGCCCGTGTCTGTCTTGATCGGATCGACCTTTTCGCCGTCGGCGTGGTCCGGGCTCTCGGCCATCTGCTGATCTCCGGGATTACGGGTGATCAGTCGTTAACCACGTTCGGTTAGCAATTGGTTACCAAGAGCATCCGGACACTTCCGTATCTGGCGACGGCCGAAAGATAAGCCTAATTCGGCAAGCCCTTAATCCAACAGGCCGTTTTCCCGCGCCAGGTCCTTGAGCGAGGCTTCCGGACGGGCGCCGAGATGCTGGATCACCTCGCCGGCCGCGAGCGCGCCGAGCCGGCCGCAGGTGCGGTCATCGGCGCCGCGCGCGAGACCGGACAGGAAACCGGCCGCGAACAGGTCGCCGGCGCCGGTCGTATCGACGACGCGCTCGACCGGGAAAGCCGGCACCGCCTCTTCGCCGTCGGGACTGATGACGAGACAGCCCTTCTCGCTGCGCGTGATCACCGCGATCTCGATGTCCTTGCGCAACGCGGCGATCGCGGCGGTCGAAATCCGCCGTCTGATAGAGGCTGCGCAACTCGGCCTCGTTGGCGAAGATGAGATCGACCGTCTTCGAACGCATGAGCTGCAAAAACTCGTCGCGCCAGCGATCGACGCAGAACGCGTCCGACAGCGACAGCGCCACCCTGCGGTCGGCCTCATGCGCGATCTTCGCCGCCTTGAGAAACGCGTCCTTGGCGTTCTTCGGATCCCACAAATAGCCTTCGAGATAAGTCACCGCGCTCGCCGCGATCATGTCGGGATCGATGTCGGCGGGGTGCAGGTCCTGGGCCGCGCCGAGAAACGTATTCATGGTGCGCTCGCCGTCGGGCGTCACCAGCACGTAGCAGCGCCCGGTCGAGGGACCGTCGGACGCGGGCGCGGTGTTGAACGCCACACCGGCGGCGCGGATATCGTGGCTGAAGGCGCGGCCGAGCATGTCGTCCTTGACCTTGCCGACAAAGGCCGCGCGCGCGCCGAGCGAGGCGAGCCCGACAATCGTATTCGCCGCCGAGCCGCCCGAGGTCTCCACCGCCGGCCCCATGGCGTCATAGATCGCTTCCGCGCGCGGCTCGTCGATCAGCGCCATCGCGCCTTTGGTCATTTTTTGCTTGAGCAAAAAATCCTCCTCGGCGCGGGCGATCACGTCGACAATCGCATTGCCGATGCCGAGAACGTCATAACGGGCTGATTTCATGGTCTGATTTCGTGGCTGAGACGGGTGCGGGACGGCGCGCACTATAACGACGGGGACTTGCAGGGCAAGCAGTAGCCGTGGCATTGGACGCCCGCGCGGCGCGGAGGCTCTGGCATGGCGTTCAAAGAACTGGTCTTTTCCGGCGTGCAGCCGACCGGCAATCTGCACCTCGGCAATTATCTCGGCGCCATCAAGCGCTTTGTCGAGCTGCAGGACCGCTACGACTGCATCTATTGCGTGGTCGATCTGCACGCCATCACGGTGTGGCAGGATCCCACCGAGCTGCCGCAAGACGATCCGCGAAGTCACCGCGGCCTTCATCGCCTGCGGCATCGATCCGAAGAAACACATCGTGTTCAACCAGAGCCAGGTCGCCGAGCACGCCGAGCTCGCCTGGGTGTTCAATTGCGTGGCCCGCCTCGGCTGGCTCAATCGCATGACGCAGTTCAAGGAAAAAGCCGGCAAGGATCGCGAGAACGCGTCGGTCGGCCTCTATGCCTATCCGGCGCTGATGGCGGCCGACATTCTGGTCTATCGCGCCACCCATGTGCCGGTGGGCGAGGACCAGAAGCAGCACCTCGAACTGTCGCGCGACATCGCGCAGAAATTCAACAACGATTTCGCCGCGTCGATCGCAGGACAAAGGCTTTGGCGAGGCCTTCTTCCCGCTGCCCGAGCCGCTGATCACCGGCGAAGCGACGCGCGTGATGTCGCTGCGCGACGGCTCGAAGAAAATGTCGAAGTCCGATCCGTCGGACTATTCGCGCATCAATCTCACCGACGACGCCGACGCCATCGCGCAAAAAATCCGCAAGGCGAAGACCGATCCCGAGCCGCTGCCGAGCGAAGAAAAGGGGCTCGAGACCCGCCCCGAGGCCGACAATCTCGTCGGCATCTATGCGGCGCTGGCCGGCACCACACGCGCCGACGTGCTGAAAGAGTTCGGCAACGCGCAATTCTCGACCTTCAAGTCGGCGCTGGTCGACCTTGTCGGTGGCCAAGCTCGGCCCGATCGGCGCCGAGATGAAACGGCTGATGCAAGACCCGGCGGCGATCGACGCCATCCTCGCCGACGGCGCCGGTCGCGCCCGAAAGATCGCCGGGCCGACCATGAATGCGGTCAAGGATATTGTCGGTCTCGTGCGGGCTTAGCCGCAATCCGGCCCTTGAACTTCCACGGCAATTCGCCACGTAATGAATTAACAGGTATTAGACTGATCTCGCGGCTTTACCGCAGACCCAACGCCCAGAGCGCCGGAGGCTTTGTCATGTTCATCCAGACCGAAGCGACGCCGAACCCGGCGACCTTAAAATTCCTGCCTGGGCGGCCGGTGCTCGACACCGGGACGCTCGAAATCCGCGATGCCGACCAGGCGGGGCAGTCGCCGCTCGCCGAGCGGCTGTTCGGCATTCTCGGTGTCAGCGGCGTGTTCTTCGGCTCCGATTTCATCACCGTGACCAAGAGCGCCGGCGAATGGGCGCAGCTCAAGCCGATGATCCTTGGCGCCATCATGGAGCATTTCATGTCCGGCGCGCCGCTGCTCACCAAGTCTGCGGTCGAGAGCAACGACGGCGAAGAGTTCTTCGACGAGGGCGACGCCGAGACCGTGGCGACGATCAAAGAACTGATCGAGACGCGGGTGCGCCCCGCCGTCGCCAATGACGGCGGCGATATCACCTTCCGCGGCTTCAAGGACGGCGTCGTCTATCTCAATATGAAAGGCTCGTGCGCCGGCTGCCCGTCATCGACGGCGACGCTGCAGCACGGCATTCAGAATTTGCTGCGCCACTTCGTTCCCGACGTGACCGAAGTCCGGCCCGTATAACGTGACCCTATGAGTTGGACCGCGTAGTTCGGCCGTACCGCCGGCATCCGCAAAGTTTAATTCTCCATGCGCGTCCTCGCCATTGATACGGCTTTGGCGGCCTGTTCCGCCGCCGTGCTCGACACGGCGAATGGCGGAATTGTCGCAAGCGAAAGCCTTTTGATGGCGCGCGGCCATGCCGAAGCGCTGATCCCGCTCATTGAACGGGTCATGAAAAAAACGGGCATGGCGTTCGCTGATCTCGAACGCGTCGTGGTGACGACCGGGCCCGGCAGCTTTACCGGCTTGCGCGTCGGCATTGCGGCTGCGCGCGGCTTTGGCGTTGCCACCGCTATTCCCGTCGTCGGCGTGACGACGCTGTCCGCCTATGCCGCGCCCTATCTCGCCGCCGACGACCAAATTCCGGTCGTCGTCGCCATCGACGCGCGGCACGAGCATGTCTACCTGCAAGTCTTTGGCCCAGGCGGCCGCACGCTGATAGCGCCACGGCTGGCGCCGCTGAACGAAGCGATCCGCGCCGCCGCCGAAGCCCCTGCCCGTATCGTCGGTACGGCGGCAAAGGCGGTCGCCTCAGGTCTTGCCAGAACTGCACCCGCGCCGGTCACTGTCGATGCGCGTGAAGCGCCCGATATCGCCTGGGTCGCGCAAATCGGCGCCGCCGTGGCGGAAGCGCAAGCGCCGCCGAAACCGCAATATCTGCGCGCCCCCGATGCGCAGCCGCAATATGCCGCTTCGCTGCCGCGGCGATGATCGGCTTTCTGTCACGCCTGTTCTCGCGCGCCGCGCCCGGCTTCGCCGATGCCCGGCCGAGCGATGCCTCAGCGATCGCCGTTATTCACGGCGCCTCGTTCCAGCGTGGCTGGGGCGAAGATGAGATCTATCGCCTGCTGATGGAAAAGAATGTCGTCGCGCATCGTGCGGTGAGCGGCCGCAAAGTGATCGGCTTTATCCTGTCGCGGCTCGCGGCAGGCGAAGCGGAAATCCTCTCAGTCGCGATCGCGCCCGCCTGGCGCAGCCGAAAGCTGTCGCGCCCCTTGCTCGATCTACATTTGCGCCGCTTGGCGGGGCTCGGCACGCGCACGGTATTTCTCGAAGTGAGCGAGAACAACGCACCCGCGACGAAGCTCTATCGGCGTGCCGGTTTTCGTGAGGTCGGCAGGCGTAAAGGCTATTACGACGGCGGCGCGACGGCACTGGTGCTGCGACGCGATCTCGGCTGACGCGCAGACCGAAATATCTCTAGAATGGCGCCGGACCCGAAATATCGGGCCGCACGGGAGGAGATTGTCATGACGGCATTATTGCGCGTCGCGTTGACGTTCGCGCTCATCGTTGTCACGGGCGCGGTTCGCGCACAAAATGCCGACTATCCCAATCGCCCCATCAAAATGCTGGTCGGTTTTGCCGCCGGCGGCGGCACCGACGTTGCGGCGCGCGTGATCGCGCAGAAAATGTCGGAAATTCTCGGCCAAAGCGTCGTGGTCGAGAACCGCACCGGCGCCTCCGGCCTGATTGCGGCACAAGACCTGACGAAATCCGATCCCGACGGCTACACGCTGATGATGGGCAGCCAGACCACCTGCGCGGTGGCGCCGGCGCTCTATCACAAAGTCACTATCGATCCGGTCAGGGATTTTTCCGGCATCGCGCTGACCGGCGCGTCGCCGCTGGTGCTCGTGGTCAATCCGAATTTCGCCGCCCATTCGGTCGCCGACGTCATCGCCATGGCCAAGGCCTCACCCGGCAAGATCAATTTCGGCACCGGCGGCGTCGGCACGACGCCGCATATGACTGCCGAGCTGTTTCAGTACATCGCCGGCATCAAGATGGTGCACGTCGCCTATCGCGGCGAAGCGCCGGCGATCAACGATCTTCTTGGCCGGACAAATTCCGCTGATGTTCGCCAACCTCTCCGCCGTCATCGGCAATGTCAAAGCCGGCTCGCTCCGCGCGCTTGCGGTGACAAGCGCCCAGCGTTCGCCCTCGGCGCCGGAGATTCCCGACCGTCGCCGAAACGGCGCTGCCGGGATTTGATGCCGAAACCTGGTTCGGCATCGTCGCGCCGCCCGGCACGCCACAGGCGATCCGTACCAAGCTCAATGCCGTGGCGCTCAAGGCGCTCGCCAGCGACGACACCAAGAAACGCTATCTCGATCTCGGCATGGTCACGCGCAGCAGTAGCCCGGAAGAATTCGACGCCTATATCAAGACGGAAGTCGCCAAATGGTCGGGTGTCATCAAGGAAGCCAATGTTCAGGCGCTGGACTGAATGCGGCGCGCGTTCAGGCCGCCGGCATTCCTTTTTGGCGGGAATCCCGGTAAGACAATCAGGCGGCATGTCCGCCTGCCTCCGCCAGCAGCGGAGCCTCGACGCTGGAGCGGAATTCACGAGCTAAAACAAAAGTTTAAGCTCGAACCACTGGCATGAACGCACCGCGCAAATTGTACGTCAAATCGTTCGGCTGCCAGATGAATGTCTACGACTCGCGTCGTATGGCGGACACTTTGGCACCGGAAGGCTATGTCGAGACCGGTGCCGCCGAAGACGCCGATCTCGTCATTCTCAACACCTGCCATATCCGCGAAAAGGCGGCCGAGAAGGTTTATTCCGAGCTCGGCCGCGTGCGCGTCATGAAAGACGCCGCCGCCGCCGCGGGCCGTAACGTCGTCGTCGCGGTCGCCGGCTGCGTCGCGCAGGCCGAAGGTGCGGAGATCATCCGCCGCGCGCCCATGGTCGATCTGGTGTTCGGGCCGCAAAGCTATCACCGCCTGCCTGAGCTTCTCGATCGCGCCAGGCGCAACGGCAAAGCCGTCGACACCGAATTTCCGCCCGACGACAAATTCGATCATCTCGCGGCGCCGAGCGCCGCCGCAATCCGGGCGCGCGGCGTGTCCGCTTTCGTCACGGTGCAGGAAGGCTGCGACAAGTTCTGCACGTTCTGCGTCGTGCCCTATACGCGCGGGGTGGAGGTATCGCGGCCGGTGCAAAAAATCCTCGCCGAGATCGAGCATCTCGCCGCCGCGGGCGTCCGCGAAATCACGCTGATCGGCCAGAACGTCAACGCCTATCATGGCGACGGACCCGACGGTCGGCCGCGGACGCTGCCGCGACTCCTCGAATGCGCCGCGCAGATCCAGGGCATCGGCAGGTTGCGTTACACGACCAGTCATCCGCGTGACATGAACGACGATCTAATAGCGGCACATCGTGATTTGCCCGAGCTCATGCCGCAACTGCACCTGCCCGTGCAATCCGGCTCCGACCGGATCCTGGCCGCCATGAACCGCCGCCATAGCCGTGCGGATTATCTCGATATCGTGCACCGTTTGCGCGCCGCGCGGCCCGATCTCGCGATGACGTCCGACTTCATTGTCGGCTTTCCCGGCGAGACCGAAAGCGATTTTGCCGACACGCTGAGCCTGATCGACGAAATCGGATTCTCCGGATCGTTTTCGTTCAAATATTCGCCGCGGCCCGGCACGCCCGGCGCCGAGATGGACGATCAAGTGCCCGAAGAAGTGAAGTCGGAACGCCTGCAGCGCCTACAGGACACCATCGATCGCCACCAGGATGCATTCAACCTTCGCTGCGTCGGCCGCACCTTCGACGTACTGTTCGAGAAGCCCGGACGGCATAACGGTCAGCTCGTCGGACGGTCGCCTTATCTGCAGCCGGTGCCGGTCGAAGCGCCTTCATCACTCATCGGCGAGATCGCCGCCGTCACGATAACGGAAGTCCTCGGCAACAGCCTGGTCGGCAAGCTCGCGCAAAAATTCGTGTCGCAGTCCGCGTCGCGGTCCGCCGCCTCAAGACCCGCACCGCAAACCCCGCAAGTGTCGAAAAAGAGTCCGAACAAGAGCCCGCTCTTCTTCGTGCAGGAGCCTGAATTGCGAACACCCGAAACGGAAGAAGCGATCTTCGTCGCGCCGGATAACACGGCCCAGATTGTTCTGACCTTCGACGACAACCGCCTCGCATCCTCGCTGTTCGGCCAATACGGCCAAAACCTCGCGCTTATCGAACGCCGGCTCGGCATCGTCGCCAATTCACGCGGCAATCAGGTCACCGTCGAAGGGTCGCGCGAAGCCTGCGATCAGGCGCGCCGCGTGCTCGAGAGTCTCTATGAGCGGCTAAAGACCGGCGACGAGCCGTCGCAGGGCGACGTCGACGGCACCATCCGGCTCGCGCTGTCGCAAGGCTCGCTGTTCGATTTCGATCCGGCAGCGGCGCGCGAGAATTTCGAAGAGATCAATTTGCGCAAGCGCCGCGTGCGCGCCCGCACGCCGGCGCAGGATGCCTATATCCGCGCGCTCAAGCGCCATGCGCTGGTGTTCTCGACCGGCCCCGCCGGCACCGGCAAGACCTGGCTCGCGGTGGCGCATGCCGTGCAGCTGTTCGAACGCAAGGAAGTCGACCGCATCGTGCTGTCGCGGCCGGCGGTCGAAGCCGGCGAGCGGCTCGGCTTCCTGCCCGGCGACATGCGCGAAAAGGTCGATCCCTATCTGCGCCCGATCTACGACGCGCTCTACGACATGATGGACGCGCGCATCGTCGAGCGCGCCTTGCAATCCACCGAAATCGAGATCGCGCCGCTCGCCTTCATGCGCGGCCGTACCTTGTCGAACGCCGCCATCATTCTCGACGAAGCGCAGAACACGACGGCGATGCAGATGAAGATGCTGCTCACCCGCTCGGGCGAGAACAGCCGCATGATCGTGACCGGCGATCCGAGCCAGGTCGACTTGCCGTCCGGACAGACATCCGGGCTCGCCGACGCGGTGCGGCTCCTGAGCGGCGTCGAGGGCATCGGCTATGCGAATTTCACCGCCGCCGACGTCGTCCGCCATGAACTCGTGGCGCGCATCGTCGAAGCTTACGACAGAGAGGCGGCGCGCAAGCGCGAGCGGCGGGAATGACCGCACGCTCGGCGCTGAAAATCGACGTCATGGTCGATTCCAACCGCTGGAAGGACCCGCAAAAGGTCAAATCGATCGTGCGGCGCGCGGTCACGCGGGCAGCAGCTGCCACCCGGTCAACAAGGGGAGCGGAGCTTGCTATCGTCCTGACCGATGATTCGGCGATACGCCTGCTTAACCGGGATTGGCGGGGCATCGACAAGGCCACGAACGTCCTGTCGTTTCCGGCGAAAAACGCGGGCTCAGCGCCGCATCTCGGCGACATCGTGCTGGCCTTCGAAACCATCGAACGCGAGGCGCACGGCGAGCACAAGCCGCTCGCCCATCATGTTGCCCATCTTGCCGTGCATGGTTTTCTGCATCTCATCGGCTACGACCACGAGCGCGACGAGGATGCGGTCGTGATGGAACAGGCCGAACGTGACATTCTGCGGCAGCTTAACATCCCGGACCCCTATGGACGCGAAGCTGTCGCCAAAAAGACTACCAAACGGGCGCAAAAATCGCCGCGGCAGAAATCCTGAAATTCTTTGCGGCTTCTGAAATCCACATGATGACGCAATCACCCATCCGTACCGAACCGAGCGAGAGCGAAAACCGCGCTCTGCCGATGGTGATATCGGAAGCGACCGAACCGTCGGAGGGCTGGCTGACGCGCGTCATGCGCATTCTGTTCGGCTGGAAGGCAGCGTCGACGCGGGCGGATCTCGAGCTTGTCCTGACCGCAGAGCAGCCGCAATCGGGCTTCTCGCCCGAAGAAGCCACCATGCTCAAGAATATTCTGGGCCTGCGCGAGACGCGGATCGAGCGCGTGATGGTGCCGCGCGCCGACATCGTCGCCGTGCAGCAGGACATCGCGCTCGGCGAACTGGTCAAGGTTTTCGAGGGCGCCACGCATTCGCGCCTGGTCGTCTACAACGACACGCTCGACGATCCGAGCGGCATGGTGCATATCCGCGACCTGATCGCGTTCATGGCGGCGCATGCGACGGAGCAGCCCAGCGGCGATCGCGAGCAGCGGAAGAGCCGCCGGAACAGACGCCGATCTGAACCTCGCCAATATCGATCTCGCGATGCCGCTCGTGGCGGCAAAAATCATCCGCGAGACGTTGTACGCCCCGCCGTCGATGCCGGCGCTCGATCTGCTCGCCAAGATGCAGGCCACCCGCATTCACCTTGCGCTCGTCATCGACGAATATGGCGGCACCGACGGTCTGGTCTCGATCGAGGATCTGGTCGAGCTCATCGTCGGCGACATCGCCGACGAGCACGACGAGGACGAGGGCCAGACGGTGATCCGCCAGGCCGACGGCTCGTTCATCGCCAATGGCCGCGCCAGCCTCGAAGACGTGCGCGCGGCCATCGGCGAGCAGTTCGACGTCGGCGAGGTCGCGGAAGAAGTCGACACGATCGGCGGCTATCTCGTCACCAAAGCCGGTCATGTTCCGGTGCGCGGCGAATTGGTGCCGGGACCGGAGCCGTTCGAAACCGAAGTGCTCGACGCCGATCCGCGCCGCGTCAAGCGCGTGCGCATCTATCTGCGCAAGGATCGCCGCCCCGGCGCCGGGCGTGATGCGTCGGCGCTGCCGCGCAATCCAACAGCCCGTCCGGCGGCGCCGCGCGACGAGCCCAATCGGCCGAACCCGAACACGCCGCGCACGCCGTGAAATTGAAGCAGTCTGATTAATTCGATCGTGCTGGCGTGGGGTTGGCGGCGCTGGGCGATCGCCTTTGTCGCCGGCGCGCTGTCGGCGCTGGCCATGGCGCCGTTCAATGCCTGGCCGATCTTGTTTCTGACCTTCCCGACGCTGGTCTGGCTGATCGACGGCGCCGGCGTCGGCCGCTTGGGCGGCGTCGCCGCGGCGGCGGCGACCGGCTGGTGGTTCGGCTTCGGCTATTTCGTCGCCGGTCTTTATTGGATGGGCTACGCCTTTCTGGTCGATGCGCCGACCTTCGGCTGGCTGATGCCGTTCGCGGTGATCGGCCTGCCCGCGGTGCTCGGCATCTACACCGCGATCGGCGTGGCGCTGGCGCGCATGCTGTGGACGCGCGGCGCGACGCGCATTCTGGCTTTGGCCGCGTCCTTGACCATCACGGAATGGCTGCGCGGCCATCTGTTCACGGGCTTTCCCTGGAACGCATTCGGCTATGCGCTGACCGCGCCGCTGCCGCTGGCGCAGATCGCGTCGGTCATCGGCATCTGGGGCCTGACGTTCATCACCATCGTGGTCTGCGCGACGCCGGCAACACTCACCGACGATCGCGCGGAAACGCGCCGAAACTGGCTGCCGCTGGCGCTCGGCATCGCGCTGCTCGTGGCGCTCGGCGGCTACGGCGCGATGCGCCTGCTGCGCACGCCGACGCGGCTCGTGGACGGCGTGCATCTGCGCATCATGCAGCCGAACCTGCAGCAGGATGTCCGCTTCAACTATTCGGCCAAGCACGAGGTGATGAAGCGCTATATCGACCTGTCGAGCCGCGCCTCGGCCCGCAATCGCAGGGCCTGCGCGACGTCACGCATCTGATCTGGCCGGAATCGTCGTTTCCGTTTTTCCTGACGCGCGAGGCCGACGCGTTCGCCGAGATCACCAATCTGCTGCCGCCGAAAACCGTGCTGATCACCGGCGCGGTGCGGCTCGCCGATCCGGACCATCCGAACGAATCCGGCGTCTACAATTCGATCTATGTGATCGACCACAACGGCGCGATCCCTGCGATCTACGACAAGGTGCACCTCGTGCCGTTCGGCGAATATTTGCCGTTCGAAAAATTCCTCGAAAGCCTCGGCTTGCAGACGATCACCGAGGAGCGCGGCGGCTTTCTGTTCGGCGATCGGCACCGGGTCGTCGCCGTGCCCGGCGCGCCGAACGTGCTGCCGCTGATCTGTTATGAGGTGATTTTTCCCGGCGAAATCGCAGCATCCGGCGGCCGGCCGGGCTGGATCGTCAACGTGACCAATGACGGCTGGTTCGGCATCTCCACCGGACCCTATCAGCATTTCCAGCAAGCGCGCGTGACGCGCGATCGAAGAAGGCCTGCCGATCGCGCGCGCCGCCAATACCGGCATTTCAGCTGTGATCGATCCGCTCGGACGCGTCATCAATTCCTTGCCGCTCGGCGCCGAAGGCGTGCTCGACGCGCCGCTGCCGCGTCCGATTAGCGCGCCGCTCTATACCCGCCTGGGCGACGCGCCCGCCGCCATCATGGTCGTCATCGCGCTGATTGTGGTCGTCCGCCGCCGGCTGCAGGCAGACATGATGAAGATCTGAGCCTGCGGCGAAGATCTGAAGGCTCAGCGCGATACCCAACGGTACGCCGGTATACGATGTGGAACCGGCGGTTCCGACCGGGACCGCGAAAATTGCAGTTAACATGACGGCCCGGAAACGCAAGCGGCCGTTGCGAGCGAACCAATTAAAGCAGATTATAACATTTCTAAACGGATGGGGTGTCGTCTGATTTGCATTACACGGCAAGGTGGTTTCATTTGTGACAGTTTTGGTATCTATAGCCGCTGGGCTAAGTTCGAGACAAAGGAGCTCATAAATATGCTGGCCAAGAAGGCGCCGAACCCGACCGACAAGCATGTCGGCAGCCGCGTGCGCATGCGCCGGATGATGCTGGGCATGAGTCAAGAGAAACTCGGGGACGCTTTGGGCCTGACGTTTCAACAAGTCCAGAAATACGAAAAAGGCACCAACCGGATTGGCGCCAGCCGGCTGCAGCAGATTTCGCACATCCTTCAAGTTCCGGTTTCGTTTTTCTTTGAAGGCGCGCCCGCCGCGCATGACCGCGTTAAAGTCCGACGGCATGGGCGAGGCGCCCTCGCCGGCTTACGTGTCCGACTTCCTCGCGACCTCGGACGGTCTGGCGCTGACCAAGGCGTTCATGCGCATCGACGATTCGAAGCTGCGCCGCCGCATCGTCGATCTCGTCGAACAAATCGCGAGCCGCGAAAAACGCTGAGAAAATCGCGCCGTACGGCCCGGCGCGGCGCGGGCATTCGCCCACTTTCTGCCCCCATCTTGACCGCGCAAAATTACGCTGCAACAAACACGCCAGTCAGCGCGGCTGCGACCGCGCGGGGTCGAGCCTTAAAGCAATCGCTGGACGGCCGGTTAGGGGAGTTTGCTGTGGCGCACGCCAATTATCTGTTCACGAGCGAGTCCGTGTCGGAAGGTCATCCCGACAAAGTTTGCGATCAGATTTCCGACGCCATCCTCGACGCCTTCATCGAGAAGGACGTCAAGCTCGGCATCGCCGACGACAGCCTCGTGAATACCCGGCTCGGCTGCGAGACGTTGTGCACGACCAACAAGATCGTGATCGCCGGCGAAGGCCGCGGCCAGTTGTTCCGCAAGATCGGCAGCAAGGCGGTGGTCGACCGCGAACTGATCACGCAGATCGCGCGCGACGTGGTCAAGGACATCGGCTACGACCAGGACGGCTTCTCCTATCACGGCGCCGACGTCGAGGTGCTGCTGCACGGCCAGTCGCCCGACATCGCCATGGGCGTCGACGCCAAGAAGAAAAAGAGCGGCGAAGAAGAAGGCGCCGGCGACCAGGGCATGATGTTCGGCTTCGCCTGCACCGAGAGCGAGGTCTACGAGAAGAACTCGTTCATGCCGGCGCCGATTTATTTCGCGCACAAGATCCTGAAAGTTCTGTCCGACAAGCGCCGCTCCGGCCAATTGTTCGATCTGCAGCCGGACGCCAAGAGCCAGGTCACCGTTCAATACGTCAACGGCAAGCCGGTCGGCTGCACCAAGGTCGTGGTCTCGACGCAGCACAACGAGAAGACCCGCAACGCCAAGAAATACACGCCCGGCATGGTCCGCGACATGATCGAGGACGCCGTGGAATCGGCGCTGCCGAAGGGCTGGATGCCGAAGCGGCCGTCCGACTTCCTGGTGAATCCGACCGGGAACTTCGTCGTCGGCGGTCCCGACGGCGATTGCGGCCTGACCGGACGCAAGATCATCGTCGACACCTACGGCGGCTATGCCCCGCATGGCGGCGGCGCGTTCTCCGGCAAGGACCCGACCAAGGTCGATCGCTCGGCCGCCTATGCGGCGCGCTATCTCGCCAAGAACGTGGTGGCCGCCGGCATCGCCGAGCGCTGCACCATTCAGGTCGCCTATGCGATCGGCGTCGCCGATCCGATGTCGGTCCTGGTCGACACCCACGGCACCGGCAAGGTCGAGGAAAAGAAGCTGGAAAAGCTTCTGCCCGAACTGTTCCGCCTGACGCCGACCAATATCCGGCGCACGCTCAAGCTCAACCGGCCGATCTACCGGCGCACCGCGGCTTACGGCCATTTCGGCCGCGCGCCCGGACAAGGACGGCGGCTTCTCCTGGGAGAAGACCGACCTCGCCGCCCAGATCAAGAGCGCGCTGCGCTAACATCGACGGCGAAACTCTCGTCATGGCCGGCACGAGCGCAAGCTCGTGCCGGCCATTCGCGTCTTTGCTATAGCTGCAAACACAAGAACTGGATGACCGCGAGAGCCCGGTCATGGCGGCGGATGAACCAGCAACCCGGCAAGCCAGAACGCGATCAATCCCGCGCCTTCTTCGGGCGGCGCAAGGGCCACAAGCTGCGGCCCCATCACGCGCGTCTGATCGATACGCTGCTGCCGCGCCTTGCCATCGATCTGACGCAACCCGTCCCGGATGATCTGCAAAAGCTGTTTCCGGTTCCTGTCACCGACGTTCAGCTCGAGATCGGATTCGGCGGCGGCGAATTCATGATCGCGCAGGCGGAAAGCGAGCCGCAGAGGGGCTTCATCGGCGTCGAGCCTTTCGTCAACGGCATGGCGAAAGCGCTCGCCGTAATCGAAAGCAAGGATCTGCGCAATGTGCGCCTGCATTTCGACGATGCGATCGCCCTCATCGCCTGGCTTCCGGAGAAATCGCTGGCGCGGATCGATCTGATCCATCCCGATCCGTGGCCGAAACGGCGGCACTGGAAGCGCCGCTTTGTTCAGGACGACATGGTGGCGCGGCTCGCGCGCATCCTGCGGCCGGGCGGCGAATTCCGTTTCGTCACCGACATTGCCGATTACACCGCCTGGACGCTGCAGCGCCTGCTTCGATCGCCGGATTTCGAATGGACGGCGGAATGCGCCGACGATTGGCGCAAGGCTTGGCCGGGCTTTACGCGAACGCGTTATCACGCCAAAGCCGCCCGTGAAGAACGGGAGTCGTGTTTTCTGATTTTCCGCAGAGTTTGAAATTTTCGAACGTGCTTTAAGCGTTCTGCTTGACCTGCCAGAAGCGCACCACGCGCTGTGCCGTGGAAGGCGAAAGCCGTTCGTAATTGGCCAAAGCGGCATCGAGCCCATTAACTGAACCATGGACTGAACCCTGGACTGAACCCTGGACTGAACCATGGACCGAGGTACCGTTGCCCTGCGAGCACGACACGATGATCGACTTCACCGTCGGCCAGCTCATGCCGGCGGCCCTGCACAAGATCAGCACCGGATCGGGTCTTTCGCCGGCCATCAGCCGGTCGGCGATCTTGATCGGCACTTTGGACAGTGCCGCCAGCGCCACCACCGTCTCTTCGTATTTGCGCTCGGCGGCAAACCCGGCCAGCATCGTCTCGTTCATGCGGCCGGCTTGCATTCAGCCCGAGCACGACGCGCTGCGCTGAGCGATAATCGCGCGGACCGACCCGCGCGCCGACTTCACTGGAAACCTTGTCGAGGACGCGGCGAATTTCGGTCTGCAATTCCGGGCTTGCCGTGGCGAGCAGCCTTTGGTGCACGACCGCCGTTGCTTTGCTGAGCAGTTCGCGAAACATTTTCGGCGGAATGTCGGGCCGCAGCCCGACCTTCTCGGCGAGAATGCCGTCGCTCTCCGCACGCTCGACCAGACGGACGAATCCGGCTTCGGAAATGCGGGCGCCGTGGTTTTGCGGCGACCTGCCGCGCCACCTCGCGATCGCCGCGCCGGACCAGTACGTCGGTCACCGCCTCGCCAAGCGCCGGCCGCCCCGAGATCGCGTGCAGATGCGCCTGACTTTTGGTCTTGGCGAGATCGACGAGATCGGCCTCTTGCAGGCGCTTCGCCAGCTTGAGCACGGGGCCGGCGACGGCGATGTCGTCGTCATGCGCCAGCGTCCGCAACACCTTGGCCGGCGCGTTGGCGAGTGGCGCCAGATAGCCGGACAGCGCGGCGCGCGCTTTGGTCTCGATTTCCGCGATGAGCAGGCCGAAGACGTCGTCGAATAAATCGATCTGCTCGTCGCTGTAGCGGCTCGCGCCGTGAACAAAAAGAACGGTAATGCGCTGCAGCATCTCGGCGCGCTTCTGACGCGTGCCGTGCGCAATGACGTCTTCGAGCTCGGGGATGAGCGAGGCGGCGGCACTCATCGTCAATTCACCACTCTGTTCGCCGCCTTTTGGTGAAATCGCCAGGAAACGTGGTCGGAAACACCCCGATGGCGAGTGTCGTAAATCTGCGGAATTTAATCCCGCGCTTTGCGCCTCTTGCGCAGAGATTAATTCACCAATCCTGAAAGAAATGTTGCACCCGACTAAGCAGCGGCACCCGCGGATCGCGCCGGCGGTGCCCTTGCAAAGGCCCGACAAACCGCTATATTTGCGCCGTCCGTCATTGGATACCTCATAACCGATCCACGGTTTTGAGAGTGGGTTCCCCCGGGGGCCCGCTCTTTTTTATTACCTGATGAGGTCCAGCGGCGCTCCGCTTGTTTCGCGGAGTTTACATGGTCCGCACAACTGAAGGAATGGTCGACAAGACCTATGGACGACAGGACGACGAACGCTGACTTTGCAAGTTTTGCCGACGAGCCGCGGCTCATCTCCGAGCCGGGGCGGGCGGCGCGCGTCGCGCGCGCTCGTCGAGCCGGTGCTGGCGTCGCTCGGCTATCGGCTTGTCCGCGTGCGCGTATCCGCCTTTGCCGGCTGCACGGTGCAGATCATGGCCGAACGGCCGGACGGCAGCATGAACATCGAAGACTGCGAAATCGCCTCGCGCGCACTGTCGCCGGTGCTCGATGTCGCCGATCCGATCGAAAGCGCCTATCGGCTGGAAATCTCGTCGCCCGGCATCGACCGGCCGCTGGTGCGGCGCTCGGATTTCGATCGCTATGCCGGCCACATCGCGCATGTGGAAATGCAGGTTCCGATCGACGGCCGCCGCCGCTTCCGCGGCGAGCTTGAGCGGCACCGAGGGCGATTGCGTGCGCCTGCGCCGGGGCGACGCGGAGAAGGATCCCGGCGACGTGCTGCTGCCGATCAATGACATGACGGAAGCGAGACTCGTGCTCACCGACGCGCTGGTTGCGCAAGCGCTGCGCCAGAGCAAACAGAATCAACGCAAGGAGACTGCCTGATGGCGACCGTTAGCGCCAACAAACTCGAACTGCTGCAGATCGCCGAGGCGGTCGCCCGCGAAAAGGCGATCGACCGCAAGATCGTGCTCGGCGCCATGGAGGACGCGATCGCCAAAGCGGCGCGCTCGCGCTACGGCAGCGAAACCGAAGTTCGCGCCGAGATCGACCCGAAGAGCGGCGAGCTGCATCTGTCGCGCCACATGCTGGTGGTCGAGACCGTGGAAAATCCCGCGACCCAGATCAGCCTCGAAGAGGCGCGCCGGCGCCATCCCGGCGCCCAGATCGGCGACACCATCGCCGACCCGCTGCCGCCGCTCGAATATGGCCGCATCGCCGCGCAGTCGGCCAAGCAGGTGATCGTGCAGAAAGTGCGCGAGGCCGAGCGCGACCGGCAATACGACGAATACAAGGATCGCATCGGCGATATCGTCAACGGCATCGTCAAGCGCGTCGAATACGGCAACGTCGTCGTCGATCTCGGCCGCGGCGAAGCGATCGTGCGCCGCGACGAAATGCTGCCGCGCGAAGTGTTCCGCAACGGCGACCGCATCCGCGCCTATATCTACGACGTCCGCCGCGAGCAGCGCGGGCCGCAGATTTTCCTCTCCCGCACCCATCCGCAGTTCATGGCGAAGCTGTTCGCGCAGGAAGTGCCGGAAATCTACGACGGCATCGTCGAGGTCAAGGCGGTGGCGCGCGATCCGGGCTCGCGCGCGAAGATCGCCGTGGTGTCGCGCGATTCCTCGGTCGATCCGGTCGGCGCCTGCGTCGGCATGCGCGGCTCGCGCGTGCAGGCCGTGGTCAACGAATTGCAGGGCGAGAAGATCGACATCATTCCGTGGTCGCAGGACATCGCGACCTTCGTCGTCAATGCGCTGGCGCCCGCCGAAGTCGCCAAAGTGGTGCTCGACGAAGAGCGCGAGCGCATCGAAGTGGTCGTTCCCGATCAGCAGCTGTCGCTCGCCATCGGCCGGCGCGGCCAGAACGTCCGGCTCGCCTCGCAGCTCACCGGCTGGGACATCGACATTCTGACCGAGCAGGAAGAATCCGAACGCCGCCAGGCCGAATTCGAGAACCGCACGCGCATGTTCATCGACACGCTCAATGTCGACGAGGTGATCGGACAATTGCTCGCCTCGGAAGGTTTCAGCTCGGTCGAGGAACTGGCGATGGTCGATCCCAAGGAAATCGCCGGCATCGAAGGCTTCGACGACGACACCGCGAACGAATTGCAGACCCGCGCGCGCGAATATCTCGACAAGATCGAGGGCGAGCTCGATGCCAAGCGCAAGGAGCTCGGCGTCGAGGACGAACTCAAGGACGTCGAGGGCGTCACCACGGCGATGCTGGTCCGCTTCGGCGAGAACGGCATCAAGACGGTCGAAGATCTTGCCGGCTGCGCCACCGACGATCTCGCCGGCTGGACCGAACGCAAGGACGGCGAAGCCGTCCGCCAGGCCGGCATTCTCGACGGCTTCGAAATGTCGCGCGAGGAAGCCGAAGCCCTCATCATGCAGGCGCGGCTCAAGGCCGGCTGGGTCACCGAGGCCGATCTCGCGCCGCCGCCGGATCGCCGAGGCGGCTCCGCGCCGAGGCGCGAGGCTTAACGGAGCCGCACGCGCAGCATGACCGCCGCGAACGAAATCACGAACGAACATCGAGCTCGATAGCGGGCCGCGCGCGCGGAAGGCGAACGCCTGTGCGTCGCGACGCGCGACGGTGCGTCCGGTTGCGCAATTGATCCGGTTCGTCGTCGGCCCGGATGGCGAGGCGGTGCCGGACCTCAAGCGCAAGCTGCCGGGCCGCGGCGTCTGGGTGACGGCGACGCGGGATGTGCTGGGCGAGGCGATCAAGCGCAAGGTCTTTGCGCGCGGCTTCAAGCGCGACGTCCGCCTGCCCGCCGACCTGCTCGACCGCACCGAGCGGCTGCTTGAGCAATCGGCGCTCGATGCGCTGGCGATCGCCGGCAAAGCCGGGTCCGTCGTCTGCGGGTTTCGCCAAGGTCGAGAATGCGCTGGCGCGTGAGCCATGTATTGCGCTCTTCTGCATGCAGCCGAAGCCGCCCCGGATGGGGTGAGAAAGCTCGATGCTGCACTGCGTCGAAGCCCCAATGGCGGACTCGATCCCGGTGATCCAGGATGCTTTCCGGGGCGCAATTGGATTTGGCACTGGGCCGCCCAAATGTGATACATGCAGCCCTGCTCGCCGGGCCCGCGAGCGACACGTTTTTGGCGCGTCTGCGGCGCTTGGAACGGTTTCGGACCGGCGATTTAGGGAAAAGTGGCGAGTTAGGCAAAAGTCATGGCAAGGATGCCGGTCCAAGTACCGGCAACGCCTTTACCGGCAATGCCTTTGCCGGCAAACCTTGTCGCACGATGAAGAACAAGCGTACGGAACTGGATACGAATGACTGAGACGACCAAAAATAGCGGCGAGAAGCTGAGCGTGACGCCGACCAAGACGCTGACGCTCAAGCGGCCCGGCGTCGAGCAGGGCGTGGTGCGCCAGAGCTTCAGCCACGGCCGCAGCAAGGCGGTCGTCGTCGAGAAGGTCAAACGCCGCATCGGCCCGGGCGAAGGCAAGCCCGAACCGGTTGCGGCCGCGCCCGCGGCCGCGCCGAAGCGGCCGGCGTGCGCCGGCGCCGGCTCCCGCGCGTAGCGCCGCGCCCGCTCGGCTGCCGAGCGCCGCTCCCGCCGCGGCGCCCAAATCGTCCGGCGTCGTGCTGCGCACGCTGACCGACGACGAACGCAACGCGCGCGCCCAGGCGCTTGCCGATGCGCAAGTGCGCGAACACGAAGAGCGCGAGCGCGCCGAGGAAGAGGCGCGCGTTCGCCGCACCCGCGAAGAAACCGAGCGCGCCGAGCGCGTCGCCGGCGGAAGCGCGCAAACGCGACGAAGAAGATCGCCGCAAGCACGACGAAGAAACCAAACGCAAGGCCGACGAAGTCGCCAAGAAGCGCTTCGGCGGCGATACGACATCGCCGCTCAAGCCGGTGCGCCGCGCCCGGCCCTGGAAGCCGAAGAGGACGAGGCGCCGCGTACTCCCCGCCGCGCCCCGCGGCGCTGTCGCGCGGCCGGCGCCGGCGCCGAAGCCGACGCGCGCCGGCGTTGGCGGCGAAAAGCGCCGCGGACGTCTCACCGTCGTGACCGCGCTGACCGCCGACGAAGTGCGCGAGCGCTCCGTCGCATCGTTCCGCCGCCGCGTGCAGCGCATGACCGGACATCGCGACGAGCCGAAGGAAAAGATCGCCCGCGAAGTCACGATCCCGGAAACGATCACCATTCAGGAACTGGCCAACCGCATGGCCGAGCGCGGCGTCGACGTGATCCGCATCCTGATGCAGCAGGGTCATATGGCGAAGATCACCGACACGATCGACGCCGACACCGCCCAGCTCATCGCCGAGGAACTCGGCCACACCGTGCGCCGCGTCGCCGAATCCGACGTCGAAGAAGGCATGTTCGACGCGCCGGACGATCCGGCGAGCCTGCAGCCGCGCGCGCCGGTCGTCACCATCATGGGCCATGTCGATCACGGCAAGACGTCGCTGCTCGACGCCATCCGCTCGACCGAAGTCGCGGCCGGCGAGGCCGGCGGCATCACCCAGCATATCGGCGCCTATCAGGTGACCTCGCCGTCCGGCGGGCGCATCACCTTCATCGACACGCCCGGCCACGCCGCGTTCACCGCGATGCGCGCCCGCGGCGCCAAGATCACCGACATCGTCGTGCTGGTGGTCGCCGCCGACGACGGCGTCATGCCGCAGACGGTCGAAGCGATCCAGCACGCCAAGGCGGCGAAGGTGCCGATCATCGTCGCCATCAACAAGATCGACAAACCCGACGCCAAGCCGGAGCGCGTGCGCACCGAATTGCTGCAGCACGAAATCCAGGTCGAATCGCTCGGCGGCGACGTGCTCGAGCTCGAAGTGTCGGCCAAGGAAAAGACCAATCTCGACAAGCTGCTCGACATCATCGCGCTGCAGTCGGAAGTGCTCGAACTCAAGGCCAATCCGAACCGCGCCGGCCGAAGGCACCGTGATCGAGGCGCGGCTCGATCGCGGCCGCGGCCCGGTCGCGACCGTGCTGGTTCAGCGCGGCACGCTCAAGCCCGGCGACATCGTCGTGGCCGGCACCGAATGGGGCCGCGTCCGCGCGCTGATGTCGGATACCGGCCATTCCGTGGTCGCGGCCGGACCGTCGATGCCGGTCGAAGTTCTGGGCTTCAACGGCACGCCGGAAGCCGGCGACCGGCTCGCCGTCGTCGATTCCGAAGCGCGCGCCCGCGAGATCACCGATTATCGCGACCGCCAGAAGCGCGAGAAAATGGCGGCGCGGCAGACCGGCATGCGCGGCTCGCTCGAGCAGATGATGAGTCAGCTCAAGACCTCCGGCCGCAAGGAATTCCCGCTGGTGATCAAGGGCGACGTGCAGGGCTCGATCGAAGCGATCGTCGGCGCGCTGGACAAGCTCGGCACCGAGGAGGTCGGCGCGCGCATGATCTTCTGCCGGCGCCGGCGGCATCACCGAATCCGACGTGACGCTGGCGGAAGCCTCGGGCGCCGCCGTCATCGGCTTCAACGTCCGCGCGCACAAGGAAGCGCGCGAGGCCGCCGAGCAGGCCGGCATCGAGATCCGCTACTACGACATCATCTACAATCTCGTCGACGACGTGAAGAAGGCGATGTCGGGCCTGCTGGCGCCGACGCTGCGCGAGACCATGCTCGGCAACGCCGTCGATCCTCGAAATCTTCAAGGTCTCGAAGGTCGGCAATATCGCCGGCTGCCGCGTCACCGACGGCACCGTCGAGCGCGGCGCCAATGTGCGGCTCATTCGCGACAACGTCGTCGTCCATCAGGGCAAGCTGTCGCAGCTCAAGCGCTTCAAGGACGACGCGCGCGAAGTCGTCGCCGGCCAGGAATGCGGCATGGCGTTCGAGAATTATCAGGACATGAAAGCCGGCGACGTGATCGAGTGCTACCGGGTGGAGACCGTGCAGCGGACGCTGTGAGTTCCACACTCACGTTCGCAGCTCCCGTCATTCGTCATGCCGGCACGCGGCTTGTTCCGGCAATCCCGGCAGTTAGAAGCAAAGCATGATTGGATACGAGATGCGCGGACCGACGTCCGCGCATGACGAGCAGCAGAAAATGGCACGTCACCACGCATCGCGATCAGTCCGCCGGCGGCTCGCAGCGTCAGCTTCGCGTCGGCGAATTGATCCGCCACGAGCTCGCCGACATGCTGTCGCGCGGCGACATCCACGATCCGGTCATCGAAGCGCACATGATCACGGTTCCCGAAGTGCGCATGTCGCCCGATCTGCGGCTCGCCACGATCTACGTCATGCCGCTCGGCGGCCGCGACGCAAACGATGTGCTCGATGCGCTCGAGCGCAACAAGCGCTATGTGCGCGGCGAGATCGCGCGGCGCGTTAACCTGAAATTTGCACCTGAGATTCGATTTCGCGTCGACGAGCGATTCGACGAAGCGGAACGGATCGAGAAGCTTTTGCGAACGCCTGTGGTCCAGCGCGACCTCAACGAGCGAAAGCCATCCGGGCGACGAGAAAGACGAATGATGAGCGCACAGGTCGTCGCCGAACAGGACGTCGCCGAATCGTCCGATGCGCAGCCGACGCAAGCCGGCGCGCCGCAGCCGGCGCAGCGCCACAAGCAAAAAAAACGCCACAAGCGCGACGTGCACGGCTGGGTCGTGCTCGACAAGCCGGTCGGCATGACCTCGACGCACGCGGTCGCCGTGATCAAGCGTCTGTTCGCGGCCAAGCGCGCCGGCCATGCCGGCACGCTCGATCCGCTGGCCTCGGGCTGCCTGCCGATCGCGCTCGGCGAAGCCACCAAGACGGTGCCGTTCGTGGTCGACAGCCGCAAGACCTATCTGTTCACCGTGCGCTGGGGCGAAGAACGCGACACCGACGACGCCGAAGGCCGGGTCGTGGCGACCAGCGACAGCCGGCCCGACGCCGCGGCGATCCAGGCCCTGCTGCCGCGTTTCACCGGCACCATCGAGCAGGTGCCGCCGCGCTTACTCGGCCATCAAGATCGACGGTGAGCGAGCCTATGATCTGGCCCGCGATGGCGAGACGGTCGAACTGGCTCCGCGGCCGGTCACGATCCACCGGCTCGAGCTGGTCGAAATGCCCGATCCCGACCATGCCGTGCTGGCGGCCGAATGCGGCAAAGGCACCTATGTGCGCTCGCTGGCCCGCGATCTCGGCCGGGCGCTCGGGCGCGCTCGGGCCACGTCTCGGCGCTGCGGCGGAGCCGGGTCGGCCCGTTTCAGCGAGGCCGACATGATACCCCTGGAACAGGTCGAGGCTTTGTGCCATAGAGCGGCCGCAGGCGAGGGACACCTCGCCGATACGCTTCTGCCGATCGAGACCGCGCTGGACGACATCCCGGCGCTGGCCGTGAGCCCGGCAGACGCGGCGAGGCTCGCAAGGGGCCAAGCCGCATTGTTGCGCGGACGGGACGCCTCAATCTTCCGCGGTGTGGTCCAGGTCGCTTCCAGCGGCCAGCTCGTGGCCATTGCCGAGGTCGAACGCGGTGAGATCGTTCCCCGACGCGTGTTTAATTTAGCCGGCATCGCAGGTCGAGCCGGCAGAAAGAGGGTTCAGGACGATGTCGATAACGACCGCGCGTAAAGCGGAAGTGATCAAGACCTACGCCGTCAAAGTCCGGCGATACCGGTTCGCCCGAAGTGCAGGTTGCACTGCTCTCGGAGCGGATCAATCAGTTGACCGATCACTTCAAGACGCATGTCAAAGACAACCACTCGCGGCGCGGCTTGCTCAAGCTCGTGTCGCAGCGGCGCCAGATTCTCGATTATCTCCGGCGCACCGACGATGGGCGTTACAAGGAGATTGATCGAACGGCTGGGTATTCGCCGCTAAGAAATTTGCGCGCGGGAACGTCCCGCGCGTTTGTCAGCGGAGCGCATGAGGCGTCCGCTGTTACCCGGCAGCGAAGCTGCCGATTTGTCGAATGGGCGGCATTGCCCGTTCCTATCCGAGGAAGGTCCGAAGGCCATGGCAGGATCGCCAGACGCTGATGCGGCATTGCAGCCTCGCTGCTGCGCCGTCAGCGTCTCGCCGTCTTGCTTATGGCTTTCGCGCTTTCGCGAAAACCATGAGAGAAAATCGCAATGTTCAATATTCATCGTGCAGAACTTGACTGGGGTGGCCGGCCACTCACGCTAGAAACCGGAAAGATCGCGCGTCAGGCCGACGGCGCCGTCATCGCCACCTACGGCGAGACCACCGTCATCGCCACCGTCGTCGCGGCCAAGCAGCCGAAAGCCGGCATCGACTTCCTGCCGCTGACCGTCAACTACACCGAAAAATACTACGCGGCCGGCCGCATTCCCGGCGGCTATTTCAAGCGCGAGCGCGGTCCGACCGAAAAGGACACGCTGACGTCGCGCCTGATCGACCGCCCGATCCGTCCGCTGTTCGCCGAAGGCTGGCGCTGCGACACCCAAGTCATCATCACCGTGCTCTCGCACGACCAGGAGAACGATCCCGACATCGTCGCCATGGTCGCGGCCTCCGCCGCGCTGACGCTGTCCGGCGCGCCGTTCATGGGCCCGATCGGCGCCGCGCGCGTCGGCTTCATCAACGGCGAATACGTGCTCAACCCGACCATCGACGAGATGAAGGAGAGCAAGCTCGACCTCGTCGTCGCCGGCACGCAAGACGCGGTGCTGATGGTCGAGTCGGAAGCGCAGGAACTGTCCGAAGAGATCATGCTCGGCGCCGTGATGTTCGGTCACCGGCACTTCCAGCCGGTGATCAAGGCCATCATCGAGCTCGCCGAGAAGGCGGCCAAGGAGCCGCGCGAGTTCGCGATGCCTGAGACCACCGTGATCGAAAAAGAAATGCTCGGCGTGATCGAGCAGGATCTGCGCAAGGCCTATGCGATCCCGGCCAAGCACGAGCGCCAGGATGCGGTCGCTGCCGCGAAGAAGAAAGTGATGGCGCACTTCTTCCCGGACGGCGCCGACAATCCGGACCGGCCGATGACGCAGGTCGCCGCCGTGTTCAAGGACCTCGAAGCCAAGATCGTGCGCTGGAACATTCTCGACACCTCAAAGCGCATCGACGGCCGCGATCTCGTCACCGTGCGGCCCGATCGTTGTGGAAGCAGGCTTCCTGCCGCGCACCCACGGCTCGGCGCTGTTCACCCGCGGCGAGACCCAGGCGATCGTCGTCGCCACGCTCGGCACCAGCGAAGACGAGCAATTCATCGACGCGCTGCAGGGCACCTACAAGGAATCCTTCCTGCTGCACTACAATTTCCCGCCCTTCTCGGTCGGTGAAACCGGCCGCATCGGCGCGCCGGGCCGCCGCGAAATCGGCCACGGCAAGCTCGCCTGGCGCGCGATCCGCCCGATGCTGCCGCCGAAGGAGGAATTCCCCTACACCATCCGCGTGGTGTCGGAGATCACCGAATCCAACGGCTCGTCGTCGATGGCGACCGTGTGCGGCACCTCGCTCGCGCTGATGGATGCCGGCGTGCCGCTGAAGCGGCCGACCGCCGGCATCGCCATGGGCCTGATCCTCGAGGACAAGCGCTACGCCGTGCTGTCCGACATTCTCGGCGACGAGGATCATCTCGGCGACATGGACTTCAAGGTGGCGGGCACCGCCGAAGGCGTCACCGCGCTGCAGATGGACATCAAGATCGCCGGCATCACCGAAGAGATCATGAAGGTCGCGCTCAACCAGGCCAAGGGCGGCCGCCTGCACATCCTCGGCGAGATGGCAAAGGCGCTCGACCACGCGCGCGCCGAGCTCGGCGAATACGCGCCGCGCATCGAGACCTTCAAGATCCCGACCGACAAGATCCGCGAAGTGATCGGCACCGGCGGCAAGGTGATCCGCGAGATCGTCGAGAAGACCGGCGCCAAGATCAATATCGAGGACGACGGCACCGTGAAGGTGGCGTCGGCCGACGGCGAATCGATCAAGGCGGCGATCAACTGGATCAAGTCGATCGCGTCCGAGCCCGAAGTCGGTCACATCTACGAAGGCACGGTCGTCAAGGTCATGGACTTCGGCGCCTTCGTGAACTTCTTCGGCGCCAAGGACGGCCTGGTTCACATCAGCCAGCTCGCGGCGCGCCGGGTGCAGAAGACCTCCGACGTCGTCAAGGAAGGCGACAAGGTGAAGGTGAAGCTGCTCGGCTTCGACGAACGCGGCAAGACGCGGCTGTCGATGAAGGTCGTCGACCAGGAGACCGGCGAGGACCTCGAAGCCAAGCAGAAGGCCGAAGGCGAGGAGCCGCCGAAGCAGCGGCGGGCGGCGCGGAATAACGCGTTCGTTCAGTCTCCAAATGAACAAAGGCGGCCGAGAGGCCGCCTTTTTGATTCTAGACCCCGATCCCTTCAAACTGAATCGGATTAGGGTCTAGATTTCGCGTTGGAGCATGATCTTTTCGGAAAACCGGTATCCACTTTTCCGGATCATGCTCTAGCCCGCGTAAGCCGGCGGCTTTTCCAATCCCGGCCGAATCCGCGTCTGCAGCACGCGCGTGACCAGCTGCCCAAGCGCGATGAAATCAGCCTTGCGCGGCGAGGTGCGCCGCCAGGCCAGACCGACGGTGCGGCCGGGCTCGGGCGACGTGAAGCGCAGCAGCTTGACGCGTTCGTCGCGCACTTCGACATCGATCGCGACTTCCGGCACCAGCGTGACGCCGTAACCGTTCGCGACCATCTGCATCACGGTCGCGAGACTGGTGGCGCCGAGGCTGAGCGGCATTTCGTGCCGCGCGGTGGCGCAATAAGCGAGCGCCTGGTCGCGCAGGCAATGGCCTTCTTCGAGCAGGATGAGACGCTGCTGATCGATCTCGCGCGGATTGACGCGCGCGTTGCGCGGCAGCGGATCGCTGGCCGGCACCGCGAGCAGGAACGCGTCGTCGAACAGACGGATGCTCTCGATCTCGGCGTCGGGCAGCGGCAGTGCCAGCATCACCGCGTCGAGATCGCCGCCGGCGAGTTCGTCGAGCAGAACTTTGGTCTGGGTCTCGCGCAATTCGACGATCAGATCCGGATAACTCGCCTGCAAATCCGGCAGCACCTTCGGCAGCACATAGGGCGCGAGCGTCGGGATGATGCCGAGCTGGAGCCGGCCGGACAGCAGGCGGCTGCGATGGCGGGCGAAATCGGCCAGGTCGCGGGCCGCCGCCAGCACGCGCTTCGGCGCGGCGGGCGACTTCGGCTCCGATCTCGGTCAAGCGCCGCCTCGCCGGACCGGCGCTCGACCAGTTCGACGTCAAGCTCCTTTTCGAGATCGCGAATTTGCATCGACAGAGCCGGCTGCGTCACCGCGCAAGCGTCGGCGGCGCGGCCGAAATGGCGGTGTTGCGCCAAGCGCGGCGAGGTAACGGAGCTGGCGGAGCGTGAGCATGCCGATAAGTAATTCTTATCGGAAGCGTCAGTCAATACGATTAGACCTGATCTAATGCGCGGAGCGATAGTGCGACGCTCCCGCTTACCCCCGGGAGAGCCCCACGGCCAAAGGCCCGACCCTGACCACCGCTCCGGCATGCCGGCCGGCGACGACCGAGAACATCATCACCGCGGGCCCGCGCGGCCGCCGAGCACGACGTAATTCGAAGAAAATCACAGAACACGATCGGAGAGAAAAATGGACGCAAAGACTGACGACAAGAGCGCAGGCAAATGCCCGTTCACCGGCGGACACGCGAACCGTGACTGGTGGCCGGACCAGCTGAGCCTTCAGGTGTCTCCACCAGAACTCCACCGCTGTCCGATCCGATGGGCGAGGAGTTCGACTACGCCAAGGAGTTCAAGAGCCTCGACCTGAATGCCGTGATCAAGGACCTGCATGCCTTGATGACGGACTCGCAGGAGTGGTGGCCGGCCGACTTCGGCCACTACGGCGGGCTGTTCATCCGCATGGCGTGGCACAGCGCGGGCACCTACCGCATCACCGACGGCCGCGGCGGCGCCGGCGCCGGCCAGCAGCGCTTCGCGCCGCTCAACAGCTGGCCGGACAACGCGAACCTCGACAAGGCGCGCCGGCTGCTGTGGCCGATCAAGCAGAAGTACGGCCGGAAAATCTCCTGGGCCGACCTGATGATCCTCGCCGGCAACGTCGCGCTCGACTCGATGGGCTTCAAGACGTTCGGTTTCGCCGGCGGCCGCGCCGATGTCTGGGAGCCCGAAGAGCTCTACTGGGGTCCCGAGGGCACGTGGCTGGGCGACGAGCGCTACAGCGGCGAACGCCAGCTGGCGGAACCGCTCGGCGCCGTGCAGATGGGCCTCATCTACGTCAATCCGGAAGGGCCGAACGGCAAGCCGGACCCGGTCGCGGCGGCGAAGGACATCCGCGAGACGTTCTTCCGCATGGCGATGAACGACGAAGAGACCGTCGCGCTGATCGCCGGCGGCCACACCTTCGGCAAGACCCACGGCGCCGGCGATCCGTCGCTGGTCGGACCGGAGCCGGAAGGCGCCGCCCTCGAGGATCAGGGCCTCGGCTGGAAGAGCAAGCATGGCACCGGCTTCGGCGCCGACGCCATCACCGGCGGCCCGGAAGTCACCTGGACGCAGACGCCGACGAAGTGGAGCAACCACTTCTTCGAGAACCTGTTCAAGTACGAATGGGAGCTGACCAAGAGCCCGGCCGGTGCGAAGCAGTGGAAGGCGAAAGGCGCGGACGCCACGATCCCGGACGCCTACGACAAGTCGAAGAAGCATGTGCCGACCATGCTGACCACCGACCTCGTCGCTGCGGTTCGACCCGGCCTACGAGAAGATCTCGCGGCGCTTCTACGAGCATCCGGACCAGTTCGCGGACGCGTTCGCCCGCGCCTGGTTCAAGCTCACGCACCGCGACATGGGCCCGATCGCGCGCTATCTCGGCCCGCTCGTGCCGAAGGAGACGCTGATCTGGCAGGACCCGATCCCGGCGGTGAATCATCCGCTGATCGGCGAGCAGGATATCGCCGCGCTGAAGGCGAAGATCCTCGCCTCCGGTCTCTCGGTGTCGCAGCTCGTCTCGACCGCCTGGGCGTCGGCGTCGACGTTCCGCGGCTCCGACAAGCGCGGCGGCGCGAACGGCGCGCGCATTCGCCTCGCGCCGCAGAAGGACTGGGAGGTCAACCAGCCGGCGCAGCTCGCGACGGTGCTTGCGAAGCTCGAAGCGATCCAGAAGGAGTTCGCCGGCGCAAGAAGGTTTCGCTCGCCGACCTGATCGTTCTCGGCGGCTGCGCGCGATCGAGAAGGCCGCGAAGGACGCCGGCGTCGACGTGAAGGTCCCCTTCACGCCGGGACGCATGGACGCGTCGCAGGAGCAGACCGACGTCGAGTCCTTCGCGCCGCTCGAACCGCGCGCCGACGGCTTCCGCAACTATCTGAGCGGCAAGCGGCAGTTCATGGCGCCGAGGAAGCGCTGGTGGACCGGGCGCAATTGCTGACGCTGACCGCGCCGGAGATGACGGTCCTCGTCGGCGGCCTGCGCGTGCTCGGCGCCAATGCCGGCGAGTCCAAGCACGGCGTCTTCACCAAGAAGCCCGGGACGCTGACGCAACGACTTCTTCGTCAATCTGCTCGACATGAGCACGGAATGGCAGCCGCCGGCGCCGACGGCGTCTACGAAGGCCGCGACCGCAAGACGAAGGCGGTCAAGTGGACCGGCACGCGCGTCGACCTGATCTTCGGCTCGCACTCGCAGCTGCGCGCGCTCGCGGAAGTCTATGCGTGCGCGGACTCGAAGGAGAAGTTCGTGAAGGACTTCGTGGCGGCGTGGACCAAGGTGATGAACCTCGATCGCTTCGACCTCGCCTGATCTCTGCGGAAAGGTTTGCGATCGAGACTGAGCGGGCGGCGCAGCGAGCGCCGCCCGTTTTATTTCGGAGCCGCTAGTCGGCAACCGCCATATGTTCGCGCATCGCGCCGGGCGCGCCGGATGCGCTTGAACACCATGAGCAGCGGGAACACCGCAAGCGTCGCGATCATCAGCAGCTTGTAGTCGTCGATATAGGCGATGATCTGCGCCTGCTGGGTGATGACGGCATCGAGCGCGGCGCGGCCGGCGGCGGTCAGCGGATTCCAGAAATGCGCGATCGTCCGGATTCTCGAAGCCGCGATTCACCGCCGTGACGTGCGCGCGATGTCGGCGTGATTGACCTGCGTGTTGCGCGTCAGCAGCGCGTTCACGACCGAAATGCCGACGCTCGAGCCGATATTGCGCGACAGACTGTAGAGGCCGGCGCCTTCGGTGCGCTGCTCGGGCGACAGCGTCGACAAAGTCGCGGCGCTCAGCGGCACGAACAGAAAGCCGAGCCCGACGCCCTGCACCACGCCGACGCCGATGATCGTCGCCTGCGAGATGTCCGGCGTCCAGCCGGTCATCGCGTAGAACGACCAGGCCGTGAGCGCGAGACCGAAGCCGAGCAGAATCCGCGTATCGACGCGCCCGATCAGCCGGCCGACGACCAGCATCGACGGCCATGGTGCCGACGCCGCGCGGGCCCATGACGAAGCCGGCGGTGACGACCGGATAATTCATCAGCTCCTGCAGATAGGGCGGCTGCAGCGCCAGCGAGGCGTAATAGGTCAGGCCGACGATCGCGACGAAGAGCATGCCGGCGGTGAAATTGCGGTCGCGGAACAGAGCCGGCCGCACGAAAGGCTTTTCCGCCGTGAAAGTGTGGACGAGGAACAGATAGAACGCCGAGGCCGCGACGACGGCCTCGATGATGATCTCGCCGGAACTGAACCAATCCTTGATCTCGCCGCGATCGAGCATGACCTGCAGCGCGCCGAGCGCGACGCTCAACGTGCCGAAGCCGAACCAGTCGAGCTTCTCGCCGTTCGCGTCGCGGCGTTTCCGGCAGGAACGCGATCATGCCGAGCAGGCCGAGAATGCCGATCGGCAGGTTGATGTAGAAGACATAGCGCCAGCTGTAATTCTCGGTCAGCCAGCCGCCGAGCACCGGCCCGAGCACCGGGCCGACCATCACGCCGACGCCGAACAGCGCCATGGCGAAGCCCTGGCGCTCCTTCGGATAGATGTTGAACAGCACGGATCTGCGACAGCGGCACCAGCGCCGCGCCGAACGCGCCTTGCAGCACGCGGAACAGCACGATCTGCGTCAAGCGACTGCGCCATGCCGCACAGCATCGAGGCGATCGTGAAGCCGGCGATCGAAACGAGGAACAGCCGCTTGAGCCCGAAGCGGCCGGCGAGAAAGCCGGTCGGCGGCGTCATGATCGCGGCGGCGACGATGTAAGAGGTCAGCACCCAGTCGATCTGGTCCTGGCTCGCCGAGACGCTGCCTTGCATATAGGGCAGCGCGACATTGGCGATCGTCGTGTCGAGCGCCTGCATCAGCGTGGCGAGGATCACGCAGACGGTGATCGCCCCGCGATTGACGCTGTCTGCCTTGGCTCGTCGGCCATGTCGCGCAGCCATCGAACGGACGCTTACCAGAAGTGCGGCAAGCCGCGGGCGTGGCCGGTATCGACATTGACCTCGACGCTCATGCCGGCGCGCAGCGGCGGCTTATTCTTGTCGCTGGTATCGACGCGCACGCGCATCGGCACGCGCTGCACGACCTTCACCCAATTGCCGCTGGTGTTCTGCGCCGGCAGCAGCGAGAATTCCTGCGCCGCCGCCGGGCTGATGCTCTCGACGGTGCCGTGCCAGACCGCGTCCGGATAAGTGTCGACCGTCACCGTGACCGGCTGGCCGGGCCGCACATAGGTCAGCTCGGTCTCCTTCGGATTGGCGTCGACCCAGACGTGATCGGTGTCGACCAGATAGAACGCCGTCGTCGAGGCCGCGAGATATTTGCCGGGCGCGATGCTCGGCACGTTCGTCACGGTGCCGGCGAACGGCGCCTTGACGACGGTGTGATCGAGCTGGCGCTGCGCCTCGTCGACCTGCGCTTGCGCCTGCAGATATTGCGGATGCTGCGTGCGTCGGGATGTCGGCATTGCCGCCGAGCCTGGCCGAGTTGCGTCGCCGCCTGCTGGCGCAGCGATTCGAGCTTGCTCTTGTCGTTCAGCAGCGTGTATTGCGCCTGATCGAACACGGCCTGGGAGACGGTGCCGCTGTGCAGCAGCATGTTCTGCGCGATTGTAATTGGTCTGATCGAGATCGACCTGCGCCTGCTGCGCGGCGGCGTCGCTCAGCATGTGCTTGTAGTCCTGCTTCATCGCGTCGATGGCACAGCGCGGTCTGCGCCAGATTGGCCTTGGCGTTGTCGAGCGCGATCTGAAACTGCCGCGGATCGAGACGATAGAGAACCTGCCCGGCAGTGACGTGCTGGTTGTCCGTGACGTCGACGTCTTGCACGATGCCGGCGACGTCGGTCGAGATGCCGACCTTGTCGGCGTCCACATAGGCGTCGTCGGTCGACATGATCTTGCCGCCGGTGACGTACCAATAGCCGCCGACGATCAGCGCGATCGGCAGCAGGCCGAACAAGACCCAGCGCGTCGACGCGCTTGCGGTCGAACGCGCGCTTTGCGTTCGCCGGACGGCGCAGATCCGACGGGCCGCGGAGCCGCAACCGGCGGCGTGTCGCGAATGTCCGGCGCTTCATCGCGCTCGGGAGCGGAACGGATTTGAGCGCGCGTTCAGCCATAGCGCTGCTCTCCGCTCTCCCGGGCCGGCCGCGGCGGCGTTCTTTTGCTGGATCGCCTGGCGCAGGTTCTCCTTCACGATCGCAAGCTGCGTGACCATCATCTCGACGTGCTCGCGCTCGACGCCGGCGAGCGCCGTCGTCATCAATTCCTCGCCGAGATCGCCGAGCTGCTCGAGCAGCGGCCGGGCCGCGGGCGTCAGAAACAGCCGCTTGGCGCGGCGGTCGTTGGGATCGGGGCGGCGTTCGATCAGGCCGCATTCGCAGAGCCGGTCGAGCAGGCGCGTCAGCGTAATCGGCTGCAGGTCGAGCATTTCGGCCAGTTCGGACTGCTTGAGCCCCTCGAACCGGTCGAGGCGCACCAGCACCACCCATTGGGCGCGGGTGATGCCGAATTGGCTCGCTTTGTGATCGGCATAGGTCCGGAGCATGCGGGCTACGTCATTGAGCATAAAGCCGAATTCTCTATTCAGCGAGCGCGGAAGCATGGCGGCCTCCAAAGCCGTCCGCGAATCTAGAGCGATGAGACGCAAGCGCAATATAAGCTTACTTACTAAATTTATATGCTAGGAAACTGCCGCAAGGCAGCCCTGCGCGGCTGTCATTGCGCGGGCGCGGAGGACGAATGCGGCTTCAGGCCAGCCCGAGCTCGGCAAAGGCGGTCATGTGCTGATCCGCGGAGCTTTGGCGAGAAACAGCAAAACACCACCCGCGCCATGCCGCGGGGCGCGGCGCTGAGCTCCGCCACGACAGTGCCGACCGCGATCCGCGCCGCGCGATCCGGCGGAAAGCGATAAATGCCGGTCGAAATCGCCGGGATAGGCGATCGACGTCGAGGCGATGCGCGAGCGGCGAGATCGAGCGCGGTGCGATAGCAGGACGCGAGCAGATCCTCTTCCTCGCCGGCCGCCGCCGTTCCACACCGGACCGACGGCATGGATGACGATATTTCGCCGGCAGCCGAAAGCCGGGCGTGATCTTGGCGCCGCCGGTGGCGCAGCCGCCGAGCTTTTCGCATTCCGCGAGCAATTGCGGTCCGGCGGCGCGATGGATCGCGCCGTCGACACCGCCGCCGCCGAGCAGACTCCGGTTGGCGGCATTGACGATGGCATCGACGGCAAGCGTCGTGATGTCGGCGACGCAGATTTCGAGCCGGCCTGAGCCGACTTCGGCGGTCAGCAGCGGCGGCACCGGTTCGGACAGTCATGGCCGAAAGCATCAGCTTACGCCGGCGAGAAGTTCATCACGCCCATTCCGCCTGCGCCTCGGCCCGCAAATCGACGGTGCTCCTCACGCCGATATCGTCGAAATGCTCGTCGAGGAAACGCCGCGCCGCGCGCTTGCCGCTGACATGCAGCATGTCGAAGAAGTCGTAATCGGTCGACAGCTTGCTGAAGGCGTCGAAATGCGTGCCGAAGCGATCGAGCACGATGCGATGCACATTGATGCGCCGGTATTGTCCGGGCCCGGTGCCGTGCGGCAGCCGGCCCTGATCGATCAGCCGCGCGACGAATTCGATGGCGCGGTATTCGTCGATCAGCGAGGAGTTGAACGTGATTTCGTTGATGCGATTCATGATCTCGCTGGCCGAGGTCGGCGTCGACTTCCGCTCCAGCGGATTGATCTGGACCACCAGCACATCCTCGGTGCTGGTGGTGCGGAAAAACGGAAAGATGACCGGATTGCCGAGATAGCCGCCATCCCAATAAGGCACGCCGTCGATCTCGACCGCGCGAAACAAAGTCGGCAGACAGGCGGACGCCATGACGGCGTCGGCGGTGATCTTCTCGCGGCCGAAAATGCGCACGCGCCCGGTATGCACATTGGTCGCCGAGATGAAAATCTGCAGATCGGTATTGGCGCGCAGCTTCTCGAAATCGACGAAGCGCTCGATCAGATCCTTCAGCGGATTGATGTTGAGCGGATTGACGTCGTAGGGCGAGAAATAGCGCGACACCGCATTGAACCAGGCCTGCACCGGAGCGCCTTCGAGCGGCGTGAACGACAACAGCCGCTCCATCACCGCGCGCTGCAGTACCCGGCAGATTTCCCGTGCTCGACGCGGCGCGCCAGAAATCGGCAAGCCGTTTTTGCGCCTCCTCGCGTCCGCCGCGGGTCGAGACCATCGGCCAGCATCACGGCGTTGACCGCCCCCGCCGAGGTGCCCGAAACGCCCTCGATGACAAGCCGCTCGTCGCTCAAAATCTGCTCGAGCACGCCCCAGGTGAACGCGCCATGCGCGCCGCCGCCTTGCAGCGCGAGATTGATGCGCTTGACCGACGGCGCGGCGGTTTTGTTCGCCGCGCGTCCGGGGAGAATTGCCGAGAGGATGTTCTTCATGCCCAAGGTTTCATGCCCAAGCTTTCAGGCTTGAAGGCATGATGGCTATTCCGCAGTCCAGCCGCCGTCGATCGAGATATTGGCGCCGGTGATCGACTTCGCCGAATCGGAGCAAGATAAACCGCGAGATCGGCCACTTCGTCGACAGTGACGAATTCCTTGGTCGGCTGCGCCGCCAAAAGCACGTCGCGCTTGACCTGCTCCGCCGTCATGTTGCGCGCCTTCATCGTGTCGGGGATCTGCTTCTCGACGAGCGGCGTCCAGACATAGCCGGGGCTGATGCAGTTCGCGGTGATGCCGAAGGTCGCGACTTCAAGCGCGACCGTCTTGGTCAGACCGGCAAGCCCGTGCTTGGCGGTGACATAAGCCGACTTGAACGGCGAGGCGACCAGCGAATGGGCCGAAGCGGTATTGATGATGCGGCCCCATTTGCGCGCCTTCATGCCGGGCACCGCGGTGCGGATGGTGTGAAACGCCGACACCAGGTTGATGGCAATGATCAGATTCCATTGGTCGACCGGAAATTCCTCGATCGGGGCGACGTGCTGAATGCCGGCATTGTTGACCAGGATATCGAGCGAGCCGAACGTCGATTCGCTCGACTTGATCATGTCCACGATCTGATCGGGCTTGGTCATGTCGGCCGGCGAATAGATCGCCTTGACGCCGAAATCCTTCTCGATGCCGCTGCGCTCTTTCTCGATCGCGTCCTTGTCGCCGAAACCGTTGATGGTGACATTGGCGCCCTGCTTGGCAAAGGCGCGGGCGTAAGCGAGACCGATGCCCGAGGTCGAACCGGTGACCAGTGCGGACTTTCCTTTCAGCATGATAATCCCCAATTCAATGATGGTGGCTGATTGAACGAAAGACGGCGCCGGCAGAGAGGCGTGTCCGCGGGCGGTGTCTGAATTGGCAAAAGCGCGATGGACTCTGGGGCGCTTCCTGTTGCGGCGCAACATAAAAATCCGAGGAACCGTCACGTTTTCGCGATCCTCCGGACGATGCGCTACACTCCCCGGTGAGGCCGGCCGAGCGGCGAGATTTGAGCATCAGGTTGGGCCATAAGGTTGGGCTATGAGAATGACCGAGCGATGACGAACACGCCCCAGGCGCGTCTTCCCCGCGCCCGACCACGATCACGAGCGCTGCACCAGCGCGGCGATCGCGCATGCCGAAGCGCATTGCGCGGCGCGCGCGCAACGGCTGACGCCGATCCGCCGTCACGTGCTGGAAGCGCTGTTGGCGAGCCACAAGCCGCTCGGCGCCTATGAGATCATCGAGCATTTGGCGCAGCAAAGTTCGGCGCGAAGCAAAAATCGTCCGGCGCCGATCACGATTTATCGCGCGCTCGATTTTCTGCGCGACAACGGTCTCGTCCATCGCATCGAGAGCCGCAACGCCTTCGTCGCCTGCGCGCACAATCACGCCGACAACGATCTCGTCGTTTTCCTGATCTGCGAGAAGTGCGGCGCGGTCGGCGAAGCGCCGGGCGGCGGCGCCGCCGAAGCGCTCAAGTCATCGGCGCGTGCGGCGGGATTTTCGCCGAAGAGCCCGCTGATCGAAATCGCCGGCATTTGCTCGCATTGCCGGGAGATCTGAGGCGCTAATATTTCGGCATCCTGTACCGCCGGCGATAAACGCCGGTCTCGAAGGCCAAAGCGTCGCGCGTGGCGACAAGCCGCGCCGCCGTCATCGTCCGACAGCGCTTCGTAGCGGCCGGTCCAGGCTTCGCGTTTCACCGGGAGACACTGCGCCGACCGGCGTGCCTTTGCGCAGCACGCCGTTGAAGTCCGCGTCGTGCCAGCGCGCCGGAAAATTCAGCGGGCTGTCGTGAAACGAGTCGCAGTCGACGAGCCCGGTAAGTGTCGTGAACGGCAGATCGGTGCGATTGACCGGATGGGTGAACAGTAGCGAGTAACCCGCCGGTGCCTCGATGGTCCAAAACGAATTGAACTTGATGATGAAGCGGTCGTCGTCAAGGAACGGCGTGCCGGCAACCTGGCTGGGATCGTGAAAATCGATCGGCGAATGTGAGAACTCGCTGACGTAACCCGGCGGGACTTCGAAGTCCCAGTTGAATTCGCCGTCGCGGACTTCGAGATCGATCGCCAGCGGAATGAGAAATCCGTAGATCATGGCGTCGACGAAAGGCGGACATTTCTTGACGGTCGGCGCATCTTTGCCGGCGGTAGCGCTGAACGCCTTTTGCGGCATGGTCTTGAACCAGTCGGGCAGGCCGCGCACCGCCGGTATCGGCCGCGGCAAGATCGGCTCCAGCGCCGGCGGACACCGAAATGTCAGTGTCATCTCGCCGACCTGGTCCACGCTCCAAACCCCAAGATCGAAACCCCAAGATCCAACGTATGCACTGGGACATCGCCGCTATGCCGGCGAATCTACGTCGCGGGTCGGCGCGTGTACATGAGAAAATTCATGTGTTGTTTGCGGTCCTGTTTATGGGGCTGGATTGTCAGCCTATAGGACGACGGCGCGGGGACGCGAGCCGACGATGGCGATCGAACCTGCCTTTCCCGGCGCGGCCCAAAACAGTACGAGCCGCGACGACGCGCTCGAACGCGCCGGCTTTGCGCTGAACAATCAGCGGCCGCGCGATGCCGAACGCATCGCCGCCGAAGTTTTGCAAACCAACCCGGGCCAGGTTCGCGCGCTGCACATCCTTGGCTGTGCGTTGCTGGCGCAGGGCCGCGCTGGGGACGCCATCGCGCCGCTCGAAAGTGCCGCGCGCGGCAAGCACGACCCGAAAATCGATACGACACTGGCGATGGCGCTGCGGCAAGCCGGCCGTTTGGACGATGCGTTGTCGCGTCTTCATCGCACGGCGAAACGGCATCCGCGTTTCGCGCCGGTTTTTCGCGATCTCGGCTCGTTGTTGTTTGTCGATGGAGCGCCATGACGAGGCGATCGAAGTCGCTCAAGCGCGGCCTCGACGTTGCGCCGATGATGCCGGAGCTGTCGATTCAGCTCGGCTACGTTTTTCTGCATCGGCGCGATTGCGCCGGTGCCAAATCCGCCTTTGCGCGCGCGCTCGGGATCTCGCCGAATTCGCCCGAAGCGCTGTTCGGCATCGCCAAGGCGCATCAGGAAGTCGGCGAGAACGAAGCCGCGGCAGGTTATTTCCGCCGCTACCTGATGCTGCGGCCCGGCGATGCGAAGGCGTGGCTCACATTCGGGCATTGCCTCTTGGAGCTCGGTCAGCGTGACGCCGGCTATGACTGCTTTCGTGCGGTTGCGCGCAATAGTCCGGAACGCTACGGCGAAGCGCTAGGCGCCTTGGTGACGTCGGGCCGCGGCCGCTTTTGGCTCCGGCCAAGTGCTGCCGCAAAATTCCTCAACGGGAAGAAGAGCTAGCGTTTCGCGACGCCAGACCGACCTTCGCCGCCGGCATTATATTTCCTGTAATTACAATGGGTTAATTGGCGGAAACCAGGCATTAAATTGCGTGGTGCCTAAAGACGTAGTTCTGGAATAAAAAGACCCCAAATTCGACATTTCGCGGTAGTGCTGCGGCCGGAGGCATTTAGTCTCATCGAAATCTGGGTTCGGGCCTCCTCGTCAACGGCGCTCGGTGAGGCTATATCAGGGGCAGCTGGACCCTTTTCGCATTTGGCAGAGGCGTCAGCCCGGCTCATGTCCGGCTCCTGAGACCCGTAAGGACCTTGCTCATGATGGAATTTTCCGGTCCCGCCGCAAGGCATCAAACCGTTGCCGTGAAGGTCGGCAACGTGACCGTCGGCGGCGGCGCGCCCGTTGTGGTGCAGTCGATGACCAATACCGACACCGCCGATGTCGAGGCGACGACGACGCAGGTGGCGGCGCTGGCGCGCGCCGGCTCGGAGATCGTGCGCATCACCGTCGACCGCGACGAGGCCGCGGCCGCCGTGCCGCACATCAAGGAACGGCTTCTCAAGATGAAAGTCGACGTGCCGATCGTCGGCGACTTTCACTACATCGGCCACAAGCTTCTCGCCGACCATCCGGCCTGCGCCGAGGCGCTCGACAAATATCGCATCAATCCCGGCAATGTCGGCTTCAAGGAAAAGAAGGACAAGCAGTTCGGCGCCATCGTCGAAACCGCGATCCGCCACGACAAGCCGGTGCGCATCGGCGCCAATTGGGGCTCGCTCGATCAGGAGCTGCTGACGCATCTGATGGACGAGAACTCACGCTCGAACCATCCGGTCGGTGCGCGCGACGTGACGCGCGAAGCCATGGTCCAATCGGCGCTGCTGTCGGCGGAGCGCGCCGAGGAAATCGGCCTGCCACGCGTCGAAAATCATCCTCTCGGCCAAAGTATCGGCGGTGCAGGATCTCATCGGCGTCTATGCCGAATTGGCGCGGCGCTCGAATTACGCGCTGCATCTCGGCCTCACCGAAGCCGGCATGGGCTCGAAGGGCATCGTCGCGTCATCGGCCGCGATGGGCGTGCTGCTGCAGCAGGGCATCGGCGACACGATCCGCATCTCGCTGACGCCGGAGCCGAACGGCGACCGCACGCTCGAAGTCAAAGTCGGCCAGGAATTGTTGCAGACCGTGGGCTTGCGCACCTTCGTGCCGCTGGTCGCCGCCTGCCCCGGCTGCGGCCGCACCACCTCGACGACCTTTCAGGAGCTGGCCTCGAGCATCCAGAACTTCATCCGCGACTCGATGCCGGAATGGAAGACGCGCTATCCCGGCGTCGAAGGCCTCAACGTCGCGGTGATGGGCTGCATCGTCAACGGGCCCGGCGAATCCAAGCACGCCGATATCGGCATTTCGCTGCCCGGCACCGGCGAGCAGCCGACGGCGCCGGTCTTCATCGACGGCAAGAAGGCGATGACGCTGCGCGGCCCGACGGTCGTCGGCCGACTTCCAGAAGATCGTGATCGATTACATCGAGCGGCGATTCGGCGCCCGCCGGACCGCGGCGGAATAACGCACCACCGCGCTGGACAATCCCGCTCGGAATACCGTTCAGGCGAAATGGTCGAATTCAATCCGGTCCGCATGGCTCCCTCCGACCAGGCCGTCCAACGTCGCCGTTGGGCGATAAAATGGTTGCTAAATAATCACAGCAGCCGGGAATCATGCGCTATCCACCGCCCACATCCTCGACAGGACGGAGCGGCTCGTTCAAGTTCCGTTAACCATACGGCGACTGCCGTTTTCGGGCGTGCGTATGGAGGGGGAGTCTTCGAAATGAAGCGGTTTATTCTTGCTGCCCTGGCCCTGATCGTGGTCATTGGGCTGCAGCCACAGGCTGCACAGTGCGCAGCCGACCAACGATACCAGCACCAGCGCAATTCCGTTCTTGAACTGGTGGGGCCATGGGCAGGATCCGCGCCTGACCGCTGCGGGGATCGGCATCGGTATCGGCACCGGCGTCGGCCGGCTATTACCTGACCGAGAAGCACGGCAATCCCGGCCATATCGCGGATGACGACACTCGGCGCTTACGGCGTGACCACTGGCGCCTGCGTGGTTGCCACGCCGTTCATCTACACGGTCGCGGTCAATCGTCCGCTCACCTATCGCGAAGTTTACATGGGCATGGCCGATTGCATCGTGCCGTTCATCGGCAGCTATCTCGTCAATGCCTATCTGCCGCATAACGATGCTTTATGACGGCGTGAACGGAAAGCTGGTTCGCTACTAATTCGCCGCGACTATCGCGGAGTTGAAAAAGCCGGCCCGAGTGGCCGGCTTTTTTGTTGTTTGATTCGCGAGCCGCGTCAGATCGGCGATCAAATCAGATTGCGGCTCAGTGCTTTCTTTCAAGCCGGCGCAGCACTTCGTCGAGCTGATCGAGATTGCGGTAGCGGATGCTGAGCATGCCGCCGCGCGCGCGATCGTCGATGTTCACGACCAAGCCGAGCGAATCGGAAATTCGTTTTTCCAGCGCGACCAGATCGGCGTTCTTCTCGCCGCGCGCGTGCGCTTGCGCCGTCCATTGCCTTTGCCGCGCTTTCTGGCCGGCCTCGCGCGCCATCGCCTCGACCTGGCGCACATTGAGACCGCGGGCGACGATCTCTTCCGCAAGCTGTTCGGCGTTGGGTTGACCGATCAGCATGCGCGCGTGGCCGGCGGAAAGTTTGCCGGAATGAATATGCGCCTTCACCGTCTCCGGCAGTTTCAGAAGCCGCAGCGTATTGGCGACATGGCTGCGGCTCTTGCCGATGATCTTGGCGATATCGTCCTGGCTGTTGCTGAATTCATCCATCAAGGCGCGATAGCCATCGGCCTCTTCGAGCGGATTGAGATCGGCGCGCTGCACGTTTTCGATGATGGCGATTTGCAGCGCTTCGGCGTCGGTCGCTTCGATGATAACGACGGGCACTTCGTGCAGGCCGGCGCGCTGCGCCGCGCGCCAGCGGCGTTCGCCGGCGATGATCTCGTAGGCATCGGTGGCGCCGCGCATCGGCCGCGCGACGATCGGCTGAATGATGCCGCGCTCGCGCAGCGACGCGACGAGTTCGTCGAGTTCGGCGTTGGAAAAGACGCGCCGCGGATTGCGCGCATTCGGCCGCAGCGCACCGGTCGGCACCCGCCGCTGGCCGCGCGGACGCTCCGACGAAGCTTCCGCCGAGACTTCGCCGATCAAGGCGGCGAGGCCGCGGCCCAATCGCGATCGCGATGCGTCTTCCGCCATCGCCGCTTTCCCCAGATGCTCAGTCACTTAAATGCGCCTCATCCCACGCAGAGCTTTTTTTCGCGCTGGATGATTTCGGTCGCGAGGCGCAGATAGGCTTCGCTGCCGCTGCATTTGAGATCGTAGACGAGAACCGGCTTGCCGTAGGACGGCGCTTCCGACACCCGCACGTTGCGCGGGATGATCGTGTCGTAGACTTTCGAGTCCCATGAATTCGCGCACGTCGGCGACGACCTGTCCCGACAGATTGTTGCGCGCGTCGAACATCGTCAGCACGATGCCGTGAATCGTCAGACCGGGATTGAGCTGCTCGCGCACCGACTCGACGGTCTTGAGCAATTGCGACAAACCTTCGAGCGCGAAGAACTCGCATTGCAGCGGCACCAGAATGGCGTTCGCCGCCGCCATGGCGTTGACGGTGAGAAGATTGAGCGACGGCGGACAATCGACCAGCACGTAAGTGAATTGCGTGCCGCCGACCGTGTTCAGCGGCGCGAGCGCGCTGCGCAGCCGGTAGGCGCGATCGCGCGCTTGCCCGATCTCGAGCTCGAGCCCGGAGAGATCGAGCGTCGACGGCGCGAGATGCAGCCGCGGCACGGCCGTCGCGACGATGGCGTCGCGCAACGCCGCCTCGCCGGTCAGCACGTCATAGGTCGAGTAACGCCGGTTGCGGCGATCGATGCCGAGACCGGTCGAGGCATTGCCCTGCGGATCGAGATCGATGATCAGAACATCTTCGCCGATGGCGGCGAGCGCCGTGCCGAGATTGATCGCGGTCGTGGTCTTGCCGACGCCGCCCTTCTGGTTGGCGACGGCGAGGACGCGGGGCGGCCTTGGCCTCTGCTGCGGCGGCGAGCGCGCCGTCGGGCGCGGGGAAGGCAACCACGGTCTGATCGGGTGCGTCATTCATCGCGGCTGGTCCAGCGCTGTTCGGTGGTGGATATTCAACTATAGGTTGCCTTATCGGACGGCCAAACTTAGAGTCTCGTCTTGGCTCGATGCTTTCGACGATAACGATCTGAGACCTTGGATCGGTCCTGCTCTGCAGCCAAGGTCGCCTGGATGTTCCAACATTTAGCGGCCTCGGTCAATTCAGCGCCAACATCTTGTCCCTTGGGAAACAGTCCCCGGGCCCCTCTTTTCAACAGCGGATACGCCTCGGCCAGCAATTTCGGCAGCGGCGCCAGCGCGCGCGCCGTGACGACATCGATCTGCTTCGGCGCGCGCTTGGCAAAATCTGCGATCCGCATGGCGTGGACTTCGACCGGCGCGCCAGTGGCGCGCGCCGCCTCGCGCAGGAAGCTCGCCTTCTTGCCGATGCTTTCGACCAGATGGACTTCGGCGCCCGGCTGTGTCCGCGAGCGCGCAAGCGATCACCAAGCCGGGAAAGCCGCCGCCGGAGCCGAGATCGACCCATATTTTGGCTTGCGGATGCGAGCGGCAGGAAGCTGCAAGGAGTCGGCGATGTGGCGCGTCCACAGTGTCGGCTCGGTCGAAGGGGCGATCAGATTGATCCGCTGCTGCCACTCCAGCAGAAGCTTCGACAAAGCGGTCGAGACGGGCCACTGTTTCACGTGAAACAGGGGTGAGCGCCGTGATTAGCGCGATGACCCGTTCGCGGTCCGCGGCGAGATCGGCGGCAAAAGCTGAGGGATCGGTCCGGTGGCCGGCATTGGCCCGCGCGGATCTTTCGCGAATCGCGTTACCCCCCTGATGGGGCGCGCTCATTACGCGACCCCGCGGTCCGGCTTGCTGTCGGCTTGCGGTTCTGCCGCCGCACATGAGCCACGAGCAGCGTCAGCGCCGCCGGCGTGATGCCGTCGATTCGGCCGGCCTGGCCGATGGTCCGCGGCCGGTGGGTTTGCAGCTTATGGCGGACCTCGTTCGAAAGCCCGGGCAGCACCGCATAATCGAGATCGTCGGCCAGAACGAGGCTTTCGTCGCGCCGATAGGATTCCACATCGGCGGCCTGCCGGCTCAGATAGACGTCGTATTTTGCGTCGATCTCGAGCTGCTCGGCGATCTTGGGCTCGAGTTCGCGAATTCCGGCCAGATCCGCGACAGATCCGACACCGTGATGTCCGGATAGGACAGAAGCTCAAACGCCGAGCGCCGCTGGCCATCCTTGCGCAGCGAAAGCCCATATTTCGCGGCCTCGGTCGGCGTCACGGTCAGCGACCGTGCCATGGCCCGCGCCGCATCCAGGAGGCCATCTTATCGCGATGTTTGCGCGCCCGCTCGGCGCCGACACAGCCGAGCGCGATACCCCTATCCGTCAGCCGCTGATCGGCATTATCGGCGCGCAGCGTCAGCCGATATTCGGCGCGCGAGGTGAACATCCGATAGGGCTCGCTGACGCCGCGCGTCACCAGATCGTCGATCATGACGCCGAGATAGCCCTCGGCGCGATCGAACACGATCGGCGCGCCCTCGCCTGCCTTGGCCGCGGCATTGAGGCCCGCGACCAGGCCCTGGGCGGCGGCCTCTTCGTAGCCGGTCGTGCCGTTGATCTGACCGGCCAGGAAAAGCCCCGGCAAACGCCGGGTTTCCAGCGACGGCGTGAGCTCGCGGGGATCGACGTGGTCGTATTCGATGGCATAGCCGGGCCGCACGATCCGGGCCCGCTCCAGCCCCGGAATCGACGCCACCAGGGCCGCCTGCACATCCTCCGGCAACGACGTCGAGATGCCGTTCGGATAGACCGTCGTATCGTCGAGGCCCTCCGGCTCGAGGAAGATCTGGTGCCCGTCGCGCTCGCCGAAACGGACGATCTTGTCCTCGATCGACGGGCAATAACGCGGCCCGCGGCTCTGGATCTGGCCGGAATACATCGGCGAACGATGGACATTGGCCCGGATGATCTCATGCGTCGCCGGCGTCGTCCGGGTGATGGCGCACTGCGATTTGCCGATTGGTGATGCGCTCCGTCAGCATCGAGAACGGCTCGGGCGGATCGTCGCCGGGCTGCATTTCCAGCGCTTTCCAGTCGATCGTCGTGCCGTCGAGCCGCGGCGGCGTGCCGGTCTTGAGACGTCCGAGCGCAAATCCGGCCCGCTCAAGCGTGGCGGAAAGCCCCATGGCGGGCGCCTCGCCGACCCGGCCGGCCGGAATTTGCCGCTCGCCGATATGGATCAGGCCGCGCAGGAACGTCCCGGTGGTCAGAACCACCGCGCCGGCTCCAAACACCCGGCCATCGGCCAAGCCGAACGCCGCTGATGCGCTCATCGACGAGGAGGTCATCCACCTCGCCTTCGATCACCGTCAGATTGGGCGTGCCTGCAATCGCCGCCTGCATTGCTGCGGCGTAGAGCTTGCGATCGGCCTGGGCGCGCGGGCCGCGCACGGCGGGCCCCTTGCGGCGGTTGAGCAGGCGAAACTGAATGCCGCCGGCATCGGCGACGCGGCCCATCAGGCCATCGAGCGCGTCGATTTCGCGGACGAGATGGCCTTTGCCGAGCCCGCCGATCGAGGGATTGCAGGACATCGCGCCGATGGTCGCGAAGCGCTGGGTCACCAGCGCCGTGCGCGCGCCCATACGGGCAGCGGCGCTGGCCGCCTCACAGCCGGCATGGCCACCGCCGACGACAATCACATCGAAGCGGCCGTCCATCGGAATCTCCAAGAAGGAGGCGGTTGTAGCGAAGCGCCAAGTGCCGGTCAAAGCCTGTTCGACAGTTTGGTCTGAAGCGGCCATGTTTCACGTGAAACAAAGCTAAGCCAGCCTTACCAACTTCGGAGCTGCGATTACGATCAGGCGACGCGACGGAGTCGCGCGACGGCGCCTGTCATTTGCCGATGCAGAAATCGCGAAAGATGACGTCCAAAATATCCTCGACATCGACACGGCCCGTCAGCCGGCCAAGCACGGTCGCCGCCGCCCGCAGTTCCTCGGCAATGAGCTCCTCACGGCCGCCGGTTTTGGCTCCCTCCGCCAAAGCCCGATCGAGCGCGCCGACCGTCTCTTCGAGCGCCCGCCGATGGCGCGCGCGGGTCACGATGCCCGACTCGGCCATCGAGAAGAACGAACGCGCGTAGTCCGGCTAAGCCCGACTACCAGCGCCTCGACGCCGGCTCCCTGCCCTGCCGAGATTAAATAAATGAATTTATATTCATCTCTTTAGTAAGGCATTGCCCGGTAAGCGATTTCTCGCCAATCAAATCAATCTTGTTTTGGATCAGCCAAATCTCGGATAGCGTCCATTCCCAGCCCGTGTTCGCCACCGTTCCCGCCCTGTCCGCTCCGGCATCGACGACCCACAGCACCACATCGGCCGCCGCCGCCCGCTCGCGGGCGCGGCGCATGCCTTCCTGCTCGACCGGCTCGTTGCTGTCCCGGATCCCCGCCGTGTCGAGCAGCGTGACGGGATAGCCATCGAGATCGAGATGCACCTCGATGACGTCGCGCGTGGTGCCGGCATAGGGCGACACGATCGCCGCGTCCCGCCGCGCCAACCGATTGAAAAGCGTCGATTTTCCGGCGTTTGGCGGCCCGGCAATGGCGACGACGAGACCCTTCCCGCAAACGCTCGCCGCGGCGGCCGTCGGCCAGAACTGCTGCAATCTCGTCGCGCAATTGCTGCGCAGCATGAAGCGCCGGACCGACCAAATCCTCGGGCACGTCGGCCTCGTCGGAGAAATCGATCCGGGCCTCGACCAGCGCCAACGCCTCGATCAACCGCCGCCGCCACGCTTCGGCGCGGTCGCCGATCAGACCCTTGAGCTGCCGAAACGCCTGCCGCCGCTGCGCCGGCGTCTCCGCGGCGATCAGATCGCCAAGACCCTCCACCGCAGTGAGATCGAGCCGGCCGCTCTCGAACGCCCGCCGGGTGAACTCGCCCGGCTCGGCAAGGCGGCAGCCGGCAATCGCTCCCAGTGCATCAAGCACGCCGGCGATCACCGCGTGACCGCCGTGCAATTGCAGCTCAGCCACGTCTTCGCCGGTCTCGCTCTGCGGGCCCGGAAACCACAGCGCCAGCGCCTCATCGATCGGCTCACCGCTCGCCGGATCGCGCACGCGCACCAGCGCCGCCTTTCGCGGCTCCGGCACGCGGCCGATCAGCTTCTCCAGCGCGACGCCGGCCTGCGGACCCGACACGCGCACCACAGCAATCGCCGCCGGCGGCCGGCCGGAGGACAAAGCGAAGATGGTGGAACGATCGGGCATGTAGGCGGTTGAGGCAGCATCGCTGTATCGGCGCTTCGCGCCATGCGGGCTACTTGCTACGGTGCGTCCATGTCAACTTCACAGCCACCAAACGGCATCGCAGCAAAATCGCCTCGCGCAAGAGACGAGCCCCTATCTGCTTCAGCACAAGGACAATCCGGTCGATTGGTGGGCCTGGGGACCGGAAGCGCTGGCCGCGGCGAAGCACAGCACAACAAACCAATTCTGCTCTCGGTCGGCTATGCGGCCTGTCACTGGTGCCACGTGATGGCGCACGAAAGTTTTGAGGACGACGCCACCGCGCGCGTCATGAACGAGCTGTTCGTCAACATCAAAGTCGATCGCGAGGAACGGCCCGACATCGATCAGATCTACATGGCGGCGCTGCATCATCTCGGCGAGCACGGCGGCTGGCCGCTGACCATGTTTCTCACGCCCGACGGCGAGCCGATCTGGGGCGGCACCTATTTTCCGAAAGTCTCGCGCTACGGCAAACCGGCCTTTGTCGATGTGCTGCGCGAGATCGCGCGGCTGTTCCGCGAAGAGCCGCAGAAGATCGAGCAGAACCGCGCCGCGCTGATGGAGCAGCTCGCCGCCACGGCGCACAGCGTCGTCGGCGCGACGATCGGCGTCGACGGATTGAACAACGCCGCGCGCCAGCTCGGCGGCATCATCGATCCGGTCAACGGCGGCACGCGCGGCGCGCCGAAATTTCCGCAAGCCGCGTTGTTCGAACTGCTTGTGGCGCGCCGGCCTGCGCACCGGCGAGGCGCGCTATTTCGCGGCCGTCGAGATCAGTCTCGATCATATCTGCGAGGGCGGCATCTACGATCATCTCGGCGGCGGCTTTTCGCGCTACTCGGTCGACGAGCGCTGGCTCGTGCCGCATTTCGAAAAAATGCTCTACGACAATGCGCAGCTTCTCGAATTGCTGGCGATCGCTTATCAGCGCAGCGGCAAAGCGCTCTATCGCCAGCGCGCGCACGAAACGGTAGCGTGGCTCAGGCGCGAAATGACGACGGGCGAGGGCGCTTTCTCGGCCTCGCTCGACGCCGATTCCGAAGGCGAAGAGGGCAAATTCTACGTCTGGTCCTACGACGAGGTGATCAAACATCTCGGCATCGAAGACGGCGAGTTTTTTGCCCGCCATTACGACGTGACGCCGGCGGGCAATTTCGAAGGCCACAACATTCTCAATCGCCTGAAGCCGCTGCCGCGCAGCGAAGCCGACGAGGCGCGGCTTTGCGCCTTGCGCGAAAAGCTTCTCGCCGTGCGCGGCAAGCGCGTGCGTCCCGGCCTCGACGACAAAGTGCTGGCCGACTGGAACGGCCTGATGATCGCGGCGCTGGTCAATGCCGGACTTGTTTTCGACGAGCCGTCATGGCTCGAGACTGCTGTCGCGCGCCTTCGATTTCGTCGCGCGCGCCATGACGCGCGGCGACCGGCTCGGCCATTCCTGGCGCGAAGGAAAGCTCAAATTTCCCGGACTTGCCTCCGACTTCGCCGCGATGATCCGCGCAGCGCTGGCGCTCTATGAAGCGACCGGCAAGCACGACTATCTCGATCGCGCGCTTGTCCTGGCAGCACGCGCTCGATCGCGACTACGCCAATGCCGAGACCGGCACCTATTATCTCACCGCCGCCGACGCCGAAGGACTCGTGATCCGGCCGGCCGCAACGACCGACGAAGCGACGCCCAATCACAATGCCGTCGCTGCGCAAAACCTCATCCGGCTGGCGGTTCTCGCCGGCGACGACGCCTGGCGCGAAAAAGCCGACCGGCTGATCGCCGCCATCGCGCCGCAGGTCGCCGAAAATCTCTACATGCACATGGCGCTGCTCAACGCCATCGATCTGCGGCTGCGCGCCGCGGAGATCGTGGTGACCGGGGAGGGGGCCGGCGCGGAGGCGCTGCTCGCGGCGGCGCGCCGTGCTTCGCCGCTCGACCGCATCGTGCTGCATGCGCCCGCCGCCGAGGCGTTGCCGCGACACGCATCCGGCCCGCGCTAAAATCGCAGCCGCCACAGGAGCCGCAGGCCTTCGTCTGCGTCGGCGAAACCTGTTCGCTGCCGGTCTAACTCCCGCTGAACTGATCGCCGGCCTCAACGCCGCCATCGAAGCGGTGCGACATTCTTGACGCCTCGATCCAGGCACGTTTCGTGCTTTATAGAACCGCGGGGCGCGCTGGCACGTCTGACAGATGACGTTCATTTGGAGAGCCAATCATGCGGCAATCGATCCGATACGGGATCGCGGCGACCCTGGTCGTCCTTTCGGCAGGTAGCGCGGCAACCAGCGCCCGCGCCGACGAGTGGTGCGGCTACGCCACCCGCGACAATGCCGTCATCGAATGCGGCTATACGACCGTGGCGCAATGCGAGACCGCCGTCGGCAAAGGCGGCATGTGCTTTGTCGATCCGGACACGGCGCTGAACATCAAGCGCACGATGCCGGTCAACGCGACAAGGATTTTTGCGCTTCCCGAACGCGATTTCGGGCGGGGCTGAAGCCCCGCCACGCGTGCGATGCAATTTACGTATTCATCGAGTCGAAGAACTCGCCGTTGTTCTTGGTGTTGCGCAGCTTGTCCAGCAGGAAGTCCATGGCGTCCATGGTGCCCATCGGATTGAGGATGCGGCGCAGCACGTACATTTTCTTGAGCTGATCCGGCGGCACCAGGAGCTCTTCCTTGCGGGTGCCGGAGCGGGTGATGTCCATGGCCGGGAAGGTGCGCTTGTCGGCGACCTTGCGGTCGAGGATCAGTTCCGAATTGCCGGTGCCCTTGAACTCTTCGAAGATCACTTCGTCCATGCGGCTGCCGGTATCGATCAGCGCGGTGGCGATGATGGTCAGCGAGCCGCCTTCCTCGATATTGCGCGCCGCGCCGAAGAAGCGCTTCGGGCGCTGCAAGGCATTGGCGTCGACGCCGCCGGTGAGCACCTTGCCGGAGGATGGCACCACGGTGTTGTAGGCGCGGCCGAGGCGGGTGATCGAATCGAGCAGGATGACGACGTCGCGGCCGTGTTCGACCAGGCGCTTCGCCTTCTCGATCACCATCTCGGCGACCTGAACGTGGCGCACCGCCGGCTCGTCGAAGGTCGAGGACACGACCTCGCCCTTCACCGAACGCTGCATGTCGGTGACTTCTTCCGGCCGCTCGTCGATCAGGAGCACGATCAGATAGCATTCCGGATGATTGTGCGTGATCGAGTGGGCGATGTTCTGCAGCAGCACGGTCTTGCCGGTGCGCGGCGGCGACACGATCAGCGCGCGCTGGCCTTTGCCGACCGGCGCCACGATGTCGATGACGCGGGCCGAGAGATCCTTCTTGGTCGGATCCTCGAATTCCATCTTCAGCCACTCGTCGGGATAGAGCGGCGTCAGGTTGTCGAAATTGACCTTGTGGCGGGCCTTTTCCGGGTCTTCGAAATTGAGCGAGTTGACCTTGAGCAGCGCGAAATAGCGCTCGCCCTCTTTGGGGCTGCGGATATGGCCGTCGATGGTGTCGCCGGTGCGCAATCCGAAGCGGCGGATCTGCGAAGGCGAGACGTAGATATCGTCAGGGCCCGGCAGGTAATTGGCTTCCGGCGAGCGCAGAAAGCCGAAGCCGTCCGGCAGAACCTCGACGACGCCTTCGCCGACAATGTCGGTCTCGCGCGCCGAGAGCTGCTTGAGGATGCCGAACATCAGCTCCTGCTTGCGCATCGTCGAGGCGTTTTCGACCTCGAGCTCCTCGGCAAAGGTGACGAGCTCCGCCGGAGTCTTGGTCTTGAGCTCTTGTAGTTTCATTTCACGCATAGAATGTCCTGTGGAAATTGGCCTAGCGGCGGAATTGGAGTTACGGGGCCGCTGGCGTAGGGAAGGTCGCAGGTCTTTTTGCAGAAGGTCTTGTCGCAGCAGGGACTTGTTGCAGCAGATCTTTGGTGGAAAGGGGCTTTGGGGGCCCCGGACCTGATGCACGGGCGGCTCCAATTCACTGGAGCCAGAACGCAACTGCATCCGCCTACGTTTGGTGGGATAGCCGTAAGATAGGAAAAGACTGCAGCTTCAGGCAAGTGCCGGCGAGCGATAAGACCGATTTTCCAGTAAGCAACGCGTGAAGATCAGAACGGTTTCACCACCGACGAGAATGACGATTCCGATCATGAGGATCGTAGGTACTTCATTGATAATCCTATAGAATCTAGCGGAATGCCGGTTAGCGTCGCGGCCAAAGGCCTTCATCCAGCGGGCGAACAATCCATGCACCGCCGAGAGCGCAAGAACGAGCACAAGCTTGGCGTGAAGCCAGGGCGAGGCGAACCAGCCGTAGTGAGAATCAGGTCCGTGCCAGGCGAGCCAGAGCCCCAAAAGCCAGGTCGCGATCATCGCCGGATTGATGATGCCGCGCAGGAGCCGCCGCTCCATGACCTTGAAGGTCTCCGACTGCACCGAGCCTTTCTCCGCAGCGCAGTGATAGACGAACAGCCGCGGCAGATAGAGCATCCCCGCCATCCAGGCGATGACGGCGATGATGTGGAAGGCTTTGACCCACTCGTATGCCATGTTGAACAACCTGGACTGTCTCGGGCTCAGCTTCCCCGCACCCGCGCGATCAAACGCTCGACATGCGCAATCGGCGTTTCCGGCAGGATGCCGTGACCGAGATTGAAGATAAACGGTCCGGCGCGAAAGAGTTTCAAGAATCGCATCGATCGCCCGATCGAGCGCCTCGCCGCCGGCGAGAAGCACGAGCGGATCGAGATTGCCCTGAACCGGACGCTTCGTCTGGATCCGATCGCGCGCGAAATCAAGCTCGATCATCCAATCGAGCCCAACCGCATCGACGGGAACTGTTTGCCACATAGCGCTCAAGCTTTGTCGCGGCGCCGCGCGGAAAACCGATGATCTTGGCGTCTGGAATTCGTTAGCGCGAACCGCGGCGATGATTTTCGCGCACGGCTCGATGCACCATTTCTCGAATTCATCGGGCGGCAAGACGCCTGCCCAGGTATCGAAAATCTGCACCGCATCGACACCGGCTTCGAATTGCCGAATCAAATAGGCCGCCGAAGCTTCGACCAGCAATTCGATCAGCTTTTCAAATGCGTCGGGATGCCGATAAGCAAATAGCCGCGCCGGAATCTGATCGCTCGCGCCAAAACCCGCGATCATGTAGGTCGCAACCGTCCACGGCGCACCGCAAAAGCCCAATAGCGCGATATCAGCCGGCAATTGCTCTTTGACCAGGCCGATCGTTTCATAAACCGGCGCCAGCGCGTCGTGATCGATCTCCGCGTACAGCCGGTTGAGCGATCCAGGACCGTCAAGTGCATCAAGCCGCGGTCCTTCGCCCGCTTCGAAGGTCACGCGCTGCCCGAGCGCATGCGGCACGACCAGAATATCCGAAAACAAGATTGCCGCATCGAAGCCAAAGCGGCGAATCGGCTGCAATGTCACTTCGGCAGCCAGTTTCGGATTAAAACACAGATTCGAGGAAACTTTCGGACTTCTCGCGGATTGCCCGATATTCGGGAAGATAACGTCCCGCCTGGCGCATCAGCCAAATCGGAGGAATCGCACTTCGCTCGCCTTCGAGAACGCGAAGAAGAGGTTTTGTCCCCCGGTTATCCGCCACGCTCTCTTCCCATCTCAAATAGAGTCTTAGAATCTGTTGTAGTGGTTGGACGGTTGATTGGACTCATACATTTGCGCCCACATGCAATCCACGGCTTACCCACATATCCCCATAGCTGAGCTCGGCGAAAGCCTACTGTCGAGTCGGCAACGCAATCAGCCATTGGCAACGATTCCCGGCAAAGCTTTGCAGCGCTTGTCCACATTTCACCGCTGACCGGGGGAGCCTCTGAGTTTTACGCCCGCGCAGCACGGATGTGGACGGATTGGCAGTTACCCACCCATTGACTTGCACCCCCGCGAAAGCCGTGGCCTTCTCCCCAGTCATCGACAGGTTATCCAACCGGTTCCGATCGCACGATGGCGGACGCGCCGAGCTATTTCCACCTGCACCTGATCTCCGACGCAACCGGTGAGACCTTGATCGCCGTCGGCCGGGCAGCCGCTGCGCAATACGCCAAGGTCATGCCGGTCGAGCATGTGTATCCGTTGGTGCGAACGGAGAAACAGCTCGATCGGGTGCTGGCCGAAATCGAGGAATTGCCCGGAATCATTCTCTACACGCTGCTCGAGGAAAATCTGGTCGAACAGCTGGAAGCTAAAGGCCGCGAGCTCGGTCTGCCCTGCCTGTCGATCCTCGGGCCGGTGCTGCACCTGTTCCAAGCCTATCTCGGCGCCGAATCGACCCATAAAGTCGGCGCCCAGCACACGCTCAATGCCGAATATTTCCGCCGCATCGACGCGCTCAATTACACGATGCTGCACGACGACGGCCAGCAGACCGACGACCTCGAAGAGGCCGATGTCGTGCTGGTCGGCGTGTCGCGCACCTCGAAAACGCCGACCTCGATCTATCTTGCCAATCGCGGCGTCAAGACCGCCAACATTCCCCTGGTGCCGGGCGTGCCGTTGCCGCCGCATGTCGAGCGGCTCAAGAACCCGCTGGTCGTCGGGCTGTTCGCCACGCCGGAGCGGATCGTGCAGATCCGGCAAAACCGGCTGCTCGGGCTCAAGGTGCAGCGCGAGGACGACCAATATATCGACCGCGAGGCGGTGACCGAGGAAATCGCCGCTTCGCGCAAACTGTGCAGCCAGCACAATTGGCCGGTGATCGACGTGACGCGCCGTTCGATCGAAGAAACCGCGGCCGCGGTGCTTGCTTATCTCGCCGAGCGCCGCAGGCAGCGGGCGTCGTGACAGTCGCTATGGCTTGCCGAAGAGCCGCTTGTGCTGGCCTCGCGCAGCAAGGTCCGGCAGAGCGCTGCTTGAGGGTGCGGGAATTCCGGTCGACGTGCGCCCGGCCGATCTCGATGAACGTCGGCTTGAAGCCGGTGCCGCGTCGCAAGCGCCCGGTGCGATTGCCGCCCACTTGGCGCGCGAAAAAGCCCGCGCAGTTGCCGAGACGCATTCCGGTCGCCTGACGCTCGGCGCCGATCAGACGCTTGCGCTCGGCGCCGAACGCTTTTCCAAGCCGGCCGATATTGCAGCGGCGCGCGCGCAGCTGCGTGCGCTATCGCGGCCGCACGCACGAGCTTCATTCGGCGATCGCCTTCGTGCAGGATGACGCGGTGCTGTTCGAACATGTCGGCGTGGCGCGGCTGACCATGCGCGACGTTTTCGGAAAAGTTTCTCGATCTTTATCTCGAAGCGGCCGGGGGCTGCGGCGACCGCGAGCGTCGGCGCCTATCAGTTGGAAGGCCTCGGCATTCAACTGTTCGAGCGCGTCGACGGCGACTATTTCACGGTCCTGGGTCTGCCGCTCCTGCAGGCCTTGGAGTTTTCTGCGGCAGCGAGGATGTCTCGCGCGATGAGCGGCGAACGACCATTCGTGCTTTGTCTGACCGGCTCGCTCGGCATGGGCAAATCGACGGCCGCCAAATTCTTCGCCGAGGAGGGCGTGCCGGTGCACGATTCCGACGCCGTCGTGCATGCGCTCTACGAAGGCGAGGCGATGCCGCTGATCGAGCAGGCGTTTCCGGGTTCGACCACGGGCGGCAAGGTCGATCGCAACAAGCTCGCCGCGATGGTGCTCAACGACAAGACGGCGCTCGCCCGGCTCGAAGCGATCGTCCATCCGATGGTCACCGCATCGCGGGAAAAATTCCTGGCCGACGCGCGCGCGCGCGGCGCCAAGGTCGTCGTGCTCGATGTGCCGCTGTTGTTCGAAACCGATGCCGAACGCCGCTGCGATGCCGTGGTCGTCGTCTCGGCGCCGCGCGAAATCCAGCGCCAGCGCGCTTTCGAGCGGCCGGGCATGACCGACGACAAGTTCGCCGCCATTCTCGCCAAGCAGATGCCCGACGCGGAAAAGCGCCGACGCGCCGATTTTGTCGTCGATAGTTCACAGAGTTTCGATCACACCCGCGCGCAAATCCGCGACATTTTGCAAAGGGTCGCTAAAATGCCGCCACGGCCGCGGTGATTCGCTCCCGACTTCCCGGCTGCGGCATTTAAGAGTTCCGATGCGCGAGATTGTCTTCGATACCGAAACCACCGGCCTTGATCCCTTCCAGGGCGATCGCATGGTCGAAATCGGCTGCATCGAGCTCGTCAATCGGTTTCCGACCGGCAAGACGTTTCACTGCTACTTCAATCCGGAACGCGACATGCCGGAACAGGCCTTCAAGATTCACGGCCTGTCGATCGAGTTCCTCAAGGACAAGCCGCTGTTCGCCACAAAGGTCGAGGAACTGCATCGCATTTCTCGGCGACGACCAGCGCTTGTCGCGCACAACGCGATGTTCGATCTCGGCTTCCTCAACGCCGAACTGGAACGCGCCGGCCGCGCCGCGGTGAACCGCGAGCGCATCGTCGACACGCTTCTGCTCGCGCGCCGCAAGCATCCGGGCGGCGCCAACCGGCTCGACGATCTGTGCGTGCGCTATGCGATCGACAATTCACGGCGCACCAAGCACGGCGCGCTGCTCGATGCCGAGCTTCTGGCCGAAGTCTATATCGAGCTGATCGGCGCGCGGCAGGCGCAGCTCGTTCTGTCGCAGACCGCAGTCGCCCATCCGCGTCGCCGGCGAGCCGATCGTGCTGCGCGAGCGCCCGGTGCCGCTGCCGCCGCGTCTGTCCGAGGACGAACGCGCCGGCGCATCGCCGCTTCATCGCCAGCCTCGGCGAGAGCGCGATCTGGCGCGATTACGTCAGCTTGGATTAATTCGGACTGGCGGAAAACGGCGCCGCGGGCTGCGCTGCGGCCAGCGCTGGCGATACAGCGACACGAAATCGACCGGTTCCAGCAGCAACGGCGGGAAGCCGCCATTGCGTGTCGCGGTGGCGATGATTTCGCGCGCGAACGGGAACAACAGCCGCGGACACTCGATCATCACCGTCGGCTGCAAGCTCTCGGGCGGTACGTTGAGAATGCGGAACACGCCGGCATAAAGCAGCTCGAAGCCGAACAGCAGCAGGCCTTGCGACTTCGGCCTTGCCGTCCAGCCGCAGCGTCACTTCGCAGTCGGTCTCGGTCAGCGGCGCGGCTTCGACCGCGATATTGATATTGATGGCCGGCTGCTGCGTGCTCGGCGCCATCGAGCGCGGCGCATTCGGATTTTCGAACGAAAAATCCTTCACGTATTGCGTGAGGATGCCGATCTGCGACATCGGCATTTGCGGCATGCCGGCCTGCGGATCGGGGCCGCCATTGGTCGCTGACATCCTTGTCTCCGGCTACGCCTACGGGCTTGGCGCTCGCGGGCGGCATCTCGAACTCTGGCGTTCGCTTGGCAGTTTGACCGGGGGCTTGGCTAACACAGGGGAGAGGGGCGAACAATGCCGCTCCGCGGGCCCAACAAGGCGGTCAAAGGCACGAAATTCGCCGGATTTGCCTAAAAGCCCGTCACGGGCAGGCCGCTTCCATTGTTGGCGCGGCGGCGCTGATCGTCTAATCTTCGGCCTCGGCACGCTATGGTCACGATCCACGGCCACTGGGATGGCTGCCGATCTGTGCTACTGATTCTTGGCTACGGATGCGTGCCTACATAGAGCGGGGGAACCGGGCCGTCCTCGTGCGCGGTTCGACCCGGGTTCTCGAACGCGCCTCTGGCGCAGCCTGATAGGCCAGTCCGCTGCAGGTGCCGCCAAACGAGCGATGCCGAAAGAATGCCCGACGTGTTCGACATCTACACCATCATCTTCCTGGCGCTGGCGGTGTTCATTTTCCTGCGCCTGCGCAGCGTCTTGGGCCAGCGCACCGGCCGCGAGCGGCCGCCTTACGATCCGTATTCGGCGCGCGATGCCGTGCGCAGCCCGGCCGACGACAAGGTCGTGACGCTGCCGCCGCGGCCGGCCGAAGCCGCGCCGCGGCCCGCGGAAGCGCGCCGCAGCCGCCGGCCGAGCGCTGGAAGGATATCGCCGAGAGCGGATCGGCGGTCGCCGCCGGGCTCGATGCCATCGCGGCCGCGGATCCGAGCTTCGACGCCAAGCATTTCATCACCGGCGCGCGCGCCGCTTACGAGATGATCGTGACGGCCTTTGCCGGCGGCGATCGCCGTCAATTGCGCAATCTGCTGTCGCGCGAAGTGTTCGACGGCTTCGATGCCGCGATCACCGAGCGCGAGCGCCGCAGCGAAACCGCCGAGACGCGCTTTGTCTCGATCGACGGTTCGACCATTACCGCCGCCGAGCTGCGCAATCGACACCGCGCAGATCACCGTCCGCTTCGTCTCAAAGCTGATTTCCGCCACGCGCGACCGCGCCGGCGCCGTGATCGACGGCAACGCCGAGAAGGTCACCGACGTCACGGACGTGTGGACCTTCGCGCGCGATATTTCCTCGCGCGATCCCAACTGGAAAGTGGTCGCGACCGAAGCCGGGCAGTGAGGTCAATGACGGCGTTGTGTCGGGGCGTTCGCCTGCTGAGCCTGCTCATGCTCGCTCATGGGTCTTCGCCGGCATTCCGCTGACGGCGCGTCCGGCGCAAGACCAAGAGCGCCGCCGATCAAATTTCCCGATACGCAATATGAGCCCGTCGATTGGGCCGATCTCGACGGCTGGGACAGCGACGATCACGCCGCGGCCTTTGCCACCTTTCTCGCGAGCTGCCGCACGCTCAATGTCAAGCGCCGCAGCAATGGCGCGTCAGCCAGAATGCCGCGAACTGACCGCAATCCCCGCGGCGCTGCGCGATATCTGCGAGCGCGCGCGGCGGCCATTCCGCTCGACGACGACGGCGCGAAAAAATTCTTCGAAGAGAATTTCCGGCCGCTCCACATCAACAAGCTCGGCGACACGCGACGGATTTCTCACCGGCTATTACGAGCCGATCATCGACGGCTCGCGCGTGCCGACCGGCGATTTCACGGCGCCGCTCTATCGCCGGCCGCCCAATCTTGTCGCCGCCGGCCGGCGCAAGCTCGGCGACGCTTTTCCGAGCAAGGGCGTTTTCGTCGGCCGCCGCGTCGGCCGCCGCAAGATCGTGCCCTATTACACGCGCGCCGAGATCGAGGACGGCGCGCTCGACGGCTGGCATCTGGAAATCTGCTATCTGCACGATCCGGTCGACGTTCTGTTCGCGCAGATCCAGGGCTCGGCCCGCATCAGGCTGGAAGACGGCACCATCCTGCGCGTCAATTACGACTCCCATAACGGCTGGCCCTACACGCCGGTCGGCCGCGTCCTGGTCGACATGAAAGCCATGACCAAGGACCAGGTGTCGATGCAGAGCATCCGCGATTGGATGGAAGCCAATCCGGATCAGGCCAAGGACGTGCGCCGCGCAAACAAGTCCTACGTGTTCTTCCGCATCACCGATCTCGCGACCGAGGACGAAGCCGTCGGCGCCGAGGGCGTGCCGCTGATGCCCGGCCGTTCGATCGCGGTCGATCGTTCGCTGCACGCCTACGGCACGCCGTTCTTCATCGAGGCCGATCTGCCGATCGCCGCCGAGAAGGCGGCGACCAAATTCGATCGCCTCGTCGTCGCGCAGGACACCGGCTCGGCCATCGTCGGACCGGCGCGCGCCGACATTTATTTCGGCGCCGGCGACGAGGCCGCGCGCATCGCCGGCCGCATCAAAAATCCGGGCGACTTCGTCATGCTGCTGCCGCGCGTCGCTCGATCCGGTCGAAGCGGGACGCGATATGCCGCTGCCGCCGGAGCGGCCGGGCCTGTTCAGTTTCGCCACCGGCACCATGGAAGATCCGACGGTGCCGGATCCGGCGACCGCGCAAGACGTGCCGCTGCCGGAGCCGAAGCCCGTCATCGCGCCGACCGCGAGTACGTCGCCGCGCCGAAAGCGAAAGCCAAGACGCGGCAGAAAAAATGAGCCGCCGCCGCCAATTGAGCGATGAGGAAGAGGCGCTGTGGACCGGCGTTGCGCGCTCGATCAAGCCATTGCGGCCGAGCAAGGCCAAAAGCAAAGCCGGCGCCAAGCCGGCGGCCACGGCGGCAGACGAAGCCGCGCGCCGCGGCGCGTCCGCGACACTGCATCAAGCGCCTGCGTCACCGCCGGCGAAAAAACCGCCGCCGCTCGCGCCGCTCGACCGGCGGCTGAAGCAGCGCGTGGCGCGCGGCCGCGACGCGATCGATGCCCGGATCGATCTGCACGGCATGACGCAGAGCGAGGCGCATGATGCGCTCTTGCATTTCGTGCGCCGCGCGCAGGCGGATGGCGCGCGGATCGTGCTCGTCGTCACCGGCAAGGGATCGGGGTAAATCGCGCGCGATGCGCGAACGCGAACGCGGCGTGTTGCGGCGGCAAGTTCCGATGTGGCTTGCGCTGCCGGAGTTCCGCCCCTTTATCGTCGGTTTCGACGAAGCGCATGTCACGCCATGGCGGCCAAGGCGCGCTTTACGTGCGACTGCGCCGCGATCGCTAACAGGATTCGTTAACCTTAACAATGAGAAGGCCAAACAATCTGCAAGAATTGGTCAACTTCGTCTGCGACAACATGACGTCGCAGAACGTTGTTGGAGTAGTACCAGTCATGTCCGACACCTTCGCCACGACAATGCCCGCAGACCAAGGCGGCGTACGCGATTTGCAGATGCTGGCTCAAGTCGAAAAGTGGATGGCGACGATCCGCGAGATCGATCGCGAGCAGCGCGCCGAAATCGAATCGGCCAGCGCCCGGCTCGAGCACCTGCTCGCGCCCGTCGGCGAATAATCACAAAATAAATCGGCTGAGATCGGCGTTCTTGGCGAGATCGCCGACGTGCTTTTGCACGTAGTCGGCGTCGATCTTCACCGTCTCGCCCGAACGGTCCGGCGCGCCGAACGAGACGTCGTCGAGCACGCGCTCCATCACGGTCTGCAAGCGCCGCGCGCCGATATTTTCCACGCTTGAATTCACCGCCACCGCGACGTCGGCCACGGCGTCGATCGCATCTTCGGAAAATTCCAGCGTCACGCCTTCGGTCGCCATCAGCGCGATATATTGCTTGATCAGCGAGGCTTCCGGTTCGGTGAGGATGCGCCGCATATCGTCGCGCGTGAGCGGCTTTAGCTCGACGCGGATCGGCAGCCGGCCCTGCAGTTCGGGCAACAGGTCGGACGGTTTCGAAATGTGGAACGCGCCCGAGGCGATGAACAGGATATGGTCGGTCTTCACCGAGCCGTGCTTGGTGGCGACCGTGGTGCCTTCGATCAGCGGCAACAGATCGCGCTGCACGCCTTCGCGCGACACGTCGGCGCCGGCGCGGCCCTCGCGCACGCAGATCTTGTCGATCTCGTCGAGGAAGACGATGCCGTTGTTCTCGACGACCTTGATCGCTTCCTGCGTCAATTGATCGGTGTCGAGCAGCTTGTCGGATTCCTCGTTGATCAGGATCTCGTAGGAATCGTGCACCGTGACGCGCCGCGTCTTGGTGCGGCCGCCGCCGAGCTTGCCGAAAATATCGCCGATCGAGATCGCGCCCATCTGCGCGCCGGGCATGCCGGGAATATCGAACATCGGCATGCCGCCGCCCGCCGCCTGCACCTCGATCTCGATTTCCTTGTCGTTGAGCTCGCCGGTGCGCAGCTTCTTGCGAAACGCTTCCTTGGTCGAGGCGCTGGCATTGGCGCCGACCAGCGCATCGAGCACGCGATCCTCGGCGGCCTGCTCGCGCGCGCGTCTTGACGTCCTTGCGCTTTCTTTCGCGCGTCAAGGTGATGGCGATCTCGACCAGATCGCGCACGATCTGCTCGACGTCGCGGCCGACATAGCCGACCTCGGTGAATTTGGTCGCCTCGACCTTGAGGAACGGCGCGCCGGCGAGCTTGGCCAGCCGCCGGGAAATCTCGGTCTTGCCGACGCCGGTCGGCCCGATCATCAAAATGTTCTTCGGCAGCACTTCTTCGCGCAGCCGGTCGTCGAGCTGCAGGCGGCGCCAGCGATTGCGCAAGCGCGATCGCGACGGCGCGCTTGGCGTCGGCCTGGCCGACGATGAAGCGGTCGAGCTCGGAAACGATTTCGCGGGGGGAGAAGTCGGTCACGTCTTCAACGTCTCGATGGTCACATTGCGATTGGTGTAGACGCAGATGTCGGCGGCGATATCGAGCGAGCGGCGCACGATGGCCTCGGCGTCGAGCGGCCCGTCGGCGAGCGCGCGCGCCGCGGCGAGCGCGTAATTGCCGCCGGAGCCGATGCCGACAATGCCGGCCTCGGGTTCGAGCACGTCGCCGGTGCCGGTGAGCACCAGCGACACGTCCTTGTCGGCGACGATCATCATGGCTTCGAGCCGGCGCAGATAACGGTCGGTGCGCCAATCCTTGGCGAGTTCGACGGCGGCGCGCGTCAATTGGCCGGGATATTGCTCGAGCTTGGATTCCAGCCGCTCGAACAGGGTGAAGGCGTCGGCGGTGGCGCCGGCGAAGCCGCCGATCACGTCGCCTTTGCCGAGCCGGCGCACCTTCTTGGCATTGGCCTTGACGATGGTCTGGCCGATCGAGACCTGGCCGTCGCCGCCGATGGCGACCACGCCGCCCTTGCGGACGGTCAGGATCGTCGTGCCGTGCCAGAGGCCGGATTGGCCGGTTTCAGGGGCCATTGGGGTGTCATGCTGGGTGTCTTGCGGGCTGTGTTGGCTGGAAAACCTGCGGTTAAACCATGATTTAGGAGTTGGCCGCCGGCATTGCAAATCGTGCGGTAAGGTCGGCGGTAAAGGTTGGCGGGGCGCGCTGAACCCCTGTTAAAAGGCGCGCGGCGCGGCCTCGCGATTGCCGAGGCTCTGGAGACCACGATGCGCAAGGCATCCGTGAAACGCAAGACCAAGGAAACCGATGTCGAGGTCGCGGTCGATCTCGACGGCACCGGCGCGTCCTCGATCGCGACCGGGATCGGCTTCCTCGACCACATGCTCGATCTGCTGGCGCGGCATTCGCGGATCGACCTCACCGTCAAGGCCAAGGGCGATCTGCACATCGATCATCATCACACCACCGAGGATGTCGGCATCGCGCTCGGCCAGGCGGTGAAACAGGCGCTCGGCGACATGAAGGGCATCACCCGCTACGCCAACGTGCACATGCCGATGGACGAGGCGCTGACGCGCGTCGCGATCGACATATCCGGCCGGCCGTTCCTGGTGTTCAAGGTCGAGTTCGGGCGCGCCAAGGTCGGGCCGTTCGATACCGAACTGGTGCAGGAATGGTTTCAGGCCTTCGCCATGAATGCCGCCGTGACGCTGCACGTCGCCACGCTCTATGGCGGCAACGACCATCATATCGCCGAATCCTGCTTCAAGGGTCTGGCGCGGGCGCTGCGGGCGGCCGTCGCCATCGATCCGCGGGCGGCGAACGAGGTGCCCTCGACGAAGGGCACGCTCAGTAACTAGATAACGTTCAGGATCCGAGGCGACTTCGCGCTTCGGGCACGCAAGTCATGCAAAAGCAAGTCATGAAAGCTTGGCAAATGCCTGTTTATACCGTTCATGAGCCGCCGGTGCGGACGCCGGGAGCATTGGCTGACCCGGCGCGCTTCGCCTTCGTGCGCGACGGCTTCTATTGGTGGGCGTTCCTGCTGACGCCGCTGTGGATGCTGTGGCGCCGGCTTTGGCTCGTGCTCGTGCTCTATCTCGTGGTCTCGATCGGCATCGAAACGGCGATGCGCATCTTTGGCGCGTCGGGCGGAATGATCTCGCTCGTCGCCGTTCTGATCTCGCTCTTCGTCGGGCTCGAGGCCGGCACGTTGCAGCGCTTCACGCTGCAAGCGCCGCGGCTGGAAAAATGTCGGCGTCGTCAGCGGCAGCGATCTCGAAGACGCCGAGCATCGGTTTTTCGCGGCCTGGGTCGCAACGTGCCGCCGCAGCCGAGCCCGCCGCCGTCCGCGCCGCCGACCGCCACGCTACCGACAACGCCATGGCGCCGTATCTGGCGCTGCCAAGGACGCCGCCGCGGCACACGCCCTATTCGTCCGGCGTGATCGGCCTGTTTCCGGAGCCGGGAGCGCAGCGGTGAGCGTCGCCATTGTCGATTACGGGTCCGGCAATCTGCACTCGGCGGCCAAGGCCTTCGAGCGCGCGGCGCATGAAGCCGGTTTGGATCAGCCGATCACGGTGACGCAGGATCCGGCCGTCGGTGGCGCGCGCCGATCGCGTCGTGCTGCCCGGCGTCGGCGCCTTTGCCGATTGCCGGCGCGGGCTCGATGCGGTGCCGGGCATGGTCGAGGCGCTCGAAGAGGCGGTGCGCCGCCGCGGCCGGCCGTTCTTCGGCATTTGCGTCGGCATGCAGCTTATGGCCGAGCGCGGCCTCGAATACGAAGTGAAAGAGGGTCTCGGCTGGATTGCCGGCGAGGTCGATCGCATCGCGCCGAAGGATGCGAGCCTGAAGATTCCGCATATGGGCTGGAACACGCTCAATGTCGCGCGGCAGCATCCGCTGCTCGATGGGCTTCGACGCTCGGGCCGGACGGCCGTCACGCTTATTTCGTGCACTCCTATCAGCTCAAGCCGGGCAACCGCGCCGATCTGATCGCGGAAGCCGATTATGGCGGCGCCGTCACCGCGATCGTCGGGCGCGACAATATCGTCGGCACGCAATTTCATCCCGAGAAGAGCCAAAAACTCGGCCTTGCGCTGATCGCGAATTTCTTGAAGTGGAAGCCGTGATTCTTTTTCCGGCCATCGATCTGAAAAACGGCCTTGCGGTGCGCCTGCAGCAAGGCGACATGGCGCGCGCGACCGTGTTCAACGACGATCCGGCGGCGCAGGCCAAGATCTTCGCGCAGCAGGGCTTTGAATATCTGCACATCGTCGATCTCGACGGCGCCTTTGCCGGCAAGCCGATGAATGCCGCCGCGGTCGAGCGCATTCTCGGCGCGGTGAAAATCCCGGTGCAGCTTGGCGGCGGCATCCGCGACCGCGCGACCATCGAAGCCTGGCTCGGCAAGGGCGTCACACGCGTCATCATCGGCACCGCGGCGGTGCGCGATCCGGCGCTGGTGAAGGAGGCCGCGCGCGCTTGTCCCGGCCGCGTCGCCGTCGGGCTCGACGCGCGCGACGGCAAAGTCGCGGTCGAAGGCTGGGCCGAGACGTCGACGCTCTCCGCGCTCGAGATCGCGCAGCGCTTCGAAGACGCCGGCGTCGCCGCCATCATCTATACCGATGTCGCGCGCGACGGCATGCTCAAGGGCCTCAATCTCGACGCGACCATCGCGCTTGCCGAAAAGATTTCGATTCCGGTGATCGCCTCGGGCGGCCTTGCCTCGATCGCCGATGTCCGCGCTTTGCTGAGCCGCGCGCAAAAACTCGAAGGCGCCATTGCCGGCCGCGCGCTCTATGACGGCCGGCTCGATGCCGCGAAGCGAGCGCGGCTCGCACATGATCAGCGCGGCAGTGCTGGCAGCCGTGCTGTCGCTCATTCGACGCGTCACGCGCGCATCGAGCTGGGCTGCACGCTGCGACCGAGCAGCGCCGCGTTCATGGGCAGCGATCGCCGACGCTCACGACATGTTTCATGGCTATTTGGCTTTGCCACGACGCTTCGCGATCTGGCTTGTGTGTCGTCGTCAGGTGGCGCAGGCGGCGTAGGACGCATGTTCAAAGTCCGCGTCATTCCCTGCCTCGACGTCAAAGACGGCCGCGTCGTCAAAGGCGTCAATTTCGTCAATCTGCGCGACGCCGGCGATCCGGTCGCCGCCGCCATCGCCTATGACGAAGCCGGTGCCGACGAGCTGACCTTCCTCGATATCACCGCAAGCCACGAGAACCGCGGCATCATGCTCGACGTGGTGCGGCGCACGGCGGAAGCCTGTTTCATGCCGCTCACGGTCGGCGGCGGCGTGCGCACCATCGAGGACATCCGCGTGCTGCTCGCCTCGGGCGCCGACAAGGTCTCGATCAATACGGCGGCGGTGACGCGGCGCGAGTTCGTCAAAGAAGCGGCGGAGAAATTCGGCGATCAATGCATCGTGGTCGCGGTCGACGCCAAGAACGTCGCCAAGCCCGGCGAGCCGCCGCGCTGGGAAATTTTCACGCATGGCGGCCGCAATCCGACCGGCATCGACGCGGTCGCTTATGCGCGCGAAGTGGTGGCGCTCGGCGCCGGCGAAATTCTGCTCACCTCGATGGATCGCGACGGCACCCGGCAGGGTTTCGATATCGCGCTGACGCGCGCCGTCTCCGACGCCGTCACCGTGCCGGTCATCGCCTCGGGCGGCGTCGGCAATCTCGATCATCTCGTCGCCGGCATCAGCGAAGGCCATGCCAGCGCGGTGCTCGCCGCCTCGATCTTTCATTTCGGCGAACACTCGGTGCGCGAAGCGAAAGATTTTATGGCCCGCGCCGGCTTGCCGATGCGGCTCGATCCTTAGAGCGTGCGCAAACGAGAATCTAGCGCGATTGCTTTGCCCAAAGCAGCGCGCGCTCCAGCCGATCATTGCCCCAGAACAATTCGCCGTCGGCGGTGATGAAAGTCGGCGCGCCGAAAATGCCGCGTCGCTCGGCCTCCTCGGTCTGGCTCGCGCAACCGCGCTTTGGTGTCGTCGGATTGCGCTGCGGCGAGCACCGGCTCGGCCGCGATGTCGAGCCGCTTGAGGATTTTCGTCATCGCGGCCGCATCGTCGATGCGCTCGCCCTTCGCCGAACTGGGCGCGAAAAACCTCGACGCAGAACTCTTCGCCCCAAAGCTCGCGCAGCCCGACCAGCGCGACGCGGGCGGCGAGCAGGCTGTTTTGCGGAAACGGATCGGGCCGCGAAAACGGCAACGCCAGGTCGGCGCAAATCCGCTCGAGGTCGCGCCACATATAGCCGCCCTTCGCCGGATAGAGATTGAAGGGCGAGGTGGTCCAGCCCTGCGCCTTGAAAATCGGCCCGAGCAGAAAGGGCCTGAAATTGACGGTAACGCCGGCCGCGTCGGCCAGCGTCCGGATCCGCATGAGCGGCCGGATACGAATAGGTCGAGGCGAAATCGAACCAGAAATCGAGGGCGGGCGAACTCATAAGTTCGATCCTAAATAGAGTTAGAGCCCGGCGAAATGCCGCTGGCTGAGCAGCAATCGCGCTCTCCCCGGCCGGCTTGAGAGATGCTAAGGAAGGCACAAAGGAAAACGAATGAGCAGTTTTACCCTCCACGACCTGGAAAAGCGGGTCGCAGATGCGCGCGCAAGAGAGCGCGGACGTGTCCTATACCCGCAAGCTCCTCGACCGCGGCGTGGCGCAATGCGCCAAGAAGCTCGGCGAGGAAGCGGTCGAGGCCGCGATCGCCGCGATCAGCGAGGACCGCGAGCGCGTGATCGGCGAGGCCGCCGACGTGCTCTATCATCTTCTCGTCGTGCTCCATGCCCGCGGCATCACGCTCGACGAAGTCGAAGCCGAGCTCGGCGCGCGCACGCGCCAATCCGGCCTCGACGAAAAGGCCGCGCGCAAAAGCGGCTAGACGCCAAGAGCTGAAAATCATGGAGCAACGCACCCAACAGGACGTGTCGCCCTACCGCGTGTTCTCGCGCGGCGAATGGGCGACGCTGCGCCAAGACACGCCGATGACGCTCAAGTCGGCCGAGGTCACGCGGCTGCGCTCGATGCACGAGCGCCTCGATATGTCGGAGATCGAGGAAATCTATCTGCCGCTGTCGCGGCTGCTTTCGCTCTATGTGGCGGCGACGCAAAGACTGTTTCGCGCGCAGCAAGGCTTTCTCGGCACCGAAGACGCCAAGATGCCCTACATCATCGGCGTCGGCGGCTCGGTCGCGGTCGGCAAATCGACCACCGCGCGCGTGCTGGAAGCTTTGCTTGGCCGCTGGCCGAACGTGCCCAAGGTCGGCCTCATCACCACCGACGGCTTTCTCTATCCCAACGCCGTGCTCGACCGCGAAGGCCTGATGGAGAAGAAGGGCTTTCCGGAAAGCTACGATCTGCCGGCGCTGTTGCGCTTTCTCTCCGACATCAAAGCCGGCCTGCATCCGGTGCGGGCGCCGGTCTATTCGCATCTGATCTACGACGTCATCCCCAATCAGTGGATCGAGATCGAGTCGGCCGGACATTCTGATCGTCGAAGGCCTCAACGTGCTGCAGACCGGGCGGCTGCCGCGCGACGGCAAGGCCGTGCCGTTCGTCTCCGACTTTTTCGATTTCTCGATCTATCTCGATGCCGACGAGGACGTGCTGCTGCACTGGTACGTCAATCGCTTCCTGACACTTGCGCGGCACGGCCTTCGCCGATCCGAAATCCTACTTTCACCGCTACGCGACGGCTGTCCGACGAAGAAGCGGTCGAAACCGCGACCTCGATCTGGAATCGCATCAATCTCGTCAATCTGCACGAGAATATTTTGCCGACCCGGCCAGCGCGCCGATCTGATCTTGAAGAAGAGCGAACAGCCACCGGATCGACGAAGTGGCGCTGCGGCGGCTGTGATCGCTCAGGTTACGAAGCGAAGGCTCGCCGCGATGTCATGAGCGCAGCGGCGAAGCGCTCGCGATCGAGCGGTTTGACGACAAAGCCGTCCATGCCGGCGGCGAGAGCAGGCCTCGCGATCTTCGGCCGAGGCATTCGCGGTCAGTGCGACGATCGGCGTGCGCGCGCTGTGCTCGTCGGCTTCGATGGCGCGGATGCGGCGTGTGGCGTCCAGTCCGTCCATGCCGGGCATGTGCAGATCCATCAGCACGCGATCGAACGGCGTGCCGGCGGCGCGCGCGGCCTGCCAGCATGCGATCGCCGCGCCGCCGCTTTCGACGACGACCGGACGATGGCCGAGCTTCACCAGAAGCGCGCGCGCCAGCAGCGCGTTGATCTCGTTGTCCTCGGCAACGAGGATCGAAAGGCCGTCGCTGTCGGGCGCGATGCTCGGCGTCTCAACGGCTCGCTGACCGGGCTGTGATCGAAGGCGTCGTCGGCGGAAAAACGCGCGGCGAGCGAGGCGGCGCGCACCGGCTTGATCAGATAGCCGGTGAAACCCGCCTCTTTGAGCGCGGCGAGTTCGTGACGCATCGCCGGCGTGACCAGCACGATCCGGCGCAGAAATTTCGCCGACACGCGCGCCAGCGTGGCGCTCGCCTCGGTGCCGAGCGCATGATCGACCAGCACCGCGCTCCAGGCCTGTTCGGGCAACAGCGCCGCCGCCACCTTGTCGTCGGGCACGATGGTGGTGCGCGCGCCCCAGCGCTGCAGCCGGCGCGCCAGCAACGACGCTTCGACGGCGGCCGGCGCGACGATGAGAATGTCGTTGCCGGTGAGATCGGGCGACCGCGAGATGCCGCCATCTTGGCTGTCGCCGTCGCGCGGCAGCGGCACGGTGACGCGGAAGATCGAGCCTTTGCCCAAGGCGCTTTCGATCGCGATCGCGCCCGACATGCGCTCGACGATGCGCTTGCGAGATCGTGAGGCCGAGACCGATGCCGTCGAAGCGCCGCGTCGAGCCGATATCGGCCTGCTCGAATTCCTGGAAGATGCGCGCCTGATCTTCGGGCGCGATGCCGATGCCGGTGTCGCGCACGGCGATGGCGATGTGGTCGGGCTTCGGATCCGGCTCGACGATGATCGACACGCCGCCGGTCTCGGTGAATTTGATCGCATTGCCGACCAGATTGAACAGCACCTGGCGCAAGCGCGCCGCGTCGCCGATCACGCGCGCCGGCAGGCGCTCGTCGACATAGGCGCAGATTTCGAGTCCCTTGGCCTGGGCGCGCGGCCCGAGCAGTTCCACCGCCTCTTCGACGAAACCGGCGAGCCCGAACGGCATGCGGCGTCAGATCGAGCCGTCCGGCTTCGATCTTGGCCAGATCGAGCATGTCCTCGATGAACGACACCAGCGTCGTGCCGGACGTCTTCATCGCCGTGAGATAGGTCGCCTGTTCGGGCGTACGAGCGGCGTGTCGCCGAGAAGATCGGCCATGCCGAGAATGCCGTTGAGCGGCGTGCGGATCTCATGCGAGACCATGGCCAGGAAGCGCGATTTGGCGCGGTTCGCGGCTTCCGCCTGATCGCGCGCATCGCCGAGCGCGTGCTCGGCGATCACGCGGTCGGTCACATCGCGGCCGACGCTTTGCATCTCGCTGTCGCCGTCGGCGCGCACGGTGACCTCGCGCCAGGCGATCCAGCGCGCGCCGTCGGCCGTAGAGAATTTTCTGATCGTGGATGCGCGTGCCGTCGGGCGAGCGTCGCGGTCTCGCCCTGCTCCTCGACCGGCAGCATGAAAGCCGCTGCCGACCAGCTCGCCGCGGTTGCGCCCGGCGAGCTTGCAGAACGTGTCGTTGGCATAGGTGATGATGCCCTTGCCGTCGCGGCGCACGATGACGTCGCCTTGCGCGTCGAAAAAGCTCTTGGCGCGCTCCTGCGCTTCCTTGAATTCCCAATGGCGGTCTTCCGCTTCGTCGAGGCGCCCCTCCAGATGGCGCAGCTCCTGCTTCATCTGCCGGATGCGCGACAGCATGAGGCCCAAGCCGCCGCAGGCCGCGCCGAACAACGCGGCGACGCCGATGGCGAAGACATGCGGATCGTAATGCGCGCCGGGCGAGGTCGTCGCCGACAGGAAGCCGAAGGCGACGCCGAACGCCATCGTCGTGATGGCGAAGGCGCGGATCACCAGCGAGAACAGCCGGCGGGTGATGATGGCGGGCTTTCGAAGCGCTGCGCGAGGCCGCATGGTCCCTTGGTCCCTGTCCCCGCTCGGCGCGGCGCGGCTGTAAGTCGGCCGCGTCCGGACCCGGTTTCTCGATGGCTGAGTGCGGATTTTGGCCAGGAACCTTGCCTATGAACCTTGCGCATTGCTTGCGATTCCCGCGACCCAACCCCGCCCGTTTGGGGGACGGTTGATGCTTTATTAACGTCGATTGGCTGATCTAATTCGGCCTGATCTGATTTGGTCGCTAGAGCATGATCCGGAAAAGTCGAAAGCCGTGTTCCGAACAGATCGCTCCTCAAGCGACGGCGCCGGAGAATTCAGATGGACAAAGCTGTGGGTTCCAAGCGTTCGCGGCCCAAAGGCCGCCGAACGGGAAAAGTCCGTGCGGCCGTCGCGCGAACAGGCCGAGGCCGCCGTGCGCACGCTGATCCAATGGGCCGGCGACGATCCCGACCGCGAAGGCTTGCGCGCAACGCCGGCGCGCGTGGTGCGCGCCTATCAGGAATGGTTCTCCGGCTACAACGACGATCCGCGCGAATATCTCAAGCGCACCTTCGAAGAGACCGGCGGCTACGACGAGGTCGTGGTGCTGCGCGACATCCGCTTCGAATTGCATTGCGAGCATCATATGGCGCCGGTGATCGGCCGCGTGCATATCGGCTATCTGCCGCGCAACCGCGTCGTCGGCATTTCAAAGCTGGCGCGGCTGGTCGAGGTCTATGCGCGGCGGCTGCAGATCCAGGAAAAGATGACGGCCGAGATCGCGTCCTGCCTCGATGCCGTGCTCAAGCCGCACGGCGTCGCCGTGGTCACCGAAGCCACGCATCAATGCATGACGACGCGCGGCGTGCACAAGCCCGGCGTCACCATGGTGACGAGCCGGATGGTCGGCGTGTTCCGCACCAATGCCGAAACGCGTCAGGAATTTTTGTCCGCCATCGGCATGCGCGGCGCGATCCACGGCGGCAACGGCGGCGGGCTGAGGATGATTTCGCCAGATTGTCAATCGCCGGCGCCTGATTAGTCCGCCGCGCGGTTGCGGCATCGATGAACTTGACCCCTTCCATGCATTTGTCTTCTTTGTGGAAGGCGATGAAATTCATTCCGGCCGGAAACACCGTATAGCCGAAACCTTCGAGCCGCGCGCGCAACGCGGTCGGATCGGTCTTCAAGGCTTCGACCAGCATGATCGGACGGTTCTCGCCGATGCATTTCGCCGCGCCCTCGAGCACCTCGAGCTCCATGCCCTCGACATCGATCTTCAGAAGATCGAGCCGCGGAAAGTTGAACGAATCGAGATGGACCATCCGCACGTCGGTCATCTTGTCTTCGGAATAGTCGATCGCCTGGCCGATGAATTCCGTGTTGTTCGCGTCTTTTTCAGTTCGAGGCTGCCGAAGCTTGCATTGGCCAGATAATTCGGCTGCGGAATTTTCATCGCGCCGGATCGGCTCGATACCGCGGCATGGACGGCGCGGGCATTGAAGCAATTGTTGATCGCGACATTGCCGGCGAGCGCGTAATAGATGCGCTCCTGCGCCTCGAAGGCCAGCACCACGCCCCAGTCGGTCATGTATTTGGCCCATTCGACGGTGTGGACCCCGAGATTGGCGCCGCAATCGACCGCGACGAGCCCGTCGCCGTGATATTTGCGGCGCAGCTCGAGGATGTTCAGCATCATGGCCGACCTCCTCCGGGTCATAGGAGGCCTTGTTGAGCAGCTGATAGGCCGGCGCCGAAGGCGACGCCAGGCCCGATAACCTGGTCGAACCGGTTCAAGATCATGGTGCCGTGATCGGTCGAGGCGAGGATGAAGGCGAGCGGGCGTTGCGGCTTTGCCATGGAATGACGGCCCAGTTTGCAGCGAAAAGTTGGAGTGATGCCGCAGCCGGTTGACGACGCGCTGCGTGACTGAAGACCGCTGCCGTCTTACGTGATTCGCCGGGTTTTAGCCCGTGGCGGCTATCTTATTGGTGGAGCGATGTTTTTCGGATCTAGGCCGCGCGCCTGACCTCGTCCGCCAGCGCCCGGTAGGACAGCGCTTCCGCCAGATGCACGCGGCCGACTTTGTCGACGCCGTCGAGATCGGCGAGCGTGCGGGCGACGCGCAGCACGCGGTGATAGCCGCGGGCGGACAGCCGCATCGCGTCGGCGGCTTCGCGCAAGAGCGTCATGCCGCTCGCGTCGGGCCGCGCCACGTCTTCCAGAACCGCGCCGGACACCGCGGCATTGCTGCGGACATGCGGCAGGCCGATCGCGGCATAGCGCGCGGCCTGGCGCTCGCGGGCGAGCGCGACGCGCTCGGCGACTTCGCGGCTGCCTTCGGTGGGCGGCGGCAGGATGAGGTCGGCGGCGGTCACCGCCGGCACTTCGATATGCAGATCGATGCGGTCGAGCAGCGGGCCGGAAAGACGGCCCTGATAATCGGCGGCGCAGCGCGTCGCCGGCCCGCGGCGGCAGGAGAAGCCGGGTTCGCTGGCATGGCCGCAGCGGCACGGATTCATCGCCGCGACCAGCATGAAGCGCGCCGGATAAGTGACGCGATGATTGGCGCGCGCGATCGAGACTTCGCCGGTTTCGAGCGGCTGGCGCAGCGAGTTGAGCGCGTGCGGCTGGAATTCCGGCAGTTCGTCGAGAAACAGCACGCCGTGATGGGCGAGCGAAATCTCGCCCGGCCGCGCGCGGATGCCGCCGCCGACCAAAGCCGGCATGCTGGCGGAATGATGCGGCGCGCGGAACGGCCGCCGGTTGGTCAGCGCGCCGCCTTTGATCTCGCCGGCGATGGAGGCGACCATCGAGACTTCGAGCAATTCGGCCGGCGCGAGCGGCGGCAGAATGGAGGGCAGCCGCGCCGCCAGCATGGATTTGCCGGCGCCGGGCGGGCCGACCATCAGCAGATTGTGGCCGCCGGCCGCCGCCACTTCGAGCGCGCGCTTGGCGCTCTCCTGGCCCTTGATGTCGGCGAGATCGAGCGCCGGGCCGGCGACGTCCAGGATTTTCGGCTGCGGCCGCGACAGCACCTGCGTGCCTTTGAAATGATTGGCGAGCTGGATGAGCGAAGACGCGGCGATGATCTCGATTTCGGGGCTGGCCCAGGCCGCTTCCGGGCCGCAGGCCGCCGGGCACATCAGGCCCTCGCCGCGCGCATTGGCGCCGATGGCGGCGGGCAGCACGCCGGCGACCGGCGCGATCGAGCCGTCGAGGCCGAGCTCGCCCAGCACGGTGAAGCCCGACAGCGCATCGTGCGGGAACGGCGCCGATCGCCGCCATCAGGCCGAGCGCGATCGGCAGATCGTAGTGGCTGCCTTCCTTGGGCAGATCGGCCGGCGCGAGATTGATGGTGATGCGCCGCGCCGGCAGCGCGAGGCCCGAGGCGATCAGCGCCGAGCGCACCCGCTCGCGCGCTTCGGACACCGCCTTGTCGGGCAGGCCGACGATGGTGAAGGCCGGCAGGCCGGGCGCGACCTGCACCTGCACGTCGACCGGGCGAACCTCGATGCCCTCGAACGCAACCGTGGAGACGCGCTGGACCATGGTCCGCCCTGCCCTTGAACGTCAGAGTAGCGTAACGCCAAAATACGTCAAGAACAATTCAGGAACAAAGTTCCGGCGCCCCACAGGGCACAATTCATGCATCGAAGGTTCGCTATGCGTTGCGGCTCTTTCCGCCTGGGCCGATCTGCGCAAAATTGGCATCCTGCCGTTTGATGCCACAAGAGCCGCCGGGAGCTGCCAGGAGCCGCCATGTTGCCGACCGCCCGCAAACTTGCCTTCTCCGACGTGCCGGTTGTCGATCTCGCCGCGGCCTGGTCGGGCGAAGCCGGCAAGCGACGGGTCCTTGCCGGCGAAATCGCGGAGGTCTGCGGCCGTGTCGGCTTCATGTACGTCAAAAATCATCGGATCGCCGACACCGACATCGCGGCGATCTTTGCCACCGCGGCCGACTTCCACAACTTGCCGCTCGACACAAAGATGGAATCGTCGATGGCGCGTAACGCGAACGCGCAGGGTCAGGGCTATCTGCACGGCATGACCAAGGGCAACGCCAAGAATCTGTCCGAGAATCTGCAGGAAGCCTTTCAGTTCCGCCGGCCGCTTGCCGACGACGATCCCGACCTCGCCGCCGGCAAGCCGCTGCACGGCCGGATTCCGTGGCCGAAGGCGATGCCGGATCTCAAGGCGAGGATGATGGCGTATTACGCCAAGGTCGACGCGCTGGGTTACGAGATGCTCAAGCTGTTCGAGCTGGCGCTCGATCTGCCGGACGGCGCGCTCAAGCAGTATTTCAAGAAGGACATGAACTCGCTGCGCATTCTGCACTATCCGCCGCAGCGGCCGGAAGACGACGGCGAGCATCTCGGCGCCCGCGCGCATACCGACACCAATGCGTTCACGATCCTGGCGCAGGACGCCAATGGCGGCCTTGAAATCCGTAATCGCGAGAACGAATGGGTCGCCGTGCCGCCGGTCGAAGGCACGTTCGTGGTCAATGTCGGCGAGGTGCTGAAGGTGTGGACCGACGGCATCTTTTCCTCGACGCTGCATCGCGTCATCAATCGCTCGGGCCGCGAGCGCTACTCGATTCCGTTCTTCATGTATCCAAGCTACGACGCCCTGATCCGGCCGCTGTTGGCAAATCCCGATCCGACGAATGTTGCGCCGGAAAACCTGCACACGTCGATGCCGCGCGATCGGCCGTTCGTCTACGGCGAGTTCAAGGCGCAGAGCACGGCGCGGATCATGCCGGGCCAAGTAAACGTCCCAGGAAAGTCGCCGACACGGCCCAGGCAGAACTTGACAGGAACTTGAAATGCCGGCCTATGTGATCGGCGAAGCGCACGTTTTCAATCCGAGTGCGATGACGGGCTATGGCCGCATGGTCATGGCGTCGGTCGAAAAATACGGCGGGCGCTATTTGGCGCGCGGCTCGCGGCCCGAAGTTCTCGAAGGCGGACCCGCGCACAACATTCTCATCATCGAGTTCGGCTCGCCCGACGACGCGCGACGCTGGTACGCGTCGCCGGAATATCAGGCGGCCAAAGCGCTGCGCCAGGGCAATTCCAATCTGCGGCTGCTGTTGGTCGACGCGTTCGTCAAGGAGGCCGGCTGAAGGAATGACGCGTGCAACGATCAGTGTGCTTTGTGTTGCGTTTCTCCTCACTGTCTTCGCGGGCGCGCAAGCTGCCGACACCTATCCGTCGCGCCCGATCAGGCTCGTGGTCGCGTTCGCGCCCGGCGGGGTCGCCGACGTCATGGGACGGCTGGTGGCGCAGGCGCTCGCAGCCGCGGCTCAATCAGAGCGTGGTGGTCGAGAACAGACCCGGCGGCGATGGCCTGATCGGCATGGGCGACGTCGTGCGCGCTGCTGCCCGACGGCTATACGCTTCTGGTCGGCGGCTTCGGCGGCCAGATCGTTCCGCCGCTGATGCGCGACGATTTTCCGTTCGACGTGCGCCGCGACCTCGTCAAGATCGCGCTGACGGCCGAATTCGGCAACGTGCTCGTGGTCGACAAGACGCTGCCGATCAATTCGGTGCCGGATCTGATCGCGTACCTCAAAGCGCGGCCCGGCGCGGTGAATTTCGGCTCATCGGGGCGCGCGACGTCCGATCGGCTGGCCGCCGAAATGTTCATGCTGCAGACCGGCACCAAGATGGTCGACGTGCCCTACAAAGGCGGCGGCGTCGCGCTCAGCGATATGATGGCCGGCACCACGCAGGTGATGTTTCCGCAATTGCCGGCCGTGCTCGGTCTGGTGAAGTCGGGTCAGGTCCGCGCGCTCGCGGTCACCAGCAGCAATCGGCTGTCGCAGCTTCCGGACGTGCCGACGCTCGACGAAAGCGGCCTTCCGGGCTTTCACGTCACCAGCTGGAACGAGCTGTTCGGTCCGCGCGGGCTGCCCGACGACGTGCGCGATCTGTTGAGCCGCACGCTGGTCGACGCGATCCGCAACGATGCCGAAATCCGCGAAAAAATGCAGCACGCTCGGCGTCGAGCCGATCGGCGAGGGTGCCGCGCGCGCGGAAGCTTTTTTCGACGAAGAACTCGCCCGGTGGAAGGACGTCATCGATCGCGCCGGGATCAAGCTCGAACAACCTTAGAGCATGATCCGGAAAAGTGGATACCGATTTTCCGAAAAGATCATGCTCCACCAAAATGCTAGAGCGTCAATCGATTCAGGATCATGAAGCGAGCGCGCTCTAGGACTTCACTTTCCGCGGCTGCCGGCGGCCAGGAGTTCGCGCCGCGTCGCCTCGAGAATTTCGTCGGAAAATTCCTTGTTGCCCTTGGTGCCGACGGCGCGCGCGAGAAGCAGCGCGCCGACGAGGCCGGCCATCGCGGCGACGCCCTTGCGGCGGCGCTCGGCCTTCGTCGCGCCGGGAGCGGATTTGGCGAGAAGGTCGATCAGCGGCTCGAGCCCGTCGGCGAAGGCGTCCTGCACCACCGTGCCGCTGCGCGCCGCGTCGGCGCCGAGCGCCGCGAAGACGCAGCCCTGCCCGGGCTCGTCGCGATGGCGCGGCTGCAGATAGCGCGTGAGCAAAGCGGCATAGGCCTCGTCGGGAGCTTTCGCCGCGGTCTTTTCCCAGTTCTCCGCCGCCTGCGCCGTCACTTTGCGGCAGGCCTGCGCGACCAGATCGTCCTTCGAGTTGAAATGGCCGTAGAAGCCGCCATGGGTGAGATCGGCGGCTTTCATGATGTCGGCGACGCCGATGCCGCCAAAGCCGTTGGCGCGCAACAGCGCGCCCGCCGCATCGATGATGCGTTCGCGGTTTTCGGCGGCCTTCTGCCGGCTCACTCTCATCACGCACCTCAGCTATGCAGCCCGACGACGAACCCGACCGCGAGCTTGACAAATTATATGACGATCGACATCAATAGGCAAGCATTCGATGATGGCCGTCATATAACCGGCCGTCAGATCAATCCGGCAGATTTGGAAAAGCACCATGGCGTCTACCGCGCTCGCCGCGACTCTTGGCCCGCCGCAATATCCATTACGGCTGGGTCGTCGTCGCCGTCACCTTCTTCACGCTGCTGGTCACCGCCGCGGCGATGGGCACGCCCGGCGTGCTGATCGTGCCGCTCGAGCAGGAATTCGGCTGGAGCGACGCGCAGATTTCCTCGGCGCTGGCGCTGCGCATCATGCTGTTCGGATTGTTCGGCCCGTTCGCCGCCGCGTTCATGAATCGCTACGGCGTGCGCCGCGTGATCATGGTGGCGATGGCGCTGATCGCGGCGGGCCTGCTGGCCTCGCTGGCGATGACGCAGGTGTGGCAGCTCGTTCTGCTGTGGGGCGTCGTCGTCGGCGTCGGCACCGGGCTGACCGCGATGGTGCTCGCGGCGACGGTCGCGACGCGCTGGTTCAATCATCGCCGCGGCCTGGTCATGGGCATGCTGGCGGCGAGCAACGCCACCGGCCAACTGGTGTTCCTGCCGCTGATCGCCGCAACTCACGACGCGACTACGGCTGGCGCATGGCGCTGGTCTTCGTCGCCTGCATGCTGGCGCGTCGTCGCCGTTCGTCGCGCTGCTGTTCATGCGCGACCGGCCGAGCGATCTCGATCTGCCGCTCTATGGCGAAACCAAGATCACGCCGCCGCCGGCGCAAGGCGTCGGGCTCGTGTCGCTGCTGATGTCGCCGATCCATGTGCTGCAAAGAGGCGGCGCGGGTGCCGATCTTCTGGGTGCTGTTCGGCACGTTCTTCGTCTGCGGCTGCAGCACCAACGGCCTGATCCAGACCCATTTCGTCACGCTGTGCCACGACTACGGCCTGCCGGCCGTCACCGCGGCGAGCGTGCTCGCCATGATGGGCATTTTCGATTTCTTCGGCACCATCGGCTCGGGCTGGCTGTCCGACCGTTTCGACAATCGCTGGCTGTTGTTCTGGTATTACGGCCTGCGCGGGCTGTCGCTGCTCTATCTGCCGTTCACCGATTTCACGTTCTACGGCCTGTCGCTGTTCGCCGTGTTCTACGGCCTCGACTGGATCGCGACCGTGCCGCCGACCGTGAAACTGACCGCCGACCGCTTCGGCCCGGAACGCGCCGGCATGGTGTTCGGCTGGGTCTTCGCCGGCCATCAGATCGGCGCCGCCAGTGCGGCGTTCGGCGCCGGCCTGGTGCGCACCGAATATTCGACCTACCTGCCGGCGTTCTTCGTCGCCGGCGCGCTGTGCCTGATCGCGGCGGCTGCTGGTGCTGACGGTGCGGAAGTCGTCGCGCAAGGATATCGGCGCGGCCACGCCGGCGCCGGCGCGGGCCTGACAGATATATCAGCGGCGCTTTTCCTCGATCTTGTCCCAGATCAGCGCCGCGATGTCGGCGCCGCCGAAATTCTTCACCGCGCGGATGCCGGTCGGCGAGGTGACGTTGATCTCGGTGAGGATAGTCGCCGATCACGTCGATGCCGACGAACAGCAGGCCGCGCTCGCGCAACGCCGGGCCGAGCCGCGCGCAGATTTCGCGCTCGCGCGCGGTGAGGTCGGTCGCCTTCGGCACGCCGCCGCGCACCATGTTGGAGCGCAGATCGTCGGGCGCCGGCACGCGATTGACCGCGCCGGCGAACTCGCCGTCGACCAGGATGATGCGCTTGTCGCCTTCTTTCACCGCCGGCAGGAATTTCTGCACCACCCACGGCTCGCGGAACGTCGCCGCGAACAGATCGTAGAGCGAGCCGAAATTGAGATCCTCGCGCGACAGCAGAAACACCGCCTCGCCGCCTTTGCCGTAGAGCGGCTTCATCACGATGTCGCCGTGCTCGGCGCGGAACGCCTTGATGGCGTCGAGGTCGCGCGTGACCAGCGTCGGCGGCATCAGATCGGGAAATTCGGTGACGAAGACCTTTTCCGGCGCGTTGCGCACATGCGCCGGATCGTTGACCACCAGCGTCTTCGGATGGATGCGCTCGAGCATATGCGTCGAGGTGATGTAGGCGAGATCGAACGGCGGATCCTGGCGCAGCAGCACGACGTCGAACGACGACAAGCTCGACGTGCCGCGGCTCGCCGAGCGTGAAATGATCGCCGGCGTTGTCGCGCACCGCAAGCGGCCGCACGCTCGCCGACACCTTGCCGTCGCGCAGCGCGAGCTGGTCGGGCGTGTAATAGGACAGCGGATGGCCGCGCGCCTGCGCTTCCAGCAGCAACGCGAAGGTCGAATTGCCGCGGATATTGATCCGCTCGATCGGATCCATTTGGACGGCGACGTTCAAGGCCATGATGTTCGATCGGGGTCCGGCGGGGGTGAGCAGGCAATAGGCGGGCGCAAAGCTCTACGCAATTTTCGCGCGGCCGCCATGGCTACCGAGTCGGCGACCTTAGCGGCTCGCATCGAAGGCATTGGCGATGTGGCGCGGCATTTTGCCGGGCGTCACCAGGATGACGTCGAAGCGGATATCGCCGTTGGCGTCATCGGGATGGTGCGCGAGCCAGAGTTCGGCGGCGCCGATGATGCGGCTGCTTGCTGCGCTCGGTCACCGCTTCCACCGCCTCGTCGAGCGTGGCGCGCGCCTTGACCTCGACGAAGACCAGCGTGCGGCGGCGGCGCGCGACGATGTCGATCTCGCCGAACGGCGTTTTCCAGCGCCGCGCCAGGATCCGATAGGCCTTGGCGATCAGCAACATCGCGGCGCGGCTTTCCGCCGACAGGCCGAGCCGGAACGCCGCTGACGCGCTCCGGCCGCGGCGCGGCTTTCGGCGGCTTCAGCGGCTCAGCGCGGCGCGCCATCGTCCTCGCTCCTTGACGTTCTTTGGCGAGCGCGAGCGCGCGCTGATAGACCTCGCGCCGCGGCAGGCCGGTCGCGTCGGCGACTTCGCCGACCGCGTCCTTCACCGAGACGCGGCCGAGCGCCTCGCGCAGCAGAGTATCGGTCTCGGCCGCGCTCGACCGGCTCCGCCTCCTGCGGCGGCGCGATGACAAGAACGATCTCGCCGCGCGGCTCGTTGTCCGCGCAAGCTTTGCGCCAGCGTCGCGAGATCGCCGCGCCGGATTTCCTCGTGCAGCTTGGTGAGTTCGCGGCACAAAGCCGCCTCGCGGTCGCGCCGAGCCCGGCGGCGAGATCGGCGAGCGTCGCGGCGACGCGCGGGCCGGTCTCGAACAGAACGAGCGTCGCCGGAATGCGGCCGAGCTCGGCGATGCGGGTGCGGCGCGCGGCTTCCTTCGGCGGCAGAAAGCCGGCGAACAAGAACTGATCGGTCGGCAGTCCGGCGACGGTCAAAGCCGCCAGCAGCGCCGAAGCGCCGGGCAGCGCCGTGACGGCGTGGCCGGCCTCCTGCGCGGCGCGCACCAGCTTGAAGCCCGGATCGGAGATAAGCGGCGTGCCGGCGTCGGAGACCAGCGCGATCGCCGCGCCGTCGGCGAGCCGCCGCAACAGCACCGGCCGCGCCTTCGCCGCATTGTGCTCGTGATAGGGCGTCAGCGGCGTCGCGATGGCGTAGCGATCGAGCAGTTTGCGGGTGACGCGGGTGTCCTCGCAGGCGATCAGGTCGGCGCCGGCCAGCGTCTCCAGCGCGCGCAGCGTGATGTCGCCGAGATTGCCGATCGGGGTGGCGACGATATGCAGACCGGGCGTCGAGCTTCGCCGCGTCGATCGGCTGGCCGGCGAGCGGCGAAATGCCGCTGCGGTGCCGTGCGTCCGCGGCCGGCGGGTTTTCGATGCGGCTTGCTCATCGCCGCAATCTAGCCGCGCCGCGCTCGATCGTCATGGCCGCGGCGAGTTCGCCTCAAGCGGCCGTCATGCCGTCGGTGCCGAATTCCCTATTCTTTTCTTTGGTTAACCATTCGCCGCCAATATGTCAGATTGGCGATGCCGTATTTGCCTCGGCGCGCTTCGGGGCGCCGTGAGGAGAACCGCCGTGTCGGCGCAGTCGAAGGTTCAGGCGTCGGCGATCACGCCCGTGATCTTGCCGACGCGGCGCCGCTCGATTGCGGGCCTGCTGGCCACGGCCGGCGCGCTCGTGGCCGGCTGCTCGCAGAATTCGCAATATCTGTCGTCGACGCCGCCGCCGCAGAGCGCGCAGGCGCCGCCGGGCGCGACGATCGGCACCGGCCAGGTCAAAGCCGGGCTCATCCTGCCGCTGTCGGCGCCGGGCAATGCCGGCGTCGCCGGGCAGGCGATGCGCAATGCCGCGGAAATGGCGATCGCCGAATTCAATGCGCCCAATCTTCAGCTCCTGGTGAAGGACGACGGCGGCACCGCCGAAGCGGCGCGGATCGGCGCGCAACAGGCGCTCGACGAGGGCGCCGAAATCATTCTCGGGCCGCTGTTCGCGCAATCGGTCAGCTTTGTCGGCCAGGTGGCGCGCGCGCGCAATGTGCCGGTCATCGCCTTTTCGACCGACGCCAATGTCGCGGCGAGCGGCGTCTATCTGCTGAGTTTCCTGCCGGAATCCGACGTCGACCGCATCGTGCAATACGCCGTCTCGACGGGGAAGCACTCGTTCGCGGCGCTGATTCCGGACAATCCCTACGGCACGGTGGTCGAAGCGGCGTTCAAGCAGGCGGTGGCGCGGCGCAACGGCCAGATCGTCGGCGCTCGAGCGCTATCCGCACGACAAGGCCGCGATGGCGGAGCCGATCCGCAATATCGCCCAGGCTTCGGCCCGCGCCGATGCGCTGTTCATTCCGGACGGCGGCGACGCCGTGCCGGATGTCGTCGCAGGCGCTGGTCGCCGACGGCGTCAATACTCAAGCGGCTGCAGCTTCTCGGCACCGGGCTGTGGGACGATCCGCGCATCTTTGCGACGCCGGCGCTCGACGGCGGCTGGTACGCGGCGCCGGATGGCGTCGGCTATCGGAATTTCGCCCAGCGCTATCGCGCCCGCTACAAGCAGGACCCGGTGCGCACCGCGACGCTGGCCTATGATGCGGTGGCGCTGATCGCCGCTTTGGTGAAAACCCAAGGTGCCGCGCGGTTTTCGCCGGAAATGTTGACCAATCCGTCGGGCTTTTCCGGGATCGACGGGCTGTTCCGCTTCCGCGCGGACGGCACCAACGAGCGCGGGCTGGCGGTGCTGCGCGTTGCGTCGGGCGGACCCGCAGATTATCGCTCCGGCGCCGAAGAGCTTTGGCGGATCGCCTGCAGGATAATAAGCTAGCTTATAAAATCTGAGACTAGATTCGCCGATTTCTCGGCAATAGAGCGCTTTTGCGAAGCGTGATTGCTCGGCAGCGCGTCGAGCTAGGTCATCCGAAATCATAAGCTTGCTTATTAAATAATCGCGCTGCACCTACGCCGCGAGATCCGCGACCACCGCGTCGAGCACCGGAAAGCCGGGCAGCGTGACCCGCAGGCGGCCGCTCGCCGTTGTCTCGACCAAGCCGTGCTCATGCAGCGTCGCGATGCGCGCCGGATCGAGCGGGCGGCCGGAAATCTCCTCGTAGCGCGCGATATCGATGCCTTCGGCGAGCCGCAGCCCCATCAGCAGGAACTCGTCGGACCTTTCCTCGCGCGTCAGCACGTCGTCGGTGATGACGCCGTGCCCGTGCGTCTCGACCAGGCTCAGCCAGGTTTCCGGCCGCTTTTCGGTCGCGGTGGCATGCCGTTCGCCGTCGATATCGAGCCGGCCATGGGCGCCCGGGCCGATGCCGGCATATTCGTGGGCGCGCCAATAGACGAGATTGTGCCGGCATTCGCCGCCGGGCCGCGCATGATTGGAAATCTCATAGGCCGGCAGGCCATGCGCCGCGCAAATCTCCTGGGTCGTGTCGTAGAGCGCGCGCGCGGTGTCCTCGTCGGGCAGCCGCAATTTGCCCGCGGCATGGAGCGCCGCAAACGGCGTCTCGGGCTCGATGGTGAGCTGATAGAGCGACAGATGCTCGCCGGCCTCGGCCAGCGCGATCTTGCAGCTCGCGCGCCCATTCCTTCGGCTGCTGGCCCGGCCGCGTATAGATCAGATCGAACGAATAGCGGTCGAACACCGCTGCGCGCGACGTCGACGGCATCGAGCGCCTCGCGCGCCGTGTGCAGCCGCCCGAGCTCGGCCAGCACGCGATCGTCGAGCGCCTGCACGCCGAGCGACACGCGGTTGACGCCGGCCGCGCGATAGCCGCGAAAGCGCTCGGCCTCGACGCTGGTCGGATTGGCTTCGAGCGTGATCTCGGCGTCGGGCGCGACACGCCAATGCCGCGCGATGGCATCGAGCACGCCGGCGATCGTCGCCGGCTGCATCAGCGACGGCGTGCCGCCGCCGAAAAAGATCGTCGACACGGTGCGGCCGCGCACGCGCTCGGCCGTCGTTGCCGATCTCGGCGTGAAAGGCGCGCACGAAGCGCGGCTCGTCGATCGGCTCGCGGCGGACGTGGCTGTTGAAGTCGCAATAGGGACATTTCGACAGGCAGAACGGCCAGTGGACGTAGACGCCGAAGGCCTGCTCGTTGTCCGGCGCATTCAGGTTCAGGCGGTCAGGTCAGCCAAGGCACGCCTCCGCGAGTTTCAGGAAAGCGCGCGCGCGATGCGAAAGACCTTTGCCGCGCGGCGGCAGGCCGTGCTTTTCGTCGCTCGGCATTTCGCCGAAGGTGCGGTCGTGGCCGTCGGGCAGGAACATCGGATCGTAGCCAAAACCTTTGTCGCCGCGCGGCGGCCAGACCAGCATGCCGTCGACGCGCGCCTCGAATTCCTCGATATGACCGTCCGGCCAGGCGACGCACAAGCGCCGAGACGAAATGCGCCTTGCGGCGCTCCGGCGTCGTCGCGCCGCGCTCGTGCAGCTTGTCCTCGATCGTCTCCATGGCGCGGCGAAAATCCTTGTCGGGGCCGGCCCAGCGCGCCGAATAAATTCCGGGCGCGCCGTCGAGCGCATCGACCACAAGTCCGGAATCGTCGGCAAAAGCGGGCAGTTCCGTCGCCGTCGCCGCGGCTTCGCGCCTTGATGCGCGCATTGTCGCGAAACGTCATTCCGGTTTCGTCCGGCTCGTTCAAGCCCCAGTTCGCCCGCCGATATGGCGTCGATGCCGTAAGGTGCAAGCAGTTCGCGCATTTCGGCGAGCTTGCCGGGATTGTGCGTCGCGATCACCAGACGGCCGGTGATGCGGCGATGCTTCTGGCTCGCTCACATCACCGCCATCTTCTGCAAATCGACGAGCTTGGTGACGCCTTTGCGCGCGAGCGCCAGCAGCGCCGAGAATTGCTCCTCCGAGAACGGCGTCTTTTCCGCGGTCGCCTGGATCTCGACGATATTGCCCGAGCCGGTGAGGACGAAATTGGCGTCGGTGTCGGCTTGCGAATCCTCGGCATAATCGAGATCGAGCACCGCCGTGCCCGAGCAGACGCCGCAGGAGATCGCCGCGATATGGTCGCGCAGCACGTCGCCCTCGATCATCTGCCGCGTCTTCATCCAGGCGAGGCAATCGTAGAGCGCGATCCAGGCGCCGGTGATCGAGGCGGTGCGCGTGCCGCCGTCGGCCTGGATCACGTCGCAATCGATGGTGATCTGCCGCTCGCCGAGCGCCTTGAGATCGACCACCGAGCGCAGGCTGCGGCCGATCAGGCGCTGGATTTCCACCGTGCGTCCGTTCTGCTTGCCGGCCGACGCTTCGCGGCGCGTGCGTTCCAGCGTGGCGCGCGGCAGCATGCCGTATTCGGCGGTGATCCAGCCGCGCGCCTGGCCCTTGAGCCACGGCGGCAGGCGATCTTCGAGCGTCGCCGTGACCAGCACATGGGTGTCGCCGAATTTCACGAAGCAGGAGCCTTCCGCGTATTTCACCACGCCGCGCTCGAGCGAAACGGGGCGCAATTCGTCAGGTTGTCGGCGGCTCGGCCGCATGCAGGTCTCCCGGTTGCCGGCGCCCGGAAAGCGCCGGCGCCTCACGCTTGTCAGTGGGTCGAATATGGCGTTCCGACAAGGCGCAGAAGCTGGCGGACCGCTGACGGATCCGCCGTAATTGCCAGCGGCCGCGCGCGTAACCGCTACGCTGCTGCGGCCGAGGCGCAATTGCCGCAGCGGAGCGATCGCTATGGCGGCCGAAGCAGATCGCACAGAAACAACGCAAACGCTGGCGAAATTCGCCGCCACGCTGCGCTATGACGATCTTCCGGACGCGGGTCCGCGAGCACTGCAAGAACCTTCTGCTCGATGCGCTTGCCTGCGCGGTCGCCGGCCATCGCGGCGAGGAGACCGGTCAGGTCGCGGCGCTTCGCCACGGCTCTGGCGCAGGGCAGCGAATCGAGCGTGATCGGCGGCGGGCATCTGTCGCTTGCCGGCGCGACGCTGCTCAACGGCTATCTCGTCACCGCGGTCACGATGTGCGACGTGCATCGCGCGACCATGACCCACATCACGCCGGAAATCGTGCCGCCGGCGCTCGCTGATCGCCGAGCGCGACGGGCTGTCCGGCCGCGATCTTCTGGTCGCCATCGCCGCCGGCTGCGAGGTGACGACGCGGATCGGCATCGGCCTCGATTATCCGGTGTTTCGCGCCCGCGGCTGGCACGGACCGGGCATCATCGGCCCGTTCGGCGCGGCCGCCGCCGTCGGCTCGCTGCTGAAGTTTCGATGCCGACACCATGGCGCGGGCCTTCGGCCTCGCCGGCAGCCAGGCCGCCGGCACCTTTGCCGCCTGGGGCACGCCGACGGTGAAATTCCATCAATGCCGCGGCGCGCTGTCCGGCCTGATGGCGGCGCTGCTGGCGCAGCAAAACTTCGTCGCGACGCGCGAATTCCTCACCGCCAAGGACGGCGGGCTCTACAACGCCTACGTCAATGGCGGCAAGCCGGACGTCGGCGACCGCCGATCTCGGCAAGCGCTTTGAGCTCGAACAGATCGCGCTGCGGCTGTGGCCGTCGGCGACGCTCATTCAGGGCCTCGAACACGGCGATGTTCGATCTCGTCGGACAAGCACAAGATCGATGCCGCGCGCGTGCGCCAGGTTCGCGTCGCGCTGAGCCAAAGCGCCTTCGACATGCATGGCGGCTTCGGCACCTACAAAGGCAAATTCGAGGCGCTGCTGTCGGCGCATTACACCGCGGCGGTCATCCTGCACGACCGCGCGCTGACCTTGGCGCAGTTCGAGCCCGACCGTTACGACGACCCGAAGCTGCGCGCTTTCGCCGCCGAAAAGGTCGAGGTCCGCGCCGATGCGGCGGTCGCCGGCTCGCAGGCCAAGGTCGATGTCGTGATGGACGACGGCGCGACGCTTCTCGGCGCGCTTGCGAGCATCCGCTCGGCTCGTTCGAAAATCCGCTGTCGCGCGCGCAGATCGAGCAAAAATTCCGCACCTATGCCGCGGGCGTCCTGCCCGACGCCGCATGTCGACGACGTGATCGGCGCGGTCGACCGGCTGGAGGATTTCGGCTCGGTGCGCAAGCTGATGGATTTGCTGCGCGGCGCGCCGCCTCCGCGTGCGATGGCGGCGGCGGAGTGATAGATTGGCGCGGCAACGCGGAGTCGGGGCAGTCCTTTTGACCAGCCATGACTTTCCGCTCGGCGTGAACCAGCTGGGCCTCGCCCAGCTCAACGAGCGTTCGCGCGAGATTTTTCGCCTGATCGTCGAGAGCTATCTCGCGACCGGCGAGCCGGTCGGCTCGCGCAATCTGTCGCGCATTCTGCCGATGACCTTGTCGCCGGCGTCGGTGCGCAACGTCATGTCCGATCTCGAACAGCTCGGGCTCGTCTATGCGCCGCATACCTCGGCCGGCCGGCTGCCGACCGAAATGGGGCTGCGGTTCTTCGTCGATGCGCTGATGCAGATCGGCGACCTCACCGAGCGCGACCGCAAGGCGATCGAGGCGCAGGTCGCGGCTTCCGGCCAGGCGAAATCGGTCGAAGGCGGTGCTGACCGAAGCGTCCGGCCTGCTCTCGGGCTTAAGCCGCGCCGCCGGCGTCGTGCTCACCGCCAAAGCGAATCCGCGGCTCAAACATATCGAATTCGTGCGGCTCGAGCCCGAACGCGCGCTGGTCATCCTGGTCGGCGAGGACGGCCAGGTCGAAAACCGCGTCCTCAATATTCCGATCGGCCTGCCGACCTCGGCGCTGACCGAAGCCGCGAATTTCCTCAACGCGCGCATCCGCGGCCACACGCTCGACGAGGTCAAGGCCGAGATCGAGCGCACGCTCAAGGAGAGCGAGGCCCAACTCGATCAGCTGACCCAGAAGATCGTCGCCGACGGGCCTGGCGAGCTGGTCGGGCGGCGAGAGCGACGAGCGCAAGCTGATCGTGCGCGGCCAGGCGCATCTGCTCGACGATCTCAAGGCGGTCGCCGACCTCGAACGCGTGCGGCTCCTGTTCGACGATCTGGAAACCCGGCGCGAGGTGATCGATCTGCTCGGCCGCGCCGAACAGGCCGAGGGCGTGCGCGTCTTCATCGGCTCGGAGAACAAGCTGTTCTCGCTGTCGGGCTCCTCGACCATCGTGGCGCCCTATCACGACGCCTCCGGCCACATCGTCGGCGTGCTCGGCGTGATCGGCCCGACGCGGCTCAATTACGCGCGCATCGTGCCGATGGTGGACTACACCGCCAAGGTGGTGAGCAAGCTGCTCGGCGGCTGACGAACTTGGCTCAGCGGCCTCGCAGATCATAAGCCGCTCACCTTATCGGGCGCGGCGCTTGATTTTTGCCGATTAAGCCCTGATATGCGGGGCACCAAGAGGATCCGGCTATAGACCGGGCTAGGCTGTCTACTCTGAACGATGGGATGGACATGACGGAACAGACCGCTCGCGCTGAGGACGAAGCGGCCACGCCGCCGGACAGCCGCGGCGCCGCCGCTGCCGACGCCGTCCACGGCGCTCGAGCGCGAGCATGCGCGAGATGCGGGACCGGCTCCTGCGCACGCTCGCCGAGATGGAAAATCTGCGCAAGCGCACCGAGCGCGAAGTCGCCGATTCGCGGCTCTATGGCGTCTCGTCTTTTGCGCGCGACGTGCTCGGCGTCGCCGACAATATGCGCCGCGCGCTCGAAGCGGTGGCGCCGGAATTGCGCGCCGAGCGCCGAAGCCGGCGTCAAGGCGCTGATCGACGGCGTCGAACTGACCGAGCGCGAACTGTTGAAGGCGCTGGAGAAGAACGGCGTGCGGCAATTCACGCCGCAGGGCGAGAAATTCGATCCCAACCTGCATCAGGCCATGTTCGAAGTGCCGGACGCGACGGTGCCGGCCGGCAGCGTCGTGCAGGTGGTGCAGCCCGGCTACATGATCGGCGAGCGCGTGCTGCGGCCGGCTCTGGTCGGCGTGTCGAAGGGCGGCCCGAAAACGGCGCCGGCTTCGGCCACCAACGACAACGCCAGAGCCGCGAGCCGAATTAATCCGGCGAATCGGTCTTGAAGACTTATTTCGGATCGATGCTGTCGCGCACGGTGCGCAGGCGCGTGAACACGTCCGGCCAAGACGTCGGCGCGCGCAATGCCGATCATTTGCAGAAAGCCGCCGGAGCCGAACCGCAGCCATTGCACGACCATGACGTCGGTGTCGGTCTGGCCGTCCTTGGCCTTTGCCAAGGTCTGATAGCCCGGCTGGCTGCCGATGCGCAGCGGCTCCGCATCCTGGATCTGCACGTCCTTGATGCCGACGATCTGGCTCGAATGTCGCGCGCGCGAAATTGCTCGCGATCCACCGGTTCCGCCGGGCCGCCCGGCATGGCGGCGATGAACAAGCGCGCGTCAGCGTCGGCGCGTCCTTGCTTTGATCCTTGCGTCTGGCTTTTGGCTTGATCGGCGATCGGCCGGCTGTCGACCAGCATCAAGGCGCGGCCCGGCAGGACGTCGTCGATGTGGAAGCCGGCCAAATCGCCGATCGTGAACGGCAGCAGGCTCAGCTGCTCGGCGTCGGGCACGCTCGCGCGCACCGCCAGCGTCGCGAGCGCGTCGCGCACGCGTCTTGTCCGGATAGGTCGGTGTCCTGGTCCGGCACCTGGACGGTGACGAGCGCGGTGATGTTGCCGGCGGCCGCGACCAGCAGCCATTTGCGATAGTGCGCCTTGTCGGTCGTCTGCGTGCCGCTGAGCAGAAAGCCTTTGCCGATGTCGAGCTCGATCGGTTCGCGCTTATCGACGTCGATGCCGTGCTTCTTCATGGCTTCCGGCACCATGGACTTGTCGAACTGAGTCGTAGGCTTCCGCCGGCAGCGTGGTGAAAAGAATTGCGGCGTTCTTCTGCGGATCTTCGAAGCCGGTGAAAGTGCGGCTCGGCACCATGCCTGCCGGCGGCACGAGCCCGAGCCGCGAGCCGGTCGGGAAAATCGGATCGGCCGCGCGCGCCGGGCATGGCCAGCGCTATGACGACAGGCGAGATGCGGCAGCAGCGAGGGCGGCATAGCGGAGCGCCAAAACCAGCGCTTGATCGGGTCGGTCGAATGGGCATCGGATTGGTCCGCGGCAATTGTCAAGCAGCGTTGCGCGCGGTGCGCCGCGAGCTCAGGTATTTGCAGGCGCGTCACCCGCCGCATGGTCAGATTGATCCGTCCGCCTTCCGGCGAGCAAGGTCGATGTGCCGGGATAGATGCGGTCGACGCCATGGAAAGCGAGCCGGGCGTCGCCACCAAGAACGAGCACGTCGCCGGAATTGAGGCGGAAGGAACGGGTCGGATCGCCGCGCTTTAGCCCGCCGACGCGGAACAAACAGGAATCGCCGAGCGACAGCGACACCACCGGCGCGGCAAAATCCGCTTCGTCGCGATCCTGATGCAGGCCCATTTTCGCCGCCGGACCGTAGAAATTGATCAGGCACGCTTCCGGCGGATGCGGATAATCGGCAACGTCGTCCCACAAGGCGGCGAGCGGCTCCGGCATCGGCGGCCAGGGCTGGCCGGTTTCCGGATGCGTCGGCGTCATAGCGATAGCCGCTCTCGTCCGAGATCCAGCCGAGCGGACCGCAATTCGACATGCGCACCGAGATCGGCCGGCCGGATTTCGGCATGCGCGGCGTGAACAGCGGCGCCGCCGCAAAGACCTGGCGGATGGCGGCGAGCATCGCCGCCTGCGCGTCGCGGTCGAGATAGCCCGGATAAAAGCGCGCCCCGTTGATGTCGAGCGGGCGCGTCTTCATCCGGCCTTTACCACTGCCCGGCAATTTGCCGCCATGCATGCCTCGGCAGTGTCTCGGCCGATGCGTCCTCGGCGCTGCCTCTGCACTCGGCCACGTCTGCGCGTCGAGCTGCGGTCAAGTATGCGATCATGCGCCAACCTGAATCGCCTGCCATCCGAAGTCAGTCAGGATACGACCCTGTTAATAGCCCGATGGAAAGCCGCTTTACGCCCATTCCTGCCTTGCAGGGCGATGACGCCCTCCTATATGAGCCAAGGGAAATCGCCCTGCGCAGCGGGCTTTAGGACGTTCTCAAGCCGCGCACGGGCGATCTGAGTGATGTAATAAGGGGGTCGGACTTTGGGCGCCTTCGGGGCCTGCCCGACCTGCCGCAAGAGAGAGGATTTAAGACCATGGCCAAGGTCATCGGTATCGATCTCGGGACCACCAATTCCTGCGTCGCCGTCATGGAAGGCAAGACGCCGAAGGTCATCGAGAACGCAGAGGGAATGCGCACCACGCCGTCCATCGTCGCTTTCACGGACGAGGGCGAGCGGCTGGTCGGCCAGCCGGCGAAACGCCAGGCGGTCACCAATCCCGAGCGCACGATTTTCGCAGTCAAGCGCCTCATCGGCCGCCGCTACGACGATCCGATGGTGGAGAAGGACAAGAAGCTCGTCCCCTACAAGATCGCGCGCGCCTCGAACGGCGACGCCTGGGTCGAGATCGAGGGCAAGACCTATTCGCCGTCGCAGATTTCCGCTTTCATTCTGCAGAAGATGAAGGAGACGGCGGAGGCCTATCTCGGCGCCAAGGTCGATCAGGCCGTCATCACCGTTCCCGCCTATTTCAACGACGCGCAGCGCCAGGCCACCAAGGACGCCGGCAAGATCGCCGGCCTCGAAGTGCTGCGCATCATCAACGAGCCGACGGCGGCCGCGCTCGCCTACGGTCTCGACAAGAGCAAGACCGGCACGATCGCGGTCTATGACCTTGGCGGCGGCACGTTCGATATTTCCATTCTCGAAATCGGCGACGGCGTGTTCGAGGTGAAGTCGACCAACGGCGACACCTTCCTCGGCGGCGAAGATTTCGACATGCGGCTGGTCAATTATCTGGCCGACGAATTCCAGAAGGAGCAGGGCATCGATCTGCGCCGCGACAAGCTCGCGCTGCAGCGGCTCAAGGAATCCGCCGAGAAGGCCAAGATCGAGCTGTCGTCGACGACGCAGACCGAAATCAATCTGCCGTTCATCACGGCGGACGCGTCCGGTCCGAAGCATCTGACGATGAAGCTCACCCGCGCCAAGTTCGAGGCGCTGGTCGACGATCTCATCCAGAAGACGATCGAGCCGTGCCGGCAGGCGCTCAAGGATGCCGGCCTGTCCGCGGCCGAGATCAACGAAGTCGTTCTGGTCGGCGGCATGACGCGCATGCCGAAGGTCCAGGAAGTCGTGAAGCAATTGTTCGGCAAGGAGCCGCACAAGGGCGTCAATCCCGACGAAGTCGTCGCGGTCGGCGCGGCGATCCAGGCCGGCGTGCTGCAAGGCGACGTCAAGGACGTGCTGTTGCTCGACGTGACGCCGCTGTCGCTCGGCATCGAGACGCTGGGCGGCGTGTTCACCCGGCTGATCGATCGCAACACCACGATCCCGACCAAGAAGAGCCAGGTGTTCTCCACGGCCGAAGACGGCCAGACCGCGGTGACGATCCGCGTGTTCCAGGGCGAGCGCGAAATGGCGGCCGACAACAAGATGCTCGGCCAGTTCGATCTGGTCGGCATTCCGCCGGCGCCGCGCGGCGTGCCGCAGATCGAGGTCACGTTCGACATCGACGCCAACGGCATCGTCAATGTGTCGGCCAAGGACAAGGGCACCGGCAAGGAGCAGCAGATCCGCATCCAGGCGTCGGGCGGCCTGTCCGAGGGCGACATCGAGAAGATGGTCAAGGACGCCGAGGCTCACGCCGAGGAAGACAAGAAGCGCAAGGCCGAGGTCGAGGCGAAGAACCACGCCGAGGCTCTGGTCCACTCGACCGAGAAGACGCTCGCCGAGCACGGCTCGAAGGTCGGCGAGGCCGAACGCCGCGCCATCGAGAACGCCATGGCCGACCTCAAGGAAGCCTTGAAGGGCAACGACGCCGAAGCGATCACGGCCAAGACCAATGCGCTGGCGCAAGCTTCGATGAAGCTCGGCGAGGCGATGTATAAGCAAGCCGAGCAGCAGCAGCCGGGCGGCGACGCCGCCGGCGGCCGGCGCGGAAGGCAAGAAGAAGAAGACGTCGTCGACGCCGAGTTCACCGAAGTCGACGACGACAAGAAGAACAAGAAATCTGCTTGATGCAGCGAGGCGCTTGATGCCGTTGCCGCTTGTCAGAATGGCACCCCCGGAAGCGAAACGGGGGTGCTTTTTCACCGGCAAGCCCCAAAATCGGGCTCTGGCGGCTCTTGGCAGGTTCTTGGGCAGGTTGTTGGGTGAGACTGATGGCCAAGCGCTGCTACTACGAATCTCTTTCGATCGAACGCACCGCGACCGAAGTCGACATCAAGTCGGCGTTTCGCAAGCAGGCGATGCAGTGCCATCCGGATCGCAATCCGGGCGACAAGGACGCCGAGCATCGCTTCAAGGAAATCAACGAAGCCTACGAGATCCTCAAGGACCCGGACAAGCGCGCCGCCTATGACCGTTTCGGCCACGCCGCCTTCGAGCACGGCATGGGCGGCCGGGCGCGGGCTTCGGCGCCGATTTCGGCACCACATTCTCCGATCTGTTCGAAGGCATTTTCGGCATGTCGGCGCGGCGGGCGCGGCCGCGGCTCCGGCCGCGAGCGCGGCGCCGATCTGCGCTACAACATGGAGATCACGCTGCACGAAGCCTATGTCGGCAAGAATGCGCAAATCCGCATTCCGACCTCGGTGACCTGCGAGGCCTGCTCCGGCTCCGGCGCCAAGGCCGGCACCAAGCCGAAAATCTGTCCGATGTGCGGCGGCCAGGGCCGCGTCCGCCACGCCCAAGGCTTCTTCACGCTCGAGCGCACCTGCCCGAATTGCCACGGCCGCGGCCAGTCGATCGACAGCCCCTGCGCGTCATGCGCCGGCTCCGGCCGCGTCACGCGCGAGCGCACGCTGTCGGTGAACATTCCGCCGGGCGTCGAGGACGGCACCCGCATCCGGCTTGCCGGCGAGGGCGAAGCCGGCGTGCGCGGCGGTCCGCCCGGCGATCTCTATATTTTCCTGTCGATCGCCGCGCATCCGTTCTTCCAGCGCGAAGGCGCCGATCTGCATTGCCGCGTTCCGGTGTCGATGGTGACGGCGGCGATGGGCGGCGATTTCGAAGTGCCGACCATCGACGGCGGCAAGACCAAGGTGAAAGTTCCCGAAGGCACGCAGTCCGGCCGCCGCTTCCGCCTGCAGGCCAAGGGCATGCCGGTACTGCGGCGCGGCAGAACGGCGACATGTACGTGCAGGTCGTGGTCGAGACGCCGCAGAAACTGACCAAGAAGCAGCGCGAGCTGTTGGCCGAATTCGACCGGCTGTCGTCGACCGAGACGCAGCCGGAATCCTCGGGCTTCCTCGGCAAGGTCAAGGAGTTCCTTGACGGCCTGGGCGGCCGCGCCGGCTCCGCTCCTGAATCGCCACGGCCTATATGGTCTTTGTCACCCAAATGTTTTAAAAGCGGCAAGATTTTGTCGCGTGAATTGTGCTTGGTTGCCGTTGGATTGTCATGTCGCTGCCGGCCCTGCAAAAATTCGAACGGAAGATCGAGCGGCAGCTTCGCCTCCTCGAAGTCGGCAAGACCATCATCGAGCGCAAGATCGAGCGCCAGATCCGGCTGTTCGAGCAGAAGCGCGACGACATCGGCAAGAAACTTGCCGCAAATCGAAAAGACCATCGAGCAGCGATCAAGCAGTTCGAGCTGCAAGAAGGGCATTCGGCTCGACGACGAGGTGCGCTTCATCCGCTCCTGGATCGAGCGGCCGCTGTCGATCGGCGCGGTGACGCCGTCGGGCAAGATCCTGGCGCGCGCCATGGCGCGCTATGTCGATCCGAACAGTTCCGGGCCGGTGGTCGAATTGGGGCCGGGCACCGGGCCGGTCACCGAAGCCTTGGTCGAGGCCGGCGTCGATCCCTCGCGCCTCGTGCTGGTCGAATTCAATCCGACCTTCTGCCGGCTCCTGCGCGCGCGCTATCCGCGAAGCGACGCTGGTGCAGGGCGATGCCTACAGCATGCGCCGGCTGCTCGAAACGCTGCTGCTGCAGCCCGCCGCCGCGGTCGTCTCCGGCCTGCCGCTGATCACCAAGCCGATCAAGATGCGGCTGCGGCTGATGCGCGACGCCTTCGAGCTGATGCTGCCCGGCGCGCCCTTCGTGCAATTCACCTATTCGGTGGCGTCGCCGGTGCCGAAGCGGCTGGGCGGCTTTACGGCGGAAGCCTCCGAGCGCATCTGGATGAACCTGCCGCCGGCGCGCGTTTGGGTCTATCGGAAGACCTGAAACGTTTTCCGTATTCACTCGCGGCCGCAATGCCCGTCCCGAAAATCCTGATCATTCCCGGTTCGCTGCGCACCGGCTCGCACAATGCGCGGCTGGCCGCGCTCGCGGCCAAGGAGCTGGCGCTGCTCGAGGCCGAGGTCACGCGCATCTCGCTCGAGGATTATCCGCTGCCGCTGTTCGATGCCGACCTCGTGTCGTCGTCGGGATTGCCGGTCGCCGCGGTGGCAGCTCAAGCGCATGCTGCTGGCGCATCAGGGCGTGTTCATCACCAGCCCGGAATACAGCGCCTCGGTGACGCCGCTGCTCAAGAACACGATCGACTGGATTTCGCGGGTGCGCGATCCCGGCGAGCCGACCTATGCCGCGTTCAAGGGCCGCGTCTTTGCCATCGGCGCCGCGGCCAATGGCGGGCTCGGCGGTGTTGCGCTCGCTGATGGCGCTGCGGCAAATCCTGGAACTCGGCTGCGGCGCGCTGGTCATCCCCGAGCAGGTCGCGGTGCCGCGCGCCGAACAGGCGTTCGACGACATGGACAATCTCAAGGATGAAAGCCTTGCCACGGCGCTGAAAGCTGCTATGCGCAGGCTCGTCGAATTGGCCGAGCGTGATGGGTTAGATCACGTTCCCGAGAGATCGAGCCGATGCAGCTGGAGCCGCGCGACCGCCTGATCGTCGCGCTCGACGTGTCGTCGGTCGAGGAAGCGCAGGCCATGGTGGCGCGGCTCGGCGACGCGGTGTCGTTCTACAAGATCGGCTATCAGCTCGCCTTTGCCGGCGGGCTTTCTTACGCGCCGGCGCTCGATCGGCGCCGGCAAGCAAGTGTTCGTCGATCTGAAACTGCACGACATCGGCAATACCGTCGCGTCAGGCGTCAAAAGCGTGTCGCGGCTCGGCGCCACGTTCCTCACCGTGCATGCCTATCCGCAGACCATGAAGGCCGCGGCGCAGGCGCGCGAAGGCGGTTTGCGCATTCTCGCCGTCACCGTGCTCACCTCCTACGACGACGCCGATCTCGCAGCCGCCGGCTACGACACGTCCGTGCGCGAGCTCGTCGCCCAGCGCGCCGCGCAGGCGCGCGACATCGGCGTCGACGGGCTGGTCTGCTCGCCGGAGGAAGCGGCGAATCTGCGCGGCATCGTCGGCGACAAGCTCGTTCTGGTGACGCCGGGCATCCGGCCGGCCGGCGCCGAGGCCGGCGATCAGAAGCGCATCGCGACGCCGGCGGCGGCGATCGCGGCCGGCGCCGATTATCTTGTGGTCGGCCGGCCGATCGTCGCCGCCGCCGATCCGAAGGCCGCGGCGGAGGCGATCGTCGCCGAGATCGCGGCCGCGGCTCACTAGACGTCATCGCCGGATTTATTCCGGCGATCTCGATTCACGCGGCATGCCGTGCCAAAATAATCGAGATCACCGGGACAGGCCCGGTGATGACTGAGGGGAGCGTGCCATGCCCAAGGGCTATTGGCTACCGCAGATCGATGTCAGCAATCCGGAAGGCTACAAGGCCTATATGGCGGCGACGCCGCCGGCGCACGAAAAATATCGCGGCGTCGCGCTGGTGCGCGGCGGCAAAAGCGAAGTGGTCGAGGGCCGCGTCCGCTCGCGCGGCGTGATCCGCGAATTTCCCGACTACGCCACCGCGCTCGCCTGCTATCGCTCGGACGAATATCAGCGCGCGCGTCCGCTGCGGCTGCCGCATTCGACCTGCGATTTCGTTATCGTCGAGGGCTATGACGGCGCGCAGCCGCCGCGTCGGGTTCGCCGCCCGCCGGCCGCGGCGAAGCAAAGGCTACTGGATCGGCCATGTCGATGTCACCGATCCGGAAGGCTACAAGGCCTACATGGTCGCCGACATGGTGCCGTTCGGCAAATTCGGCGGCCGCTTCCTGGTGCGCGGCGGCGCGCGCGAAGTGACGGAAGGCAAAGTCCGCAGCCGCAGCGTGGTGATCGAATTTCCGAGCTACGACGACGGCGCTCGCCTGCTACCGCTCGCCCGATTATCAGGCGGCCAAGAAGCTGCGCGACGGCAGAGCCGAGGCCGATCTCGTCATCGTCGAAGGCTACGACGGGCCGAAGTTCTAGTTCTCGCGCGCAGGCTAGGCCTGCTTCCTCCCCCTTTCAGGGGGAGGATAAGAATTGTGCTATACCGCCTTGAACGATTGTGAGCGTTGAGAAGGCGTAAGATGTCAGCCGCAAATTCCGACATGCGTGTAGTGATTGCCGGCGCCGGCGGGCGCATGGGGCGCACGCTGATCCAGGCCGTCGCCGCGACCAAGGGCTTGGCGCTCGCCGGCGCGGTCGAGGCTCCGGGTTCGGCCGTGATCGGCCGCGATGCCGGCGAGCTGGCGGGCCTCGGCCCGAACGGCATCAAGGTCACGAGCGATGTCGCGGCGCTCTCGAAGGATGCCGACGGCCTGATCGAATTCACCATCCCCGCGGCGACGCTCGCGTTCGCCGAACTGACCGCGGCTGCCGGCAAGGTTCACATCATCGGCACCACCGGCCATTCCGCCGAGGAGGAAGCGGTGATCGCCAAGGCCGCGAACCGCGCGACCATCGTGAAATCCGGCAATATGTCGCTCGGCGTCAATCTCCTCGTCGCGCTGACCAAGCGCGTGGCGAAGACGCTCAACGACGATTACGACATCGAGATCGTCGAAATGCATCACAACAAGAAGATCGACGCGCCGTCGGGCACCGCTTTGATGCTCGGCCGCGCGGCGGCCGAGGGCCGCGGCATCGATCTCGCGCAGCATTCGGCGCGCGGCCGCGACGGCGTCACCGGCGCGCGCAGTTCCGGCGATATCGGCTTTGCCTCGCTGCGCGGCGGCACCGTGGTCGGCGAGCATGCGGTGATCTTTGCCGGGCCGGCGGAGCGCGTCGAGCTGACGCATCGCGCCGAGGACCGCATGATCTTTGCCCGTGGCGCGCTGCACGCGGCGCTGTGGGCGCGCGGCAAGAAGCCCGGGCTTTACACGATGGCGGACGTGCTGGGGCTCGCCGATATCTAAAGCGTGCGGTTGTGACCGGCCTGCGTGACCAAACCTGTGTAACCAAGCCTGTGTAACCAAGCCTGTGTAACTATGCCTGACGACAGAGCTGAACGCATTCGCAAGCTGCTCGCGGACCTGGTCGGCTTCGACACGGTGAGCGACCGCTCGAACCTGTCGCTGATTGCCTATATCGAGAAATATCTGGCGGCGTTCGGCATAACCGGCCGGCGGCTCGTCGACGACACCGGGCAAAAAGCATCTTTGTGGGTCACGATCGGGCCGCAGAATACGCCGGGCATCGTGCTCTCCGGACATACCGACGTCGTGCCGGTCGAGCGGCAGCCGTGGACCAGCGATCCCTTCAAGATGATCGAGCGCAACGGCCGCTATTACGGCCGCGGCACCACCGACATGAAGGGCTTTGTCGCGGTGTGCCTCGCGATGGTGCCGGAGATCCGTGCGGCGAACCTGAAAATGCCGATCCATTTCGCCATTTCCTATGACGAGGAAGTCGGCTGCATCGGCGTGCGGCCGATGTTGCGCGAGATCAAAGAGGCGCCGGTCAAGCCGCTCGGCTGCTTCGTCGGCGAGCCGACGCAGATGCAGATCATCATCGGCCACAAAGGCAAGCACGGCGTGCGCGCTACGTTTCGCGGCAAGTCCTGTCACTCCTCGCTGGCGCCGGCCGGCGTCAATGCCGTGGAATATGCCGCGGACCTGATCACCGAAGTGCGCCGCCGCGCCACCCAACTGGCGAAGCACGGAGAGCGCGATGAGATGTACGATGTCGCGCACACGACGCTGCTCACCAGCGTGGCGCAAGGCGGCACCGCGCTCAACATCGTGCCCGACGAATGCGCGGTCGAATTCGAAGCCCGGGGCCTCGGCGCCAACGAGTCGAAAGAAGTGACAGACGCGATCGTCGCCTGGGCCAAGGCCGAGATCGAACCGGCGATGCGCAAGTCCGATCCCGGCTGCGGCATCGATTTTCAGGAAATTTTGGAATATCCGGCGCTCGACATGAAAGCCGACCATCCGTTGGTGGCGCTTGCCAAGCAACTCAGCGGCCGCAACAGCCACGGCAAAGTCAGCTTCGGCACCGAAGCGAGCCTGTTCGTGAGCATGGCGGACATCCCCACCATCGTCATCGGGCCCGGCTCGATCGAGCAGGCGCACAAGCCGGATGAGTTCGTGGAAATCTCAGAGCTGTCGAAATGCGCCGGCTTTATCGAACGGCTGATCGCGCATTGTACGAAGAGCAAGAGCCTTAGCGCTGTCTAGGCGCGCGCCCTCTCCCGCCGGGAGGGATGAAGCGGAGGCCGGCCCGGCCGCTTATCCCGCCAGCAGCGACGCGCCCGTCATTTCCTTGGGCTTCGGCAATTCCATCAGCTCGAGCAGCGTCGGCGCGAGGTCGGCGAGGCGGCCTTGCGCGACCAGCCCGCGATTGCGGCCGCCGACCAGCAAGAGCGGCACCGGATTTGTGGTGTGCGCGGTGTGCGGGCCGCCGGTCTCGGGATCGCGCATCATTTCGCAATTGCCGTGATCGGCGGTGACAAGAAGCGCGCCGCCGGATTTTTCGATCGCGTCCGCGATGCGGCCAAGCCCGGTATCGACCGTCTCCACCGCCTTGATTGCCGCCGGAAGACTTCCGGTATGGCCGACCATGTCGGGATTGGCGAAGTTGAGCACGATCAGATCGTATTTGCCGGAATTGATCGCGGCGACCGCCTTGTCGGTGAGTTCGGGCGCCGACATTTCCGGCTGCAAGTCGTAGGTCGCGACCTTCGGCGACGGCACCATGATGCGCTCCTCGCCGGAATAAGGCTCCTCGCGGCCGCCGTTGAGGAAATACGTCACGTGCGGATATTTTTCCGTCTCCGCCATGCGCAGCTGCGTGCGTCCGGCCTGCGCGACCACCTCGCCGAGAATGTTGGCGAGCGTCTGCGGCGGGAAGATCGTCGCCATGAGCTTGTCGAGCTCGTCGCTATATTGCGTCATGCCGACGGCGGCGGCGAATTTCACGACACGCTTGCGGGCAAAGCCTTTGAAATCCGGATCGAGCATGGCGCCGAGAATCTCGCGCACGCGGTCGGCGCGGAAATTGAAGCACAGCACGCCGTCGCCGTCCTTCATGCCGCGATAATCGCCGACCACCGCCGGCACGATGAACTCGTCGAATTTCTTGTTGGCATAAGCGTCGGCGACGACGGCCGGCGCATCGGCAAAGCGCGGAGCGTCGGCTTCGACAATCGCCTTATAGGCTTTCTCGACACGGTCCCAGCGCTTGTCGCGATCCATCGCGAAATAGCGTCCGCACACGCTCGCGACTTTGACCGACGGCGGCAGCGCGGCGAGGAGCCGCTTGACGTCCTCGGCCGACGGATTGCGGCGGCGTATCGCGGCCGTCGGTCAACACATGAACGAGCGTCGGCACACCGGCATCGGCGAGAATTTTGGCCAGGGCGACCGCCTGGTCCTGATGCGAATGCACGCCGCCCGGCGAAACCAGGCCGAGCAGATGGCAGGTGCCGCCGCTCGCTTTGAGCTTCTTGATCAGATCGGTGAGCGCCGGCGCGCTCTTGATCTCGCCGTCGGCGATCGCGCTCGCGATGCGCGGCAGATCCTGCATCACCACGCGGCCGGCGCCGATATTGAGATGGCCGACTTCGGAATTGCCCATCTGGCCGTCGGGCAGGCCGACATCCTTGCCGGAGGTGCGCAGGAATCCGTGCGGCCCGTTCTGCCACAGCCGGTCGAAGGTCGGCGTCTTGGCCTGGCGGATGGCGTTGTCGGCTTTGTCTTCGCGCCAGCCCCAGCCGTCGAGAATAACGAGCATCACCGGCCGCCGACGCTGCATTTTCACGTCCCCTGTTTGCGATGTCGAAGCGGTATCGCGAATTGCGGCGCGCCCGTCAATCCAAGCGGCACTTCGCGTGCTGCATCCCTGTTAAGATTTTAGATTCAATGCAGTCAAATAAGGTAAAATTCTGATTCACATTGTATCTGCCATCGGCAAATGCTTTTAGACTCGCCGATGGGGCGGGCTCTTTTCGCGATCTTGATTTTCTTCGTTGCGAGCGCCGAGGCGCGCGCGGTCGAACGGCCGCCGCAATTCGTCGAGATCGCATTCGATAATTGCACCGAGCTCGAACGCTGGAAGGAGCTCACTGCGTTTGCCGCCGAGATGAACAGAGACGGCGACCGGCTGCATTTCACCTTCTTCGTCAGCGGCGTCAATTTCATTGCCGACGGCAATCGCAATCTCTACGAGGCGCCCGGACAGCCGCGCGGCGCATCGCGGATCGGGTTCGGCGGCACCGCCGACGATGTGCGGCAGCGCGTCGATTACATCAACGAGCTTTATCGCAGCGGCCATGAGATCGGCTCGCATGCGGTCGGCCATTTCAGCGGCCGTGGCTGGTCGGCCGGCGATTGGGCGCGGGAATTGCATTCGTTCCGCGACGTACTCGCCAATGTCGGGCCGAACAACGGGCTTGGCGGCGACGTGAAATTCGCCTTCCCGAGCTCGGAGGTCGCGGGCTTCCGCGCGCCTTATCTCGACCACAGCCCGGGCCTCTACACCGCGCTCAAGGACGACGGCTTCCGCTACGATACGTCAGGCGATAGCAAGGCCGATGCGTGGCCGGACAAAACCGACGGCCTGTGGCGTTTCAACCTGGCGGAGATCGAGCTGCACGGCAGTCAACAAGCACTTGTTGTCGATGGACTACAATTTCTTCGTGGCGCAATCGCACGGCATCGTCGTGCCCAGCCGGCACGACTTCTTCAAAGAGCAAATGCTGCAATCCTATCTCGATTATTTCAAAGCCAGTTACACCGGCGATCGCGCCCCGATCCATATCGGCCATCATTTCTTCGATTATCAGGGCGGCGCTTACCGCGAGGCGGTCGAGGAGTTTGCGATCGACGTTTGCGGTCTGCCGGAAGTCCGCTGCACGACCTATTCCACGCTCGCCGATTTTCTCGACCGCCAAGATCCGGCGACGCTTGCCGCCTATCGCAACGGCGACTTCCCGCACGCGAGCGATCCGCTTGCCATTGCCGGGATCGAAGGGCTCCGCGGCCGGCTGGACTAGCTCTACGCCGCTCCGACCTGTCCAGCCTCCCAGCCGAGCATGGCGCGCTTGCGGGTGAGGCCCCAGTGGTAGCCGGTCAGATCGCCGGACTTGCCGATGACGCGGTGGCACGGCACCACGAACGATACCGGGTTCTTGCCGACCGCGGCGCCGACGGCGCGCGCCGCTTTCGGCTTGCAGATCTTGGCGGCGAGGTTGGAATAGGTCGTGGCGCGACCCATCGGGATCTGCAGCAGCGCATCCCAGACCCGCACCTCGAAATCGGTGCCGATCAGCACCACGCGCAGCGGCTCGCTCGACCGCCAGCGCGACGGATCGAAAATGCGCTGCGCGATCGGCGCGGTGTAGGCCGCGGTCCTCGATGTAACTGGCCTTGACCCAGCGCCGCTTCATGTCGGCGAGCGCCGCGCGCTCCTCGCCCGGATCGGCAAAGGCGAGGCCGGCGAGCCCGCGGTCGGTCGCCATGACCAGCGCACTGGCCGAAGGTCGAGGGATGGAAGCCAAAGCGGATGGTCAGTCCTTCGCCGCCGGACTTCCATTCGCCGGGCGACATGGCTTCGTGGGTCACGAACAGATCGTGCAGACGGCCGGGGCCGGACAGGCCGACCTCGTAGGTGGCGTCGAGCACGCTTGCGGAATAGCGCAGCAATTGCCGCGCGCCGTCGAGCGTGAGCGCCTGCAGGAAGGCCTTTGGCGTCAGCCCGGCCCAGCGGCGGAACAGGTGATGCAGTTCGGTCGGCGTGACGCCGGCGGCCTCGGCAATGGCCTCGATTTCGGGCTGCTCGCGCCAATGGCCGCGGATATGGCCGATGGCGCGGCGCACCACGTCGTAATCGGCAGCGGCCTTGGCGAGCGGCAGGTTCAAAGTCGGATCGGGGATGCGATCGGGCGATAGCATGGGTGCCTCCATCATTTGACTCCCTGATCTAGGGGGTGGCCGGACGGGAAACCACCCGATTTCTGAGCACCTTGTGCCCCTCTCCGGGGGAGGGTTACTCCAGCACCGTCCGCGTCGGGCCGCGCTTGGCCTCGCTGATCGCCTTGGTCAGCGCATGGGCGAAACTCGCCTTCTCGGCCGGCCCGAGAAACGCGGCGATCGGCAGCCGCCGGCCGCGCGAGACGAGGAACAGCCGCTCGATGCCGAATTCCTCATGCACGATGCGGTCGAGCTGCACCCAGAGCGGATTGAGCGTCCATTCCCGCACCCGGCCGCGATGGCTCACCTGGCGCACCGTCAGTTCGGTCGCGGTCACTGTCACCTCCTCATAGGCGCGCGCGGTGCGGTAATTGGCGCGGAACGCGAAATAGACGAGGAGCACGTCGAGGCCGAAGAAACCGAACACCGGCCAGGCGCCGAGCATGACGAAGAACACGCCGGACACGAAGCTCAAGCCGCCGATGCAGAGCATGAAGATGAGAAAGCCGGTCGGGCCGAGCGAACGGTGCGGCGTGATCACGGCCGAGAAAATCTTGGGATCGGCCGAAGTGTCGGTGCCGGCCGTGTCCGCGTTGTTGTCGCTCGTCATGCGGCTCATTATACAAAAATGATGGCGCGAAAGATCAGCGAAGAAGATCAAGTCCGAAAGCCGGACCGGGGAAAACCACCAAACAGGGCCTGCAGGCCGCCCGCAAGGGCAAAGCTGCGCGGCTCAAGCCTGCCAAGGCGCAAAACAAGGCCGATGCCAAAGCGGCGCATATCGGCTAGCGGCGAACTGCCGCAATGGACCAAGGCCGAAATCGAAGAAGCGTTCCGCCGCTTTGCCGCCGCCAATCCGGAGCCGCGCGGCGAGCTGCATCACGTCAATCCGTTCACGCTTCTGGTCGCCGTCGTGCTGTCGGCGCAGGCGACCGATGCCGGCGTCAACAAGGCGACGCCGGCTCTGTTCAAGCTCGCCGATACGCCGGAGAAGATGGTCAAGCTCGGCGAAGACCGCGTGCGCGACCTGATCAAGACCATCGGGCTCTATCGCACCAAGGCGAAGAACGTGATCGCGCTGTCGCGCATGCTTGTCGAGCAGCACGGCGGCAAGGTCCCGCACGATCGCGAAGCGCTCGAAGCGCTGCCCGGCGTCGGCCGCAAGACCGCGAATGTCGTCCTCAATATCGCCTTCGGCGAGCCGACCATCGCGGTCGACACCCACATCTTCCGCATCGGCAATCGCACCGGGCTCGCGGTCGGCAAGACGCCGCTCGACGTCGAGATGAAGCTTTTGGAGGTCGTGCCGGAAAAATATCGGCTGCACGCGCATCACTGGCTCATCCTGCACGGCCGCTATGTGTGCCTCGCGCGCCGTCCGCTGTGCGAAAAATGCATCATCGCCGATCTGTGCAAATGGCCGGGCAAGACCGTCAATTCGCCGGTTACTTTGCTTGCCGCCGCCGCAGATAAATAACCAGCGCGACCCCGGCATTGGCGACGACAAGCGTCGCCGGAAACACGCAGGTCGCAACCGAAATGCGCTCGAGCGCGAAGAACGACGGAATGAATTTCAAGCTGTTGAGCACGAATATGCTGACGCTGTCGCTTTGCGGGCGCGCCCATGCTTTCGTCACTGTCGGGCCGAAGCCGAGCACGTTGACGAAGGCCGCAAGTGTCGACGAAATCGCCGGCGCGTGGCGGATGAGGAGATCGCGCGGCGTCCCGCTCAGTACGGCGCCGATGAGCTCAGGATTGCGCGACCACAGATAAAACGCGAAGACGACGATCGCCGCGGCGAGGAACGCCCACTCGTACCAGGGAAACGTTCGTCTCGCCGCGCCAGAAACTCATCAGGCACAACAAGAAACAAACGATCGTCGTGATCGCCATGACCCAGCTTCCGGGTCCCGCCTGTTGATCGAGCTGGACCAGATAGCCGGTGCCGGTGAGCACGCCGAAAATCAGCCATGACAAAGGATGCGGCCGCGCCTCGCCGCGCAGGCTCTTCCAGACATAGATCCCGTAAGCGATGATGGCGATGACGACGGCCAGCGCACCCATCACATCTTTCAGTGACACTCCAAGCCCCCCGCACCAAGACCCACCGCCATTCCCGCCACCACGCCCGCAAAAATCGCCCGCAAACTCATGGGTGAAATTCATCGGCCGTTGGAAAAAATCTATTTTTATCCACCGCCGCAGTGCACTGCGAAATAATACTGATTTCGTCGAATTCTGCTCGCTTCCGGATCGGTTCCCGGCGGCCGATCCACTGAATTATCCCCAAACGTGACACGGCTGCGTGCGCAGCACGCTTTAACTTGCGACCTTGAGATCGCAGCGATATCCTTACAGCTCAGATCGGTCGCGTTTGGTTCTGCCGAATGTGACGATCGCCAAGGTCAGGTCGGCCTGGGTGTGTAGCCGCTACCAGCGCCGCATCACGTGGCGGATTTGATCCTGGTTCCCAGCCGCGGGTAGCAGCGCTAGGAACGTGACGGGCGGGCGCAAGCTCGCCCGTCATGATTCTGGGCCGTTTCTCATTGCTCATGCGTTTCTCATTGGTTGACCGCGACGCATTCTTCGCGGCGATCATGCGCGCTTTCCGGCGATAGGAATCCATGGCCAATTTCATCAGCCGCCGGCAATTCACCATCGAATGGGGCCATTGCGATCCCGCCGGCATCGTCTTCAACGCGCGCTTTTTCGAATTCTTCGATTGGGGCACCTGGAGCCTGTTCGAGCGCGCGCTCGGCGTGAAGCCGCATGAATGGCCGCCGGTCTACGGCATTGTCGGCATTCCGCTGGTCGATTCCGGCGCGCGCTTCATTGCGCCGGCGCGCTTCGGCGATGTCGTCGAGACTGACCTCGCAGGTGACGCGAATTTCGCCGCTCGAGTTTCGACGTCGAACACACGCCTCACCGTGCGCGGCGCGACCGCCGTCGAAGGCCGCGAGACCCGCGTCTGGGCCGGGCGCGATCCGGCCGATCCGGACAAAATCAAATCGAAGCCGATCCCGCCGGAAGTCACCGCGCGCTTTCGAGTGCCGTAAGACTGTTGTTGCCCTGCACGTCGGCCCGCCGTGGCTTGACCGTTGCGGTTCCTTGCCAGACGCCCGTTTTGGAGGAAATTCAGCAAAACAAGAAAATCACGGAGGATGCGCCGATGGACATCGTTCCTCTTGGTCCGGGCTTTGCCGCCGAAGTGCGCGGCGTGACGCTCGCGGATGTCGCCGACCGACGATGCCGCCTATGACGCGGTGCGCGCCGCTTTCGAGCAGCATTCGGTTCTGGTGTTTCGCGATCAGGACGTCAGCGACGAGAGCCAGCTCGCATTCTCGCGCCGCTTCGGTCCGCCGGAAGTGACCAAGGTCGGCTCGCTCGGCACCGGCACGCATTTCGTGATCCTCACCACCATCGACCAGGACGGCAAAGTGGTGCCGCCGGATCACCGCTATGCCATGCGCAACAAGGCCAATCAGCTTTGGCACACCGACAGTTCGTTCAAGTCGACGCCGGCGCTGACCTCGATCTTGTCGGCGCGCGTCATTCCGGCGAACGGCGGCGAGACCGAATTTGTCTCGACGCGGCTCGCCTTCGAGCGGCTCGATTCGGCGCTGCAGAAGAAGCTGGAAAATTCGTTCGCCTGGCATCACTACGGCCATTCGCGCAGCAAGATCGCTGCCGGGCCTCGCCACCACCGACGAGCTCGCGGCGCTGCCGCCGCAATGCTGGCGCATGGTGTGGAAGAATCCGGTCAATGGCCGCAGCGCGCTCTATCTCGCCTCGCACGCCTATGCCGTCGAAGGCATGGAGCCCGAGGAGGGCGAGAAGCTGATCGACGAGTTGACGGCGCAATCGACCGCGCTCGGCACCAGCTACACCCATGCCTGGCGGACCGGCGACGTCGTCATGTGGGACAATCGCGCCACCATGCATCGCGGCCGGCCGTGGCCGGCGCACGAGGCGCGCCACATGGTGCGCACGACGATCTCGGCGACGGCCGCCGACGGCCTCGAATCGATGCGGCCGCCGCAACAGGTCGCCGCGGAATAGCTCAAGACGCTCGTTGCTCAAGAAACTTGCCGCAAGAAGGAGCGCTCCTCCGCGAGGATGAAGCGCTCCTTCTGCGCCAAGGCGAAATTCGCCGCGCCGTCGCGTCGAGCAGCCGCGCCCGGTAGTCCTCATAGGCCGCGAGGCTTTGAAACGAGATCAAGCCGAAGGCGATGTTGTTGGTGCCTTCATGCGGCATCCAATAGCCGACGACTTCGCCGCCGCATTTCGGAATGATGTCGAGCCAGCGGCGCGCATAGTCTTCGAATCCGTCGCGTTTATACGGATCGAGCTGATAGCGGACGAAAACGGTGATGGTCATCGGAGCGCCTCGTTCTCGCCTGCGAGAACGAGCATCTTAGCGGCCGGCGCCGTCTGACGTTTCGGCGCGCTGCCGTAACTGTCGACGGCGGTTATTCCGCCGCCATCACTCTGCCGGCCTGCCGCGCCTCGCGCTCCATCTCGCGGCGGATGCGCACGGCCTGCGTGTTGCCGTCGAGCGCCACGTCGGCGGCGCTGACGATCTCGCCCGCCGCGACATCGCGCAAAACCTTGACGTGATGCGCAAGCCCGATCGGCAGCGCGTTGCGCTCAAGGCTCCGCGCCGCCGGAATGAGCTTGGCATAGACCGTATAGCCGCCTTCGCCGTCGAGCGTCTCGCCGGCTTTGAGCGCGCGCTTGGCGACCGCCACCGCGTCGCCGCGCCAGGCCCGGCAGCTGCCGGTCGGCTCGCCGCGCAGCGCCACGTTGAGCACCGAGATCGACAGTTCGAGCCCGATCAGATGAAACGGCTTGTACATCGCGGCATAGCGGCCGGTCGCATCGGTCGGCAGGCCGTATTGCTTGAAGCAGGCCGCGGCGTAGTCGTTGTTGCGCCTTGAACACCACATAGACGCCCCAGCGCAGATCGCGCGCGACCGGCGAGCCGTCGCGCTGCAGCGACGACACCACCTCGACCATGCCGTCGCCGTCGAGCACGCCGCCGAACGCCTTCGGCCGCAACACGCGCGCGAGCTCGTCGGCGCCGCACGGCGGAAAGTGCAGGCCGTCATGCGGCACGTCGAGCGCGCAGGCATTGGCGACCGCGGCCATTTCGATGGCGGACTTGGTGCCGTCGAGAAACGAATTGAACATCTGCGAATTCATGCCGGCCGCTTTGGCCTCGGCGGCGGTAAGGCCGTAATGCTGCCACACGCCGTCCGGCGTGACGGTGTGATAGGCCGGCAGATATTTGGTGCCCTTGCCGGCGGCCGCGACCTCGAAGCCCGACGAGCGCGCCCAGTCGACCATTTCGGCAATCAGCGCCGGCTGATCGCCATAGGCCATCGAATAGATCACGCCGGCCGCGCGCGCCTTGCGGGCGAGCTAGGCGCCGGCCAGCGCATCGGCCTCGACATTGACCATGACGATGTGCTTGCCGCGCCTCGATCGCCGCGAGCGCATGCGCGATGCCGGCGCCCGGATCGCCGGTCGCCTCGATCACGACGTCGACGCGCTCGTCGGCGCAGGCGTCGCGGCCGCTCGTCGACGAAACGCGTGCGCGCGATGCGCGCCGCATCCCAGCCGACGGTGCGGCACGCCGCCTTGGCGCGCTCGAGATCGAGATCGGCGATCACCGCGACTTCGAGGCCCTTGATCGACGGCACCTGCGCCAGAAACATCGAGCCGAATTTTCCGGCGCCGATCAGCCCGACGCGGACCGGCTTGTTGGCATCGACGCGCGCGGCGAGGAGGGATTGCAGGTTCATATCTACTCCGCCGCCACCCGATGCGCGCGCGCATATTGCAGCAGCGCATCATCGGCGACCGGCACGATCGGCGTGAAATCGCGATGCGCGATCCATTCCTCGCGGGTGAATTTGGTGATGTGGTTGGAGCAGGCGCACAGCGTCAGATAGACGATCTTGCGCGGATAGGGCGTGATGTTCGGCGGCGAGGCGTGCACCAGATTGCCGTGGAACATCAGCACCGAGCCGGGCTTGCCGGTCGGCGCCACGATGCCGCCCTCGGCGGCGAGCCGCGTCACGGTGTCCTTGTCGAGCGTCCACAGCGGATAGGACGTCGTCAGCGTATCGTGGCCGGCCGCCAGCACGCCCTGTTTGTGGCTCTTCGGGATCAGCATCAGCGCGCCGTTGATCGGCATCACTTCGTCGAGAAAGATCGCGATGTTCATCGCGCGCGGTTCCGGCATGCCGTCGTCGCGCGCCCAGGTGCCGTAATCCTGATGCCACTGCCAGACGTCGCCCTCGAAGGCCGCCTTGGCGTTGAGCTTGAATTGATGGACGTAAACATCCTCGCCGAACAATTGGCGCAGCGGCTCGACCAGCCGCGGATGATGCGCCATCAGGCGGAACGTCTCGTTGAACGTATGCGCGGCAAAGGCGGTGCGCGGCGCGCCGGATTTCTCGCGCCACACTTCCTTGCGGTCGAGCTTGAGGATCGCCTCGGCGTCGTCGCGCAGCAGCGCGATCTCTTCCTCGTTGAAGCAGTTCGGGAAGAACAGATAGCCCTGCTCGTCGAATTCCTTGATCTGTTGCGGCGCAAGCTTCATGGCGCGTTTCCCGTTGTTGCCGGCAGCCGACGTCGTGCGGCGGCTCTTGATCCGATCCTAGCCTTTATTCGCCGGCTGATTCCACGGCCGGCCGCCGGCGGCGCGGTATGAGCTTACGGAATGGCGGCGAGAAGAGCCTGCGCAAAGCGGTCGATATCCGCCTCGTCATTGTAGACATGCGGGCTCACCCGCAGGCGCCCGAGCGCGCGGGGCCACGTAGATTTTCTGCGCCGCGAGACTTTGCATCAGCCCCTTCGGCACCCCGTCGCGGAAAGCCAAGGCTCAAAATGTGCGGCGTTCTGACTTTGGCCTTGCGGAAACGAGATCCGGCCGCCGCGCGCAGCGTCGCCAAGCTTTTCGGCGAGCCGTGCGGTCAGCGCGCCAAGCCGCGCGGCGATGGCCTGCGTACCCCAATCCGCCATCATCTCCATGCCGATCGAGGCCATCTCCATCGAGATGAAATGATCGCGCTCGCCCATGTCGAAGCGCCGCGCGTCGCCGACATAATTGGTGTCGGTGAAATAGACGTCCTGCTCGGCGCGCACGGCTTTGCGGCCATAGCTCGTCTGCTCGAGCGGAATGCCGCCCTGGTGGCGCTTGGCGACATAGATGAAGGCGCGGCCATAAGGTCCGAGCAGCCATTTATAGGTCGGGAACACGACGAAATCCGGATCGAGCGTGCGCACGTCGAGATCGAGCACGCCGGCGCCCTGCGTGGCGTCGATCAGGAACACCGCGCCGTGGGCGCGCGCCGCGCGCGCGATGGCGGCAATATCCAGCACCGCGCCATCCGCCCAGTGCACCGAGGAGATCGAAACGATGGCAATCGGCGCCGCGCCCGGCCGCTCGATGGCCGCGAGCACGGCGCTCGTCCAATCGTGGTCGCTTGGGCTTTGCACGGTGTCGACGGTGAACGCGCCGTCGCGTGCGCGCGTCGTCCATTCCAGCACCGGTGAGGAATGATCGTCCTTGCAGCACGATGACCCGCGAGCCGGGCGGCACCGGAACGATCTTGGCGACGGTGGCGACGCCGTAACTGATCGACGGGATGAGCGCCACGTCCGCCGCATCGGCATTGATCAGCCGCGCCGCGGCCTTGCGCGTGCGGTCGTATTGCCGTGCGGCGAAGTCGTTATCGATCAGCCACGGGCGGCCCTTGCGCCCTACGGCGGCGCGGCCGGCTTCGAGCGTCGCCAAAGGCAGCGGGGTATAGGACGCGGCGTTGAGATAGCAGACGTCGTCAGGAAGATCGAAAAGCGCGCGTTGCGATCGCGCAGCAGTCTCAGTTTGAGCTGATCTTTTCCGAAACCGCCCATTCGATCATGCTCAGGCTTCCGCGACAAAACGGTTGCGCATCCGGCCGAGCAATTCGATCTCGGTCTCCATGACATCGCCGGCTTTGAGGAAAGTGTTGGTGCCCTGGCCGACGCCGCCGCAGGTGCCGCAGCTGAAAATATCGCCGGTCTCGAGCGTCAGCATATTCGAGGCGTATTCGATCTGCTCCTCGGGCGTGAAGATGAATTGCGAGGTATTGCCGTTCTGCTTCACCTCGCCGTTGACGGTGAGGCGGATGAACAAATTCATGTGGTCGGGCACGAAGGCGCGCGGCACCAGAAACGGCCCCATCGGCGCGAAATTGTCGTGGCTCTTGCCGCCGAGCCAGTCCGAGCGCAGCGCCGGGCGGTCGGCCGCATCTGCTGATCGCGGCAGGAGACGTCGTTGGTGGTCATGAAGCCGGCGACGTGATCGAGCGCGCGCTCGGCCTTGATGCGCTTGCCGTGTTTGCAGATGGCGAGCGCGATCTCCGCCTCCCAATCGATCTTCTTCATGCCGCGCGGGATCTCGATATCGTCGAAGGCGCCGGCCAGACAGCTCGGCGCCTTGAGGAACAGATACGGCACCGTGGTCGATTTCTCGCCGGTGAATTTCGGCCCGCTCGAGGGCGACATGCCGGCGCGGATCATCTCGTCGACATGTTCCTGAAAATTCTGCGCCGCATAGAACATCTTGCCGGGCCGGCCGACCGGCGGCAGCGCGCGTAAGCTTGCGAGCTTCGCCGTGCCGGGCGGCGAACCTTCCTTTTCCAGAAGCGCCACGATCTCCTGCAGCACGGCGAAATTGGCGTCCCAGTTGTGCAGGAGGCCGAGCATGCTGTCGCTCGGGCTCAGCTCGCCCTTTCGCCCCGCAGCGCGGTACGCCGCATGCGCCGCATTGAGATCGATGGCGTCGTCGCCGAGAACGATGGCAACGAAAGCGTTGCCATCGGGTTTTGCCAATGTGGCCAGTTTGAACGCAGTCCCGTTCATGAATTCCTCGTTGAACGATGGAAGAGTTACTTCTTCGCGTCCGCATAGGGATAGATCATGTCGCCCGTTTTATACTCTTTCGGCCAGACGACGACTTCGTGGCTCGAATCCCTGAACTGACCGAGGTCGTTCGGCGCGACGTGCTGGAATTGAGTGAAGAAGACGCGAGACTTCGCCCATTCGCCATCCTTGCCGAATTTGATGTCGCCGACCACTGTCGAGAACGTGTGGCTGCGCATGTAATCGGCGAGCTTCTTATGGTCGAGGCTCTTGGTGCCTTCGACCGCTTGGGCGAGGACCTGACCGGCGGCATAGCCGAGCGGCGGGAAAGCCGGCCCGAGCGGATCGATGCCCGCGCCCTGGGCCGCGGCCTGGTACTTCTCCCGCAGTTCGCGCGTGCCCGGGAACGTCAAGGACGACGCCGGCAAGAACACCTCGTTATTGACGATGCCGTTCATCAGCGGCCCGAGCTGCACTTTGATCGGGCGTCACCAACAGCCCGATGAAGGCGCCGCCGAACATCTTCGGCGTGAGCCCGATCTCGTTCGCGGCGCGGACGATGCCGACCGAATCCGGCGGATAGGCCGCGACGAAGACGATGTCGGGATTGGCGGCCTGGACCGCGCGCATCACCGGCGTGTAGTCGGTCGTCGACGGCGGATATTTCTGGTCCAGCACGATCTCGAAACCGCCCATGTCCTTGACGCACCTGCCGCGCGCCGTCGGCGGCGTTCTGAGCGAACTCGGCGTCGGCGGCGATGATCGCGACCGTCTTCGGCCGCGGCTTGGCGGCTGCCGCAAGCTCGAAAAAGCCTTCGGCAAATGCCTTCTGCGGCTCGGGCCCGGTCGGCAGCATCGAGAAATACTGGTCGTAATGCAGCCTTGAATTGGCGGCGTTGGCCAGAATGCTGACGGTGGTCTTCTTGTATTGCATCAGCACCGGAATCGGCGGGCGCGACCATGTTGGTCGCGTAGGGGCCGATCAGGAGATCGACCTTGTCGACCTCGATCAGCTTGGTGAAAAGCTGCGGCACATTGCTCGGATTGCTCTGGTCGTCGTAATAGACGAGCTCGATCGGGCGTCCCAGCAGACCGCCCTTGGCATTGACGTCGTCCTTCCAGATTTGCAGCGCGGCGAGCACCTGCTTGCCGATCGGCGCCACGCCGCCGGTGAGCGCGAGGCTCGTGCCGATCCGGATCGGATCGGCAGCTTTCGCGACATTCGGCAGGATCAACGCGCCCAAAGTTATGGCGCCTACGGCAAGTGCCGCTCCTCCGAGCGTTCTCGCCCAATTCATTAAGCTACGCATTTCCATCTCCTCCCCGCATGCCTTCTGTTTTTTGCGGCATGCATTTGTTTTCAGATCACGTCACTTCTCCGTGGTTGGCTGTTTCGGCAGCCTTGTTGTTATCCGATAGCGGCACCGCAACTCCTCATCAATTACGTGCTCATGAATCACGTGCCGCGAAATTTCGCCTTGCGCTTTTGGTGGAACGCGTCGACGCCCTCGCGGAAATCGTCGGATTGGCGAAGCCGGCTGTAGCAATGGCCTTCGAGCTCGATCGCCGCTTCGAGATTGGTATCCTCGGTCGCGTTGAGCAGCGTCTTTGCGGTGCGTTGCGCCAGCGGCGAGAAGGCGCGCAATTCGTCGACCAAAGCGTCGGTCGCTGCCTCGAGCTTGTCGTCCGGCACGCATTCGGTGGCGATGCCCCAGTCATAGGCCTGCTTCGCCGGGATGCGCTTTGAGCGCATGACGATATCCTTGGTGCGCGTGATGCCGATGATCTTTTGCAGCCGCGCCGAGCCGCCCGAGCCCGGGATCTGGCCGAGCCGCTGTTCCGGCAGCGCATAGAGGCAGGTTTCGGACACCAGCCGAAAATCGCAGGCCAGCGAAATCTCGAAGCCGACGCCGAAGCAATAGCCGCGATTGGCGACGATGACCGGCTTTCCGCAGCGCGCCGGCGCCGCGATATTCCAGGCGAGCTTCGACACGTGCTCGGGCGAGGCCGCCAGGAAGCCCGCGATATTGCCGCCGGAGGAAAAATGCTCGCCGGCTGCGCGCAGCACGATCACGCGCACGCGGGCGTCCTCGTCGAGCGCCTCGAACACCAGCCGCAGCTGATCGCGTTGCCCCATTTCGATGACGTTGAGCGGCGGCCGGTCGAGCACGATATCGGCGCGCTCGCGCTCGGGGTCGATCTCGACGCGGAAACCGTCGAGCTTTTGCAAACGCGGATCGGAAAACACAGTCATGCGGTGGTACCCTGCTGGCGTGATGTTGGGACTGCGGATGGCGAGGATTCGACGGTATATTCGCCGGCGACGAGCTTGCGGCGCAGCAGCTTGCCGACCGGCGATTTCGGGATTTCCTCGACGAAGACATAGCGCCGCGGCCGCTTGAAGCCGGCAAGTCCCGAGGCGCGGCAGAACGCGTCGAGCTCCTCGGGCTCGATCGCGACGCGGCGCTTGATGAAAGCCGCGACCACCTTGCCCCAGCGCTCGTCCGGCACGCCGATGACCGCGACTTCGGACACGGCGGCATGCAGCGACAGGCAGGATTCGATCTCGACCGGCGAGACATTCTCGCCGCCGGTGATGATCATGTCGTCGACGCGGCCGGTGACGAAAAGATCGCCGTCGCCGTCGACAAAGCCGGTGTCGCCGGTGAAGTACCAGCCTTGCCGCAGCGCCTTGGTGTCGGCGTCCGGCCGCCGCCAATAGCCCTCGAAGGATTCATCGCCGGCCAAGAGCGCGATGATCTCGCCTTCCTCGCCGGTAGCGGCGAGTGTCGTCGACCGATGTGGCGCCGAGCTTCACCACGCGCACCATCTGATTGATGCCGGCGCGCCCGGCGGAGCCGGGCTTGTTCGGCGCGTTCTGGTCGATGGTGAAGGTGTAGATTTCCGACGAGCCGTAATGATTGACGAACAGATCGGGCTTGAAGGCGGCTTGCAGCTTCTTCAAGAGCCCATCGGTCATCGGTGCGCCGGCAAAGCCGAGCTTGCGCACCGAGCTGACGTCGCTCGCCGCGAATTGCTGATGATAGACCAGGTCGTGATAGAGCGTCGGCACCAGATAAAGGTTGGTGATGCGCTCGGCGGCGATGATCTTCAGCGCTTCCGCGACATCGAAGCGGCGCAGACAGACAAAAGCGCCGCCGATAAGCGACATGGCGATCAGCGAGCGCACGCCCATCGTGTGATAGAGCGGCATGACGCCGAGCGTGCGCTCGCCATGCGCATAAAGGTTCTGCGCGACATGGGCGACGCCCGCTGAGCGCTCGGCGTGCTGGCGGCGCGGCACGCCTTTGGGTTTCGCCGTGGTGCCCGACGTGTAGAGCATCACCGACCAGGCTTGCGCATCCGCGCGCGGCACGGCGTCCGGTGCATCGCGCGAAACGAGGGAAGCAAAAGCGATGTCGGAAGGCTTTGCCGCATCGAGCGCGATGCGCGTTATCTTCTGCGCCGCAGCCGACGCTACAACGGCTGTCGCGGAGGCGGCCTCATAGACGATGGCCTTGGCCTCGGCGTTCTCCAGATAGAAGTCGAGTTCGAGCGCGGTCGAGCGCCAATTCACCGGCGTGATGATAATGCCGGCAAACTGGCAGGCCCAATGCAAGGTCGCCGCCTCCCAGCGATTCTGCAGCACGGTGACGAGGTGATCGCCGTGCTTGAGGCCGAGTGAATCGAAGCCTGCGACCAGCGCCGAGATGCGCCGATACCATTGCGCGTAGGTGAGGCGCAGACCGCCATCGGCAATCGCCAGTGCGTCGGGATCGCGGGCGACGCTGCCAAGGAAACTGAGGCCGAGATCAAGCATAAGCGGCACGCACCGGCAGGTGAAAACGCCCGCATGATAAGGGTTTAGCGGCCGATGACAAATCCGTCATTGCCGCGTGATGGAATTTCCCGTGGCCGCGGTCGTTATTGCGGGAGGCGGGGAGCGCTGTAAGTGCCGGGTATCAGGAGAAACATGATGGTCCGCGTTTCTACATTCACTTTTGCCGCTGTACTCGCGGCGATGAGCTTGGCCGTGCCCGCTTCGGCAAAGCCAGCCCACGCCAACGTACATGCCAAAGTAACAGTGCACCACGCCGATGGCCCGCTCTATGACGTGGCCCCGCAGGGCGCCGTCGGTCGCGCCGTCAATTCGGACGATCCCTCCCTCACCGGCGGCGGCAGCACGGGCTACAATCAAATGATCTATAACTGGTGACGCGTAGCGGCGATCTGCCGATGTGAAGCGGGGCGGGCCTGATCCGAGCCCGCCCCGCATTCAATTCGACAGTCTCACCTCTCCGCAGTCTCGGCTTAGCGCCGCGTCGGGAACAGCGCCGCCGGGAAATCCGCAGCCGACCGCGGCGCGCGCTCGCGCGGCTTATAATCCGGCCGCGGATTGGGGTCGGGTTCGACCGCCTTGCGGTAGAGGTGCCAGGTGGCGTGACCGAGCACCGGCATCACCACCGTCAAGCCGATGAAGAACGGGATCGAGCCGAGCAGCAACAGCACAGCGACGATGAAGCCCCACAGCGCCATCGTGCCCGGATTCGCGGCGACGACGCGGATCGAGGTGGCGAGCGCGACCGCTGCACCGACATCGCGATCGAGCAGGAGCGGAAACGAGATCGCGCCGATCGTGAGCACCGCCACCGCGAACAGAAAACCAACGCCGGTGCCGACCGCGATCAGATACCAGCCGGCCGGCGTGAAGAAGACGTTGTGCACGAATTGCGCCAGCGTGCCCGGCCCGCCGTAACCGAAATTGGCGATGTAGATGGCCTCGGCGACCGCAAGCCAGATCAGAAAGATCGCCATCATCAGCACGCCGAGCGCGACAATGGCGCCGAGCGACGGCGAGTGCAGCACGTCAAGCGCGTGGCTCGATGAACTGTCCAATCCGGCCTCGCGGCGCCGGCTCAGCTCATAAAGGCCGATGGCGGCGAGCGGCCCGATCAGAGCGAAGCCCGCCGCGATCGGAAACGCCAGCGGCAGCATCGAATTGTCGAGCGTGAGCGCGATCAGAAAGATGCCGAGGATGGGATAGACCACGCACAGAAACACGGCGTGGCTCGGCATTGCCATGAAATCGTCGATGCCGCTCTTCAGCGCCTGATAGAGATCGGACGGCGAGATGCGGCGGACGACGGGCCGCGCCGGGCTTACGCTTTCGCCAGTGAGAATATGCGAATGGGACATGCTGCTCCTCCTGGACCCAAATTGAAAATTTGGTCCTGAACCGTTTTGGTTCGGGTCGCCGTTGCGGCCAATGTTGCGGTCATGGCCGCAATGCGCCCGAGCGTTCTTCCCTACGCGTAAGATAATGCCACTGTTACTGTGTCGTTGCACGCAGCAACGCGATGCGCGTGCAATCCCGCATTCACAATGCGGTGTGGTGTCTTTTTGGTATTCGGCGCTGATATTTCCGCGTTGTGCGCCGCAACGGCAGTTGCTGCATTGCGATCAGATCAACGCGGGGAATGCGGCGGCGCCGGCTACTCGGCGGCGATCGGCATGGTCTCTGTAGGCATGGCTTCTGTAAGCATGCCTTCCGGCGGCGCGGCGTCATGCCTCTTGCCGCCGTTCAGCCAGTTCTGCAGGCGGTCGAGATAGAGATAGACCACCGGCGTCGTGAACAAGGTGAGCATCTGGCTGACGATCAGCCCGCCCACCATCGCGTAACCGAGCGGCTGGCGCAGCTCCGAGCCCGAACCTGTTCCGAGCATCAGCGGCAAGCCGCCGAACAAGGTCGCCATCGTCGTCATCATGATCGGGCGGAAGCGCAAGAGGCAGGCGGCGCGGATCGCGGCTTCCGGCGCAAATCCTTCGCGTTCACGCGTAATGGCGAAGTCGACCAGCATGATGCCGTTCTTCTTGACGATGCCGATGAGCAGGATGATGCCGATGATGCCGATGACGGAAAGGTCGAAGCCGCCGAGCCACAGCGCCAACAGCGCGCCGACGCCGGCCGACGGCAGCGTCGACAGAATGGTCAGCGGATGGACGTAGCTCTCATAGAGCACGCCGAGGATCACATAGACCACCACCAGCGCGGCCGCGATCAGCACCGGCTCGCTCGACAGCGAGGTTTGGAAGGCCTGTGCATTGCCTTGGAAGCCGGTGATGACGGTGTTTGGCATGCCCATGTCGCGCGCGGCCTGATCGATGGCGGCGACCGCGTCGCCGAGCGCGACGCCGGGACGCAAATTGAACGACAAGGTCGCGGCGGGGAATTGCGACTGATGCGACACCAAGAGCGGGCCGATCGTGTCGGTGTTGAAATTGACCAGTGTCGACAGCGGCACGAGCTGTCCGGTCGCCGGCGCCTTGACGTAGATCTGATTGAGCGAATTGGGGTCCTGCTGCAACAGCGGGAGGATTTCGAGCACGACGAAATAGGAGCTGGTCTGCGTGAAATATTGTGTGACGTCGGCCTGGCCGAAGGCGTCGTTGAGCGTCGCGTCGATGTCCTGCGCCTGAATGCCGAAGCGCGAGGCCGCGTCGCGGTTGATGGTCACCGCGAGCAGCGGCGCATTGGTCTGCTGATCGGTCGAGACGTCGGCGAGTTCGGGCAGCGTCTTGCAGCTTGGCCAGCATTTTCGGCGCCCAGGTGCTCAGCTCCGCGAACTCCGGGTCCTGCATGGTGAACTGGAATTGGCCGGCGGAAATGCGGCCGCCGACGGTGATGTCCTGCGACGGCTGCAGGAACAGCTGCACGCCCTCGATCTTGGCGAGTTGCGGCCGCAGCCGGTTGATGATCTCCATCGCGGTGACTTTGCGCTCGTCGCGCGGCTTCAGCGCCAGGAAGAAGCGCGCGGTGTTGAGCGTATTGCCGCCGCCGTTGCCGAAGAACGAGCCGAAAGCGGCGATGTCGGGATCGCGCGCCAGGACGGCGGAAAGCTGTTGCTGGATGTCGCGCATCCGGTCCGGCGAGACGTCTTGCGCGGCATAAGCGATGCCCTGGATCGCTCCGGTGTCCTGGACCGGAAAGAAGCCCTTTGGGGATAGCGACAAACAGCACGCGGTGCAGGCCATGGTGGCGAAGAACGCCATCAAGGTCAGGAACTGGTGGCGCAGCACCACGTCGAGACCTTTTTTGTAGCCGTTGATCAGGGCCTCGAAGCCCCATTCGATCGCGTTATAGATGCGGCCGTGATGTTCGGGCTCCGCGGCCAGAAAGCGCGACGCCAGCATCGGCGTCAGCGTCAGCGACACGATCACGGACACGGCGATAGCAGGCGGTGACGGTGATGGCGAATTCGCGGAACAGGCGCCCGATGATGCCGCCCATCAGCAGCAGCGGAATGAACACCGCGACCAGCGAAATGCTGATCGACACCACGGTGAAGCCGATCTCGCTCGCGCCCTTCAGCGCCGATTGCATCGGCGACGTGCCGGCCTCGACATGGCGGTAGATGTTCTCCACGACGACGATGGCGTCGTCGACGACGAAGCCGACGGCGATGGTCAGCGCCATCAGCGACAGATTGTCGAGGCTGAAGCCGAACAGATACATCAGCGCCGTCGAGCCGAGCAGCGCCAGCGGCACGGTGACGCTCGGAATGAGCGTGGCGCGGATGTTGCGCAGGAACAGCAGGATCACCATCACCACCAGGCCGATGGTGATCGCGAGCGTGAACTCGACGTCCTTGACCGAGGCGCGAATGGTCTGCGTGCGGTCGATGATGGTGTCGACCTTGAGGCCTTGCGGCGCGATCGCGGCAAGCCGCGGCATCGCGGCCTTGATCGCATCGACCGTGCGAGATGACGTTGGCGCCGGGCTGCTTGAAGATCAGGAGCAGAACGCCTGGCGTGACGCCGCTCGGCAGGCTCGCCAGCGCGCTCTGGGTGATGTCCTGCGGACCGGTGACCGCATGGCCGACGTCGCGGACCCGGATCGGCGCGCCGCCGCGATAGCCGATGATGACGTCGTCGTATTGCTCCGGCTGGGTCAACTGATCGTTGGTCGACGATCGTAAAGGTCTGCAGCGCGCCGTTGACCGCGCCCTTGGCGGCATCGACCGTCGTCGGCGGCGAGCACGCCGCGCACGTCTTCCAGCGTCAGTCCGCGCGCCTGCAGCTTGGCCGGATCGACCTGAACGCGGATCGACGGCTTCTGCTGGCCGCCGATATTGACCAGCGCCACGCCGCTGATCTGCGAAATCTGCTGCGCCAGCACGTTCTCGGCGAAGTCGTCGACCGAGGTCAGCGGCAGCGTGTCGGAATGCGCGGCCAGGATCAGGATCGGCGTATCGGCCGGGTTCACCTTCTTATAGTAGGGCGGCACCGTCAGGTTTTGCGGCAGCGTTCTTGCCGGCCGCGGTGATCGCCGCCTGCACGTCCTGCGCGGCGCCGTCGATATTGCGATTGAGATCGAACTGCAGCGTGATGACGCTGGTGCCAAGCACGCTGTACCGAGGTCAATTGCGTGACGCCGGCGATCTGGCCGAACTGCTGCTCGAGCGGCGTCGCCACCGTCGCCGCCATGGTGTCGGCGCTGGCGCCGGAAAACTGCGCGGTGACTTGGATGGTCGGGAAGTCGACCTGCGGCAGCGGCGCCACCGGCAACAGCGGAAATGCCACGATGCCGACCAGCGCCAGCGCGCTCATCAGCAGCGAGGTCGCGATCGGCCGGCGGATGAACGGTTCGGAAATGTTCATCAGGACTTATCCGGACCGCCCGCCGCCGCCTGCGGCTTCGCGTCGACGCGCGATCCGGCGTCGAGCCGGTATTGGCCGTTGACGACGACGCGCTCGCCGGCCGCAATTCCCTTGGTCACGATCGTGGTGTCGGTTGTTGACCGGCATGGTTTCGATGCTGCGCTGGTCGACCGTGTTGTCGGGCTTGACCACCCAGGTATAGAGCCCGTTCGGGCCGTGCTGCACGGCGACCGGCGGGATGGTAATGGCGTCCTTGCGGGTCGGATCAGGATGCGGATGCGCACGAACTCGCCCGGCCACAGCCGCTCGTCCTCGTTGGCGAATTCCGCCTTGAGCTGGATCGTGCTGGTGGTCTGATCGATCTGATTGTTGATCAGGAGGAGCCGGCCTTGCGCCAGTTGCTGCTTGTCGTCTTGATCGAAGGCGAGCACCGAAACGGTGCCGCTGCAGCATCGCCTCGCGCACCGGGCCGAGATCGTTCTGCGGCAGCGTGAAGATCACCGTGCACGGCTTGATCTGCGGTCAGCACCGTGAGCGGATTGACGTCGTTGGTGTGGATGATGTTGCCGACATCGACCTGGCGGAAGCCGACCACGCCGTCGATCGGCGCCGTGATGGTGGCGTAATTGAGCTGCGTCTGCGCCGCTTCGATCGCGGCCTGATCGGCGTCGATCATCGCCTTGGTTTGATCGACCTTGGCCTGCTGCGCGTCGACGTTCTGCTGCGTCTCGTAATCCTGCTGCACCAGCGTCTTGAAGCGCGCCAGATCCTTCTGCGCGTCGATCAGCTGCGCCTCATCCTCGCTCTTCTTCGACACCGCCTGATCGAATTGGCCTTGAACGGCGCCGGATCGATCTTCGCCAGCACGTCGCCCTTGCTGGACTTCCTGGCCCTGGCGAAAATCGATGGAGATGATCTGGCCGTTGACTTGGGCGCGGATCGCGACGGTGTTGAGCGCCTGCACGGTGCCGAGCGCGTCGTAATAGATCGGCACGTCGCGCTGCGCGGCTTCGGTGACGGTGACCGGAATCGGCGGCGGCGCGGTATTCGGCGCGGCCTGCGTGCTGCCGTGGCGGTAAAAACCGAGCGCCACGATCGCGGCCAGCGATCCGGCGCCGAAGATCGCGAAAATCGTGCTCCGGGAATTTCTCGCGGTCATCCAGTCGCTCATGGTTCCAGCTCTGCCCTGTTCCTATGCCGGTTAACGCTCAGTCGTGAACTTTATTCCCGGTTACCGCCGGGCGGTCACGGCGACGAAGATAAAGCAACTGGTATGCCAACCTTTGGAAGTAACTCCGGCAGCCATACCGCACAATGACTACGCATTAAAGTTAATTAAGGTGGTGGCCGTGCTGGCAGATTAACGCATGCTCATTTAACGCGAGAGTAAAACGCAAGTTCGACGCTTGATCCGAGCATAAAGCTGATGGCTATTCGTCCTGAAATCTTCTGGAATTGCAGTAAGAAAGCGTCCGGTCCGTCTTCGTGGTCGTCGCGGTCCGGTCTACAACTGTTGGCGCTCGAAACGCTCGCCCTGATCTCGCGGTGGTGCTGCGCGCCTTCGAAGGCGGCGGCGCGCAGCGGGACATGATCCTGCTGTGCAACGCGCTCGCCGCCAAGGGCGTTCAGCATCACCGTTTTGGCGCTGCGCCTCGAAGGTCCGCTGCGGCCTCTGCTCGATCCGGCGATTCGCGTCGTCGAGGTTCCCGGACGGCCAGATCCGTTACGCCATTCCCGGGCTTGCGCCGCCTGATCTCGCGCAGCTCGACGCCGGCGGCTCGTCATCAGTTCGGAAGCGAGCCTCAATCTCTGCACGCTGATCGCGGTGCGCACATTGCCGCGGCGTAACCGACCGAAGCTCGTATTGCGCGAGGTCGGCAGCCCCTCGATTGCGCAGCTCCACGATCCCTATGCGCAGAACCGCATCGCCTACCGCATTCTGCGCCGGCTCTATCGCTATGCCGATCGCATCGTCACGCTCACCGAAGGCGCGCGGCGCGATCTGACGCGAGAATTTCGCGGTGCCCGACGAGATGATCTCGGTGATGCTCACCAATGCGGTGATCCCGCCGGCGACGGTCGAGCGGCTTGCGCAATGGGACGGCGAGACCGGCCGCGACGAGCGATCTCATCGTCTGCGTCGGCCGGCTGTCGCCGGAAAAGGATCAGCGCACGCTCATCCGCGCGATGACGCATGCTGCCGGCCGATCGGCCGTGGCGTCTCGCCATCGTCGGCGACGGCGCGGAACGCCCGGCGCTCGAAGCGCTGGTGCGCGAGCTCGGCCTTGCCGATCGCATCATCTTCACCGGCCAGGTCGCCGATCCGTTTGCCTGGATGATGCGCGCGCGCGTCGCCGTATGCGCCTCGATCTACGAGGGTCTGTGCAACGCCATTATCGAGGCGCTCGCCTGCGGCACGCCGGTCGTGTCGACGAATTGTCCTTACGGTCCCTACGAGATCCTGCAGGGCGGCCGCTTCGGCACGCTGACGCCGGTCGGCGATGCGCAGGCCATGGCCACAGCGATCGCCGCAGCGCTGGTCGAAATTCCCGACCGCGGCGCGCTGCGCGCCCGCGGCTTCGACTACACCGCGGCGCGCGCGGCGGAGCGATTCCTCGAAATCGCCGGCTGAGCTCGACGTGCTGCCGGCGCGGACCGAACGGCCCGCTCGCCGTCGCGAGCGTGTCATGATGCGATCCATGCTGCAGCCCTTCGTCAACAGGCGTTCTGCGGCAGGCCGCGCGGCATCACCCGCTCGAAGCCGTTCGTCATGCGCAACACCGCGCCGCTCGTGAGCTTCACGTTCGACGACGTTCCGGATTCGGCCTACACCAACGGCGCCGCCGATTCTCGAACAGCACGGCCTGCGCGGCACGTTCTATATCGCGAGCGGAACGTGCGGCAGCATGGATACGCTATTGGCGCGTGATCGGCGACGATCAGGTTCGCGCGCTCCACGATCGCGGCCATGAGATCGGTTGCCACACCTTCTCGCATGTCGCGTGTCGATCGATCTCGATGCGCGTGCGATGGACGAGGAATGCGGGCAGAACCTGCGCCGGTTGCGCGAACTGTGCCCCGGCATCGAGCTGACCAATTTCTGCTATCCGTTCGGCCGCGCCTCGCTGCCGCGCAAGTTGCAACTGCAAAAACGCTTCGATAGCTGCCGCGGCATCTATGAAGGCATCAATGCCGGCACCGCCGATCTCGGCATGCTGCGGGTGATCGAGCTTTACGACCGGACGCTGACGCCGGACAAGCTCCGGCGCGTCCTGCGCGAAACGCGCGAGCGCAACGGCTGGCTGATCTTCGCTACCCACGACGTCGCCGAGACGCCGAGCTGGATCGGCTGCTCGCCGCGATTGCTGCGCGAGACCGATGGCGGCGGTCCAGGCCGAGAACATGCGATGCCTGCCGATCCGCGACGCGCTTGACGGCGATCGGCTACAGCGCAGCGCGGAAGATGCTTATCGGACATCAGCGTCCGCGCGGCGTCCGCGTCGCCATAAAGATGCGCAATATTTTCGGCGACTCGACGAGATATCGGCGCCACAGGCGGCCGCGGCTCCTGCGCCAGTCGATAGGCCCATTCGAGACTGAGCTTCTGCAGCCACAGCGGCGCGCGGGCGCGCTGCGCCGGTGAGAAAATCGATCGACGCGCCGACGCACAGCGCGATGCCGGATTTGCAGCCGAGTTCGGCAAGCTGCCGCGCGATCAGCTCCTGCGCCGGACAGCCGACGCACAACAGCGCGATGTCCCAGCGCCGGTTGATGCAGGCGCGCGCGACGGCAAGCCGCAGCTCGGCGCTTTGCGCCAGCGCGCCGGGTGCGGGCATGATTTCGAAGTCCAGGTTGGGATAGGCGGCGCGCAGCGCCGCTTCCGCGTCGCGCGGCGGGCCGACGACGAGAATGCGTTGCGGCGTGTGATCGCTGATCGCGCGTCGAGCGCGGCGAGCAGCGCCGCGACCAGGTCGCTGCCGGTGACGAGCGGCAGCGGCGCGCCGGTCGAGCCGCGCCAGCGCCCGCACGATGCGGCTGTCGCACAGCGACAGCCACGCGGCGCGGTAGATCGGCAACAGTCGCTCCGGCTCATCGTGGGCGGTGACGACGTGATAGGCGTTCGGCGTCACCACGTAGCGATAGGGCGCGCCGCTGTGCTCGATGATCGGCTCGATCACTTCGCGCCTGCGTGCAGCAGGCAGAACGGCAGGCCGAGGAATTCGGCATGCGGCGGCTGCGGCGGCGCAACTGCGGTCGCGGCGTGATGCAGAAGGCGCCAGGTGCATGGCGAAGCGCTCATCGGCTTACGGCACCGTTGCGCTTTCGCCGACCGCCATCGGTCGACGGCAGGTTCAACAGACCGAAATGGCGGATCGCGAAGCCGCCGAACATCGCGAAGATCGACGGCATCGACGAGCAAGCGCCAGCGACTGATCCGGGCAGCAATTCGGCCGTGGTGTGCGCGCCGAACACGAAAAGCACCGCCAGCGACGGCATGACGCCGAGCGCGGTGAGATCGATCGGCATCCGGTACCAGCGCCGGCCGAGCACCATGAAGGCGAGGCAGGCGACGATGCAGGCCACCATCAAGGCGATGGCCGCGCCGTGCGGGCCATAAGCCGGAACCAGCAAGAGCGACAGCGCCGTCGAAACCACCAGGAACAACAGCGCGACGACGAGCTCGAGATAGCTCGCATTGGTGAAATAGATCACTTGCGCGAAATAGAAATTGCGCATGGTCGCGAAGGCAAAGGCGATGGCGAAGATCGGAATGAGGTCGCGGATCGGCGCGACGAATTCCGGCTGGAGCACCGCCTGCAGCACGACGTCGCCGAAGACGATGAAGAATGCCGCGCCGAAAGTCGCGGCGGCGAGGCAGGCATTGAAGGCCTTCTGCAGCGTCTGGTTGGCGGCCTCGATGTCGCCGCGATTGGCATTGCGTCTTCGCCACCGTCACCAGCGACAGGATGATCGCCTCGCCAAGCACGGTGAAGCTCTGCCGCAGCACGTCGGCGACGACGCCATAGGGTCCGAGCGTGGCGATGCCGAGATAATGCGCGAGCAGCAGCCGGTCGATGCTCTGGCCGACCGCGGTGACGCCGAACGACAACAGCAGCGGCCAGCCGTAGCTGACGATGTGCAGCGACGCGGCGCGCGACGAATGCGACCAGCGCAAATCTGGAAAAGGTCGCGAGCGCCGGCGCGGCGGCGATGACATGCGCGATGCGCGATGGCGATGGCGAGGCCGCGCGCGCCGCCGCCGAGATAGAGGCTCGCGCTGCCGAAGCCCGACCATGAGCACGGTGCGCAGGATCATGGCGAGCGCCGCGCCGCGCACGTTGAGCAGCGTGCGCGCCACTTCGAACGCGGCCTCGTAGATCGTGATGCCGCAGACCAGCGCAAAGACCGCGACCAGAAAGCTCGGCTCGAACAGTCCGAACAGCCCCAGCGCCGCCAGCACGAGCGCCACGATCGCCAGGCCGACGGCGAGCAGCCGCGCCAGCGAGGCGACGTATTCGCCAAACCGCTCGAGATGGTAAACGCCGAAATAGGCAAAGCGCATCCACTGCGCGCCGAAGCCGTACACGATCAGCGACCACGCGAAGATCAGCACGTAGTGGCCGTACTCCGCGGGGCCGGCCAAGCGCGAGAAGATCGCGACGGCGAGCAGATTTCCCGGCCGCCGACACCGCGCGCGCGCTCAGATAGAGCAGGCCCGACGTGTTAAGCATTCCGCGTGATAAGTCATTGTTGGTGCGAAGAAAAGTGGGTACGAAAGCTTTCACGGAGTATCGTTAAGTTGCCGTCCGCGCGATCAAACAAACAATCGCGCGCGGCGGCGAGTTGCAAGCGAGATCGTGATGCGTATCCTACAAATCATTCACGATGGTGAACGCGGCGGCGTGCAAAAACTCGCCGCGCATGATCGAAGACGGACTTGTCGCCGCAGCGCTTTCGCCGTCGAGACCGCCTATTTGTATCCGCGCGCCGGCGCTGCCGATCATTCGCCAAGCTCGTCTACGTGTCTGCGCATGGCGCGCCGCATCTGGCGCGGCGGCTTCGACGCGCTGATCGCCTATCAGTCGACGGCATCGATCCTGGTCGGCGTCGTCGGCTGGCTCGGCGGCTGCCGGCTTCGCGTCGTTCACCAAACCTGCACGCCGCGCCGAAATGCCGCGGCCGCTGCGGTTGCTGGACAAGCTCGCCGGCACGCTCGGGCTTTATTCCGCCAACATCGTCAACAGCGCCGCCACCTGGGCCGAGTTCGCGCGCTATCCGGCGCGCTATCGGCGCTCGATGATCCTGATCGAGCACGGGCTCGACGCGCCGGCGCCGACGCGAAACCGCGAGGCGACGCGCCGGCGTTTCGATCTGCCGGCGGCGCAGCCGATCCTCCTCAATGTCGGCCGGCTCACGGCGCAAAAGAACCAGGACGTGCTCATTCGCGCGCTGGCGTGCCTGCCGCAGGCGCATCTCGTGCTCGCGGGCGCGGGCCCGAAGGACGATGCGTTCCACGAGCTCGCCGTCACGCTCGGCGTCGACGACCGGCTGCACATGCTCGGCGCCTTGCCGGCGCGACGACATCGCCGATCTCTACGCCGCGGCCGATCTGTTCGTGTTCCCGTCGATCTGGGAAACGTTCGGGCTCGCCGCCGTCGAGGCCGCCATGATCGGCATGCCGATGGTGGTCGCCGACCTGCCGGTGCTGCACGAAGTGCTGCGCGCCGACGGGACGGAGCCGGTCGCCTTCGTCGCGCCGAACGACGTCGAGGGCTGGATCTCGGCCATCGGCAAGGCGCTCGCGGCGCCGCCCGCGCCGCGCGTCGGCGCCAGCATTCGCGCGCGCCATCGGCCGCAAATATTCGCGGCAGCGCATGATCGAAAGCTATCTCAGCCTGTTCGAAGCCTATCGCGCGGCCGCATCGGCGCGACGTCGCCGGCTTGCAGCCGGCGGCGGAAGAGGTGCGGCCCTGATGCGCCGCGCCTGCATCGCGGCGCTTGCGGCTTCGCGGCGCTGGCGCTCGTCGCCTCGGGTTTAGCGTGCCGGCACGGCCGCTGCCGATAACGCCGACGCCAGCGTTCAAGCGCGGCGCGACGCTTGTCGAATTCTTTCGAATTTCCCGCGACCGTCGGCGACGGCGCCGCCAAAACCTACGCCGATCCGGCCTTATCCGCATCCGCTTTCGGCGCTGACGCTGTTCGACTTCGACGAACTGCATCGGATCGGCTTCGATCACATGCGCGTTCCGCTCGACGTCGGCCCGCTGATGCAGGGCGACGACGCGGCAGCGGCAGGACATCCTCGACGCAACTCGTCGCCGTCGTCGCGGAGATCAACCGGCACGGCCTTGCCGTGCTGGTGACGCTGTTTCCGCCGTCGCTGCAGCACGAATTGCCGCAGACCTATCTCGACGGGCTCGACGGTCCGAAATTCCGCGCCTATTCGGCCGTGGTCGAGCGCGTCGCCGACGGCGCTCGCCGCCGTCGCATTCCGGCGATGGTGGCGCTCGAGCCGATGAACGAGCCGCAATCGAAATGCCGGGTCGTGTTCGGCACCGATTGGAGCGCCTATCAGCAAGTCATGGTCGAGCGCATCCGCCGCATCTCGGCGCAATTGCCGCTGTTCCTCACCGGCGGCTGCTGGTCGAATATCGAGGGCCTCGTCGATCTCGACAGCGATCTGCTGCACGACCGGCGCAATTTCGTCAGCATCCATTTCTACTATCCGTTCCTGTTCACGCATCAGGGCGCGACCTGGTCGGAGCCTTATCTCGCCGGCACGATCGGCGTGCCCTATCCGGCATCGGCCGGAAATATCGAAGACACGCTGGATTTGACGCTGCGCGCGCATCCGGACGGTTCCGCTTGCCGCCGGACGCCGACCGCGCCGGCGCGCAAGCCAAAGCGGAAGCGGAAATCGAAAAATATTTCCAGCGAAGCGCAAGGGCCCGCAGCAAATCGAAGAATGGATGAACCGCGTCGCCGACTGGCAGCACCGCCAGCGGCGTCGCCGTCCGACCGCATCGTCTTCACCGAATTCGGCGCCATGAAAGAGACCGTCGACGGCGCGCAATTCGACCGCGCCTCGCGCGCCCGCTGGCTGCACGACGCGTCGGCGAGCATCGCGAGCCACGGCTGGGGCTGGACGGCCTATGTGCTGCGCGACGATCCGTTCGGTCTCTATGTGCAGGAGAGCGATCGCTATCCGGATCCCGAATCTGATGCGGGCGCTGGGTCTTGCTGCGCCGAAAGCCGCGCCGCAATTCGATCGCTAGAGCAGGATCAGCTCAGACTCAAATCGTAAACGCCAGAGCGCGCGAGCGAGGCGTAGCGCAGGCCGAAGGCCGACGCCATGAAGAAGAACCAGACCTCGCCGACCTGCTGGAAGATCGAGCTTTCGAAGCACGACGAGTAGACGCCGTAGAGGCATACCCGCAGAAACAGCAATTGCAGCGGCGCCTGCTTCGGCATCCGGCGAACGCCGATAGAAATCCGACGATCGGCAGACACGACGACCCACACGATCGTCAGCAGCAGGCCGGGCAGGCCGATGGTCAGCGCGAGATTGAGATAGGCGTTGTGCGCGTCGGTCGCGGCATTCGCCCAGGTCGTGTTCTCGCCGAGGCCGTAGACGACCTCGTCGGTGCCGAAGAAGGACGAGAAGCCGTAGCCGGTGATCGGGCGCTGGGCCACGGCGTCAACGCCGAGCTGCCAGATTTCGGTTCGTCCGGTGAAGGTGGCGTCCGGCATGACCAATTCGACCAGTTTGCGCACCGGCTCGAAAATGACCGTGCCGACGGAGAACAGATTGAACGCGGCGAGGATGACGACGACGAGCGCGATGCCGACCATCGGCCTGCGGCTACGGCCGATGATCGCCGACGAGAATGAGCACCAGCGGCATCACGCCGATCGCCGTTTTCGATTGCGAGAAGCCGAGGAAGATCGCCGCCAGCGCCATGATCAGTCCGCCGAGCGCCAGGCTGCGCATCCGCGCCACGAACAAGCCCGATGAAGATGATCAGCACCATCACGGCGCCGGCCTGGTTCTTGTGCGCGAAGACGCCGCGCCAATTGCCGGCATGTTCGGGCTCGAGAAAGTCCGTCGCCTGGTGGACCGCAAGCTGCGGCACCAGAAGCACGCCGAGATAACAGGCGACCAGCGTGATCAGCGCCACCGCGGCCATCAGATCGCTGAAATGCCGCATATTCTTCGGCAGCAGCAGCACCATCGTGGCGATGCCCATGAGGATCAGCGCGAAGGCGAAGCGGCGCGCGGCGAGCGAAGGCTCCCATGAGGTGACGCAAGTGAGCGCGCACCAGATGAGCAGCACGGTAAAGATCGGCCGCGCCAACAGCGTCGAGCCGTCGCGGCTCGTGAAACTAAGTCCAGACGCCGAGCGCGAGAAACAGGCTCGAAAAGGCGATCTGATTGACGAGATCGCCGCCCTCGACGACCGCCGGCGGCGGTTCGGCGAGGCTCTGGAACGGGTGAAACGAAATCCACGCCGCCAGAAAGGCGGCGACGAACAAGACGCTGCGGATCAGCGTATCGGCATCGACCGCCGCGTGAGGCGCGGAGCCAGACGATGTGTGCAGATCAAGCTGCGCCACGATCGCCAAGGTATCCTCGTTCAGGCGTCGGCGCCGGTCAGCACCGCGCCGCGGACTTTCTTCGCGTCGAGCCCGAGCCGCGCGACCAGGCGCGCGACCGCGGCTTCGTCATGCTCGTCCGCTTTGGCGACCAGCACGATGTGATCGACAACGCCGCCGAAAAAGCGCGTGCTCGGATCGCCGGTCACGTCGATCGCGGCGACGATCACCAGATCGAAGCGCTTGGTCTGATCGAAGGCGCGGCGGATATCGGCGTCGTGGATGCGGCCGTCGCGCCGGCTGTCCGGCGACACGAACGACGCCAGATTGATATTGGTCTCGCGATCGCGCGTGATCACGTCGGAGAGCAGCCGCCGGCCCGTCGCCACATCGACAAGGCCGGCTTCGCTCTGTTCGGCGTCGAACGCCGACAGCGTGCGGCGCTCGATATCGGCGTCGATCAGAAGCACACGCTGCGCTTTCGGCCGCCAGTGCCGCGAGCGTCAGCGCGACGGTCGCGGAATCGTCCTCGGCGTCGAGCGCGACGACAAGGACGCTCGGATTGTCCGGCCGGTCATGGCTCGCCTGCAGCGCGTCGTAGATTTTGTGAATGCCCTTGGCGAAGGACGATTTCGGATCGTCGACGGCGTTCAAGCCGAACGACACATCGACCGCCGGCAATATCGCGAGCACCGGAATCTTCGACGCGCCGGCGCCCGGCCAGAATCCCATGCTCGCGCGGCCTGGCCGCTCTGCCGATCCTGTTGCGCCAGGGGTCGTCGTCGCTGGCCTTGCCAGCGCGTCGTCGTCGTCGGGCTGCGGCCGCACCAGAACGATGCCGGCGCCGGTGGCGGCGCCCAGCAACAGCGCGCCGAGCGCGATGAGCAGGCTCGACGGCGGCGAGCTCCGGCGCAGCGGCATGGTCGGCCTTGGAAATGACGCGGATGTTCTTGGTGTCGATCTGCTGCTGTTCGCCGGTCTCGCGCGCGCGCACCAGGAAGGCCTGATAGATGTCGCGGCTCGCCTGCGCGTCGCGTTCCAATTCGCGCAAGCCGACCATGGCCTGATTGGTGTCGACGGTATTGCCCTCGAGGACTTTGAGATTATTGGCGATCGTCTGCTCGCTCGCTTTGGCGCTCTCGTATTCGGTGCGCGACGCGACCGCGGTGCGATCGATCTCGTTGTCGATCATGTGGCGCAGCCGCTCGGCCTGCGCCTGGATGTCGAGCACGGCCGGATGCCGCGGGCCGAGCGTCGTCATCTCCTCGGCTTCGCGCCGCATGATCTCGGCATATTGGCCGCGCAGCGCGGTGATGGTCGGCGATTGCAAGGCGGCCGGGAAACGCGCCGTTCTCGTCCTTGGTCCGCTGCACCAGCGTCACCTGGTCGAGCCGCGCCTTGGCTTCCGCGGTGCGGGCGCGCGCCGCGCCGAGCTGATTGTTCATCTCGCTGAGCTGCTGCTCGCTGACCAAGTTGGCCGTTGGCGCCGACCATGTTGTTTTGCGCCTTATAGGCCTCGACCTTTTCCTCGGCCTCGCGCACGCGATCCTCGCAGATCTTTGAGGCGGCCGGACAGCGATTGCGAAACCTGGCGCGCGGCATCCGACCGGATTTGCGTCTGTTCGGCGAGATAGGCGTCGGCGATGGCATTGGCGATGCGCGCCGATTTCTCCGGATCGCGGGTCGTGACATCGACCTCGACGACATAGGTGCGCTCGTCGCGCTTGACGACGACGCGGCGCTTGAGTTCGCTCAGCGCCGCGAGCGTCCGGTCGTCGGACAGCGTGTCCCTGCGGATGCCGATGACGCGCAAGAAGATCGTCGCCCAGTGCGCGCAGCGGCGATCGCGGGCCGGCGAATTCAGGATCCTTGTCGAGATCGAGCCGCGGTGACCACGCGGCGCAGCACGGCGTCCGAGCCCAAGACGCGCACCTGGCTCTCGACCTGGAGCAGGCCGGCGTCGCTCTGCGGCGCCGACGGCGTCGTGCCATTGCCGACGGCGAGCAGATCGGTCGGGTCGATGAGGATTTGCGTCGCCGCCGTATATTGGCGCGGCGCCAGTGCGATGAAGACGAGCGCCAGCGCCAGCGCCGCGAGCGCCGACGACGACGATCGTCCACTTGCCGCGCCATAGCGTCGATAGCGTCTTGCCGAAATCGATCTGCGCCAGCGGCGCAAAGCCAATACCGACGTCACCGGCACCGACGGCTACAGGTCTGATCTGACGCGGCGCATCGAACATTCGCTACTCGCATTCACAACGCGCGATCACGCGGCAAACTTATTGCCGCCCGCTTTGGCCGAACTGCGGACAAGAGTTTACCGCCACACGTGTTGCGTATGGTTAATCAATTCATAAGGCATCATGGTTAACGCGCGGTGTATGGCGCGAAAGCCCGTTCGCGGCCGATCAAAGCCGGCGCAACACGCCGACAACGGCGCTGACGATCACGAGGGCTGCGACAAACGGCAGCCAGATCAGCGCCGTGCCGATCAGGAGCAGCAGCAGCACGGCGGCGAAAAGGCCGACCACCAGCATGAACAGGCCGAAGCCGAGCGGCCCGATCCTGGTGACGAAAATCCGATGCGTGCCGCTGCTGCCCTGCGTATAGCCATAGGGGGGCGGCGGCCAGCTCTGGCCGCTCGTATTCGCTGCCGCTGCGGTCCGGCGGGAGGATCTCCGGCTCTGCGCGAGGCCGCTCCGGCTCGTTTGAATTCCTTGCCATTTTCGTCCCCACATGCGCCGGATGGCGCACCCGCTACACGCGCTTACGTCGTCAAGCACTGGCGCCGTCAAGCATCCTGCACCGTCAATATGTAACCCCTGCCGGCGCCATCACAAGCGGCGCTTTGCCGCCGCCTCAAAACGCTTACATGCTCAAACGTAAAATCTACCGCGCCAGCGTCCGGGCGTGATGGTCGTGCAGAAATTTGGCCAGTTGCTCGCGCAGGCTTTCGTCCTCCTCGCGCTGATGGCCGAGCACGACGGCGCGCTCGAACAGCGCGTGCTGCAGGTCGTGCGGCAACTCGCTCCAAAGATCGGCGGCAGCGGCGCCGAGCACGAGCAAATAACGAGCGGTAATATCGTTGACGACTTGATCGGGCTTATTCATGACGCCTCGCAAAAATATTTGAAGTTTCACGCGCCGACGGCAAAGCGTAAGCAAACAACGCGCGGGCGTACAAGGGTTCCCGGATTTTTCGATTGCTGCGCTAGCCCGCAGGTTCCAGGCGATCGAAGCGGCCGAGCCGATAGATCGCGATCGAAATCAGCCAGCTGCCGACAAAGATGGCGATAATCAGATAGCCGAGGCTGCCGAAATGATCGTTCAGCGCGCCGATAAAGGACCAAAACGGCCCTTCGAGATTCATGCGGTCGGCGATCAGACCGAGCGCTTCGATGCCGCCGATCAGCACCGCGACCACGACCGAAACAAATGTGATGGTGAGATTGTAATAGAGCTTGCGCACCGGCTTGGTGAGCGCCCAGCCATAGGCGCCGAGCATCATCACGCCGTCGGTCGTGTCGATCGAGCGACATCGCCGCGGTGAACAGGCCTGAGAACACCATGATCGACCAGATCGGCAATCCCTTCGACGCTTCCGCCGCCGAAATGCCGAGCAGCCCGACCTCGGTTGCGGTGTCGAAGCCGAGTCCGAACAGAATGCCGAGCGGATACATATGCCAGCTCCGCGACACGAAGCGGAACATCGGCCTGAACAGCCGGCCGAGCAAGCCGCGCTGCGCCAACAGCTGATCGACGTCTTCTTCGACATAGGTGCCGCCGCGGCGCACCCGCTGGAAGGTGCGATAGACCGAGCAGAGGATGATGAAATTGGCCGCCGCGACCAGAAACAGAAAGATCACCGACACCGACGTGCCGATCACGCCGCCAACCACTTTGAGCGTATTGAACCGGCCTTCAAGTTCGGCCGTCGCCAGCGCGATCGCAGCCGACGCCAGCACGACAATGGTCGAATGGCCGAGCGAGAAGAACAAGCCGACGGCAAGCGGTCTTTTGCCCTCCTGCATCAGCTTGCGCGTCACATTGTCGATAGCCGCGATATGGTCGGCGTCGACGGCGTGGCGCAGGCCGAACGTATAGGCCAGAAACGCCGTGCCGATCAGCACCGGGTAATCGTGGAACGCGACCAGCGCCCAGATCCAGGCCAGCACATTGGCGGCGATCAGCACGCCGTAAATGCCGGCGATCTTGCCGGCTAATTCGGCGTCGCGGTCGTTGAACAATCTGGCGATGCTGGCCCGCATTCAAAACCAATCGGCAAAAATCATTGCGGCTGGATTCCGGCGGAGCGAATGACCTCGCTCCAGCGCTGTGTCTCCTGCTTGATGAAGGCGGCCACCTCGGCCGGCGAGCCGCCGCCGGGGCTGATGCTGAGCGCGCTGTAACGTTCGAGCAGCGTCGGATCGTGCATCGCGGCATTCGCCGCGGCATTGAGCTTTCCGACAATGGCGTCCGGAGTTTTCGGCGGCGCCGTGATGGCATGCCAGGTGTCGGAGATGCAGCCGGTGACGCCGGATTCCTCCAAGGTCGGAATGTCCGGTAGCGACGGCACGCGGTCTTTGACTGTCACCGCGAGAATCCGCGCGCTGCCGGCCTTGTTGCAGTTCGATCGAGGTCGCAAGCTCGTTGAACATCAGATCGACATTGCCGGCGAGGAGATCGTTGATCGCGGGCGCGGTGCCTTTATAGGGCACATGCGTCAGCTTGGTATGCGTGATCGCCTGGAACAATTCGGCGGTCGTATGCGAGGTGGTGCCGATGCCTTGCGAGGCATAGTTGATCTTGCCGGGATTGGCTTTGGCATAGGCGATCAATTCCTGCACGGTGTTGGCCGGGAAGTCCTTGCGCACCAGGACCACGTTCGGCACGTGCGACATGATCGCGATCGGCACCAGCTGCGTCGGATCGTAATTGAGCGATTTATAGAGGACCGGATTGGTCGTGATCGGCGACGGCTGCGAGGCCAACAGCGTGTAACCGTCCGGATCGGCTTTGAACACCGTTTCGGCTGCGACCGACGCCGCCGACGCCGGCCTTGTTTTCGACGATCAGCGGCTGGCCGAGCGGCACGCGCATCTTGTCGGTGACGATCCGCGTCACGGTATCGACGCCGCCGCCGGCCGGCACCGAGACGATGACCCGGATCGGCCGGTCGGGATAACTCGCGGCGTCTTCGGCGAAGGCGCGGCTCCATGAATGGGTTAGACCTGCCGCCGCAACGGCAAGGACGCCGAGAACCGCGGTGAATTGAAAACGTCGCAGCATTTCGCAAGAACCTCAAAGAAGAACCTGGCCCAGCCTAAGCCAACCCAATGCCAACCCAGCCAACGGGCGTGAGCTTTTGGCATAGCGTAGCTCGCCGGGGAAGTCCCGCGACCCGCTGCCGCTCCTGCGCATCGGGAATACCGCAAAACCGGTTCCCACTTTTCGGGATCATGGCATTTGAGCGCGCATGATCTCGTCCGAAAACCGGTTCCCACTTTTCGGGATCATGCTATGGAACGCCCCGTAAATGGGAGAAGCGCCTTAATGAGTAAGCTCGATTTCGTCTTGGAAGAAATAGTCACCGCCAACCGGATCCTGGCGAGCGAGGGGATTGTCGATTCCTTCGGTCACGTCAGCGCGCGGCACCCCGAAAAGCCGGACCATTATCTTCTGTCGCGGGCGCGCGCCCCGGAGCGCATCGAGAAGGACGACATTGTCGAATATCGGCTCGACGGCACGGCGATCGACGAGCGCGGCCGCACGCCCTATCTCGAGCGCTTCATTCACGGCGCGATCTACGAGGCGCGGCCCGACGTGCATGCGGTGGTGCACAACCATTCGCCGAGCGTGATCCCGTTCGGCGTCACCGGAAAGAAGCTCAAGCCGCTCCTGCATATGTGCGCGTCGTGCGGCCACGAAGTGCCGATCTGGGATTCGCAGGACAAATTCGGCGACACCACGCTCTTGGTGAGCGACATGGCGATGGGCCGCGATCTGGCGGCGCATCTGGCCGCCAATCCGACGACCTTGATGCGCGGCCATGGCGCCACCGTGGTCGGCCGCTCGGTGCGGCACGCCGTCTTCATCTCGGTCTATCTCGAAGTCGGCGCCAAGCTGCAGATGGAAGCGATGAAGATGGGTGAGATCAAGTTTCTCACCAAGGGCGAGGTCGACAAGATCGTGGCGCGCGTCAACGACTACACGCTTAACCGCGCCTGGGAAAACTGGGCGCGCCGCGCCGGGCGGGAGATGCAGAAACAGCCCGCCGCTTGAGCAAAGTCAGCCTGAACTAAAAAAGCAAAGTCCAAGCCCTGATCCGATTCAATCGAACTGGATCAGGGTCTATGTCGCTTATTGGACTGAGCGCATCTCAATCCTGGCTGCGATGCTAATTCATTAGTTCGGCACGCAAGCATGCACGTTCCAGCCGAGGTGATAGCCGTACGGGCAGCCGGACGAGCGGCCGTAATTCGACACGCAGTAGCCTACGTAATTGCGGTGGAAGCCGTGACCGCAATTATCCCAGGCGAAGGCGCTGCTGCTCAGCAGCGTTGCCGCCAATGTTCCCGTTATGGCCGAAGCCGAGATAAGCGTGAGGAACTTTTTCATGGTTCTCCTCCTCCGGGGTTGCCGTGCTGTTGTTGGCGCAATAGAAGCGCCGCCGATTAAGTCAGGAGGAGACGAGGCAAGGTTCAAGGGAACTGCGTAAAGGCTCGTCGGCGAGAAGTTCCGCATCATTTTTGATTGTCGGCTACGACCACTGCGCCACCCGGCAAAAGGTAGCGTCGGGCGTGAAATGTGGAAACAGCCCGCAGCCTGAACAAAGTGCGCCGAACAAAGAAACGCCCAGCGTGTGCCGAGCGCACGCTGGGCTTTGGTCGCTTGCTGGACTGAGCGCGTCTCGATCCTGGCTGCGACGCTGTGCCCATTGGTCTGCGAGAACCAAGGGCAGGTTCAATGGGAAACCAGGCTGCCGGCCGCTCGTTCCCGGGCCTGTCGTTTCTCGCGCGTACTGTGTCTTAAAGGGCACAAACAAAATGGCCGGAGCAAAAGCCCCGGCCATAAAGCTTCAGCATTCGACATCGATTTTCTGATGTTCCGCTGGAACTATTCCGCCGCGAGGCGAATCTCCGGCGCGGCGGCGCGGACGTCGGCGTCCACGGTCTGCTCGTATTTGGTGAAATTCTTCTGGAACATGCCGACCAGCTTGCGCGCGGTCTCGTCGAACGCGGCTTTGTCCTTCCAGGTCTTCTGCGGATAGAGGATGTGCGGCTCGATGCCCGGCACCGAGGTCGGCACCGCGAAGCCGAAATAGGGATCGGTGCGATAGCTGGCATTGCGCAAGCTGCCGTCGAGCGCGCCGGTGACGAGCGCGCGGGTGACCTTGATCGGCATGCGGCGGCCGACGCCGTAGATGCCGCCGGTCCAGCCGGAATTGACCAGCCAGCAGTCGACCTTGTGCTTGGCGATATAGTCGCGCAACAGCCGGCCGTATTCCGCCGGCGGCCGCGGCAGAAACGGCGCGCCGAAGCATGTCGAGAATTCAGGCTCGACGCCGACCAGGCCCTTCTCGGTGCCGGCGACCTTCGCGGTATAGCCGGAGAGGAAGTGATACATCGCCTGCGCCGGCGTGAGCTTGGCGATCGGCGGCATGACGCCGAAGGCGTCGGCGGTGAGGAAGACGATGTTCTTTGGATGTCCGGCGGTGCCGGTGCGCGAGGCGCTCGGGATGAAATCGAGCGGATAAGCCGAGCGCGTGTTCTCGGTCTTCTTGTCGCTGTCGTAATCCGGGATGCGGCTCTCCGCATCGAACACCACGTTTTCCAAAACGGCGCCGAAGCGGTTGGTGGCGTCCCAGATCTGCGGCTCGGCCTCGGCCGAAAGCTTGATGCACTTGGCGTAGCAGCCGCCTTCGAAATTGAAGATGCCGTCAGGCGACCAGCCGGTCTCGTCGTCGCCGATGAGGATGCGGTTCGGATCGGCCGACAGCGTCGTCTTGCCGGTGCCGGAGAGGCCGAAGAACAGTGCGCTGTCGCCGGCCTTGCCGACATTGGCGGAGCAATGCATCGGCATCACGCCCTGCGCCGGCAGATAGAAGTTGAGCGTGGTGAAGACCGACTTTTTCATTTCGCCGGCATAGGAGGAGCCGGCGATCAGCACGATCTTCCTGGTGAAATCGATCGCCACCATGGTGTCGGAGCCGTCGCGGCCGCCGTGGCGTTTGGCGTCCGGTTTGAACGACGGCATGTCGATGATGGTCATGTCCGGCACGTAGCTTGAAAGCTCGGCGGCTTCCGGACGGATCAGAAGCTGGCGGATGAACAAAGAGTGCCAGGCGAGCTCGGTGAAGACGCGCGCCTTGATGCGGTATTTCGTGTCGGCGCCGCCGTAGAGATCCTGCGCATAGAGCGTCTTGCCTTTGGCGTGGGCGAGAAAGTCTTGATAGAGATTTTCGAAGTGCTCTTTGCTCTGTTTGCGGTTGCCGTCCCACCACACGGTGTTCTCGGTCGTCGCATCGACCACGGTGTGCTTGTCTTTCGGCGAACGGCCGGTGTGATGGCCGGTTTCGGCGCAGAGCGCGCCGCCGGCGACAATGGTCGCCTCGCCGTTGCGGATGGCGTGCTCGTAGAGCGGGGCTGCGGTCAGGTTCCAATGGACCGCTTTGAGGTCCGTCAAGCCAAACTTGTCGGCGCCGTAGGCACCGTTCCTTACGCCCGTCTCTTGCACCCTAGCCTCCGGAAATGTGCCCGCGGCCGGCGGGCGTGCGACCCTATATCCGAGCGTCCTAGCATCTGCCAAGAAGCAACTCTGCTCAAGCCTAACTGGCGCATACCCGTCACGTTCCGGCGCCAAGTTCGGAGCCAAGTCCGGCACCAAGTCCGGCGTCGTGTTACGCTGCAGTGCAGCGAAATGGGGTGAGCGCGTTCGCGCCGCGTTTGGCTCGGTGTTCTTGCCCGCCAGTTCTTAACGCATTGATGACGGCATGCATGACCGGAAACGTCGCCAAGCCGTTTAGCTACCGGGCAGTTTATTTTCAGCCGGTGCGCGCTTTCGCTGCCAAATCCACGACCATCTTGCGCAATTGCTGAGCATCGGCGACACGCTGCGGAAACGGCAGGCGCAGCGTCAGGTCGCCGCGTGCGAGGTCGAGACCCTCGGGGTCGATGCCGGTGATGCGCCAAGCATCACCTCCGGCTTTGCCATCGTCCGCGCCGCAAAGCTGAGCGTAGAGGCGTACCGCGTCGGCATGATCCGCATTCATATGCGTGACTGCGCTGTCCTCGGCCGCGATCAAATCCTCGGCCCCCGATATGTCGGTGAGAACGTCCGCGGCTCTCAGATCGGCGGCGCGGGCGAAGCCGCCATTGAGATGCGCCGACACCGTGTCGAGCCGCCAAAAAGAGAAATCCGCAAATCCGGCATAGAGCTCGGATTTCGGGTGGCGGGCGAGGAAGCGCCGCCGCACCCGCGGCTCGTCCGAACCCTCGCGCGCGACTGGAACGAAAGCGCCGAGCAAAGTCAGACGCGGATGCGCGAGCGGATCGCCCTTGCCGCTCGCGGCCAGCAGCAGCGAGGCGCGGGTGTCGACTTCGAGATTGGCGGTGTGCGTGGCGAGCCGCGAGATGAGAATGAGCGGGGAGCCGTCAAAGTCGGTCGCGACATTGACGAGCGACGCAAATGGATGCCCGGTGTTGCGGTCGATGGTCGCAAGCGTACCGGCGCGCGTCGCCCGCAACAGATCTTTGGCGACTGCTTTGGGATCGAAGCCCGCTGCCCCCGCGGCGTTCTCCGGGAGGCGATCGGGCATCGCGCCGGGAAGCGGGGAGGCGGCGGAAAAATCGGTTTTGTCGGCGTCGGCCATGAGGCTCCAGATGCGGGTTCGGATCCTTGGTCTGCGGGCGGCTTTTGCGCGGTTCTTAGGCCCCGGTTTGGGCCGGGTCCACGTTCAGGTCCACATTAAGGAACCCTAATGGATTTGCCGCTATTTTGCCTTGTCTGGTCACACTTCCGCCCCCACATAGGGATTCAAAGGCATACGGGGCCGGGGCTGATGATGCTTGCGGCCGACTCATGTTAGAAGGTCGCTCATGCCGACAATCGCCCTCGTCGACGATGACCGCAATATCCTCACCTCTGTGTCGATCGCGCTGGAGGCTGAAGGCTACCGGATCACGACCTATACCGACGGCGCCTCGGCGCTCGACGGTTTCAAGTCCGCGCCGCCGGACCTCGCCATTCTCGACATCAAGATGCCGCGCATGGACGGCATGGAGACGCTTGCGCCGGCTGCGCCAGAAGTCCGATCTGCCGGTGATCTTCCTCACCTCGAAGGACGAGGAGATCGACGAATTGTTCGGCCTCAAAATGGGCGCCGACGATTTCATCCGCAAGCCGTTCTCGCAGCGGCTTCTGGTCGAGCGCGTCAAAGCCGTGCTGCGCCGCGCCTCGCCGAAGGACGGCATCGTGGTCAAGGAAACCGAGAGCAAGGCGCTTGAGCGCGGCCTCCTGCGCATGGATCCGGAACGCCACACCTGCACCTGGAAGAACGAGCCGGTGACGCTCACCGTCACCGAATTTTTGATCCTGCAGGCGCTGGCGAGCAGGCCGGGCGTGGTCAAGAGCCGCAATGCGCTGATGGATGCGGCCTATGACGATCAGGTCTATGTCGACGACCGCACCATCGACAGCCACATCAAACGCCTGCGCAAGAAGTTCAAGGCGAGCGACAACGAATTCGATATGATCGAGACGCTGTACGGCGTCGGCTATCGTTTTAAGGAATAAATCCTTAGATAGACGCAAAATGCCGTGGCTGGGCCTCTCGGTAGCCCCTAACCATGGCTCCTGACGGGGCGGCTGACGTGCGGTACTAATGGGGGTCCTGGCCCGCTGCGCGAGGCAGGACCCAAACCCCGGCAGACGACGTGCTCGATCGAACCATAGACAGTGCAGGGCCCGAGACTGCGCCGGCCGTTTCGAAAGAAACCGCCGCCGCGCCGCATGTCGCGGACCGCATGGCAGGCGCTAGCCAGGCCCACGGTGAGGCCCACGGTGAGGCTCATGGCGAGGCTCACGGTCTCGACGACGGCGCGGCGCGGTTGCGCGGTCGCGCTCGGCTGCGCGATTGGCTGGCGCGCGGCGCGCAATTCTTCGTCACCCAGAGCTCGTCGAGTCTCACGCGCCGCATTGTCGTTCTCAACGTCACCGGCCTTGTCGTTCTCTCCATCGGCATCATTTTCCTGTCGCAGTTTCGCGCCGGCCTGATCGACGCGCGCATCCAAAGCTTGCAGGTGCAGGGCGAGATCATCGCCGGCGCCATCGCCTCGTCGGCGACGGTCGAAACCGATTCCTCGATCACGCTCGATCCCGACAAGCTCCTCAATCTGCATCCGGGCGAAAGCTACGGTCCGAACGAAGACGCGCTTTACGGCATCGATTTCCCGATCAATCCGGAGCGCGTCGCGCCGATCCTGCGGCGGCTGGTGTCGCCGACCAAGACGCGGGCGCGGATCTACGATCGCGACGGCGTACTGTTGGTCGACAGCCGCAATCTGTTCGGCCGCGGCGACGTGCTGCGCTTCGATCTGCCGCCGCCGACCGAGGAAAAGCCGGGCTTCTTTCGGCGCGCCTTCATCGCGGTGCGGATGTGGCTCGGGCGCGGCGATCTGCCGGTCTATCACGAGCTCGGCCCCGACGCCGGCAAAGGTTATCCCGAAGTGGCGCAGGCCCTAAACGGCGCCGACGCCAGCATGGTGCGCGTCAACGAACGCGGCGACGTCATCGTCTCGGTCGCGGTGCCGGTGCAGCGCTTCCGCGCCGTGCGCGGCGCGCTGATGCTGTCGACGCAAGGCGCCGACATCGACGACATGGTGGAAGCCGAGCGGCTCGCCATCATCAAGGTCTTCCTGGTCGCCGCCGGCGTGATGATCGTCTTGTCGATCCTGCTTGCCGGCACCATCGCCGAGCCGGTGCGCCGGCTCGCCGATGCTGCCGAAAGCGTGCGGCGGCGCATCCGTTCGCGTGTCGAAATCCCGGATTTCACCAAGCGCCGCGACGAGATCGGCCACTTGTCCGGCACGCTGCGCGACATGACCAATGCGCTCTATAGCCGCATCGAGGCGATCGAAAGTTTCGCCGCCGACGTGTCGCACGAACTGAAAAATCCGCTGACCTCGCTGCGCTCGGCCGTCGAAACACTGCCGGTGGCGAAGACCGAAGAAAGCCGCGGCCGGCTCCTCGCCGTCATTCACCACGACGTGCAACGGCTCGATCGCCTGATTTCGGATATTGCCGATGCCAGCCGGCTCGACGCCGAGCTGCAGCGCCAGGAAGCCGAGCCCGTCGATTTCGCAAAACTTCTAAGCACGTTGGTCGCGGTGGCCAACGAGGTGAAGCGCGACGACGGCGTCACAGTCACGCTGCGCTTTGAAGGCGCTGCCGCGCGCGCCTTCCAGGTGCCGGGCCACAATTCGCGGCTCGGTCAGATCGTCGACAATCTGATCGAGAATGCGCGCTCGTTCTCGCCGCCGGACGGCACGGTGCGCGTCGTCTGCCGGCGCTTACGCAATCAGATCGAAGTCTTTGTCGACGACGACGGGCCGGGCGTGCGGCCCGACGCGCTCGAAAAGATCTTCGAGCGTTTCTATACCGATCGCCCGCATCAGGGCTTCGGCCAGAATTCCGGCCTCGGCCTTTCGATCTCCAAACAGATCGTCGAAGCGCATGGCGGCACGATCTGGGTCGAGAACCGGCTCGGACACGCCGGGCCCCGATGGCGAGCTCAAAGTGCTCGGCGCGCGCTTCATCGTCCGTCTGCCGGCCATGTGATGGCTGCAACGGTGCATGCCTCGGCGGTGCTCGTCGGCGCGCGTGCTGTCCTGATCCGAGGGCCTTCCGGGGCCGGCAAATCGCGGCTGGCGCTCGACCTCATCGAAGCTGGACGTGCTGGCCGGGTTGGCGGCGCTGTCTTTCACGCGGCTCGTCGGCGACGACCGGGTTCATCTGGAAAGTGCCGGAGGCCGGCTCCTGGTGCGGCCGGCGGACACGCTTGCCGGGCTGATCGAAATTCGTGGGACGGGTATCTTCCGGCTCGATCATGAGCCCTGCGCCGTGGTCGGTCTCGTGGTCGATCTCGCCGCCGCGGACGCCGAAAGACTGCCGGAAAGCCGGCAAGTGACGCTGGAAACCGTCAAATTACCGCGATTGGCGGTTGCGGAGGGCGTTTCGGCCTTGTCCGGCGTGCTGGCGCTCCTCACCTCATAGCCTGCAGCTATTGACTCCGGGGCCGCCTGACCGTTGATCGTCGCCGGAGAACCAAATTGGCGATTGATTAACCATAATGGTCCAAGACTTTTAGAGACGTTTAGAACCGAGTGTGTGTTCGATCTCGTGGTCTCGGCTTTTCCAAAGGCTAGCTGCCGGCCGCCATTGCCGGTCCATCGGGGCGGTTCCGGAGCCCTAAGCGACCGTCTTTACCGCGATGCAACAACCCTCAGATTTTGCTCAAAATGCCCCTTGCGCACGGACTTCGGATGGTCATGATGAGCAACCTTTCGTGCGGCGCAACCGGGAAGCGCCCGCGGGGAGTTCCATGATCGGTCTAGTGCTTGTTACCCACGGCCGGCTTGCTGTTGAGTTCCGCGCCGCCCTCGAGCACGTGGTCGGACCCCAAGGGCAGATCGAATCCGTCACCATCGGGCCCGACGACGACGTCGAGGAACGCCGCAAGGACATCATCGAAGCGGTCCGCCGCGTCGATACCGGCGACGGCGTCGCCATCCTCACCGACATGTTCGGCGGCACGCCGTCGAACCTCGCCATTTCAGTCATGAGCCGGCCCAAGGTCGAAGTGCTTGCCGGCATCAATCTGCCGATGCTGGTCAAGCTCGCCAAGGTGCGCGACGAATGCCCGCTGGCCGAGGCCGTTGCCGCGGCGCAAGAGGCCGGACGAAAATACGTCACCATCGCCAGCCGCGTCCTCACCGGTAAATGAACGAACCGGCCCATAGCGGTCACAGCGTGCCGGAACAACTACCGGCGTCTGAGGGTGCTGTGGCTCGGGTCTTCGTCATCTGCAACAAAAAGGGCCTGCATGCGCGCGCCTCGGCAAAGTTCGTGCAGACCGTGGAAAAATTCGACGCCGACGTGCGCGTCAAACGCTGCGGCGAAAGCAACGAAACGGTCGGCGGCACGTCGATCATGGGGTCTGATGATGCTGGCCGCCGCGCCCGGCACGTCGATTTCGGTCGAGGCGACCGGCCGCCAGGCGGCCGAAGTCGTCGATGCTTTGGCAACGCTCATCGAAACGCGGTTCGGCGAGGCGGATTGATCCGTCCGCCGATTTGAGATTGGCTAGCCGAGCCGGAACCATGCCGAGAACCGCCAAACGCAACGCGCCGCGGCCGAAACCGTCGCAAAAGGCAGATAAGAAGCCATCGCGTCCAGATACTTCGCGCCCAAAGCATTCGCCGAAGGAGAACAGACAAATGGCCGAACCGACAAGCTCAAAAGGCAATTCGCTCGCCGCGCCGCGGCGCCGGCCGCGACGCCTGCCGCCGGCGCTCCAACCGAGCGTCAGCCGGCATCGATCCGCTATCTCGATCAAGCCGACATGGCAGAGACATTCGCCAATTCCATCACCGGCCTGATGTTCGACGGCCAGACGCTGCGCATCGAATTCGGCGTCACGCGCTTCGACGAGGTCAAACCCAACACGCAGATCACCGGCCGCCGCTATCCGGCCTGCCGCCTGGTGCTGCCGCCGGCCGCGGCGGTCGAACTCATCAACCGCATGCAGCAGATCGCGAACGCGCTCACCCAGGCCGGCGTCGTGAAGGCCACGCCACGGCCGCCACGCCGGAGCCGGCGAAGAGCTGACGCCTCGCTGATCCGGCGCGCGGGGCAGCCGGGCGCCGGCGCGAGCCGGCCGCTGCTTTTGGGTGGCGCCCCGCAGGACTGGCGGCAAATGCCCTTTAATTCCGCTGAAACCAAGGACATAAAGGTATCTTTATGTCTTTATTGCCGTAGCCGCCGCAGCCTGCTATAGGCACGCCCGAAGCCCACCGAGCTGATCTCCGAAACCGGTTTCCACATTCGATCGGCCGCCCCGCCGCCAAAAGGATCATCATGAGCACGAGCACCGCTGCCGCAAAAACCCTTTCGCCCTCCGATTACGTCGTCAAGGACATCGGCCTCGCCGAATGGGGCCGCAAGGAAATCGTCATCGCCGAGATCGAGATGCCCGGCCTGATGGCGACGCGCGCAGAATACGGGCCGAAGCAGATTTTGAAGGGCGCGCGCATCGCCGGCTCGCTGCACATGACCATTCAGACCGCGGTGCTGATCGAGACGCTCAAGGCGCTCGGCGCCGACGTGCGCTGGGCCTCCTGCAACATCTATTCGACGCAGGATCACGCCGCCGCCGCGGTCGCCGCCGGCGGCACGCCGGTCTTCGCCGTCAAGGGCGAGAGCCTCAAGGACTATTGGGAATACACCCGCAAGATCCTGGAATGGGGCGACGGCGGCCTGCCGAACATGATCCTCGACGATGGCGGCGACGCCACCATGCTGGTGCATGCCGGGCCTGCGCGCCGAGAAGGGCGACACCGCGTTCCTCGACAAGCCGGAGAACGAGGAAGAGGAAGTCTTCTACGCGCTGATCAAGCGCACGCTGAAGGAAAAGCCGGGCTGGTTCGCCAAGCTCGCCGCCAGCATCAAGGGCGTGTCGGAGGAAACCACCACCGGCGTGCACCGGCTCTATCAGATGGAGAAGGACGGCAAGCTGCTGTTCCCCGCCATCAACGTCAATGACAGCGTCACCAAGTCGAAATTCGACAATCTCTACGGCTGCCGCGAGTCGCTGGTCGACGGCATCCGCCGCGGCACCGACGTGATGATGGCCGGCAAAGTGGCGATGGTCGCGGGCTTCGGCGATGTCGGCAAAGGCTCGGCCGCTTCGCTGCGCCAGGCCGGCTGCCGCGTGCATGGTGTCGGAGATCGATCCGATCTGCGCGCTGCAGGCGGCGATGGAAGGCTATGAAGTCGTGACCATGGAAGAGGCCGCGCCGCGCGCCGACATCTTCGTCACCGCCACCGGCAATGTCGATGTCATCACCATCGAGCACATGCGCAAGATGAAGGACCGCGCCATCGTCTGCAATATCGGCCACTTCGACTCGGAGATTCAGGTCGCGGCGCTGAAGAACCTGAAATGGTTCAACGTCAAGCCGCAGGTCGACGAGATCGAATTCCCCGATCAGAAGCGCATCATCCTTCTGTCCGAAGGCCGGCTGGTCAATCTCGGCAATGCCATGGGCCATCCGAGCTTCGTGATGTCGTCGTCGTTCACCAACCAGACGCTGGCGCAGATCGAGCTGTGGGGCAATCCGGGCAAGTACCAGAAGAAGGTCTACACGCTGCCCAAGCATCTCGACGAGAAAGTCGCGCGGCTCCATCTCGACAAGATCGGCGTGCAAGCTGACCAAGCTGTCCGACAAGCAGTCGAGCTATATCGGCATCCCGGTGAGCGGGCCGTACAAGACCGATCAGTATCGGTATTGAGATTCAGTCGCCGATAATCCAGACGTCATGGCCGGGCCTGTCCCGGCCATCTCGTTTATTAGGGCACTGCGCCTGCCAGAATGACGGCTAACCGCTTGCCGCTTACGAACCCCGGTGTTATCTGCGCGACATGGCCGCCGATCCCCATCGAAAACATCCGCAATTTCGCGATTATCGCCCATATCGATCATGGCAAATCGACGCTGGCCGACCGGCTGATTCAGTCGACCGGCGGGCTCGAGGAGCGCGAAATGGTCGAGCAGGTGCTCGATTCCATGGATATCGAGCGCGAGCGCGGCATCACCATCAAGGCGCAGACGGTGCGGCTCAATTACCGCGCCCACAACGGCAAGGATTACATCCTCAATCTCATCGACACGCCCGGCCATGTCGACTTCGCCTATGAGGTCAACCGTTCGCTCGCCGCCTGCGAGGGCTCGCTGCTCGTGGTCGACGCCAGCCAGGGCGTCGAGGCGCAGACGCTCGCCAACGTCTATCAGGCGCTCGACAACAATCACGAGATCGTGCCGGTGCTCAACAAGGTCGATCTGCCGGCCGCCGAGCCCGACAAGATCAAGCAGCAGATCGAGGACGTGATCGGGCTCGACGCGTCGAACGCGATCCTGATCTCGGCGAAGACCGGGCTGAACGTGCCGGAAGTGCTCGAAGCCATCGTGCATCGCCTGCCGGCGCCCAAGGGCGACGCCGCGGCGCCGCTCAAGGCGCTGCTCGTCGAACTCTTGGTACGACGCCTATCTCGGCGTCGTCGTGCTGTTCCGCGTCGTCGACGGCGTTCTGAAAAAGGGCCAGCGCATCCACATGATGGGCACCGACGTGTCTTACGAGGTCGATCGCGTCGGCGTGTTCACGCCCAAGCGCATCGAGCTCGGCGAGCTCGGCCCGGGCGAGATCGGTTTTCTGACCGCCTCGATCAAGGAAGTCGCCGACACCCGCGTCGGTGACACCATCACCGATGAGAAGAGGCCCGTCGCCGCGCCGCTGCCCGGTTTCCGTCCGGCGATCCCGGTGGTGTTCTGCGGCTTGTTTCCGGTCGACGCCGCGGATTTCGAAGATCTGCGCGCCGCGATGGGCAAGCTTCGCCTCAACGATGCGAGCTTTTCCTTCGAGATGGAAACCTCGGCCGCGCTCGGCTTCGGTTTCCGCTGCGGCTTCCTCGGGCTGCTCCATCTCGAAATCATTCAGGAGCGGCTCGAGCGCGAATTCAATCTCAACCTGATCGCGACCGCGCCGTCGGTGATCTACAAGATCAAGCTGCGCAACGGCGAGCAGCTGGAGATCCACAATCCGGTCGACATGCCGGATCCGAATCACATCGAGGAAATGCAGGAGCCGTGGATCGAGGCGACGATCCTCACGCCCGACGAATATCTCGGCTCCGTGCTCAAGCTCTGCCAGGACCGCCGCGGCGAGCAGAAAGAGCTGACCTATGTCGGCAACCGCGCGCTGGTGAAATACAATCTGCCGCTCAACGAAGTGGTGTTCGATTTTTACGACCGGCTGAAATCGGTCTCACGCGGCTACGCCTCGTTCGACTATCACCTCACCGATTATAAGCCGGCCGATCTGGTCAAGCTGCAGATGCTGGTCAACGGCGAGCCGGTCGATGCGCTCGCCATGCTGGTGCATCGCACCCGCGCCGAAAGCCGCGGCCGCGCCATGGCGGAGAAGCTCAAGGAGCTGATCCCGCCGCACATGTTCCAGGTGCCGATCCAGGCCGCCATCGGCGGCAAGGTGATCGCGCGCGAAACCGTGCGCGCCTTCCGCAAAGACGTCACCGCGAAATGCTACGGCGGCGACGTGTCGCGCAAGCGCAAGCTCCTCGACAAGCAGAAGGAAGGCAAAAAGCGCATGCGGCAGTTCGGCAAGGTCGACATCCCGCAGGAAGCGTTTATTGCCGCGCTTGAAAGTCGATGTCTGACGCGCCGCGTCGGAATACGACAGATATTTGAACAAGCGACATCTTCAGAATCAGCGGTAACCATCGGTCCTATCGTACCGCGGCCACGGCTGTCCGCGCTTGCACCGAAAGCCGTGAATTGCGAAAATTGGCTAGGGACGACGCCGAGCCTATTCTTCCGCTTGAGCCATCGTTGTTAAGTCGCAGGGTATGAGCCAAAGGGTATGAGCCAAAGGGGTTGACCAATGGCCACGTCGATCACCGTCGCGCAGGCCCTCGCTTACGAAAACGATCCGTCGACAATTCCGGCCGGCGCGGTCTTTGACATCGTCGACGTCGCGGCGAATATCGAGACGCTAGCCGCGTCCGATATTTCAAACTTCGCGTCGCTGCTCAACGTCTCGTCGATGACGGCGACCGATGCGCCGGTGACGTTCACGCCCGGCGGGCCGGAGCAGGATGCGCTTAAAAGCACCGGCATCCACATCACGGCCGAGATCAACGCCCAGGAAGTCATTCAGCTCGACGTGCTGCACAATCAGAGCGGACACCCGACCCTGGTGCCGCCGGACGAGCACGTGATCGTGGTCGATACCGCGGCCAATCTCGAATCGCTGACCGCGAAGCAATTGTCCGATCTCGGCAACGCCGTCGATAAGCTCAACGCCAGCGGCACGAACACCGGCAACAGCGCGGTCGCGCAGATTGCGGCAACCGACGCGCCGGCGGTCTTTTCGGACAACCAGATCAACGCGCTCGGCAATGCCGGAATTCTCATCGTCGCGCCGCCGAACGATCCGAGCCAGAACGACGGCACCACGATCATCACCGGCCGCGGCGCGACCTTTGACATCGTCTGGGATTCGTCGGTGGCTTCGGCGCCGGCTGAGTTCAAGACCGACGTCGAGGCGGTGTTTCAGCTCTATGCCGACACCTATTCCTCGCCGGTCACGCTCTATTACCATGTGGGTTACGGCGAATATAACGGCAACGCAATCGGATCCGGCTTCCTCGGCCGCAGCCAATATTTCGACTTTCCGGCGGAAAGCTATTCGTCGATCGTGTCGCACCTCACCGCCAATGCGACATCGCAGGCGCAAGCGGAAGCCGACGCAAGCTTGCCGGCCAGCAATCCAGTTGGCTCGCTCTTCGTCGCGGGGGCGGAAGCCCAGGTGCTCGGCTTTGCCGATGCCGGCACCAGCTCGGAGTCCAATCCCGACGGCTATATCGGCTTTGCCACCGACTCGGAACAGACCTGGAATTACAGCGCCGATCCCAATCAGACGCCGGTCTCGGGGGAGGAGGATTTTCTCGCCTCCGTCGAGCACGAAGTGTCCGAGATTCTGGGCCGGGGTTCGTATGAGGCCGATCAGCCGATCGACTATTCGGTCATGGATCTCTTTCGCTTTAGCAGCGCGGGTACCCGCGCGCTCACGCCGGACTCCACTCCCGCCTATTTCTCGATCAACGACGGCACGACCATTCTCGCCAGATGGAACGATTTCGCGACCGGCGACACCAGCGACCTCGGCGATTGGTGGAGCACAACCGGGACCTACCCGGCGAACGCCTACAACGACAACAGTAACGCCGGCATCATCAATCCGTTCACGGCGGTCGACGCGACCTTGATGAATGTGCTGGGCTACAATTTCACCAGCGCGCCGACCTCGCCGATCCCGCTGCCGTTGACCGACATCACGCTCAGCGTCGGGCAATTGTTCGAATATCTCACGCTCGACGAGATGAGTCCGGGCAGCGTCAATGCGCCGAGCGGCGACAGCTATGTCGTCATCGATACCGCCTTCGATATCGAATCGATCACGGGGCCCGAGATCACCGAGGCTCTGGCGATCGGCGTCAGCGAATTCATTGTCGACGGCGCCATTGCTCTCCTGCAGAGCAGCGACCCCGCCGACGACCAAGTCGCCGCGCTAGGCTCCACGCCCTTCATTTCCGCGCTGACGGTGGCGCAGGCGCTGGTCGACGCAGCCAATCCGCCCTCGGTGCCGCAGGGCGAGATCATGTCCACTGTCGTCGTTGCCGATACGGCGGCGAATATCGAGACGCTGACCCTGACCCAAGTCACCGAGCTCGGCACGACGCAGTTCGACGTGTCCGATCTCAGCGGCGTTGGCCCGCTGATCGTTCAGAACGGCGATACTTATGCGGTCCACGGCGCGGTGACGGCGGACGAGACGATCGACTTCACCGGGTCGGGCGGCACGCTCGAATTCGACGACACGCCGGGCATGAAAGGCACGATCTCCGGCTTCGCGCCGGGTGACCATATTGTTCTCTCCGACATCGCCATCGATCCGAACGGCAGCGCCAATCTCGTCGCCAACAACGTGCTCGACGTCACCGAGAACGGCACCACCACCATGCTGCAGCTCGACAAGACGCAAGACTTCACCGGAGAATTCTTCCATCTGTCGGCTGACTCGAACGCCGGCACCGACATCGTCGAAAACAGCACGCCGTGCTATTGCCGCGGCACCTTGATCCAGACCAAGCGCGGGCAGAAACGGGTCGAGAGACTCAAGATCGGCGACAAAGTCATGACCAAATCCGGCGTGGCACGGCCGATCAAATGGATCGGCCGGCGCAGTTTCGCCGGACGTTTCATCACCGGCCGCAAGGACATTTTGCCGATCTGCATCAAGGCCGGCGCTCTGGAAGGGAACGTGCCGCGGCGCGACCTTTGGATCTCGCCGCATCACGCCATGTATTTTGACGCCAGGCATTTCGACGGCAAGTATTTTGACGGCAAATTCTGCGATGGCTCTTTGCCCGAGGGCGCGTTGATCGAAGCCAAGGATCTCGTCAACGGCGCCTCGGTCGTGCAGGCCGAGCACGTCGATAAGATCGAGTACTTTCACATCGAGCTCGAAACCCATGATGTAATTATTGCCGAAGGCGCCTTTTCCGAAATCGTTCCTCGACGACGACAGCCGCGCCATGTTCCACAATGCCCACGAATTCCGGGCGCTCTATCCGGGTGCGGCCACCGCTGCGACCACGGATACGACGATGGGCGCCGCGCGATATTGCGCGCCGCGGCTCGACCACGGCTATGCCCTTGCCGCCGTGCGGGCGGGCATTGCGCGGCGAGCGGGTCTAGTGCAGTCCGCCGATCCGCTTGGCGTTGGGCCGCTCCGCGGCTGCGTCAACGCGATCGGTCCGCGCGCGATCGAAGGCTGGGCGCAGAACGGCGATGCGCCGGAGGCGCCGGTCTGTCTCGACATCCTGGTCGACGGCAGGCTCTTGGGCCAGACGTTGGCGAACCGCTTTCGCCGCGACTTGATGGCGGCCGGCTTTGGCAGCGGCTGCCACGCCTTCACGTTCGATCTGCCGGCCGGTTTTAAGATCGGCGCCGCCACGGTCGAAGTGCGCCGCTCGCTGGATGGCGGCAGGCTCCCGGGCGTTTCGTGCGCCCGAGCGGCGGCCTAGAGAGTACGCTCGTCACATTTCCGTTGACAATCGTCACCGTTTATGTTACGGTAGGATTCTCGCTCAGTAAAGGACCTGCCCCGGAGGCAAGCCGGGGCATGGGAGCGAGGGCGGTGCCCGCGCGCGGTGTTGCAAACCGCTCCCGGGCAGCTTCGGGCATCAGTCTCCCGGCACTACGGACCGGGCCGCGAGGTGCTCGCTGGACTGGGACAGGTTTTTGGGGCGGGTAACGCCCGCACAAACTGCGTCCGATGCTGCCCCCGGAAGGGGGATCGTCACAGATCGGTGCTCCGCCGCGTCCCAGGAAACCGGCCTGAAGTTGCACCTAGGGATGGAATACTCTCTAGGGCAGAGCCGTGGTGGGACGCCGATAGGCGTGCGCATCCTGCTGGATGCGCGGCCGTGCCAGCAGCACGGCAGGTTGGACAAAGCGTCTGTCGGCGTTCCATTTCCTTTCTTTATTTTCGCAGCCCGGATGGAGCGAAGCGTAATCCGGGAAGAGCGTACGAGCTTCTCGATCGTCCCCGGATTACGCTTTGCTCCATCCGGGCTACAGCGAAGTGGGTTTAGGCGGACGGCGAAAAGGCGGGCACCACCCCTTTCTTTTTCCTCCGCGCCCTTCTTCGCCCTTCCAATGTGGCGGCAACTGCAAAAACTCGGGGGCGCATGCGCCGCGAGAACGAGATTGCTCGTCCGAACGAAAAGCGAGATCATGACCCGCCGCAGCCTGTTCGCGAGCCTCACGCGCGCCGGAACCCGCCCGTCACACCGGCGTTCTTCCTCTTACGCGCTGGCTCGATCGCGGCGCAGCGTGCCGCAAAAGAACAAGTCGATTGGAATTCGGAGGATCGCCATGTCTCGTATCGCCATGTCTCGTATCGCCATGTCTCGTATCGCCATGTCTCGTATCGCCATGTCTCGTTACGTGCTCCGTTACATATCCCGCCGCATCGACTCGACAATTCCACAGCGCAGCCGAGCTGCGCTTCTGTCGACGGTTTCACTCTTTGCCATCGCCATACTGCTCGCGGGATCGTCGTTCTCGACCAGATCTTTGGCGCAATCCAATTCACCGCAGGCACAGGCCGACGCCTGCGCGAACGACGATACCGGCATCACGCTCGCACCGGGCTTCTGTGCAACCGTCTTCGCCGACAATATCGGCCACGTCCGCCACATGACCGTCGCGCCGAACGGCGTGCTCTATGTCAACACCTGGAGCGGCCGCTTTTTCCACAATGACACGCCGCCGGCTGGCGGTTTTCTGCTGGCGCTGAAGGATTCAAAGGGCCTCGGCCAAGCCGATGTGATCGAGCGGTTCGGCGACGGCGTGCCGCAAGGCTCCGCGGGCGGCAGCGGCATTGCCTTCTACAACGGCGCCGTTTACGCCGAACAGAACGACAAGATCATCCGCTATGCCTTGTCGCCGGATTCGATCGCGCCACAGGGATCGCCGCAGATCGTCGTCTCCGGTCTGCCGCTCTCCGGCGATCACCCGATGCATCCTTTCGTCATCGATGCGCAGGGGCATCTCTATGTCGATCTCGGCTCGGCGACCAATTCCTGTCAGACCGAAAATCGCATGCCGAATTCGCTCGGGCTTAACCCTTGCACCGAGCTTGAGACGCGCGCCGGCACCTGGCTCTACGACGCCAACAAGACCGGCCAGCATTTCTCGGCCGCCGAGCGCTACATCACCGGACTGCGCAATGGCGAAGGCTTTGGCATCGATTCGTCGGGACGCGTGTTCGCGACCCAGCATGGCCGCGACCAGCTCTCGCAAAATTTTTCCAAGCTCTACACGCCCAAACAAAGCGCGGAGCAGCCGGCCGAAGAGGTTGTTCTCCTGCAAAAGGGCGCCGATTACGGCTGGCCGGAATGCTATTACGACCGCGATCAGCAAAAGCTCGTGCTGGCGCCTGAATATGGCGGCGACGGCGGCCACGAGGTCGGTATCTGCGCCGAGAAAACGCCCCCGGTCGCATCGTTCCCCGGGCACTGGGCGCCCAACGATCTGTTGATCTACACTGGCACCGCGTTCCCGAAGTCCTATCACGACGGCGCTTTCATCGCGTTCCACGGCTCGTGGAATCGCGCGCCCGAGCCGCAGGGCGGCTACAACGTGGTGTTCCAACCGCTCAAGGACGGCAAAGCCGCGGGCGACTTCATCGTCTTTGCCGATGGTTTCGCCGGTGCGGTGAAAGAACCCGGGCAGGCGGCGTTCCGGCCGACGGGCCTCGCCATGACTCCGGACGGCGCGCTCTATATTTCCGACGACAAGCACGGCCGGATCTGGCGCGTCACCTATCACGGTGCGGCCGATGCGGCGCTCGCGCCGGCGCCGGCGCCGAAAATTGCCGCCATGAGTTCAGGTGAGCCAGGGCTGCCGGAGGGGATCCATCCCGACGCCGGCCGGCCCAGCCCGGCGTCGCTGCCCATTCCGCCCGGCGCCACCAGGGAACAGGTCGCGCTTGGCGACCGCATCTTCCACGGCGAGGCGGCCGGCGGCACCTGCACCGGCTGCCACGGTTCGGACGCGCGCGGCGGTCCGCAAGCGCCGTCTTTGGTGAAAGGCCGCTGGCTGATCGGCGACGGCAGTCTCAAATCGATTGCCGAAACGATCGCGAACGGTGTGCCGAGCCCGCACAATTACGAGGTGCCAATGCCGCCCAAAGGCGGCGCGGCACTATCGGATTCCGATGTTGCGGCGGTCGCCGCTTATGTTTGGGCGATCAACCAAGCGCACAGCTCGCGCGCCAGTTCCGGAGGATGACCGTTATTTGGTCGGCGCGTTCAGTGAATCACGATCGTCGTCGCACCCATGCCTTCGCGCTCGACGAGGCCGTACAACGTCGCCGCATTGCCGGGGTCGAGCCGCACGCAGCCATGCGAGGCCGGTCCGCCCAGCCGCGAAATCTCGTAGGTGCCGTGAATGGCAAAGCCGCCGTAGAAGAAGATCGAATGCGGCATCGGCGAATTGTAATATTTCTTCGAGTACCAGTGCCGCGCCAGCATCTGCGGGTGATAGGTGCCGGGCGGCGTGACATAGCCGGCGCGCGCGGTCGAGACCCGCCAATTGTAAGCGCGGCAGCGCCGTCCACCATCACCGACATGCGCTGATTGGAGCGGTCGATCGTGAACGACAATGGACGCCTCGGCGCGGCCTGCCGCACCAAACACGATGCAGCCGAGGACCGCCAAAGCGCAGACCACGCGGATGCAAAGCAAGCGACGCAAGATGCTTCGATGCAAAGCACTTCGATGCATGATACTTCCCAGCCCTGTTTCTTAGCCGCTTACACTACAACTCATAGCTGAACGCCGTCGAGCTTAACGCCCAAGCCCTCATATTTGTAAAGTTACCGACGTTTCGACGGTTAATCGCGCGCTTAAAGCCCAGCGCTATCGATGAGGCTAGTCACACATTAATTAGCAACGATGACAGCGTTCGATCTCTTCAGCATCGGCCATTCCAACATTCCCGCGGAACGCTTTGTTGCGATGCAGCGCGCAGCCGGCGTGACCGCGATTGCCGACGTGCGCTCGACGCCGGTCTCGCGCTTTTGCCCGTGGTTCTCGGCCAAAAATCTTGCGCCGCTCTTGGCCGGTGCAGGCATCGGCTACGCGGCCTACGGCGTCGAGCTCGGCGGACGGCCGCGCGATCCCGCGCTCTATCGCGACGGCATTGCCGACTATGAGGCCATGGCGCGGCAGGCGGATTTCCGCGCCGGCCTCGATCGTCTTGTCGCCGAGGCGGCGCGGCGGCCGCGTCTGCCTGATGTGCTCGGAACGCGAGCCGCTCGAATGTCATCGCTGTCTGTTGGTCACGCGTGCGCTCGCCGCACGTGGTCTCAATGTCGGTCATATTCTGCACGACGGTACGATCGAACCGCATGCCGCGACCGAACAGCGGCTTCTGGCGCTCGAAGCCGGGGGCGAAGACCTCTTCGTAACTGGACAGAGCGAGCGACTTGCGGCAGCGTATTTTCGTCGCGCCCGCGCCGTTGCCTATCGCGGCAAGACGGGCCCACGCGGGACCGAAAGTGGGGCAAAGAAGAAAGCCGCAGCCAGGAAGAAATGATGCCTGCCCCTTTTCGTTGGCGCCACATCGGCACCTTTGCGGCGGCTCTTGTTGCCGCCATTCGTGTTGCCGCCGTCTTGCTGCCGCCATGTTGAGCGCGGCTCCAGCGCGTGCCGCAGACGCCAATGCCGATCCGACGCCGCAGGGCACGCTTAATCCGGCGCCGCTGCCGCCGCTCGCCGATCCGAATGCGCCGACCGTCCCGGCCAAGGAGCTGTTCGCGCGCAAGACCGACGCCGCTTGCCGGCCCGGCGCGGTCGATCGGCGGCTATGCCGACGGCTGCCTCTCCGGCGGCGTGGCGCTGCCGATCAGCGGCCCGAACTGGCAGGTGATGCGGCTGTCGCGCAATCGCAATTGGGGCAATCCGGCGCTGATCACGTTTCCTCGAACGCTTCGCCGCACACGCCAAGACAGGAATGGAACGGGCTTCTGGTCGGCGACATGTCGCAGCCGCGCGGCGGGCCGATGATCACCGGCCATGCCAGCCATCAGATCGGGCTCGATGCCGACATCTGGTTCACGCCGATGCCCGATCACGTGCTGACGCGCGAGGAGCGCGAAATGGACGGCGCGGTGAACATGGTCGCAGCCGGATGGGCTCGGCGTCGATCCCAAAGTGTGGACGCACGAGCGCACCGCGCTGATCCGCACCGCGGCGCAGGATCCGGCGACGACGCGCATTTTCGTCAATGCCGCGATCAAGAAGGAAATGTGCAGCGAGGCCGGATCGGATCGCGCCTGGCTCAGCAAAGTGCGGCCGTGGTGGGGCCACGCCGAGCATTTTCACGTCCGCATCGCCTGCCCGGCCGACAGCACCGAATGCAAGCCGCAACCGCCGCCCGATCCCGGCGACGGCTGCGGCCACGAGCTCGATTTCTGGTTCAAGGAATTGACGCTGCACCCGACGCCGCCGCTCGACTCCGGCGAAGCCGAAACCGGCGATGACGCTCGCGGGGCTGCCGGCGGCGTGCAAGCAGGTGGTCGGGGCGCCGTAAACCGAGCGGAGGAAATCAAAGCCCCGGCGTACCGAACATCATGTGTTGCGCTGTCGCCGCGACATAGATGAGCAGACCCGCGCCAGCGGCAATGGCGATGGCGAAACTGAGCGACATTTCGTCCGGCACTTTGGTCAGCCGCGGCAGGCCGAGCCACAGAATGTAGAGGCCGTAGAAACCGAACAGCGCGAGGAAATGCAGGCCCGGCAGCAGCAGAAAAATTCCGGCGAGCCAAACCGGCGTGAAGGAATAGACCGCAAGCTTGAACGCGCTGTCGAAATCGCGCCGTCCGCCGAACAGCGGCGCCAGCAGGTGGATGAAGAGCGCGATGACCAGCACGGTCGCGCAGGCCATCACGTAGCCGAAGATCGCGCCGAACAGGCCGTCGACGATCGGCACGCGCATCGTCGCGCCGTTCTTTGCGATAACGCCGATGAGGCAGGCGCCGATGAAGCCGAACAGGCTTGGAATGATCGCCAGCAGCGCGACATAGCGCGTCAACACGAAAGCCGGATCGCCGGTCTCTTGTTCGATCGTTTCCCATTCGGCAAGCGGATCGGTCAGGATCGATTTCGCGCGCAGCATCGCCTTCATGATGCAGGAGCTTTCATAATTCGGCGTCTTCGCGCAGCATGGCGGCGCCTTTTTCCGCGATCATCATGGTCGGCGCATTGGTATTGCCGGACGTGATGCTCGGCATGACCGAAGCATCGATGACGCGCAGCCGTTCGAGGCCGGCGACGCGCAGCCGTTCGTCGACCACCATCATCGGATCGCTCGCAAGCCCCATTTTCGCGGTGCCGACCGGATGAAAGATGGTGGTGCCGATATCGCCCGCGGCCTTGATCAGTGCCTGCTCGTCATCGTCGCGCGCGGCGGGGCCGGGCAGATATTCGTCGGGATGAAACGGCGCAAGCGCCGGCTGCGCGGCGATGCGCCGCGTCAGCCGGATCGCGCGCGCGGCGATGCGGCGGTCTTCGTCGGTCGACAGATAATTCGGCTTGATCGCCGGCGGGTCGGACGGATTGGCCGAGCGCAGCCGCACCGAGCCGCGGCTCGTCGGCCGCACATTGCACACGCTCGCGGTGAAGGCCGGGAATTTGTGCAGCGGCTCGCCGAATTTGTCGAGCGACAAGCGGCTGCACGTGATATTGCAGATTGGCGCGCTCCTGGTCGCTGTCGGAGCGGGTGAACAGGCCGAGCTGCGACGGCGCCATGGTCAGCGGGCCGCGCCGGAACAGCGCATATTCGGCGAGCATGCGCGCGAAGCCGAGCGGCGCGTGATAGCGCTCGTTGAGCGTGGTGATGCCGTCGACCTTGTAGATCATCCGCAGTTGCAGATGATCCTGCAGATTGGCGCCGACGCCCGGCCGGTCGAGCACGACGGGAATGCCGTGCTCCTGCAAATGCGCCGCCGGCCCGACGCCGGAGAGCAGCAGGATTTGCGTCGAGCCGATCGAGCCGGCGGCAAGAATGACTTCGCCGCGGCAACGCGCCATGCGCGCCTGGCCGTTCTGTTTCCAGCGCACGCCGGCGGCGCGCTTTTGCGTCGAACACGATGCCTTCGACCAGGCAGCCGGTTTCAAGCCGGAGATTCGGCCGGTTGAGCACCGGCTTCAAAAAGGCGCGCGCCGTCGAGACGCGGCGGCCGCGTTTCTGGTTGACGTGAAAGGCGCAGCAGCCTTCGTTGTCGCCGGAATTGAAATCGGCAATGGACTTGATGCCGGCCTGTTCGGCGGCGGTGCGGAACGCGTCGAGCAGATCCCAGCGCACGCGCGGCGCGCGATACGTCCCATTCGCCGCCGACGGCATGTGCATCGCTCTCGCCCAGAAAATGATTTTCGTGCTTCTTGAAAAACGGCAGCACGTCGTTCCAGCCCCAGCCGGAAAGCCCGAGCTGGCGCCAATGATCGTAATCGGCGGCCTGGCCGCGCATATAGATCATGGCGTTGATGGCAGACGAGCCGCCGATCACCTTGCCGCGCGGATAATTGAGGCTGCGGCCGTTGAGGCCCAGCTCCGGCTCGGTCTTAAAGCACCAGTCCGAGCGCGGATTGCCGATGGCGAACAGATAGCCGACGGGAATGTGAAACCAGATCCAATTGTCGCGGCCGCCGGCTTCGAGCAGCAGCACGCGCTTACGCGGATCGGCGGACAGCCGATTGGCGAGCAGGCAGCCGGCCGAGCCCGCGCCGACGATGATGTAGTCGTAGTCGCCTGCAATCGTCTCCGGCTCGGGCAAATTGCGCTCCCCCAAATTGGCCGCTTATGGCCAAACCTTGCCGCGACCATAGCAGCGGGATCGCGCGTGAAAAGGGCTGCGGCGGCAGCGATCGCTTGTCCGGCATCGGCCTAGGCCCTATGATCCGAATCGACATGCGGCGGGCCGTGCGCGCGCCGGATGGGCCTGGAACGACGGTTCTCAAGGCGGTCGAGATCGAGCCTGAGCGGATCACATGATCCGGCGTGCAGCTTTTGCGCGCGTCACTGCTTTGGAGAACCGTCGTGCTGAAAAGAACCATCCTTGCGGCTTTTGCCGCCGCCATCGTCATTGCCGCCGCGCCGCAGATCGCCGCGGCTCAAACCGCGACACCAGACAAATCCATCACCGTTTTCGCCGCCGCCTCGATGAAGAACGCGCTCGACGACGTCGACGCGGCCTTCACCAAGAAGAGCGGCGTCAAAGTGGTCGCGAGCTACGATGCGAGCTCGGCGCTGATGAAGCAGATCGAGGCCGGCGCGCCGGCCGACGCCTTCGTCTCCGCCGACCTGAAATGGATGGATTACGGTTCGCAAAAGAAGCTGATCAAGGACGACACCCGCGTCAACCTGCTCGGCAACCAGCTGGTGCTGATCGCGCCGAAGGATTCCAAGATCGACAGCGTCGCCATCAAGCCGGGCTTCGATCTCGCCAAGCTCGCCGGCGACGGCCGCATCGCGACCGGCGACGTGAAAGCGGTGCCGGTCGGGCTTTACGCCCAGGCCGCGCTGCAAAAGCTCGGCGTCTGGGACGCGGTCGAGCCGAAAATGGCGATGACGCAGAATGTGCGCGCCGCGCTGACCCTGGTCGCGCGCGGCGAAGCGCCGCTCGGCATCGTTTATTCGACCGACGCCAAGGTCGAGCCCGGCGTGAAAGTTGTCGCCACGTTCCCGGAAGATTCCCACGACCCGATCATCTATCCGGTGGCGGCAACGGCGAATGCCAGGCCGGATGTGACGCCGTATCTCGCGTTCCTGCGCTCGCAAGCGGCGAAGGCGATTTTCGAAAGCTACGGCTTCATCGTTCTGATGAAACCGACGTCGTAGCGAGACGCAACCAGCCAGGTTCGCTTTGCTCGACCTTTCGCCTGCCGACTGGACTGCGATCGAACTGACGATCCGCATTTCGATCGTGGCGACGCTTTGCGCGCTGCCGTTCGGCATCGGCATCGGCTGGCTACTGGCGCGCCGAAATTTCTGGGGCAAGTCCGTGCTCGACGGGCTTGTCCACCTGCCGCTGGTGCTGCCGCCGGTCGTCACCGGCTATCTCCTGCTCATCTCGTTCGGGCGGCGCGGGCCGGTCGGCGCGTTTCTCTACGATCATTTCGGCATCGTCTTCTCGTTCCGCTGGACCGGCGCGGCGCTTGCCTGCGGCGTGATGGGCTTTCCGCTGATGGTGCGGCCGATCCGGCTGGCGCTCGAAGCCATCGACCGCAAGCTCGAGGACGCCGCCTCGACGCTCGGCGCCAATCGCGGCTTCGTATTCCTCACCGTCACGCTGCCGCTGGCTTTGCCCGGCATCATCGCCGGCGTGGTCTTGTGCTTCGCGCGCGCGCTCGGCGAATTCGGCGCCACCATCACCTTCGTCTCCAACATCCCCGGCGAGACGCAAACGATCTCGGCGGCGATCTACACATTGACGCAAGTCCCGGGCGGCGACGCTGCCGCCGGGCGGCTGGTCCTGATCTCGATCATTCTCGCGTTCGCGGCTTTGTTCGCCTCGGAATGGCTCAGCCGGCGCGCCGCGATCCGCTTTCACGGAGACTAATGGTGCTCGCGGTCGACGTGGAAAAGCAACTTGGCGCGCTGAAGCTTCGTGTAAAATTCGAAGCCGCGCGTGGCGCCACCGCTTTGTTCGGTCCGTCCGGCGCCGGCAAGACGTCCGTCGTCAACATGATCGCCGGCTTGCTGACGCCGGATCGCGGTTCGATTTCGCTCGACGACACGGTGCTGTTCGACGTCGAAAAAGCGCATCAATGTGCCGCCGCATCGCCGCCGCATCGGTTATGTGTTCCAGGAAGGCCGGCTGTTTCCGCATCTGTCCGTGCGCCAAAATCTCGACTACGGCCGCCGCATGAGCGGCACGCCGCGCGACTCAGGCGAATTCGAGCGCATCGTCGCGCTGCTCGATATCGGGCACCTGCTCGATCGCCGGCCGGGAAAACTGTCCGGCGGCGAGCGCCAGCGTGTCGCTGTCGGCCGCGCGCTCTTGATGCGGCCGCGGTTGCTTCTGCTCGACGAGCCGCTGGCGTCGCTCGATGCCGGCCACAAGCGCGAAATCCTGCCCTATCTGGTGCGCCTGCGCGACGACGCCGGCGTGCCGATCGTCTATGTCAGCCACGCGTCGGCGGAAGTGCGCCGGATCGCAACGACCGTCGTGCGGCTCGATGCCGGCCAAGTCGTCGCAACCGGCGGGCTCGATCTTCTCAAAGACGCCGACGCCGACATATTCGTCTGATCCTTGTTCGTTGGCTTCTTGCTCGTTTGATCTTGGCTTCGCGATTGGCGAAGTCAGGCATGATTTTTCGCGTGTTGTCCTCGCAAACCGCAGCGGATTATGGTCCGCGATGGACGATTCTCCGGCGCGGATGGCTCAATCCGCCGTTCCCAAGCATGCCACCGCGATAGGCGTAGCTTGCGGCGCGGGCGCCGCCTTGTGCTGGGCGCTCGGCTTTGTCGCCGCGCGGCACGGCATCCTCATCGGCATGTCGCCGCTGGTACTGGCGCTGCACCGCTATGTCTGGCCGGGCTCGCGCTTATTCCCGTCGCCGCGATCGGCGGCTTCGGCGATCTCGGCCGCATCGGCTGGTGGCGCGCTGTCGCGATCACGCTGTTCGGCGGCCTGCCGCTCGCGCTGTGGAGCTATTACGGCTACGTCTATGTGCCGCTCGGCCACGGCGCCATCATTCAGCCGTCGTGCGCGGCGCTCGGCGGTCTCGTTCTGTCGAGCCTCATTCTCAACGAGCCGCTTGCCGCCGCGGCGCATCGTCGGCGCTTTGGCGATGCTTGCCGGTCTCATCGTCATCGGCATCGAAGCGCTGCACACGATGGGCGCGCATGGATTTCTCGGCGATATGATGTTCGTCGCCGCCGGCAGCTCCTTTGCGGTGTTCGGCATGCTGCTGCGGCTGTGGCGCATTCCGGCGATGCCGGCGGTCGCGGTCACCAGTATCGTCTCGCTCGTCGGCTTGCCGCTTCTGTTCTTCAGCTTCGAGAATTTTCTGCCGCCGGATTTCTGCAAAACTCTGATGCAGGCGGTGGTGCAAGGCGTCTTCGCCGGCGCCGGCGCGGTCTATCTCTTCACCCGCGCCGTGATTTTGCTCGGCGTCGGGCGCGCGGCTTTATTTCCCGCGCTGGTGCCGCCGTTCACGCTCCTGATCGGATTTCTCGCGCTCGGCGAGGTGCCGAGCGTGTCTCAGCTCGTCGGACTTGTCATCGTCGTCGTCGGCTTCCGGCTGACGCAGAAGAACTAACGCGCAGCGAATGCGTCACGCCGCCTTGCGGCTCGCCAGAAACTCGCCCATGCGATCGAGCGCCTTCAGAATATTCTCGGTCGAATTGGCGTAGGACACGCGCATATAGCCTTCGCCGAGAATGCCGAAATCCGGTCCGCCGATCAGCGCGACGCCGGCATCTTCAAGCAGCGCCGAGGCCAGCGGCTTCGCCTTCCAGCCGGTGCGCTTGATATTGGGGAAGGCGTAGAACGCGCCCTTCGGCGTGGCGCAGGACGTGCCGGGCAGCTTGTTGAGGCCGGCGACCACGATCTTGCGGCGCTTGTCGAACTCGGCGACCATCTTGTGCGCTTCGTCCTGCGGGCCGGTGAGCGCGGCGAGGCCGGCATATTGCGCCGAGGCATTGACGCAGGAATGCAGGTTCACCGCGAGCTTGCGCGCGAAGTCGTAGAGCTTGCCCGGCCAGATCGCGTAGCCGAGCCGCCAGCCGGTCATGGCATAGGTCTTCGACCAGCCATTGAGCAGGATCAGCCGATCGCGGATCGACGGATAAGAGAGCAGGCAGACATGCGTCTCGCCGTCATAGACCATGTGGTCGTAGATCTCGTCCGACATCACCGCGACATCGGGAAAGCGCTCGAGCCCGGCGACGAGCTTGTCGACCTCGGATTTCGGCGTCACGCCGCCGGTCGGATTGGCCGGCGAATTGACGATGAGAAGCCGCGTCTGCGGCGTGATCAGCTTGAGCGTCTCCTCGGCCGAGAAGGCGAAATTGTTTTCCTCGCGGATCGGCACCGGGATCGGCCGCGCGCCGGTATATTCGATCATCGAGCGATAGATCGGAAAGCCGGGATCGGGATAGAGAATGTCGACGCCCGGCTCGCCGAACATCAGGATCGACATGAACATGGTCGGCTTGCCGCCCGGCATGATCATCACTTCGTCGGGCGACACGCTGACCTTGAAGCGCTTGTGCAGATCGGCGGCGACCGCTTCGCGCAGCGGCAGGATGCCGACCGCGGGCGTGTAGCCGTGATGGCCGTCGCGCAGCGCCTTCACCGCCGCCTCGACGATGAAATCCGGCGTGCGGAAATCGGGCTGGCCGATGCCGAGATTGATGATGTCGCGGCCTGGCGCCGCAAGCTGCATGGCGCGCGCCAGCACGGCGAAGGCGTTCTCCTCGCCGATGCGATCGAAGGCGGCGACGGTTTTCAGCATGGCATTTCCCCCGGCATTTTATGACGCGGCGCAGTTCAGCCCAACCGCCGATCAAATGCAAACCTTGCGCAAAAAGCCTGGGACAAAAATACGAGAAGCCCCGGACAATATCCGGGGCTTCCCGACGCATTTACTAAGTGTGTTGCGGCCGCTTAGCGGCCGAGGTTGAACGCGGCGCCGGATTCCTGCAGACTCCAGACGTTCCGGTGCGGTCGGCGCCGAAATCCGGATAGTGCAGCGGCGCCACGTTCTGATAGGCCTCGCCGCCGACATAGTCCTGCGACTGCAACGGCTGGTTCGCCACGCGTTGATGCGGGCGCTGCGCGAAAGCCGGCGTCGCGAGCGTGGCAATGACGAGCGCCGACAGGGCCAGTTTGATGTTGAGCGACTTCATACGAATTCTCCATCTGCAGTCATCACCCTTGACCGCCTAGCTAATCGAGATTTGGCACTGCACAATAGCGGGCGCCTTCACAAAATTGTTATATAAATCAATGAAGTTAATGTAGAATTTATGGGCTGCTTTACGCCCGCATTTTGCATTGCAACGGCCGTCTTGCAACCGCGCTTTTGGGCAAAAGCCGTCCGTGAGGCGGTGGCTATTTTTATCTCCAATCGGGTGCAGATTTTTCCGCGGCTACGGCGTTAAATCGACAAACAGGCCGAGCGTGGAACCAGCCTTGCAGAAATCGCATTGCAGGCATCACGCGCATTGCGCGAATGAAAGCGGAGGCGGTGATGAGCAAAAACGGCAAAGGTCAACACGGTCGCCGCCTGCGCTCGCAATTGTGGTTCGACAATCCGGACAATCCGGGCATGACCGCGCTCTATCTCGAGCGCTATCTCAATTACGGTCTCACGCGCGAAGAGCTGACGTCGGGCCGGCCGATCGTCGGCATCGCGCAAACCGGCTCCGATCTGTCGCCGTGCAATCGCCATCACCTCGAACTGGCGCAGCGCGTGCGCGCCGGCATTCGCGATGCCGGCGGCATCGCCTTCGAATTTCCGGTGCATCCGATTCAGGAAACCGGCAAGCGCCCGACCGCGGCGCTCGATCGCAATCTCGCTTATCTCGGCCTGGTCGAAGTGCTGTTCGGCTATCCGCTCGACGGCGTGGTGCTGATGACCGGTTGCGACAAGACCACGCCCGCCTGTCTGATGGCGGCGGCGACCGTCAACACGCCGGCGATCGTGCTGTCCGGCGGGCCGATGCTCGATCACGTCCGCGACGGCAAGCTGATGGGGTCGGGCACGCTGATCTGGCAGGCGCGCCAGGATCAGGCGGCCGGCAAGATCGACTACAAGGAATTCATCGACATCGTTGCCGACTCGGCGCCGTCGATCGGCCATTGCAACACCATGGGCACCGCCTCGACCATGAATGCGCTGGCCGAAGCGCTCGGCATGTCGCTGCCCGGCTGCGCCGCGATCCCGGCGCCGTATCGCGAGCGCGCGCAGATGGCCTATGCGACCGGCCTGCGCGCGGTCGAGATCGTGCGCGAGGATCTCAAGCCTTCGGATATTCTGACGCGCGCCGCGTTCGAGAACGCGATCGTCGCCTGTTCCGCGATCGGCGGCTCGACCAATGCGCCGATCCATATCAACGCCATCGCGCGGCATATCGGCGTCGAGCTTGCGATCGAGGATTGGGAGAAGATCGGCTACGACGTGCCGCTGCTCGTCAACATGCAGCCGGCCGGCGCACTATCTCGGCGAGGATTATTATCGCGCCGGCGGCCTGCCGGCGGTGATGCACGAACTGCTCGCGGCGGGAAGGCTTCACGGCGACGCGCTCACCATCAATGGCCGGACCATGGCCGAGAATGTGGCGCCGGCCAAAGTGAACAATCCCGAAGTCATCCGGCCCTATGACAAGCCGATGAAGCCGCATGCCGGCTTCAAGGTTCTGCACGGCAATCTGTTCGACAACGCGATCATGAAGACGAGCGTGATCTCGGACGAATTCCGCGCCCGCTATCTGAGCAATCCGAAGGACCCCAACGCCTTCGAAGGCCGCGCCGTGGTGTTCGATGGGCCCGAGGATTATCACAAGCGCATCGACGATCCGGCGCTCGCGATCGACGAGCACACGATCCTGTTCATGCGCGGCACCGGGCCGATCGGCTATCCCGGCTCGGCCGAAGTGGTGAACATGCAGCCGCCGGCGGCTTTGATCAAAAAAGGCATCACCGCGCTTGCCTGCATCGGCGACGGCCGGCAATCCGGAACGTCGGGCTCGCCGTCCATTCTCAACGCCTCGCCGGAAGCCGCGGCCGGCGGCGGGCTCGCGCTGCTCAAGACCGGCGACCGCGTGCGCGTCGATCTCAACAAAGGCACCGCGGATATTCTGATCTCGGCCGAAGAATTGGCGGAGCGCGCCGCGGCGCTGAAGAAGAACGGCGGCTATCATTATCCGCCGAGCCAGACGCCGTGGCAGGAAATCCAGCGCGCCATGGTCGATCAGCTCGGCAGCGGCATGGTCTTGCAGCCGGCGGTGAAATATCAGCGGGTGGCGCAAAAATTCGTGCCGCGCGATAATCACTAGTGAGTTCTGCACTCATGAGTCTGCCGATAAATGCTGGGATCTATCATGACCGCGAACCGTCCTTCGACCGCCGACAAGCGGCAAGACCTTCCGTAAGCTTCACGAATCCGGCTGCTTCGTCATTCCCAATCCGTGGAATGTCGGCAGCGCGCGCTATCTGCAAGGCCTCGGCTTCAAGGCGCTGGCGACGACAAGCTCGGGCCACGCCCATTCGCAAGGCTATGCCGACGGCGCGCAGAGCCGCGATCAGGTGCTGGCGCATTTCCGCGAACTGGCGGAAGCGACCGACGTGCCGCTCAACGCCGATTTCGAGAACGGCTTTGCCGACGACCTCGACGGCGTTGCCGAGAACGTGACGCGCTGCGTCGCGACCGGCGTCGCCGGCCTGTCGATCGAGGATTCGCCGAACAACGGCGTCCGCCGCTTTACGATCTCGACACCGTCGGTGGCGCGCGTCAAAGCCGCGCGCGCCGCGATCGACCGCGCCGGCGGCGACGTCGTGTTCACCGCGCGCGCCGAGAACTTCATCCGCGGCGTCAACGATCTCGACGATGCGATCCGCCGCCTGAAGGCCTATGCGGCGGCCGGCGCCGATTGCCTCTATGCGCCCGGCATCAAGAGCCGCGAGCAGATCGAAGCCGTGGTCAAAGCGGTGGCGCCGAAGCCGGTGAATTTCCTCAACAGCGGCGCCTTCGGCTTCACCGTGGACGATATCGCGGCGATGGGCGTGCGCCGGATCAGCGTCGGCGGCTCGCTCGCCCGCGTCGCCATGCACGCCTTCATCCGCGTCGCGACCGAGATCGCCAAAGACGGCAAGTTCGACGGCTTTGACGGGCTGATCACGAACCAGGAGCTGAACAAGTTCTTCAGTGACGATCGCACGCAGAGCGGATCATGACGGACAATTCCGAGCCCCATCCGCAAACCGGCCAGCCGATCGGCCTGCCGGTCGATACGACGCCGGCGCAGCGTCCGGGCCCGGTCGTGCTGAAGGGCCGTTACGGCCGGCTGGAAAAGCTGAAAGCCGAACACGCAGCCGACCTGTGGGCGGCGTTCGGCGGGCACGATCAGGTCTGGACCTATATTTCGACCGACGGGCCGTTCGCCACGAAGGCTGAATTCACGCCGTTCATCGCCAAGCGCGCGGCGGCGAGCGATCCCTATGCCTATGCCATCATCGACCTGGCGGATCGCGCCGTCGGCTATGTGACGCTGTTGCGCATCGTGCCGGAAATGCGGGTGATCGAGGTCGGCCACGTGCTCTATTCGCCGGCGCTGCAACGCACGCCGCTCGGCACCGAAACCCAATACCTTCTGGCGCGTTACGTTTTCGAGACGCTGGGCTACCGGCGCTACGAATGGAAATGCAATGCGCTTAATGCCGCGTCGCGGCGCGCCGCGTTGCGCTACGGCTTTGTCTACGAAGGGACGTTTCGCCAGCACCTGATCGCCAAGGGCCGCAACCGCGACAATGCCTGGTTCTCGATGCTCGACAGCGAATGGCCGGAGCGCAAGACGAATTTCGAGCGCTGGCTGGCGCCGGAGAATTTCGACGGTGAGGGCCAGCAGAAAGTCAGTCTCGCGGCGTTGAACGGAGCATGATCCCGAAAAGCATGCCTTGGACTTAATCCGAGGGTGGATACCGGTTTTCGGATCAGATCATGCTCAAACGAAAATCTGGAGCATGACATGAGCGGCAGAGTGCAAAACAAAGTCGCGCTGGTGACCGCGGCCGGGCAGGGCATCGGCCGCGCCATCGCCGAAGCGCTCATCGCCGAAGGCGGCATCGTCATCGCCACCGACCTCGCCGACGACAAGCTCCAAGACCTCAAGGCCAAGAAGCGGCAGAAACTCGACGTGCGCTCGCAGCAGAACATCGACGCGCTGGCGAAGTCCGTCGCGAGCGAATTCGGCGCGCTCGACATCCTGGTCAATTGCGCGGGCTATGTCGCCAACGGCTCGGTGCTCGACTGCACCGACAAGGATTGGGATTTTTCCTTCGATCTCAACGTCAAATCCATGCACCGCATGATCAAGACATTCCTGCCGGCGATGCTGGCGAAGAAATCCGGCTCCATCGTCAACATCTCCTCGGCGGTGTCGTCGATCCGCGGCGTGCCGAACCGCTACGCCTACGGCGCGACCAAGGCGGCGGTGATCGGGCTGACCAAGGCGGTTGCCGCCGACTTCATCAAGCAAGGCATCCGCTGCAACGCCGTCTGCCCCGGCACGATCGAATCGCCGTCGCTTGAAGAGCGCATCGCCGCGCAGTCGAAGGAGACCGGCCAGTCGACCGACGCGGTGCGGCAGGCCTTCGTCGACCGCCAGCCGATGGGCCGGCTCGGCACGGCGCAAGAAGTCGCGGCGCTCGCCCTCTTTCTTGCCAGCGACGAAGCAAGCTACATTACCGGCCAGGCGCATCTCGTCGACGGCGGGATGGCGCTTGGCTACCGTCATCCGGGCGCGCCAGGCGCGCCTGGGATGACGGCCGAGACTGGGGCCACCCTTCGAGCTCGTCGCTCGCACCTCAGGGCGACGGAAACTGAATGCACATTCTGATCACCGGCGCCGCCGGCATGATCGGGCGCAAGCTCACCGCGCGCCTTGTCGAACGACGGCGCTCAACGGCAAGCCGATCGAGAAGCTGACGCTGATCGACGTGGTCGCGCCGCAAAAGCCGGAAAAATTCACCGGCAAAGTCGAAACCGCCGCGGCCGATATTGCCGATCCGGCGCGGCGCGCGCGGCCGTCGCCGGCCGGCCGGACGTGATCTTTCATCTCGCCGGCGTCGTCTCCGGCGAGGCCGAACTCGATTTCGAGAAGGGCATGCGGGTCAATCTCGACGGCTCGCGCGCGCTGCTCGAAGCCATCCGCGCGATCGGCGACGGCTATCGGCCGCGGCTGGTCTTTACCTCGTCGATCGCGGTGTTCGGCGCGCCGTTTCCGGACGCCATTGCCGACGACTTTCATCTGACGCCGCTGACCTCCTACGGCACGCAGAAGGCGATCGTCGAACTGCTGCTCGCCGATTACACCCGCCGCGGCTTTCTCGACGGCGTCGGCATCAGGCTGCCGAGCATCGTGGTGCGGCCGGGCCGGCCGAACAAGGCGGCATCCGGCTTCTTCTCCTCGATCATTCGCGAACCGCTCGCCGGCGAGGAGGCGGTGCTGCCGGTCGACGACAGCGTGCTGCACTGGCACGCGAGCCCGCGCGCGGCGGTGGGCTTTCTCATTCACGCCGCGGGGCTCGATGCGGCGAAGCTCGGGCCGCGCATCAATCTGACCATGCCGGGCGTCTGCTGCACCGTGGCCGAGCAGATCGCGGCGCTGCGCCGGATCGCCGGCGACAAGGTCGCCGCCCGCATCCGCCGCGAGCCCGATCCGCTGGTCGCCCGCATCGTCGCCGGCTGGCCGAGCCGGTTCGATCCCGCGCGCGCGCTCGGCGCTCGGCTTTAGGGCCGAGGCCTCGTTCGACGACATCATCCGCGCCCATATCGAGGACGAATTGGGCGGCAAGATCGCGGCGTGAGGAGCGCTATTTCCGGCCGGATTTCCCGCGAAAAAACCGGTTCCATCGCCGCTTCGCGCCGCTGGGCGGGCGATTTGCCGCTATCGGCGCGGTTTGCTTGCGTTGGGCGCGCTTATGCTTACATTGCTGGCAGAAACTCCAAATCGTCTTCGCTCTATCTCACCATGACCTATGTCGACGCGGCCTGTGCGCCGCTGCGCAAGACCGGCCAGATCAAGATTCACGGCGCCAGCGCCTTCGAGGGCATGCGCAAGGCCGGGCAGCTCGCCGCCGAGTGCCTCGACATGCTGGTCGGCGAGATCAAGCCCGGCGTCACCACCGAGCACATCGACCGGCTGGTCTTTCGAGTTCGGCATGGATCACGGCGCCATGCCGGCGACGCTGATGTATCGCGGCTACCGCAAATCGACCTGCACCTCGGTCAATCACGTGGTCTGCCACGGCATCCCCGGCGACAAGCCGCTGCGCGAAGGCGACATCGTCAATGTCGACGTGACCCTGATCCTCGACAACTGGCACGGCGATTCGAGCCGCATGTATCCGGTCGGCGAGATTCCGCGCCGCGCCGAGCGGCTGATCGAGGTCACCTATGAGGGCATGATGCGCGGCATCGCCGCGATCAAGCCCGGCGCCACGACCGGCGATATCGGCCACGCCATCCAGACCTTCGTCGAGGCCCAGCACATGAGCGTGGTGCGCGATTTCTGCGGCCACGGCCTCGGCCGGCTGTTCCACGACGAGCCGAATATCGTCCATGTCGGCCGGCCCGGCGAAGGCATCGTGCTCAAGCCCGGCATGTTCTTCACCGTCGAGCCGATGATCAATCTCGGCCGCCCGCATGTGAAAGTGCTGTCCGACGGCTGGACCGCGGTGACGCGCGACCGCTCGCTGTCGGCGCAGTTCGAGCACTCGGTCGGCGTGACCGAGACCGGCGTCGAGATTTTCACGCTGTCGCCGCGCGGGCTTGGACAAGCCGCCTTACCCGGCGTGATTTCGCCCGCCTAACCCGATTGCAAAATCCGCCAATCCGGGCATCCTTGTCAGTGCTGGCGAGGGCCGCATGCGCGGTCGATGCGGCATGAGGGTTGCGTACGAAATTCGCCTTGAGCATGTCGGAAAAGAAGAGCGAAAGCGACCGCGGCCTGCGCTGACGCGGCGCCGCATTATCACGGCCATCGCGAACGCCTGCGCGACCGCTTCCGCGAGGCCGGCCCCGATGCCTTGTCCGACTATGAGCTTCTCGAGCTGTTGCTGTTTCGCGCGCTGCCGCGGCGCGACGTCAAGCCGCTCGCCAAATCGCTCCTGGAAAAATTCGGCTCGTTCGCCGAGGTGATCTCGGCGCCGGAATCCCGCCTTGCCGAAGTCAAAGGGCTCGGCGATGCCGGCATCACCGAGCTCAAGATCGTGCAGGCGGCGGCGAGCCGGTTGCTGCGCGGCGCGGTGAAGAAGCGCCCCGTGCTGTCGTCGTGGTCGAGCGTGCTCGATTATTGCCGCACCGCGCAGGCCTTCGCCGACCGCGAGCAGTTCCGCGTGATCTTTCCTCGACAAGCGCAATCAGCTCATCGCCGACGAGATTCAGCAGACCGGCACCGTCGATCACACGCCGGTCTATCCGCGCGAAGTGGTCAAGCGCGCGCTGGAACTGTCGGCGACCGCGATCATCCTGGTGCACAATCATCCCGGGGGCGATCCGACGCCGTCGCGCGCCGACATCGAGATGACGAAGCGAATTATCGAGACAGCGCGCGGCCTCGGCATCGAAGTGCACGATCACATCATCGTCGGCCGGGACGGGCACGCGAGCCTGAAGGGGCTGAAGCTGATTTAGCCGGCAAGGCTTGCTTTCGGGCCCGACGTTATCGCCAAACTCAAAATTGGAACCTGCCGTCGGCCTTGGAGTTCCGGGTGACCTAGGTCACGTCGGCGGCGGCCGCCGCCGATCTATGGTTTGAACCGATGTCACCATGGCCGTTACCAACAGCGGTCAGTTGGAATGAGGAGACCGCCATGCCGACAAACATGCCGACAAACATGCCGCCAAACTTGGTTCGCCCGCCAAGCTCGAGAGTCGCGACAATATCGTCGTTGAATCGGGTAGACGCGACCGACACCGTTGCCGCTTCGCTCGGCCCCATCGTCCGCGTCGTCGCGGTCCTCATTGTGCTGGCGCTGGGCGCGCTGGTCGAAGTCGCCGCCGAAAGCGCGATGGATCCGCAATATTGGGTCAACACCGACGCAGCGCTGATGTCGCCCTAGGCATGGTCCCGAAAAGTGGAAACCGGTTTTCGGAAAAGATCATGCTCAAACGTAAAATCTAGACCCTGATCCGATTCGATTGAATTGGATCAGGGTCTAGCCAAAGCGCGCCGTGTTAGCCGTGGCCGACGACTTTGCCGATCACGGCTGCTGCATCGGCGGGCGCATGGTCGGCCGTCCAGGCGACGTAGCGATCGGGCCGCACGAGGATCAACTTTGCCTCATATGCCGTGCGGCCGTCGGCAAAACTGTCGCGGACGATCTTGAGCGGCACGCCGAGCGCGCCTGCCGCTTTTTCAAACGCAGCGGCCGTATGGTCTTCGCCGTCGAACGCGAGCAACGTGAAATCCCTGCCGAGCTCTTCGAACACATTGCGCCCGGAGGACAGCAATTGCGGCGGCAGGTGATGCCCGGCGCGCGCCTTGAAGGTGTGCGAGCCGTGGGCGCTGCTGACGCCGCCGGGCGGCCCGAAGACGATCGGCGAGCCTTCGTAGTTCGGCTCGTAAGTCAGCACCCGTGGCGCCGCGGCATTGGCGTGTTCGTTCCAGGCTTTCTCGAATTCGGCGAGATCGCGCTCGAGGCTGTGGAGCGCCATGAATTCCTTGTCGCGCAAAATGCCTGCTTCGATGAAATCTTCCGCGGTCTCCTTGAAGATGGGGCGGCGTTCTTCCGTATAAGTCCGCAGCAGCGCGTCGCTGCCCCAGCCCTTGAGCTTGGCGGCAAGCTTCCAGCCGAGATTGACGACGTCGTCGAGCCCGTTGTTGAGTCCATAGGCGCCGTAGGGCGGATGCGAATGCGCGGCGTCGCCGGCGATGAAGATGCGGCCGACCTGATATTTCTCCGCCACCGCGATGCGCAGATCCCAGAAGCCGACATAGTCGAAATCGGCGGCGAACGAAAAGCCGGCGGCCTTCTGCAACAGCCCGTGAAAATCGTAATTCTCGCGCGTCGTATCGGCCGGCACCGGGGAATGAAAGAACCAGCTCTCGCCGACATCGACGCGGCCGAAGAACTGCCAATAGCCCTTCAAATCCGGATGCAGCACGCGATAGGTCGAGCGCGGCGGAAAGCGCTCGAGCTTCTCGTGCAGTTCGCGCGAGCGAAACAGCGCCAGCACCATCAGCTCGTCGAAATCCGAGCCGGCGCGCTCGATGCCGGCCTGTTGGCGCACAGTGGAATGGCCGCCGTCGCAACCGATCACATATTCGGCTTCGAGTATTTCGCGCCCGTGGCCGCCGTCCTCGACGCAGGTGACGCGCACGCCATCGGCATCCTGCGCCACGTCTTCCACGATCCAGCCGAAGCGCGCTTCGACATTCGGGAGCTGTCGCCATTCGTTTGCGCAGCACATATTCGCTCTGATATTGCGGCAGCCGCTCGTTGTTCTGGAAATAATAGGAATTGACGATCTCGCGCAGCGGCGGCGCGTACCAATATTTGTTGTTGAGGTCGTGATAGGCGACGATGCCGCTCATCGGATAAGACGGCGGCAGCATGCGCGCGGCCTTGAGCTCCTCGGCGACGCCCCAGAAATAAAAATGCTCGGCCGAGCGCTGCGTCAGGTTCTGGCCCTTCGGAATGCGCTGCGGCTCGCGCCGGCGCTCGACGACGGCGCAGGAAATGCCGCGCTGCCCGAGCTCGACCGCGAGCGCGATGCCGACGGGGCCACCGCCGACGATGACGACCTGATAGTGGCTCTTCACTATTTCACACCCCGTCATTGCGAGCGCAGCGAAGCAATCCAGTTCGGCACCGAAGGACTGGATTGCTTCGTCGCTTCGCTCCTCGCAATGACGAGGCCATTACTGCCGCACCAGGAGAACCGGCACGGAGGATTCCGGCACGCGCTGCCAAGTGTTGGCGTCGCTCTGTTCGAACTGCCAGGTCTGCCCGTTCGGCGACATCAGCATCAATTCGCCTTCATCCATGCGCCAGCCGGTCGGGCCGAAGCGCGTGACCGAGGCATCGCAGCCCGGCTTCACCTTCAACGCCAGAATGTCGCCGGCAATGGCGCGTGTTGGCGAGCGTCAGCACGCAGATCGGCTTGCCGGCGCCGCGCGTCACCGCCCAATCGCCGGCGATGTCGCTTGCCGAAAGCTCGGGCGCCGAGGTCGCTGCCTGCAAGACGTAGCGGCCTTCTTCCGGCGTGAAGCCGTCATACATACCGGTCTCGACTTCCGACAAGTCGACCACCGAATTGCCGCCGGCATCGAGCAGGCGAAGGCTGCCGAAATTGTCGACCGACCAGGCCACCATGTTCTTGGTCGAGGGGAACAGGTTCGGGCAGTTCTTGTCGATGTCGAGCTTGTAACCGTTCGGCACGGCGTCGGCGCGGAAGTTGAAGTGGCACGTCTTGTCGTGGTCGGCGTTGGAAAATTCCCAGGCGCCGACCATGTTGTGAACCGGATCGTTGATCGAGGGCTGCGTACCTGGTGAAGGCGCATCCGGCGGCGTGCCAGGAGCGCCCTTTTGCGCGTCCCTTTGCACATCTTGGGCGAAGGCTAAGCCACCAAAAAGGCTCGCCGCGATTGCCGTCACGATAATACCGCCGCGACTCATATCGAACATTACCGGACTGTTCTCACGATGGCGCGAACGCTAGCACGCGAAGGCCGTGGCGTCATGCCGATGCCGGACATGACTGAAGTGCAGAAGAAGCGCCGCGTTCCTTAGTTTTTGCGCCAATCAGCTTTTGCGCCAAGCTTGCCACGGCGTTTCCGGCACCGGCGTCAGCGGCGGCTTTCCCGCGGCCCAGGCCAGAATATTGTCGGCGACGAGCTGATCCATCTTTTGGCGCGTATAGACGGACGCCGACCCGACATGCGGAAACAGCACGACATTATCCATCTCGATCAGTTCGGCCGGCACTTGCGGCTCTTTGGCGAAAACGTCGAGGCCGGCCGCCATGATGCGCTTGTCCTTGAGCGCCTTGATCAAAGCCGGCTCGTCGACCACCGAGCCGCGCGCCATATTGATCACGATGCCGTTCGGGCCGAGCGCGTCCAGCACTTGCGCGTTGATCATGTTTTGTGTCGCTGCGCCGCCCGGCACGATCACCATCAGCGTATCGACGTCGCGCGCCATGTCGATCAGATTTGGATAGTAGCGATAGGACAGATCCGGGCGCGCTTTTCGCGTGTGATAGACGACCGGCACGCCGAAGGCGTCGAGCCGCCGCGCGATGGCCTTGCCGATCGCGCCCATGCCGACCATGCCGACGGTGCGGTTGCGCAGCGTCGCCTTGCTCAGAGGAAAGCCCTGCTCCATCCATTTGCCGGCGCGCACATAGCGGTCCGACTGCGGCAGTTCGCGCACCGTGCACAGCAGGAGACCGAGCGCGGTGTCGGCGACTTCCTCGGTGAGCACTTCCGGCGTGTTGGTGACGATGATGCCGTGCGCGCCGGCATATTTGACGTCGACATTGTCGTAACCGACGCCAAAGCTGGAAATGATCTCAAGCTTCGGAAAATGTTGCAGAAGGCTTGCCGACATCAGTCCCTGGGCGCAGGCGATCGCCCGGACCCGACCGTGTTCGGCGACGAAGGCGTCGGGATCGGCGGCGTCGACGGCCTTATAGACGGTGCAGCCGGTTTCGAGACCCTTGACGATCGTCGGTTTGGCCGGGCCGAACAGAACAACTTCGCGTTTGTCGCGTCATTGTTCGTCCTCACACCAAGAGGCTTACCGGCGATTCGATCAGGGTCTTGATGGCGGCCAACAGTTCGGCGCCGAGCGCGCCGTCGAGCACGCGATGGTCGCAAGACAGCGTGATGCTGATCATGCTGGCGAAGGCGACACCGCCGTCGTCCTTCTCGACCGCTTGCCGGCGCGCGGCGCCGACCGCGAGAATGGTCGAGTGCGGAGGATTGATGATGGCGGTGAACTCGCGCACGTTATGCATGCCGAGATTGGAAATCGCCGACGATCCGCCCTGATAGTCGGACGGCTGTAGCTTTTTGTTGCGCGCGCGCGCGGACAGATCCTTCACTTCGGCCGAGATCGCGCTGAGCGATTTCGTCTCGGCGTTGCGAATGACCGGCGTGATCAGGCCGCCTTCGAGCGCCACCGCGATGCCGATATCGGCATGCTTGAAGCGCAAAATTCGATCGCCGGCCCAGATCGCATTCGCCGCCGGCACGCGTTGCAGCGCGAGCGCCAGCGCGCGGACGACGAAATCGTTGACCGAAAGCTTGAACGCCGCCCCCTCCCTACCCTCCCCCGCTTGCGGGGGAGGGTTAGGGAGGGGGCTGGGCGCAGCCGTATTCGCTTCTTCGCGCAGCGCCTTCAGGCGGTCGATGACGACGTCGGTCATCAGGTAGAAATGCGGCACGGTCGCGGCCTGCGTCAGCCGCGCCGCGATGGTCTTGCGCATGCCGTCGAGCGGCACTTCCTCGTAACTGTCGGGCGCATAGAGCGCCTTGATCTCGGCGGCGCTCGGGCCTTCGGAACCGCGAAGCCGCGCGCGACGGCCGCGGCGCGTCGGCAATGTCGCGCGCAACGATGCGGCCGTGCGGGCCGGAGCCGCGCAGGCGCGAAAGATCGATGCCGGCTTCGCCGGCGAGCCGCCGCGCCAGCGGCGTGACGACGGTGCCGCCGGGAAGCTTTGCCGGGCCGAAATTGCGGTCGGGCGTGCGCACTTCGAAGAACGGATCGAGCTTGATCGGCTGCGCCGGTTGGCGCGCTTGCGCGACCGGTGCAGCCGCGAGAGGCGCGGCGGGTACGGCTGGCTTTGCCGCCGGCGCTTTGGGCGGTGGAGCAGAGGCGGTCGGCGGACTTGCCGCCGCGCCGGCGCCATCGGCGATGACGCCGACGATCGCGCCGACGGGCGCGATCTCGCCTGCCGACACGCGGATCTCGCTCAAGGTCCCGGTCGTGGTCGACGGCACTTCCATCGACACCTTGTCGGTCTCGATCTCGAACAGATTGTCGCCCGGCTTGACGGCCTCGCCGGCGGACTTGAACCATTTGGTGATCTTGCCCTCGGCAACGGTCTCGCCGAGTTGCGGCATCAGCACGTCCATGAAGCTATATCCTTGCGCAAGCGCGGGGTCGTCACCCTGAGGTGCGAGCGAAGCGAGCCTCGAAGGGCGACAGCCCGGGCCGTGCATCCTTCGAGGCACGCCTTCGGCGCGCACCTCAGGATGACGGAAAATATGATGAAACCTGCCTTCACGCGATCCGTTCCCAGGTGACTTCCATCGTCGAATTCGGCGGCCGCAGCACCAACCGATTGCCGGTGAATTCGTAGCGGCGGACCAGATCGCCGGCATCGCCCGGCTGGATGCTGTCCAGCCGGTGATGCGTCACGGTGCCGGCCTTCTCGTCGATCGTATAAGTGCCGAAATAGGCGATGTAATCGGTCAGCGCGATCTTGGCCTCGTCCGGCGTCATCACCGCGCCGGCGCGCCGGCGTTTCACGTCGGGCGCGACCTGGACCGACATTTCGCCGTTTGGTCCGTAATAGATCATGCCCTTTGGGTTGGCGCCGCGATCCCAGTTTCGGCCGTCGATCCGCGTGCCGACATAGCGCCAGGCGCCCCGCAGCTTTTTGGCGACTTCACTCTCACTCATGAGCAACGCTCTTCACTTAAGTCCGGCGCCTTACCACGTCACCGAGATGTATTGGGTTTCCATAAATTCCATCAGTCCCTCATGCGCGCCTTCGCGGCCGAGGCCGGATTGCTTGACGCCGCCGAAGGGAGCTGCGGGATCGGAGACGAGACCGCGATTGAGCCCGATCATGCCGAATTCGAGCTTTTCCGACACCCGCATGCCGCGGCTCAGATCCTTGGTGTAGAGATAGGCGACGAGGCCGTATTCGGTGTCGTTGGCGCGCGCGATCACTTCGTCTTCCGACTTGAAGCTCTGCAGCGAGGCGACCGGACCAAAAATCTCGTCGTTGAGCATCTTGGCGTCGTTGGACACATTGGCGAGCACGGTCGCCGGGTAGAAGAAGCCCGGGCCGCCGGGCGCCTTGCCGCCGGTGAGAACTTTGGCGCCCTTCTTCACCGCGTCGTCGACCAGCTCGATCACCTTGTCGAGGCCTTCCTTGTTGACCAGCGGGCCGAGTGCGATGCCGTCGTCGAGGCCGTTGCCCATTTTCAGGCCGGACATCTTAGCGGTGAGCTTCTTGGCAAATTCGTCGTGCACCTTTTCGTGCACATAGAAGCGATTGGCCGCGGTGCAGGCCTCGCCCATATTGCGCATCTTGGCGATCATCGCGCCGTCGATGGCGGCGTCGATATCGGCATCGTCGAACACGATGAAGGGCGCGTTGCCGCCGAGCTCCATCGCCGGCTTGACGATCGCGTCGGCGGCTTCGTGCAGGAGCTTCCTGCCGACTTCGGTCGAGCCGGTGAACGACACCACGCGCACGCGCGGATCGTGCAGCATCGCGCTCACGACCTTGCCGGACGAGCGCGACGGGATGACATTGACGACGCCCGCCGGCACGCCGGCTTCTTCCAGGATCGGCATCAGCGCCAGCATGGTGAGCGGCGTATCGGAGGCGGGCTTGAGCACGACCGGGCAGCCGGCGGCGAGCGCCGGGCCGATCTTGCGCGTCGCCATCGCCGCCGGGAAATTCCACGGCGTGACCAGGACGGCGATGCCGGCCGGCTTGTGATGCACGAAGATGCGCGCGCCGGTCGACGGCGCGACGGAATTCTGGCCGACATTGCGCACCGCTTCTTCGGCGTACCAGCGGAAGAATTCCGCGGCATAGGCGACTTCGCCGCGCGAGTCGGACAGCGCCTTGCCGTTCTCGATGGTGATCAGCTTGGCGAGCCGTTCGGCGTCGCGCATGATCAACTCGTAGGACTTGCGCAAAATCTCGCCGCGTTCGCGCGGCTTCTTGGCGGCCCAGGCCGGGAAAGCCGAGCTCGCGGCATCGAGCGCGGCCTTGGCGTCCTCGACCGTCGCGCTTGCGACCGAGGCGACTTTGTTCTCGGTCGCCGGGTCGATCACATCGAAGCGCGCGCCGTCGGAAGCTTTGCGCCATTGGCCGCCGATCCACAGATCGGTCGGAACATTGGCGAGGAGATTGTCGTACATGGCCATGGTGCTATCCGTCCTTTGCCGTTTTCATCCGCTCATTCCCGCGAAAGCGGGAATCCAGCAATTTTGCGCAAAGACTGGGTCCCCGCTTTCGCGGGGACGAGCGGAAAAATTTAACTTTCCAGCGAACGTCTCACCCGCTCGGCGATGCGGTCGACGCTCGGCAGCGCGAGATCTTCAAGAATGTCAGCGGCCGGCAGCGGAATATGCGGCGTGGTGATCCGCACCGGCGGGCCGTCGAGATCGTAGAATGCCTCGTCGGCGACGATCGAGACGATCTCCGCGCCCCAGCCGCACAGCCGCGGATTTTCTTCCACGGTGAACAGCCGATGCGTGCGCGCGACCGAGCCGAGAATGGTCTGGGTGTCGAGCGGCACCAGCGAGCGCACGTCGATCACTTCGCAATCGATGCCGTGCTCGCTCTTGAGCTTTTCCGCAGCCGCGAGCGCGCGCGGCACCATCAGCGCCAGCGCGGTGATGGTGGCGTCCTTGCCCGGCCGCACGATGCTCGCGGTGCCGAGCCGGTCGACGATCTCGCCGTCCGGCACCTCGCCCTTGGTGGCGTAGAGCGACTTATGTTCGAGAAAGATCACCGGATCGGGATCGCGCACCGACGCCGCCAATAGCCCGATCACGTCGCGCGGCGACGATGGCGCAACGACTTTCAGGCCCGGAATCATCATGCACCAGTTCTCGACGCTCTGCGAATGCTGCGCGCCGAAGCGTGAGCCCGCGCCGTTGCCGGTGCGGATGACCAGCGGACATTTGACCTGGCCGTTCGACATGTAGCGGCTTTTGGGAAACTCGTTGGCGATATAGTCGAAGCACACGGCGAAGAAATCCGAGAACATGATTTCCGCGATCGGCTTTAGCCCGGTCATCGCCGCGCCCATGGCGGCGCCCATGATCGCCTGTTCGGAAATCGGCGTGTCGCGCACGCGCAGCGGTCCGAACTGCTCATAGAGGCCGACCGTCGCCTTGAACACGCCGCCGGCTTTGGCGACGTCCTCGCCGAGGAACACGACATCGGGATCGCGCGTCATTTCCTGCGCGATGCCGCGGATCACGGCATCGCGATAGGTCAGTTCCGCCATGCGAAGCCTCCGTCGGCATAAACGTCGGTGGTGAGGATATCGGCCGGCGGCATTGGCGCCGCCTTGCACTTCTCCGTCGCGTCGTCGACTTGCCGTTTCACCTCGGTCTCGATGCCGGTGATGACGTCGTCGCTGATGCCGAACTGCTTGAGCCGCTCGCGATAGATTTTGATCGGATCGCGCTGTTTCCATTTCTCGAGCTCGCCCTCGGGCCGGTATTTGGCCGGGTCGGCGCGCGAATGGCCGCTGTAGCGATAGGTGAGGCACTCGATCAAGGACGGCCCGCCGCCGGCGCGCGCCTTCTCGTAGGCCGCGTTCGCCGTGCGATACACTTCATCGGCGTCATTGCCGTCGATCACGATGCTGGGCAGTCCATAAGCCGAAGCGCGGTCGGCGGCCGGATGCTTCACCGCGGTGACGTCGCCGATCGGCGTATATTCCATGTAGAGATTGTTCTCGCAGACGAAGATCACCGGCAGCTTCCACACCGCGGCGAAATTCAGCGCCTCGTGAAAGGCGCCGATATTGGTCGTGCCGTCGCCGAAGAAGCAGACCGAGACGTCTTTCTGGCCCTTGTATTGCGCACGCCAGGCAGCGCCGCAGGCGATCGGCAAATGCGCGCCGATGATGGCGTAAGAGCCCATGACGCCGTGATCCACCGAGGTCAGGTGCATCGAGCCGCCTTTGCCGCGCATCAAGCCGTTGTCGCGCTGCATCAGTTCGCCCAGCACCTTCTCAATCGGCACACCGCGCGCGAGCGTATGGGCATGGCCGCGATAGGTGCAGAACGACAGATCGCCCGGCTTCATGGCGGCGGCGCAACCGGCGGCGACCGCTTCCTGGCCGAGCGACAGATGGCTCGTGCCCTTCACCAGGTTCTGCAGGAACAGATCGAACGCGCGCTGCTCGGCCTCGCGAATTTCCACCTGCAAGCGATACAGGCGTAACCGCGTTTCCTCACCGATATCGTCGTTCAGGCTCGCATTCTGGGCGAGCGCGCGGTCTTCGAGCTTGGCCATGGAGTGTACCTGCAGTGTACCTGGAATGAGTACCTGGAATATCCTCGGGCACGGCCCCATAAAGCTGGGGGAGGGCCGCAACTTAGCGCCAGTTACGAAGCCGAGGCAATGTCATATCCGGGCGGTAATAGAGGCCCTTGGCTGGTCGCAATGTGGGCAAGGATTACTGCGATTTCACCCGCGAGCCGCTTGCGCGCGGGGGTGCAAGTTCCTAGTTCATTTGCGGCCTGACAATGGGCAGCCTTTAGGGGCGGGAGATTTCGATGAGCCAACAACCGGCCCAGCCAAGCCTGGAATCGCGGAATCCGCACGATTACGTCCATCGCTTCTTCGGCGGGCCGCCGCTTGCGGTGATCGGCCGGCTTATTCTGCTGTCGATCCTGGTCGGCGTCATCCTCGCCGCGATCGGGCTCGATCCGTGGAATATCATCGAGTTGGTCGAGCGGCTGCTCCAGCACGTCTGGAACTTGGGCTTCGATACCGTACGCTGGCTGTGGCGCTACTTCCTGCTCGGGGCCGTGATCGTCGTGCCGATCTGGCTTTTGACGCGGGTCGCCAAAGCGCCGCGCGGCCTTTAAACGAAAAGCGCGGGCTCTCGCGCCCGCGCTGCCGTTAACTCATCGCCTAACTCGGCCTCAGTCGGCGCTTTACTCGTCGTTCGAGCCGCCTTGCGGCGGGCCGTCACCCGAAATGGATTGATCCATCCCGTGGTCGCGCGGACCGTTGCCGCGATGCCGGCGGCGGCGCCGGTGCAACGGGAAGCGGTCGGGCGAGCCGTCGTAACCGTTCTGGCCGTTTTGACTATTTTGGCCGTTGCCACCTTGGCCGCCCTGACCGCCCTGACCCCCTTGGCCCTGCTGCGGCGCAGGCTGCGGTTGGCCGCCGGTGATGAAGGAGGGCAGGCGCTCGACATCGGCGTCGTTATTGGCCTGCTGGGTATGCTGGGGACGCGGCTGATAGTGCTGCTGCGGCTGCGGTTGGGGCTGATATTGCTGCGGCTGCTGGCTCTGCTGCTCGCGCGGATAGAACGGCTGCGGCTGCGGCGCAAAGGGCTCGCCGCCCATGGACGGCTGGTCGCCCTCGCCGTCGTCGTAATCGTCATCCGAAGCATTGCCGCGCACATCACCCTGTTGCGGCTGGTGAAAGGGCTGCGTCTGGCGAAGTTGTTCCTGAGCGGCCGCGATCAGGCGGAAATAATGCTCGGCGTGCTGATAGTAATTTTCCGTAGCGATCGTGTCGCCGGAGCTTTGCGCGTCGCGCGCGAGCTGAAGATATTTCTCGGCGATGTGGGATGCGGTCCCGCGGATTTTTACGTCCTGTCCGTTGGACTCGTACATTCGCGACAGCGGGTTCTGATAATGACCACCACCCTTACTCCGGTTACGACCGCGCATGCGTTTATTCTGACCGTTTCTCATGGTTTGCTGTTCCGCAATCCCCTTGACTTGCGACGGCACAGATGCCGCCGCTTCTCTTCACCAGATTTCATTCAAAGTTCGGCCTGTCCCAAAGTGAACATGACCAATCTGTGCTTCGACAGATCTGCGACTTGGCGCCCAGCACCGCATGTTTACGAACCGCTCTCAATAGCCCAGACCCAATAGCCAGTCTCATAGCCTCTGGCTAACTTTCACGAACCTTCAGCAAATCTTGCTGCATCAAGCAAACCTCGCCGCACCAAAAGCCCCGCGCGCGGCGCCCTCAACTGCGATATGGCAAACCTCTTAGTCAGGCGCGCGACCATGGCGTAAATCCGCGCCGACCGTTTGGTAGTTTACCGTCTGAACCTTCGAGGTCTGAATCTCGCGATCTCGTATGCCGACCGTTGCGGCTTTCGATATCCAGCTTTCGCTTGCTGTTAGCGTTCGCTTGCCAGCATTCGCTTTGCGTCTACTCGCTGTGTGTGTCTGGCCTGCGCCGCCAACCTCTGGGAGTCAACCTTTGGGAGCCAAGCTCTTGAGCTCTTAAGATTTGCGCTCCGGGCCTTCAGGGCGACGCGGCACCCTCATTTCGGGCCGATTTCGTGGAGCGCACGCTAGTAGGTTCCGAGCGACATTCCAAGTGTTTTTTGCCGGACCACCAGTGCTTTTTTGCCGGGGCTTAACGGCCTTTTCTGCCTGGCCTTAACGGCTGTGGTTCACGCCCATTTTCGATGCAATGAGGGCGCGCGGCATAGCGTTAAGATCGGGACGGGGCGGTGACGGTACAAGGCCAGCCGCGGCAAATATTGTGGCAACAGGTTCCGCCTGGCCGGCGCCAAGCTCGACGACAAGTGAGCCTTGGGGCGCCAGCAGCGCCGGTGCAGCGGCGGCAATTGCCCGATAGAGGTTCAGTCCGTCCGCTCCCCCGTCCAGCGCCAGCCGAGGATCGAACAGGCGCACTTCCGGCTCAAGCGCGGCGATGTCGCCCGATGCGATATAGGGCGGATTGGAGACGATCAGATCGAACGGTCCGGCAAGCGCGGCTGCCAGATCGCAGGCGACGAATGCCGCGTGGCACAGGCCAAGCCGCCGGGCATTGTCCCGCGCCACCAAGAGCGCTCGCGGATTAATGTCGCTGCCGACCCCGAACGCGTCTTTCAGTTCGCTCAACAGCGCGAGCAGAATGGCGCCCGAGCCGGTGCCGAGATCGGCGATGCGTAATGCGCGGCTTCGCGCGCCGCCACGATCGATAGCCGTAAGCGCTGCTTCGACCAGCGTTTCGGTCTCCGGCCGCGGCACCAGCGTCGAATCATCGATGCGAAGATCAAGGCTCCAGAATTCCTTAGCGCCGACGATACGCGCGACCGGCTCGTGAGCGAGGCGGCGGTTTGCCAGCGCCGTGACCGCGGTGTCCTCTTCGGCGGCGAGCACGCGCGCACCGGCTGCCACGAGCGCTGCTTGATCAAGCCCGAGCGCATGGCCGACAACAAGACGCGCGTCGAGTTGCGGCGAATCGAGGCCTGCACTCGCAAACCTTTCCGTCCAATGACGCCGCACCGCTTCGACGGTGCGCGCGGCCGGCGGCGCCGGGCGGGACGCGGCAACGGATGCGACGGCGTCGCCTTGCATTACGCGTCCTCCGCCGCGAGCTGCGTCGCCTGATTATGGGCGACCAGCGCGTCGATGAACTCGCCCAATGCCTCGCCTTCCAGGACCTGCGGCAGCTTGTAGAGCGTGAGATTGATGCGGTGGTCGGTGACGCGGCCTTGCGGGTAATTATAGGTGCGGATGCGCTCCGAACGGTCGCCGGTGCCGACCTGGCCGCGGCGCTCCGCGGCGCGCGCGGCGTCCTGCTTTCGCCGTTCGAGATCGTAGAGCCGCGTGCGCAACACGGCCATGGCCTTGTAGCGGTTGCGATGCTGCGAACGGTCCTCCTGCATCATCACGACGATGCCGGAGGGAATATGCGTGATGCGAATGGCCGATTCGGTTTTGTTGACGTGCTGGCCGCCGGCGCCGCTCGAGCGCATCGTATCGATCTTAAGGTCGCCGTCGTTGATTTCGGCGTCGACTTCTTGTGCTTCGGGCAGAACGGCGACCGTTGCGGTCGAGGTATGAATGCGCCCCGACGCTTCGGTATCCGGGACGCGTTGGACGCGGTGCACGCCGGATTCGTATTTCAGCTTGGCGAAGGCACCGCGACCATAGACTTCGGCGACGATTTCCTTATAGCCGCCCATCGCGCCTTCGCTCGCAGTCACCATCTCGACCTTCCAGCCCTGATTGGCGGCATAGCGCTCGTACATGCGGAACAGATTGCCGGCGAACAAAGCCGCTTCGTCGCCGCCGGTGCCGGCGCGGATTTCGAGGATGACGTTGCGCTCGTCCATGGCGTCCTTGGGCAGAAGCGCAATCCGCAATTGCTGTTCGAGCGCCGTACGGCGCGTCTCAAGTTCGGGCTTTTCGGCTTCGGCGATGGACCGCATTTCGGCGTCGGTCGAGGGATCGGTGATCAGGCCGGTCAAATCGTCGAGTTCGCGCTGCGCCGCGCGATAGGATTTGACGGCATCGGCCACCGGCGCCAGTTCGGCGAATTCGCGCGACAGCTTCACGAAGGTCTCGGCCGGCAGCACGCTCGAGAGCTCGCGTTCCAGCATCGCGTGACGGGTGACGACCGCATTGAGTTTCTGGTCGGGTAGCATTCGGTTTTCTTCGTCCCGGCACTCAAGGCCGGACGTCCATATTCCTGGCTCAATAAAAGACGTGGCTGGCCGGGACAAGCCCGGCCGTCACGCCTGCACCATGACGCCTGCGCCAGACGCCTGCGCAATGTCCTAAAGCTGCAAGCCGCTTGCGGCGGCGAATTTTTCCAGCTGCTCGCGGATCGGCGCGCCACGGATAGGCTTCTCGATCAATGGGCAAAGAAACGCGGCAGCCTTGCGGCAGTCGACGTCGAGCAGCATGGCCTTGACCGGTCCGACGGCGGACGGCGTGAGCGACAGCGAACGATAGCCGATGGCGACCAGAGCCAGCGCGCCGATCGGGTGCGACGCCAACTCGCCGCACACCGTCGCCGGCTTCTGATGTTCGCGGGCCTTGTCGGCAATGTCCTTGAGCGCGCGCAAGACCGGCGGCGATATCGCGTCGAAACGATTGGACACCCGCGGATTGCCGCGATCGATCGCATAGAGAAATTGCACCAGATCGTTCGACCCGACCGACAGAAAATCGACGCGATCGAGCAATTCGTCGAGCTGATAGAGCAGCGACGGCACCTCGACCATGCTGCCGACTTCGACCTGGTCGGGCAGCTTGTGGCCGTGACGGCGCAAATGCGTCAATTCGCGTTCGACCAGTTCCTTGGCCTGATCGAATTCCTGCACGGTCGAGATCATGGGGAACATGATCTTGAGCGCACGGCTGCCGGCCGCCCGCAGCAGCGCGCGAATTTGGGTGCGCAACAGGCCGGGCCGGTCGAGCCCGAGCCGGATGGCGCGCCAGCCGAGCGCGGGGTTCTCTTCCTCGACATTGCGCATATAGGGCAGCACTTTGTCGCCGCCGATGTCGAGGGTGCGGAAGGTCACCGGCTTGTCGCCCGCGGCGTCGAGCACGGTCGCGGTACAGCGTATATTGTTCGCTGGTGCGCGGGAAATTCGCCGCGACCATGAATTGCAGTTCGGTGCGGAACAGGCCGATGCCGGCGGCGCCGGTATCCTCGATATGCGGCAGGTCGACGCTCAAGCCCGGCATTGATCAAGAGCTTTATTTCCTCGCCGTCCTTGGTGACGCAAGGCTTGTCGCGCAGCGCCGAATATTGCTGCTGCCGCCGGGCGCGCAGCCGCACGCGTTCGACATAGGCCGCTTCCATGTCGGGCAGCGGGCGGATGTGCAGATCGCCGGTCGAGCCGTCGACGATGACGGCGTCGCCCGGATCGACGATGCCCGTGGCATTGTCGATCTCGCCGATGGCCGGAATGCCGAGCGCGCGCGCGACGATGGCGACGTGCGAATGCGGGCCGCCTTCTTCCAGGATCAGGCCGCGCAGCCGCTTGCGGTCGTAGTCGAGCAGCGCCGCCGGACCCATCGAGCGCGCGACCAGGATGGCGTTTTCCGGCAGGCTTTCGCGCGACGGCGCGTGATCGCGGCCGGTGAGCTGGCGCATCAGCCGATTGGCGAGATCGTCGAGGTCGTGCAGGCGCTCGCGCAGATACGGATCGGTCTGCCGCAGCATGCGCGCGCGGGTGTCGGACTGCACGCGCTCGACCGCGGCCTCGGCGGTCAGGCCGGTCATCACCGCTTCTTCGAGCTTATGCACCCAGCCGCGATCGTGGGCGAACATGCGATAGGCTTCGAGCACCTCGCGATGCTCGCCGCCTTCGACCACGTCGCCGTGTTCGAGCAGCTCGTCGAGATTGGAGCGCAACGTCTCGACGGCGGCGCGCAGATGCTCCAGTTCCTTCGGCACGTCGTCGGCGATGAAATTGGTGACGACGACGCGCGGCTCGTGCAGCACGACATGGCCGAGCGCGATGCCTTCGCTGAGGCCTGAGCCTTTGACATGAACCGAGCGCCGCGCCGCGGGCTCGGCGCCGGGCGGCGCCAGCGCCGACAATTCGCCGGACGCGATCATCTCCGCCAGCACCATGGCGGTGGTCTGCAGCGCCTCGACTTCTTCTTCCGAGTAATTGCGCCGGGCGCGGTTCTGCACCACCAGCACGCCGAGCGTATTGCCGGCGCGCAGCATCGGCACGCCGAGGAAGGAATGGTAGATTTCTTCGCCGGTCTCCGGCCGGTAGGAGAAGGCCGGATGCGCCTGCGCGTTCGACAGATTGATCGGCGCTCGCCTGGCTCGCCACCAGGCCCACCAGGCCCTCGTCCGACTTCATCACGGTGTGATGCACGGCGTCGCGATTGAGGCCCTCGGTGGCGTAGAGTTCCAGGGTGGAATCGACGCGCAGCACATAGACGGAGCAGACCTCCGCAACCATGTTGGCGGCGATCAGCACCACAATCTTGTCCAGGCGTTCCTGCGCGCTGACCGGCTCCGCCATCACTTCGCGAAGCCGGCGCAACAGCACGCGCGGACCGCCGAGCGCGCCTCGCATGACGTGAGGTCCCTCGGGCGTGGCTATGGCCGGAGCGAAGCCGGAGCGTAGCCAAGCCCCTGGCGCGCCGGCCGCATTCAAAGAGGAGTTCGCCTAGGGTCCCGGACCGCGGCGAGTATCCCCCAGCCTATATCGAATGCGGTATGCAAACCGCAAGCCAGAGACAGAGTTATGACCGCTATGCCGCTCGCGACTTTTGTGCGTTGCAGCGAGACGCAGCAAAAAGCGTCATCGGTTACGCCGCCTTTGATCGAGCCCATAGAGCGAATGCAGCGTGCGGACCGCAAGTTCGGTAAAGGCCGCGTCAATCAGGATCGAGAATTTGATCTCGGACGTGGTGATGGCGCGGATATTGATGGAGCGCTTGGCGAGCGCGCTGAACGCCTGCGCCGCGACGCCGGCATGGCTGCGCATGCCGATGCCGATGACCGACACCTTGGCGACGTCGGTGGCGCCGTCGAGCCGGGCATAGCCGATCGCCGGCTTCGCCTTGGCGATGACGTCGAGCGCGCGCTGGTAATCCGACGCCGGCACGGTGAAGGTCAGGTCCGTGGTCTTGCCGTCGGCCGAGACGTTCTGGACGATCATGTCGACATTGATATTGGCGTCGGCCAGCGGGCCGAAAATCGCGGCCGCGACGCCGGGCTTGTCCAAGACCTCGCGGATGGAGATTTGCGCCTCGTCGCGCGAGAAGGCGATGCCGGTGACCGTTTGCTGTTCCATGATCTCACTCTCGTCGCAGATCAGTGTTCCGGGCGGATTGCGGTGCGGATCGATCGCGTCCGGTTTGTCGAAGCTCGAGCGCACGAAAATGCGCACATTATGCACCATGCCGAGCTCGACCGAACGCACCTGCAGCACCTTGGCGCCGAGCGAGGCGAGCTCCAGCATCTCTTCGAAGGCGACCTTGTCGAGCCTGCTGCGCGCGCGGCACGACGCGCGGATCGGTGGTGTAGACGCCGTCGACGTCGGTATAGATGTCGCAGCGGTCGGCGCGGATCGCGGCAGCGATCGCGACCGCCGACGTATCCGATCCGCCGCGGCCGAGCGTGGTGATGCGGCCGGTCTCCTTGGACAAGCCCTGGAAGCCGGCGACCACCGCCACTTCCTTGCGTTCCTTGAAACGCTTGATCAGTTCGTCGCCGTTGACGTCGAGGATGCGCGCCGCGCCGTGGGCGTTGTCGGTGAGGATCGGAAGCTGCCAGCCCTGCCACGAGCGCGCATTGACGCCGATGCCCTCGCAGCACGATGGCGAGGAGGCCCGCGGTCACCTGTTCGCCGGACGCGACGACGGCGTCGTATTCGCGCGCGTCGTGCAGGACCGCCGCCTCGCGGCACCATTCGACCAGTCGATTGGTCGTGCCCGACATCGCCGAGACCACGACGGCCACTTCATGGCCGGCATCGACCTCGCGCTTGACGTGCTGCGCGACATTGCGGATGCGGTCGATATCGGCGACCGACGTTCCGCCGAATTTCATGACGAGACGAGCCATCGGTAGCTATTCGCGGCCATTCGAAAGAACGGCTGGCCGCCAATACCCCGCCGGCGCAAAAAGGCGCGTATACATAACGGCGGGATTCGCCGGCTGCAACATTGCGCCTTTTGGCCCGTCGGGCCGCGTATTTCGCCCTGTCGAGGTTTTGACCTGGGCCTGAAATCAGTGGGATAACGGACCATGATCGCAGGCGATTGAGACTTTAATCGCGATGCTTTCCGCGCTCCGCGGATATCGGGCAAGCACCATTCCCCAGCATGCCGTAACCGCCATTATCGTTCGAGGACAATATGAGGGAACAAAAAATCGGCATTGTCGGCGGCGGATTGATGGGGCACGGCATTGCTTATTTGCTCGCTGCCGCCGGCCATGACGTTGCGGTCTACGAGCCGTCGGCCGAGCTTCGCGGAACGCTGCCGCAGCGCCTTACGGGCGATTGTCGAACTGCTCGACGACGATCCGGCGCTGCTGCAAAAGATCTCCGCGCATGATGCGCTCGCGCCGGCCATGCAAGGCGCTGCCTTCGTTTTCGAAGCGGCGCCGGAGAAGCTGCCGCTCAAGCAGCAGATCTTTGCCGAGATCGAAAAGCATGTCGCGCCGGAGGCGATCCTTGCCAGCAACAGTTCGGCCATTCCGTCGACCGAGATTGGCCGGCATCTCAAGCACCGCGAGCGCGTGCTCGGCACGCATTTCTGGAATCCGCCGCATCTCGTGCCATTGGTCGAGGTCATCCAGAACGAGAAGACCAGCGCCGCAACGGTCGGCAAGATCATGGATCTCCTGCGCGATGCCGGGAAGGTGCCGGTCCATGTGCGCCGCGACGTGCCGGGTTTCGTCGGCAACCGTTTGCAGCATGCGATGAAACGCGAGGCCATTGCCCTTGTCGCCGCCGGCGTCTGCGACGCCGAGACCATCGACACCGTGGTGCGCGAGGGTTTCGGCGCGCGCACGGCGGTGCTCGGCCCGATGGAACAATCGGATCTGGTCGGCGTCGATCTTACGCTCGACATCGCCGAGGTGCTTTATCAGCACCTCGACGTGACGCCCGGGCCGCATCCGTTCCTGCGCGAGAAGATCAAGGCCGGTAAGCTCGGCATGAAAACCGGCGAGGGCCTGCGCCAATGGACGCCGGAACAGGCCGAAGCGGTGCGGCAGCGCCTGTCGCGGTTTCTTGCCGCCCAAGCGAAGGCGCGCAAAGCGGCGGCGCCGAGCCGGTAATGGCATAATACTTTGGTTGCTGCGTCACCTGCTGCGTCATTTGGAATCGAGAATGCCGGCCGGCTTCGCCTTGACCGTTTCCAAAGCGCGGTAGAAGATGATCGCGCCTCGGTTGGGCCGTGTGGCTTTTCGGGTTTGGCCGCATGGTCGTGCCATGGCCGTGCCGATGACGCCCGAACAGGGCGTGAATGCCGCGTCGGTTGCGCGGCGCGGGGTACATGCAACAATAAGAAACTATGGCATCGATTGGTGCCGAGTGAATCACTTTCCGCATGACGTGCCGCGGCGGCAATGCCGCGTGAAATGCTGTTCGACCAAGCCCGACGTAATAACACGACAATAAAAGAACGCCGAAACAGGCGGACAAAGATAAAGATCTGGGAGGATCGTAATGTCGGAGTTCATAGCTTCGGTACCCCGCCGCACGTTTGTCCAGGCGGGCCTCGCGCTCGGCGCCAGTCAAGTCATCGGCGCGCCTTTCGTCATCAAAGCGCTCGGTGACGAGCCGGTCAAAATCGGCATGGTCAATCCGCTGACCGGCGTGTTGTCGGCGCTGGCGCAAAGCGAGGTCGACGGCGCCAGATATGCCGAGACCGAGATCAACAAGAAGGGCGGCATTCTCGGCCGCCAAGTCCAGCTGCTGGTCGAGGATTTCGGCCAACGATGTCGGCACCGGGGTGCAGAAGACGCAAAAGCTGATCGATCGCGACCAGGTCAACGTCATCCTGGGCGACGTGAACTCCGGCATTGCCTACGCCATGTCGCAGGTCACCAACGAACGCAAAGTCTTCCATATCGTGCCCGGCGGCCATACCGATCCGATCACCGGCACCAATTGCAAATGGAACGTGTTCCGCGTCTGCAACACCACCACGATGGACGCCAGTGCCGTTACGCCCGAACTGGTGAAACGGTTCGGCAAGAAGTGGTTCTTCATCACGCCGGATTATGCCTATGGCCACACGCTGCAGGATGCCTTCATCAAAGCGCTCACCAAGGCCGGCGGCACTTACGATGGCGACATGCTGCCAATCAATAACACTGATTTCTCCGCCACTCTGATCAAAGCTAAAGCATACAAGCCGAACGTGCTCCTCAACAATATGGGTGGGCTGACGCAGATCAACTGCATGAAGCAATTCACCCAGTTCGGCATGCAGAAGGAAATGGCGCTCGGCGGCGCGCTGTTCGAGCTGGAAAGCATCAAAGGCTGTCCGCCCGACGCGCAAACCGGCTGGTGGACCATGGAGTGGTGGTGGAATCAGCCGAATGTGCCCGAGGTGATGAAATTCGTCGCCGACTACCGGGCGGCGACCAAGAAAACGCCGTCGGCGCGCGACTGGTTCGGCTATGTGTCGATGCATACGGTGCGGCTCGCCGCGGCCAAGGCGAAATCGCTCGAAGGCCCGAAGCTCGCCGCGGCGCTGGAAGATTTCGAATTGCCGCCGGATGTCGCGTTGCAGCCCGGCAAGGTGACCTATCGCGGCGGCGATCACGAGCTGATGCCGAATATCTTCGTCGGTGAAGTCCATTCGCCGAAGGGCGATACCAGCGACGTCTTCACGGTGGCGCAGCTCGTGCCCGGTGAAGCCGCTGCTGGCTCGGTGGCCGATACCGGGTGCAAGATGTCGCAACCGACCTGATCCGCCGCAAACCCCGAAAGGGCAAAACCTGAAAGGGAAGGGCGGCGGATGGCGCAAGTCATACTGTTCAACGTCACCAATGGGCTGATCATTGGCGCGTTCTACGTGCTGATGGCGCTCGGTCTGTCGCTCATTCTCAATCTCTCGAATGTCATCAATTTCGCGCACGGCAATTTCCTGGCGCTCGGCGGCTATCTCGCTTTCACGCTGTCGCCGGTGCTGGGCTATTGGGGCGCGTTGCTGGTGTCGCCGTTGCTCACGGCCTTGATCGGGCTTGCGGTCGAGCGGCTGATGGTGCGGCGCATCTACAATCGCGATCCGGTCTACAGCCTGTTGCTCACGTTTGGGCTCGCCTTCGTGATGCAGGACGTGGCGCGCTATATCTGGGGGCCGAACGGCCTGCCGCTCGGTCTGCCCGATATCCTGGCGCAGCCGATTACGCCGGAGCTGTTCTTCATCACCTGGTACCGGGTCTTCATGGTGGCGGTCGTGATCGTCTCCGTGGCCGGCCTGTTCGCCTTTCTCACCTACACGCGCGTCGGTTTGCGTATCCGCGCCGGCACATTCGATCTCGAAACGGTGGCGACGCTCGGCATCAATGTGCGCAATTTGCGGACCTTCAATTTTGCCGTCGGTTGCATGCTGGCGGGGTTGAGCGGCGTGCTCGCGGCCGGACAGATCGGGCTTAATCCAAATATGGGCGACGATCTGTTGATGCCGAGCTTCATCGCCATCATCGTCGGCGGCGTCGGCAGCTTGATCGGCACCTTGTTCGGCGGCTTGCTGATCGGCATGGCGGCGGCTCTGACGACGGTCGTTTATCCGTCGGCGAGCGAGGCGGTGATCTATGCGATCCTGATGGCGGTGCTCTTGCTGCGGCCGCGCGGCCTGGTCGGCGAAGAAGGCATGATGTCATGACCACGGCCGTCGTCGCCGGCAAAGGCGCGGAAAAGGAGACGGATCAAGGCGGGTTTACCGGCGGGCAACGCATCATCGTGCTGGTCGCGATTTGGGGCGCACTGCTGACCGTGCCGCTGTGGCTGCCGCTCTTAGGCGGCTATACCGCGCTTGCCGGGCGCGTCCTGGTCTTTGGGCTTGCGGCCATGGGGCTTAACCTGCTCCTCGGCTTCACCGGCGTATTGAGCTTCGGCCACGCCGCCTATTTCGGGCTTGGCGCCTATGGCGCCGGCCTGACGCTGCGCTATCTCGTGCATTCGACGCCGCTGGCGATGCTGGTCGGCACGCTGTTCGGCGGCCTCGCCGGCACATTATTCGGCCTTCTGATCGTGCGCCGGCGCGGCGTCTATTTCGCCATGTGCACCATCGCCTTCGGACAGCTCTGGTACTACCTCGCCTATAGCTGGAACAGCTTCACCGGCGGCTTTGACGGATTGCGCGACTTTCATCGCGAGGCGATCGGATGGGGCGCGCTGCGTATCGACATCGAGAGCAGCGGGACGGTGTTCTATTTTTTTCTGCTCGCCGTCTTCGCCGCCGCCGTGGCGCTAATGGGATTTCGTGTTGCGCTCGCCGTTCGGTCGTACATTGCTCGCCATCCGCGAGAATGAACGCCGCGCGCGCTTTCTCGGCATTCCGGTCGAGCAGCATATCTGGCTGTCGTTCTCGATCTCCTGCTTCTTTACGGCGCTCGCCGGCACGCTCTATGCGCTGCTCAATAATTTCGCCGACCCGCTGGCGCTGCATTATTCGCTGTCGGGCTATTTCGTGGTGATGACCGTGATCGGCGGCATGCGCACATTCTGGGGGCCGCTGCTCGGCGCAGCGGTGTTCGTCATATTGCAGGATTATATTTCGTCGATGACGGTGAACTGGATGTCGTTCATCGGAACCATCTTCATCCTGGTCGTGCTGTTTTTTCCGCGCGGACTGCTCGGCACGCGGCGGCGCGCGGCGACTTGAGGTCGGCCGCCGTCACGCGCGGCCGCAGCCTTGCGGATGGTGCACGCGCTGTGTCGACGGCGGATTCTTGGCAAGCTTGCCGGCCGGCCGGATCGGGCGCGGCGTGAAATTGCCGCCGCAATTCGGGCACACGCCGTTGAGCCGGTTCGCCACGCAATCGCGGCAGAACGTGCATTCGAACGTGCAGATCATGGCATCGGCCGCCGATGGCGGCAGATCCTTGTCGCAGCATTCGCAGCTTGGCCGAAGTTCGAGCATCGCTTGCTCCTCAACTGCTTCTCATCATCGCAGATGCCTGAATGAATGCAATGTCCAGGTCGAAACTGCCTTCGGCATCGATGTTGAAATATCGGGAGACGGTTTCCGACATCGCCTGTTGCAGCGCGCGGATCGCGTCAGATTGCACTTTCGGTGTCCGCATCCGCTCCGTCCAGACGGCAAAGTTCATGCGCAGGCGAAAGTGATGCGATGCGACCGGCATCAGCCCGGCGCGTGTCAGCGCCGCGTCCCATTCCGTGCGCGAATAGCTGCGCACATGCGACGGATCGCGCAGCACCTCGACCGCTTGCAGATAAGTATCCAAGAGCGGCGCTCCCGGCGAAATGCTGTCGATGAAAGCAGCCGTTCCGCCGCGTTTGAGAACACGCGTGACTTCACGCAATCCAGCATCGAAATCATGCCAGTGATGGGTGCTGAAGCGGCTGAAGACATAATCGAAGCTGCCGTCGGCAAAAGGCAGTTGTTCGGCGAAGCCCTGTTGGGTCCTGATATTGCGCAATCCGCGCTCGCTCGCGCTGTGCGCGACGACTTTGAGCATTTCGGGTGAAAGATCATAGGCGACGACCTCATCGGCCTGAGGCGCCACATGGAAGCTGACATGGCCCGCGCCGCAGCCGAGATCGAGGACCCTGGCTTCGCCTTGCCCCTGCACCAGATCGGCAAGGGCTTCGAGATCGGCGCCCTGCGCATGCACGGCGCTGCCGAGATAAGCGGCGGCGCGGGCGCCAAATTGACCGCCGACCAACGCCTCGTGTGATTTGGCCGCGTGCGTTTTGCTCTGGGTCACTGCGCTTTGTGTCACTTCGCTTTGTGTCATGGCTTGGACCTCGAAGGCTCGTTGTCAAAAGACAATCCGAGCAAGCTACTGCCTTCTCAGTACTGGTTTAAGATGGGCATTTATGCTGGTATAAAATGCACCATGGCTATGGCACGATCTTCCGAGCAGCGGCGCGCCTTTGGCGATTTTGTCCGCACCCACCGTGAAAGGGTGACGCCGGCCGCGATCGGGTTGTCGCCCGGCAAGCGGCGCCGGACGCCCGGCCTGCGGCGCGAGGAAGTCGCGCAACTCTGCGGCCTCAGCACGACATGGTTCACGTGGATTGAGCAAGGCCGCGATGTTTCGATCTCGCCCGGCGCGCTGGCCCGGCTGGCGGTGGCGCTTCGGCTCGACCGCGCCGAGCGCGCCTATCTGTTCGATCTCGCCGGCAAGCGCGATCCGGAGCAAGGCAAGGGCGATACCGGAAATGTGTCGGCGCCGCTTGCGGCCTGTGTCGATGCCATCGGTGCGCCGGCCTATATTCTGGATCGCGTTTGGAACGCGCGCTGCTGGAACGCGCCGGCCGAGCGGTTGTTCGCAGGCTGGCTCGACGCGCCGGGCGCGCACAATCTGCTGCGCTTCACTTTTACGCATCCCGCGGCGCGTTCGCTCATTTGCGATTGGGAGGTGCGGGCGCGGCGTCTCGCTGCCGAATTTCGCGCCGCTTCAAGCGGGCATCTGGATGATCCGAAACTTCGAGAACTTGTTGCCGCGCTGCGCCGGGACAGCGAGACGTTCGGGCAATTCTGGGATCAGCACGGCGTCTTGGGCCGCGAGGGCGGCGCGCGCACCTTCAATCACCCGCGCGACGGCTTTCTGCGCTACGAACAGGTGACGTTCGAGGTCGCCAATCATCCCGATCTAAAAATGACGATGCTGATCCGGCAGCCAGGCGATCGCGCCGGTCCCAAAGACTGATCGCAACGGCGTTTAGATAAAGCTATTTCGTTCTAATACGGCAGCCCCACATAGTTCTCGGCAAACGCGGTCTGCGCCGGCTTTCGAACGGAACAGATAATCAAGTTCGGCAAGCTGCAGCCTGTGATCGAACGGATTGTCGGAAATCCGGTGCAGCGTCGTCGTCATCCACCACGAGAACCGCTCGGCCTTCCAGACCCGCGCCAGCGCGCGGGCGGAATAATGATCGAGACCGGCATCCGATTTGTCGTGGTAATGCTCGACCAGCGCCCGCGCCAGATATTGCACGTCGCTCGCCGCCAGATTGAGGCCCTTGGCGCCGGTCGGCGGCACGATATGGGCGGCGTCGCCGGCGAGGAACAGCCGGCCAAAGCGCATCGGCTCGGCGACGAAGCTGCGCAACGGCGCGATGCTCTTTTCGATCGAAGGCCCGGTGACGAGATTGGCGCGGCCCTCGTCGTCGAGCCGCGGCTTGAGCGCTTCCCAGAACCGCTCGTCCGGCCAGGCGTCGACGTGGTCGTCGAGGCTGCACTGGATGTAATAGCGGCTGCGTGTCGGTGAGCGCATCGAGCACAGCGCGAAGCCGCTCGGGTGGCGCACATAGATCAGCTCGTCCGACGACCGGCGGCGTGTCGGACAGGATGCCGAGCCAGCCGAACGGATAGACACGCTCGAAGGTCGCGATCGCGCTTCGCCGGCACGCTCTGGCGGCTGACGCCATGGAAGCCGTCGCAACCGGCGATGAAGTCGCAGACGATTTCTTCGGACTTGCCGTCGGCTTGGTAGGTGACGCGCGGCGCGTCGCCGGAAATGTCGTGCAGCGCGACGTCGTGGGCGGAATAGACGGTCGGCGCGCCGGCTGCGGCGCGGCCCGTCCATGAGGTCCCGCGTGATCTCGGTCTGGCCGTAGACCATCACCGACTTGCCGGTCAGTTCCTTGAAGGAAAGATGGTGGCGCTTGCCGTCGACGCAGATATGCACGCCGTCATGCACCAGCCCGTCCGCATGCATGCGCGCGCCGACGCCGGCCTCGTCGAGCAGATCCATCGTGACCTGCTCGATCACGCCGGCGCGAATGCGGCCGCGCACGTAATCGGCGGTCTGCCGTTCCAGGATGATGTTGTCGATGCCGTTCTTGTGGAGGAGCTGGCCGAGCAAAAGTCCGGCCGGGCCGGCGCCGATAATGGCGACTTGAGTTCGCATGAGACCTCGGCTTTCCCCCAATACCGGCCGCTCTTTCGCGCGGCCGGAATTCACTTATCGTTTACCAATATCGTCCCCTCCCTAGCGCGGGCCGGGAAAGGAGAAAAGTCAAGGCGCCAAGGGCCTTTGCCGGGGTGGACGCCCGGCATTCGATAAAATCAGAAACATTTCCTTACAGGCGATTCAATGATTCTGTTGTTTAGTGACGAAATGCGTGTGGTCAGACGAACAAGTGCAGAGGCGGCGACGTGGGACATGGAACGCTTGGACCGCGCGCCGGCGAAATCGCCTGTGAAGAAAGCCCCGCAGGCTCGGCGGAGCAATGACGGCGCGTCGTCCACCCGCGCCGTCATTGCTTCCTCCGTCTTTATCGTGTTGCTGGCGGCGGCCTTGCTGGTCGGCGGCCGGTGCCGTGATCGATCCGTTTCTGCGCTCGGCGATGGCGGCCCGCGACGCGCAGGCGAACGGCGACATCGTCGTGACCATGCCGGACGGCAAGTTCTGCCGGCACATGTCGTTCGACAATGCCACCGCGACCATGGTCGAAGGGCACCGTGGAGCCCTGCAAGTTCGATATCACCAAGGACAACGGTCCGCCCGCCCCACCCAGGGGCTTCGCCTGGAGCGTTCACTGAGCGCGGCGGCATTTGCCGTTAGATCAGCGCACATTTGGATCAGCACCCGGCCACCACCTGGCCACCACTTGGCCACTTCCAATCACCGCCGATTTTACCATCTGCCGGTGCGATAGGCCGCAAGCGCGGCAATCGAGCGCAATTGCGGCGGCCTGCAAAATTTTCATCAAACTCTGCTATCGACGCCACCCGGCGCCACCGCTAGGTTGCCGGAGCGTCAAGTTGCGCAAAGCGTTCCGAGTTCAAAGTCCTCTGGGGGCAGGGATAATGGTTATGCGGATTGTTCGTTTTGTCTGCTTGCTGGCAGTGCTCGCCGGCATATTTGTTTATCGCGTCGATGGCGCAGCCGCCCAAGGCACCGACGCCGAGCGTCAAGCCTGCACGCCCGATGCGATGCGCTTGTGCGGCGACGCCATCCCGGACGTGGCCAAGGTCACGGCCTGCATGAAGGCGAAATATTCGCAATTGAGCCCACCTTGCCGCGCCGTGATGGGCTGGTGGCGGTCGCATCGCAGGCGGCATTGCCGGCATTGCTGAGCGAGAGCATCCCGGCATGACGGAGCGGCCTGCGGCGCGTCGTCGCGACGCTTGCGCTTGAGCGATGTGACGGCACGATGGCATCGCCTGGAATGCGACACGGGATGCGGCTCGCGGCTTCGATTGGGGCGCATATGATTTGGGCGCGGGAGTGAGAATGCCGGCGGCCGCACAACGCGCGATGCGACTGGCCCGACAGTGGATCTGGCTCGGCGCCATGGCTGGCGCTTCTTGATCGCCGTTCTCGCCGCAATCCCGGGCGCAGCCGGCATCGGGCGAAGAGGCGCTTGTTAGCGCGGCGCAAAAGACGCTCGGCGACGCGCTGCGCGCCGGCGATAAATCCGCGGTCCGCAAGCTGCTGTCGCTGCAATTCACCTTCGCCGACGAGAACGGCAAGATTTTTGAGCGCAAGGAATTCCTCGCCGATCTCAAAAACATCGCCGCCGGCGAAGCGGCGACGGACGTGAAGGTGAGCGTCTACGGTCTCGTCGCCATGGTCACCGGCACCCGCAAATCCGCGCAGGGCAGTCCGGTCTTCTTTCTCGACATCTGGGCCAAACAGAAAGGGTCGTGGCGCGCGCTGACGATGCAGGATGTCGTGCTCGGCGCGAGCGACGCGCGCAGCCGCCGCGGAAACGCCGCCCGGCACCGAAGCTAAGCGGACACCAAGCCCTACGAGTGCAAGAACCCCTGCGAAACCATTCCTTATCGCGTCCGCTCGCCCGCCGAGCAGGACGTCATCACGACGTTTCAGGAGATCGAGAAAGCAGCCGTCGCCCACAATGCCGACGAGTGGAGCAAGCACGTCGCCGACGATTTCGTGCTCTATCGATCGGGCTACGCGCCGGTGCCGAAGTCGGGCATCATCGCAACGATCGAGCGCGAAAAGAAGTCCAATTCCAGCGTCACCGTCAGCGAGATCGAAACGATGCGGCTTGCGGTCTATGGCGACGGCGCCGCCATGATCGCGAGCCACGTCTCGCCCGACAATTCGCGGCCGCCCTTTCGCGCCGCAAGCGTCTGGGCCAAGCGCAACGGGCAATGGCAGCTGGTGATCGACGTCGAGACGGACGTTAAGGGCTGATCCGAACCTAAGTGGCCTGCGCCGGTTCCGGCGTCAGTTCTGCGGCAGCTCGTCGATGCCGAGCTTCTTGGCGAAGTCCGCGACCTGATTGCGCTGCTCGTCGATCGACTTGGCGAATTCCTCGCCGCCCGCCGACATTGAGCAGCTGCCCGGTCGCCATCAGACGATCTTTGATCGTGTCGTCGGCCACGGCCTTGACGTCGGCCGTGATCTTGTCGCGCAACGCACTCGACATTCCGGTCGGACCGAACATGCCGACGAGGCCGTCGACCGTCAGGCCCGGATAGCCGGCTTCCGTCACCGTCGGCAGGTCCGGCAGATTCGGTGCGCGCACCGTGTTGGTCACGGCAAGCACCTTGATCTTGCCGTTCTGCGAGTTGCGGCCGCACGATGGCGAATGCCGAACTCGTAGAGCTGCACGCGCCCCTCGGCGAGATCGTTGGCGGCATCGACGGGATTTTTGTAGGCGATCTTGGCGATGTTCAGGTTTTCCTCCTGCAGCCAGCCGGCCAGCAGGAAGTCGAGCGTGCCGGTCAGGCCGGCCCAATTGAGCTTGCCGGGTTGCGCCCGCGCCAGCGCCACCAGCTTGCCGAGCGAATCGACATTGAGGCTGGTGGGCACAGATACGGCGACGAAAGTGTTGGACACCCGCGCGATCGGCACGAGGTCGCTCGGTTTATAGGGCAGATGATCGTGCAGGTAGGGATGCGCGGTGAACGACGATGTCGGGCTGAACAGCAGAATATGATCGTCATGCGCGGCGACGAAGGCGTTGATGGCGACGATGCCGTCGCCGCCGGGCCGATTGTCGACGACCACCGGCTGGCCCCAGCGCTGGCTGAGCCTGTCGGCGAACAGGCGCGCTTCGATGTCGGCGCCGCTGCCCGGCCCAAGCGTCAGAATGAACCGCACCGGCCGCGTCGGCCAATCGTCGGCCGACGCCGATGACGGTTTCGCCGCAACGAAGAGAACGGCAATAAGCCCGAACGCGAAAAGCCAACGCAGCTTCAATCGCATCATTTCCGCCCCCCATTCGCCGTCGTGCGGCGCTTGTTCTTGCTTTTAGCTTGTCACCTTAGCTTTCGAGTCCGGTCGGCACGTTCTTGTTCTCGCTTTCAAGCTTCATGCCGGCGGCGAGCGCCATGGTTTCGGCCAGCGCCGCGAAATCCTTGGACAGATATTCTTCCGGATTCTTCTGCAGCATGGCGGCGCCGAAATGGCCTTGCAGCACTTCGCGCGTCGCCGCCGTCACCGGCATCGGCACGTCCATCTCGCGGGCGAGTTCGAGGCCGAGGTCGAGATCCTTGCGCAGCAATTCCGGCGTGAACGTCGTCGTCCAGTCGAGATTGACCAAAGCCGGCGATTTATAGGCGCGTGAACATCGAGCCCATCACGCCGTTGTTGAGGAAGGCGAGGAAGGCGTGGCGCGGCACGCCCATTTTGTTGGTCAAGAGCGTGATCTCGATCAGGTTCTCGATGACGACGCCGAGCATGACATTGTGCGCGATCTTGCAGACGCGCGCGAGTTCGCCGTCGCCGACATAGGACACGCCGCGCGGCGCGAACACTTCGATGAGCGGCATCGCGATCTTGCACGCGGCTTCCGGCCCCGACACGACCGAAGAAAGCTTGCCGGCCTTGATCACCTTGGCATTGCCGCTCACCGGCGCGGCGACGAAGTCGGCGCCGAGATCTTTCAGCTTGGCGCGGATGGCCTTGGATTCCTCGACCGCGATGGTCGAGCAATCGACGATTACCGGCGGAATCTTGCCGCCCTGGCTGCAGACGCCGTTCTTGCCGTACAGCACCTCCGCGACGTCGGCGCCGGTGGCGACGATCGAGAACAGGACATCGATGGATTTCAGGTCGGACAGATGATCGACCACTTTGCCGCCGATCTTCTCGAGCGGTTCGGCCTTGGCGCGCGTGCGATTCCAGATCGAGACATCGTGGCCCGCCTTGAGCAGCCGCTCGGCCATGGGAAAACCCATGCGGCCCATGCCGATCCAGCCGATCTTCAGCGCGTTTTTCGTGGCCATTGCCGAACTCCTTTGCCAGACCTCGTCGCGGTCTATCGTCGAGCGGTGTTTCCTAGCACAGGGCACTTTCGGGATCATGCTCAGCGCAGGCGCGAACACTGCAACGCCTGGGTCAAGATGGCAGCTTGTCCTCGGGCGAGGGGCCGCACTATCCTGAAACGAACATGCAAGATGTCGTAGAGCATCGCGACTCTCGGCTATGTGCCTGTTGGCCGCCGCGGCGGGGAGATGGCCGGAACGTTGGCGCAACGCGTCTGCGCAACGCATTTCCGTTCATCGTCGTGGGCGCATTGTGGGAAACGGTGGCGCATCTCGGTCTTTTTCCCGCCGCGTTTGTTTCCGCCGCTGGAAGCCGTCGCCTCGGCTTTCGTCCGGCTGACGCTGAACGGCACTTTGCCGCACCATGCGTTCGATACGCTCGTCCGCCTCGATCGCGGGCTTTGCGCTCGCCGCCGTGGTCGGCGTTGCGATCGGCATTCTGATGGGCCGCTCGCGCCGCGCCGAGGATATCTTGCTGCCGGTGATCAGCATCGGCGCGCCGATACCCGGGCTCGCTTACACGCCGCTGTTTCTGTTGTGGTTCGGGCTCGGCAATGTCTCCATCGGTGCTCTCTGGTCGCGTTCGTCTCGGCGTTTCCGATCATCTACAATTCCTGGACCGGCGTGAAAGCGGTCAAGGACATCTGGGTGCGCTCGGCGCAGGCCATGGGCGCCGACGATCGCCGGCTGTTTCGCCATGTCATCCTGCCCGGCGCGCTGCCCTACATCCTGACCGGCTTGCGGCTCGGCCTGGCGCAGGCCTGGCGCATCCTGGTCGGCGTCGAAATGCTGGCCGCCGTGCCGTGGGGGCTTGGCTGGCTCATCTTCGGCGCGCGCGAATTCCTCAACACCGACGTGATGCTGGCCGGCATTGTCGTGATCGCCATCATCGGGCTGGCGCTGGAGAAGCTCGTGTTCCAGCCCTCGAACAATTCACCGTCGTGCGCTGGGGCATGATGACATGAACGCCGATCGCGGCTTTGTTGCAGCGCTCTCAGTCCTGCGCCGCGGCGCGATCTCGCTCCTCGTGCTGGCCGCGGTCTACGAGGCCGTCGCGCGCAGCGGCTATTTTGCGCCGGCCTTGATGCCGACGCTCGGCACCGTCGGGCGGACGCTCCTCGATTCGATCCTCGACGGCAGCATCATCGTTCATGCCGGCGTGACGCTCTATCGCGTGCTGGCCGGGTTCGGGCTTGCGGTCGCGATCGGCCTGCCGCTCGGCGTGATGATGGGCCGCTTTCCGCGCGGTGGAGAATTTCGTTCTGCCGCTGACCAGCGCGCTGATGCCGATCCCGTCGCTCGCCTGGGTGCCGGTTTTCATTCTTTGGTTCGGTCTCGGCGATACCGTGACCATCCTCATCGTGTTCTACGCCGCCTTGTTTCCGATGCTGCTCAACACCTGGACCGGCGTGCGCGCGGTCAATCCGATCTGGCTGCGCGCGGCCGGCGCCATGGGCGCCAACGAGCGCGCGCTGTTCTGGAAGGTCATCATTCCCGGCGCGTCGCCGTTCATCATCGCCGGTTTGCGGCAATCCTTCCTGCGCGCCTGGATCGCCGTCATCGGCGCCGAAATGCTGGCGGCCTCCGATTGGGGCCTCGGCTGGGTGATTTTCGACGCCAAGGAATTCCTCAACACCGACGTGATGCTGTCATCCCTCGTCGTCATCGGCCTGATCGGCTTTGTCAGCGAGCGTCTGGTGTTCGGCTCGATCGAGCGTGCCACGATTTACCGCTGGGGCATGGCGCGGGCGGCGAAGAGTTGAGCGCGATCGCGGCGCTTATTCCGACTTGATGTCCGCCGCCTTGATGATCTCTTTGTACTTGTCGATCTCGCGCCCAACGAATGCGGTGAATTGCGGGATCGACAAGGCCGAGACCTGCGCGCCGTCGGTCTCCAATCGCAACTTGATCTCGGGCTCCATCAGGACTTTGTTGATTTCGCCATTGAGCCGCGCCGCGAGCTCCGGTGGCGTGCCGCGCGGCGCGAAGAATCCGACCCACAAAGTGAAATCGAAATTGGCGATGCCCGTTGTCTCGGCGACGGTCGGAATGTCGGGCGCCGCCGGTGCGCGCGTGCCCGACGACACCGCGAGCATTTTGACCTTGCCGCCCTGCCGTCAGCGGCAGGGCGGCGGGGAAACCCGGAAAATAAAAATCGACGTGATTGCCCACCACGTCGTTGAGCGCCGGGCCGGCGCCTTTGTAGGGCACGTGGGTCAGCTTGTTGTTGAGCTTGAGCTTCAAATATTCGCCGGCGAGATGGCCGGGCGTGCCGACGCCGGCGGAAGCGAAGGTGAGCGGCTGATCCGTGGTGCGCAGGAATTTCACGAAATCCGCCATGGTCGAATAGGGCGCGGCGGTGGGAACGACCAGCGCCAGCGGCACGACGCCGGTGAGCGCCAGCGGCTGCAAATCCTTGCAGCGGATCGTAGCCGGCCTCTTTCATGAAGTACGGATTGATGGCGATCTCGGGCGTCTGCGCCACCGTCAGCATGTAACCGTCCGGCGCGGCATTGGCGACGTCGCGCGCGCCGAGCGTGCCGCCGGCGCCGGGCCGGTTCTCCACGATCACCGATTGGCCGAGATTGATCTGCAGCTTGGCGCCGACCAGCCGCGCCACGATGTCGCCGGTGCCGCCCGGGGCAAAGTTGACGATCAGGTGGATCGGCCGGCTCGGATAGGTGTCCGGCCACGCCGGCAGCGTCGGCAGAGCCGCAAGCGCCACCCCAAGCGCCAGCGCCGCGCCCGCCGTCGCGCGAACCGGGACCGTGCCCACTGCGGACAGAAATCTCATTGCGCCGTCTCCCCCTGTTTCCGGCTGGCCGCGCGCGCCGGCTTCTGGCACAAAGCTCGCGCGCCGCAAGAAGCGCGCAAGTTCAAGCATCATGTTAAAGCATGATCCAGAAAAATGCCGTGCCCCGGAGACAACCGGAGCGGATGCCGGTCGGCAAATACCCGCGACCGAGCGCGCGTGAGGAACGAGGCAGGAAGCGGCGATGGCCCATATCGAGGCCCGCGACATCACGCTGATCTACGATACGCCGGGCCGTGTCGTGCCCGGCGTCCGCGGCGTCAGCTTCGCCATGGAGGCGTCGGAATTCCTCTGCGTGGTCGGGCCGAGCGGGTGCGGCAAGTCGACGCTCCTCAACATCATCGCCGGGTTTCTCGCGCCGACCTCGGGCGAAATCCGCATTGGCGGCGCGCCGATCAACGGCCATCGAAGCGGCGCTGGCACTGGCATGGAATCGCGGCGTCGTGTTCCAGGATTTTGCCCAGCTGTTTCCCTGGCGCACCGCGCTCGGCAATGTCGCCTTCGGCCTCGAAATGAAGGGCATGCCGAAGGCCGAGCGCGAGGCCATCGCGCTTCGAACAGCTTCGTCTCGTCAAGCTCGAAAATTTCGCAAAGTCCTTTCCGCATCATCTGTCCGGCGGCATGCAGCAGCGCGTCGCGATCGCGCGTGCGCTCGCCTACAATCCGGCGGTGCTGTTGATGGACGAGCCGTTCGCGGCGCTCGATGCGCTCACCCGCGACGACATGCAGCAATTGCTCGCCGAGGTGTGGCGGACGACGCGCAAGACGATCATCTACGTCACCCATAATGTCGCCGAAGCGGTCTATCTCGCCGACCGCGTCGTGGTGATGACGCCGCATCCCGGCACGGTGAAAGGTCGAGGTGCCGATCGCGCTGCCGCGCCCGCGCGATCCGCTGAGCGTCGAATTCCTCGAATATCAGAAAGAGCTGTTGCGTCTGCTCGGTCAGGAGAAACACGCGTGAAGGTCTTGGAATTCTGTAAGGTCTTGGAATGTTGGTTTGCGTTGCGTCGCCATGTGGTTGTCGCACTTGGAGTTGCCGCGCTTGCAGTTCTGGTCGCCGCCGCGAGTGCTTTGTCGGCGATGGCCGACGACGCCTATCCGAAAAGGACCATCCGGCTTCTGGTCGGCTTCGGCGCCGGCGGGCCGACCGATATTCCGGCGCGCTTTGTCGCCAACAAGTTGAGCGACGCGCTCGGCCAGCCGGTCATCGTCGAGAACAAGCCGGCGGCGGCCGGGATCATGGCGACGCGCGACCTCCTCGCCGAGCCCGCGGATGGCTATACGCTGCTTGCTCTGCACGCATTTCGATCCGATCAATGTCGCGATGTATCGCAATGTCGGCTTCAAGCTCGCCGATCTCGCGCCGATATCCCTGATCGCCGAATATTATTACGGTCTGGCGCTGGCGAACGCGATCCCGGCGGACAATTTCGACGCCTTTGTCGCCTATGCGAAAGCGCATCCCGGCGACGTCACCTATGCCACGATCGGTGCCGGCTCGGCGCAAGAGATCATGGCGCGGCAGCTGCAAAAACTCGCCGGCATCACCATGAACCGGATTCCGTTCCGCGGCGGCCCGCAAGTGGTGCAGGAAATGGTCGCCGGCCGTGTCGATTTCTATGTTTCGCCGACGCTTGGCATCGTGCCGCAATACCAGGCGAAGCAGCTCAAGATTCTGGCGACGACCAGCCCGCAGCGTCTTGCCGAACTTGCCGGACGTGCCGACCGTGCGCGAGAAGGGCATCGATTTCGTGCGCTTCGGCTGGCTCGGCATCTGTGCGGCGAACGGCACGCCGGAGTCGATCATCAAGACGCTGCACGATAAGATCGTGCCGATCGTCGCCATGCCCGAATATCACACGCTTGATCGAAAACGGCGGCTCGACCGCGATTTCGTCGACGCCCGAAGAACTCGGCGCGGTGATCAAGAAGACCTCGGACGACGTGACGTCGAGCATTCAGGAATTCGGCATGCAGCAGGACCAGGAACAATAACCTGCGCTGATGGGAGGAAAGTCAATGAGCCAGAACAATACTCACGCGACGCCGGGACAATGCCTTGCCGCGGCTGGCGCGGGCGTTCTCACCCTCGGTCTTGTGTCCGGGCGTCCGGCCATGGTTCCGGCTTTGGCCGCGGAAACCATCCGCCAGGGCTACCAGACCAATATCTGGGGCATGCCGACCTATTACCTGATGAAGTCCGGCTATCTGGAAAAGCACGGTCTCGCCGTCGAAGAATATCCGGTGCCGTCCGGCAACCTCACCATGCAGCAGATGGTGGCGCGCCAGGTCGATCTCGGCACCTATGCCGGCCAATCCTTCATCATCGGCAATGCCAAGGGCGGGCTGATCGCGATCGCGCTGATCGAGCATGTCGGCAAGACCGCGCGCATCACCGCGCGCAAGGATCTCAACATCACCAAGGTCGAGGATCTGCGCGGGCTAAAGATCGCCAACCAGACCGGCTCCTCGGTCGGCAATGTCTTTGTCGACACGATCGGGCCGCAGCATGGGCTCAAGAAGGGCGACTACCAGGAAGTCCGCATGGACGTGAACAACATGGTGGCGGCGCTCGCCGCCAAGACCGTCGACGCCATGGTCAATGTCGAGCCCTATAACGTCATCGCGGTGTCCGAGAGCATCGGCACCGACCTCATGGATTTCTCCGGCGTCGATCCGATGCCGGTCTTCATGGCGGCGACGCCCGATTTCATCGCGCAGAAGCCCGACGCCGTGATCGCCTATCTGAAGGCCTGGCTCGACGTCGCCAATGACTTCAAGACCAATCCGAAGAAGGTCGCGGACGTCATTTACACCTTCTATACGGATAAGGGTTACTCGATGTCGCTCGACACGTTCGCCGCAAGCGCTGTCGCGCGTCGAGGTGTCACCCGGCTTCCCCACCGATCTGACGCCCTACATGCAACAGCAGGCGGAGATCTTGCTGCAGAGCAAGCTCATCACTGCAATTCCGGATTGGAGCAAAGCGCTGCGTCCGGACCTCATGGAACGCGCCCGCTCGGCCGCGTAATATCGATTGCCCGCCTCGAGAACAGTTCAACAGGAGACTTAGGAATGGCCGCCACGGACAAAAGCCCGCTCACCAAGGGCTATCAGCCCGTCACTTGGAATTTCAAACTGCTGGCTCACGACATGCTCGGCGGCTTCGGCGGCATGGGCGAGGGCATGTCGGTGCAGATCGCGCCCGACGGGCGGCGCATCATCTGGCTCGCGCATGAGAGCGCGCCGAAGAATTTCACCGCAGTCGACGTCAGCGATCCGCGCAAGCCGAAAGTGGTGTGCCAGACCGATCTGCCGCACGCCAATATGCGCTCGAATTCGCTGGAAACCTGCGGCAACATGATGGCGGTGGCCTATCAGACCTCGAAGAAGGATCTGCAACCCGCCGGCTTCGAGCTGTTCGACATTTCCAAGCCGGAAAATCCGAAGTCGATCGGCTTCTTCGACTGCTCCGGCCCGCATTCGCGCGGCGTGCATCAGCTCTGGTTCTGCGACGGCGAATATGTCCATTGCGCGTCCGGCTCGCGCGATTTCACCCCGACCAATGCGCTCGACGATCAGCTCTATCGCTGCATCGACGTGCGCAATCCGTCGAAGCCGGTCGAGGTCGGGCGCTGGTGGATGCCCGGCACGCGCCAGGGCGACAATGTCATGCCGCCGGCGCGGCACCCGATCGACAAGGGGTTCCGCGCGCATAATTGCAACGTCTATCCGCAGCGGCCGGACCGCTGCTATCTCGCCTATATCGACGGCGGCATGTTCGTGCTCGACATTTCCGACAAGGCGAACCCGAAGAAGATTTCGTCGTGGACCAACTCGCCGCCCTATACCGGCTTCATGCACACCATCGTGCCGTTGTTCGATCGCGGGCTGATGCTGGTCACCGACGAGTCGACCGAGAACAACGCCAAGGATTGGCCGAAGCTGATCTGGGTGCTCGATGCGCGCGACGAAACCAATCTGGTTTCGATCTCGACCTGTCCGCTGCCCGATCCCAAGGTCTATGCCGAGGCCGGCCGCTTCGGCGCGCACAATATCCACGAGAACGTGCCGCTGCCGACGTCCTGGAAATCCGACCAGATCGTGCTCGGCACTTTCTTCAACGGCGGGCTTCGCGCTTACGACATTTCCAATCCGTATCAGCCGAAGGAAGTCGGCATCTTCATGCCGCCGGCGCCTCCCGGCGCGCCGACCGGCACGATCCAGATGAACGACGTGTTCGTCGACGAGCGCGGCATCGTCTACACCGTCGACCGGCATGTCGGCGGGCTGTACATCCTCGAGATGGATTTCTGATGTGTATCTCAGGCGCAGCGCAGCACGAAGTGATGCGCTGCGCCTGGGATCGTTCCAAATGCTGAGATCGCAAAGGTCCCGGATCTGCGGTGCACCGCCATAGCGCGTCGAAGACGCGCGTGAACGCGCTGATGGCGCTGCACCGCGTCCGGGAAAAATGAAACATGCTCGATCTTTTCCCCTCGCGTGAGGCCGGCCCGTTCGGGCGGAGGCTCAAGCGCGAGCGCGGCGCGCGCGTTCCGGTGACGGTGGTCACCGGATTTCTCGGCGCCGGCAAGACGACGCTGATCCGCCGGTTTCTCAACTCCCCCGAAGGCGCGGGCACCGCGGTGATCGTCAACGAGTTCGGCGCAGTCGGCATCGACGACGCGCTGATCCGCGACAGCGCCGAGGAGACCGTGCTCCTCGGCAACGGCTGCGTCTGCTGCATCACCCGCACCGATCTGCAGGTGGCGCTGCGCAAGCTCGTGTTCGACCGCGAGCGCGGCACGGTGCCGCCGTTCGCCCGCGTCGTGATCGAAACCTCCGGCCTCGCCGATCCGGCGCCGATCCTGCAGACCTTCTCCACCGATCGCGCGCTCGGCGGCGAATTCCACATCGACGTCGTGCTCGCGGTGGCCGATGCCGTCAACGGCGAAACCGAGCTCGACAGCGCCGCCGAGGCGCGCAAGCAGATCATCCTCGCCGACCGGCTTGGTGATCTCGAAGACCGATCTCGCGACGCCGGCGACGGTCGAAAGTCTGACGCGGCGTCTGCAGGCTCTCAACCCGCACGCGGCGATCGATATCGCTGTTGCCGGTGCGCTCGATCCGAGCCGCATGATCGAACCGGCCACGAGCGAACGCGGCGGCTTCGTCGCCGAAGCCGAGCACGCCGACGGCATGACGAGCTTCGTCATCGCGCAGGATCAGCCGATCGAATGGCCGGTATTTTCACGCGCGATGGAGACGCTGATCGCGCTGCGCGGCTCCGACCTTCTGCGCGTGAAGGGCATTCTCAATGTCGCCGGCTGCCGTGGGCCGGTCGTGGTGCAATATGTGCAGCACCTGGCCCACCCGCCGGTCGAGCTTGAAATCTGGCCTGACGCCAATCGCAACAGCCGCGTCGTGTTCATCACGCGCGATATTGCGGAGCGCGACGTCAAAGCCTTGTTCGCGGCCGTCGCGGCGCTGGCAAAGTCCTGAAATCAATACTCGCGGTTCGAGCTAGTCGGAAAACGCAAGGCGCGCACGTTGCAGCGCGCCTTGAAAAGCACTTGGAAGACGGCATTATCCGCGCCGCGAAACTGCCGCGTTCAACAACAATAAGTCAGGGATGAACAATGAGTGTCATCGACGAGAGCCGCCGCCGCATTGTCACGACGGGCGTGGGCAGTCTCCCACGTCGGCACTCGCTCTCCGACCTGCTGTTGGCGCGCATGACGAAACAGCCGTTCGATCCGAAGGCGCTCGCGCGCGAAACCACGGAAGCGGTCGCCGAAGTCGTGCACAAGCAGATCGAGCTCGGCGTCGATATCGTCAGCGACGGCGAGCAGTCGAAGACAAGCTTTCAGCACTACATCGCCGATCGGCTCACCGGGCTTGAGCCGATCGCGCCCAAAGCCGGGCGAGCGCCGCACGCGCGAGAACACGGCGTTCCCCAGCTTTCTACAAAGACGGCGCGCATTCCGGCTCGCAGCAGGCGCGGCTCGCCTGCACCGGGCCGATCAAATATGTCGGCCAGAAACAGCTCGCCGAGGACATCGCCAATTTCAAAGCCGCGCTGAAAGGCAGTAATCCCGTCGGGGCCTTCATTCCGTCGGTGTCGCCGTCGAGCTGCGCCGGCACGATGGAAAACAAGTTCTACAAGAGCGAAGAGGAACATCTGCTCGCGGTCGCGGAAGCCTTGCGCGAGGAATACGAAGGCATCGTCAATGCCGGCTTCGCGGTGCAGATCGACGATCCGCGGCTGGCGATGCATTACATGATGTCGCCGGAAGAGACGCCGGAGGATTCGCGCAAATGGGCGCGCCACCGCATCGAGATCCTCAATCATGCGCTGCGCAACATTCCGCCGGACCGTATCCGCCATCACACCTGCTACGGCATCAATATCGGGCCGCGCATCAGCGATTTCGAACTGAAATATCTCGCCGATCTCATCGTGACGATCCGCGCCACATACTATTCGTTCGAAATGGCCAATCCGCGCCACGAGCACGAATGGGAAATCTGGCAGACCGTCAAGCTTCCGGACGACAAGGTGCTGCTGCCCGGCTGCATCACCCAGGCCTCGGTCGTCGTCGAGCATCCCGAGCTCGTGGCGCAGCGGATCACGCGGCTCGCCAAAGTCGTCGGCCGCGAGCGGGTGATCGCCAGCGCCGATTGCGGCTTCGCCTCGACGCTCTACACGAACAAGCCGCCGGAGATCGAACCCGAGATCGTCTGGGCCAAGTTCGAAAGCCTGGTCGAAGGCGCGCGCCTTGCCAGCAAGACGCTCTGGGCCTGATCGGAGCTTTGCTCTAGCTGCGCCCGGCGATTTCGTCCTGCCAGGGCGCGACGACGCGCTCGAACCAGCCGAGCAGCGCATTGAGCCCGACGGCGAGCACCATCAGCACGATGATCGGCACGAACATCGTCGCGGTGTCGAAATTGTTGGCCGAATTGATGATGATGGCGCCGAGCCCGGAGATCGAGGTGAAGAACTCCGCGATCACCATGCCGACCACGGCGCGGCCGACCGCGAGCTTGATGCCCGCCATGATGTAAGGCAGCGTCGCCGGCAGCACGATGCGGCGCAGGATGACGGAGTCCGGCGCCACCAGGATTTGCCGACATCGATCAGCGTCTTCGGCACCGATTTCACGCCGAGCCAGGTGTTGATGCAGATCGGAAACACCGACATCAGGAAAATCACCGCGGCCTTCACCGCGAAGCCGAGGCCGAACCACAACACCAGAAGCGGCACCAGCGCGACGAGCGGCATGGCGTAGCCGCCGGTCACCAGAATTCCGAGCGCTGCCTCCGCGACCCAGAAGCGTCCGATCACGAGGCCGAGCGGCACGCCGATCACGATGGCCACGCAGTAGCCGACGACGAACGGCTGCATGCTCTGCAACAGCGCCGTGCCGAGCTTGCCGTTGTGCAGCAGCGTCGAGAAAGGCCGCGAAGATCGCGCTCGGATAGGAGCCGAAAATCGGATTGATGTCGCGGCCGAAAATTTCCCAGAGAATGAGAATGACCGCGATCGACGCGGCGGTGATCACCCAGCGCGGCACGCGGCGCCGCGCCGGCGCGACGTCGCCGGTGTCGTTTGCGGCAGGGCTGCGATCGGCAAGATCGACCATGAAGTCCTCAATGCAGCGTCGGCGCGCACGTCATGCAGCGCGCGCCAGATATGATAGCGCGTTTGCGCGAATTGACTTCGGAGCCGCGGATTTTGCGCGAGATCGTCGCGCGGGCGCGGCAGCGGCACGGTCACGATCTCCTGCAGGCGGCCGTGCTGCATCACCACGACCCGGTCGGCGAGCAGCACCGCTTCGTCGAGATCGTGGGTGACGAACAGAATTGTCTTTTTGGTGCGGGCGTGAATCTCCAGCAGCTCGCTCTGCAGGCCTCGCGGGTCTGCGCGTCGAGCGCGCCGAACGGCTCGTCCATCAACAGCACTTTCGGATCGATGGCGAGCGCGCGCGCGATGCCGACGCGCTGCTGCATGCCGCCGGAGAATTGATAGGGCCGCCGTTTGACGCTGTCTTGCAGGCCGACCAGCGTCAGATATTTCATCGCGGTGTCGTGCAGCGCGGCGCCGCGCATGCCCTTCATTTCCAGGCCGAACTCCACGTTCCGCAACGCGTTCAGCCAGGGCAGCAATTCGGCGTGCTGGAACACGATGCCGCGGTCGTAGCCGCAGCCCTTGACGGCGGTGCCGTCGACCGTCACCGCGCCGGCTGGTCGCCGTTTCCGAGCCCCATGGCGATGCGCAGCGCCGTGGTCTTGCCGCAGCCGGACGGGCCGATCAGCGCCACCACTTCGCCGTCGGCGACGGTGAAGCTGAGCCGGTCGAGCGCCCGCACGGTCTGCACGTGCGCCGTCGATGCGCAGCGCGAACCGCTTGGAAACATCGATCAGGCTGACTTCACCCATATAAACACCTGTTTACAACGACCGGGTCAGGCCTTTGCAAGCCTTGCAAGACCGTCCGTTTCCGCCGCGCACGAAGATCATGCCGCAGCAAATACTCAATGCGCGAAACGCTCATGATCGCGATCAGCTTCAGCGCATCCTCGCGCGGCTTGGGATCGATGCACTTTGGTCAGGTCCACGGGCTTTGGCGATATTGCCGACCTTCACCAGTTCCTCGTTCATCCACTGCAGATCGTCCGCCGGGATCGGCACGTCGGTGCCGATGGAATGCTGCTGCATGGCCAGGTCGTAAATGATAGGCCGGCCCGCGGATCGTCCGGCTTGGTGCCGGTGATCTCCTGCGTCGCCTTGACGACTTCGTCCTTGTTGGCGACGGCGTAGCGCAGACCGAGCATTTCGCCGGCCAGGAATTTCGCGGCGTCGTCGGGCCGCGCCTTGATGCGTCGCGCCGGTCATGCATGCAGGCACATGCGCATGAAATGCGGCAGCGCGTCTTGCGCCGAGACCAGCATCTTGATGTGTTCCTTCTCGGCGATCGGCGTGTATTCGCCGGAAACCACGGCGGCGTCGACCACATGCGCCACCAGCGCCTTGTAGCGATCGAGATCGCCGCCGAGGCTGGCGAACTTCACGCTGTCTTCGGGAATGTTGAAATGGTCGAGCGCGCCTCTGGCGAACAGGTCGGGAAACGCCGACGGCGACGAGATCGCGATGGTCTTGCCCTTGAGCTGATCCATCGCGGTGATGTCGTCGTGGACGAAAACGCCATGCGGCACCATCAGCCAGGAGCAGCCGATGATCTTGACGTCGGCGCCATGCGCATCGGCGATCATGACCGACGCCCGGTCCGCCCTCGAAACTGTCGAGATCGCCGGCGATCAGCGCGTGCAGCATGATCTCGTCGTCCTTGACATTGGTGATCTCGACGTCGAGGCCGACCTTTTTGAAGAAGCCGCCATATTGCGGCATCAGCAGGATGCCGGCGTCGCTCTTGGGCTGGATCAGCGCGTGCCGCCACGGTTTGGCCTGTGCTGCCGCCGGCCGCCGCCGGGCCGCACAGCAAGGCCAGGCCGGCGAAGCGACGCGGCGAGGATGGCGATTTTCCTCCTCATGCGAGGAACCTCCCAATAGCTTCATTGTCGAAAGAGCATAGCAGGAATTGCCGATCCGGGACCGTGTTCCAAAACGGCCGGTTTGGGAATAGGCTTAAGCCCGCGCAACACAGCGGCATCGGGACACACCGGCACATGCGGTAGCGCCCGAAGAGAACCGCCGTCACGCTCATGGAGGAGATTCTATGAACCAAAGCTATTCGCTCAACGTCAACGGCACGGTCCACAAGATCGAAGCCGACGAAGACATGCCGCTGCTCTACGCGTTGCGCGACGATCTCGGTCTCAACAATCCGCATTTCGGCTGCGGGCTCGCGCAATGCGGCGCCTGCACCGTTCATGTCGACGGCCAGGCGATCCGCTCCTGCATCACGCCGGTGTCGGCGATCGGCGACAGCAAGATCGTCACGCTCGCCGGCCTCGGCACGCCGGACAAGCCGCATCCGCTGCAAACCGCCTACATCGAAGAGCAGGTGCCGCAATGCGGCTATTGCATCAACGGCTGGATCATGACCGCCGCCGCCTTCCTGCGCGACAAGAAAAAGCCGACCGACGCCGAAATCAAAAGCGCGCTCGAAGGACTGAAGTGCCGCTGCGGCACGCATATGGGCATTCTCCGCGCCGTCAAGCGCGCCGCCGCGATGATGGGTTGAGGGAGCGCGTCATGACCAGAATGGAAAAATCCGCCAATTTCTCGCGCCGCGCTTTGCTCAAAGCCGGTGGCGCGCTTGTCGTCTCGATCGGTGCGCCGGTCACGTTCGATTTCGCGCAGGCCGACGATGCCGCAAGCGCCGCGGCGATGAGCGTCGCCATGAAGCCGGCGCTGACGCCGGATCAGCTTTCGAGCTATGTCGCGGTCAATGCCGACGGCACCATCGCGGCCTATTTCGGCAAGATGGATATGGGCCACGGCATCGCGGTTGCCATCGCGCAGATGGTCGCCGAAGAGCTCGACGCGCCGTTTTCGAGCGTCCAGATGTTCATGGGCGACACCGCGACCAGCGTGAACCAGGGCGGCGCCTCCGGTTCGACCGGCGTGCAGGACGGCGGCAAGCAGATGCGCGCTCGCGGCCGCCGAAGCGCGCCGCGTGCTGGTCGAGATGGCGGCCGACAGGCTCGGTCTGCCGGCCGATCAGCTGGCGGTGACCGACGCCGTCGTTCACGCCAAAGCCGATCCGTCAAAGAAGGTGTCCTACGCGCGAACTGGTCGGCGGCCGTTATTTCAACGTGCTGCTCGCCTGGAACGGCAAGATCGGCAACCCGCTGCTGGCGCCGGGCAAGGCCGCGCCGAAGGATCCGAAGGATTATCGGGTCGTCGGCCAGCCGATCAAACGCGAGGACGTCGCGCCGCGCGTCTTCGCGCAACATGGACTTCAGCACCGACGTCAAAGTGCCGGGCATGGTGCACGGCCGCATGATCCGTCCGGCGATTGCCGGCGCGGTGCCGGTCAAGGTCGACGACAGCTCGATCAAGGATATTCCGGGCGCCAAGGTGGTGTGGAACCAGGGCTTCCTCGGCGTCGTCGCCGACAAGGAATGGGACGCGATCAAGGCGATGCGGCAGCTCAAGGTCGAATGGTCGGACGCGAAGCCGCCATTCCCCGAATCAGGCGACCGCGATCTACGACTACATCCGCAACGCGCCGGTGCGCAAAAAAGAAGTCGCCGGCAAGACGACGGCGACGTCGAAGCGGCCTTCAAGAGCGCCGCGCGCGTGATCGAGGCGGAATACGAATGGCCGTTCCAGTCCCACGCCAGCATGGGCCCGGCTTGCGCCATAGTCGACATCAAGGACGACCAGGTCACGGTGTGGACCGGCTCGCAGAAGCCGCATTTCACCCGCGACGGCGTCGCCGCCATTCTCGGCATGAAGCCGGAGAACGTGCACGGCATCTGGATTCCGGGCCCCGGCTGCTACGGCCGCAACGATGCCGGCGACGCTGCGATGGATGCGGCGCTGCTGGCCAAAGCCGTCGGCAAGCCGGTGCGGCTGCAATATATGCGCGATCAAGGCGACCGGCTGGGATCCGAAAGGTCCGGCCTCGATCCATCGCGCCCGCGCCGCGATCGACGCTTCCGGCAAGGTCATTGCCTATGAATTCATGAGCAAGGGCCTGCCGCGCGTCGACGTCAATTCGAACGAGAGCCAGCCCTACGACACGCTCGCCGGCCAGCTCACCGGCGTGGCGCTGAAATCGGGCGACGGCTTTGCCGTGCCGCAGGAATCCTACGGCTTCGACAACAAGCTGACCTATTGGGAAACGGTTGCGCCGCTGCTCGATCGCGGCTCGCCGCTGCGCACCTCGCATTTGCGCGATCCGGTCGGGCCGCAAATTCATTTCGCCAGCGAATCCTTCATGGACGAAGTGGCCGCCGCGCTGAACATGGATCCGGTCGCGTTCCGCCTGCAATACGTCAAAGACCCGCGCGACATCGCCGTCATCAAGGCGGCGGCCGAGAAGGCCAATTGGCAACCGCGGCCGTCGCCGCGCAAGGACCAGAGCGGCAACAAAGTCTCCGGCCGCGGCTTCGCCTACGTGCAGCGCGGTCCGACCCGCGTCGCCATCGTCGCCGAAGTCGACATCGATCGTTCGACCGGAAAGATCTGGGCGCGCAAATTCACCGTCGCGCACGATTGCGGCCAGATCATCAATCCGGACGGCTTGCGCCATGCGATCGAGGGCAATGTCGTGCAGGGCGTCAGCCGCACGCTGTGGGAAGAGGTCAAGTTCAACACCAAGAACGTGACCAGCGTCGACTGGCTGACCTATCCGATCCTCGACATCACCGAGATGCCGGAATCGATCGAGTCGGTCCTGATCGACCATCCGGAGATCGAGCCGTCCGGCGCCGGCGAGCCGTCGACGCGCCCGGTGGCCGCCGCCATCGCCAACGCGGTGTTCGACGCCACCGGCGTGCGCATCCGCCGCGTGCCGTTCTCGCCGGAGAACGTGAAATCGGCGCTGTCGTATAATCACCTCTCCCCGCGTGCGGGGAGAGGTCGACGAGCGAAGCGAGGAGGGTGAGGGGGCCTCTCCGCAGAGTCTGAGCAAAGCGGCAACGCCCCCTCATCCCAACCTTCTCCCCGCACGCGGGGAGAAGGAGGAGCGAGCGGGTAGACGGAGAATATTTCCTACGATGGCAACAATCATTCGCACGCTCGACGAAGCCCTCGCGCCGATCACCGACGGCTGTCTGCTGGCGGTGCCGCGCGAGACGTCGGGCGTGGCGATGGCGGCGACGCGGGCGCTGATTCGGCGCGGCGTCAAGCGCCTGCATCTCGTCACGCTGCCGACCTCGACGCTTGCAGGCGGATTTGCTCGATCGGCGCCGGCTGCGATCGAAACGCTGGAGACCTCCGCCGTCAGCCTCGGCGAATTCGGCCCGGCGCCGCGCTTCAACGCCGCCATTCTCGCCGGCACGATCCGCATGCGCGACGCCACCTGTCCGGCGCTGCATGCGCAATTCCAGGCCGCCGAGAAGGGCGTGCCGTTCATGCCGCTGCGCGGTCTCATCGGTTCGGACGTGCTGGCGCATCGGCCGGACTGGAAGGTGGTCGACAATCCGTTCGGCAATGACGATCCGATCGTGCTGCTGCCGGCGCTGATCCCGGACGTTGCGCTGTTCCACGCGCCGATGGCGGACCGTGCCGGCAATGTCTTTATCGGCACGCAGCGCGAGCTCGTCGCCATGGCGCATGCGGCGCGCAAGACCGTGGTCACGGTCGAGAAAATTCACGACGGCGATCTGCTTGCGCAATCCGCTGTTTGCCGCCGGTACGCTTGCCCGGCTTCTATGTCGAAGCGGTCGCGGTCGAGCCGCGCGGCGCCTGGCCGCTGCCGCTGCCGGATCATTACGCCATCGATGCCGCGCATATGAGCGAATATGCGCAGCTTGCCGCGACGACGGAAGGCTTTGCCGATTATCTGGATCGTTATGTTTATGAAAAGCGCGCGGCGTGATTGGTTCATTCGATCGTCATGCCCGGCCTTGTGCCGGGCATCCACGTCTTTCTTTGGGCCGTCAAGGCGGCATGACGAGTGAAAATGCCGCGCCGCCTGAGACTTTCCGCGACGAGGAACTGCTCGCCGACGTGATCTGCCGGCTGATCGGCGACGTGCGCCATGTCGCGGTCGGCGCCGCCTCGCCGATCCCGGCGACCGCGGCGCTGCTGGCGCGCGAGCAGGGCGGCGGCACGGCCTTATGTCTCGCTGCTCGGCAGCCGGGCGCACACCTTCTTCACCGACGGCGCGCGCGAATTGTTCGATTGCGCCGGGCAGGGCCGCATCGACGTGTTCTTTCTCTCCGGCGGCCAGATCGACGGCGAAGGCAATATCAACCTGGTCAGCGTCGGCGACTACGAGCACCCGAAGGCGCGTTTCCCCGGCTCGTTCGGCTCGGCCTATCTCTATTACGTGGTGCCGAAAGTGATCCTGTTCCGCGTCGAGCATTCGCGCCGCACGCTGGTGCCCAAGGTCGATTTCATCAGCGCGCCGGGCGGCAGCGCCGACAACGTGTTCCGCCCCGGCGGCCCGATCGCGCTGGTCACCAACCGCTGCCTGTTCGATTTCGACCGCGAGCGGCGGCGGTTTCGGCTCGCGAGCGTTCATCCCGGCCACAGCGTCGCCGAGGTGGTCGAGAATACCGGCTTCGACTTTGACCGGCCGGACGATGTGCCGGTTACGCCGGCGCCGTCCGCGGAAACGCTGCGCCTGATGCGAGGCACGGTCGGGCCGATGCTGGCCGAGGTCTATCCGCAATTCGCGAAAAACGTGTTTGGGGCCACGGCCTCGATACCGTCATCCTGATAAGCATGGCGGAACGAATGAAAATCCAATACGCGTTCCCCGGACGCGGTGCAGCGTGGAGCGAAGCGGAACGGTGCACCGCAGATCCGGGGTCTTCGCAAGCTCGGCGCATAAATGGTTCTGACCTCGTAACGATCCCGGGTCTGCAGCGCACCACTGCGTGCTGCGCCGCGCCCGGGAAACGCCGTTGTGTAGCCCGGATGAGCGCGTGTAGCGTGTAGGGCGGGTTAGGCGAAGCCGTAACCCGCCGCGGCCATCAACGATGAGAACAAATGGCGGATTACGCCTTCGGCTAATCCGCCCTACGGGCTGGCGGCGTTCGCAGGAACGTCTGCACCACCTTTTGAAACTCAGGGTCTTTTGTCGGATCGGGATTGCCCATGCGCGATGATCTACTACATGCCCAAGCATCAGTCGACTGGGCCGAATCCAATCTCCCAGCCTTTAAGAAGCGTCTGGATGCTTGGCTCAACGACAACGTTCAGTTGGTGCTCAGAGAGCAGCCATCGGACGTTCCGAATGATGTTCTCGTTGCAGAGGAAAAAGCGCCGTTCCCGCTCGCATTCCAAGTTGAGGCTGGCACGTACATCAACGCTGTCCGTAGCAGTCTCGATATTCTCGCGTCCACGCTTGCCCAACGCCACTGCCAGGCGCTTGTTGATGACGCTTACTTCCCAGTTGTGGCGAGCGAGCAAATCTGGATCGGCGGGAGATACAAAGGGGACAAACTTATAAAGGCCATCCCCGCCAAGGAACGAGGTATCGTCGACGCGTGCAAACCGTACAAGGGAGGGAACGATCTTCTTTACGCCCTCCACAATCTCGATATTGTCCGCAAGCACGTGCGATTGCTGACCGCCGAAATCATGCCCCGCCACATGACGGTTTCTGGATGGGGAGATGTCACCAAGAATTTCACATTTCTCTCTACGGGCTGGATGCGCCAAAGCGGAGATAATGAGACCGTAATTGGGCTTCTCGCCAAGGGCGCAGAGAAGCCCAGGATCAAGCTCACCATGCAGATAAGCTTGAGCGAATCCCTTTACCTCCCACACCGGGAGATCGTTACGACGATCTCCCAGTTCGCAAAATTGGCTACGGGAATTATCCGAGAGTTCGACTTCCCGTAGGGCATCGGTCCGCATTATTTCTGCCTCCTGCGCCGACGCCATCGCAGGAAGGCACGCGCCTTCTGCTTAAGCGGCCGTGATTTTGTGAGGTATCCGATACGTGAGGCGCTTGCCATCGATACCCTTGAGAGCCTTTGCCGCACGTTCTCCATCGCTCACGCCAAGTGCGGCGCGGTCGCTCGATCGGAGACGGTGCTTGACACGCGTCACTATTTCAGTTACAAACTGCGAATCTCGCTCACCAAGGGACGACTTCCGGAGGTATTCCCGAAAGACGGAGCGAGTGCGGTGCCCGCGGGCGGAGTTACGATCCGCACCCGGGCGGCTTCGGGCATCGTCCGGGCCGGCATCATGACCGGTCTGCGAGGTGCTCGCTGCACTGGCGCCGGAGAGGGCCTCAAGCCCGTTCGCATCCGGCGAACCAGGAAGCGCGGCCCGGAGCTGAGTGGTGGCGTTAGGTCGCCTAAGCAAGAGCCGCGGTGGGGCGCCGAGAGGCGAGCGCGTCCTGCGCTGGACGCGCTGCCGCATCCGTTCGATGCGGCCGGTCGGAGACGCGCTTGTCGGCGCTCCGCCTCCCTCCTTTTCGTTCGTTGCGATTCTTTTTGCCGTGGTTTCGCATGACTCGGGCGCAGGTGCGTCGCGAGAACGACAGCGCTCATCCTCCCCCGTGAAAACGGGGGAGGTCGCTATGCGCAGCATAGCGGGTAGGGGCGTCTGACTCGTCGCTCCGTTGTCGTCGAAAGCTCGTGTTGCCGAGAGGCGTTTGCCTTGACGCTGAGCGAGTTGTCGACGGCGTGCAAGGGGTCAAGGCCGTCGCCCCTACCTCCGTGCTTCGCACGGCTACCTCCCCCGTTTTCACGGGGGAGGATGAAGAGGCCCGGAAGCATTGCGCCCCCCGCCGCATCATGGTTTTTATGCGCCCGCAACACGGAAGGAATGCGCGGTGAAGACAGTTGAAGCGGGGGTGATCGGGGTTGGCTGGATCGGCGGCTTGCGGGCGGACACGCTGTCGCGCACGGCTTTGGTCGACAAATTGCACCTGTGCGAGATCAGGCCGGACCGGCTCGCCGAGGTGAAGAAGCTCTACAATCCGGCGAGCGCGACGCTCGACTACAACGACATCATCAAGAACGACAATATCCGCGTCGTCTATGTCTCGACCACGCCGGAGGCGAACCATTATCCGATCGCGCGCGACTGCCTCAAAGCCGGCAAGAACGTGATGCTGGAAAAGCCGATCGCGCTCGAATTGTGGGAAGCCGACGAGCTGATCCAATTGTCGAACCGCAACAATCTGAAATTCACCATCGGCTATTCGCAGCGCTTCAATCCCAAAATCGCTTTCGCCAAGAAGAAGATCACAGATGGGACGTTGGGCGATGTGGTGTCCGTCCTGGTCAGCCGCCATCTGTCGCGTGAGCTCGGCAAGAAGATCGCAAGCCGCGTCCGGCTCTCCCCGGTGGTGATGGAATCCACCCACGATCTCGATTTCGTATTCTGGCTGCTCGAGCCGGCAAAGCCGGTGCGCGTCTATTCGCAGGGCGCCTATGGCTACATGAAGCCGGTGAACGGCTCGCATGACGTCATGTTCACCACCGTCACCATGGACAACGGCGTGGTGGTGATGATCGGTGGCGGCTGGAACATGCCGCCGAGCTATCCGAATTACTGCTCGACCTGGATCGAGATCACCGGCACAGAAGGCGCGCTGACGCTCGACGACACCCAGCGTGACAACTGGCTCAATACCGTCAAGCGCGGTCAGGAATTCACCATGTCGACCATGCCGGGCGAATGGGTCGATCACGTTTACGCCGGCGGCATCGGGCCGGAGACCATCCATTTCCTCGAAGCCTGCATCCGCGACACCAATGTCATGGTGACGCCGGAAAGCGCGCGGCGCGTCATGGAGACTTATAGCGCTGCGGATCTTTCCGCCGATCGCAACGAGCCGATCGATCTGCCGCTGACCAACGAAACGATTTCCGGCATCGCCGAGCTCAAGCAGAAAAACCGCGCGGGGTTGAACGCATGAGGTTGAATCCATGAGAAAGGGCGCCAAAGGCATCGGCCTCGCCATCATCGGCGCCGGCCGCGTCGGTCTGTTTCGCGGCGAAGTGGCGGCGCGCCATCCGGCGGTGGAATGGATCGGCATCGCCGAGCTCAATCACAATCGCGGCGGCGATGTCGGTGCCAGAATCGGCGCCGATTTCATCACCACCAGCCATCGCGAGCTCCTGGCACGGCCGGAAGTCACCTGCGCCATTATCGCGACCGACGAGCATCTCCACGTCGATCCGATCCTCGCGGCGGTCGAGCGCGGCGTGCCGATGCTGATCGAAAAGCCGCTCGCGACTGACTTGGCGCAGTCCGAACGCGTGCTCAAGGCGATCACCGACGCCAAGCTCGACGCCGTGGTCGGCTATACGCAGCGCTTCCGCCGCAAATGGCTCGCCGGCAAGGAGAAGGTGCGGAGCGGCGCGCTCGGCGACGTCACCATGGTGACCTCGCGCGCGTTCATGAACCGGCTCGTCGCCATCGACAATTACAAGCGCACCAACGATCCGGCGACGATCTCGCCGATGGTGATTTCCGGCACCCACGCCCTCGACATCGTCATGTGGTATCTCGAAAAAAAGCAGCCGGTCGAATGCTATGCGCGTTCCGTCGACAAGGTTTTAGGACCGCTCTATCAGGGCATCGATGCCACCGCCGGCATGATCATGTGCTCGGACGGCACCGTCTATCACCTGAACATCTCATGGGCGCTACCGGTGACCTGGCCGGGTGCGGTCTACAGCCTCGAAGTCGGCATCAACGGCACCCATGGCGTGCTGACCATCGACGACACCCATCGCGACATGGTGCTCGCGGTATCGGCGCCGCAGAGCGAGGGCTATGCGCCGGACCAGAGCCGGCTGGTCGATTTCCTCGGCTCCTATCCGCCGGGCGACATGGCGCTTGGCGAATTGCGCGGGCCGATGCGCGAGGAGACCGAATTCCTGGCTCAACCGCGTGTCACTTGGCCTGCCGACGCAGGCGGCGACTGCCGCCGAAGCGCATAACCGGCTGATGCTGACCAAAGCCCTCGACCTCTCGGCGAAGCTCAAGCAGCCGGTCAAGCTGCCGCTTGAGCCTGACCATGGCCGGCGAGCAGCTTGAGCCGCTCAACCGTCCGCCTCTGTGAAACATGCTGCTCCGCATGCCTGTGAGTCCCTGTCGTGTCTGTGTTTGTTTGCAATCGGGAACAAATATGGTCCCTCTCATTCAAGCTTCGTGCCAAGGCCGGGAACAAACAAAAATCCAATGCAAACAACGGTTGTTTGGGGAAAGCGCAGCCCACTCTGCGCAGCGGCGATTCAGTCTGCGCAAAATCTGGGCATAAACCTGAGACGGTTCGGCAGCGGAGATGGTTCAGTGCAGCGCGACCAGGAGAATAACGATCTCGCTGACCTGCTCGACCGCGCCCAACACGTCGCCGGTCTGGCCGCCAATCTGTTTCCGGCAGAGCCAGGCCATCAGCGCGACGACGACGATCAGCAAGACCAGCGCCACGATCGCGCGCAGCGGACCGAGGCAGATCGCGGCAACGACAAAGCCAAGGGCGAGTGCAGCAGCGGTGCTTTCGATCGGCGGCCGGCCGGCGTCGGCGGACAGCCCATCGGAACGCGCCGCCGGCACGAGGAACATCAGCGCCATCATGCTTGCGCGCGCGCCGGCATGCGATGCGAGCAGCGCCCAGCCGACGGAAGCGGTCGAGAAAAAGCTCGCCAGCACGCCGACGCGGAGCAGCAAATCGACGATCAAGGCGCAGACGCCGTAAGTGCCGATGCGGCTGTCGCGCATGATGTCGAGTTTTTGTTCGCGCGTCGTGCCGCCGCCGAAACCGTCGGCGGTGTCGGCCAGGCCGTCCTCGTGCAGGCAGCCGGTGACGAAGAGCGTCGCGGCGACGCTGAGCGCCGCCGCCGGCCAACCCGGAATTCCAGCGCGGTGGGCAAGCCCATAGACGGCCGCGGCGATCAGGCCGATCAGAACGCCCGCCAGCGGAAACGCCCACGCCGCCTTGGCCAGCGTGCCGCTGTTAGCTGCCGCGCCCCGGAACAGCGGCACGCGCGTGCAAAACACGATGCTCGCTTTGAGCTCTTCGATGCGGTCTTGGAGCCAGTTTTCGGACATCGTCGCTTACGAAAAATCGTGGTGGTGCGAACCTGTGTGGCTGCGGCTGAGGCGATTTGCTAGACACAGCAGGATGACCACTTTTACCTCATTTTCCGGCCTGCGCGCAGTGTGTCTTGACCTGCCCAGCGGCCACCCGGCCGCGAGCGCGGCGGTCGCCCAGCGCGAAGCGACGCTGACCAAGCCGCCGAAAAGTCTCGGCCGGCTCGAAGACCTCGTCGCCTGGCTGGCGCATTGGCAGGGCCACGCGCCGCCGCGCCTCGATCGCGTCGAAATCCTGGTCTTCGCCGGCAATCACGGCGTGACCGCCCAGGGCGTGTCCGCCTATCCGGCCGAGGTGACGGCGCAGATGGTGGCGAATTTCACAGCAGGCGGCGCCGCCATCAATCAGCTCGCGCGGGCTGCGGGCGCGAAGCTCCGCGTCATTCCGCTCTCGCTCGATGTGCCGACAGCTGACTTCACGCAACATGCGGCGCTGAGCGAGAGCGAATTCATCGCCGCCGTGACCGCCGGCCATGACGCCGTGTCGCCGGATTGCGATCTCGTCTGCCTCGGCGAAATGGGCATCGGCAATACCACGTCAGCGGCGGCCATCGCTGCGGCTCTGTTCGGCGGCGGCGGCGAACGCTGGGCCGGCCGCGGCACCGGCGTCGACCAAGACGGCCTTCTTCGCAAGCGCGCGGTTATTGACCGCGCCATCGCCCGGCATATCGGCACACTGTACGATCCACTCGACGTTGCCGCCGCATTGGGGGGCCGCGAACTTGCGGCCATTCTTGGCGCCTGTTTGTCGGCGCGCCGCAAAAACATTCCGGTGCTGCTCGACGGTTTCGTTTGCACGGCCGCTGTTGCGCCGCTCTGGAAGCTGCGCGCCGACACGCTGGCGCACGCCCAGGCCGCGCATGTCTCCGCCGAAGCCGGTCACCGCATGCTGCTCGACGAAATGGGATTGAAGCCGCTCGTCGATCTCAATATGCGGCTCGGCGAAGCTTCCGGCGCTGCCGTGGCGCTGCAAATTCTACGCGCGGCATTGGCGTGCCACACCGGCATGGCGACATTTGCCGAAGCCGGCGTTTCCGACAAACCTGAAAACGACGCGGAGCCGAAAGCCGCGAGCTGACAAGCACCGGGGGAGACGATGCCTAACGACGGACAAGCGATCTGGCTGGCGTCCGGTGTGCGCACGCCGTTCGTCAATGTGGACGGGCCGTTCGCCAAGCGCGATGCGCTCACGCTGTCGGTGCCCGTGGTCCAGGCCATGGCGCAGCAGGTCAGCGGCCCCATCGATTTCGGCGTCTGGGGCTCCGTCGTCGTCAATCTCGCCTATGCCAATCTGGCGCGCGAGATCTGGCTCGAGAGCAAGCTCGATCCGCACGTGCCGACATTCACCACCATCATGCAATGCAGCACCAGCATGGTCGGTGTGTTCGAAGCCGCCGGCATGCTCGATCAGCGCCGCGCGTCGCTCGCCATGGTCGGCGGTGTCGAAAGCATGACCCGCGCCCAGATCGGCTTGACCGAAAACTTGTCAGTTTGGCTGCGCCAGATGGTTCAGGCGCGCAGCCTGGCGGATCGGTTCCGTCTCCTCGGCCGTTTGCATCTGTCGGATGTGCGCTTGCTGGTGCCGAAAGTGCAGAACCGCGTCACCCATCGCAGCATGGGCGAGCACACCGAGGACATGGCGAAGGACTGGAATATCGGGCGTAACGAACAGGATGAGCTCGCGCTCGAAGGCCATCAGCGGGCGATCGCGGCGCAGGATCGCGGCTTCTTTAAGGATCTGATCATTGCGCTCGACGGTGTCGATACGGACCGTTTCCCGCGCCGCGACACTTCGCTGGAGAAGCTCGCCCGGTTGAAGCCGGTGTTCGATCGCGTGAGCGGCCGCGGCACGCTCACCGCCGGCAATAGTTCGCCGCTGACCGACGGCGCCGCCGCCATTTGGGTCGCGACCGACGAGGGGCTTGCCCGCCTGCCGGCGCAAACGCCACGCGCGCGCCTTGTGGATTTTGAAATGGCGGCTGTCGATATTTTCCACGAAGGCTTGCTGATGGCGCCGGTCAGCGCCATTCCGCGGCTTCTGGCACGGCACGGCCTCAAATACGACGACATCGCGCTGTGGGAAATCCACGAGGCATTTTCGGCGCAGGTGCTGTGTCATCTCAAAGGTCTCGCCGACAAGGATTTCGTCCGCGCCAAAGCCGGCGTCGAGCACACATTTGGAAGTTTTCCGCGCGAGCGCATGAATCCGAACGGCGGCAGCGTCGCGCTCGGGCATCCGTTCGCCGCGACCGGCGCGCGCATTCTCAGTCAAGCCGTGAAGGAACTGGCGACGTTCCCGCAAGGCAGCCGCGCCATTGTCAGCATCTGCTCCGACGGCGGGCTCGGCACCGTCGCGCTGTTGGAGCGTTGAGGGCTATTCGGCCGCGGCCGCGATGGCGTGAAAGAATGTTCCGCTGACCTGGCCGCGGCGGCCGCCGGCCTTGCCGAGCGGCTTGCCTTCGCCGTCGCTCATGTCGGCAAACGACGCGTCGTCGCCTGCGGCGGTGAGCGAGGTATAATGAAATTCGTGGCCGCGCACGATCGTGCCCTTTTTGCCCAGCGCGCTGTCGGCAAGAAGCTGTGCCGTGCGATAGCCGAGATGAAGCTTGCGCTTGGCGAAACTCGTCGCATGTCCGAGCAATCCGGCCATGGCGTGAGACTTGCCGGCGGCATCTTCGAGGCTTGCGCCCAAGACCATGTAACCACCGCATTCGCCATGCACCGGCCGCGTCTGCGCAAAGCGCTGCAGGCCCGACACGAAACGATCGGCCGCAGCGAGCTTCTCCGCATGCAGTTCCGGATAGCCGCCGGGCAGCCAGCAGCTATCGGCCTGTTCCGGCGGCGGCTCATTGGCGATTGGCGAGAACGGAATAATCTCGGCGCCCGCGCCGCGCCACGCGCTCATCAGATGCGGATAGACAAAACTGAACGCCTGATCGCTGGCGAGCGCGATCCGCTGGCCGGGCGGCGGCAGCGCGGGCGACCGGTTCGAGCGGCCGGCCTTAAGCGCAAGTGGAGCCGCCGCAATGAAAACGGCGTTGAGATCGATATGGCGCGCCGCTACGGCGACGAGACGATCGATGAGCCCGGCAAGGTCGGCGTGTTCGCCGGCCTGCACCAGGCCGAGATGGCGCTCCGGCAGCGCGAGCTCCGCTTCGCGCGGCACCGAACCGAGGACGGGAATGCCGATCGCCTCGATCGCGCCGGCGACCAGCGCGCGGTGCCGCTCGCTGGCGACGCGGTTGAGGATGACGCCTGCGATCTGCACGGCGGGATCGTGCTCGGCGAAGCCCCGCACCACAGCGGCGGCCGATTGCGCCTGCCGCGAGACATCGAGCACCAGCACCACCGGCAAACCGAAATGCGCGGCGATCTCGGCGGTGGCGCCACGCTTGCCGGTCGTGCCGGCGGCGCCGTCGAACAGACCCATGACGCCTTCGATGACGAGGATATCCGCGCCATCGGCGGTCTGCGCGGCAAGCGCATCGAGCAGCGCTCCGGACATGGCCCAGGAATCGAGGTTCACGCTCGGCCGGCCGAGCGCCGCGGCATGGAAGGCGGGGTCGATATAATCCGGTCCGGCTTTTGCCGCGCGCACAGCAAGGCCGCGCCGGGTGAGCGCCGCCAGAATAGCGAGGGTCACCGTCGTTTTGCCGGCGCCGGAATGCGGCGCGGCGATAATAAGCCCGCGCGCGGTCATGATAGTGCTCTCGCGCTGGCATCGCCGTGGTGACGTCTGCAGGCTGCGGGACTAAAGACAACATCACCAGAGGACCGCTTATGGCGAAACAGGAGCGCCCCTTGCGCCGGGGCTGGACCACCGGCACCTGCGCCGCCGCCGCGGCCAAGGCGGCGTTCGCTGCATTGGTCACGGGAGAGTTCCCCGATCCGGTCGAGGTGACCCTGCCGCGCGGCGAGCGGCCGAGCTTCGCGCTCGCCATGACGCGGACCGGCGACGGCACAGCAACTGCCGGCGTGATCAAGGATGCCGGCGACGACCCCGATGTCACCCACGGCGCGCTGGTCTGCGCCACGGTCCGCGCCGGCGCGCCCGGCAGCGGTGCGACCTTCAAGGCCGGCGAGGGCGTCGGCACGGTCACGCGCGCCGGTCTGCCTATTCCGCCGGGCGAGCCCGCCATCAATCCGGTGCCGCGGCAGATGATCCGTAACGTCATCGCCGAAGTCGCCATCGCGGCCGGCCGCGCGACGGATGTGGAAGTCGAGATTTCCATCCCCGGCGGCGAAGCTCTCGCGGCAAAAACACTCAACGGCCGTCTCGGCATTATCGGCGGACTGTCGATCCTCGGCACCACCGGGATCGTTGTGCCGTACTCCTGCTCGGCCTGGATCCATTCGATCCACTCCGGCATCGAAGTCGCGCGCGCCGCGGGTCTCGCCCACATCGCCGGCGCGACCGGCGCAAGTTCCGAAGCCGGCGCGCAAAAGCTCTACGACCTTCCCGAGATTGCGCTGATCGACATGGGCGATTTCGTCGGCGGCATGCTGAAATATCTGCGCCGCCATCCGGTGCCGCGCGTCACCATCGCCGGCGGCGTCGCCAAGATGACCAAGCTCGCGCAAGGCCTGACCGATTTGCATTCCAAACGCGGCGCGGTCGACCTCGGCGAGCTTGCCAATATCGCCGCGGCGGGCGGCGGCTCGGCCGAGCTTTGCGCGCGCATCATCGCCGCCAACACCACAGCCGAGGCGTTTGCGCACGCCCAGGCCGAAGGCATCGCGCTTGGCGATAGGGTCGCGCAAGCGGCGCAGGAAACGGCGGCGGGCCTCGTCGCCGGCCACGACATTGACGTCGAGATCGTGGTGTTCGACCGCGAGCAAAATCTGGTCGGCCGCGCGCCATTTAAGAATTGATTGCAGGCTCACGCCGCGCCTCCGCGAAACCTGCGGCGATAATCCGCATCGTAGAGCGCGCTATCGCGAAAATCTTCCGCCGCAAGCGCGCGTCCAACCAGGATGAGCGCCGTGCGCTCGATGTTTTCCGCAGCGACCCTTGCGGCGATATCGGCAAGCGTGCCGCGAATGATGCGCTCTGCGGGCGAAGAGGCCTGCACCACGACGGCAGCCGGACAGTCGGCGCCGTAAAACGGTGTGAGCTCCGGCACGATCGTGTCGATAGCGTGGATCGCGAGATGAATGGCGAGCGTCGCGCCGGTCGCGGCAAAGCTCGCAAGCTTCTCTGCTTCAGGCATGCGCGAGGCGCGGCCGGAGATGCGGGTGAGCACGACGCTCTGCGCCACTTCAGGCACCGTGAGTTCGCATTCCAGCGCTGCGGCCGCGGCAGCAAAAGCCGGCACGCCGGGCGTGAGCGTGTAGGGAATGCCGCGTTGCCTGAGCCGGCGCAATTGTTCGGCCAGCGCCGAGTAGATCGACAGATCGCCGGAATGAAGCCGCGCCGCATCGTCGCCCGCGGCCTGTGCGCGCGCGAATTCGGCATCGATCTCGTCGAGCGACAGCGGCGCGGTATCGATAATGCGTGCGCCTGGCGGACAAAAGCTAAGGAGTTCGCGCGGCACGATGGAGCCGGCATAGAGACAGACCGGGCAGCGCGCGATGAGGTCGCGCCCGCGCAGCGTGATCAGATCGGCCGCGCCCGGCCCGGCGCCGATGAAGTGGACGGTCATGACATGGACTCAGAGGGCTTGGACTCAGATGGCTTGGACTCGGAGGTTGCCAGCGCGCAGGTCGCGGAGCCGATCACCAAGCGGGGGCTGATCAGCCGCGCCGACGGACCGGCGGCGGCGAGTGCCGCAGCTTCGGCGACGGACGGCACGCCCATCAGCGCCAGCACGCGCTCGGATTTTGTCGCGGTGCGCGCGCCTGCGGCTTGCAACTCGGCGTCGGAGACTAAGACGACGCTCACGCCAAAATTTGCCGCGGCGGTTTCGATGCCGGTCTCGTTTTGCTTCGCGGTTGCGGTGGCAATTGCGCCGAGCGCATGCGCGGCGATGCCCGCCTTTGCCAGCGCGGCGCGAATGGCCGCTTCGATCTCGGGTGCCGGCGCGCCGCGGCGGCAGCCGACGCCGGCGACGATCATGGTTTCGTCCATAGCCACTGTGTTATGGGCATCGCCGGACGCCAGCCGGTCTTTTCGCCCAGAGGCTCCGCGCGCGAGATGGCGATGCGGATCAGTTCGCCGCCGAGCGCTGCATGGCGCGCCACCAAGAGCGCCTCGGTTTCGAGCGTCACGGCATTGACCACGAGGCGCCCGCCGGGGCGCAGCGCCCGCGCCGCCACCTCGAATATGCCGGTCTCGCTCGCGCCGCCGCCGATGAAAATCGCCTCGGGCGGCGCCAGCGTTGTGAGCGCGGTCGGGGCAATGCCTTCGGCGACTTCGAGCCCAGGCACGCCAAAGGCGGCGGCATTGCGCCGAATGCACGCCGCGCGATCCTCGCGCTGCTCGATGGCAATGGCGCGCATCGACGGATCGGTCAGCATCCATTCGATCGCCACCGAACCCGAGCCGGCGCCGATGTCCCATAACAGCTCGCCGCGCCGCGGCGCCAGCGACGCCAATGTCACGGCGCGGATTTCGCGCTTGGTGATCTGCCCGTCACTCTCGAACAGCTCGTCGGCGAGACCCGGCGCCCGTGGCAAGACGCGCGCATTCGCCGCCGCTTCGACCTCGATCGCGACGGTGTTGAGCGCCTCGACGGTGCCGAACGCATAGCCGGCGGCGGTCGTGGTCTGAACGCGCTCGCACGGTCCGCCGAGTGCTTCGAGGATCGTCAGCCGCGACGCGCCGAAGCCGTTTTGCGTGAGCAGCCTCGCCAGCGCCGCCGGTCCTTCGCCGTCGGAGGTCAAGGCGATGATGCGCGCGCCGGGTTGCAGATGCGGGCGGATGAGATCGAGGTTTCGGCCATGGAGCGACAGCAGCACCGCCTGCGGCAGCGACCAGCCGAGCCGCGCCGCGGTCAGGCTGAAGGCCGACGGCGCCGGCACGACAACCATTTCCCGCGCATCGACATACCGCGCCAAGACCGAGCCGACCCCGTATTGGAACGGGTCGCCGGTGGCGAGCACGCAGACCTGGTGGCCGCGATGCCGCAGCACCTCGTTGACGGCGCCGTCGAACGGGCTCGGCCAAGCCTGTGTCGTACCGCGAATGAGCGGCGCGGCAAGGCCGAGATGGCGCCGGCCGCCGAACACGATTTCGGCGTCGCCGACGAGCCCGCGCGCCACCGGGCCCAAGCCCTCGGCGCCCTCCTCGCCGATGCCGACAATGGACAGCCAGCGCGGCAATGCGGCAGTGTCGCGGCGAAACGCAGTGGGAAGCGGCGGATTAAACGTCATGCCACGCATCCTTATTCTCGGCGGCACCACAGAGGCGCGCGGCTTGGCCGAGCGTCTCTCCAGGCGCGCCGATCTCGATATTACGCTGTCTCTCGCCGGCCGCACCATCTCGCCGGCAGCTCTGCCGGTTCCCCTTCGCAGCGGCGGCTTTGGCGGCGCCGAGGGGCTGGCGGATTATCTGCTGCGCGAGCGCGTCGACGCCTTGATCGACGCCACACATCCTTACGCGGCTATCATATCGGCCAACGCCGCCGCTGCCGCCCGCACGACGCAAGTGCCGTTTTTGGCGTTGCGGCGCACGCCTTGGTTGAAAGCCGACGGCGATCGCTGGGCCGAGGTGAACGACGTTGGCGCTGCGGTGGCAGCACTCGGCCAAGCATCCCGCCGGGTTTTTGTCGCGCTCGGCCGCAACGAGCTTGCGCCGTTTAAGAGCGCGCCGCAGCATCATTATCTGATCCGCAGCGTCGATCCGGTCGCGCCGCCTTTGCCGTTGCCGCACGTGAACTATGTGACTGGTCGCGGCCCTTTCGGCGAGGCCGAAGATCGCGCACTCCTGACGGCGCATCGCATCGACGCCGTCGTCGCCAAGAACAGTGGCGGCAGCGCCACCTATGGCAAGATTGCCGCGGCACGCGCGCTCGGACTCGATGTGATCATACTGCGCCGACCGACCCTGCCTGACGTGCCCGCCGTGGCAACGGTTGAGGCGGCGGCCGCCTGGCTCGATCATGCGCTCACCTTGGCGGCGGCGCGCGGCGTGTAGACGAGCGGCGAGCGTCCGGGCCGCGCGATGACACGGGTTTCGCGCGAGCCGACGATCACCAGCGTCGCCATATCGGCCTGCGCTGCAGCGGCCTCGGCAAGCGTGGTGATGGTCACGCGCTCGTCGGGCCGCCCCACGGCGCGGCCGAACACCACGGCAGTCGTCGCCGGCAAATGCTTGCGCAACCGGTCGAGCGCATTGCCGAACTGCCACGGCCGCGCCCGCGATATCGGATTGTACAGCGCGATGACGAAGCCCGCGCCCGCCGCGGCGTCGAGCCGCCGTTCGACGAGATCCCAGGGCTTGAGATTGTCGGAGAGCGACAGCGCGCAAAAATCGTGGCCGAGCGGCGCGCCGATCCGCGCCGCGACGGCAAGCATCGCGGTGATGCCGGGAACAAATTCCACGTCGAGCGCGCGCCACGCCTCCGGCCCGGCTTCGATTTGTTCGCAGATCGCGGCCGCCATGGCGAAGACGCCGGGATCGCCGCCGGAAACCACCGCGACATTGGCGCTAAGCGCTGCATGGCGCAGCGCCGCGGCGGCGCGGGCGCCTTCCTCGCGGTTGTCGGACGCGTGGCGGCTTTGCCCGGGGCGTTGCGGCACGCGGTCGAGATAGGGCCCGTAGCCGTAAAGCGCCTCGGCTGCCGCAAGCGCGTCCGCGGCCTCAGGCGTCAGAGTGCGCGGATCGCCTGGGCCCAAACCCACGACCACCAGCTTTCCAGTCATGACGGCAGTCATGGCCGTTTCTCCCAGCCCGGCACCAGCACCACGGCAAAATAAGGCGCGTCGTCATCGAGTTTGTCCGACAACGGGATCATCTTTTCTTCCGACATGGTGCCGCGCTCGACATAGATGGCGCGCGGCAACCGGCCGCTCGTTTCGAGCGCGCGACGCAGTTTCGGCAGATGCCGCCCGACCTTCATCACGACGGCAGCGTCGGCGTCCGCCAGGCGCCGCGCCAATTCGGCTTCGGGCAGCGTCGCCGGCAGCACCGTGAACACGTCATCGCCTTGAGCAATGGGCATGCCCGCCGCCGACCAGCAGCCCGACATGCCGGTGACGCCGGCTATGATCTCGGTGGTAAAGCGCGGCGCGAGCCGCGTGTGCAGATGCATATAGGAACCGTAGAACAACGGATCGCCTTCGCTGATCACGGCGACCGTGCGGCCGGCTTCGAGATGCGTCGCGATCGCTGAAGCCGCGCCGTCGTAGAAATCGCGGATGGCATCGCGATAGCCGTTGCTGCACGCCGGCAATTCGGTCGTGACCGGATAGAGCAGCGGCAGTTCGATGACGCCGCCGCGCAAATGCGGTGCGACGATGGTGCGCGAATGGCTCGCATTGCCGGCCTTGGCGAAATGCGCGATCACATCGGCTTCGCCGAGTGCGCGCATCGCTTTGAGCGTCAACAATTCCGGATCGCCCGGGCCGACGCCGACACCTAATAGTTTTCCCGCGTTCATAGACTTTGTCACAGTCTTTATCACAGTCCTGCCCTCGCCAGCGCGTTGACGGCGGCGGCCGTCATGGCGCTGCCGCCGGCGCGCCCGCGCACGATCAGAAACGGCACGCCGCGCGGATCGGCGGCGAGCGCTTCCTTCGATTCGGCGGCGCCGACGAAGCCGACCGGAATGCCGAGAATGGCCGCGGGCTTCGGCGCGCCGGCGTCGAGCATTTCGAGAAGCCGGAACAAAGCCGTCGGCGCATTGCCGATGGCGACCACGGCACCGGCAAGACGATCGGCCCACAGATCGAGCGCCGCCGCCGAGCGCGTCGTGCCATATTTCGCGGCGAGCGCCGCGGTGCGCGGATCGTTAAGCGTGCAGATCACATCGTTGTTCGCCGGCAGCCGCGCCCGCGTCACGCCATGCGCCACCATCTGCGCATCGCAGAAGATCGGCGCGCCACTGACGAGAGCGCCGCGCGCCGCGGCAACGAGGTTCCGGCCGAACACGATGTGCCGCGCCATATCGACCTGGCCGCAGGCATGGATCATGCGCACCGCCACATCGGCTTCCTCCGCCGAAAAGCGCGACAGATCGGCTTCGGCGCGGATGATGGCGAAGGAGCGCTCATAGATCGCCGTGGCGTCGCGCAAATAGGCGGCCTGTTCAGACATGCGCGGCCTCGCGTTGGCGGCTGCGCGCGTAATCTGTGATGGCGCGCTGCAAGTCATCCGCCGGCACCATGGCGAACGGCCGATCTCGCGCGGTGCCATCGGCGATGAGCGCACAGCCGTCGGGGGTTCCGACCACGGTCAGCGCCGCCGCCGCAGCCCGCGCGCAGCCTTTGGCGCAGCCGGAAATATGGACCGTGACGGCAAACTCCGGTGCGAGGCCTGTCGCAACGGCGGGCGCCAGCGCACGCGAGGCGATATAGGCCGAAGCGCAAACCGGCGCGCCGGCGCAGGCGACCACGTTACGCCGCGGGTCATCGGCGCGCGTGATAAAGCCAATCTGTTCGGCTGCGGCAATGAAATTGGGCGCCGTCCCGGGCGTCAGTCCGATCGCCAGGAGCGCTCGCCCGGGCGCGGCGCGCAGGCCGCTAGCCCCCGATTCCTGCGCTGCCTCGACCAATCGTTCCAGCGAACGCGCATCGGCGTGGCCGAAGGCGAGACCGATGCCGCAGGCGATCTTGCCGTTGCGCAGCGAATGCGTGGCAATTCCTCCCTTCCGCTCATTCCCGCGGAAGCCGGACTCAAGCGCTGGGTCCTCGCTTTCGCGGGGACGAGCGGAGACCCAAAGTCCAGTGATGGCCAAGCGAAATACTTGCGCGCCCGCGGCGGCGAGGATGTCGCGCGCGCGTGCCTCACGGCCGCCCCGCGCGATCACATCGAGCAATCGCAGCGTGGCTTCAACGGCACGTGCCGGCGCGACATAGCCCAGCTCGGTGGCGTGCGCTTCGTCGCCTCCGGCGCTGATGCCAAGCACCACGCCGCCGTTCACCGCTTGCGCACGAAGGCGAATGTCGGCCGCGACCGTCTCGAGTCCAATCGCGCCGCCGCCATCAATGACAATGGAGACTTTGGGCGAGAGTTTCGACGCCAGCGCGTGTTGCGCGATCGCGCGGCGCAATTCGGCCGCAACAGACGCGGAATCGAAAATCTCCTCGGCATCGAGTCCGGCCAGCGCATTGCACAAGACGGGGACGCCATCTTCCGCCGCGATGTCGAGCGCCGCAATGGATTCTGCGAATTCCGGCGCGGACGCGTCGCTCAGGCCGCGCACCTGAATGTTGCCGCGCGAAGTGATTTCGATGACGCCGTTGCCGTGCTCGCGCGCCGCCGCGCATAGCGCGGCGAAAGCGGTAAGCGGAACGGTGCCGGTCGGGAGAAGCCGCACCAGGAGGCCGTCGCCGGTTGGCATCGGCGCCGATAATCCGGGGCAGGCGCCGCGGCGCTGCGGTAGTGTGATCGCAGGCGCGGTCACGCCATCACCTCCGCGCGCAAGCGCCGCAAGACCTGCGTCGATATCGTTGCGGCGCGGATGCCAAAAACCGCGGCGGCGCGCGGTGTCGAGCTTTTCGGCGATCGCGGCCGCGGCCTCGGGATTTTCACGCAGCAGAAAGTCGCGCACTGCGGCATCGGCGACATAAGCTGCGTAAAGCAGATCGAACAAGTCGTCGCTGACCGCGTCCGTCGTCTCGGCGAAGGCAAACAGACGGTCGACTGTCTCGGCGAATTCCGCGGCGCCGCGCGGGCCGTGACGCATTTGTCCGGCGATGAACGCGGATTGACAGCCCGCGCCCGCACGATGCGCGCCAAGGCCGCCGACAAAGCGCGCGCGCGGGGCCGCTGCGGATCGGTCATATCCAGCATGACGAGATCGGCCGAATGACCGAGCATTTTAGCCGCCGCGGCGAAGCCGCCGACGAAGGCTGCGTCTTCTGCGCCTTCGAGGAGATCGCGCGCGGGATCGTCGCTCGTATGCACCAGCATGTCGGCTTGCGCGACGCGCTGCGCGAAGCCGCCCGGCGCCGCCTCTGCCTCGCCGTCGGCGCCGCCATAAGCATGCGAGGCGGCGGCGAGATAGGCCGCGCCGATCTTATCGGTGTCGGTGTCGCGCCCGAGCAAATCCTCCACGCCCGCGCCATAGGCGCCGGGCGCGGTGCCGAAGATGCGATCGAGCCGACCGCCTCCCTTCCCTCCCCCGCTTGCGGGGGAGGGAAGGGAGGGGGTGGAGCGCCGCGCCGCTGCAAGCGGGTTCTCGTCGTCCGGTCTCGTCGCGTGCCGCCACGGCTTGAACCGCAGTATCGAGGAGCGCGATCTGCGCCGGGAAGAGATCGCGAAACAGGCCGGAAATACGCCACGTCACATCGACGCGGGCGCGCCCCGCGACGGCGGTCGGCAGCACTTCGACGCCGGTGACGCGGCCGCTTGCATGGTCCCAGATCGGCCGGCAGCCCAAGAGCGCCAGCCCCTGCGCGATCTCCTCGCCGCCGGTGCGCAACGTGGCGCTGCCCCACAGATCGATGACGACCGCGCGCGGCATGTCGCCGTGGGTTTGCAGGTGCGCGCGCACGACTTCGTCCGCGGCGCCGCGGCCGAGCTCCATCGCCGTCGGTGTCGGCAAGGTGCGCGGATCGGCGGTGAACAGATTGCGGCCGGTTGGCAAAACATCGCGCCGTCCGCGCGCTGGCGCGCCGGCTGGTCCCGCAGCCACCCGGCGTCCGTCGAGCGCCGCGAGCAGCGCTGTGCGTTCGGCGTCGACGCTCGCGCGCCACGCCGGGTCGTCGACGTTCGGCGGCATGCGGCCGTAAATGTGCTGGCCGTCTTTGACGGCGAGGTCTTTGAGGTCGCACAGCCAGGCATCGATGCGCCGCAGCGCCTCGTCCGGCTCGACCGCCGCGCCAATATCGGTTGCGATCCCCGCCTCGCGCGCTAGTCCGGTGCGCTGCGCCGTCTCGACAATCAGATTGGCGAGCCGCTCGCGGCGGCGGCGATCGAGACCGTCGGCTTGCGCATATTCGTCGAGCAGGAGTTCAAGCTCATGGGCGTCGCCGCTCGGCCCGCCGTCGACCAGCGGCGGCGGCAAATGGCCGATGGTCACGCCGGCGATGCGGCGCTTGGCCTGCGCGGCTTCGCCCGGATTGCTGACGATGAACGGATAGATCACGGGGAGCGCGCCGGTGACGATTTCAGGAAAGCATTCAGCGGTCAGCGCGACGGCTTTGCCCGGTAGCCATTCCAGCGTGCCGTGCGCGCCCATATGCACGAGCGCATCGGCCTTTGCGACATGCTGCAGCCAGAGCCCGAAAGCGACCAAGCCGTGACGCGGCGGCAGCGCCGGATCGTGATAGTCCGCACGACGCTGGGTGCTGCGCCCGCGATCGGGTGGCAGCGCGACGAATATGTTGCCGAACCATCGCGCGCGGAATTGGAACGCGCCGTCGCGAATGTCGGGATCGTTTGAGGGTTCGCCCCACGCTTCGTGCAGCCGCGCGGCAGCCGCGTTCGGCAATCGCGCCAGCAAACGCTCGTAGTCTTCAATCGGGAGCCGCGCGTCTTTCGCATCTTGTGACAGCGCATCAAGCAATTCGCGCGGTGTGTTCGGCGCGCCGCTCACGGCGTAACCGGCGGCGGAAAGATCCTCGAGCGCCGTGATCACGCTGGCCGGTACATCCAAGCCAACGGCATAGCCGGCGCGGCCCGGTGCGCCGGGATAATCCGGCATCAGCATTGCGACGCGGCGTTCGCTGCGCGACAAGACGCGCAAGCGCACGAGCGCCGCGATGCGATCCGCCACCATCGCGATGCGATCCGCCTCGGGCCGGCTCGTCAGAGCCGTGAAAGCCAACCCCTCATGCGGCGGCAGCGGGTCCTTGAAAGCGATCGCGCCGGCGAGGATGCGGCCGTCAAGCTCCGGCAAGACGATGTGCATAGCGAGGTCGGCTGCGCCGAGGCCGCGCGGGCTGTCGCGCCAAGCGGTGCGCTTCGTTGTGGCGCTTACGACTTGCAAGACCGGCACGCCAGGTTCGTCGAGCACCGTGAGCTCGTCGGCGCTGCCGCCGGCGGCGAACGCCGTCGTGGTGACGATCAAGGCGGGATCGAGCTTGGCGAAAGCGCTGCGCAGGAACGACGCAGCATCGCGATCCTTCAAGCTCGGTACGATCAGCGCCGCCGGCGCCAGGCCGCGCGCGGCAAGCGCTTCGCACAACAGGTCGATCGGCGCGGTGTCGGCTGCGAGCAGCATGGCGCGGTAGAAGATGATCGGCACCACGGGCTTGCCGGGATGGAGCGAGGCCGCCAGCCGCTCGAGCTCAATCGCGCCTGTGCCCGGCAGGTAACCGGCAAGCCGCGGCAGCGGCTGCGGCGCTCGCGCTTCGAGATCGAAACCGGCATGGCGCGCCAGCCGGCGCAACAGGCCGCGCAGATTGTCGTGCCCGCCCTCGCGGAAAAAGCGCAGCAGTTCATCAAGCTGTTGCGCCGGCATTGTCGAAGCCGCAGCGAGACGATTGTCGTCGCGATCTTCGCCCGGCAGCACGGCGAGCGCGATGCCGCGCTCGCGCGCCAGCGCCGACAGCCGCTCGATGCCGTATTTCCACCAGTCGAGACCGCCGAGAAGCCGCACCAGAATCACCTTGGCGCGCGCCCCGACGCGATCGATCCAGAGATCGACCGACATCGGATGGCGCAGGTCGCGCAGGTGAGCAAGCCGCACGCTCGGCAAGGCCTCGCGCTCCGCCTGCCAGGCCGCGGCGAGGCCTGAAAGGTCGCTGTCGGCGAAGGACAGGATGGCGATATCGCCCGGCGGCTGGCCGAGATCGACCGCTTCGACAATCTCGTCGAGGCCGGTTGAGCTCGTCGTCAACAGATGCATCCGTTGCTATCCGATCAAAGCTTGGGTGACTGCGGCGCGATCGAGCCCCTTCAGTCCAATCACGACCAGGCGGCCCTCGCGCGCCTCGGCGGCGGTCCAGGGCCGGTCATATTGATGCGACACCCGCGGACCGACCGCCTGCACCAATAGACGCAGCGGCTTGCCGGTCACCGCCGCAAAACCTTTGACGCGCAGCACATCGAACCGCTCGGCCAGCGATGCGACGCGCGCGGACAGGTTCGACGGATCGGCGATCTCGCCGATCGGCACGACGAAGGAATCGAAATCGTCGTGGTCGTGATCCGCTTCGAGATCGTGACGGGTGCGGCGATTGGCGATATCGTCCTCGGTGCCGACGCCAAGGCCGAGCAGCAGCGTCTCGTCGACCTTGCCGCCGGTGACGGTGAGCACTTTGACGCTGCGCGGCAGCGCGCTCGAAATCGTCGCCAGCGCCTGGTTGACGCCGGCTTCGTCGAGGAGGTCGCGCTTGTTGAGCACGACCAGATCGGCGCAGGCGATCTGATCTTCAAAAACTTCCTCGACCGGATCGTCGTGATCGAGCGCCGTGTCGGCGGAACGCTGCCGCGACAGCGCCTCGAGATCCTGCGCGACGCGGCCGTCGGCGAGAGCAGCGCCATCGACCACGACCACGACGCCGTCGACGGTCACCCGGCTCTTGATCGCCGGCCAATGAAACGCCTGCACCAAAGGCTTCGGCAGCGCGAGGCCCGACGTCTCGATCACGATATGCTCGATGCCGCCCTTGGCGAGAATGGCGTCGAGCGCCGGCACGAATTCGTCGGCCACCGTGCAGCACAAACAGCCATTGGCGAGCTCGACGATATTTTCTTCGGGACAGGCGGCATTGCCGCAGCCTTTGAGAATCTCGCCGTCGATGCCGACGTCGCCGAACTCGTTGACGATGACGGCGAGGCGGCGGTTTTGCGCATTGGCCAGCAGGTGGCGGATCAGCGTCGTCTTGCCGGCGCCGAGAAAGCCGGTGACGATGGTGCACGGCACGCGCGCGAGTTGGCCGTTTGTTGGGATGTCCGTCTTGGCGTCTGCTTTAGTGTTCATGCGTCAGCCTCGCTGAAATCGATGGGAGGAACGCGGGCGATCAGGCCGCGCTTGAGAATGTCCGGCCGGCCGCGCCACGGCAAAATGCCGTCGGTCGGCGGTGGCGAGGAGCTTTGCGCCGTCGACCAGCGCCTGCGCATTCTCGCGCATCGAGGCCGCCGAACACATAGGTCCAGGAGCCGTTGCAGCGCATCGCGGCGCTCGGCCCGCGCGTGCAATTGGCGAGGCAGCGCAGCCGGCGCACCGTCGACTTCCGTGCCGTCGGCGGCACGCTCGGTGGCCTCGGCAAGCAGCGCGCCGGGACGCGGGTCGCTGTCCGGCTCTCCGGCGCGTTTACAGGTGGTGCAGACGTAAATCATTGGGCTCGTCATCGCTCCACCTCACGCCCGCTCGGCGACAGGGCGGTCAAAACCCTGCCAGCGATAGATCAGATAGGACAGCGCCCAGCTCACCACAAAAATACCGACGACGAGATAGCCGAAATTGGCGAGCCCGCCGTTGAGATCGCCGACCATGTCCCAAATCCCGCCCTCGAGCCCGAGCTTGTTGGCGATCAGACCGAGCGCCTCGATGCCGCCGATCAACAGCGCGACCAGCACTGAAATCGCGGTGATGGTGAGATTGTACCAGATCTTGCGGATCGGATTGAGGAAGGCCCAGCCATAGGCGCCGACCATCAGCACGCTGTCGGTGGTGTCGACCAACGTCATGCCGGCGGTGAACAAAGCCGGAAAGATCATCACCGTGCCGAAGGTCATGCCGCCGGACGCCTGGCTGGCCGCGACGGTGAACAGTGATGATCTCGGTCGCGGTATCGAAGCCGAGCCCGAACAAAAATCCGATCGGAAACATCTGCCAGCTGCGCGACACCATGCGGAACAACGGCCGGAACAGCCGCGCCAGAAAGCCGCGGCCGGACAGCAGCAGATCGAGCTCCTGCTCGCCGACCGGCTCGCCGCGCCGCGCCCGGCGGAAGCTTTTCCAGACGTGGCGCAGAATGACGAGATTGATGACCGCGATCGCGAGCAGAAAGAACGCCGACGCGCCGGTGCCGATGAGGCTGCCGATCGCCTTGAAGTTCTCGAAGCGGCCTTGCAGCGCGAAGGCCGTCGTCGCGATCGCGCCGACCGCAAGCGCAATCGACAGCGAATGGCCGAGCGAAAAGAACAAGCCGACCGAGACCGGCCGCTTGCCTTCCTGCATCAGCTTGCGCACCACATTGTCGATGGTCGCGATGTGATCGGCGTCGACGGCGTGGCGCAGCCCGAGCACATAAGCAAGAAACGCGGTGCCGAGCAGCGTCGGCCGTCCGGCCAAGGCGACGATCGCCCAGGTCCACACCAGGACATTCGCGCCGATCAGCAAAACGTAAATCGCGACAACTTTGCCGCGATGATTGGCCGACGCATCGTCGACCGTCGCCTTCAGGAAATTGAGCACGAATAGTCCTCGCGTGGCCTGCCGTCGGCGCGAGCGAGGACCAAAAGACTTGCGTCTTTCGGATCATCCACAGGTACACCCCGACCCATGTTTGTCGCGTCGACACGACCGATGGCAGGTCTCCTGGCTCGCGGATCGTCGCCTCGTCCTGCCTTCCCGGCGGCTTCACAACGCCAGTGGCTTAACCGAACGAGACTTCTCGCTCACAGTTGCGGGGGCAGCTGCGGATTTGGCAGGAGCTTTCGCACCGGCCGCACCGCATTCCCTCTTCGCCCTCTCACGAGGGACCATCGATCCGCTAGTGATAGATTTCGCCGGGCCAGCGCTGTCAATCTGGCCGCAAAGTTCCGGGTGCTCAGATTATGTCCAGCGTAGCCAAGCTCACCCTCGTCCTCGGCGGCGCCCGTTCCGGCAAAAGCCGCTATGCCGAGGGCCTGATTGCCGCCCTGCCGCCGCCTTGGGTCTACGTGGCGACGGCGGAAGCGGGCGATGCGGAAATGGCGGAACGCATCGCCGCGCATCGGTCCCGGCGCGGTCCGCAATGGCAGACCGTCGAGGCGCCGCGCGATCTGCCTGCCGCTTTGAAAGCGCACCGGGGCAAACCCGTGCTGGTCGATTGTCTGACGCTGTGGCTGTCGAATTTGATGCTCGCGGATGCCGATATCGACGCCGAAACGGCGCTCTTGGAACAGGCCTTGGCGGCGGCGACGGCGCCGGTGGTTCTGGTTGCCAACGAAGTCGGCTCCGGCATCGTGCCGGACCATCCGCTCGGGCGGCGGTTTCGCGATTTGCAGGGCATCCTCAATCAGCGTATCGCCGCGCGTGCCGATCGCGTCGTGCTGGTTGTCGCGGGGCTGCCGCTCGCGGTGAAAGGAACTCTGTCATGACGACGAAACAATGGATGAAGCGGAAGCCGAAGCGGCATCGCGCCAAAATGGCGAAGCGCAAAGCGGTGCAGGACGCCGAAGTCGCCGAGAAGACGATCGAGAAGGGTCTGCTCATCGTCCACACCGGCACCGGCAAGGGAAAATCGACGGCGGCGTTCGGGCTGACGCTGCGCATGCTGGGCCGCGGCCATCGCGTCGGCGTGGTGCAATTCATCAAAGGCGCCTGGCACACGGCGGAGCGCGACGCGCTGGCAAAATTCGGCGATCAGCTCGTCTGGCACACCATGGGCGAGGGCTTTACCTGGGAGACGCAGGATCGTGCGCGCGATGTCGCGGCCGCCGAGCGCGCCTGGGCGAAAGCGCGCGAGCTGATGGACGATCCGAGTTTTGCGATGGTCGTTCTCGACGAGCTCAATATCGCGCTGCGCTACGATTATCTCGGTCTTGACGGCGTGGTCGCGGCGCTGACGGCGCGGCGGCCCGGTCTGCATGTCGTCGTCACCGGCCGCAATGCCAAGCCGGAACTGATCGCCGCCGCCGATCTCGTCACCGAGATGACCTTGGTGAAGCATCATTTCGCCGCCGGCGTGAAGGCGCAGCCGGGCATCGAGTTCTAAGACATGGATTCTGACATGCCGGCGCGCGCGCTGATGTTTCAGGGCACCGGCTCCGACGTCGGCAAGTCGCTCATCGTCGCCGGCCTGGCGCGCGCCTTGACGCTGCGCGGGCTCAGCGTGCGTCCGTTCAAGCCGCAGAACATGTCGAACAATGCCGCGGTGACCGAAGACGGCGGCGAGATCGGCCGCGCGCAAGCCTTGCAAGCGCGCGCGGCGCGGGCGCCGGCGAGCGTTCACATGAATCCGGTTTTGCTCAAGCCGCAGAGCGAGATCGGCGCGCAGATCGTCGTGCAGGGCAAGGTCCATGGCAGCGCCAAGGCCGCCGCCTATCAGCACATGAAGCGCGATCTGTTGCCCTATGTGCTGGAGAGCTTCGAGCTGTTGCGCAGCGAGGCCGACATCGTGCTGGTCGAAGGCGCCGGCAGCGCCGCCGAAGTCAATCTGCGCGCAAACGACATCGCCAATATGGGCTTCGCGCAGGCCGCCGGCGTGCCGGTCGTGCTGATCGGCGACATCGACCGCGGCGGCGTCATCGCGAGCCTCGTCGGCACCAAAGCGGTCATCGCGCCGGACGATGCCGCGCTGATTTGCGGCTTCATCGTCAACAAATTTCGCGGCGATCCGGCGTTGTTCGATGCCGGCATGGAGCGCATCGCGCAATTGACCGGATGGGAGGCGCTTGGCCTTGTTCCGCATTTTGCCGATGCAAGGCTGCTTCCGGCCGAGGATGCGCTGGCGCTCGAGCAAATCCGGCCGCGGAAATCAGGCGCGAAATTACGCATCGCGGTGCCGATCCTGCCGCACATCGCCAATTTCGACGATTTCGATCCGCTCGATGCCGAGCCCGCGGTCGATCTCGTCCGCGTCAAGCCGGGGTGCGCGCTGCCCGGCGACGCCGACCTCGTCGTGCTGCCCGGATCGAAAGCGACGATCGCCGATCTGAATGCGCTGCGCGCCGCCGGCTTTGATATCGACATCGCCGCGCATCACCGCCGCGGCGGCATGGTTTTGGGCCTCTGCGGCGGCTATCAGATGCTCGGCCGCACCATCGCCGATCCGGATGGTATCGAAGGTCCGCCGGGAAAGATCGAAGGGCTAGGGCTTATCGACGTCGAAACGACGCTCTCCGACGAGAAACGCCTGGAACCGGTGCGCGGCACAACGCGCGACGGCGTTTCGTTCTTCGGTTACGAGATGCATATGGGCGTGACCGAGGGCCCCGATCGGGCCCGGCCCTTTGCGCATCTCGCCGACGGCACGCCGGAAGGCGCGATTGCCGCCGACGGGCGCGTCCTCGGCACATATATTCACGGCCTGTTCGCCGACGATCGGCAACGCGCGGCCTGGCTCGGCCGTTTTGCCGCGGGCCCGACGAACATCGCTTATGACGCGCTGATCGAGGCAACGCTCGATGCGCTCGCCGCGCACCTTGCCGCGCATCTCGACCTCGATCGCCTGCTCAAGCTCGCAAGATGAACAGGCCGACAAAGAGAGCGAGGAACACGATCAGCATCGCATCGGCGCGGCGGAACAGCGCCAGCGCCCGGCGAATGTCGGCGGCATCGGCATCGCGCCGGCCAAAGCCCATCACGGCGTCGTCGATCGTGACGCCGTCATAGATGCGCGGGCCGGCAAGCGAAAGACCAAGCGCGCCCGCCATGGCGGCTTCCGGATAGCCGGCATTGGGCGAGCGGTGGCGCGAGGCGTCTTGCCACACGGCGCTCCACGCCGCGCCGACGTCGAAGCTCAAGCTTGTCGCCGCCGCGGCGATGAGAAAAAGCGCCGCGAGCCGCGACGCCGGCAGATTGACGAGATCGTCGAGCCGGGCGGCGGCCCAGCCGAAGCTTAGCGTAGCGCGCGGTGCGGTGGCCGATCATGCTGTCGGCGGTATTGATCGCCTTGTAGATTGCAGCTCCTGGCAGCCCGGCGACGGTCATCCACACCACCGGCGCCACGATCGCATCGGAGAAATTCTCCGCCAGGCTTTCGATGGCGGCCCGCGCCACGCCGGAGGCGTCGAGCGCTGCGGCATCGCGGCCGACAATGTGCGATACTGCGGCGCGGCCGGCCTCAACGCCCCCTGTTTCCAGCGCGGTGGCCACGTCGGCGACGTAGCGGTACAAGCTCCGTTGCGCGAGCAGCGTGCTTGCCAAGAGCGCCACGGCGAATATGCCGAACGGCAGGCGAAACAGCGCGTGCTGCAGCAGATAGGCGATCGATCCGACAATGGCCGAAACAACCAGAACCGTGATGATGCCGGCGATCCGCCGCCAGACGGCTCCGTCGGCGTCGCGGTTGAGGAAGCGGTCGAGCACGCCGATCAGCCAGCCGATCCAGGTCACCGGATGGCCGATGACGCGCAACAGCTGGTGCGGATAACCGAGAGCGAGCTCGATCAGCATGGCCAGGAGTGCGAGCGCGACGGACATGGCGGCCTATGAAATGGCGGACGATCTGCTATTGCCGGGCGCGGTTGGAAATGGCGTGACCATGGCGGCGATCTCGGCGCCGCCCGAGCAGTGTTCCCCGGCGCACCTGAACCTTTCGTCGACCTTTCGACCGGGATCAACCCTAATCCCTATCCTGTTCCGTCTTTGTCCGCGGATTTGTTTGCAAGATTGCCGGAATCGGCCGCGCTGGCAAAACTCGGAGCCGCTGCAGTAACAGCTTACGGTGCACCATCGGCGGCTCATATCGTGCCGGCGCCTGGCACGCAGCTTCTGCTGCCGATCGATCGCCGGCCTCGTACAACCGGGACGCGCCGCCGTCCTGACGCCGACCTATGCCGAGCATGCCCGCGCTGCGGCGCTTGCCGGGCATAGCGTGACCGAAGTGCGCGATATCGGCGCGCTCGGCGATGCCCGATTGGCGATCCTGACCAATCCCAACAATCCGGACGGCCGGCTCGTTGCCAAGGGCGAGTTGCTGGCGTCGCCAAGACATTCCGGGCGCGCGGCGGTGTGCTTGTGGTCGACGAGGCCTTCATGGATGTCGGACCGGCGGATGCGAGCCTTGCCGGCGAGGTCTCGCTCGGCAACATCGTCGTGCTGCGCTCTTTCGGCAAATTCTTCGGTCTCGCCGGACTGCGGCTCGGCTTCGCACTCGCGGCGCCGCCGCTTGTGGCAGCGCATCGCGTCGCGTCTTGGTCCGTGGGCGGTTTCTGGACCGGCGCTTGCCATCGGCGCGCAGGCGCTGGCGGATCGGGCCTGGATCGATGCAACGCGAAGCCGGCTTGCCGAAGCGGCAAACAAACTCGATGCGATCCTGACCGGAGCGGGCCTCGATATTGTCGGCGGCACGACGCTTGTTCCGGCTGGCGCACAGCCGCGACGGCCAACGAGTTGTTTCATCACCTCGGACGCGCGGGAATTTTTGTTCGCAGATTTCCCGATCATCCGGCAGTGGCTGCGCTTCGGCCTGCCGGCGGCGGAGCAGGATTGGCAGCGGTTGCAGAATGCAATGGCTGCGTTCGGCGACAACAGCTAGGCTGCAGCGATGAACGCGCGCGCTAATCAGCAAGCCGACGACTGCCGGCGGCGGCAGGCGCGCCGTCGATGAGCTTCGACGGCGCGTTCCGCGCGCGCCTGCGCGATCTTCTGGTCTGGCGCCGCGACGTCCGGCGCTTCCTGCGCGATCCGTCTGCCGGACGGCGCGCTGGAATCGCTCATCGAGTTCGCCTGCCTCGCGCCGTCGGTCGGTTTGAGCCAGCCGTGGCGTTTCGTCATTGTCGACGATCGCGCCGTGCGCGCGGCCATCCGCGAGAATTTCGCGACCTGCAACGCGCAAGCGCTCGCGGCGCAGGCGCCGGAACGCTCAAGCCTCTATGCCAAGCTGAAGCTCGCCGGATTGGACGAAGCGCCCGCGCATTTCGCCGTCTTCGCCGATCGTTCGACCGCACAGGGCCACGGCCTCGGCCGTCACACCATGCCGGAAATGATCGACTATTCCGCGGTCACCGCCGTGCACACGATCTGGCTCGCCGCGCGCGCGCAAGGCATCGGCATGGGCTGGGTCTCGATCCTCGATCCCAAAGCGGTGGCGGCAATCCTCGATGTGCCGGAGGACTGGAAATTCATCGGCTATTTCTGTCTCGGCTATCCGCAGACCGACGATGTCGTTCCCGAACTTGAGCGCGCCGGATGGGAAGAGCGGCGATTGCCGCCGTCGATCATCATTCGGCGCTGATCTGTCGTCGTCAACTCGACGCCGCTTACAACGTCTCGCAGCCATCACCTTAACGGCCATGTGCCAAAACAGGGCACATAGGCTGGCACCCGCCTTGCTCTCTTCAGCGCGGCCGTCTGCGCGTGTTTTCGCGCAATCGCGGCGAACGCGAACATCTGCCGATCGATTCCGATCGGCACGCGTTTGAGGGAGAGAGCGGTGTTAACTCTTCGCTGTGCCAGAACGATCTCTTGGTCCGCGCGTCTTGGTGCGCGCCTTGGTGCCTGCCTTGGCGCCGCGGCCGCATTGTCCGCCTTGACTTGGCATGACCTGGAGCGCGGCTCACGCCGACGGTATGGCCGTCGGCGGTTGCGTCGGTTCGCGCTATTCCATCAATTGCGTCGCGCGCTGGGGCTCGTACAGCGATCCCTACATCAGACTGGTGCCGCCGCCTCGAGACCGAAGCCGAAAAGGCGCTCAGCGCCGAACGCGACCGCAAATGGCAGGCGCGCTGCCGGCCTGCGGTGTTCCAGGACCATTACGGCGTGCCGCGCTACGAATACGCCGCTCCCGGCTGCGAGTTCGGCGTGATCGAATAACGGCTGGCGCCGCTCCATCTAGTGGAGGGTGTTCGCGGGTTTTGTGGCGACGACGCGAGCGCCGACTCGCGACCTGACCGGCAAAGTTCTGCGGATGCTGACCCACAAGATTCTGCGGACGCTGGCCTGGCAGATATTTGGCCACCACGATCGGATCGAGTTGTTTCACCGCGCGTGTCCGGCAGGCGGTGCCAGATCTCGTCGCGGCCGAATAAAGCGATGCCGAGATAGCCGCGCACGGTCAGCGTCTGGCCGTCGGGACTGACCGTCATCATGGCGTTGTAGACATTGCCGTCGCGCGGATCGAGGATATTGCCGCCCTCGTAGGCGAGGCCGTTCCGCGTCATGTTTCTGATCAGCGAAATTCCGAGCAAGGGCGCATTCCTGCGGTCGTCCTGGCAAGCCGAACAGATCGGATTCTTGGGGTCGCCCGGCCGCTGAAATGTCTTGGCGATGGCGCCTTCATAGAGTACCGCCGTGCTCGACGAAGAGGAACCAGCCGACCGTCGCGCCGGTCTGCTCGTCGAGCTTCTGCCACAGGCCGACCACTGAGGGCTCCGCCGCGGTTGCGGAGCGGACGGCGGCAAGCGATACGGCAAGGCCAAATACACCCAAGTAACAGCGCCGCCACGATTGGTTTTACGACTAGCTTTGCGTATTGCGCTAACACGGCACTTCTCCATTCGCCCCGTAAAGAGAATCAACGACTTAACGCCACGGAAATTCTTGGTCGACAATGCGGTGATTTCACGACGATTTGCCAGGTCCGCGTGCGGCGCACGGGCAATCCGTTTGGCCGGGCCGCGGCCCGCGCGCAGTCCAGGGTGCGATCAATGGGACGACGCGCTTCGGATAAATTGCCGGCCGAAAGTGCCGCTATGGGTTGGTAAAAAGGTTTGAACGCTACGCGCCTGGTGTTATGTGGTCGCGGCAGACCAAGCTCACGGCCCAGGCTCGGGAAATCGGTGTTCGGAATCGGTATTCTGGCATCGCTATTTCGGAATCGTCCGATCAGGGTCCCGAGCTTGGCCGCCATTCAAGTCGCGACTTTCACGACACTTCCGTGACAGCCAATCCGTGACAGCCAGGCCGTGATACATGCGCGTCAACGTCCCTATTTCCGCAGGCGTCTGGTCCGGTTTTCAGCCGATGGGACGTTCTCGCGTTTCTTCTGATCCTCGGCCTCCTGGTGTTCTTGGGCGAGGCGAGCCGCCATCTGTTTGAGCCGCTCACCGAGCTGCAGACGCAGCCGACATCGCTCGATCCGCGCAATCTGCCCGAATATGCCGCGCGCACCACGCTGCGCATGCTCATCGCCATGGTGCTGTCGCTGATCTTCACTTTCACCTATGCGACGCTCGCCGCCAAAAACCCAACGGCGGAGCGCATCCTGGTGCCGCTCCTCGACATTCTGCAATCGGTGCCGATCCTCGGCTTCATCTCGGTCACCGTCGTGTTCTTCATGGCGCTGGCGCCGGGCCGCGTGCTCGGCGCCGAGTTCGCCGCGATCTTCGCGATTTTCACCAGCCAAGCCTGGAATATGGCTTTCAGCTTCTACCAGTCGCTGCGCACGATCCCGACCGAGCTCGAGGAGGCCTCGCGCAATTTTGGGCTCTCGCCTTGGATGCGATTTTGGCGGCTCGACGTGCCGTTCGCGATGCCGCAGCTCATCTGGAACATGATGATGTCGATGTCGGGGAGCTGGTTCTTCGTCGTCGCCTCGGAAGCGATCAGCGTCGGCAACACGACGGTCACGCTGCCGGGCATCGGCTCCTATATCGCGGTCGCCATCGAGCACCGCGATCTGATCGCGGTGTGCTGGGCGATCGGCACCATGCTGGTCGTGATCTTCATCTACGACCAGGTGCTGTTCCGGCCGCTGGTGGCCTGGGCCGACCGTTTCCGCTTCGAGCAGGAGCCCGGCGCTCGGCGCCTGAATCATGGGTGTTCGACGTGCTGCGGCGGTCGCGCTTGATCGAACGGATAACGGCGCCGTTCGCGGCGCTTTGGCAGCTGACGTTTCGCCCGCGCCGGTCCGACAAGCCGCGTATCCGTCGCGCGCGACGTCAGTCGATCGCGCAGGGCCGTGTTCGCCTTCCAGGCCGGCGTGATCGTCTTCGCGCTCGCGGCGATCGCCTTGTGGCAGATCGTAAGCTTCGCCGTCGAAGGCATCACGCTTGCCGACGTGATGACGACATTGGTGCTCGGTCTTGCGACGCTGACGCGCGTCGTCGTGCTCATTGCCATCGCCAGCGTCATCTGGGTGCCCGATCGGCGTCTGGGTCGGCACGCGGCCGCGCGTCGCCAATCTGGTGCAGCCGGTGGCGCAATTCCTCGCCGCGTTTCCGGCGAATTTGCTGTTCCCGATCGTGGTTTCGGTCATCGTCGCGTGGAAGCTCAGTCCGAATATCTGGCTCAGCCCGCTGATGATCCTCGGCACGCAATGGTACATTCTGTTCAATGTCATTGCCGGCGCGTCCGCTATTCCCAACGAGCTGCGCGCCGTCGGCGTCAATCTGCGGGTGCGCGGCTGGCTGTGGTGGCGGCGCATCGCGCTGCCCGCGGTGCTGCCGTATTACGTGACCGGCGCCATTACCGCGTCCGGCGGTTCGTGGAACGCCAGCATCGTCGCCGAGGTCGCGTCCTGGGGCGATGTGCATCTGCAAGCCGACGGGCTTGGCGCCTATATTGCCCAGCAGACCGATGCCGGCGACTTCCATAAAATCGTGCTCGGCATCGCCGTGATGAGCCTGTTCGTCGTCGTCATCAATCGCTTGTTCTGGCGTCCGCTGTACTACTACGCCGAACGCAAATTCCGCCTGGGATGAGGATCGCAAAGGATCGCATCATGACCGCCGCTTTGCTCGATATTCATGGCCTGCGACAGTCGTTCCCGCGCGCCGACGGCGGCGAGCATCTGGTGCTCGACGGCGTCGAACTGTCGCTCAATCAAGGCCAGATCGTCGGTCTCCTCGGCCGCACCGGATCGGGCAAATCGACCTTGCTGCGGCTGATCGCGGGCCTGGCGCAACCTTCGGGCGGCACCGTCACTTATCTCGGCCAGCCGGTGAATGCGCCGGCGCCCGGCATCGCCATGGTGTTCCAGTCCTTCGCGCTGTTCCCCTGGCTGACGGTTCTGGAAAACGTGCAGCTCGGCCTCGAGGCGCTCGGCCTGCCGTTGCCGGAAATCCGCAAACGCGCGCTGGCGGCGATCGACCTGATCGGTCTCGACGGTTACGAATCCGCCTATCCGCGCGAATTGTCCGGCGGCATGCGCCAGCGCGTCGGCTTCGCCCGCGCGCTCGTCGTGCATCCGAATATTCTTCTGATGGACGAGCCGTTCTCCGCGCTCGACGTGCTCACCGCGGAGACGCTGCGCACCGACTTCCTCGAACTCTGGGGCGAAGGCAAGCTGCCGATCAAGGGCGTGATCCTGGTCACGCACAATATCGAGGAAGCGGTGCTGATGTGCGACCGCATCCTTTTGTTCTCGACCAATCCGGGCCGCATCATCAGCGATATCCCCGTCGACCTGAAGCAGCCGCGCAACCGCCTCGATCCGCAATTCCACGATATGGTCGAAAAAATCTATGTGGCGATGACCGCGCGCAAGACGGCGCCGATGCAGATCGGCACGGCGCCGGCGGCGACGATGAATACGGTGCTGCCGCGGGTGTCGGCCAATCTTGATGTCCGGCCTCATGGAAACGCTGGCGGCGGCGCCGTTTCAACGGCAAGGCCGACTTGCCGGTGCTGGCCGATGAGCTGCACATGGAATTCGGACGAGCTCTTGCCGGTCGCGGAATCGCTGCAAATGTTCCGCTTGGCGGAAATCGAGGGCGGCGACATCAAGCTCACCGACATCGGCAAGCAGTTCGTCGAAATGGCGACCGACGATCGCAAGAAGCTCTTTGCGCGTCAGCTTCTGGCCCAGGTTCCGCTCGCCGCGCATATCCGCCGCGTGCTTCAGGAGCGCGCCAATCACGTGGCGCCGAAGAGCCGCTTCCTCGACGAGCTGGAAGATCACATGAGCACCGAGGACGCCGAGCATACGTTGCGGGCGGTGATCGCCTGGGGCCGCTTCGCCGAAGTCTTCGCCTATGACGACGATTCCGAGACGTTCAGCCTCGAAAATCCGACTTGAAGCGCTGCCGAACGGCCGCGCCCGGCCGGCGCGCAAGAGCGGGCAGGGAGCTCTTTGAGCCCTTGTTTAGGGCTCTTGTTGAGGGCCCTTGCAACTTGCCGTTCCACCCTATTACCGTGGCCCGCTGACTTAAGCCAATTGCCCGGAGATGAGGGCAGCTACGGCTTTGGGATTTCGAGACTGCGTGGTCTTGGCGACAATCGGGCTCCAACTGCTTGATGGGCCGAGCCTCTTTCGCCAACTGCGCTCGAAAAGCGAGGGCGACTATGTCGGTACTTCCTAAGACTCGAAAGCGGCGCGCGCGTGCACTGGCTGTTGCTGGGCTCGCTGGCGCTCAACTTGTTTTTCGTCGGCGCGGCCGGCGCCGTGGCGTTCCGCTATTCCAGCCCGGTGCCGCTGACGACCGTGGCGCGGATCGACCACAATCTGGTCGGCCGGCTCAATCGCGTCGCGGACACGTCTGCCGCCGGCGGACGCCGATGCCATGCGCGCGCGAGCTGCGCGCCGACGCGGTGAAGATCGCGACCGCGCAGGCCGATCTTCGCCTGTCGCAGGACGACGTGCGCAAGAGCCTGCGCGCCGAACCGTTCGACGCCGATGCGATGCGCGGCGCAATGGCGGAAAACCACGCCGCGCACGAGCGGTTCGATCAGGTCATCCACGACATGCTGGCGTCGGCGGCGAGCAGAATGTCGGTCATCGGCCGCAACAAGCTCGCCGATTGGCCGGCCGCACGCGCCAACGCACGGCCCGTGCAGTAGTAATCGCCTAAGCCGCGCTGCGCCGGCCGTTCGCCGCGATCGCCAATAGCGCGCGCTCGGCGATGGTGTCGGCGAGCGCCGGTTTGCGTCGCGAATCCAGCACGGCCTCGGCAAGTTCGGCCATCGCCGCGGCGAGCCGTGCCGCGCTCCACGTTTTCAGCGCCGCGCCGATGAGATCCTTGCGGCGGAAATGCAGCGGCGGCTGCACCGCGTCGAGCGAGAACGGCGAGCCGTCCTCGATCGCCAGGCGCCACTTGTGCAGTTGCGCCACCTGGCGCTGCGCGGCGAACAGGATCGATCCGGCATTGGCGCCTGCGGTCCGCGCCTTGGCGAGCTGCGCTTCGAGTTCGCGCCGGGCGGCCGGCGAAGGCCGCATCGACGATATCGTCGAGCGCGAGCCCCGAGGCATCGGACACGACGGCCATGACGTCGTCGACGCTGACTTGCTTCTGGCCGTGCGCGTAGAGCGTGAGCTTGTTCAATTCGCTGCGCGAGGCCGACCTGTCGCCGCCGAGCAAGGGAATCAGCAAAGTGCGTGCATCCGGCGCGATGGCAAGACCCGCGGCGCGCATCTCGCTGTCGATCAATTGCGCCCGGTCGCGCTCGCTGTCGGCATAGCAGGGCAGCGCCACGGCGTTCTTGGCGCGCTCGCACAGAACGCGCAGCGGCGCATTGCGCCGCAAGTCGCCGGCCTCGATGACAATGCGGCAGTCGACGATGTCGACGCCGAGCAGCGCCTCGACGGCCGGCGCGATATTGCGGCCGCCGGCCTTGACCCATACCGCGCGGCGGCCGCCGAACAGCGGAATGGTCTGCGCCTCCTCGACGAGCCGCGCCGGATTGGCGGTCAGGTCCTCGCCTTCGAGCCGCGCCAGCGCGAACGGATCGTTGACGTCGTCGACCGACGCCTTGACCAGCGCGGTGACGCGTTCGCTGACGAGGCCGGCATCCGGCCCGAACACCAGCATCACCGGCCGCGCCGGATCCGGGCGCGCGACGAAGGCATCGACATTGGCGGCTTTGATCGCAACCATGATCGAGATTTAGAGCATGATCCGGAGCAGGGGAAACCGTCCTTCCGGGAAATCATCTGGCGAGAAGATCAGGTCCCGGCGACGAAATAGGACGCCAGCCTGTTGCGGATCGCCTCGGCGACGGCTTCCACCGCGCGGTCCTCGGCGTCGCGCCTGGCGCGTTGCGTGGCGAAACGCTGCTGCGGTCCGGGAGCGTCGATGTCGACATGCGCGAAGGCCGTATCCTTGAGCACGATCTTGCCGGTGGCGATTTCCATGAGCTGATAATTCGCGGTGACGCCGTCGACCTCGGCCGTCGGCCGCCCGCTGGCGACATCGACGATCACCGTCAGTTGCGCGTCGGCGTCACCGTCATCGTCAGGCGATGGGTCGGCGCATTGGCGCCGGCGCCGCCGTTGAGATCGTATTGCAGCGCATTGCGCATGCTGACCGCGATCCGCGCGGCGGGCGAACCCTGGCGCGTCGGAATGACCGGAATTTCCACCTCGGCGAGCTTGTCGCGAACGCTGTCGGCGCCGGGCGGGGCATTGTTGCGCCCGTAGAGCGGCTCGAAGCAGCCGGCCGTCAGGCCGGCCGCGGCCAGCACAACGGCGAGCCGCGCCAGCGCCGCGCCAATTGCTCGCTTGCTCACACCACGACATTGACGATCCGTTGCGGCACGATGATCACCTTCTTCGGCGCCTTGCCGTCGAGCGCCTTTTTTACCGCATCGAGCGCCAGAACGGCAGCCTCGATATCGGCATTTGTGGCGTCGCGGGCCACGGTCACATCGGCCCGCTTTTTGCCGTTGATCTGGACCGGCAGCGTCACCGTTGTCCTCGATCAAAAGCGCGCGCTCGGCCTTGCGGCCATGCCGCTTCCGCGACCAGGCTGTTGTGGCCGAGCATGGCCCAGCATTCCTCGGCAAGATGCGGCATCATCGGGTTGAACAGTTGCACAAGAACATTAACCGCTTCCCGCATCGCCCACCGAAAATCAGGCGTGGAAACGGCCCCCGATTCCGACCCGTCTTGCGACCCCATATCGCCAATTACATCACTGATCTTATTGGCGAATTCGTAGATCGCCGCCACACAAACATTGAAGTGCAGCTTTTCAATGTCATCGGTGACTTTGGCCAAAGCGGAGTGGGTCGCCTTGCGCAACGCCTGCGGCCGCCGGCGAGAACTGCGCCGGGCGCGCGTCGGGCGCCGATTGGGCGATTTCGGCCGCCTCGCCGACCAGCCGCCACAGCCGCTGCGCAAAACGCCAGGCGCCCTGAACGCCGCGCTCGGTCCATTCCACGTCGCGCTCGGGCGGCGAGTCCGACAGCATGAACCAGCGCGCGACGTCGGCGCCGTAGCCGCCGATGATTTCGTCGGGGTCGACGGTGTTGCGCTTCGACTTCGACATCTTCTCGATCGCGCCGATCTCGACCGCTTCGCCGGTCGCGATCAGCGTCGCGCGCCGCGCGTCGCCGTCGGCTTCGATTTTCACCTCGGCCGGCGTCGCCCATTCGCCGCTCTTGGTGCGATAGGTCTCGTGCACGACCATGCCTTGGGTGAACAGGCCGGCGAACGGCTCTTCCAGCCCGACATGCCCGGTCGTCTTCATCGCGCGGGTGAAGAAGCGGCTATAGAGCAGATGCAGGATCGCGTGCTCGATGCCGCCGATATATTGATCGACCGGCATCCAGTCGTCGACCATCGGCCGGTCGGTCGGCGCGGTCGTGATCCACGGATCGGTGAAGCGCTCGAAATACCACGACGAGTCGACGAAGGTGTCCATCGTGTCGGTTTCGCGCCGCGCCTTGCCGCCGCATTGCGGGCAGGCGACGTGCTTCCAGGTCGGATGATGGTCGAGCGGATTGCCGGGCCGGTCGAAGGTCACGTCCTCCGGCAGCGTCACCGGCAGATCCTTTTCCGGCACCGCCACCACGCCGCATTTTTCGCAATGGATGATCGGGATCGGACAGCCCCAATAGCGCTGCCGCGAAATGCCCCAGTCGCGCAGGCGGAAATTCACCTGGCGCTGCGCCACGGCCCCACCTCCTCCCCGCTTGCGGAGGGTCAGAGGGCGCTTTCTTTTCCAGGCGCCGCGCGACTTCTTCCTTGGCTTCCGCGATCGTCATGCCGTCGAGGAAGCGCGAATTGATCATGCGGCCGTCGCCGTCATAGGCGGTATCGGTGATGACGAAGGTCTTCGGGTCCTGATCCGGGCGGACAGACCACCGGCACATTGCCGAGGCCGTATTTGTTGACGAAATCCAAGTCGCGCTGGTCGTGCGCCGGGCAGCCGAAAATGGCGCCGGTGCCGTAGTCCATCAAAATGAAATTCGCGACATAGACCGGCAGCTTCCAGTTCGGATCGAACGGATGCACGCGCCTTGATGCCGGTGTCGAAACCCATCTTCTCGGCGGTGTCGATCTCGGCCTGCGCGGTGCCGTGGTGCCGGCATTCCTCGATGAATTTTGCCAGCGCCGGATTTTTCTTCGCCGCCGCCGCGGCGAGCGGATGATCCGGCGCCAGCGCCATGAATTTGGCGCCGAACAAAGTGTCCGGCCGCGTGGTGAAAATCTCGAGTTCGCTCTCGCCGTCCGGCGTCGTCTTCGGATCGAGCGCGAAGCGGACCAGCAGTCCTTCGGAGCGGCCGATCCAGTTCTTCTGCATCAGCCGCACTTTTTCCGGCCAGCGGTCGAGCGTATCGAGCGCCTCGAGCAGAGACGGTGCGAATTTGGTGATGGCGAAGAACCATTGCGTCAGCTCGCGCTGCTCGACCAAGGCGCCGGAGCGCCAGCCGCGGCCGTCGATCACCTGCTCGTTGGCGAGCACGGTGTTGTCGACCGGATCCCAGTTCACCTTCGACTGCTTGCGCTCGACCAGACCGGCGCGCAGAAAATCGAGGAACATCTTCTGCTGATGCTTGTAATAGCTCGGATCGCAGGTCGCGATCTCGCGGCTCCAATCGAGCGACAGCCCCATCGATTTGAGCTGCGTCTTCATCGCCGCGATATTGGCGTAGGTCCATTCCTTGGGATGGACCTTGCGCTCCATCGCGGCGTTCTCGGCCGGCATGCCGAAAGCGTCCCAGCCCATCGGATGCAGCACGTTGAAGCCCATCGCGCGTTTGAACCGCGCCACCACGTCGCCCATCGTGTAATTGCGGACGTGGCCCATATGGATGCGCCCCGACGGATAGGGGAACATTTCCAGGACGTAGTATTTCTGGCGCGGGTCGTCGTTCTTCGTCGCGAAGATTGAGCGCTCGTCCCAGATTTTCTGCCAGCGCGCCTCGGCGTCGCGGGCGTTGTAGCGGTCAGTTGTAGCGGTCATTTGCCATTGGAATTGCAGTCGTTTCCGGCGGTTTTGAAGGCCGGCCGAAGTGACACGAAAGGCCGCGGCGGGTCAATCACTCCTCGTGATTTTCGCTCCAGCCGTTGCAATGGGCGCGCTCGTGGCGGACGTAAGCCTTCAAATCCTTCACCGGGCCGCCGCGCGGAATGATCAGGAAGCAAGTGTGGCCGGTTTCCCAGGAGCAGGCGTCGGCGCTGACGCCTTTATGCGCGCAGGCCGCGCGCGCTTCGCGCAGCGGCAGAACGCGCTCGATCACCTGGCCGGAATACGGATGATTGAAGCGCGTCGGTGGCTCGAGAACGTAGGTGGTGATCGGCATCGCGCGTCGATTTCCCCCTTTTGGTCGGCCGGATCGGCAGCCGCTCCATGCTGGAACATAAGAGCGTCGGAACATAAGAGCGAGCCGCCGTCCGATCGAATGAGCCTAGGCGATCGCCGCGCTGGTCCGCGGCCGCGCCAAGCCGAACAATGCGTCGAGGCTGTAAACACCGGCGCCGTAGACGAAGACGTAAAGCATGCCGCCGATCATCGCCAGATGTTCCAGGAACGCGATGCGCTGCTCGCGCGCGACAGCAACAGGCATCGCCCAATAATCATGGAACGTCAACGCCAGCGTCAGCAAATAAATGGCAAAGACGAGCGCGATCCAGCGCGTGAACAGCCCGAACATGAGCAACAAACCGCCGCCGAGCTCGAGCGCCACCACGCCATAGACCAGAAGATTCGGCAGCGGGATGCCATGGCTCGCCATATGCGCGGTCGTCGCGTCGGTGGTCCAGATCTTGGTGTAGCCGGCGAGAACAAAAACCAAGGCCAACAAAAAGCGGCCCAGAACGGGGACGAATTTCTCTACCGAATCCATTGCTTTTCCGTTTTTTCTGCGTCGCCCCGGCGTGAATTCGTTCAGCGCGGCTGCGCTGTCAACGCCGCGTAAATCAAATGGCCATCAACGAGTCGTGATGGCTGCGAAATGGGCAATGAATGATGCGAAAGCGTGCGCGCGTAATTGGGGCTCGCGCGATTGTAACGGCATTACGACGCCAGACTCATTTCCATCGTGTCTTGGATGAAGCCGCGCAGCGCGTCGCTGTCGAAGGGTTTACGTAAAATTTTCAAGTCGGGCGGCGCCGCTTGCGCCGCGTCGCTATAGCCGGTGGTGAGGATCACCGGCAGATGCGGATAGCGCGCCCGCACTTCGGTGGCGAGGCCGACGCCGTCGATCGTTCCCGGCATCACGATATCGCTGAACACGAGATCGATCTTGGCGCCTTCGCCCAGGAGTTTCAGCGCCGCTTCCGCGGAGTCGCGATAGATCGTGTCATAACCGAGATGCTCGAACAGCGACGACGTCACCTCGGCGACTTCGGGGCTGTCGTCGACGACGAGCACCATCGGCCGCTGCAGATGCGGCGCGTCGGTCTCCGACATTTCCTCCGCCGTGATGGCCTCATCGGAGCAGGACGGCAGATAGATCGTGATCGTCGTGCCCTCGCCGACCTTGCTGTCCGCGGTCACCGTGCCGCCGGCCTGGTGGGCAAAGCCGTAGACCTGCGACAGGCCAAGCCCGGTGCCCTTGCCGACTTCCTTGGTGGTGAAGAACGGATCGAAGATCTTCGACAGCAGGTTCGGCGGAATGCCCATGCCGCTGTCGGTAAACGAGATCGCGACATAGCCCGCATTGTGCTCGTCGTCGCGCAGTCCCTCGTCGGTCTCGACATTGCCGGCGCTCAGCGTGAAGGTGCCGCCGTTCGGCATGGCGTCGCGGGCATTGACGGCAAGGTTGACGATCGCAAGCTCCAGTTCGGCGAGATCGACTTTGACCGGCCAGACGCCCTGCTCGATATTCTCGGTGTAGACGATGTTGCCGCGCAACGAGCTTTCCAGCATCGTGCGCATGTTGCGAATGCTGGCATTGAGATCGACGACCGTCGGCGACAGCTGCTGGCGGCGCGAGAAAGTCAGCAATTGCCGGGTCAGGCTTTCGCCGCGCTTGGCCGCGGTCTGAATGGCCTCGATGGCGCGCGGCAATTTCGGATCGAGCAGGCGCTTGAAGGTCTGCGCATTGCCGCCGATGATCATCAACAGATTGTTGAAGTCGTGCGCGATGCCGCCGGTCAGCTTGCCGATCGCCTCCATCTTCTGCGCCGTCGCCAGCTGTTCGCGCGCCTCGACCAGTTTCTCCTGGGTGTCGCGGCGCTCGGTGGCGTCGCGGATGATATTGGCAAGCCCGATCACCGAGCCGTCGTCGTCGCGGATCGCGGTGAGCGCGCCGGTCATGAAGAACGGCGTGCCGTTCTTCCTGATGCGCCAGCCCTCGACTTCGTGCTTGCCGTTCTGGATGGCGGTGGCGAGCGCGCGTTTCGGCTCGCCGGCGCGGCGCTCGTCGGGCCGGTAGAAGATGCCGAAATGCTTGCCGATGACCTCGTCGGCCTTGTAGCCGATGATGTTCTGCGCGCCGGAATTCCAGCTCGCCACGCGGCCCGACGTGTCGAGCAGGAAGATCGCGTAGTCGGTGACGCCTTCCATGAAGATCTGGAAATGCCGCTTGGCGTTTTTGAACGCCAATTGCGTCGCCTCGACGCGGCGGTTCAAATGCTCCTGCGCCAGCAGCAAGCGCGCTTCGGTGTCGCGATGCGCGGCGACGGCGGCGCCGAGGATGAGCGGCGCGACCGACGTCGCGATTGCCATGGCCAACAGCAGCAGCAGCGAATTGTTCATATCGGCGGACGAGCCGAGCGCCGCCGAGACGCCGGCAATGAAGCAGAAAATCAGCGCCGCCGTCGCCGCGTCGCGCGCATTGGCGCGCAACGCGGAAACCATCAGCGGCAGCGACGATGAGGAAGCCGAGCATGCCGCGATAGGGCACGAGGCTGTCGAGCGCGCTGCTTAAGACCGGCAACAGCGGGTAGAACGCCGCGATGCCGATCAGCGCCGCGGCGATGAGGATGGCGGCGGTATCCAGCGCATGCGACGTGACCTGTGATGTGACAGGTGACGTGACACGTAACGTGACATGCGACGAGCCGCCAGGCTTCACTGCCGCGACGGCAGGCCGCGGCCGGACGTCGGAGGCTTGCGCCCACAACACGATCACCGGCGTCACCATCAGGCTGCCGCCGGCGTCCGCCAGCCACCAGGTGTCGTAAGTGCTCAGCAGCATCGGCCAATTGGCGAGCGCGCCGGCAAGGCCGGTTTCGCTTACGAGGATCCGCCCGGCGAGACTGCCGGCCATGGCGAGCGCCGAGGCGATGACCGCGACCGGGCCGAAGCACACCAGCGCGAATTTGCCGATGCCGAGCGGGCTCGCAAAGGTCTTGCGGCCGTGCGACCAGCGGTTGATCAGCCAGGCGCCCGCCAAGGCGGCGAGCGTGGTGCCGAGCGCGATCGCTCCCGCGTCGACGACCGGGCGCAGGTCGGCGATGCCGGACGAAACCAGATGCGCGACCAGGCAGCCGGCGAAGATCGCCGGCCACACCCGATAACCGCGCAGGAGAATGATGCCGAGCGCGACGCCGGTCGCCGGCCACAGCGGGGTTGCCGCCGGATTGAGCACGGGCAACAGCAGCGCCGATTCGGCCAGGCCGAAATAGATGACGGCGATGATGACGAGCTCAAGCGCAATGGTGGCGGCGTCCAGAACCGCGCGAAGAGGTGGCAATTGCGCTTCGCCAGTTCCAGCTCGTATCATGCAAATCGGCCTCGCGCTGGGAACTTCAAAGATACCTAAAATTACCTCTTTGACCATCGCCTTGTTCGACTTTGTTTAAATGAGGCGACAATGTGCACGCGGCGACTAAGCGGTTGCATGAAAAATAATTTTCGTGCGCGCGCCACAATCTATCCACTGCGGAACCACACCGGCGTTTGTTTTCTCGCGGCCTCGAACTGGGCTGGGCTCGCCACAAGGCAAAAGGAACGACGATCATGCCGGCCCGTGAGCATCGCTACGCGATCACGGTCACATGGACCGGAAATCTGGGAACCGGGACATCCGGCTACAGCGCCTATTCCCGCGATCACGCGATTACAGCGCAATCCAAATCCCCAATCGACGGTTCCTCCGATCCCAAGTTTCGCGGCGACCGTGCGCGCTGGAACCCGGAAGAACTGCTCGTTGCGTCGCTCTCGGCCTGTCACAAGCTTTGGTACCTGCATCTCGCTGCCGAATCGGGAATCGTCGTCACAGCTTATGCCGATCTCGCCGAAGGCGTGATGGAAGAACAGCCCGACGGCTCCGGCCGCTTCACTCGCGCGGTGCTGCGTCCCACGGTGACGGTGCGCGCCGGCACCGACGCCGCCCGCACCAAGGAACGCGCAATGGCGCTGCACCACGCCGCGCATGAAAAATGCTTCATCGCCAATTCGGTGAATTTTCCCGTTAGCTGCGAGCCGACGATTGTTGTTGCCGAGACATGACGCAGCGCTCTCGCGGCGCGCATGCGCGCTCCTTCTCCCCGCGTGCGGGGAGAAGGTCGGGATGAGGGGGCGTCGCCGCTTGCCTGAGACTCTCGCTTAAGTTTCTTGGCGCTCAAACTCGCGGCACCGCCCCCTCACCCTCGTTCGCTTCGCTCACTCGACCTCTCCCCGCACGCGGGGAGAGGTAAGAAGAAAAAGGGAAGCGGAACGCGGACAGACGCTTGCTCCAACCTGCCGTGCAGCTGGCACGGCCGCTGCCCCCCTCCATATCCTCCCCCGCAAGCGGGGGAGGATAAAGGAGGGGGCAGCTCGCCTGTCGGCGTTCCACCGCGGTTCTGACGGACGGGCTTTCGCCCGTGCGCGCGACTTCAGGCCAGGCTTCCTGGGACGCGGCAAGAACGCCGATCTGTAACGGTCCCCCTTCCGGGGGCAGCATCGAACGCAGTTGGTGCGGGCGTTACCCGCCCTCACCTGTCCCAGTCCAGTGGCAGCACCCCACCGACCGGTCGTAATGCCGGCCTGCTGATGCCCGAAGCCGCCCGGGTGCGGAGTGTGTCGCTCCGCGCGCGGGCACCGCACTCGCTCCGCACAATCGAGAGCACCCTCGCGATGGCGTCCCGTGTGAGCGAGATTCGCGACAATGTAACGAAAATGGGGACAATTGTCAATAGAAACGTGACGTCACGTCTTCGTCATTGCGAGGAGCGAAGCGACGAAGCAATCCAGGCGGGTTCGCCGAACTGGATTGCTTCGCTTCGCTCGCAATGACGATCCACCGTCATGCCCGGGCCTGTCCCGGGCATCCCGATCAAACTGGTAAGACCGTGCCAGATCAATCGAGATGGCCGGAACAAGTCCGGCCATGACGACGAGAAAATATCGAGGGATTGGTTTGCCGTGCGGCAAGCAAGCAACTGCCGAGATGCAGGCGTGGGCACAGCGCTTCGCGCCTTAGCCCACCCTGCGCTCGCTGTCCTAGTTTGAACAAAAGCCTGTCCTAATTCACGGAAATGCTGGCTCGCATATTAGTAGTTTTAGCCATTGCCGGTTTTGCCGTAGCTCCTGTTTGGAGCCAGGAGTCGCAGAAGGTCCCCCGGTTTCTGCCGCCGGCACCGCCGCCCAGAGAAATGTCGCTCATCTGCGTAGCCAAGTGCGATAAGCCATGCGCCGATTGGGCCAATTGGCAAACCGATTTCCGGTTTTCCTACGAAGCTTGCGTAACGAAATGCAGAAAAGAATTCAGCTGCGGCTCGTAACCGGCGAAGCGTAATCCGCGTTACTTCCCCACCAGCGAAATATCGCTCTCCACATACGCCGGGTGCTTCCAGCCGTTCTCGTCGTAATCGGCCATGCATTGGTCGACCAGCGCTTCCATGCCCTTGAGCGCGCCGTTGGCTTGCGCCTGCTGCAGCTGGAAGACGCGAATGAGTTCGTGGCTGCCGGAATAGTTCATCTCGTAGAGCTCGTGGCGGGCGCCGAATTCGGTGCCGATGGCGTCCCACAAAAGCTTCATGATCTTGATGCGCTCCTTGTAGTCGATGCCGTTCGAGCCGCGCACATATTTGGCGAGATATTTGTCGATGTCGGGATTTTTGAAATCGGCGGAGTGCGACGGCAGATAGATCAGGCCCGAGGCGACGACCTTTTCGACGATGTTGCGCACCGCCGGATAGGCTTCCGTCATGAACAGCCGATAGGTGGCGGAGCCGCGCGCGTTCGGCAGCACCGCGCCGTTGACCCACGGTTCTGGATTGCACGCCATGGCATCGGTGAGCGACCAGAACAGATTGCGCCAGCCGATCACTTCGCCGATCTGCGCCTGCACGCCGCGGAACGATTCGACGCCGGTCGTGCGCGCCGCCTTGTAGAGAAGCCCGGCGATGAAATCGAGCTTCACCGCAAGCCGCGTGCAGCCCTGCATGGTGAAGCCGTTGAAGAAGCCCGAGCGCGGATAAAAGTCTTTCAGGCGCTGCATGTCGCGATGGATCAGCACGTTCTCCCAGGGGATGAAGGCATTGTCGAACACGAAGATCGCGTCGTTCTCGTCATAGCGCGACGTGAGCGGGTAGTCCCACGGCGACCCCGTCGCGGCCGCGGCAAATTCGTAGGACGGCCGGCAGATCAGCTTGATGCCCGGCGTGTTCATCGGCGCGATGAACATCACCACCATGCTCGGGTCGGTGATTTCCTGGCCCATATTCTGGCCGAGGAAATTGTAATTGCGTCAGCGCCGAATTGGTGGCGACGACTTTGGCGCCGGACACATAGATGCCGGCGTCGGTCTCTTTCTGGATGTTGATATAGACGTCCTTGACCTCTTCGACCGGCTTGTTGCGGTCGATCGGCGGATTGACCAAAGCGTGGTTGAGGAACAGCACCGATTCCTGGCCGCGCTTGTACCAGGCGCGCGCATTGTCGGCGAACTTGCCGTAGAACTCGGCATTGGCGCCGAGCGTGTTGAGGAAGGCCGCCTTGTAATCGGGGCTGCGGCCGAGCCAGCCGTAGGTGATCCGCGCCCAGGCGGCGATGGCGTCGCGCTGCGCGATGACGTCCTCGCGGCTCTTCGCCACCTTGAAGAATTTATGGGTGTAGCCGCCGGAGCCGGTATCGGTCGGCGCGGTGAGCACGTCCTTGGTCGCCTTGTCGTGCAGCGCGTCGTAGAGGAGCGCAGTGGAGCGGGCCGAATTGCGGAACGCCGGATGGGCGGTGACGTCCTTGACGCGCTCGCCGTAGATATAGACCTCGCGGTCGTCCTTGAGCGATTGCAGAAACTCGGCGCCGGTGAACGGGCGCTTCTTGCCGGCAATGATCGCTTCGGGGTGGTCTACCATCGGGTCCTCCAATCCGTACTTTTATCGCGCTTGCATTTTATCAGTATACTGACGATTATGGTCAGTGTACCTACAATATGGCTCGAGCGTCAATCGGGTCCGTGATCCGCATGACCGGGACGTAACGGTGGGCTGCGATGGCGAAAGACGCGATGGCGAAAGCGGGAATGTCGAAAGACCACAAGACCTTCTTGGAGATGCCGGGCCATCTCATTCGCCGGCTGCACCAGATTTCCTTTGCGCTGTTCGTCGATCAAGCCAAGGCTTTCGATATTACGCCGGTGCAATATGCGGCGCTTGCGGCCATCAACAATCATCCGGGCATCGACCAGACCACGCTGTCCAACGTCATCGCCTTCGACCGCACCACCATCGGCGACGTGGTCGGCCGGCTGGAGAAGAAGAAGCTCATCAAACGGCTCAACGGCGCGGTCGACCGGCGCACCAAGTCGCTCTCACATCACGCCGGCCGGCGAGCGGCTGATCAGGCAGATCACGCCGGCGGTGGCATCGACCCAGCGGCTCATTCTCGAGCCGCTCAAGCCGCGCGAGCGCGCGGCCTTTTTGGCGATGCTCAAGCATCTCGTGCATCTCAACAACGCGCACAGCCGCGCGCCGTTGCGGTCGCAGGAGACGCGCGATCGACGACTGCGAACCGCCACGAGATCCGTGAAGTCGGGGGCGGTGAGGACGGTGCGACGCGCGCCGGCACCTGACGTCATCGCCGATTAGGGCGGGTGCTCATAAATTGAGCTCCATGGACGAAAGTCGGTCAATGCCCGCTTTGCTTCCGAAAGCTGCCGCGACAGCCACCGTCCGACGCGTCCGCTAAGGGCCAAAGGCAGACAATGCACGGAGTCTTGGCACGCCAAAAGGTTGCGCTGCACGATGGCCGTTGCAATAGTGACGGCTCTGGAAGCGGGGGCTTTCGTATGGATGCCGCGGGTAGCAGGACTGCCTTTGATCACTTGACGCAACTATCCGTGAAAGTGAGCAGCTATTTTCCGGTTTACGACCTGATTGTCGGTAAGTACCGCAACAAGCCCGGCGTCACGTTTGCTGAAATTGGTGTAGCCGAAGGCGGCTCTCTTCTTATGTGGCGAGAATTTCTCGGCCCGGATGCCCGAATAATCGGGATTGATTTCGATCCTGCGGCCACCCGGATGCGCGAAAAGGGCTTTGAAATTTTCATCGGTGATCAGGCGTCGCCAGAATTTTGGCGCGATTTTTTCGCCAAAGTCGGCGACATTGACGTTTTGCTCGATGACGGAGGGCATACGAACAAACACCAAATCTCGACCGTCGAATATTGTCTTGATCACATCAAGGATGGCGGTGTCATCCTCACCGAGGACGTTGGAACGAGCTATTTGCCTGAATATGGCAATCCATCCCGATTTTCCTTCATAAACTACGCCAAGTCTCTTGTTGAACGAATTCAAGCTAGAAGTCCGCTCGAAGGCCGCGCGGAGCCAGATCGTTTCACAGATGCTGTCTTCTCAGTGACCTTCTTTAAATCCATGGTTTGCTTTCACATCGATCGCAGGCTTTGCCATCGTGCGACTATTGTAAAGGCGGGGGCAGACCTCATTGGTGCGACCAATCAATGGAATGTTGATAAGCGTCTTGTCGGGTTCGCCGCTGGCCGGCGGGGGCGCGAGATGCTGCATTCGTTCCCGCCGGTTATCGAGAAGACGATCACTTCTTGTTATGCATGGGCAAACGCGTTCGTCGCTCGCCGAAAATTTGCCGCCGAGAACAGAAGCCTGCGCCGTTTTTTCAGGTAGATGGCCCGACTGATCACGCCTCGCGCCGGTGCTGGAACGCCCACACCGTGAGGCCGGCGACAATGCCGACAGCGAGAAGCGCGCCGCGCAGCCCGATCGTGGCAAAGGCCATCGCTCCGATTGCGGCGCCGACCAGAAAGCCGCCGGCAATCGAAACCACGACCAAAAGCTGCGCGCGGACATTTTCGAAGTCGCGCACATCGTTTAGTCATGCCCGCTGCGGCGCAGCTTCCGCCACGCCACGATCAGGTCGGTCGCAGCGATGCCGAGCTGCGTCATATTGCCGGTCATCACATTGGTCTGCGGAATGCCTTTCATGAGGAGGCGCACCAGCACGCTTTGCGCGCCCATGGCGCTTGCCGCGACGAGGCCGGCGACAATGCCGTGCCAGTCGGTGGCGCCTTCGATCGGCGGACCGAACAGGATCATCGCGGCAAAAATCGTGAGCAGCGCGGCTTCGAGGAGGAGCATCCACGGCAGCGGCGCCCGCCCGGCACTGCGCGCCCACATGATCAGCGCCGCGGTCAGCGCTGCTGCGACCACGAAGGCGACGATGGCGAGGAGCTTTCCGGCGATGCCGTAATCGCGGGTGACGAACTCGGCGCCGGCGATGACGAAGCTTCCGGTGACCTGGGCGGCGAACAGGCCGAACAAAGCGAGATAGGTGTAGCTGTCGACATAGCCGGCGACGAAGCTGAGCAGCATCGGCATCGTGCGCGGGAACGCGTCGTCGTCTTGCTGCGGCTTCGCTTGCGCTGTGGCGTCGGTCATCCGCGGTCTCCGCGTCCCATGTTGAGCCTCTTGTCGATATGACCGAAAAACCTCATCTATTGAAAGCCGCAAGTGGGTCGCGCAAGTGGGCAGCGATTTGCCATTCTCGGGAGGCGCTAGGTGATTGTCAGCCTGCATGCCGGATCGGCGATGACGGCGGCATTTCTCGCGTCGCTGGTCGAAGCGGTCGAGGCGCTGACCATCGTGCTCGCGGTCGCGGTCGTTCGCGGCTGGCGGCCGGCCGGCCTCGGCGCGGTCGCCGGGCTTGTCGTGCTCGCGGCTCATCGTCGTTGGGCTCGGCCCGTTGCTCGATCGCGTGCCGCTCCATCTGGCTGCAGTTCGCCATCGGCATTTTGCTCCTCCTGTTCGGCATGCGCTGGCTGCGCAAGGCGATCTTGCGCGCCGCGGGCTTGATCCCGCTGCACGACGAAGCGAGTGCCTTTGCCAGCGAAACCGCCGAATTGCGCGAACAGGCGCGCCGCGATGCGCAGCGCCAGCTCGATTGGCTGGCCGGGCTCGCGAGCTTCAAGGCGGTGCTGCTCGAAGGCCTCGAAGTCGTGTTCATCGTCATCGCGGTCAGCGCCGGCCGCGGCGTGCTCATCCCGGTGAGCGCAGCCGCGCTTGCCGCCTGTCTCCTGGTCGCGCTCGTCGGCCTTGTGGTGCATCGGCCGCTTGGCGCGGGTGCCGGAGAATGTGCTGAAATTCGCCGTCGGCGTGATGCTGTCGGCCTTCGGCCTGTTCTGGACCGGCGAGGGCTTTGGCGTCGCTTTGGCCGGGCGAGGATCTCGCTATCCTCGGCTTCATCGCGCTGTTCCTCGGCACCGGGCTCGCGGCTGTTGCGCTCCTCAACCGTCGTGAGGCGGCTGCCGTGTCATGAAAGATGCTTGGTCGCCATCGCTTCTCGAGCTCGTCGGACTCTTCGTCGACGACGGCGCGCTGGCGGTCGCCATCGTCGCGGTCGTCGTGCTTGCCGGAATTGCGGCTGCGCTCGATGCCGGCCGCTCCATTGTTGAGCGGCTGCATTTTGTTGTTCGGCTGCCTCGGCGTGCTTGTCTTCAATGTGATGAAGGCAAAGCCGCGGCGATGACGCTGTCCGATCAGCCCTTCGCGCGCTGGCAGGCTTCCCACAGCCGCGGCGCCGTGACCGGCATTTCCAGATGCGCGCCGGCGCCGTTCGGGATGGCGTCGGCCACCGCGTTCATCACCGCGGCGATCGCCGCCGTCGTGCCGGCTTCGCCGACGCCTTTGACGCCGAGCGGATTGGTGGTCGCCGGCACGTTATGCATCGCATCGCGCAACGGCGGCACGTCCTCGGCGCGCGGCATGGCGTAGTCCATGAACGAGCCGGTGACGAGCTGGCCGGAATCTTTGTCGTAGATCGTGCTCTCCATCAGCGCCTGGCCGAGGCCTTGCACCAGCGAGCCCTGCAGCTGGCCTTCGACGATCATGGCGTTGAGCGGCCGTGCCGCAATCGTCGACGGCGGCATAGGCGACGATCGGCAAGTGGCCGGTATCGGGATCGATCTCGACCTCGGCGATATGGCAGCCATTGGGAAACGACAGCGGCGTTTCGGTCTTCGTCTTGGTGTCGAGATCCTCGGCGATCTCGCCGCGCTTCTTCATGTCGCGGCAGCGCGCGATGCGACCGCGAACAGCGAGACGCGGCGGTCGGTGCCGACGACTTCGAAATTGCCGTCCTTATAGGCGATGTCGGCTTCGCCGGTTTCGAGCATGGCAGCGGCGATCGGCTTGCCCTTGTCCAGGATGGCGTCCATCGCCTTGACGACCGAATGGCCGGCGGTCATGGCCGAGCGCGAGCCGACCGAGGCATAGCCGGGCAGCTCGTTCGGCGGAATTGCCGTTGCTGTGCGAGATCTTGTCGAACGGCAATGCCGAGCCGCTCGGCGATCACGCCGGGAAACACCGTGGCATGGCCCTGGCCGGTATTCTGCACATTGAGCGTCAAGTGCAGCTTCTCGCCGCCGGGGAAACTCAGCATCGCGCTTTCGACCGGCGCGCCGCCGGCATGTTCGAGCATGCAGGAAATGCCGAAGCCGCGATATTTGCCGCGCTTTGGCCGCCTCGCGCTTGCGCTGCTTGAACGTGTCGTAGTCGGCAAGCTCCAGCGCCTTGTCGAGGATCGGCTCGAAGTCGCCGGAATCGAACGTGGTGCCGACCGCGGTCTTGTACGGCATCGCCGATTTCTTGATCAGATTGCGCCGCCGCAGCTTGACCGGATCGATGCCGGTGATGCGCGCCGCCTCGTCGACCAGCGCTCCAGCACGTAATTGGCTTCCGGCCGGCCGGCGCCGCGATAGGGCGCGGTCGGGAGTGGTGTTGGTGTAGACGCATTTGGTCGCGATATCGATGCGCTTGATGTCGTACATGCCGGGCAGGCAGCGCGTGAAGTTAAAGCACGGGATATTGGCGCCGACCGCGCCGATATAGGCGCCGAGATTGGCGATGTTGCGGATGCGCAGCGCCAGAAATTTTCCCTTCTCGTCGAGCGCGAGCTCGGCTTCGCGAATAAATATCGCGCGCCTGATTGTCGGTGAGGAACGCTTCCGAGCGTCCCGACATCCAGTGGATCGGCCGCCCGGTTTTCTTCGCCGCCGACCAAGAGCGCGAGATATTCGGGATAGGCCGAGGTTTTCAGGCCGAAGGCGCCGCCGACATCTTCGGTGATGACGCGCAGTCTCTCCTTCGGCCAATTCATGATGGCGAGCACGTTCTCGCGCATGGCGCCGGCGCCCTGCGAGCAGGTGCGCAACAGATAGGCGTCGCTCGCCGCGTCGTAGCTCGCGGTGGCGCCGCGCGGCTCCATCGAAGCGACGACGAGGCGCTGGTTCATCTCCGCCATGCGCGCGATATATTTGGCCGAGGCAAAGATGCGCTCGACCTCCGCGGCATTGGCGGCGGGATCGGGATGCGGCCCCGGCCAATCGACGGCGAGATTGCCGGGCGCTTCCGGCCAGATCTGCGGCGCGCCGTCGCGCAGCGCGTCGCGCGCATCGACCACCGGCGTCAGTTTCTTCATAGTCGACATGGACGAATTCGGCGGCGTCCTGCGCGATCTGCGCCGAGTTCGGCGACCACCATCGCCACCGGCTCGCCGAGATGCATGACGCGCTCGCCGGCGAGCGCCGGCCGGTGCGAGATGATGAGCTTGCCGCCGTCGCGGCCCGGCACCGGCGGATGCCGCGACACATTGCCGACGCCATCCATGTCTTTCGCGGTGAGCACCGCGACGACGCCGGGCATGTTCGCCGCGCCGGACGTATCGACGCTGACGATGCGGGCGAAGGCGTGCGGCGAGCGCACGAAATAAGCGAAGGCCTGGTTCGGCAGCGGCGCGTCGGCGACATAGCGGCCGCGGCCGCGGACCAAGGGCTCGTCCTCGACGCGGCCGTGTTTGGGATGGCGGTCGGCAAGCGTCTTCGTGTCGGTCGTCGCGTCCATCGGGGATTCCGTAATTTGAGCGGATTTATGCGGAAATTCGGGGTCCCTTTATAGCCGAAAGTGCCGCCTGAGAAGACCTCCGATGAGGTATTGGCAGCGTGCCTCCGCGAGCATGGGCCGCACCCCTTGTCTGGCCATCCTGGTTATGCGCAGAACATGCCGCGCCAGAAACGGGGAGGAACGAGGAACAATGTCGCGGACCATCGATACCCATACGCATGTGCTGGCCGACGAAGCGATCAAGCGCCTGCAAAAGGAGATCCCGAGCCTCGGCCTGAAGCTCACCCCGGTCGACGCCGACAACGGCGTCATCGAAGTCGCCGGCGTGCCGTACAAGCCGTTTCCCCGCGGCGGCCATGACATCGCGCGGCGGCTTGCCGACATGGACGCGGCTTTGGTCGACATGCAGGTGGTGACGGCGACGCCGCAGACCTGGCTTTATGGCCAAGAGGCCGTCGGTCGGCGTAGCGCTCTCGGTAATCCAGAACGACGACATGGCGCGGCTGACCAAGCTTCATCCGGACCGCTTCGCCGCCATCGCCACGCTGCCGATGCAGGCGCCGCAACAGGCCGCCGACGAATTGCGCCGCGCCATGGGGAAGCTCGGCATGCACGGCGCCATGATCGGCTCCAATATCAACGGCAAGAATTCTCGACGATCCGAGCTTCGAGCCGCTGTGGGCGACGGCGGCCGAGCTCGACGCTTTCATGGTGATCCATCCCGGCAATGTCGCCGGCGCCGACCGGCTGCGCTCCTATTATCTCGGCAACCTGATCGGCAATCCGCTCGACACCACGATTGCGGCAGCGTGTTTGATCTTCGGCGGCGTGCTCGAGCGTCACCCGAAGCTCAATTTCATGATGGTCCACGGCGGCGGTTTCATTCCCTATCAGGGCATGCGCTGGGTCCACGGCTGGGCGGTGCGGCCGGAGCCGAAAGTGCATCTGAAACATTCGCCGGAAAAATATCTCGACCGGTTTCTCTACGACACCATTCTGCATTCGAAGAAGACGCTCGAAATGCTGATCTCTCTTGTCGGCGCCGATCGCATCTTCCTCGGCAGCGACTATCCCTACGACATGGGCATGCTCGATTGCGTGCGGCACGTGCGCTCACTCAATATCAGCGAAGGCGACCGCGACAAGATTCTGCACGGCCACGCGGCAAAAATTCTCGCCAAGAAACGCGTGACGGCGTAGCGCGTCATGAGCAGTGCCGATCTGGTCAACATTCCCGCAAGCGCCACGCAGGCGCTGATCAAGGACGCCTTCGTTGCTTCGGGTCTGCCCGAGGCCGACGCCGCGAAATGCGCCGAGCTGATGACGGAGGCCGACCTCACCGGCGCCGACGGCCACGGCATTTTCCGGCTGCCGCAATATATCCGCCGCCTCGACGCCGGCGGCTTCAACAAGCATCCCAACATCACGGTGACGAAGAGCGCGCCGGCGACGGCGCTGGTCGACGGCGACAACGGCATGGGCCATCTAGTCATGTCGCGCGCCACGAGCGAGGCGATTTCAATCGCGAAAGAGACCGGCGTGTCCTGGGTCGGCGTGCGGCGCTCGAACCATGCCGGGCCGGCGGGACTCTACGCCGAAATGCCGGCGCAGCACGGCATGGTCGGGCTCTATGCCGCGGTCGCCAATGCCAACCACATGGGGACGTGGGGCGGCACCGATTTGCTGCTCGGCACCAATCCGCTCGCCATCGGCGTGCCGTCGGGCGGAGGTCCGCTCATTCTCGATATCGCGACCTCGATCGTCGCCTACGGCACGGTGAAGAAATATGCGCAGCGCGGGCTCGCCATGCCCGAAGGCTGGTTCGTCGATGCGCGAGACCGGCGCGCCGATCACCGACGCCAATCGCTCGCATGACGGCCTGTTGCTGCCGATGGGCGAATATAAAGGCGCCGGTCTGGCGCTGATGCTCGGGCTCCTCGCCGGCGTGCTCAACGGCGCCGCCTTCGGCCGCGACGTCGTCGACTTCAATGCCGACGACAAGAGCGCGACCAATACCGGCCACTTCATCGTTGCCGTCGACATCCCGCGCTTTATCCCGCTCGACACGTTCAAATCAGAAGTCGATCGCCACATCGGCGATCTGCGCGCGTCGAAGCGCCTCCCCGGCGTCGACGAGATCCGCTTGCCCGGCGACCGCCGCGCGCAATGCCGCGCCGAACGCGCGCGCGACGGCGTGCCGCTGGCAAAGCCGCTTTTGGCGCTGCTCGACAAGCTCGCGGGCGACCTGAAGATCAAGCCGCTGCGCGATCGTTAGGCCTTAGATCACAGCGCCGGTCGCGACGCGGGAAGTTGGCCGACCAAAGCTACGCACAGCGCGCCGATCAGCTCCGGCACGGCGATGACGAGGAGAATTTGATCGGCGCTCCATTGCCAGCCGAGAAAGAGGCCGCCGAGCACCGGTCCGACGACGGCGCCGAGCCGGCCGATCGCCATCGCCCAGCCCACGCCGGTCGAGCGGATGGCGACCGGATAGACCACGGCCGCAAGCGCGATCACGCCGGCTTGGCTCGCGCCGGCGAAGAGCCCGCTCAAAGTGATCACGGCGATGGCCGCCGAGCCGAGGCTCGCGAGCGAGAAGCCGAGTAGTCCGGCCGCAATCGAGGCCAGGACAAAGGTCGGAACGAGGACGGTATAGGCGCCAAAGCGGTCCATCAGCCGCCCGACCGAGGCGGAGCCGATAAAGCTCCCCAGGCTATTCAGTGCGATGGCAAAACCTGCCTGCGCCACCGACAGACCGTTGGCGCGCAACAGCGTCGGAATCCATGACGTGATGAAAATGAGGATCATGAAGCTGGTGAAGAACGGCACCCACAGCAGCAAGGTCATGGCGGCGCGGCCTTCGGTAAACAGGTGCTTCATCGGCGCGCCCGGAAGTTTTTCCGTGTTGACCACGTAACGGGTGTCCGGCGCGGCGGGCAGTTCCGGGGCGAGCTTGCGGACGATCCCGCGCACATTCGCCTTGTCGCGCATGCTGTCGGGACCACGCGCGAGCAAGAACGAAACCGATTCCGGCAAGACGAGCATCTGAACGGCAGCAAGAAAGAGCGGCACGACCGAGCCGATATAGAACAGCGATTGCCAGCCCCATCGCGTGATCAGCACGGAGCTCAACAGGCCGACCGCGACGCCGCCGAGCGGCAGCGCCGCCCATTGCACCGATACGAAAGCGGCGCGCAGGCGCTTGGGCGCGAATTCCGAAGTCAAGGCGACCGCGTTGGGCGCGGCGCCGCCGAGGCCGAGCCCGGTGAGAAAGCGAACCACCAGAAGCTCGTCGAACGACGTCGTCCATATCGTCAGCAAGGTGAAGGTCGCGAACAGCAGCATCGAGCCGATCACTAGCCGCTTCCTGCCGAAACGGTCGCCCAGCGGACCGAAGGTCAGAACGCCGACCAAAATGCCGGCTTGGCCGATGCCGAAGACCGGCCCGAACGACGTGACGCTCACCCCGATCGCTGATGCGAGCGAAGGTGCGACGAGACCGATCACAATCACATCGATGCCGTCGAGAAAGATCGTCAACGCGCAGAGCAGCGTCACGCGGATCTGCAGCTCGGTGATCGGCCGCAGATCGATCAGTTCGGTCACGTTGATGGTCGAAGTCCGCTCGGTCATGGAGTCCCCCTCGAGTGACGGTGATCAAATCGCGCTCGCGCCCTCCCGCCTTGCGGCGGGTCACGCGTTGAGCGGCATGCGGTTTTCGGCGGCGACGTCGTAATCGTAGAAAGAGCCGAGCTGGATGCCGGTCTTGTCGCCGCCGAGGCGGTGCGCCACCGCCATTTTGACGTTGCGCTTGAGCTGCGCCCACGGCGAAGTCAGATGCATTTCCTCGCCGCGGGCGCGTGCACCCAACACGGCGCGGCGTGTGCGCGGCAAGCGCAGCGCTTCGTAATGCCGTAGCGCCGCGTCGAGCTCGTCCGGCATCTGCGCAATCGCCGCGGCGAGCGTGTAACCGTCCTCGATCGCCATGCAGGCGCCCTGGCCGATATAGGGCAGCATGGCGTGCGCGGAATCGCCGAGCAGCGTCGCCCGGCCTTTGGTCCAGCGATCGAGCGGATCGCGGTCGTAGAGCGCCCATTTGTAGTAACGCTCGGCCGAGCCGAGCAGCGCCAAGAGCGGCCCGTGCCAGCCGGCATAGGTTTCCATGACCTCGGATCGCTCGCATTCCTGCGTCCACGATTCCGTGGTCCAGGAATGGCCTTCCATATGCGCGACGAAATTGACCAGTTCGCCGCGGCGCACGAGGTAATAAATGACGTGGCTCTTCGGCCCCATATACATGGTGCCGTCGCGGCTCACGACGCCGGGCGGAAAGGCGTCGAACGGCACCAGGCCGCGCCAGCAGACGCAGCCGGCGAAGCGCGGCGTCTGCGGACCGAACAGGCTTCCGCGCACGGCGGAATGAATGCCGTCGGCACCGACGATAACGTCTGCCTCGATGTCCTTGCCGTCGGCAAAGCGCGCCCGGGCCGACCTGGCATCGGTCTCGACCTCGGTGCAGCGCGCGCCGAGATAGACGATCCGGTCCGGCAATTGCCGCCGCAGCACCTCGATGAGGTCGGCGCGGTGCATGGTCAGGTAGGACGCGCCGAATTCTTTTGTATAGGCGCCTTTGCGCGGCACCCGCGAGAACACGGCGCCGGTGCTCCAATGACGCAGTTCCTGATAGTCCGATTCGTAGCCGACCTCGGCGATTTCTTCTTCGAGACCGAGCGCGCGATAGGCCTTCATCGCATTGGGCGTGAGCGCTACGCCGGCGCCGATTTCGCCGATCTTTCCCGACTGCTCGAAGACCTCGACCTCGACACCGCGCTGATGCAGCGCCGTGGCCGCTGTCAGGCCGCCGATGCCGCCGCCGATGATGGCCACTCTCGGCTTTCTATTCGCGTTTCTTGTCGGGCTTGTTGGCATCGAATGGTTCTGCGGCTCATTCTTTGGGTAGAAACTGCTCGGTGACGTAGTGCGACAGGTCGATATTCTGATCGAGCAGCTTCATGTCGACGAAGCTCTTGCTCATGCTTTTGAGAATCTCGGGATCGAATCGCCCGTCTGTCGAGAAGAATCCCGCCGGCATCAGTTTGTCGTAGACGCGGCCGGCGACGTCCGGCGCTGACGCCGAGCGCCTCCTGGGCGAAGGCGACGGTCTCGCTCTTGTGCGCGCGGGCGTAGTCGAGCGTCTCGAACCAGCCGCGATTGAAACTGCGCACGGCCTCGGGATTGGTGCGGATCAAATTGTCGGATGCGTAGATGATCTGATTCTGAAACTCGCTGATCAGATCGCCGAAATTGACCAGGATCTTGGCTTGGCCGCGGTCCTCGAGCTCGAGCGCCGTGGCGAGATCGATGACCGCGCCCTGGACGTCGCCGGCGCGGAGCGTCGCGACGCGCGCCATGGTGTCGCCCACCGCAACGCGCGTGATCTCCGACGGCGCCCAGTTCTCGTGAAGCGCAATCTGCGACACCGCCCAGTCGGTGAGCGAGCCCTGGTTCGTCACGGCGACGATGCGGCCGCGCAACTGATCCAGCGTTTTGATCGAACCGTCCGGCCGCACCACGAGAACGAGGATCGAGGGCGGCCCGGACAGGGCCGCCACGCCGGTGAGTGGCGCGCCTTTCGGCATGAAAGCGAGCACGGCGCCGGAGCCGAGCGCCATGTCGATGCTGCCCGCGACCACCGCCTGGATCATCTTCGCTTGCGTGATCTGGGTGACTTCGACGTCGAGCCCGTTCTTTTGGAACGTGCCGAGTCTGTTGCCGTAGTCGACCATCATCAAGGCGAAGTCGTTCGCCACTTTGGCGACGGCAAGCTTGGTCGCGGCGCGAGCGCCCGACGGCACGCCGGCCGCAGTCAGAGCGAGACAGGCGGCCAGACAAGTGATCAGACAGACGCGAAAAATCCACGCCGGGCGTGACATGCGTCCTCCCCTTTCGGCTCTTGCGCGCCTTGGCCGGCGCTTGTCGTTGTCGCGCTAAGCGGCGGCGCCTTCCGCGCGCGCGAGTACCGGATGACTGAGGCCTGGATTGCGCTTCGCGGCGGCAAGGTCGGCCAGCATCGGCAGCGTGATCACGAAGAAAGTCGCGCCCTGTTCCGAGCGCAGGTCCTTCACAGCGGTGCCGTTCGGCAAGAACATGTAGGTGCCTTCGCCCCAGGTCTTGCCGTCATAGGAGCACGACCCTTCGATCAGATAGCGCAGCTCCGCGTCCTCCTGCACGCCGCCTTTGATCTCGGCGCCGGGCTGGAGGCGCAAGAAGCTGATGCCGGTGCGCGCTTCGCTGAAACGTGCCGAGATGCTTGATCTCGACGCCCGGCCGCTTGCGATCGGGCCAGAAGCGGTAATTTTTCGCCAGCATCATCACCGGCTGGCGATAGCGCGGTTCGGGGAAAACGAGATCGCGGCCCTCGTGCTCTTCCCAGATCGCTTCATAGGAGTCCTTGTTCTTCGGCGTGCCGTCCGGTTTGAATCCCTTATAGACGCCGTTCTCGAACTTGCCGCCGGACTTGAGCAGCTTCTCGTAGGTGGCGTTCATCTCCTCGTTGGACAAAAGATGCTCGCCGCTGGCGCCCTGAAATTGCAGGACCAGGCACTCGCATGGGCCGTTTCTGCTGCTGCGGGCCGTAGTGCGAGCCTTCCGGGAAATATCCGCACTCGCCGGCCGCGAGATCGCCGAGGCCCGTGCTCTGCACGCCGGAGAGCGTATAGCGGATCTGATCGAAATTGTGCCGGTGGCGCGGCGTGAAATAGCCGTCGGGCACGACCGACAATGAATATTCCATGGTGATGCCGTCGATGCCGGTTTCGAGCGGCAAACGCTTGCGGCGAATCATATGCACGCGGCCGCGGCGGACCTCCTCGAAGTCCATGGCCTGGGTGTCGCGGACGATGATCTCGGGCATGAGGGCGCCTCCCGTTGCTGCTGTTGTTGTCGCAAATCTAGCCGCCGGCCGCCATGTTCGTCTAAGATATAATAGTGATAGTCATTATGCCGTATCGGCATGTGCGAATTGAAACGTCGATTGAAACGTCAGTGAACCGCGATGGATCTGCGAACGCTCCGCTATTTCGTCTATGTCGCCGAGGCGCGAAGCTTTTCCAAAGCCGCCGTGCAATTGCGCATCGCCCAGCCGGCGCTCAGCCGGCAGATCCGCAAGCTCGAGGACGAGGTCGGGCTCGAGCTGATCCTGCGCACGCGGCGCCAGCTCGAACTGACCGATGCGGGGCTTCTCCTGCTGCAGCGGGCGCATTCGCTGCTGCGCCAGGCGGCGCAGATGGCCGACGACATCCGCGCCTATGGATCGCGCGTTCAAGGCACGATCACGCTCGGCGTCAGTCCCGCGATCATCGAAGCGCTCGGGCCGCGCATCGTCCGCGAATGCGGCCAAGCGGCATCCCGACCTGCGGCTGAATTTCGTCGAGGGGTTCTCAAGCTTCATCTTTCAGCGCCTGATCAATCAGGAGCTGACGATGTGTCTGATGCACAATCCGCCGCGCCATCGGACGATCGAGATCGCGCCGCTCTTGACCGAGCCGATGTATCTCATCGGACCCGGAGCGAATGCTTCTGCGCTGCCGGCCGCGAAGCCGGGCATGCGGCTTGACCGGCTGCGGCTCATTTTGCCGAACCGCACGCATAGCCTGCGGATGATCATCGAGCGTGCGGTCGCCGAGCGCTGCGGCCAGCTCGATGTCGCGATCGAGGTTGACGGCTATACGACGACCAAGACGCTGGTCGCCGCCGGGCTCGGCTATACCGTGCTGCCTTACAGTGCGGTGCAAAGGGAGGTCGAGGAGGGGCAGCTCACCGCCGTCCGGCTGCGCCAGCTGGCACTTGTCGTGGACGCTCAGCGTCGCTTACCGCAAAGACCAGAGCACGGCGCGTGCGGTCTTGGCGCTGCGCGACATTATCGCATCCGCCGTCAAGACGCTGGCCGGCGCCAACGGCCGGAGCAAGCCCTCAGCCGCGCTGGACATCACGCCGCTTGCCGGGCGATAGAAGCGGCGGTGGGCGAGCCGTAAGTTAGTTTACTTTTTGACCGCTACGGCCGACCGCGTCAAATTGAGCAGCAGCTTGACACCGGTCGGCGTGCTGCTCAGTTTGGGCCAAATTGAGTGTTGGCCCGCAGAACGGGCAAGAGGGGGAATTATGCTGATCACCAAAAGGATATCGGTCCTAAGAAAAACTTATCTGCGGCAAACTTGGATAGCGGCGCTCGCGGCGCTGGCGTCGGCTGCGCTGCTCGCGCCGATGAGCGCGCGCGCCGCCGACAAGATCTCGGTCGCGGTGATCCCGATCGGCGATTGTGCGCCGATCTATCTGGGCATTGCCAAGGGGTTCTTCGCCAAACAGAATCTCGAAATCGATCTGTCCACCGCCGGCGGCGGCGCCGCGATTATTCCGGGCGTCCTCTCCGGCCAGATGCAGATCGGCTTTTCCAACATTCCCTCGATGCTGATCGCCCAGACCAAGGGTCTGCAATTCATCGGCATCGCGCCGGGCGCCTCCTCGACCGGCGAGCGCGGTCACGATTTCTCGGCGATCATCGCGCCCGGCGACAGCCCGATCCAAAATGCCAAGGACCTCGAAGGCAAGACCGTCGCCGTCAACAATCTCAACAATATCGGCGACACTTCGGTGCGCGCCGGCGTGCGCGCCGCGGGCGGCGATCCGAAGAAAGTGAAATTCATCGAAGTGCCGTTCCCCGACATGCCGGCGGCCGCCGCCGAGCATCGCATCGAGGCCGGCTGGGTGGTCGAGCCGTTCCTCACCATCGCGCTGCAACGCGGCGCCAAAGTGGTGGACTGGAATCTGGTCGACGTCGCGCCGAAGATGATGATCGCGGTCTATTTCACCTCGGTGAAATACGCCAACGAGAACCCTGACATCGTCAAGCGCTTCAAGGCGGCGATCACCGAATCGCTGGCTTACGCCGACCAGCATACCGACGAGGTGCGCCAGATCATTCCGACCTATACGCGCATCACGCCCGAGATCGCGGCCAAGATCACGCTGCCGCGCTGGCCGACCGAGATGAATCGCGCCTCGAGCCAGGCGCTCGCCGACGACGCGTTCGAAGACGGGCTGATCACCAAGAAAGCGGACATCGCCGCACTGTTGCCCTAAGCGGTCATGCTGTAGGCGGCTATATGGCGACGGACATCATCACCGCGCCGGCCACGGTCAAGATCAAGACCTTGGCCGGCATACCGGCTTGGCTGCGCGGCCTCGGCGGCCTGGCCGGCTTTGCGCTGCTGCTCGAGCTCGTGCCGCGGATCGGGCTGATCTCGCCGCATTATCTGCCGCCGTTCAGCGAGATCGTGGTGGCGCTGTTCCACGAACTGATGAGCGCGACGTTCTGGACGGCGCTGCGCGACACCATGAGCGCCTGGGCGCTCGGGCTTGTCATTTCGCTCGTTGCCGGCGTCGTGGTCGGCATCGTCATCGGCAGTTCCAGCCTGCTGCGGACCTTGACCTATTCGACCATCGAGTTCCTGCGTCCCATCCCGTCGGTCGCGCTCATTCCGCTCGCCGTGCTGCTGTTCGGCACCAAGATCGAGTCGACGCTCATCCTCGTCGTCTATGCCTCGTTCTGGCAGGTGCTGATCCAGGTGCTCTACGGCGTGCAGGATGTCGATCCGGTGGCGCGCGAAACCGCGCGCTCCTATGGGCTCGGCACCTGGGCGCAAATCCGCTACCTCACCTGGCCGACCATGCTGCCTTATCTGATGACCGGCGTGCGGCTCGCGGCGGCAGTGGCGCTCATTCTTGCCATCACCAGCGAAATCGCGATCGACACCGAAGGTCTCGGCCGGGAGATTTCGCAGACCGAGTCCGGCGGCGCCGTCGCCATCATGTATGCCTATGTCATCGTCACCGGAATTATCGGCGTCATCGTCAATCTCGGCGCGCGCGCGCTGGAGCGGCGGGTGCTGTCCTGGCATCCGTCCATTCGTCTGGACACCGCAGGGGCGGTGCCATGAACGGCGTTGTGGCATCGTGCACGCGCCGGGTCGCGGTCGTGCTGGCGCTTGCCGGTGGCGCTGATCGCGACCTGGTGGATCACCAGCGCGGACAGCCAGAGCTTTTATTTCCCGCCGCTGCAGACGATTCTGGAGACCTTCGTCAAGCTGTGGTTTTCGCCGCAGGCGTTGTCCGAACGTGGTGCCGAGCCTCTTGCGCTTCGCCATCGGTTATTTTGCCGCGGCACTCCTCGGCATCGCCATCGGCATTCCGGTCGGCGCCTCGCGCAATTTGCGCGACACGCTCGAGCCGGTGCTCGAATTCCTGCGCGCCATTCCGCCGCCGGTGCTGGTCCCGGTGCTGATCCTGTTCGCCGGCATCGGCGACGAGATGAAGACGCTGGTGATCGTGTTCGGCTGCATCTGGCCGGTGCTGCTCAATACGGTCGCCGGCGTGCGCGCGCTCGACGAAGTGCTTGCGGAAACCGTGCGCTCGTTATCGGATCGGCGGCTTCGCCCGGCTGTGGCACTTCGTACTGCCGGGCGCCAGTCCGCAGATTTTCACCGGACTGCGGCAATCGCTGTCGATCGGCATCATCCTGATGGTGGTCAGCGAAATGTTCGCGGCCTCTAACGGCATCGGCTTTGCGCTGGTGCAATATCAGCGCACCTTCGCCATTCCCGGAAATGTGGAGCGGCATTATTCTGCTCGGTCTCATCGGCATCGTGCTGTCGCTGATCTTCCGCGCCGTCGAGGCTTGGCTGTTGGGCTGGTATTACGGGCTGCGGCGCGCGCAGCGGGCCGATTGATCATGAACGAGGACAGCGAAAGATCGAGCGATCGACGCCCATGCTCGAAGTGCAGGAAGCTGCGCAAGGTCTACGACGGCAGCAGCCGCACCGTCGAGGCGATCCGCGACGTCAATTTCAAGGTCGGGCAAGGCGAATTGGTCTGCATCGTCGGGCCGTCCGGCGCCGGCAAGACCACGCTGCTTAAATGCATTGCCGGATTGCTCGCGCCGACGTCGGGCGGCGTCGTCCTCGAAGGCAACGCCGGTGCTGGGCCCGCCGCCGGCCATGGCGGTCGTGTTCCAGGAATACGGCCGCAGCCTGTTTCCGTGGCTGACGGTGCACGACAATGTGGCGCTGCCGCTGAAGCAGAAGAAGATGACGGCGGAGCGGCGCGAGGAACTGGTGCGCAATGCGCTCGCCGCGGTCGATCTCGCCAATGTGCACGGCGCCTATCCCTGGCAGCTCTCCGGCGGCATGCAGCAGCGCGTCGCCATCGCGCGCGCGGTCGCCTACGAGCCGCATGTGCTGTTGATGGACGAGCCGTTCGCCGCGGTCGACGCGCAGACCCGCGCCGATCTCGAAGATCTGATCCGGGTGCTGTGGCATCGGCTGCGCGTCACGGTGCTGTTCGTCACCCATGACATCGACGAGTCGGTCTATCTCGGCGCAGCGCGTCCTGGTGATGTCGCACGCGCCGACCGTGATCATGGAAGACGTGGCGATCGATCTGCCCGATGAGCGCACGCAGCTCGAAACCCGGTCGACTGGCGCGCTTCGGCGAATTGCGCAAGCATATTTATGCGCAAATTCAGCTCGCCAAGCAGGGCTGGCGTCCGCCGGGCGAATGACGCGGCTGTGGCGCTCGCCCGCCGTGGCGCACGATCTTCTCCGCCTTCCTTCGCCCGCCGAAGCGGGCAGAGGCGTGAAACGGGTTGCTCCTTCTTGCGATCGTGCTTTAAAGCCGTCAGTTCCCTCGCATGGCTCTCATGCGGGCGCTGAAAACGGCTAGGCGCGCCTGCGGCCAAAGGGTAGGACAGGCCGCGTCTACCGCCCGAAATGCCATTTTGAGCATTCTGCTCCGCGATCCGGCGCAATGCTTGCCGAAATTTTGCGGACATTATTGCCGATGCTGGCTCCCGGCTCCTTTGCGCTCACGTTGTTGCTGTCGTTTCTGACCGCGCTCGGACCGCTGTCGATGGACATGTATCTGCCGTCGCTGCCGGACATCGCGCGGTCGTTGAACGCGCCGATCGTTTCAGGTGCAATTGACCATCGCCTGTTATCTGTTCGGTTTCGGCGTCGGCCAGATCATCTATGGGCCGGTGTCGGATCGCTTCGGCCGCCGGCCGGTGCTGCTGATCGCGATCGCGCTCTACGGCGTCGCCACCATCGCCTGCGCGCTGGCGCCATCCATCGACGCCCTGATCGCGGCGCGCTTCGTGCAGGCGCTCGGCGGCGCCGGCTCGGTCGTGCTGGCGCGCGCGGTGGTGCGCGACATTTATTCCGGCGTGCGCGCGGGGCGCGAATTGTCGATTATGGGCTCGATCACGGCCTTGGCACCGATCGTGGCGCCGACGATCGGCGGCCTGTTGCAGACCATGTTCGGCTGGCGCGCCTGTTTCATTCTGTTAATCAGTTTCGCGGCGATCGCCGGCGCGGCGGCGGCGCTGTTGCTGCCGGAGACCCTGCACAAGCGCACGCCCGGCCCGTTCTCGCTCGTCACGATGGCCACGCTCTACAAATCCGTGCTGGTGCATCGCGGCTTTCTCGCCAATCTCGGCATCATGACCACGGCCTTTATCGGCCTGTTCGCATGGATCTCGGGCGCGCCGATCGTGATGCAAGGCGCGGTCTATGGCCTCTCGCCGCTCGCTTTCGGCGTCATCTTTGGCATGGGCGCCGCCGGCTATATGGCCGGAACGTTCATCGCTTCGCGGATCGTCATGCGCTTCGGGCTCGATCGCATGATGGGCGTCGGCACCGTCATAATGGTGGGCGGCGGTCTGGTCATGATCCTGGTGGTGGGCTTCCTTGCCAACGCCGTCTGGTTCGTCGGCGGCGATGACGATCTATCTCGCGGGCCTCGGCTTCGTGCTGCCGTCTGCCATGGCGGGCGCGTTGACGCCGTTTCCCGATCGTGCCGGCACCGCGTCGTCGGTGATGGGCTTCGTCCAGCAGCTCGGCGCGGCGCTCGCGGCGGGCCTCATCGGCCTTTATCTCGGCCATTCCGCCTGGCCGGTCACGCTCGTCGTCGCGGCGATGGGTTGCGCCGCCTGTTTGATCTGGGCCCTCACGCGCAGAGTTCGCGCGGCGGATCTCGTTGTCTAATTATGCAGAGAGATTTTCGAGATCGCTCCGCTGCGCCGGGGCGCGCGCCGATGCCCGCCGCCCGCGTTGGCGTGGCAGACCCGGCGGAATGAGCGCTGCGGCGATTGCGGTCGGGGTGAATTTCGTCGCGCGGAGCTCCCGCCAGCGCTGCTTGGCCGCTTCTATGGCGCCGATCTGATTGGCGTAACGATAGAGCGCTGCCTTGCGTTGGCTATCGAACCGCTCACCCGCATCCATGGCGAAATAGATGTCGAAAATCGAAACCGCTTGGATCAGATTGCCGAGACGGCCGATGCGGGTCTTCGCCTGGAACAGGTCTTGCGCTGCGCGCTCGTAAATGTCGGTTCCGTCCTGAAAGACGAAATTCTCGTCCGACAGGATCACCATCATGAACCAGAGATCGTTGCGCACCTCCGCGGGCAGTCCGATGAAAAATGTCTCGAAGTCTTCGACCAGCGTCTCCGACATGCAACGGCTCCCGCAATTCCAAATCTCGCGTTATATTCATAGGGATATAGCCTAACGAGTGTCAACGCCTGCGGCGTGGCATCGCCGGCGCCAAGTCGTCCCGGCGATGTCCCGCCGGCGTTCTGGCCGCGCCCGTGTCGCGATGTTAAGGAGACCCGCCGTTTTTGCTCTCTCTCTCCCTGAAGGACAAGGACATGCCTTCCGGCACGCGTTCGGCCATTGCGCTTCGCCACGTCGAATACGAGGATCTCGGCCTGTTGGCACAGGTCCTGCGCGACGCCGGCTGGGAGGCGTCTTATCGCGAGGCGCCGACCGACGACCTCGGCGATCGCTCGATCGAGGAGGCCGATCTTCTGATCGTGCTCGGCGGCCCGTTCGGCGCCTATGAGACGCAAACCTATCCGTTCCTCGGTAGCGAGATCGATATCCTGGAGCGGCGCCTGGCGAAGAACCTGCCGACGCTCGGCATCTGTCTCGGCGCCCAGCTCATGGCGAAGGCGCTCGGCAGCCGGGTGTTCGCCGGCCCGGTCAAGGAAATCGGTTGGGGGCAGGTGGATTTGACCGCGGCGGGGCGAAAATCGTGCCTGCTGCCGTTGTCGGAAGCTGGCGCCAAGGTTGTGCATTGGCACGGCGACACGTTCGATCTGCCGGCGGGGGCGACCCGGCTCGCCTCGAACGCGAATTACCAGAACCAGGCCTTTGCCTTCGGTGGCAACGCGCTCGCCTTGCAATTTCATTTGGAGGCCGATGCCGCTGTCCTTGAAAAGTGGTACATTGGCTATGCACAGGATTTAGCGCCAGGCCGGATGTCCGTCGCCGAATTTCGGGCGCAGACGAAAAACGTTTCGCCAGAGGCAAGCGCGCTGGCGGCAAAAATCTTTTCCGCCTGGTTGCGGCAAATCGGCGGAGAGTGATCGTTGGCAATAACCGGCACGCGCCTGAGCATCCGCCTCGATCTGACGAGCGGCGATAAGATCGGGCCCGGAAAAATCGAGCTCTTGGAAGCGATCCGGGAAACCGGCTCGATCTCCGCCGGCGCCCGTAAGGTCGGAATGTCGTATCGGCGCGCCTGGCTCCTGGTCGAAGAGATCAACTTGGCGCTGCAAGAGCCGGCGGTGACGTCGGTGACGGGGGGCCGGCAGGGCGGCGGCGCCGTGGTGACGGAGATCGGCGAGCGGATCATAAAAAGCTACCACGCGATCGAAGCCGCCGCGCACAAATATGCCGCCGAGGAGTTTCGCGCGGTGGAAAAGGTCGTCCGCAAAACCAAACGTAAAAGCTGATCGCGTGATGGCTTACAGCGATTGCCGAACGGCCGAGCGTTATATATCGTTCGGCATATCCGAAATGGGCGACACTTGTGGCCGTCACGCCGGTGTCGCAAAGCAATGCGCTTTGCCACGGCATTGAACAGGCATCCCGCCCGAATTACATCGTTGAAGTTCCCCACCAAAACATCGCACGAAAGCATCATCATGAGCAAAACCCTTCCCAAACGTAAGCTTGGTTCCTCCGGCATCGAAGTTTCCGGGATCGGGCTCGGCTGCATGTCGCTGTCCGGCATTTACGGCAAGACCGGCGATGACGAAGGCATCGCGCTCATTCACGAGGCGCTCGATCAGGGCATCACCTTCCTCGACAGTTCCGATGCCTATGGCGCGGGCCATAACGAGGAACTCCTCGGCAAGGCGCTCAAGGGCCGCCGCTCCGGCGTGGTGCTGGCGACGAAATTCGGCAATCTCGGCGGCCGCGACGGCAAATTCGCCGACGGCCGCCCGGAATTCGTCATCGAGTTCCTGCGAGAAAAGTCTCAAGCGGCTCGGCGTCGATGTGATCGATCTCTATTATCAGCACCGCATCGATCCGAACGTGCCGATCGAAGACACTGTCGGCGCCATGGCCAAATTGCGTGCAACAAGGCAAGGTGCGCGCGCTCGGCATCAGCGAAGCGAGCCCGGCGACCATCCGCCGCGCGCATGCGACGCATCCGCTCGCTGCGGTGCAGAACGAATTCTCGCTGATCTACCGCGCCGACGCCGAGGAGACCTTGGCGGTGACGCGCAAGCTCAACATCGCCTTCGTCGCCTATTCGCCGCTCGGCCGCGGCCTCCTGACCGGCGGCGTGGAGCTTGCGGAAACCGATGCGCGCCGCCGCCATCCGCGCTTTTCCGGCGATAACCTCAACAGCAACATCTCGCTCGTTCAGCGCCTCGGCGACTTGGCGCGGCAGAAGAAATGCACCACCGGCCAGCTCGTGCTGGCCTGGCTGCTCGCGCAAGGCGACGACATCGTGCCGATCCCCGGCACCAAGCACAAAGCGCGGCTGTTGGAGAATATCGGCGCGCTGTCTGTTCATCTGAGCGCCGCCGATCTCGCGCAGATGTCGGATGCGATCCCGATCGGCGCCGCCGCCGGTTTGCGCTATCCGGAAGCGCAGATGAAGAGCGTCTATGTCTGACGCCTTCTTTAGCGGTGCATTCACACAACAATCGTAATAGGCACGCGATGCAAACAGTGACACTGGGCCGCAACGGTCCGGAGGTTTCGGTTCTCGGCCTGGGCTGCATGGGCATGTCGCCCGGCCTCTATGGCGCCGTCGACGAGGCCGAGAGCGTCGCCACGCTGCGTGCCGCGGTCGAAGCCGGTGTCACCATGATCGACACCGGCGATTTCTACGGCATGGGTCACAACGAAATGCTGATCCGCCGCGCGCTCGACGGCGTTGCCGCGCTCGCGCCTGGTCTATTCGGTGAAATTCGGCGCGCTGCGCGAGCCGGGCGGCGGCTGGGGCGGCAACGATGGCCGGCCGCAGGCGGTGAAGAATTTTCTCAGCTATACGCTGCGCCGGCTCGGCACCGATTACATCGACATCTACCGTCCGGCGCGGCTCGATCCTGCGGTGCCGATCGAGGACACGATCGGCGCCATCGCCGACATGGTGCGCGCCGGCTATGTCCGTCATATCGGGCTCTCGGAAGTGGGCGCCGAGACGATCCGCCGCGCGCACGCGGTGCATCCGATCTGCGATCTGCAAATCGAATATTCGCTGATGAGCCGCGGCATCGAAGCAGCGATCCTGCCGGTGACGCGCGAACTCGGCATTGCAATTACGGCCTATGGCGTACTGTCGCGCGGCATCCTGAGCGGGCGCGTTCCGCCAGCCGACAGCAAAGGCGATATCCGCGTCATCCGCATGCCGCGCTACGCGCAAGGCAACCTGGAAAAGAATTTGCGCCTGGTCGAAGCGCTGGCGCGGATCGGCAAGGACAAGGGCGCGACACCGGCGCAGCTCGCGATCGCCTGGGCGCGCTCGCGCGGCTCCGACATCGTGCCGGTGATCGGCGCCCGCCGCCGCGCCCAGCTTGAGGAAACGCTCGGCGCGCTCGAACTGTCGCTCACGGCCGATGACATTGCGCGCATCGATGCTGCGGTATCGCCCGAGCTCACCTCAGGTGCGCGTTACGATCCGACCCAGATGGCGCATCTCGACAGCGAAGCGCGGCATTAGATCCCCGGCTGCCTCCTGCGTCCGGGCTGTTGACGTTAATTTGAAGCACGGGCAGGGGACGATTTCCCGATGCTGGTTGTTATGGCTACCGGGTCTCGCAGAGACAGCTTTTGCCGGAGGTCAGGTGATGACATCGCGCCTCATTTTATTGTTGGTCTTCGCAACCAGCTTGGCCGCAACATCGAACGCCGAGGCAAAGAAGATAAGAACAGCAAAGCCGGCCGTATCGGCCGGCGCGGTGGCGTCCTGCCGCGGCAGCAACCTGTTCCACTGCGGCCCGATCTACAATTCGACCGATTATCTCGGTACCGATCCCGATCCGTTCATTCGCCTGATGATTCAGCGCGACCTCGGCGCGAGATACGGCGGCGAGACCTGAGGCCAGCACCTCGTTGCGCCGCGACTTGCGCAATCGGATCGATGGATAGGGGGTGGCGCTTGCCGCCGCGCATCTATCTGCCATGCATTGGGGAAATTGTCGGACGCCGCCGCTCACGCTAAAGTCCCGGCGGCGAAGATGGAGCGCCGCAATTGAAATAAGCGTCACGCAGATGGCGCGCGAATGTGAGGCTGGGAGGAAATGATGTGGATCGCTTTGGTGATCACACACGGGCTGTTGGCGTTTCTCTTGCTCGGCGCCGTCACCCATCAAGTCGTCAGCACCTGGGCGCCGGTGCGGGCGGGGCCTGCGAATTTCGTGGCGCGGTTCCGTGCCGTGGGTTCGGCGAATTATGCCAATGCCATTATCGTGCTCTATCTCCTGACCGCGGGGCTGGGCAGCGTCATCTATACCGATTACCGCATCACCGCGCGGCTGACGCTCGAACAGGGTCATTTCTGGAAATCCTTCGGCGCCTTCGAGATCAAGGAGCATCTGATCGCCATCGGCCTGGCGCTGCTTCCGGCCTATTGGCTGTTTTGGCGGCAGCCGCTCGGTGACAGAGATGTGCTGACGCGCAAAGCGCTCACCGCGCTGTTGGCCTTCATCGTCTGGTGGGCCTTTCTCGCCGGCCACATCGCCAACAATATCCGCGGTCTCGGCACATGAGCACGCCTGCAAGTTCCGGCTCGAGAAGCTCTGTCCGCTTACGGGCCTTTGTCATCACCTTCGCTGCGGTTTACGCCGTCGCCTATTACGTCGTGCTGCGCAACAACTGGCCGCTGTTCTCCTACGGGCCGGCGGTCGGCGAATGGACGCTGTTCAATCACGCTGCGTCGGACGGCCCGACGATGTATTGGTACGGCTGGATCGCGACATCGGCACTCGCGGCCGCCGTGCTTGGCCTGATGGCGGCGTTCCTGCCGGAAGACTTCGGCCGCAGGCTGTGGTCTTGTCCGGCTTGGGCGGTGCCGGCCGCCATGATGGCGGCGATCATCTATCTGCTCGGCGGCTACTTCACGCATTGAGGCCGGTCATGGTGTTCCGTCGTTGCTGGCTGTCTGTCGCTTCGCTTGCCGTCATGGCCCTCGTGCTGGCGGCGGCGCCGGCGCGCGCCGGCGGCGTGAACTTTGGCGAGGACAGCGACAGCAATGACGGCCCGTCCTATTTCGGCTTCGTGCGCGATGCCAGCGGCTCGCCGGTCAATGGCGCCCGCGTGACGGCGGCGCCGGCGGCCGGCGGCTCGCTCGTCACCCGCAGCAACAGCATGGGCATCTACAAGATCCCGGGTTTCGCCAAGGAGATCGATCCCAAGACGGTGGATATTTCCTGCACCAAGGACGGCTACGCGCAATCCAATGTGGTGCGGCGCGGCCAGGCCGATGCCAAAGACCCGGTCGAAGTCGATTGCACCTTGCAGAAACAATAGACATGAAACCCGCGCACTGTTTGACCGCGGCTGTGGTTCTCTTCGCTGTCGTCGCGGCTCTTCCTTGCCACGCCCAGACGCTGACCGGCTCGGTCGCTTCCGCCGCGGAAGGCGCGATGGAAGGCGTGCTGGTCAGCGCGCAGAAGGACGGCTCGCCGATCACCGTCACTGTCGTCAGCGACGCGAGCGGCCGTTTCCGCTTTCCCGACGGCCGGCTGTCGCCGGGACACTATGCGCTGCGCATCCGCGCCACCGGCTACGAGCTTGACGGCCCGCAAGCCGTCGATCTCGGCGCAGCGACGGCCGATGTCGCGATCAAGCTGCGCAAGGCCGCCGATCTCGCGGCGCAGCTCACCAATACCGAATGGTTCATGAGCATGCCCGGCACGGCCGAGCAGAAGCGGCCGCTGATCGAATGCATGAGCTGCCACACGCTTCGAGCGCATCGTGCGCTCGAGCTACGACGCCGACGCATTCGTTCCGGTGCTCAAGCGCATGGCGCAATACGCCAACAACACGACGCAGGCGCGCGTGCAGTCGCGCGTCGCCGAGCGCGACGTCAACGACGAGTCGCGTGCGCAAGCTCGCCGCCTATCTGGCGACGGTCAATCTCTCAGCACGGCGACACGCTGGAATTACGAATTGCAGACGCTGCCGCGGCCCAAGGGCCGCGCCACCCATGTCGTCATCACCGAATACGACATGCCGCGGACGACCATCGCGCCGCACGACGTGCGCACCGATCGCGACGGCTATGTCTGGTATTCGGATTTCGTCGAGAACTATCTCGGCCGAGCTCGATCCCAAGACCGGCGCGCTCAAGGAATATCCCGATCCCGGTGTCCAAGCCCGGCTTTCCCGACCGGCGCGCTCGAGCTCGAGCCGGACGCCGACGGCAATCTGTGGCTGGCCATGATGTTCCAGGCCGGGCTCGCCCAGTTCGACATGAAGACCAAGACGTTCCGGATTTTCCCGCTGCCCGCGCGAGCTCAACGACGACGCCATGCAGCAATCGATGGTGATGCCGCGCGCATCGAACGTGGACGGCAAGGTGTGGACCAATGACGTGGCGCGGCAATCGATCATGCGGCTCGATCTGGAGACCGGCAACTACGAGCGCATCGATCCGTTCGCGCTTCCTCGGCAAGGGCCGCCCGCATGCGCCCTACGGCATGGTCGCCGACGCGGCGAACAATCTCTATTTCATGGATTTCGGCGACGAGAACGTCGGCCGCGTCGACGCCAAGACGGGCGCGCCACCATCTATCCGACGCCGACGCGCGAAGTCGCGGCCGCGCCGCACCATGCTCGACGACGAGGGCCGGCTGTGGTTCGCCGAATTCGCCGCCAACAAGCTCGGCATGTTCGACATCAAGACGGAAGCGTTCAAGGAATGGGACGTGCCGACGCCGCACACCTATCCCTACGACGTCTTCCGCGACAAGAACGGCGAGTTGTGGAGCGGCGGCATGGCGAGCGACCGCGTGCTGCGCTTCGATCCGCAAAGCGGCAAGTCGATCGAATATCTGTTGCCGCGGCCGACCAATATCCGGCGCGTCTTCGTCGACGACACGCACCACCCCGGTGACGTTCTGGGCCGGCAACAATCACGGCGCGGAGATTGTGCGGCTCGAGCCGCTGGACTAGACCTGGAGGGTCGCGTCATGAACAATGAAGCCACGAGAAACTCGTCTTGATTGGTGTTGGTGCGACGGCCTTCCTCATCGCTGGCGAAAGCGCCGGCTGGCCGCAGGCGGCGCAGCCGTGCCACGCCGCGCCGCCTGTTCCCTACGCGATGACCATGGGCGACATGATGAACACGCTGGTGCAGCCGCGCCACTGCCAAGCTCGGCATTGCCGGCCATGCCGGCAATTGGCCGCTCGCCGCCTATGCGCTGGTCGAAATCCGTCAGGTCTTCGCCGGCATCGTCAAGGCGCAGCCGAAATTCCGCGGCTATCCGGTCGCCGATCTGGTCGATGCGGCGCTTGAAGCAGCCGCTCGCCGCCGTCGACGACGCCATCAAGCAGCAGGACCCGAAGAAATTCGCCGCCGCCTACGATCAGCTCACGCAAGGCTGCAATGCCTGCCATGGCTCGCTCGATCATCCCTTCGTGGTGATCAAGGCGCCCGATGCGTCGGCCTTCCCGAACCAGGATTTCAATCAGCGTCCCTAGGGCGTGGACGCATAAACGCGCAGATACCTGCTCGCAACGAGGGTTGCACATCTCACAAATGCGAGCCGTGGCCGTTCGTGATATCGCCGATCAGCTCTCGCTCGGTCGCATCGCACCAACGACGCCCTGCGTAAGTTGCGCCGCAATCTCATTTTCTGCGCTGTCACGCCGAAGCGCGCGCCGCTTGTTGCGATGCTCAAAATAGCGATGAATGAGTCGTTTGATCGTCCCCGTCCAGACGGTGTGAGTTTCCTCACCTGAACAGGCTTGCAGCACTTTCATACCGGCATCTCTCCTGCACATTGTGGTGCAGGAGCAAACTTTACAGAAAGCGCTTGATCACATTAAATGAATAAATACGATCATATCCTTCTCATGGAGAGATGCATGGATCTCGCCGACCTTCGCATTTTTAATACCGTCGTTCGCGCGGGCGGCATCACCAGGGCGGCCGAAAGGCTTCATCGGGTGCAATCGAATGTCACGACCCGACTCCGTCAGCTGGAACAGGACCTCGGTGTTTCGCTCTTCATCCGGCAAGGCAAGCGGCTGCATCTCACCCCCGCCGGGCATCTGTTGGTCGATTATGCCGATCGGCTGTTAGCGCGTTGCTGACGAAGCGCGAAACGCGGTGCAGGATCCCCGTCCGCAGGGGCTGTTCCGTCTGGGAGCCATGGAGAGTACTGCCGCGATCAGGCTTCCCAAAACTCTCGCTGAATTTCACCGGCGTTATCCGGAAGTAACGTTACAGTTGCGCACGGGGAATCCGCAGCAGTTGGCATCGGCTATTTTGGCCGGAGAACTCGACGCTGCAGTGGTCGCCAAGCCAATCGCCGAGAGCCAATTTGAGAAGGCTCCCGCGTTCATTGAGGAACTCGTCATCGTCGCGGCAGCTGGACATCCACCAATCGGCAAAAGCTGTGCCATTCCGCGCACGATGATTGCGTTCGAGCAGGGCTGCCCGTATCGCAAACGCCTGGAGGACTGGTATGCAGCGCGTGGCGCAATGCCTGAGCGTGCGATCGAGCTGAATTCTATCACCCGATGCTCGGCTGCGTCGTCGCGCGCATGGGCATCGCGCTATTGCCAAAAAGCGTGCTGGCGACGTTTGCTGCCAATGCGGAGATTTCGATCATAATCCGACAGCCAAGGAAAATCGGGTAGCGACTGTTCTCATTTGGCGCAAAGGCGCTAGATCGCCGAAGACAGAGGCTTTTAGGCAGATTTTATGCGAAAGGCGTGGAAAGAGTTCTGCAAAGAAAAAACATTAAGTCCGAGGTGATGTCAGGAAGACAATACGCAACGGTTGAAGGCGTCAC
>CAVOHH010000003.1:0-102042 GCA_963695615.1 uncultured Alphaproteobacteria bacterium | reverse complement strand
GGACGGTACCCCGCCGATAACCCCTTAGCTTACCACCATTGAGCGGAAATACCGCTTTTTGTCCAGCACGATGGAGGTATTGGAGCTCACTTTTACATTAGACCGGATGGTAAATCAGCACCGATTGAACCGGGAAAGGGGCTTTGCCGTCAAACGACAACCTATTCTGCTGCAACCGGTCCGGGGGCCCGCCGATTAGTGTCAAAATGCTTGCGCCGGGCGCTCTGGCATTAATCGTGCTGGTCGAAGAAGTTGGCCGCTGACATGGGATTCGGGCATGGATTCGGGCATGAATTCCGGCATGAATTCCGGCATGGATTTCGACATGTATTCCAGCCAGTCCGGTCGGCGGCAGATCGGCGATCGTGTAGGAAAATATCCACGATTTCACTTTTGCGCCAAATCAGGGCATTTAAGCGCGCCGACCAAGGTCGCGCCCCGTCTGCCTCCATTTTGCCGCGGTCTTAACGCCTCAAACGCCGGTCTTTGATCCCCCAATCCCACTGGATTGCAATTCCATTGACCCACTCTCTCATGAAAACGATTACCGCCCTCGTCGTCCGCGCCATCGGCTTTTGCGCGAAGAATGCTTGGCCGGTGATCGGGCTGTCGCTGCTGCTTGCCGTGCTGTCGTCGTGGTACTGCGGCCACGCATTTCGCCATGACGACGGACATCAACCAGCTCATTTCCCCGAACATCGATTGGCGGCAACGCGAAGCCAGATTCGAAAAGGCGTTTCCGCAGTTTCAATTGATCGTCGCGGTCGTCGATGCGCCGACGCCCGAGCTGGTCGATGAAGCGACCAACGCCTTGGTGCAAAAGCTCGAGCCGCAGAAGGATTTGTTTCATTCGATCCAACAGCCGAAAGGCGGGCCGTTCTTCGCGCAGAACGGCTTGTTGTTCGAGCCGGTCAAGGATCTCGAACCGCAGATGAAAGTGCTGGCGCAGGCGCAGCGTCTGGTTCAGGTGCTGGCCGGCGATCCGTCGCTGCGCGGCGTCATTCAGACCTTGCAGTTCGGCCTGCTCGGCGTGCAGGGCGGTCAGCTCACGCTCGACAATATGGCCTGGCCGATGACGCTGGCCTCGAACGCGATCGAGAACGTGAATGCCGGCCAGCCGGCGAGCTTCTCCTGGCACGAAATGGTCGAGGGTCGCGCGGCGACATCGAGCGAACGCCTTCGCTTCCTCGAAATCCAGGCGACGCTCAATTATTCCGAGCTCGAGCCCGGCCAGCGGCGCGACCGACGCCATCCGTCAGGCCGCCGCCGATCTCGACATCGCGTCCAAATATCAGGCGCGGCTGCGGCTGACCGGCCCGGTGCCGATGGCGGACGAGGAATTCTCCACGATCAAGGAAAACGCCGCGCTCAACGCCACCGTGACGATCGCGATCGTGCTCGTCATCCTGTGGCTGGCGCTGCGCTGGGCGCGCATCATCTTCGCGGTCTTCGTCTGTCTCGTCGTCGGCCTCGCCATCACCGCGGCGGTCGGCATGATGATGGTCGGTACGCTCAATCTGATATCGATTTATTTCGCGGTCTCTGTTCGTCGGCCTTGGCGTCGACTTCGGGCTGCAATTCAGCGTCCGCTATCGCGCCGAGCGCAATAACGTCGACGATCTTCGCATGGCGCTGCTGGAAGCCGGCAGCCGCGCCGGCGCGCCGCTGACGCTCGCCGCCTTGGCGACCGCCGCCGGCTTCCTGTCGTTTCTGCCGACGGTCTACAAAGGCGTGTCCGAGCTCGGGCTGATTGCCGGCGTCGGCATGCTGATCGCGTTCGCCACCAGCATCACGACGTTGCCGGCGCTGCTCACCGTGCTCAAGCCGCCGGCCGAGCCGAAGCCGCTCGGCTATGCCTTGCTCGCGCCGGTCGACGATTTCCTGGCGCGGCACCGCATGGCGATCCTCATCATGACCGGCGTCGTCGTCGCCGGCGGACTGCCGCTCTTGCATTGGCTGCGGTTCGATTTCAATCCGATCAACCTGCGCAGCCCGAAAACCGAAGCGGTCTCGACCTATCTCGAACTCAAGAGCGATCCGGAAACCGGCACCAACGACATTCAGGTGCTGATGCCGTCGCTCGCCGACGCCGATCAGATCGCCGCGAAGCTGCGGGCGCTGCCGCAAGTGTCGCGCGTGCTGACCTTGTCGAGCTTCATTCCGCCCGACCAGCAGCAAAAGCTGCCGCTCATTCAGGCCGCGGCGAAGACGCTGTTGCCGGCGCTCAATCCGGCGGCGCCGAGCGCGCCGCCGACCGACGCGCAAAACGTCAGCATGATGAATTCCACCGTCGACGCGCTCAACCGGCTGGCCGGCAACGGCACCGGGGCGGGCGCGGTCGCGGCGCGACGGCTGGCGACCGACATGACGGCGCTTGGCCAAAGCCGATCCGTGCGGTGCGGCAGCGCGCCGAAACCGTGTTCGTGCAGCCGTTGAAGATCGCGCTCGACGATCTGCGCCATCTGTTCTCGGTTCAGGAGGTCACGCGCGCCAATCTTCCGCAATCGCTCGCGAGCCAGTGGGTCACGGCCGACGGCCAGGCGCGCATCGACGTCGCGCCGAGCGGCGACGTGGCCGACAACGCCAACCTGCAGGCCTTCGCCCGCGCCGTTCAGTCGGTGGCGCCGGAAGCCACCGAGGGACCGATCTCGATTCTCGAAGCGCGCCGCGCCATCGTCGGCGCGTTCATCGAGGCGGGCATCTGCGCGTTTCTGTCCATCGGTATCATTCTCTGGATCACGCTGCGGCGGATCGGCGACGTGCTCTGACGCTCGTGCCGCTGCTTGCTCGCCGGCGTCGTCACGCTCGAGATTTGCGTGCTGATCGATCTGCCGCTGAACTTCGCCAATATCATCGCGCTGCCGCTGCTCTTGGGCGTCGGCGTTGCGTTCAAGATCTACTACATCATGGCGTGGCGCGAAGGGCAGACCAACCTCCTGCAGTCGGTGCTGACGCGCGCAGTGACGTTCAGCGCCTGTACCACGGCGACGGCCTTCGGCAGCCTGTGGTTCTCCAGCCATCCCGGAACGTCCAGCATGGGCAAGCTACTGGCGATTTCGCTGCTCACCACGATGATGGCGGCGGCGCTGTTCCAGCCGGTGCTGATGGGTAAGCCGCGCGAGCAAAAGCCGAGCCCGAGCTCCAGCCGGAAAAGGCGTGACGACCTCATCGCGCGACGATCGCGCCGCGCGACAATCTATCTGCGACAGTTTGAGGATTACTGCTGCGCCGAATTCAGCCGCAGCTGTAAATCCGACTTGTGCTGCGCCGGCGCCATCGCTCGCCGGCGGACGCTTCGCCGCGGCATTGGGATTGACCGACGGATCGAGCATGCTGTAGGCGGAATCCGGCAGGCGCGTCCAATAGGTGTTTTTGCCCAAGCACCTCGAGCCGAGATAGCCGCGCACCGCCAGCGTCTGACCGTCCGGCGACACTTTCAGCGTCGCCTTGTAGACCTTGCCGTCGCGCGGATCGAGGATGGTGCCGCCGCCGTATTTGTCGGCCTCTTCCTGCTGCATGCCGCGGATGATTTCGAGTCCGAGCCACGGATGATTGAGGCGGTCATCCTTGCACTGGTCGCACACGGCATTCGGGTCCTCGCCGGGCTTCATGAACATCTTGGCGATGATGCCGGAATAGACGCCGTCGTGATTGCTGATCAGGAACCAGCCCGTCGGCTGCTTGGTGGTCGTCATCGACGCCTTGCCACAGCCCGACCGGCGATCAGATCGGCGCTCGCCGCAGGACCTGCGGCAACGACCGGCGCGATCAGCGGCAACAGCGCCGCAACGGCCATCACAAATCTCACTCGCATCGTCCGAACTCCCGAAGCTGAGGGCACCACACCACCCGCGCCGACGACCGAAAATCGCGCCCAGGAAACGCGCCAGGAAACGCGACAGGAAAACGCGCCCAGGACATAAACGGCGGATCGGTTCCACGCAATGGGCTATCGTGACCCGCGCAATGCGTTTGACACCGGTCAATAGAGCGGCGGAAAGTTGATCTAATTGCGGACGAACAACATGACGGCTGGTAACATCCTGCCGTAAGGTCGGCCACAAGATCGCCAAGCCGAGCGGGGACCAGCGTGAAAATCAAGGTCATCGAGCCCATCGCCGTCAGCCTGCCGATGAAGAAGCCGGTGCAGATGGCCGGTGAAACCGTCACGCGCGCCGATAACGTGTTCGTGCGCATCGAGGCCGAAAGTGGCGTCACGGGTGGCGCGGTGGGCTGGGGCGAGGCGGCCTCGGCGCCGACCATGACCGGGGAAACCGTCGCCAGCATGATGGCCGCCGTGACGCATATGACGCCGGTGCTGCTCGATCGTTCCGCCGACGATTTCGCCGGCGCGTCTGCCGCCATGGACTGCGCGATGTACGGCAATAGCGCCGCCAAGGCGGCGATCGAGATTGCGTTGCACGATCTTGTCGGCCGCGCCACCGGGCGCCCGTTGCATGCGCTGTTCGGCGCGCAAACTGCGCGACCGTATGCCGGTGCTGGCTGTGGTCGGTTCCGACGATGCGGCAGCCGATCTGCGCGAGGCGGAGGCGCGCTACGCGGCCGGGTATCGCGCCTTCAAGATCAAGGTTGGGCTCGCATCGCCCGAGGCTGACGCCGAACGCACGCGCATCGTCTGCAAAGCGCTTAAGGCGCGTGACAGAGAGTATCTCGTTTCATCCGACGCCAATCAGGGCTATAGCGCCGATGCCGCACTGCGCTATGTGCAAGCGCTCGCCGATTGCGGGCTCGATTTTTTCGAGCAGCCGGTCGCGGCGCACGATCTCGACGGCATGGCGCGTGTCGCTTCAGCTGTGCCCAGCCTATGGATCGGCGCCGACGAAGGCATTCATGCGGCGGCGGACATCGTGCGGCATCACGAGCGCAACGCCGCGCGCGGCGCGAGCCTCAAAGCGATCAAGCTCGGCGGCTTGCGCGCTTTGTACGAGGCCGGTTGCCTGTGCGACCGCCTCGGCATGCGCATCAACATCTCCTGCAAGACCGGCGAGTCGAGTGTCGCCTCGGCTGCTGCCGCGCATATCGCCGCGGTGGTGCCCGCGCTCGCTTGGGGGCTCACCGTGACCAATCCCGGCCTCGCCGAGGACGTCGTTGTCGCGCCGCTCGTCGTTGACAACGGCCATGTCGCGGTGCCGGACGGCCCCGGCCTCGGCGTCGAGGTTGACGAGCGCCGGGTGCGGCGCGCTCAGCAGGATTTCAGGCGCGTGGCCTGAGCCGCCATGACCGCGTCGACTTCCGCGCCGCTATTGGCACTCGAGCAGATCTCGAAGCGGTTCGGCGCCATCGTTGTCGCCGAGCGCGTCGATCTCGTCCTCGGGAAGGGCGAGGCGCTCGGCATCATCGGACCGAACGGCGCCGGCAAGACGACCTTGTTCGGCATCATCAGCGGCACGGTGGCGCCGGATTCCGGCCGCGTGCTCTATGCCGGCAACGACATTACGCAGCTGCCGCCCGAGCGGCGGTGCGCGCTTGGCATTGGCAAGTCTGGCATTGGCAAGTCTATTGGGGAGAAATCCGGCATCGGCCGCTCGTTTCAGATTCCATTGCCGTTTACCGGCATGAGCGTGTTCGAGAATCTGGTCGTGGCAGCTGCCTTCGGCGCCAAGCGCCGCGAGCGCGACGCCCATCACATCTGCATGGATATTCTCGCGCGCTGCGGGCTAGCCGACAAAGCCAACCGGCCGGCCGGCAGCCTGACACTGCTCGACCGCAAGCGGCTCGAGCTTGCCCGCGCGCTCGCCACCGATCCGGCGGTCTTGCTGCTCGATGAAGTCGCCGGCGGCCTGACCGAGCACGAATGCGGCGCGCTGATCGATCTCATCCGCGACGTCCGCCGCGGCGGCGTCTCGATCATCTGGATCGAACATGTCGTGCATGCCTTGATCGCGAGCATCGACCGCTTGCTGGTGCTGCATAACGGCGGCTTCATTGCCGAGGGCGATCCGGCGACGGTAATCAAGAGCCCGCAGGTCGCCGAAATCTATCTTGGGATCGAGGCCGATGCCTGATCCCGCGCCGCGCGCGTCGCCGCCGCTCCTCGCCGTGCGCGATCTCGACGCGTTCTACGGCGACATCCAGGCTCTGTTCGGCGTCTCGATCGAGGTGGCGAGCGGCGAAGCGGTTGCCGTGATCGGCGCCAACGGCGCCGGCAAGAGCGCGCTGCTCAAAAGCATCGCCGGCGCCTTGCCCGCGCGGCCCGACGCCATCGTCTTTGACGGCGCGCCGATCGGCGGCCTGCCGGCTTATGCTGTGGCCGCGCGCGGCATTGCGCTGGTGCCGGAGGGCAGGGGTCTCTTTCCCTCGCTGAGCGTCGAAGAAAATCTTCTGATCGGCGGCCAGCTCAAGCGCGCGGGGCCGTGGACGCTCGACGGCGTCTTCGACCTGTTCCCGATCCTCGCCGAGCGCCGCAAGCTGTCGAGCACCGCGCTGTCCGGCGGCCAGCAGCAAATGGTCGCCATCGGCCGCGCGCTGATGGCGAACCCGAAATTGCTGTTGTGCGACGAGATCAGCTTGGGGCTCGCCCCGATCGTGGTGCGCGACATCTACGCGCGGCTGCCGGCGATCCTTGCGCAAGGCACGGCGATCGTTCTGGTCGAGCAGGACATTGTGCAGGCGCTCAAAGCCGCGCAGCGCGTCTATTGCCTGCAGGAGGGCCGCGTCGCGCTTGCGGGCGCGGCGAAGAGTCTGACGCGCGAACAAATCGCTTCGGCGTATTTTGGGGTGTGACGCGTGGATTGGATCAACGTCATTCTCCAGGGCGTGCTGGTCGGCGGGCTCTACGCCATGTTCGCCGCCGGCCTGTCGCTGATCTTCGGCGTCATGCGGCTGGTCAATATCGCGCATGGCGACCTCATCGTGCTCGCCGCCTATGTCGCGCTGGTCACGACGCAGATGCTCGGCATCGGGCCGCTGACCTCGCTCATTGTCGTCGTGCCGGTGATGGCGCTGATCGGCTACGCGCTGCAATGGTTCGTCCTCAACCGCACGCTCGGCGACGATCTGTTGCCGCCGCTGCTGGTGACTTTCGGCCTTTCGGTGATCATCCAGAACGGCTTGCTGACGCTGTTCACCGCCGACAGCGTCAAATTGCAGGCCGGCGAGATCGAAGTGGCGACGATCCGGCTCACCGACGGCATCTATGTCGGCGTGCTGCCGCTCCTGCAATTCGCCGTCGCGGTCGCCGTGATCGCCGGCCTGCAATTCGTGTTCTATCGCACCGCGCTCGGCCGCGCCTTCCGCGCCACCGCCGACAATCCCGATGTGGCGCAACTGATGGGCCTCGATAACCGCCGCGTCTTTGCGCTGGCCATGGCGCTGTCGCTTGCGGTCGTCGCGATCGCCGGCGTGTTTCTCGCGGTGCGCGCCAATTTCGATCCCTCCCAAGGCCCGGCGCGGCTGATCTTCGGCTTCGAGGCGGTGATCATCGGCGGACTCGGCAGTCTGTGGGGTACGCTCGCCGGCGGGCTCATCCTCGGCGTCGCGCAAGCCGTCGGCGCGCATCTCAATCCGGGCTGGCAAATTCTCGCCGGCCATGTCGCCTTTCTGATCGTGCTCGCGGTGCGGCCGCAGGGCCTGTTTCCGAAGGTGCACGCATGAAAGAACACATGAGTGTGCGAGTCGTCTTCGGCAGCCGTTCGAGCCATCTCGGCGCGGTGCTCTGCGCGCTGGCTGTTGCCGCGCTTGCATCCGCGCCGTTCTGGGCCGGCCGCGACGACTTGCAGCTTCTGTCGGAAATCTTCGCCTATGTGGCGCTGGCGAGCCTGTGGAATCTGCTCGCCGGCTATGCCGGTCTCGTCTCCGTCGGCCAGCAAGCCTATGTCGGGCTCGGCGCTTATCTTCTTTTCGCTTTCACAATTCTCGGCGGGATTTCGCCGCTCTGGGCCATCCCGCTCGCCGGCGTGATTGCCGGCCTCGTCGCGGTCCCTGTTGCCGGCTTGGTGTTCCGCCTGCGCGGACATTATTTCGCGATCGGCACCTGGATCGTCGCCGAAGTGTTCCGGCTTACCGCCTCGCAAGTGTCGCTCCTTGGCGGCGGCTCCGGCACGAGCCTGCCGGCGTCGATGGTGATCGCCATCGCGCCGACGCGGCAGCTGCGCGATTTCACCGAATACTGGATCGCGCTCGTGCTCGTGATCGCAATCCTCGCCGCCATCGTGCTGTTGTTGCGGTCGCGCTATGGGCTGGCGCTCAAGGCGATCCGCGACAGCGAAGTGGCGGCGCGCTGCAGCGGCATCGACGTCACGCGCGTCAAGCTCCTAGTCTATATCGTCACGGCGCTGGGCACCGCCATGGTCGGCGCGCTGATCTTCCTGCAGAAGCTGCGCATCTCGCCTGACGCCGCTTTTTCCGTCAACGACTGGACCGCCTTCGTCATCTTCATCACCGTGATCGGCGGCATCGGCCGGATCGAGGGGCCGATCGTCGGCACGCTCGTCTTCTTTCTTTTGCGCCAGACGCTCGCCGATCTCGGCACGCTCTATCTCATGATGCTCGGCCTGGTGGCGATCCTTGTCATGCTCGCGGCGCCGAAGGGCCTATGGGGGCTCATTGTCGCGCGGTTCGGCTTCTCGGTTTTTCCGCTTGAACGGCGCGTTATCCTCGACGATGGTACCGCGCTAAAATGACGGCAAAGCGGGTCAGGGAGAAACGTACCAATGGCCAACAAAATCATCATCAGCTGCGCGATCACCGGCTCGATCCACACCCCGACCATGTCGGACGCGCTGCCGATCACGCCGGACCAGATCGCCGAACAGGCGATCGACGCCGCCAAGGCGGGCGCTGCGATCCTGCATCTGCACGCCCGCGACCCCAAGGACGGCCGGCCGTCGTCGGACGCCAATGTGTTCATGCAATTTCTGCCGCGCATCAAGCAGGCGACCGATGCGGTGGTGAACATCACCACCGGCGGCGCCGTGACCATGACGGTCGATCAGCGCATCTCGGCGGCCAATACGCTGTCGCCGGAAATGTGCTCGATGAATATGGGCTCGATGAATTTCGCGCTCTACCCGATGGCGAAGCGCTACAAGAATTGGAAATACGATTGGGAGGAGAGCTATCTGCTCAATTCCGACGGCTATATCTTTCCCAACACGTTTCGCGACATTGAGAAGGTTTATAAAACGCTGGGCGAAGGCCACGGCGTGAAGTTCGAGCACGAGTGCTATGACACCGGCCACCTCTACAATCTCGCGCATCTGGTCGATCGCGGCATGTTCAAGCCGCCGGTGTTCCTGCAGCTCATCTTCGGCATTCTCGGCGGCATCGGCGCCGATCTCGACAATCTTCTGTTCATGAAGCGCACGGCCGATAAATTGTTCGGCAAGGACTATCTGTGGTCCGTGCTCGCCGGCGGCCGGCATCAGATGAATTTCTGCACCCAGGCGGCGATGATGGGCGGCAATGTGCGCGTCGGGCTGGAGGACTCGCTCTATATCGGCCCCGGCAAGCTCGCCAAAAGCAATGCCGAGCAGGTGGCAAAAATCCGCCGCATCGTCGAGGATCTCGGCTACGAGGTCGCGACGCCGGCCGAGGCGCGGGCGACCTTGGGACTTAAGGGCGCCGACCGCGTGAAGTTCTAGGCCATCAAAACGCGGCGGTCGCTCAAATGAACGCCATCGATCTGAAAAATCGCACGGCGATCGTGACGGGCGGCGCGAGAGGTATCGGCTATGCCGTGGCGCAACGACTGCTCGGCTCCGGCGCGAGCGTGGCGCTGTGGGACGTGGATGCCGCGGCGCTCGACAAGGCTGCGGCAGGTTTGCAGGGCGGCGGCCGCGTTCTCACCGCGACCGTTGACGTAACCGATGAGGCCTCGATCGCGCGCGCATCGACGCGCTCCTTCGCGACACCAGCAAGATCGATATCCTCGTCAACAATGCCGGCATCACCGGCGGCAATGCACCGACCTGGGAGCTCCCGCCAGAAATCTGGCGCCGCGTGGTCGAGGTCAATCTGATCGCGCCTTATCTGACCTGCCGCGCCGTCGTCCCGCAGATGATCGCGCAAAGTTACGGCCGTATCGTCAACATTGCCTCGATTGCCGGAAAAGAGGGCAATCCGAACGCCTCGCATTATTCGGCGTCGAAAGCGGGCCTGATCGGGCTCACCAAGTCGCTCGCCAAGGAACTGGCGACCAAAGGCGTCCTGGTGAACTGCGTCACGCCGGCGGCCGCCAAGACCGATCTGTTCGATCAGATGACGCAGGCACAGATCGACTACATGTTGGCGAAAATCCCGATGAACCGTTTCGTTGCGGTCGACGAAATCGCGGCACTGGTGGCGTGGCTGTCGTCGGAGGAGTGCTCGTTCTCGACCGGGGCGGTGTTCGATATTTCCGGCGGGCGGGCAGTCTATTAGTCGACTTCGGGAATTGAAGCTATGATCCCTTGCATGTCAATGTAGTCGTTCGGCCATCCGCCCGGTCTACTGGGCCTTCACAGCTTTACACTTTACAATCTCACGGCTTCACAATTGGGGGGTCCGCGGTGCCGAAGATATTACTGCTTGCCTTGTGTTGTCTTTTTTCGTTTGTCGCTCAGCCGCTGGCCGAGGAAGCGAAGCACTATCGCCTCTTGCCGTTTTCCGACAGGGCTGCTGCGTGCCACACGAATCTGACAGCGAATAGTATGAGTTGCATGATAAGTGAAATATTGCTTTTGAAGCCGAATAACGAGTTAGAGGTCTGCGCGGCGTTCTTCGAAATTGGCGAAAGGACGCTCAAGTTCTCGTCTGTCACAACCGCTACATCTTGCAAGATCATAAACTGCTCAACGTGCGATCTGATCCCCCCAATATCCCCGACCGACAACCGGCTCGAGTTGTATCACCCCCTTGCAGTTCTCCACTCGCCGGCTGCTGACGCTGCAACGTATTGGGGGATCAACGAGCAAACTGGGCTCTTGACCGTGTGCGCGATAGACCCGCCGTCTGCCGAGTGTCAAACGGTTAGGCCTTAATCTCTGAATTCTTTGCAGACTTGCCGGCGTACGATTTCGATTGCCGCAACCAATGAATGCCGGTGGGCAGCAGAGGGATCGAACCCTGGTGTTTCGCCAAGCCGCAGCCGCATGCCTCTCAACTGCGCGAAGCCGATTGTCGCAGCTGCGCCGCTCAATAAAGGTCCGCCCGCCAAGGCGGCGGGCGGCTACTCGAGAAGTCGATCGAATTTCAGATCAGTAGTACCAGGCCTTGCACCAGCCGTGCTTCACCGCATAGGCGCGTTTGCCCTGGGCTGCGTCCCAGGATGACGTGCTGACCCATAGAACTTGAGAATTTCCCCAGGGCTTGGCCGCATGGTCGTACCATGCACGGCAGGCGCCGGTGTCCTTGAACTTGATCACGGCAAAATCCGCGCGCGCCGGTGTAGTTGCGGCCAGACCAAGCGCCAGAGCGCCGATTGCAAATACGATATGCTTCATCGGTGGATCCCTCGTAAACATCATTTTCGGAATGTCCAATACATGCCCGACCTTAAGGGGCTTTCCCCAAGGCCGTAGGGCGCAATCTTGAGTGTCGAACGGCAGCGCTAAAGTTCATTTGAAGTGAGACGAAAAGTTCAATTGACGTGAGAGGCAGCCCGCCTTCGCTTTCGTTTCGGCGCGGCAGCCTTCGCTTGCGGCGTTATCTGTAAGGGTGGCTTGCCGAGCGGTAGCTCGCGGCGGCTCGTGCGGGCGGTTTTCGCTGCGCTTCGGCGCGGCAGCCTTCGTTTGCGGCGCGAGCGTAGGCTGGTGGGCGGTACAGGGATCGAACCTGTGACCCCTTCCATGTCAAGGAAGTGCTCTTCCGCTGAGCTAACCGCCCAATCAGGGGCACGGGTTTACAAGCGTGCCGCCCGCGGGGTCAAGTCCGCAGGCGGCTCGCAGCTAATGAGACTGCCGAATAGCTTAAGAATTTCGGTGACTTAGCCGTTCAGCTCCGTAGCTTCGGATCAGCTCTTCTTGGGCGCCGCCGCTGCCGGCGCCGCAGGCGGTACGACGTCCGAAACGCACTTCTTGGTGAAGCTCGCAGCCGCGGCGCCATGAAGCTTCGCGGCGGCGGCGGCGTCCTTGCAGCATTTCGTCGCCGAGCTCTTGAGCGCCGCGCCATGGAGGTTCTTCGGGCCGATCGTGCTTTGGCAGGTGGCGCCTGCGGCATCGGCCGGGCCGGCGGCGGGTGCGGCAGCCGCTGGTGCGGCCGGTGCGGGGGCCGGGGCCGGCGTCGTGGTCTGCGCCAGCGCAGCGCTCGCGATGCAAAATGAGGCAACAATGATTGCGATCGTCTTCATGTCTCGCTCCAAAGATGATTGAAGTCTAAAGGTCGTGCGGGGTCTCACGCTTGGCGGTTACAACAAGTTTATGCGGGTCAGTCTACGTCCGGTGCGACTGCAGCGTGCCGTTCGGGCTCGCCTTGTCGACCAGCTCAGGCAAATATTGCGCCAATATTTTGAGCGCGGCGTCGACCGGCAGGCCGAACTGCCGTGCCAAATCCTGGATCTGCGAATTGCCGAGAATGGCTTTGAGCTGATCCTCGGTGATCGGCATATTGGCGCCGTTGCCGAGCCAGGATTGCACCTGCGGCCCGAGCCCGCCCTTTTGCAGCGCGGCGACCAGCCCGTTGACGTCGTGATATTGGGTCTTTTCCAGAACCGCGTTGATCAGTGCCGGCATGGCGGACGATTGCAGCGAACTCAACACGCTCGAAAGCGTATCACCCAAATTCAGATTGCTGAACAAACCCATGGCAATGCCTCTCCCGATAATGAAAGCGACGCCGCCCCGGCGTCTCAATAGACACCAGGGCAGCCTAATCGAACCTTGCCGCCCGCACCAGAGGCACGGGTCGCGCGATAGCTTTTAGCTCGGCTTAGTGCAGGAGATCGGCGGGGACTTTGCCGCCATTGTCCGCGAGCTTCTGCATCACCTGCGCGTGCAGCCAGACATTCATCGCCGCCGAATTGTTGGTGTCACCGGTGTAATGCAGCTCTTGCGCCAGCGTCTTGCGCGCTGAGAGGCTGGAGTCGAGGTTCAACAGCTTCATGAGGTCGACGATCGAGGTCTTCCAGTCGAGGTGCTCTTTGTTCGCGGCCGCAAGCTTGGTGAGAACGGCATTGACGTCGACCGGGCTGCCCGGCTTCGGCGGCATCCCGGGGCTGGACGGCGCAGAAGACGATGGCGAGGCTGGTGCGGCCTGCGCCGAAGTCGTGACGCCGGCGTGATGGAAAATCGCCGATACGATGCTACCGAGTATGCTCATTGACGCCTCCTCTACGGCTGTCCGAAAGCGCCGGTATTATCTTCCGGCGCCCGGGCGGCCTGGTTCCAATCACAGGTTACCAATCGCAAGCTACCAATCGAACGACGAAAGAGCGGTGACAGCCGCTTTCGTCATTCTTATGAACTCACGCTTCGATGGCAGGTTCGCGGGCAGGTTCGCGCGCCAACAGGCCATAACTTGCGAAAGCGACCAGCGCGAGCGAGATCAAGACATTATAGCCCGCAAGCGAGATGCCGAGAAAGCGCCAGGCCGCCTCGTCGCAGCGCGGAACATGGATCGTCTGCAACTGGCCGAGCAAGCCGCCGCCGGCCTTGAAATCGGTCACCGGTCCGGTGCAATCGGGCGGACCTGCCCACCAGCGCCATTCGATGCCGGCGTGATAGGTCGACAAAACCACATTGAACAGAACCGCGGCGATAATGGCGACAAAGCCGACCATGACCAGCTTGCGCGGCGCGCCGACGAAAGCCGCGAGCGCCACCAGAAGCGAAAGTGGAATGACGACGTGATAGGGGATGCGCTCTTCGAGGCAGAGCGGGCAGGGCTGATATTTGAGCACATATTCGAAAAACCAGGCGCCGGCGAGCGTCGCCAAGCCGACCACAAAGACCGCGACCGCAGCCGCGGCGGCCGGCTGCTCATAAAGTTGGTCGATCCAATTTTGCTTCATCGCTATGTCCCCGGAGCCAATGAGACTTCGACAAGGCCGTTGAAAACCGTTCGGCCGCGCAAGGTCGGTTGCAATGTGCCGTCGCCGCCGCCAGCAATGTGCCGATCCTTGGGGCGGAAGCAAGGCCGGGGCCGACCATGCAAGCTCAGGCTCACACAGACGTGAGGCATCGGATGGACCGAGACATCGGATAGACGCGGGCCGCGGCCGAATATATAGAAAGCGGCCAAAGCCCGTGTGGCGGAACTGGTAGACGCACACGACTCAAAATCGTGCGCCGCAAGGCATGGGGGTTCGATTCCCTCCACGGGCACCAGCCTTCGCTCGCGAAGCGGAGCGAAGGCTGCCCGCCGTAGCCTTGGCGAAGGCGGGCGGTGCTAGCGTGCGCGAGCTACGGCTGGCAAGCCAGCCTACCAATGTGAAGCGGCGAAGGCTGCGACGCGGGTCGTTCCGCCTTCTACAAGCAGTTGCTGTTCATGTCGGCGCCGGCGGTTCCGCAAGGCAAGTGCTTGCTTAACTGCTGGACGCGTTGCTTGGCATTGGCCTGCGCAAACAGATCGAACACCGTCTTCGGTTTTAATTCGGCCGCTTTACGCAGATCGGCGAGCGCAAGGTCGGTGCTGCCCTGCGCTTCGTAAACGGACGCGCGGGCGGCATAGCTTGCGATGCTTCCGCCGTTGCTGCCAACGGCGTGATTGAGGTCGTCGAGCGCGTGGCCATAATCTTTCTTGCGCAGCCAGGTCAGCCCGCGTCCGGTCAAGGCGTCGGCATTGCCGGGCTTGAGCTCGAGCGAGCGATTGAAGTCGGCGATCGCCTTGTCGAGATTGCCTTTGAGCAGCATCGCATGCCCGTGAAGGCCGTAGACGAGCGGGTTCGCCGGGTCGCTGACCAGGCTGTCGTCGAGCGCGGCTACGGCGCGGTCGATCTCGCCGCTTGCCAATAGACCCGCGCCGCGGCCGAACAGGGCCAAGGCGCTTTTCGGATCGATCTCCAAGGCGCGATCGAATTCCGGCATGGCTTCGTTGATGCGGCCATTGATCAGGAGCGCCATGCCGAGGCCTATGCGCGCATCGATGTTCTTTGCATTAAGCGTCAAGGCCCGGTCGAATTCCACCGAGGCGTCGTTGATCTGTCCTTTGCTCAGGAGCGCGAGGCCGCGTTCGCCGTGCGCGATCGAATTGTCCGGATGAAGGGCGAGCACGCGATCGTATTCCGGGATGGCCAGATCGGGTTGCTCTTTCAGACGGTACAAAGTGCCGCGGACGATGTGGCTGCGCACATTGTTCGGATCGATCTGGAGCGCGCGGTCGAGATCGGAAAGCGCATTGTCATATTGCCGCATGACCAGATAATAGGTCGCGCGGCCGATCAGGAAATTGGCGTTACGCGGGTCGATATCGAGGGTGCGATTGAAGTCTTTCAGCGCGTCGCTGTATTGCTTCTTTTGCAGGAAGGCAAAGGCGCGCAGATTGTAGGCGGCGCCGAATTGCGGATTGGCCGCGATGATGGAATTGAGCGCCGTAATCGTCTCATCGAACCGGCGCTGCTGAAACAGCGCGCCCGCCTGGGCGAATGCGGTTTGCATTGACGATTGCGGCTGCGGCTGCGGCGCCGCGGGTGTTGCCGGCGTCGCGACAGTTGGCGCTGCGGTGGCGGACGGCTGCGCAGGTTGTGGCGTCGGTGATGGCGGCGCCACAGCGCCGGCATTGGCGAGCGCCGTCTTGGTCGCAATCGCGTTCTGCCGCACCTGTTGCACGGCCTTGTTGTCGGGCGTTATCGCCAAACACCGATCGTAGTCGGCGATGGCGCGGTCGAGATCGCCCTTGGCGCTGTAAAGCTCGCCGCGCATCCAATAGGCATTGGCGACGGTCGGACCGAGCGCGATGGCTCTGGTGATTTCGGTAATGGCGCGGTCGAGATCGCCCTTCTTGCGGTAAATGGCGCTGCGGACGAAGAAAGTCTCCGGCAGGTTCGGATTGAGCGCAACCGCGCGGTCGAGATCCGCCAGTGCCCGATCGGGATCCCCATTATTGTTGAACAAGTTGCCGCGGCGCACATAATAAATCGGCACGTCGCTCCGCAAACTGATGGCGTGATCGTAATCCGCCATCGCGTCGGTGAGTTGATTCTGCCGCTGCCGTATTTCGCCGCGCACCAGATATCCGTAGGGAAGCTGCGGATTGAGCGCGATGGCGCGTTCGCATTCGCCCAGCGCGTCCGGTAATTGGTTCCGCTGTGCGAGCGCCGCGCAACGACCGGCAATTGCCGCATAGGAATTCGGATCGAGCTTCTCCGCCTGGTCGAAATCGGCAACCGCTTCATCGCTGCGCCGGTGTATCAAATACCAGTTGCCGCGGGTCGCGTAAGCGCGGGCCATGTCCGCGTCGCTGCGCCCGCTCTGGCTGATCACGGCGGTACAGGCGGCGAGGATCTGGTCCTGCTGGTTACCGGTGCAAAGCTGCCAATCGTCGGCCTTGGCGGTGGAAAGCCCGAGAAAGAGGCCAATGGCCGCAACCGTGAAGGCGCTGACGGCGGTGATGCACCGCCTCCTCATCGTCGATCGAACGGCATTCATTCCTTGGCTCTGTGCTACCGCAAATGGCGCAGTCCGATTTTTACAATATAGCGCCGCTTAAGACAATTCTGCCGGGCATCGACCGGCGCCGCATCGCCAATATTCGGTTTACGCCGTGGCGCATCCGAGAGCGCACGAGAACTTGTTATCGGTTGGCGACGAATGGATGACCGGTTCGGTGCGACGGCGATGTTGCCTTTTGCCATTGCGGCTTCGCCGCTGTCATGCATGATCCTCCGATCATTGCGCGGATGGCCTGTGCAATACTTTCGGTTGTTCATAGTCCCATGAAATTCGCCCACTTCTCCCACATCTGGGCCAAGCCCGGAATGACGCCGCATCAGCGCTACGAGCAGCTCTGGCGCGAGCTGCAATTGTGCGATGAGCTCGGCTTCGACCATTCGTTCTGCGTCGAGCATCATTTCCGCCCCGACGAGAGCTGGATGTCGTCGCCGAGCCTCTATGCGAGTCGGCGCCGGCGCGCGGACCAAGCGCCTGCGCATCGGGCCGATGGGCTATATCGTGCCGCTCTATCATCCGCTGCGGCTCGCCGAGGAGATCGCCATCGTCGATCAGATGCTCGGCGGCCGCATGGAGCTTGGGCTCGTGCCCGGCATCAATCCGGATTATTTCCGTCCCTTCGGCTCTGGATTACGGGGCGCGCAAATCGCCGACGCTCGAATTCGTCGATTATCTGCGCGCGGCGTTCGGCGACGTGCAGCCGTTCTCGTTTCACGGTCACGATTTTCACACCGACAACGCGCAGATCTCGGTGCCGCCGTGCAGCGCCCGCATCCGCCGCTGTGGATGATGAGCCGCGATCCGCAGACGCTCGAATTCTGCGCGCTGAACGGCATCAATCCCGGCTACTTTCTGGTCTATCCGCGCGCCGATGCGGCGCCGCGCTACCGCAAATTCCTCGCCGACTGGACAGGCGGCCGGCCAGGCGCGAAAACCGAACATCGCCTATTGCACCGTCGTCTATGTCGACGAGACCGACGAGAAGGCGATCGAGAACGCGTTGTTTCGCGCCAGCCGCGCCTACGAGGGTTTCTTGAAACCGGCCAAGCCCGGCGAGACTTTCGAGGAGCGCGCGCGCGAACACGCCAAAATGTTCGTCGGCCGCGGCGAGCCCGGGCGCGTCGGAGATCATGCAGCATCTGTTCGACGCCGACTATCTCCTCAAGAACGATCTCGTCTTCATCGGCTCGCCGGAGACGGTCGCCGCAAAAATCCGCGCCGCCGCGGAAGCGGGACTGTTCAATGTGTTTCTCGGCGAATTCAATTTCGCCGATCTGCCGGAGGACGCGCTGATGCGCTCGATCCGGCTGTTCGGCGAGAAGGTGATCCCGGCGCTGCGGGGCTACGAGCCGTTTTAGCCGCCGTCATTCCGGGGCGCACGCAGCGCGAACCCGGAATCCATAACCTCTGTGGTGCCTATTCTGCACGGACTGTGGTTATGGATTCCGGATAGCGGCTTCCGGAATGACGACGGAGAAGACTACTGCGCCTTGGCCAATTCCGGCCGTGCCCGCAGGCGCGCCGCATTGAGCAGATAGATGATGAACGTCACCACCGCGCCGGCGGCGAAGGGCAGCGCCGACCAGCATATAGAGCTGTTCGACCGGGAGCCCGACGAACAGCGCGCCGAGGAACGGGCCGATGATCGCGCCGATCCGGCCGATGCCGAGCTGCCAGCCAGAGCCGTTGGCGCGCAGCGAGGTCGGATAGATCAGCGCGCCGACAACATTGATGCCGGACTGGATGCCGAGCACCACCGCGCCGGCAAAGAAGGTCGCGATCAACAGCGCCGTGGTCGACGACAGACCCGGCATAGCCGATCGAGCCGACGATCGGCACCGCGATCACGAACAGGATGGCGATGGCGAGGAAGCGATATCGTTGCAGCCACCAGCACAGCACCAGCGCGCCGACGGTGCCGCCGACCTGGAGCGCCGCGCCGGACAGCGCCGCGATCTGCGGCGTCGCATGCGCCGCCGTCATCAGCGTCGGCGTCCAGCTGATCAGGAAGAAATAGCCCATCAGGTTGAGCGCGAACATCAGCCAGGTCAGCGGCGTGATCGCGGCGAGCCCGTTGCCGAACAGATGGATCGGATTTGAGCTCGGCGATTGCTGTTCGTCCTCGATGACGAAGCGCGCATTGGGCGGCACCTTGATAGTCGGGGCGGATCGCCGCGATCAGCGCTTCCATCTTGCCGCGCTGGCTTTCGTGCAGCGCCATGTATTTGATCGATTCCGGCAGGCCCATGATCGCGGCCAGCGCGGCGACGATCGGCACGATGCCGCCGATATAGAACAAGATCTGCCAGCCGTTCGTCGGCACCAGAAGCCGCGCTGACGAAGCCGGCGACCGCGCCGCCGAGCGGCACCGTGCCGGCGGCGATGATGGCGAGCGTCGCGCGCATATTGCGCGGCGCGGATTCGGCGTTGATCGCCACGATGTTCGGAATGACGCCGCCGATGCCGAGCCCCGCGATCAGGCGCAGCCAGGTCATTTCGGTCAGGTTGGTCGAATAGGCGGCGATGAAGGTGAAGACGCCGAACAAGAGGTTGCACAGGATGAGCGCCGTCTTGCGGCCGTAGCGGTCGCCGACCCAGCCGAAAATCTGCGAGCCGAACAACACGCCGATATTGCTGGCGCTCAGTACCAGCCCGAGTTCCTTCGGCGCGACATGCCAATCCGCGATCAGGCGCGGCGCGGCAAAGGCGACGGCGCCGATGTCGTAGCCGTCGATCATCGCGATCAGGATCGTCCAGAAGATCAGCTTGATCTGGAACGCGCCGACCCCGTGCTCGTCGAGAAAATGTGAAACCTGAACTTCGGACGCGGCCGCCATCGTTCCCTCCCGGATATTTCTCGCTGTGGCGCACTGCCGGCGCCATTGTCGCCGAAAGCGTAAGTCAGCGCTTGCGCAAAGGAAAGTGGCATTGCGGCGCAGGTCGGAGGACAGCCGGTGGGGCACGCGCCCATTTCGGCGCGCCGCCCGGCGCGGCATTGGCGAGATTTCAGCCGGCGTCGGCGGATCGGCTTTTCATGTTGCCGTAGACCCGTGTGCAGGCAGCTTTTGAGCACGTCGAGTTCTTCGCGCGACAGGCCGGCAATGGCGGCGGCTTCATAGTCGCGCGCGATCGGGATGAGCTGGGCGACCAGCGCATTGCCCTTCGGCGACAGCTCGACCGCGACTTCGCGGTTGCTCTTGGCCGAGCGGCTCCGCGTGACCAGCCGCATGCGCACCAGCCGCGTCACCAGCCGCGACAATGTCGAGGAATTCGATGCTGGTCAGATCGGCAAGATCGATCTGGCGCTGGCTGCCGGTGCGACGCCAGCGCCGCCATGACGCGCCACATCGCGATGCTAAGATGATGCGGCGCCAGCGCCTCGCTGCCGAACTGATCGGCGATGATGCTGCCGACCCGGTTGACGAGATAGGGCAGATAATCGCCGAGATCGAGCTTGGTGGGGCGCGTCACGTGACGGTTGGTCCCAAAGAAAGTGGTGGAACGAAGGTGGCGGCAACGCGGTCCATCTAATTGAATCCCCTGTTTCGGTCAAAGTCTTACTGCGTTTTGCTCGAGCGTTTCGGCGATCCGGCCTATTATTGCATTTACAACTGATGCAATTTCAATCTATCGTAGAAAAATAAGCGCGGCGCAAAGCAAGACTGTGCAGGCTAAGATGGCCTCAGAGGCCTTAAGGCCATCGGAGGAGGAAACCATGAGCAGGAGGAAGCGATGGACTTCGGCTATTTCACGCTGAGCGACAATCACTACGAAAACAATTCGCGGTCGTCGAACCAGTTCGTCGCCGACATCACCGCCGAGGCGCTCCTCGCCGACAAGCTCGGCATGCACTCGGCCTGGATCGGCGAGCATCATTTCAACTCGCTCGGCGTGTTGTCCTGCCCGGACATGGTGCTCACTTATGTCGCCGCCAAGACCACGCGTATTCGGCTGGCGCCGGCGGTGACGGTGCTGCCGCTGCATCATCCGATCCGCGTCGCCGAGCAATGGGCGACGCTCGATCTGCTCTCCAACGGCCGGGTCGATTTCGCCTGCGGCCGCGGCTACGACAAGCGCGAATATGAGCCGTTCCGCGTCTCGTTCGACGACAACCAGGGCATTTTCGAAGAGGGCCTGGAACTGGTGCGACGGCTATGGGCGGCGGACGGCCGCATCTCGCATCACGGCAAGCATTACTCGTTCGACGACGTGCGCATCACGCCGAAGCCGGTGCAGCGCCCGCTGCCGACCTATGTCGGATCGTTCTCCAAACCGTCGATCGAGCTTGCGGCGCGGCTCGGCTGCGGCCTGATCGTGGCGCCGTTCGCCGCCGCCATGAGCTATGGCGGGCTCAAGCAAGTCGCCGACCTCTATCGCGAGACCTGCGCCAAATACGGCACCAAGCCCGGCCGCATGATGTGCAGCTATTTCACCCATTTCGCCGACACCAAAGCGCAGGAAGACGCGCAGCGCGCCCGCCAGATCCGCTATTACAAAGAATGCGTGATCCCGGCCTTCCCGAGCGATCCGAAGACCGCGCCGCCGAGCTATCGCTATTTCATCGACATGGTGGAACGGTTGCACAAGGTGAAGCCGGAGGATCTGACCGAGAATTCGGTGCTGCTCGGCTCGCCCGCCCGCATCACCGAAATCCTGAAAAAAGTCGAGGCGGCCGGCTACGACGAGGTCATTCTTTACTTCAACGTCGGCATGAAGCCGCACGAACAGGTGAAGGACGAGATGGCCCGCTTCATGGCCGAGGTGGCGCCGAATTTTTCCGGCCTGCACAAGGAAGCGGCAGCCTAGCCCGGAGCGTCAGTCAGTTCCAATTGCTTCGATTGACGCTCCAGCATTCTGATTGCGCATGATTTTTTGATTGCGCACGGTCTTTCGTAACAGCGGTTGCCGTCTGGCATCAAAGTCCGTGACGGGTGTTTGCCGGATCGTGCAGTGAGCGGTGGAATGCGTGATCTTCGTCATTGCAGTGTCACGGCGGGGCAGGTATTTTTGTAAGGCTGGGTCCGTGGGGAATCCGGCCTTTCATATCGATTGCCGCAATGCTTTCAGCACAGAAAGCGGAGGAAGGGCTGCTGCTGATCAGCACCCCATCCGATATCCACGGTTCTGTCGTCAACGACACGATTGTGCAAAAGAATTGCACGCTGCATGTGCGCGGCAATCTGCTCGGCAGCTTGACCATCGAATCGGGCGCCAAGGTCGTCGTCGAAGGCTCGGTCGACGGCAAAATCATCAATAAAGGCGGCCGGCTCGTCGTCAATAACAAAGGGCTTGCGGCCTGCGTCACCCTTGAGGGGCCGCCGGAAGCGGAAGCCTGCGGCATCCTCAAGTTCAATCTGACGGCGCTGGCGTCCAATTGGGAAATGCTCGGCAAGCGCTCCGAGGCCGAATGCGCCGCCGTGGTCAAAGGCAATGCCTACGGCTGCGGCATCGATCCGGTTGCCGGCGCCTTGGCCAAATCCGGCTGCAAGACTTTTTTCGTTTCCAATATTCCGGAAGCGAGACGGGTTCGCGCGGTCGCTCCGGGCGTGACGATTTATGTGCTCAACGGGTTCTACTCGGGAACCGGCTCGGCTTTCGCCGACGTCGATGCGCGACCGGTCATCAATAGCGCGATCGAAATGGCCGAGTGGGATGTCTTCGTCGCCGAGCGGCAATGGATGGGCGGCTGCGCGCTTAATGTCGACACCGGCGAAAGCAGGCTCGGGCTCTCGATGGAAGAGGCGGTTGCCTTCGCGCAGCGGCTCAATACCTCAAACCACGGCATCGCATTGTTGATGAGCCACCTCGATCACGCCGATAAACCGGGTCACCCGCAAAGCGATCGCCAGATCGGGCTGTTCCGCGATCTGCGCCGGCTCTATGACGGCGTGCCTGCGTCCTTGGCCAATTCGTCCGGCATCTTCTCCGTTTCGAAAATACATTTCGATCTGGTGCGCGCCGGTGCTGCGCTTTTTGGCGTCAATCCGACGCCCGGGCAGACCAATCCCATGCTGGCGGTGCTCGAATTGCGCGGCGCGGATCGTGCAAGTCCGCGACTTGGCGCGCGGCGAAACCATCGCCGACAATGCCGGTTGGACCGCGAAGCGGCAGCACGCGGCTGGCTTTGGTTTCAGTTGGCTATGCCGACGGCTATCCGCGGCTGCCGGCCGCGGACGGCAAGCTTTCGGTCGTCGTCGGTGGCCACCGCTGCCCGGTCGCGGGACGACCGTCGACGGATCTGTTGCCGATCGATGTGACCGACCTGCCCGATCCGGCGGTCGCGCGCTACGGCGCCATGGTGACGCTGATCGGCGCACAAGTCGGCATCGATGAGCTTGCGGCGGCAACCAAGTCGACGGGGGCCGAAGTCTTGAGCGGGCTCGGCCATCGCTTCCACCGCATCTATTACGCGATCTGACACTTCAGGCTTCCAGCGGCAAAGACAGTGAAAAGAGAGAAGGAGTTCTAGATGTTCGGAAAAGCCAAAGACGGCAGTCCATCCGAGAGCGAACGTATCCCGGCGCCGGTGCAACAGTTTCAACGCGCGGCCGTTGCGCAGCCTGCATCATCGGGCGCGACGTCGCCGCATGCATCGGATGAGATTTCCTCCATCAGTGCCGGCATGAGCGTCGTCGGGAAGATCTCGGGCGAGGGAACCGTCAAGATATTCGGGCGTGTCGAGGGCGAATTGCGGGCCTCGACCGTTCTGATTGCAGAAGGCGCGGAAGTCGAGGGCGACCTCGTGGCGGAAGATTTGACCGTCGGCGGCCGATTCAAGGGCACCATCCACGCCAACCGCGTCAAGCTCAACAGCAGCGCTATCGTCGAGGGCGACATTTTTCATCGTTCGCTGTCGATCGAAGAAAATGCGCGCTTTGAGGGATCGTCGCGCCGCGATGAAGCGGCCGGCGAAACGCCGCGCCTGCCGCTCAGCCGTTCGCAGTCCCTGCCGCAAACGCAGCTCCCGGCGCAGAATCACGCGTCGACGACGGGCGGCAGCGCGAGAGCCAATGGTGCGCCCGACAATGCGGTGCATGCCAGTCCGGCGGCCGAATAAGCCAATGACGGCGGCGCCCGCGCCAGCGATCTTGCATCGCATGCGGCGCTCCTGACGCGAGCGCCGCGTTGCCGCGATTTCAGTCATGCCGCAACGCGGCGGCAAGTGCCGGCGCGTCATCGGTGCCGATGCGGCGGACTTCGCCGTTCTTTAATTCGAGCTCGACGGCGTCGAGCCCGGAGACATTGTACAGGCGAAAGCCCGGCCCCATCCGGATGCCGAAGCCGTTGACCCAGCTGTTGCGCACGACGCGCGCGGCCGCGATGTCGGAGAGCGCCATCCGGTAGCTCCACGCGCCCGGCCCGAAATACCAGCGCACTTCGTTGTCGTCGACGATGACGGTGAGCGACGAAAACAGCCACGCCAGGATCGTCATACCGAGCGCCACCGTGGAACTGATCGAGCGCGCCGATCCGGTGCTGCTATAAGCGAAGGCCGCGAGCACGACGGCGCTGATCAGCAGCGTCACGATCATCAACGTGCCGCGTTGCGTGTGTTCGTAATGGATCGACATGCTCGCCTCCACGGTGTTTGCGAGGGATTGCAGTGCTCAAGCCTGCAAGGGGTTAGATTGTCGGTCGCGAAAGGTTCGAACGCGACGAAGCTCATGTTACTGCTTGGCTTGGTCGCTGACGTCTTTGGCAACCGGCGTGTTGCGGTCGAGCCAGGTGACGGCGCGATAGGCGCTCACCAGGCCGGCACCGAAATCCGAATCCGGCATCGGCGGGCCGGGCGGCTTGGCGGTGGCGATCAGCACCGCGCGAATGTCGGCCGGCTTCAGCGATGGCTTGCGTTCGAGCAAGAGCGCAGCGATGCCGCTGACATGCGCCGCGGCGATCGAGGTTCCGGTCGAGAGCTGATAGGCGCCGCCCGGCGCGAGCGCGAGGATATCGACGCCGGGGGCGGCGACCGCGATATAGCGGCCGCGATTGGCCATCTTGAAGACGTGGTCGTCGCTGTCAGTAGCGGTCACGGCGATGACGTTCGGATCGGCGGCCGGGTAGAGCGGCTCCGACTGCGGCCCGGCATTGCCGGCCGCCGCGATCAGCACGATGCCTTTGTCATAGGCCGCGGCGATGAGCCGCCGCAATGTCGGATCCGCCGGGCCGGCGAAGCTCATATTGACGATGCGCGCGTTATTGTCGGCGGCCCATTGCAAACCCTTATAGATGGCGAACGAGTTGCCCTTGGCGATGCCGGGATTGTCGTCGAAGGCATGCACGGCCAGCATTTGGGCGCCCGACGCGATGCCCATCAGTTTGCCGTGCGCGGCAATGGCTCCGGCCATCTCGGTGCCGTGCAGGTGCGGCGTCGCGTCGCCGCCAAGCGCATCAAAGCTCTTCACGACACTGCCGTCGAGATCGGGATGCTTGGCGTCGACTTCCGAATCGATCACGGCAATCAGAACATTTCGCCCTATTGCGATCCGGTGTGCTTGCTCGATTTGCAGTTCGGCAAGGACATATTGCGCCGCATCGCCCGGCGCGCCGGCGGGAGCGGTGGCCGCCTGCTGCAGCGTGAAAATGTAATTCGGTTGCACGCCGGCGACGATGTTTTCGCTGCCGAGCGCGCCGATCACGCCGGCCACCGAACGGCCGCCGCCGATGCGCCAGCGATAGAGGCTGCTGCCGAGCAAAGGAAAGCTTTGCGTTTCGATTTGGGTCAAATCGTACCGGCGCGCCAATTGATCGATCGCTTGCGGCGGCGTGTCTGGCGCAAAGGCGGTAATGATTTCGTTGGCCATGAAAGGCTGATCGGTTTGCGCGACCGGCGGCGTCGGCCCGGCGCCGTTGCCGTTAGTGTGAATGTCGCGGCTGTTCGCATTGTTGCCGCCGCCGGAGCCGCCACCAACGGTGCCGCCACCAACTGTGCCGCCGCCCATAATCGGCGGGTGCCGCGGCGGCCATCCGCCCCAACCGGGAGGCCGGCCCGGATGGCCGCCGCCGAAACGCGGCGGCGGCAGCGGCCGCAATACCGGCGGCCCCATCGGCCGCGCAAAACCGCCCGCATGGCCGAAGCCGAACGCGGCTGCCGAGCCCGATCCGCCGATACAGCAGGCGGCGACGAGCAAGCCTGTGAGCAACACGTTTTGAACCGGCCGCGGCCTTGCTAAGTTGCTTCGCATGGCAGGCTCCCGCTGGGTGATCGCGTTCGTTGTTCAGTCCGTTACGGCGATGAAGCCAATGACCTTGTCGTCCTGCAGCTTCTTGACGATGTCCGTCAGTTCCGGCTTGGCGAGCTTGGTCGGCGCGACGCGCACCCGGTAAAGCCCGCCGCCGGACGGCCCTTCGACAATGCTCAGCTTGTTCGCTGCCAAGAAGCTCGCGATATCCGCGGCTGTGGCCTGCGGCTGGAAGCGGATCAGGGCATAAGCGCCGTCGCCCGGTGCGTTCGTCGGCGCCGCCGCCGTTTCATAGCCGCCCGGCGAGGTCGCCTTGAAGAGGATGCCGGCGATCAATCCGGCCTGCAGCACGATGGCGAGCGCCGCCGCCATCGCCGACCAGGCCAGCGTGCGCGGCGCGCATGCGGCAAAAAATTCGGCGATGCGGTCGGCGAGACTCGCGAGGCTCGTCTGTGCCGCTGCCGCTGCCGGCCGCCGCGCCGGCAACGCGTCGATCTTGGCGAACAGCGCCTTGACGTCGTTATCCGGCGGCGAGGCCGCTTCCTCATTGATATAGATCTCTTGCGCGAATTCCGCGCGGACCCATTCGAGGCGGCGAGCGAGCTCCGGATCATTGGCGAGCGCCGCTTCCACTTGCGCCGCCTCGCGACGGTTCAGCGTGCCCGCGGCATACCAGGGCAACATGAGCTCGATCTCGCTCGGCTCGTTGCCCGCGTTATTGTTCGCCGGATTGCCGTTCACGGGATTCATGGCCAACCCCGCTCGATGCCGCGCTCCGTCAGTAGCTCGGACAATTTCTTGCGCGCGTAAAACATCCGCGTCTTCACGGTCGCCTCCGGGATGCCGACAATTCCAGAAACTTCTTCCACCGATTTATGCTGATAATAGACGAGGTTGACGATCTCCCGATGCTCCGCCGAGAGTTCACCAAGGCACTGCCGCAGCACGGCGGCTTTGTCCTTCTTGGCGAGCGCGGTTTCGGGGTCATCGGCGTCGTCCTCGATTTGGTCGGCCCGTTCGTCATCAAGTTCCGCTTCCGTCCGTCGCTGCAGGGCGTTGAGCGCCTTGAAGCGGGCGATACTAAAAATCCACGTGGAGACCGCCGAACGCCCCTCGAAAGTTCCGGCTTGCCGCCAGACATCGAGGAACACGTCGCTGTTCAGCTCCTCCGCAGTTGCCTCGTTACGCACCATGCGCAGCACGAATTTGAAGACCCGGACGCGATAGCGCGCGAACAAGGCTTCCATGGCGGGCCGATCGCCCTTGGCGATCTTTGCGATCAGAACCTCGTCCGCAATCGTCTGCATCGCCGGTTGATCGGCCTCATCAGGTTAGGCAGCCGGCCTGGGCGCAGGTTCAAAAGAAACCGAAAAAGATTTGCGCGGGCGATCCGGGAACAGGCGGCTTCCCGTAAGTGTCTGCTTTTGGGCGTGTTTGGGCAAGGAGCGGTGCGTCTGCGTGGGTTCTGCAATGCGTGGTCCCGTCAAACCTAGTTCCGCCTGGCTTGATTTGATGCGCTTTGGTTGGATTTCGCCAAGCCCCTTATTACAAGTCCTTATTAACCGTCGAAATCGCGCTGATTTCGCGACCCTGAATTCCGGTCGAACCTTTCTCCGGCGTGGCTGTCCCACCGTTTAGTGGAACCCATACCCACTGACCCCAAACGCGGAGAACGACCATGTCACGCAAAATGATCCTCAGTCTCGCTGCTGCGGCGATTGCCGTGGCATCCTTTGCTTCGCAATCGGCCGACGCGCGCGGTTTCGGCGGCTTCGGCGGCGGCGGCATCAGCCGCATCGGTGGCGGCGGCGGCAGTTTTGGCCGTGTCGGCGGCCTCGGCGGTGGCGGCCGCGGCTTTAGCCGTGTCGGCGGCCTCGGTGGCCGCATCGTCCCGATCGTCCCGATCCATGTGCCGGTTATCCCGGGCCCGCCCTCCGGCCATACGCCCATCCCGTTCCCAATTCCGATCCATCTGCCGATCGTTCCGGGCCCGAATCCCAACCCCGGCCCAAATCCTGGACCTGGTCCCGGAAACCCGGGTGACCACGATCACCACCATCATCACCACCACTGGGTGTTCCGCGGCGGCGTCTGGATCGTGATCGACGACGTGACTGAAGAAGTGGTGCCCGCCGACGTCGATGACGGTCCCGCGCCCGGCCCGTGCACCTGCCTGACCAAGACCTACACGCCGTCCGGCCTCGTCGTGTTCGCCGACGTGTGCACCAAGGAATCGGCCAGCGCTTCGGTCAACGCTACCTACAGCGCCGATACGACGCAGGTCCCGACGACGCCGGTCGCGGCCACGGCCGTGCCGATGTCGGTAGTGCCGACGACTCCGGATTATGCCGGCCGCACTTACGAGGACTATCTCGCCGCCAATCCGCAGCTCGCGCAGCCGCAAGCTTCGGCTCCGCAGACCGCGGCCCCGCAAAGGAACTGAAAGAAGCTCGCCAACAAACAAAAATAACACTGAGGCCGCCTGTGGGAACACCGCAGGCGGCCTTTTTGATGCGTATTGCTTGTGCGCTGCAACGCACCCAAAAGGGTGTCTTACGCAACGGATGTGCGCTTCATAAAAGTGTAAAATCGTCGGGCTCCGGTCGGCGAACTTGGGCCATCGAGCTTGGGCCATTTTTACAGCTTTGACCGGACACATATCGACTCGCGTCGTTCTCCAGGGCGTGCAAGAATCTGGAAAGTTGAGGGGCTTGTATTGCGCAATTTGCAAAAACAGGTCGAGCATCAGCTGTCCGCCTTCGCCGATCCAACGAGCCGATGGGTCAGCTCCATTGGTCTCGCCGCCGCGGTGGGCGTGGCCTATTTTCTGGCTGCAAGGCTGAGCCTTGCCCTACTGAGCAAACCTGACGGCGTCGCGGTGTTCTGGCCTGCCGCGGGGGTCGCGGCCGGAATCCTGATCGCACTTGGATCCGGTGCGCGATTGCCGGTGGCCATTGGCGCCATGGCCGCAACCATCGTCGCCAACCTTTTGGGCGATCGGACCATCTGGAGCGCCATCGTCTTTGCTTTCTGCAATGCCGGTGAAGCCGTACTCACGGCGGCCCTGATTGAATTCGTACTTCGGTTCGTCGTTCAGCCTTGGCCGGCTACGCCATGTGCTCGGACTGCTTACGGCGACGATCTTCGGGACCGCCGTATCGGGAATAGGCGGAACGGCGGGCTATGTGTTGTTCCACAGTTCCGACGCGTCCCCACTGACGATTTGGCATCATTGGTTCACGTCCGACGCGCTTGGAATCATCACGGTTGCGCCGCTGCTGATCGGACTAGGCGTCGTGGCGCGAAATCCGCCGCCGCGGCGGGAATTCGTCGAAGGCAGTGTGGCGCTTTTGATCCTCACCGCGATGAGCGGGCTTATCATTTTCCTGCCGCGCGAACCTTGGGCGACCGTCGTTTCCATTGCGATGCTGTTTCCGTTACTGCTGTGGCTTGCGGCACGTTGCCGGCCGGTTTTCTCCGCTGCGGCCTCGTTCATTGTCGCCTTTACAATTGTTTGGACGACGACGTTCGGCATCGGCACTTTCGGTGACTCAAACTTTCCAGCCACCGAGCGGCTCCTTGCGGGGCAAGCCTGCATATTGGCGGTGTCGCTGTGCTCACTCGTACTCGCTGCGCTGTTTTCCGAGCGGCGACAGCACCAGGTCGCGCTCAAAGAGAGCGAGGCGCGGACGCCGGAACTGAAGCTCCTTTACGAAACCGCGCCGATCGGTCTTGCATTTCTCACGCCCGATTGCCGGTATTTGCAGATCAACCGGCACTTGACGGAAATCTGCGGAATTTCAGTGGCCGACCATATTGGCCGGACGGTGCGAGATACGGTCCCGCAAGTTGCCGACCAGGTCGAAAATATCGTTCAGACGATTTTGCGGACCGGCAAGTCGATCACCGGCATTGAAGTCAACGGCCAGCGGCCGGACGGCGGCAACGCGGAGCGCGTGTGGGTTACCAATTGGCATCCTCTCAAAGCTGCTGATGGCGGCATCCTTGGTGTCAATGTGGTGGCCGAGGAGATCACCGAGCGTAAACGGGCGGAGGCGGCACTTGCTGCGAGCGAGACCAGATTCCGCGAGCTCGCCGACAATATGAGCCAATTTGCCTGGACGGCGGACGCGCAGGGCTCGACCTATTGGTACAACAAGCGTTGGCACGATTACGCCGGAACGACATTGGAGGAAATGCGGGGCTGGGGCTGGCAGAAAGTGCACCACCCCGACCATGTCGACCGTGTCGCCAATCGAATACGTCAATGCTTTCGCGGCCGGCTCGCCCTGGGAAGATACTTTTCCACTTCGTGGCAAGGATGGCACTTACCGCTGGTTTCTGTCGCGCGCGCTACCTATCCGCAACGAGGCCGGCGATCTTGTCCGTTGGTTCGGTACGCTCACGGATGTCAACGAACAGATCGAGGCCGAGAAGGCGCTCCGTATCTTGAACGAAACGCTGGAGCAGCGCGTCGAAACGGAGGCTCAGGAGCGCGCGCGAATCTGGAACGTATCGCAGGATCTTCTGGTCGTTGCCGACATGGAAGGCCGATCTGTCGCGGTCAATCCGGCATGGCAGACGACGCTCGGCTGGTCCGAAGGCGACCTCCTCAACAAGACCTTCGAATGGCTGGTCCATCCCGACGATCTGGCAAAAACGCGAGCGCAGCAGGCTCGCGTCGCCGGCGGCCGCAATACGCTGCATTTCGAAAATCGTCTCCGGGATAAGCACGGCTCGTACCGCTGGCTGTCGTGGAAAGCGGTCGCCGAGAAAGGCAAGATCTATGGTGTCGCCCGCGACATTACCGATCTCAAGAATACGGCGGATCAATTGCGAATTTCGCGCCGCGAACTCGCCGAGGTAAGCCGGCACACGACGATGGGAGCGATGACCGCCTCGATCGCACATGAGGTTAACCAGCCGCTGGCCGCTCTGGTCACAAACGCCAATGCCGGTCTGCGCTGGCTCGACAGACCGGAACCCGATGTCGACGAAGTCCGTGCGCTTTTAAAGCGCATCGTCGATGACGGACATCGGGCCAGCGCGGTGATCGCCGGCATCCGCTCGATGTTCCGCAAGGACGATGGTGAGAGGAAGCCCTTGAACGTCAACGACCTCATCGGTGAGGTGCTCGCGGTCGTTCGTGGCGAACTGGAGAGCCATCAGGTATCCCTGCAAACCGAATTATGCGATAGCCTGCCGCTCGTGCTCGCCGAGCAGACGCAATTGCAGCAGGTGATCCTCAACCTGATCATGAACGCCGTCGACGCGACAAGTTCCGTCACCGATCGGGATCGCGTCGTGATCGTGAAATCGGAAATGGGCGGGGCCGATCACGCACTGATCATCGTGGAAGACTCGGGCACCGGGATCGACCCAAGCCACATGAGTCGCATTTTCGAGCCGTTCTTCACGACAAAAGCGCACGGTATGGGAATGGGACTGTCGATCTGCCATTCCATCATCGAACTTCACGGCGGCCAACTTCAGGTCTCGCCGCGCAATCCCTACGGATCGGTCTTTTGCGCCAGGCTGCCGATTGTTGCTTCCGCGAATGTTCGTAACGGTTGAGCGCTGTACTCTTGTCCGCTTCTCGTCTTGTTCTCGTCTTGGAAAAATGCCCTAGCGCTCGGCGCTGCGGCCTTTGTGGTTCGCCAGCGCCACGTCAATACACGCGATCAGGCGATCTTCGTTAAATGGCTTGGGTAAGTATCCGATCGCGCCTCTTCTCAAAACGCGCCCTTGCAGTCTTTCGTCCGGAAAGCCGGTAACGAATATCACCGGCATACGATGACCGTCGGCAATCAGACGGTCCTGCAATTCCACGCCGTTCAAGCCCGGCATCTGGACATCGGTAATCAGGCAAGCCGTTGCTTTCAGATGTACGGATTCGAGGAATTCCTCAGCCGAACCGAATGTCATGGCTTTATAGCCGAGCGACCGGACAAGGGACTTTGTGGCTTCCCTGACGGATTCATCGTCGTCTACGATCGAAATCACTGGCACCTGTTGCAACTCTTTCGCCCTTGAATTCCGCTGAATTACGGCTATCAGAATAGAATGCTCGCTACATTGCAACAAGTGTACGATAGGAACTTTCCGGCACTATAAGGTGCACGGCTTACTATACTTAGGTTTAGATTCTACAGGCCGCGTCCCGTGAATTCCGGGACCTCATCGGCAATCGACGAATGTCGGCAACAAATAACTCAACGAATTTCAATCCCGGAGCGCGTGGTCATTTTCGTGGCTTGGCCGGCTTTGATGACCGTCACGTTGCTCGCTGAGCGCGCCGCGACCGTCTCGGGGTTGTCGCCTCTGGCACTGAAACCGACAACCACAACCGCGATCGCTGCGACCATCGCCAAGGCGGCAATCTTGATGTGCGTAGATCCGTCGGCGGTCGCCATCGAGTGGTTCATTGCAGCTCTCCCGAGTTTCGGCCGTCTCCGCGGCTGCCGATAGCTGGGATCGCTACAATCCTCATCGGCGTTGGCGGTCATTTAGACCGCGCCACGCCGAAGGCTCCACTGAACGTTAGGACGATTTCTTGCTGAGAATGGGTAGGGCTGACTATACTAAGGTTTAGGCCGAGTTCGCGCGCCGAATCCCCAGCGCATCAGCCATTCGCACGAGATCGGCCAGCGACCGTGCGCCCATCTTCTTCATGACATTGCCGCGGTGCACCTTGACGGTGATTTCGCTGACGCCGAGCTCGGCCGCGATCTGTTTGTTCATCAGGCCGGACGTGACGTAGCCGATCACTTCCTGCTCGCGAGGGGTCAAAGCCTCGAAATTCGTGCGAAGTTGCCGTACCGTCTCATCCTGGGCGCGCCGCGCACGGTCGCGCTCGAGCGCAATCTGAACCGCGTCGAGAAGATCCTGGTCGCGGAACGGCTTGGTCAGAAACTCCACGGCGCCTGCCTTCATGGCGCGCACGGTCATCGGGATATCGCCGTGACCGGTGATGAAAATGATCGGAATGTGGATGTTCGCCTTGGCGAGTTCGGATTGAAAGTCGAGCCCACTCAGTCCGGGCAGCCGCACATCGAGGACGAGGCAGGCGGCGTCGTTGGGAAGCTTGATCTTCAAGAAATCCGCGCCCGATCCGAACACCTCGACCCGAAGACCAACTGAACGCAACAGGCTCTTGAGCGCCTCGCGCAAGGATGCGTCGTCATCGACCACGAAGACGGTTGATTGTGGCCCGGGCTGTTCCTTCATGACCACGCCTCCCGATCTACCCTGCCGCGCACGCGGTTCCACATCCTGCCCCCTTTCTCGGGCAACGGCAAAAACGCCGGATATTCTTGCAAAAATCGGCCTTATTGGCGAGCCGGAAAATCGGCGCTGGGCGCACCGCGACGATGTCGGACCGGCTCCCTTCCTTGCCGCCTCGGCTATCGCCTGCGTCGGAGGAGCCGGACTTCTAAACTTTCGTATCGATTTTCCGATCTCTTTCGATAGGGCGCCCTTACGTTCGTACAGTAGAGCGGCGGTTTTCATCTTCTTAACCTCAATCCCAATGACGAAGTCAGGGACGGGGAGACGGAGATGCAAAGTGTAAAAGCACTGCCGGGGGACCATTGCGCATCGGCCGCTGCCGGCGACAAAGCAGAGCTGCGATTCCGAGTTGCTCGGCCGCATCGCTGACAATGACAAATTGGCGATGCGCGTCCTGTTTGCGCGGCACAATGTACGCGTCCATCGCTTTGTGTGGCGCATCGTGGGCGATGGCGCTCTGGCCGAAGATATCGTCAACGACGTATTCGTCGAAGTATGGCGCAGTGCCGGTCGGTTCGACGGCAACAGCAAAGTATCGACCTGGATCTTAGGTATCGCGCGCTTCAAAGCGCTGTCGGCGCTGCGTCGGCGCAAGGACGACGCGCTCGATGACGTCGCCGCGGAAGCGATCCCCGATACCGCCGACGATCCGGAAGTCGCCGCGCAGAAGATGGACCGCGTCGCCATCATGCGCGAGTGCATGAGCCACCTGTCGCGCGCTCATCGCGAGATCATCGACCTCGTTTACTACCACGACAAGTCCATCGACGAAGCCGCCGAGATCGTCGGCATCCCGACCAATACCGTGAAGACGCGGATGTTTCACGCGCGCAAACGGATGTCGGAGCTGCTGCGGCAAGCCGGCGTCGATCGGACCTATCAATAACAATCAACATAAGCACATACGGCGGAGGGGAATCGTCATGTCAAATATCAATCGGCTTATCCGAAATGCGGGAACAGCTTTGGTGCTCGCCGGCGCCGCGCTCTGGACCACGACTGCGCAATCGCAGGTGCTGGCCTTGTCGATGGATCGCAATTCCGGGTCGATAGCTTCTCCGGCACTGGGCGTCTCGGACGATGCCGGCATCGCTGCTGAAACTCCAGCCCGGCTGCGCCGGCAGGTGGTCGACTATCAGACCCCGGAACCAGCCGGCACGGTGATCGTCGACACCCCGAACACCTACCTGTATTTCGTGCTCGGCGGCGGCAAGGCAGTGCGTTACGGCATCGGTGTCGGTCGCGAGGGTTTCACCTGGTCCGGTGTGAAGTCGATCGAACGTATGTCCGAGTGGCCGGACTGGTTTCCGCCCGCGGACATGCTGCACAGGCAGCCGTACCTGCCGCGCTTCATGGCGGGCGGTCCGGGTAATCCGCTTGGTGCGCGCGCGATGTATCTCGCCGGCACGGTGTACCGCATTCACGGCACCAATGCCCCTGACACGATCGGCAAGCAAGTCTCGAGCGGATGCATCCGCATGGTCAACGATGACGTGATCGATCTGTATGGGCGCGTCCACGTCGGCACCAAGGTCGTCGTGCTGCCGATGGAGCAAGGTCACCTCGCACAGGCGCAGCGGCTCATTCCATCGCCGACGCCCACCACAGCTGGCCGCTTCCACGCGTCGAGCATCAACTAGGCGCCGCAGTTTCACCGTCGACAATCGACAAGAGGGGACGTCGACATGATCGAGAAAATTACGGCCGTCATTACTGCAGCAGCCTGCGCCGGGGTCATCGTCACGCTTGTGCCTGGGTTTTCTCCCGAAATCGCAGCACGCGCGTCGCCGCCAGCCGATCGAAGCGTGTCGACTGTTGCACTCATCGACAAGCCGATCGCAGTGAGTGCGCCGAATGCCGCCGACATCCGCAAAACCGTGGAGCAGAATATTGACTACGACAGCGGAATTGGCACCAGCCCATGTGAGCAAACATGGCCCTATTACGGGCGGTCCTGTCTTCTCGACGGCAACCAGACCGCCGGCAATGTTCGCGTCGTGCGCGTGATCGACATGGAACGCTCCGCGTTGCCGGCGCACGACACCGGGCGCAAATCTCAGACTCGAACTCGGTGAAGCTCATGCGCTGTAATCCGACGTTCGGTCTTAAGGAAACGCTTGGCGCAGTCGTTCTGAGCTGCTTCATCGCGGGTGGCGTGAGCGCAACGACCGTTCCCGCAATCGTCAAAATCGGCGAAGCCGCTGCGGCCTCCGTCGATCGGGCCGCCAAGGGCGATCGCTTTCCGCCAGCATCGGTGAATCGACAACATCCGAATGATTCTGGGGCAATCCCGGCCGCGACCATGCGTGTGCCGCTCGGATGCGACGCCGCCTTCAGCCCGATCGCCGACCCGGCGCGTTCGCGCATCTTTAAGCGCTGCGTGGCCTAAAATTTTATTGGCCGCAGCAGTTCCGCGTTATTCCCGAACGCAAGGCCATTCGACGAAGCCGGCTTCTAGAGCGCATCGCTTCATATTGAATCGATTGACGCTCTAGCATCTTGATGGAGCATGATCTTTTCGGAAAACCGGTTTCCACTTTTCCGGATCATGCTCTAAACCTTCGTACTAATCCGTCAAACCTATAGACAGTAGAGTGATCGGTTTCGCGCTCTTATGCTGTCGTTGTCAGGCTGACCGAGCGACCCCCCATCCCCCGACACCCCCGTCGCTCTGCCAACAAGCCTGAATTGATGCATCATCTTGGAACCCCAAGCGTCCTCGCTTGGGGTTCTTTTTTGTTAGGCCGAAATGAGACAGCCGTCTGGTCGCTCGCTCGGACCCGCGCACGACACTTGTGTTGGTCCGCCGATCACGGATCGAGCTCGGTATCCCAATAAAGATAATCGAGCCAGCTATCGTGCAGATAGTTCGGCGGGAACAGCCGGCCGTTGCGATGCAGGTGCTGCACCGATCGGCTGGAACGGCCGCTGCGACGGCCACATTTTGCATTCGTCCGGCGTCAGATTGCCCTTGCGCAGATTGCACGGCGAGCAGGCGGCGACGACGTTGCCCCAGGTCGTGTGTCCGCCGCGCGAGCGCGGCAGCAGATGATCGAAGGTCAGGTCGTCGCGCGCGCCGCAATATTGGCAGACGAAGCGGTCGCGCAGGAAGACGTTGAACCGCGTGAAGGCGGGATGCGTCGAGGGTTTTACGATAAGTCTTCAGCGACACCACGCTCGGCAGCTTCATCTCGAAGCTCGGCGAATGCACCGCGCGGTCGTAATTGGCGACGATGTTCACCCGTTCGAGAAAGACCGCCTTGATGGCGTCCTGCCACGACCACAGCGACAGTGGGTAATAGCTCAGCGGCCGAAAGTCCGCGTTGAGAACCAGCGCCGGAAAGCCCGATTGCGAAACATGAGCGTTCAAGTCGACGCTCCCACCTCGACTTAATGCCGCAGTGCGGCGATGGGCGGTAGTTTATAGGCAGGCGTGACAGGATTGTGAAGCCTGTTCCGGGGTTATACGACGCCGGTTTATCGGGCTTTTGTTGGCGGCTTGCGGCGCGAGTGCGCCGTGGCGCGGCAGACGCCGTCACTGCCGCGACAATTCGGTGGCGCCGGCGATTCGCACCGCTTCGAGCGGCGGCCGGCCGCGGATCAGGTCGGCGGCCTTTTCCGCGATCATGATGATCGGGCGCGTTGATATTGGCGCCGACCAGATCCGGCATCACCGAGCCGTCGACGACGCGCAGGCCGTCGATGCCGAACACGCGCAGCTCCGGATCGACCACCGCCAGCGGATCGGACGGCAGCCCCATTTTGCAGGTGCCGAGCGGATGATGGACGGTGATCGAATTGGCGCGGATATGGGCGTCGAGATCGGCGTCGTCGGCTGCGCGTCTCGCCCGGCGCGATCTCGCGCGCCATGAACGGCTGCATCGGCGCCTGCCGGCACACGTCGCGGGCGATGCGCAGCCCGGCGCGCAGCGTCTTCCAGTCGTTGTCGGTCGCCAGAAAATTCTGCCGGATGCGCGACCGGCTGTCTGCGGATCGGCCGAGACGAGCTCGATCCGGCCCGCGGCTTTCCGGCCGCAGCACCACGGCGCGGCAGGCATAGGCGTCGGCGTAAGCGCGGCGGAACGGCCAGAAATAAGGCGTCGCCGTCATCGGCGCGGCGTTGAAGATGAGTTGCACGTCGGGCAGGAGCGACGTCCGGGCGGCTTTTGAGGAACGCCATGATGCCGGCGGGCAGGTCGCTCGCGATGCCTTCGCCGCGGAATAAGCGCGCGCCAACGCCGGCACGATGCGGTCGAAGCGCATGGCGCGATGGAACGGCCCCGGCTTCTTGCGCGCATAGGCGATGCTCGCCGAAATGTGGTCCTGCAAATTCTTGCCGACGCCGGGCAGCGCCACTTTCACGGCGATGTCGTGCGCGGCAAGCTCGGCCGGATCGCCGATGCCCGACAGCATCAAAAGCTGCGGCGAGTTGATGACGCCGCCGCACAAGATCACTTCGCGCGCGGCATGCGCGGTGACGGTCTCGCCATTCTTGATATATTCGACGCCGGCGGCGCGGCGGCCGTCGAAAACGATCTTGGTCGTGAGCGCGTCGGTCTCGACGGTGAGGTTCTTGCGCGCCAGCGCCGGGCGCAGATAGGCGTCGGCGGCGCTGCAGCGGCGGCCGTCCTTCGACGTCATCTGCCAGACGCCGAAACCTTCCTGCTGCGCGCCGTTATAATCGGGCGTCGCCTTGTAGCCGGCGGCGCGGCCGGAGGCGGCAAAGGCGTCGACCAGCGGATCGGAGAACGCCGTCATCCGCGTCGACAGCGGTCCGTCGCCGCCGCGATAGAAGCTCGGCGCCGCCTTTCCACGATTCCTGGCGGCGGAAATAGGGCAGCACGTGCGGCATAGGACCAGCCGGTCAGTCCGGATGCCGCCCAGCGGTCGTAGTCGCCCTGGTGGCCGCGCACATAGGCCATGGCATTGATCGAGGACGAGCCGCCGATGACGCGGCCGCGCGCGCATTCGAGCCCGCGGCCGCCGGTCGTCGCCTCGGGTTCGGCGAAATACATCCAGTCGTGCTTGCGGTTGAGCGAGTAATGCGCGGCCAGCCGAGCGGAATCTTGATCCAGGGATCGCGGTCCCAGCCGCCGGCCTCGAGCAGCAGCACGCGCGTGCCCTTGTCCTCGGTCAGCCGCCCGGCCAGCGTACAGCCGGCGGAACCGGCGCCGATGATGATGATGTCGTAGTTTCGATTGTTCGGCATGGTTGTTCGGGCATTTTTTCTACTCGCGGCCGAGACCTTAGCCAGTGCGATGCGGCGCTGTCCATCGCGAAAAAGCGATCGAAAACGCGCCTCAAAGGGCATCTTGCCGTGCGCAGTCCGCGCAAATGAACCGGGACGCGGCGCGCCGTTCACTGCTCATTTCAAGGCGCTTGAACGATATGATTGTCTCGCCGCCGGTAATCGGGCTTATGTATGCGAATTGCAGTTCTTCACCCGTAATCATCGTCGATTGATCGATTCTTTTCACGAAGCTGGACGCAATCGGGTCATTCTTCGCTTCATCGAGATTGCTGAATATGCGGATCGACTTAATGACGTTTTGCGTGTGATTTGTTTCGAACAACAGATTGCCGACCGAATGGAATATCAGGGTAAAAAACGTGGTTTCGAATGGATCGAATATCTTGAAATAGGCCGACCCATTCATGAATGAAATCGAGTGAATCTCGCGATCGCCATAGTTCCGGTCGATCGATGCCTCGGGCATGGTGAGCTTCCCCTAAAAGACAATTTCTGGCGGTATCGTAAAGCCTTGGTCATGCTGGACCGCCCGTGTTACGCCGTTTACGTTGGCGTTCCCGCCAGCGCCGGAGACCGGATTTGCGCTACGACGACAACCTGACCACCGAACGTAAAACCTTCGTCACCCATCTCGAATGCTCCATGACCGGCGAGCGCTATGCCGCCGACGAGATCCACAATCTGTCGCGCGCCGGCAAGCCGCTTCTGGTCCGTTACGATCTCGACGGCGTGAAAAAGGCGCTGAGCAAGGACGCGCTCGCGCAGCCGGCCGCCCGATCTGTGGCGCTATCGCGAATTGCTGCCGGTGCGGCGCAAGGAGGACATCGTCAGCCTCGGCGAAGCGATGACGCCGCTTCTGCCGCTGCCGAAGCTCGCGGCGAAACTCGGCGGCGGCGAGCTTCTGGTGAAGGACGAAGGCCGGCTGCCGACCGGCTCGTTCAAGGCGCGCGGCCTGGTCATGGCGGTGTCGATGGCCAAGGCGCTCGGCATCAAGCACATGGCGATGCCGACCAACGGCAATGCCGGCGCGGCGCTCGCCGCCTATGCCAGCCACGCCGGCATCAAGACCACGATCTTCTGTCCCGAGGACACGCCGGAAGTGAATGTCAGCGAGATCGGGCTGCAAGGCGCGACGGTCTATCGCGTCAACGGCCTGATCGACGATTGCGGCAAGATCGTCGGCGAGGGCAAGGCCAAGGTCGGCTGGTTCGACGTCTCGACGCTCAAGGAGCCGTATCGGATCGAAGGCAAGAAGACGATGGGGCTGGAGCTCGCCGAGCAGCTCGGCTGGAACGTGCCGGACGTCATCTTCTATCCGACCGGCGGCGGCACCGGCCTGATCGGCATGTGGAAGGCGTTCGCCGAACTGGAGGCGATCGGCTTCATCGGCAGCAAGCGCCCGCGCATGGTCGCGGTGCAGGCGGCCGGCTGCGCGCCGATGGTGCGCGCCTACGAGGAGGGCGTCGAACACGCGCCGCGCTGGGAAAATGCGCAGACCATCGCGTCCGGCATCCGCGTGCCGCAGGCGATCGGCGATTTCCTGATCCTGCGCGCGGTGCGCGAGAGCGGCGGCTTTGCCATCGCGGTGTCCGACGAAGCGATCTCGGCGGCGCTCGACGAAGTCGGCGCGCGAGGAAGGCTTTCTGATGTGCCCCGAGGGCGCCGCGACCTACGCGGCCTACAAGCAAAGCCTCGCCGACGGGCGCGTCAAGAACAGCGAGCAGGCGGTGCTGTTCAATTGCGCGACCGGCCTCAAATATCCGCTGCCGCCGATCCGCCGCACGCTCGATCGCCACAAGCCGATCGATTTCGCGGCGTTGTAATACGGCCGTCACGACTGCGATTAATCACACTACCGGTGCCGGCGGCCAATTCGCTATAGCTCGGCGCAGCCGCGCGTCAACAGCGCGCGACGTTTGCGGCGCGCAGGCCGGATTCGGAGGCGGTCTGTGCTCAAGGGGCTGCTCACATTCGGGTTGACCCGGCGGCCGCTCGTCCTGCTCGGCCTGTTTCTCTTCGTCGTCGCCGGCCTGTTCGCCTTTTCCCGGCTGAACATCGAGGCCTATCCGAATCCGGCGCCGGTGATCCTGGAGATCACCGCCCAATCTCCCGGCCAGTCGGCCGAGGAGATGGAGCGCTATTTCACCATCCCGATCGAGGTCGGGCTTGCCGCCACGCCCGGCGTCGACGTCATCCGCTCGACGTCGTTCTACGGCCTGTCGTTCGTCCGCGTCGTGTTCCAGTACGATGTCGACTATTATTTCGCGCTGACGCAGACCGCGATCAATCTGCAGCAGAATGTCAGCCTGCCGAACAACGTCACGCCGCAAATCCAGGGCACCAGCCTGGTCGGCGAAATCTACCGCTATCAGGTGATCGGGCCGCCGCATTTCGGCCTGACCAATCTCCGCACCGTGCAGGATTGGATCTTGCAGCGCCGGCTCCTCACCGTGCCCGGCGTCGTGCAGGTGAATACCTGGGGCGGCACGACCAAGGAATATGACGTCGAAGTCGATCTGCACAAACTCGACGCCTACAACGTCACGCTGCCGCAGGTGATCACCGCGCTCGGCAACGCCAATGTCAATGTCGGCGGCCGCACCATCAATTTCGGCCAGCAGTCGGTGAATATCCGCGGCGTCGGCCTGATGGATTCCGGCGGCGCCGCCGATCTCACCCAAGGCTACCAGGTCGAGGACATCGAGAATGTCCCGCTCAGCCAGTCGAACGGCGTGCCGATCTTCGTCAAGGACGTCGCCAAGGTTTCGGTCGGCTACGTGCCGCGGCTCGGCAAGGCCGGCCGCGATCATGAGGACGACGTGGTCGACGCCATCGTCATCATGAATCGCACGCTGCACACCAACGACGTCGTGGCGCGCGTGCGCGCGGAAATTCAGAAGATCAACAGCGACGGCAGCCTGCCGCCCGGCGTGAAGCTCGTGCCGTTCTACGACCGCACCTCGCTGGTCGACGTCACCACCGCGACCGTGCTGCACAATCTCGTCAACGGCTGCCTGCTCATCTTTTTCATCCAGTGGCTGTTTCTCGGCGATCTGCGCAGCGCGATCATCGTCGGCGTGAATATTCCGTTCGCGCTGTTCTTCAGCATCATCATCATGGTGCTGCGCGGCGAGGACGCCAATCTGCTGTCGGTCGGCGCCATCGATTTCGGCATCATCGTCGATGCCGCGGTCATCCTGGTCGAAAACATCTATCGGAATTTCCAGGCGCGGCCGGCGGCGAGAGACGCGCTGTTGATGCAGCTCGCCGAAGGCAAATGGGGCGCCGATCCGACGCGCGGCAGCGATTTCGCCGGGCTTGGAATCGTGGAACGACCGGCTGCGGCTCATCCTCGTCAGCGCGCTGCAAGTCGACCGCGCGGTGTTCTTCTCCACCGCGATCATCGTCGCGGCCTTCATTCCGCTGTTCACCATGCAGGGCGTCGAAGGCCAGATCTTCGGCCCGATGGCGCGGACCTATGCCTATGCGCTGATCGGCGCGCTGATCGCGACCTTCACGGTGACGCCGTGCCTCGCCTCGCTGTTGCTTCCCGAAAGCGTCGCCGAGATCGAGACGGTGGTGGTGCGCTGGCTGCGCGTCGGCCTATACGCCGGTGCTGCGCTGGTCGCTCGACAACCGGAGGATCACGGTTGCGATCGGCGTGATCTTTCTTGTCGTCACCGGCTTCCTCGGCTCGCGCCTGGGCAGCGAATTCCTGCCGACGCTCGAAGAAGGCAATCTGTGGATTCGCGCCTCGATGCCGCCGACGATTTCGTTGGAAGCCGGCGAGCCGATCGTCAACAAGATCCGCGAAATCCTGCTGCGATATCCCGAAGTCATCACCGTGACCTCGCAGCAGGGCCGCCCCGACGACGGCAGCGACGCGGCCGGATTCTACAATGCCGAGTTTTTCGTGCCGCTCAAGCCGTTCGACCAGTGGCCGCCGAACGTGACCAAGGAATCGCTGATCAACGACATGCAGGCCGAATTCGACAAGGAATTCGTCGGCATCGATTTCAATTTCTCGCAATACATCCAGGACAATGTCGAGGAAGGACTGTCGGGCGTCAAAGGCGCCAATTCGGCGAAGATCATCGGTCCCGATCTGACGACGCTCGAGCAGATCGCGCGCGGCGCCATGCACGAAATGGCGCAAGTCCAGGGCATCACCGATCTCGGCGTGTTCTGGGTGCTCGGCCAGCCCAATTTGAATATCAAGATCGATCGCGCCAAGGCGGCGCGCTACGGGCTCAATGTCAGCGACGTCAACAACGTCATCCAGGCGGCGTTGGGCGGCACGACGGCGACGACGCTTCTGGAATCGGATCGTCAATTCGGCGTCGTGGTGCGGCTCGCCCCGCAATATCGCAACAATCTCGACGCGGTGCGCAATCTCAAGATCGGCGTGCAGACCGCGTCCGGCAACGCCTATATCCCGCTGAGCGAGCTTGCCTCGATCACGCTCGACACCGGCGCCTCCTACATTTTCCGCGAGCGCAACCAGCGCTTCGTGCCGATCAAGTTCAGCGTGCGCGGCCGCGACCTCGCCGGCGCCGTGGAAGACGCGCAGCAGCGCATCGCCGAGCAACGTGAAGCTGCCGACCGGCTATCGCATCGAATGGTCGGGCGAGTTCGAATGGCTGCAGCAGGCGAAGCTGCGGCTCGCCATCATTCTGCCGATCACCTTCGTCTTCATCGTGGTCCTGCTCTACGCGATGTTCAATTCGCTGCGCGACAGCTTGATGGCGCTGTTCGGGCTGCCGTTTGCGGTCGGCGGCGGCATTTTGGGCGCTTTACGTCTCCGGACTGGATTTCAGCATTTCGGCCGCGATCGGCTTCATCTCGCTGTTCGGCGTCTCGGTGATGAGCGGCATTCTCATCATCAACGCCTATTACCGGTTCGCGGCGGAACATCGCCGATCCGATCGAGGCCATGTTCCACGCCGTCGAGGAACAGATGCGGCCGATCCTGATGATGACGCTTGTCGGCCTGCATCGGGCTTCTTCCGGCGGCGATTTCCACCGGCATCGGCAGCCAGGTGCAGCGGCCGCTCGCCACCGTGATCGTCGGCGGCATGCTGGTCGGGCCGATCCTGCTGCTCATCGTCGTGCCGGCGTTGCAGACCTATTTCCTCGGCAGAGGTGAGGCTCCGCAGCCGCCGTCCGCCGCAGCGGAACATCCGGCGCAACCATAGCGCGGCGGGTCGGCACGACAACGTTAACGATGCGTTGCCGCGTTCCGAGAGCGCCCGATTTATTCTTTTCGCGCAACCAATAATCAATGTGTTTCAACTACTAGCGGACTCTGCGATGTTGATTGGGCGCACCAGGCATGTTTCGAAATCTCGTGAAATGTCTTCGGCGAAATGCCTCTCACTTCCGTGATGAGCAGCAGGGCGCCACGGCCGTCGAATTCGCTTTGATCGCGCCGGTCTTCTTCGCGTTGCTCATCGCTATTTTCGAAACGACGCTTTTCTTGTTTGCGCAGGCGAACTTGCAGTCGGCCGCGATGCAGGCCGGCCGGCTGTTCATGACCGGACAGGCGCAAAACAGCAATATGAGCCAGGCGGCGTTTGCGCAGGCGGTTTGTCCGATGGTTCAAGCCCTGTTCAAATGCGGCAATCTGATCATCGTCGTGCAAAGCGCTTCGTCGGCCAGCGGCCTCAGTACGTCGACGCCGCAAATGTATAACAGCCAGGGCCAGCTCAACACTGGCAGTTACAGCCCGGGCAACCCCGGCGATCTCATGGTCGTGCAAATCGTCTATCCGTGGTCGGTCTGTCGGGGCCGCTCGGCTTTATGCTCTCCAATCAGTCGAACGGGACGGCGGCAGCGTGGGGCGTCACCGCCTTCCGGGTGGAGCCCTATACGTCATCATGATGAGCGTCCGACGACAAATCTGGCGGCGTTTTGCCAAATCGACGCGCGGCGTTGCCGCCATCGAATTCGCGATGATTCTGCCGGTCCTTGCCGTCCTGTTTCTCGCGTCGTTCGACGGCGGTCGCGCGATCGCGGTCTACATGAAGGTGCGCGCGGCGACTTATACTTTGGCTGCCATCACCAATCAATATGCGGTCGTCAACGATGCTGCCATGAGCGGAATTTTCACTGCGACAGCCGACGTCCTGGCGCCGTATCCGACCGGGCCGCTTGCGCTGACCGTCACGGGGATCACCATCGACGCCACGGGCAAGGCGACAGTGAGCTGGAGCAGTACGCAGGGCGGGGCCGCGCGGGCTGCCGGATCGACCGTCACCCTGCCGGCGAATCTCGATATCCCGAGCACTTCCCTCGTCTTCAGCGAAGTAGGCTACAAATACACGCCGATGTTCGGGTATTTCAACAACAGCACAGCCATAAACCTTTCCGACAACCTGTATGTCGCGCCGCGGAGCACCTCTTCGGTCACGCGGGTATCGCCCTGAAATTCAAGTCCCCTTAGACGGCCGCCGCGCCGGCTGACGCGACACCGCCAACGCGGCTCGCGTCGCAAGCAGATCTGCGGATTAAGCAGACTCGAACAATCCCCAATTCAAGCTTCGCGCCCGTTCGAGTCGATCGTCGTTGAGCGGGATTGTTTTAGATCGAATCAGTTGTCGCTCTGGCATTGTGAGGTGCCGTGGCTATTCGGCGGTGTAAGGTCTCATGGCGGGCCTTCACCGTTTTGATATCGCCGATGTGGCGGGCATTGCCAAAATATGACGGCCGGTGTGAAGGCTACGCCGATCCGGGAGCGCGCAACAAGTTCGATGGCCGCTCTCGCCGCGGTTCTGCCGTACCGAAGCGAGGAACTGCCGGCGCCCTATTAGTTGGTCACGTGCGCCGTGTTGGCCGCTTGTTCGAACATTGTCACGAGCGCGTTCGAGATGTCGGCCGGCGAGTTGGCCGTATAGAAGAAGGTCGGCGATGCGCAGTTCTGCAGCGCCCCGGGGATATTCGGAATGTTGTCGTTGGCGTAACCGTCTTCGTTGCCGGCAAAATTGGGATTGGGGTTCTGGATGGGTTGGTAGGGAATGTAGAGCACCGCGACGGTGATTCCACGATTTTTCAAGGTCGAGCAATACGACTGGCTGACGATCGTTGCCGAATTGGCATTGGGACTGCATCCTCCCCCACCATTGAACCAGCCCGGATTTTGTTGGCAATCCTGCGAGCCGTCAGTGACGAGGAACACATAGGGAAGTGTGTCGGTCGAACTGGTGCCGTTTCCGACCGTCTTGATCAGGCTGTTCATGCTCGGCAGCGCATTCTCGAAATGCGTTCCGCCGGAGCCCAAAGTGGAATTCGTGTCGGTATCCAACAGGGTCGCCAAACTTGCCGCCGAGCTATTGATCGAGCCGGTCAGATTGCTTGTCAGCGGAACGTATGAGTCGAGATTGACGATGAACGGATAGAGGCCGACCCGAAATTGATTGGAAATGCCCGTCTCTTTTTCCGTGAGGTTGGCCTGCTGCAGCAGCGCATTCACGGCATAGCCGACAGCGTCGGCGCGCAACTGAATGCAGGACGTGGTTCCGGGCGACGGGCAGGAGGTGACCTGGCTATTGTTCCAATTAACGTTCATGCCATTGCCGCACTGGTTAGTGGTAGAATTACACGGCTTGCTTGGATTGTTGTTCGGGCTGTCATTATTGCTGCCTGTCGGGAAGGAGGTCGGTGTCGTCCCCAAGCGTGAAATGATGAAACCCTGGCAGTAACCACCCGACCCCGGGTTCGTTGCCGACCCGGGAGCCGGATACGTTCCTTGATAGGGATTCGCGGGTGAGCTTTGCGCGCAAGCGCCCTGTGCGGTGAAATGACAAGCGAACGTGCAACCGTTCGGATAGCCAAGGGTGCCATGAGATTGTCCGGATTGACGGCCTGCAGCCTCGTTTGCTCGGTCGACGTCGACGGGAAGCTCATCGAGCCCGAAACGTCGAGCATCAGATAGAAATCGATATAGGTCGGCATGCGTGTAGGCTCGCCGTCGACGTGCCCGAAACTGCGACGTTCTTGTAACCCGCGATGCCCATGAAGGTCGTCGGCACTGAGCGCGTAAAGGACACGGTCGAGGTGAGCTTCATGCCGTTTTTTGTGACGGTCGCCGTCGGCGTCAGACTTGAATAGCCGGTGTTCTCCGGAGAGGTGGTCAAGTTCGCAGTTGAAAAAATTGGTTGCGTAAGGTCGAGCCGCCGGTAACAACGCCGTTGCCGCTCATGTTCTTGGCGGTGGCGATGACGGGTGAATTGATGGAGACCGATGGCGAGGCTCGCCGCGTCGGCGGCCGCCTGCAGCTTGGTCTTGATCATCGTCGCCGTCGTGTAATCGACGACGCAACCGACGGCGGCGATCATGGGCAGCATCGCCAGCGCGGTGATGACCGCGACATTCCCGCGCGTATTGACGGCCGCAGATCGGTCGGCGTGCCGGATGAATTTGTTGAAGATTTTCCGAAAAAGGCTGCAAACATAGCGCATTGCTCCAGCCTTGAACGCGCTTCTAGGCCGAATTTGCTAGGAAATCGTTACAGGATACAAAGGGTTACGGTTAATTTGCCTAACCAAAACTGCCCTTGAAACGGCGCGCCAGGAACTCGCCGCCATGGCGCAGGCCCTCGGCGTCGATGCCGTGGCCGACGCCGGGCGAGAGGTGCCATTCGACCGGCACTTCGAGCGCGGCAAGCGTCTGGGTGGCCTGGAATAGTGCCTGCGGCGGGATCAGATCGTCGCGGTCGCCGTGGACGAGCAGCACCGGCGGCCGCGCTTTGATCTCGGCCGCGAAGGTTTCGAGATCGCCGTCGGGCGGCGTCAACCAGGAGGCCGGAATAGCCGACGATGGCCGCCGGCGGCGTGGCGCGGCGCAGCCCGACATGCAGCGCCATCATGGTGCCCTGGCTGAAGCCGACCAGCGCCAGCGCCGACGGCGGCAAGCTTGTGGCGCGCCAAGTTCGGCGTCGAGAAACCGATTGAGCAGCGGCGCCGCCTTGTTGACGCCGGTCCAGCGTTCGTTCGGATCGCGGAAGGTGAGCGCGAACCATTGCCGGCCGACCGGCGCCTGCCCGCACGGTTCGGGCGCGTGCGGCGAGACGAAGGCCGCTTGCGGCAAATATTGCTGCCAGGCGCGGCCGATATCGATCAGGTCGTTGCCGTCGGCGCCGTAGCCGTGCAGGAACACCACAAGCTGTTGGGCGGGGCCGGAGCGCGGCGCAAGCCGCGGACCGTCGAGTTCAGCGGGCATGTTTTTTCTCGCGTCGTGGCTTTGCGGTTTTCTTGGTCGGTTCTTGTTTTTGGATGATTTTGCGTTTGGCGATTTGGCGGCGGCGCTTTTTCGCTGCGGCGGAATTTTTCGGCGAAGCCGGATTGGGCGAAGCCGATGCTTTCGGCACGGTCGGCGCGCCTTCGCGGCCTTTGACGGCGCGATAATAGGTCCACAGCACGCGCGCCGCCACCGCGCGGTGCGGCCGCCAGGCTTCGGCGAGCGGCAGCATCTCCTTGGTGCGTCGGCCGCGCCGCAAGCCGAAGGCGAGGCGCGCCGCCTCTTGCAACGCGAGATCGCCGGCCGGCCAGGCATCGGCATGGCCGAGACAGGACAACAGATAAATGTCCGCGGTCCACGGGCCGATGCCGTGGACCGCGGTGAGCGCCGCATGCGCCTCGTCGGCGGCGATGTCGGCAAGCGTCGTCAGATCGGGCTCGCCGCGCACGACGGCGCGGGCGATTTCCTTGAGCGCCCGGATTTTCGGCGTCGACAGTCCGAGCCGCGCCAGCTTTTCCGGCCGCGCCTTGATGATGGCTTGCGGCTCGAACGGATCGAAGGCCGCGGCGAGCCGCCCCCAGATCGCGCCGGCGCTCGCGGTCGAAAGCTGCTGCGACACGACCGTTGCGGCAAGTCCGGCATAGCCGTCGGCCCGGCGCCGCAGCGGCGGCCGCCCGGCCTCGGCGATGACCGGCGTCAAAGCGCGGATCGGCTTGCGTCAGCGCCGCAAGCGCCGCGTCGAGATCGGCCTCGGTGCGGATATGGGTGACCATGTCATATGGTGATGGGAGTTGCCGGCATGACAGTTGAAGCGATGGGATTTGAAGTTCCTGCAGCGTGGCGGCACACTCGCATATAATTGCTCACTGAAGCGTGCCGGTGTCGAGAAGCGTAGCGTCGATGTACAGCCGCATCTTGCGTTTTGCACCGAGCCCGAACGGCCACCTGCATCTGGGCCATGCCTATTCCGCATTGCTCAATCACGACATGGCGCGCGAGCTCGGCGGCCGGCTCCTGCTGCGCATCGAGGACATCGACGCCGCGCGTTGCCGTCCGGACTACGAGGAGGCGATCTACGAGGATCTGCGCTGGCTCGGCATTTCGTGGCAGGAGCCGGTGCGGCGGCAGAGCGAGCATTTTGCCGATTACGAAGCGGCGATCGCCAAGCTCGAAGGCGCAGGGACTGCTCTATCCGAGTTTCGAAAGCCGCGCCGAGATCGCGGCGATGGTCGCAGGATCTCGACCGGCACGGCGGCTGGCCGCGCGATCCTGACGGCGTGCCGATTTATCCGGGCCGGGCGCGCAAACTCTCCGCCGCCGAGCGCAAGCGGCGCCGCGAGGCCGGCGAGCCTTTCGCGCTTGCGGCTCGCCATGGATGCCGCGGTGGCGCGCGCCGGCGTGCTGACCTGGACCGAGACCGGCGCCGGCCCGCATGGCCAGACCGGCCTCGTCACCGCCGCGCCGCAGATGCTGGGGCGACGTCGTGCTGGCGCGCAAGGACTTGCCGACCAGCTATCACCTCTCGGCCGTGCGTCGATGACGCCTTGCAGGGCGTGACCGACGTCGTGCGCGGCCAGGATCTGTTCTGGTCGACCAGCATTCATCGGCTGCTGCAGGCGCTGCTCGGCCTGCCGGAGCCGGCCTATCATCATCACAAGCTCATTCTCGACGACGACGGCCGCAAGCTGTCGAAATCGACGCAGGCGACGGGTTTGCGCGAATTGCGCGCCGGCGGCGCGACGCCGCGCGATATCAGGCGCATGGTCGGGCTTGGGCGCTAATTGGGCAGTTGTGCGGCAATTTCCGCGAAATTTGGGTGTTGAAGGCTGTACCCGGCTTGTTTTGTTCTGCCGGCTGCCGTGTCATGTGTGCAGGCGCCGGGGGGCGCCATGGCGCGATCGAAAGCCAAACAGAAAGTCCGCCCAAAGTCCGCGGCCGCCGAACGCGGCCTAGCGCGGCCAAGCGCCGCGGCGCGACGGCGCGCCGCGCCAACGAGGCCGCGCTCGCCGTATTCGCCCACGACATCCGCACCACGCTCACCGGCATCCTCGCGCTCGGCGAATTGCTGGCGAGCTCCAATCTCGACGAGCGCGAGCGGCGCTGGGCCATCGGCATCAAAGTCGGCGCCGAGCATCTCGCTTCGCTGACCACGCTGGTCATCGACGCCGCCAAAGCCGACGCCGGCTCGCTGACGTTGCAGCAGGAGAATTTTCGGCCGCGGCGCGTCGTCCGAGGCGCTCGGCGGAAACGCTTGCGGCGCGGGCGCAGACCGAAGGGCTTGCAAGCGGAGACGGTGATTGCCGACGATTTGCCGGAGACGCTCGTCGGCGATCCGGTGCGGCTGCGCGCGGCGCTGGAAAACCTCATCGACAACGCGGTGAAGTTCACCGACAAGGGCGCGGTGCGGCTGCGACGTGCAAGTCGAGCGCGCCGCGCGCGGCCGCGCCGAGCTCATATTCTCCGTCACCGACAGCGGCATCGGGCTCAAGCCCGACGAGATCAAGCGGCTGTTCCGCCCGTTCTCGCAGGCCAGCGCCGAGATCGCGCGCCGCTACGGCGGCGCCGGCCTCGGCCTCTCCGTCGTCAAGGTCCTGGCCAAGCTGATGGGCGGCGATTTGACCGTGACCAGCACGCCGGGCCGCGGCTCGCGTTTTCGCTTCTCGGCCGTGCTGCCGATCGCGCGCGCGGCGACGGCGGAGACTGCGCCGGCGAACGCAAGCGTCGTCGCCGGCGCGCGGCCTGAAAATCCTCTGCGCCGAGGACAACCCCTACGGTCGCGTCATCCTCAACACCATCCTCACCGAGCTCGGCCACCACGCCGACTTCGCCGCTTCCGGCGAGGAAGCGGTCGGCGCCGTGGCGCGCGGCTACGACGTGGTGCTGATGGACGTCACGCTTGCCCGGCATCGACGGCCTCGAAACGACGCGGCGCATCCGCGCGCTGCCGGCGCGTGCCGCGCGCACGCCGATCGTCGGCATTTCCGGCCGCACCGAAGCCGGCGACGAAGCGGCGGCGCGCGAGGCGGGCATGAATTTCTATCTGCGCAAGCCGCTGAGCCCGAGCGCGCTGAGCAAGGCGCTCGCGGCGGTGATTTCAACAAAGATGAGCTGACGAGATTACTCCGCCGCGTCCGCCGGCTCTTTCGGCGTCGGCCGCATGCTTCGACGATCCGCACCAGATCGCGTCATGATGCGGTTCAGTTCGAAATCCTTCGGCGTGTAGACTTCGGCGACGCCGGCGTCCTTCGAGCGCGCTGGCGTCCTGCGGCGGGATGATGCCGCCGACGACGACCGGCACGTCGTCGAGGCCGGCTTCCTTCATGCGCGCGACCACGTCGTGCACGAGCGGCAGGTGCGAGCCGGACAGGATCGACAGGCCGACGACATGCACGTTGCCTTTGGCCGCGGCCTCGACGATGGCCTCGGGCGTCAGCCGGATGCCGTCATAGACGACGTCCATGCCGGCGTCGCGCGCGCGCACCGCGATCTGCTCGGCGCCGTTGGAATGGCCGTCGAGGCCGGGCTTGCCGACCAGGAATTTCAGGCGCCGCCCGAGCTTCTTCGACACGCGGTCGACCTCGGCGCGGATATCGTCGAGGCCCGTCGTGTCGTTGCGCGCGGCGCGGCCGACGCCGGTCGGCGCGCGGTATTCGCCGAACGCGGAGCGCAGCGCAAAGCCCCATTCGCCGGTGGTGACGCCGGCTTTGGCGCAGGCGATCGACGGCGGCATGATATTGCGCGCCGTCGCGCGCCGCGGCGCGCAGATCCTCGAGCGCCGCCGCGACCGCTTTGTCGTCGCGCGCCGCGCGCCAGGCGTTGAGCCGCGCGATCTGCTCCGGCCTCGACCTCGTGCGACACGGTCATGATCGTGTCTTCGCCGGTGGTCAGCGGCGACGGCTCGGTTTCGATGTAACGGTTGACGCCGACGACGATCTGCTCGTTGCGTTCGATTGCTTCGAGCCGCGCGGTGTTGCTCGCGACGAGCTGGCCTTTCATGTAGCCCATCTCGACCGCGGCGATGGCGCCGCCGAGCTTTTCGATGTGGTCGAGCTCTTCGAGCGCCGCGCGCTTGAGCTCCTCGACCTTGCTTTCGATCTCGGCCGAGCCGTCGAATATGTCGCCGTAGTCGAGCAGGTCGGTCTCGTAAGCCAAAATCTGCTGCATGCGCAGCGACCATTGCTGGTCCCAGGGCCGCGGCAGGCCGAGCGCTTCGTTCCAGGCCGGAAGCTGCACGGCGCGGGCGCGCGCTTTCTTCGACAGCGTCACCGCCAGCATCGAGAGCAGAATGCGATAGACATTGTTCTCCGGCTGCTGCTCGGTGAGGCCGAGCGAGTTGACCTGCACGCCGTAGCGGAACAGCCGCTGCTTGGGATCGGTCGACGCCGTAGCGCTCGCGCGTGATCTTGTCCCACAATTCGCCGAACGCGCGCATCTTGCACATTTCGGCGACAAAGCGCGTCGACGCGTTGACGAAGAACGAAATGCGCCCGACCACCTCGCCGAAATCGCTGACCCCGCCGGCCGCCTTCACGGTGTCGAGCACCGCCACCGCGGTCGCCAGCGCGAAGGCGAGTTCCTGTTGCGGCGTCGCGCCTGCTTCCTGCAAGTGATAGGAGCAGACATTCATCGGATTCCATTTCGGCATTTCGCGCGTCGTGAACAGGATCGTATCCTTGATCAGCCGCATCGACGGCGCCGGCGGGAACACATAGGTGCCGCGCGACAGATATTCCTTGATGATGTCGTTCTGCGTCGTGCCTTGCAGCTTGGCGCGCGGCACGTCCTGCTCGTCGGCGACCGCGATGTAGAGCGCGAGCAGCCAGGCGGCGGTGGCGTTGATCGTCATCGACGTGTTCATCTCGTCGAGCGGGATGGCGTCGAACAGCGCGCGCATGTCGCCGATATGCGAGATCGGCACGCCGACCTTGCCGACTTCGCCTTTGGCCTGCGGATGATCGCTGTCGTAGCCGGTCTGCGTCGGCAGATCGAAGGCGACCGAAAGACCGGTCTGCCCTTTGCTCAGATTCTTGCGATAAAGCTCGTTCGACGCGGTGGCGGTCGAATGCCCCGCATAGGTGCGGAAGATCCAGGGTTTGTCTGGCTTGTCGCGTATTGGCTTGTCGCGGCGCGGCTCGTCGCCCATCGGTGTTCCCCGCATTCCGGCATACACTAATGTGACGCGGATTTTGTTGCAACGCAACATGCGCGTTGCACGACCAGCGCCAAAATAATCAGCGCGGCGGCAAGCCCGACCTGGGTCTTCACGTAGGGAAAAGCGAGGATCAGCGCGCCGGCTGCGGCGAAGCCGCGACGACTTCGCTGGTGAGAAAGCCGCGCGCGAGCGCATAGCGCAGCAAAAAGGCAAACGCGACCGCAAGCGCCGCGAGGTCGTACATATAAAGGTACGGCGTCGCCAGCAGCGTTGCCGGCGGCAAGCGCCGCGGCCTTGAGATCGAACGGCGCGCGGCTTCGCCACAGCCAGACGGTTCCGGCGGCGAGCGCCAGACTCCAGACGGTTTGAACGGTCCAGGCGAGCGCCTCGCTGCCGCCATGGGCGCGAACCAAGCCGAACAGGCTTTGCAGCCGGTCGAAATCGGCGTGACCTTCGCCGAGCACGATGTGGCTCGTGATCGGCATCCAGTGCACGAAGGCCTGCCAGCTCGCGCCGCCGAAGCGAGCCATGACAGCCCGGCAAGCCCGATCGCCACCGCCGCGGCGACCGCAATGGTCAGCCAGCGCCGGTCCGCGATCAGCACCAGCGGAAACAACAAACCGAATTGCGGCTTGTAGGTCAGAAGCCCGAGACAAATTCCGGCAGCGCCGGCCGCCGCTCCAACAGTCCGAGCGTGCCGCCGATCAGGGCGCGGTGAGAAAGCCGTTTTGCCCGGCGGTCACGTTCCACAGCGCCGCGGGAAAACCGAGCGCAACAAGCGCGCTGGTGCGGCGGCCGAGCGTCGCGCCAAGAATGCCGATCATCGCCGCGACGTAAGCGGCGAGCGTCGCCGCGAGCCAAGCGATCGCCGCGGCGAGATAAGGCAGCGTCGCCAGCGCCGCGGCGACAAACAGAAAGTCGGCGGATAGTGCCAGCCGTAATAGTCGTCGAAGTCGTGGCCGATGGCGCGGACTTCGGCTTGTTTGTGCAGCGGCCAGTCGTAGGCGGTCGCCGCTTTGCCTTCGCGCGCGAGCTGCTCCGGCGGCGACGACATTGACGAAATCGTTGGCGATCGGCCGGCCTTGCCGGTCGGTCAGGAAAGTCGCCTTTGAGATAAGTTCCGCCGAGAACGACCAGATAACCGAGCACGAGCGTCAGGCCGATCAAACGGATCGACGCGCGTCGCCGGATAGGGCGGCGCGGCGTGGTTTCGTTCACTTGCAGCGTCATTGATCGCGGTCGAAGATGCGCGATCAATCAGGCGGCGCGAAGGCCAATGCCCGTCGCGCCAAGCCTTACCGCGCATTCCTTTCCGCCGTCTTAGCGTTTGATCAGGCGCAGAATGATCAGCAAAATCACGGCGCCGATAAAGGCGTCGATGATCGCGCCGATAATGCCAGCTGCCGATGACAATACCGAGCTGCGGCAACAGCCAGCCGGCGATCAAGGCGCCGACGATGCCGACGATGATGTCGCCGATCAGCCCGAAGCCGCCGCCTTTGACGACCATTCCGGCCAGCCAGCCGGCAATCGCGCCGACGATCAGCCAAACAATAATGTTTGTGCGTCCATGGTATCCCCCTTCATTCCTGTCCCGGCAAGGGCGAAGCCACTGCGTGCAAGCCCCTGAGTGCGAGCCAATACGTGCAAGCCCTGAGCGCATTCCTCACCGCGCCGAGGCAAGCTTAGGGCTTTGCCCGATACCTGTCAGCAAAGCCGGCCTGGGACGCGTCCCGCATCCACCGATTCATTTGAACTATTTGTCACGAACTATTTGTTGCGCTGCAACATAAGCTGCGGCAGACTGCGGCCTTGCGACCATGGTCCGATCAACCACGGTGTCGCAATCCCGGTGCAGCCTGGAGCCTGTTATGGCCGTTGCGCAGATCAAACCGTCCGCCGCCCCGCTGAAGGATCTCTACGAGATCGGCGAAATTCCGCCGCTCGGCCATGTTCCGGCACAAATGTATGCCTGGGCGATCCGCAAGGAGCGGCATGGTCCGCCGGAAACAGGCGATGCAGTGCGAAGTGGTTCCGACCTGGCCGATCGCCGAAGACGAAGTGCTGGTCTATGTCATGGCCGGCGGCGTCAATTACAACGGCGTCTGGGCCGGGCTCGGCATTCCGGTCTCGCCGTTCGACGGCCACAAGCATCCGTTCCATGTCGCCGGCTCCGACGCCTCGGGCATCGTCTGGGCGGTCGGCTCCAAGGTGAAGCGCTGGAAAGTCGGCGACGAAGTCATCGTCCATTGCAATCAGGACGACGGCGACGACGAAGAATGCAATGGCGGCGATCCGCTGTTGTCGCCGTCGCAGCGCATCTGGGGCTACGAGACGCCGGACGGCTCCTTCGCGCAATTCTGCCGCGTGCAGTCGCGCCAGCTCATGCAGAAGCCGCCGCATCTGACCTGGGAAGAATCGGCCTGCTACACGCTGACGCTGGCGACCGCCTATCGCATGCTGTTCGGCCATTCGCCGCACACGCTCAAGCCCGGCGACAATGTGCTGGTCTGGGGCGCGTCGGGCGGGCTCGGCGTGTTCGGCGTGCAACTGGTCGCGGCGTCCGGCGCCAATGCCATCGGCATCGTGTCCGATCCGACGAAAGTGCAATATGTCATGGATCTCGGCGCCAAGGGCGTCATCAACCGCAACGATTTCAAATGCTGGGGCCAGATGCCGAAAGTCGGCACGCCCGAATACGACGCCTGGGTGAAAGAGGCGCGCCGCTTCGGCAAGGCGATCTGGGACATCACCGGCAAGCGCGACGTCGATATCGTGTTCGAGCATCCCGGCGAGGCGACGTTCCCGGTCTCGTGCCTGGTGGTCAAGCGCGGCGGCATGGTCGTGTTCTGCGCCGGCACCACCGGCTACAACATCACCTTCGACGCGCGCTATGTCTGGATGCGGCAGAAGCGCATCCAGGGCTCGCATTTCGCCCATCTGAAACAAGCCAGCGCCGCCAATCAGTTCGTCATCGACCGCCGCGTCGATCCGTGCATGAGCGACGTGTTCCCGTGGGACAAGATTCCCTATGCCCACGAACTGATGCGCACCAACCGGCACAAGCCCGGCAACATGGCGGTGCTGGTCAACACGCCGAAGCCGGGGCTGCGGAACTTCGAGGACGTGGTCGAGGCGCAGTCACGGGTTCCTCATAAGTTCCGAGGAACTGAGCGCCGAAGCGCATCCCCTTACCGCCGTAGGGGAGTGACTTCCGGTCCTGATCAGATACAGTCCCGCCGTCGGGTACGGGGTGGGGCATGTTACCTGTACAGCTGCCTGAACAGTTACCGAGCGGACCGAGGCGGCGTCACACGCAAATTCCGCGTCGTGCTGGTGAAGCCGTCGCATTACGACGACGACGGCTATGTCATCCGCTGGTTCCGCTCGCCGATGCCGGCGAATTCGCTGGCCAGCGTCTATGGCCTGCTCGACGACTGCGCACAGCGCAAGATTTTAGGTCCCGACATCGAGATCGATATCGTCGCCATCGACGAAACCAATACGCGCGTGCGCGTCGACCGCATCATCGCGGAGATGCGCGCCAACGATAATTTCGGTTTCGTCGGCCTGGTCGGCGTGCAGTCCAATCAGTATCCGCGCTCGCTGCATATCGCGAAGCCGCTGCGCGCGGCCGGCATTCCCGTCATCATCGGCGGCTTCCATGTCTCCGGCATGCTGGCGATGTTCGACCAGATCGGGCCCGATCTGCAGGAAGCGCTCGACATGGGCATCACGCTGTTCGCCGGCGAAGCCGAAGGCCGCATGGACGAGGTGGTGCGCGACGCCGCCGCAGGCGCGCTCAAGCCGGTCTACAATTACATCAACGATCTGCCGGCGCTCGAAGACGCGATCACGCCGTTTCTGCCGGGCAATTCGGTGCGCAAGACCATCGGCAATGTCACGACCTTCGACGCCGGGCGCGGCTGTCCGTTCCAATGCTCGTTCTGCACCATCATCAATGTGCAGGGCCGCAAATCGCGCCGCCGCAGTCCCGACGATGTCGAGCGCATCCTGCGCAAGAATTTCGAGCACGGCATCGACCGCTTCTTCATCACCGACGACAATTTCGCCCGCAACAAGGATTGGGAACTGATCTTCGACCGCATCATCAAGCTGCGCGAAGAAGACGGCATGGACGTGCGCTTCCTCATCCAGGTCGACACGCTGTGCCACAAGATCCCGAATTTCGTCGCCAAGGCCAAGCGCGCCGGCGTCACCCGCATCTTCATCGGGCTGGAAAACATCAATCCGGATAATCTGCTCGCCGCCAAGAAGCGGCAGAACAAGATCACCGAATACCGCAACATGCTGCTGGCCTGGAAGGCGGTCGGCATCTGGACCTATGCCGGCTACATACTCGGCTTCCCGAACGACACGCCGGAATCGGCGCGGCGCGATATCGAGATCATCAAGAAGGAAATGCCGCTCGACGTGCTGGAATTCTTCTTCCTCACGCCGCTGCCGGGCTCCGAGGATCACAAAGTGCTGCGCAGCAAGGGCGCGCCGCTCGATCCCGATCTCAACAAATACGATCTCGAACATGCGCTCACCCCGCATGCGCATATGAGCAAGGCGGAGTGGGAGAAGCTCTATCGCGACGCCTGGTCGATCTATTACACGCCGGAGCATATCGAGACGATTTTGCGCCGCGCGCAGGCCTACGGCATCAATATCCTCCGCCTGGCGCAGATCATTCTCTGGTTCGCGCAATCGCTTACGATCGAAAAAGTGCATCCGCTGCAAGGCGGCTTCGTCCGGCTCAAGAGCCGGCACGAGCGCCGGCCCGAACTGCCGATCGAGCCGGTGTGGAAATTCTATCCGTCAATCGCTGTGGAATTTCTGATCAAGCACGCCCGCGTTGCGGCCGCGGCCTTCGGCATCTTCCGCATCTATCGCCGCGTCGCCAAAAGCGCGCAGGTGCCGTACATGGATCAGGCGATGACGCCGGTGTCCGACGACGACACGCAGACGCTCGAACTGTTCACGCACAACCAGTCGGCGCGCGAAGCGGTCGATCATGCCAAGCAAGGTCAAGACGCTGACGACGAGCCCGGCGCCGGCTGAAACGGCGGCTTAGCGCACCGAAGGCTCCGATGACGCGGGTGCGCTTTGCCCTCGGCCAACCGCGCTGTGGCGAGCGACGACGATTTGATTTTCTAGAATTTGGTCGGATCAACTTTCAACGTAAAGATTGCCGTTTCCATTGCAATAAGCAGAGCAGTTCGTGGATCAAGGACCGTTTTAACTTGCCCTATCGCGGCGCTCGTCACCATGCCCGTAATGGTTGGCCACCAATGAGGCTCCACAACGACCATTTCTGGTGGTGCCTTCGCGCCAGAGACTTTTCCTGTCAGTAACTGTTTCGCGTTCGGCCAAAGTCGTTCCAACAACTGCGCCGGAGCCAGATGCGGCCAGTGTTCTTTTGGTACGGACGGCATTCCTTCGAAGCCACCTTGAATAGAGCGATTTACATTCTCCCACATCGTCAAAGTATCAGGCGTTTTTGACTTGTCGAGACCCGCAGCAATTGCGCCTCCGGTTGCCCATTCCCATAATCTTGCCGTGATCTGCGTCGGCAGTTTCTCTTTGCAAAAAAACCATCTCTTTAAGAGGGTCTCCGTAAATATATCGATCCCCGCGCGGACTGCGTACGATAAACAGGCCGTCGTTAGGAGAAGATTCTGTTTAGTGTCTCGATCGAAAAGTTTGGCTTTTGTGCCAAAAGCGTTTGTTGCGCGGCAAAACCCGCTATAGCGCCGGTCGCTGCGATGAAAGTTTCAGCGTGAATCTTGCCATCGACGGTCAGAAGCCGTGGAAGATTGTTTGTCAAATCTGCGTAAGAAAAATTACAGCCGATGAAATTTTTGCTGTCATCTTTCCAAGGGAGGTTTGCAGGGTCGTTTGCCATTTTGATTCCGTTATTGAGTGTCTCTGTGGCCGGACTTGCTTCCACTAAGGTCCGCCGTCCGGCTGCGGCTCTGGCGCGATCGCAGGATCCGGAGGTCTCGACCGGCGCCGCGGAAATGCGCGCGCGATCGCGGCATTGAGCTCGCCGCCATAGATGAAAATCCAGGCGGTGAAATAGAGGAACACCAAAGCGGTCATCGCCGAGGCGAGACCGGCGTAATAATGCACATAGGCGTAGGAGAAGTCGGACAGATAGCGGCCGAAGATGAAGCCGCAGGCGAGCCAGAGCACCAGCGTCGCGATAATGCCCGGCCAGACCTCTTCGATCTGCCGCCGTCCGGCCGGCAGCCACATGTGCAAGATCATCAGCGATATCGTCAGAACGAATGTCGCCACGCTGAAGCGCCCGACATCGTAGTGGCGCTCCAGCGGCGCGAGCCACGGCGCATAAGCGAGCGCGGCGCGGAACACCAGCGGGCCGAGCACGATCAGAAACGCCAGCGCCAGCATTCCGAGCGCGCTGACGATCACATAGCCGATCGATTCCATCCGCAACAGCCACCACGGCCGCTTGTCGATCAGCCCATAAGCGCGGTTGAGCCCGATGCGCAGGCTCTCGACGCCGCTCGACGAGAAATAGATCGCAAACAGCGCGCCGACGGTGAGGATGCCGCCGCGCGCGGTGGTCAAGACGCTGTGGATTTCGCCGGCAATGCCGCCCGACACTTCATGCGGCCAGGCGGCGATGATGAGTTGCGCCACCTCGTCGGCGAGATCTTTCGAGCCGATGAAACCGGCGATCGCCGTCACCAGGATCAGGAACGGAAACATCGACATCAGGACGGAGAGCGCGATGTGGCTCGCGATCGCCCAGCCGTCGTCGGCATTGAAGCGATAGAAGGCGTCCATGGCGATGCGGTAAGCAGATGCGGATCGTGTGCAACAGGGAAGGGCCTCCGCGGTGCGCGCAGCGCTCATTGCCAAATCTATTCATAGCAGGAAACGGGTGGGCTTCGCAGGCCCGCAACCGTCATATCCGGCGCGTCAATGCGAGAAGTCAATGCAAGGAGCGAACATGGCGCGCGCTTATTACAGCACGGTCTTTACGCAGTCGGCGGACGAGATCTGGAATGTCATCCGCGATTTCAACAACTATCCGGTATGGGTCGACGGCTCGGGCGAAAGCGAGATCGAAGACGGCAAATCCGGCGACGCGGTCGGCGCGGTGCGCAATGTCCTCTATCAAGGCAAGCGCATCCGGCAGACGCTGCTGGCACTGTCCGATGTCGAGCGCTCCCAGACTTACGCGTTTTGCGGCGAGGCGCCGATGCCGGTGCGCGATTATCGCGCGACGTTGCGTGTCGTTCCGGTGACCGACGGCGGCCGCGGCTTCGTCGAGTGGTCGGCGACATTCGATTGCGCGCCGGAGCGGCGGGACGAATGGGTCGCCTTCTTCGCCGACGCGTTCGGGCGCTGGCTCGAATCGCTGCGGCGCCATCTCGACGGCCGGAGCAAATAGACCGGGTGAGCCGGGCGCCGGCCGGATAAATCGGCCAGCGGCCAAATAATCCCAGCGGCGAGGTTTTCGAGACTTGATTTGCTCCCGCATGGACTTTGTTTGGTCGCATAGGGCCTTTATTTGCTGGCTGCCGGGCCGGCTGGCGCTTCGGCCATCGCCTTATAAATACAAGGAAAATTCGCCCAGCGGGTCGGCTGGCCGCTCAGATTGATCAAGTGTTACGTAACTTCGCACAACCGGGTTTACGGGATGGAAGAAATTATCAACGGCCGGTAGGTACTATTGCGGATAGCAAGTGGCTGCTCTCGGAGCTGCGGCCATGCCGCTCGCAACTGCCAAAGTCGAAGAGATTGTTATTGTCGAGCGTCGGCAAAACAGCCGCATCATCGTCAGCATTCCGGGATCCTATATGCTGGCGGATCACCGCAATGCGCGCGGCGAGCGCCGCACCTTTCCCTGTCGCGCCGTCAATATTTCGCCGGAAGCGATCGCGCTCGCCGCACCGATCAGCGGGTAAGCTCGGCGAACGCGCCTTCGTCAGCGTCGACCAACTCGGCAAGTTCAAGGGCTCGATCATCCGCCTGCTCGACGGCGGGTTTGTCATGAGCATCGTCGCCAGCGACGAAGAGCGGATGAAACTCGCCGCCAAGATCGACTGGTTCGAGCAGTACAAGAACTTCGATATCGCCGATCAGCGGGCCGACCAGCGTTTCGTGCCGGCAAATCCGCGGTCCCGCATCGTCTTCGCCGACGGCACGTCGGAGGAGTGTTTCGTTCTCGATCTGTCGGCGTCCGGTGCGGCCATATCGGCGCAGACCATACCCAAGATCGGCACCGTTCTGGCGCTGGCCACCATCGTGGCGCGCGTGGTGCGTCACTTCGACGGCGGCTTTGCCGTGCAATTCATCGAGCGGCAAGACGTGCAGCATATCGAAGCGCGCGTGAACCTCGACTCGGTATCGGTACGGCCTGGATAGCGAAGCTAGCAGCCCGAAACTTCGCGTGCGTGTCACGCCGCTTGAACGTCGTCGAGGAAGCGGCGCACTTCGCCTTGCAGGCTCTCCGCCTCGGTGGCGAGCGTCGCCGCGAGCGCCTTGACGTCGGCGGCCGTCGTGCGGGCGCCGGTCGAGGCGCCGGCGACGCGGCTCATCGCTTCCGAGCCGCTGCGTGCCTCGTTCGAGGCGCGGTTGACGCCTTCGGCGATCGACGCCACGGCATTGTTCTGTTCCTCGACCGTCGAGGCGACGACGGCGGCGATCTCCGACATGTCGTCGATGATCGACGAGACCTGCTCGATCGCCTGCGCCGCGTCCGCGGTCGCGGACTGGATCGAGCCGATCTGGGCGGCGATATCCTCGGTGGCGCGCGCGGTCTGCGCGGCGAGCGACTTCACCTCCGACGCGACCACCGCGAAGCCGCGGCCGGCATCGCCGGCGCGCGCCGCTTCGATCGTGGCGTTCAGCGCCAACAGATTGGTCTGGCCGGCAATCGCCTGAATGAGGCCGATGACCTCGCCGATGCGGTTGGCGACATTGCCGAGCTCCGACATCGTGGTGACGGTGCGCTTGGATTCGGCAACCGCGCGGCGGGCGACGTCGGTCGATTTGGTCGCATGCGCGGCGATTTCGCTGATCGAAACCGCAAGCTCCTCGATCGAACTGGCGACCGTCGTGACGTTGACCGAGGCCGCGCCGACGGAGTTCTCGGCGGTGCTTGCGCTTCCGACGAGACCGCGTCGGCCGCGGTGTTCAGGCCGCTCGAAGCGCCTTCCAGGCGTCCGGACGCCTCGCGCAGCCGGTTGAGCGCCTGCTCGATCGAGGCGCGGAACCGTCCGATCGAGGCGGCGATCGCCTCGCCGCGCTGCTCGCGCGCCGCGTTGTTCTCCTGCTGGACCGCGGCCAGGCGCTCGCGCTCGATCATATTGTCGCGGAACACGACCACCGTGCGCGCCATGGCGCCGATCTCGTCGCGGGCATCGCTTGCGGGAAGCTGCGCCGAGGTGTCGCCGTCGGCGAGCCGCTTCATGGCGCCGGCGAGCTTTTCCAGCGGGTTGGTGATCGAGCGTCCGATGCGCCAGCTGAAGCCCAGCACGATCAGGATCACCGCGAGGTCGACCCAGATGATGAATTGCCGCGTGCGCGTCCGCGAGACGGCGAGCGCCGAAGCCGCGGCGCTCGCGTCCGCCCGCGCCGCGGCGATGATCTTGTCGGCCTCCGGCAGCACGTTCTCGGTGTCGTGGCTGATGAGCGAGACGAGCGGCGCGATATTGTCCGTGCTCGCGACCCATTGCGCGAAGGCGTAGCTGTAATTCTGCACTTCTTGATTGAGCTTCTCTTTCATCGACGGGGCGCCGTCGACCGAATCGAACAGCTGCGTTGAAGTGCTTGATCTCGTCGAGAAAGTGGCGTTCGGCGGTATGGTTGCGCGTGAGCCGGTATTCGATCTCGTAGCGCCGCATGGTGAGCAGCGACGTCAACAGCTTGGCGCTGTCGATCTTCGGCGACCCAGGTCAAATCGTCGTGGATGATCTTCTCGATCGCGTCGCTCGCCGCGATCAGATTGGCGGTGACGCCCTCGGTATCGGTGAAGCCGAGCGATTTTTGCTCGTTGACCAGGCTGCCGAAGCTGGTCTTGAGGTCGCGCACGGTGATGCGCAGCGGCGTGATCGTGTCTTGCTCCGACGAGGTGAGCGTCGACTGGATGCGGTCGAGACTGCGGATGGCCATGTCCTGGCCGTCGTCGAAATCCTTGACCTCGGCATCGGAGGGATGTGCGACGAATTCGATCGTCGCGGCGCGCATCATCAGCAGGCCGGTCTTGAGATCGCGGCTGGCGTCGGAAACCACCGTATTGCGGTGCACGCTGTCGAAGGCGTTGCCGACTTCGGCATCGCCGCTGACGAAGGCGATGCCGTTGGCGAGAAAGCCGATCACCGGAATGACGCCGAGCACGATAATGCGGGCACGGACCGACAGCCTGGGGAAAAATCTGCGCGAAGTACATCGTGGTCCCGATGAAAAGCGCAATCAGCTTGTCGCGGCGCGCCGCCGCGCTAATCGTCCCCAGAACACCGTAAAATGGTTAAGATTTGGCAAGAATGAGTGTAATTGGCTGTAAGGCGGTTCGACGACAACCCTGGCAGCCTGGCGCGTTCGATTTTCGCGCAAGATTCAGGGCAAAGTTCAGCGCAAATTCAGCGCAAGTTCGGGGCACGCGGATGCCGTGTCCGGCGGTAACCGGGCTCAACGGCAGTCATTGCTTTTGTGCACCGCACGCGTAAGCTTCGAGCGCCGGGCCGGGCCGTCTATTGCCGCTCATCGGAGCCAGTCATCTCGGAGCCAATCATGCCGCTTGCCGCCTCCCAGCTTTCCGCGGGCCACGATGTCATCGCCACCCTCGATGACGCGGTTTCGGCCGTCGAGTAGCTCTTCGCCGATGCCCGCCGCGCCGTCGGCGAGCGTGTGACGATCGAGGGGCGCACGGTTGCGCGCGTCTTCGACCGCGAACAGCGGGCGACCCATGGCCTTGCCTGGCTCGCGACCTATGTCGAGGCGCTGCGCCAGCTTGCCGCCTATGCGCAGCGCATGGCGGAGATGGGCAGCTTCGGCGAAACCGAGGAACTCCTGGTGCGCATCGGCGCCGGCGAATATCTCGCGCAGATCATCGGCGGCATTCCGATGAGCCAAGGCGAGATCGTGCGGCTGTCCGATCTCGGTCTTTGCTGCAGCTGTGGTGGCGACGCGGATCACGCCCGCCGTCGAGCATCTGATCGCGACCGGCAATACGGCGCAGCGCCGCGCCCGGCTGGTCGAACTGATCCGGCAGCATCACGACGCGACGGTCGGCGCCTGCGGGCTCGACGACACGCTCGACTCGATCCGCGAAGAGATGCGCAAATTCGCCGAAGATCGCGTCGTGCCGTTCGCGCAGCAATGGCACCTGAAGAACAATTACATCCCGCTCGACGTCATTGCGCAGATGTCCGAGCTCGGCGTGTTCAGCCTCACCATCCCCGAGGACTACGAGGGCATGGGGCTCGGCAAGGAATCGATGTGCGTCGTCTCCGAGGAATTGTCGCGCGGCTATATCGGCGTCGGCTCGCTCGGCACGCGCTCCGAGATCGCCGCCGAGCTGATTCTCGGCTCCGGCACCGAGGACCAGAAGCGCAAATGGCTGCCGAAGATCGCCTCCGGCGAAGTGCTGCCGACGGCGGTGTTCACCGAGCCGAATACCGGCTCCGATCTCGCCTCGCTGAAGACGCGCGCGGTGCGCCAGGGCGATGTCTACAAGGTCTACGGCAACAAGACCTGGATCACGCATCCGGTGCGCGCCGATCTGATGACGCTCCTGGTGCGCACCAATCCGGCCGAGACCGGCTATCGCGGCCTGTCCATGCTGCTCGCCGAAAAGCCGCGCGGCGACGACGGCAATCCGTTTCCCGCCTCCGGCATGTCCGGCACCGAGATCGAGGTGCTTGGGCTATCGCGGCATGAAGGAATACGAGATCGCCTTCGACGGCTTTGTCGTGAAGGCGGAAAATCTGCTCGGCGGCATCGAGGGGCTCGGCTTCAAGCAATTGATGGCGACCTTCGAGGCGGCGCGCATCCAGACCGCCGCGCGCGCCATCGGCGTGGCGCAGGCGGCCATGGAGCAGGCGCTGACCTACACCACCCAGCGCGTCCAGTTCGGCGAGCCGATCGCCAATTTCCCCCGCGTCTCCGACAAGATCGCCATGATGGCGGTCGAGATCATGATCGCGCGGCAGCTCACCTATTACGCCGCGCGGCAGAAGGATTCCGGCCGGCGCTGCGATCTCGAAGCCGGCATGGCGAAGCTTCTTGCGGCGCGCGTCGCCTGGGCGGCCGCCGACAACGCCGTGCAGGTCCATGGCGGCAACGGCTTTGCGCTCGAATTCCCGGTGTCGCGCATCCTCTGCGACGCGCGCATCCTCAACATTTTCGAGGGCGCGGCCGAAATTCAGGCGCAGGTCATTGCGCGGCGATTGCTGGACGGGTCGAACTAAGGACGATTGACTCGCCGCTCCCCAAATAACCCCGGCCACGGGTATCGCTCCCGCTCAAGGCGGGCTACATATATCCGTCATGGCCAATTTCATGTCCCATGTCGCCGTGCCGATCGCCATTATCGCGGTCGCCATCGTTCTGTTGCTCGGGCTCATCAATATGATGATGGGCGGCTCAGGCAACACCTCGCAGAAGCTGATGCGGCTGCGCGTCTTGCTGCAGGCCATCGCCATCGGCGTGATCATGCTCGCGCTCTGGATCATGGGCAAATAGGGCTTGGGCAAATAGCGCTTGGGGAAATGAGGCTAAAGGCCGGACCATGGTCGTCCTCAACAAGATCTATACCCGCACCGGCGATGACGGCACCACCGCGCTAGGCACCGGCGAGCGGCGCAAGAAATACGACCTGCGCATCGTGGCCTACGGCACCATCGACGAGACCAATGCCGCGATCGGCGTGGCGCGGCTGCACACACAGCGGCGAGGTCGCGCTCGACGCCGCGCTGTCGCGCATTCAGAACGACCTGTTCGACGTTGGCGCCGATCTCTGCACGCCCGTCAAAGAGGGCGGCGGGAAAGGCGATGGAGGTAAGGGTCCCGGCGGCGCGCGGCTTACCGTCACCGACAACCAAGTAACCTGGCTCGAGGCCGAGATCGACCGGCTCAACGAAGATTTGAGCGCGCTCCGCTCCTTCGTGCTGCCGGGGGGAAGCGCGGCCGCGGCCTATCTGCATCTCGCCCGCACCATCTGCCGGCGCGCCGAACGGCTGATTGCCGAACTTGCCGAACAGCCCGGCGAGATGGTCACGCCAGAGGTCCTGAAATACGTCAACCGGCTCTCCGATTTCCTTTTCGTCGCAAGCCGTTATGCCAACGGCAAAGGCTCCGGCGACGTGCTCTGGAAGCCTGGGCAGAACCGCTGAAATATTTAGTCAGCGCATGGTCTTATGCGAAAAACGGCGGCCACTTTTCGGGATCATGCTCGTTGACCCGACCGGCCTTGGCCGGTAGGTTTCTCGCACCGCAGCATCGGTTTCCTAACAACGACTGGCGCGGTAAGAAATTCGGCGCGGTAATGAAGATTCGGCGCGGTAAAGACCAACTCCGACAGAGTAGCCAGTTAGACCCATCATGAAGATCCTCGTGCCCGTGAAGCGGGCGATCGACAAGGATGTGAAAATCCGAGTCAAAGCGGACGGTTCCGGCGTCGAGCTCGGCAACGTCAAGATGTCGATGAATCCGTTCGACGAGATCGCCGTCGAGGAAGCCATCCGGCTCAAGGAAGCGGGCAAGGCGACCGAGATCATCGCCGCCTCGATCGGGCCGCAGCAGGCGGCCGAGACGATCCGCACCGCGCTGGCGATGGGCGCCGACCGCGGCATGCTGGTGAAGACCGACGGCGCTGTCGTCGAGCCGCTGGCGGTTGCGAAAATTCTCAAGGCCATTGCCGATGCCGAACAGCCGGGACTGATCATCCTCGGCAAGCAGGCGATCGACGACGATTGCAATCAGACCGGCCAGATGCTGGCGGCGCTGCTCGGCTGGCCGCAAGGCACCTTCGCCTCCAAAGTCGAGCTCGACGGCGACGCCGTCATGGTCACGCGCGAAGTCGACGGCGGCTTGCAGACGGTGAAGCTGAAAATGCCGGCCATCGTCACCACCGATCTGCGCCTGAACGAGCCGCGCTACGCCTCGCTGCCGAACATCATGAAGGCGAAGAAGAAGCCGATCGAGGAAAAGACCGCCGCCGATTACGGCGTCGACATCAAGCCGCGGCTTGAAGTGGTCAAGACGTCCGAGCCGCCGGTGCGCAAGGCCGGCGTCAAGGTGAAGTCGGTCGCCGAACTCGTCGACAAGCTCAAGAACGAGGCGGGGGCGATCTGATGCCGACACTTCTCCTCGCCGAGCACGACAATGCGTCGCTCAAGGACGCGACCAACAAGGCGCTGACCGCCGCCAAGGCGCTCGGCGCCGAGGTGCACATTCTGGTCGCCGGCCACAACTGCAAAGCGGTCGCGGAAGCCGCCGCCAAGCTCGACGGCGTGGCGAAAGTGCTGCTCGCCGATGCGCCGGCCTACGAACACATGCTGGCCGAGCCGACCGCGGCGCTGATCGTGGCGCTCGCTCCGCCTTACGAAACCATCATGGCGGCGGCGACCACGACCGGAAAGAACATCATGCCGCGGGTCGCGGCGCTGCTCGACGTCATGCAGATTTCCGAGATCACCAAAGTGGTGGCGCCGGATACGTTCGAGCGGCCGATCTATGCCGGCAACGCCATTCAGACCGTGCGCTCGCCGGAAAACAAGCGCGTCATCACCGTGCGCACCGCGGCGTTCCAGGCGACCGGCGACGGCGGTTCGGCGCCGATCGAGCCGCCGCCGCCGCGGCCGATCCGGGCGTCTCCGGCTTTGTCGGCGAGGAATTGTCGAAATCGGAGCGGCCGGAACTGACGTCGGCCAAGATCATCATTTCCGGCGGCCGGGCGATGCAAAACCGCGAGAACTTCACCAAATATATCGAGCCGGTGGCCGACAAGCTCGGCGCCGCGATCGGCGCCTCGCGCGCCGCGGTCGATGCCGGCTATGCGCCGAACGACTGGCAGGTCGGCCAAACCGGCAAGGTGGTGGCGCCCGATCTCTATATCGCGGTCGGCATTTCCGGCGCCATCCAGCATCTCGCCGGCATGAAGGATTCGAAGGTCATCGTCGCGATCAACAAGGATGAGGAAGCCCCCATCTTCCAGGTCGCCGATTACGGACTGGTGGCCGATCTCTATCCAGGCGCTGCCGGAGCTCGCGGCCGAGCTCGATAAAGTCAAGCACTGACCGGAACTGGCGCGTCAGCCTGGATCGTCGTAGAAGGATGAGCGAGATGGTCGAGGTCAAGGAACGGTCGAAAACGCAATCTCGCGGCCTCAAGGCGGACAGTATGGCGCATTCCATTCGCAAGATCGGCGTTGTCGGCGCCGGCCAGATGGGCAACGGCATCGCGCATGTCTGTGCGCTGTCCGGCTATCACGTCCTGCTCAACGACATCGCCGTCGACCGCATCGCCGAGGGGCTCGCCACCATCAACGGCAATCTGGCGCGTCAGGTCAGCCGCCAGCGCATCAGCGACGAGGAGCGGCAGGCCGCGATCAAGCGCATCTCGGCCGCCAATACGCTCGAAGATCTCGGCGATTGCGATCTGGTGATCGAAGCCGCGACCGAGCAGGAGGAGACCAAGCGCAAGATCTTCTCGGCGCTCTGTCCGACGCTCAAGCCCGAGGCCATCGTCGGCACCAACACCTCGTCGATCTCGATCACGCGGCTCGCCGCCTCGACCGACCGGCCGGAGCGCTTCATCGGCATTCATTTCATGAATCCGGTGCCGCTGATGGAACTGGTCGAGGTGATCCGCGGCATCGCCACCGACGACGCGACCTTCGAATCGACCAAGCAATTCATCAAGAAGCTCGGCAAGCAGATCGCGGTGTCGGAGGATTTTCCCGCCTTCATCGTCAACCGCATCCTGCTGCCGATGATCAACGAGGCGATCTACACGCTCTATGAAGGCGTCGGCAATGTCGAGGCGATCGACACCGCGATGCGGCTCGGCGCGCATCATCCGATGGGGCCGCTCGAACTTGCCGACTTCATCGGGCTCGATACCTGCCTCTCGGTGATGCAGGTGCTGCACGAGGGCTTGGCGGATTCCAAATACCGGCCGTGCCCGCTGCTGGTGAAATACGTCGAGGCCGGCTGGCTCGGCCGCAAGACGCAGCGCGGCTTCTACGACTATCGCGGCGAAAAGCCGGTGCCGACGAGATGATCAGCGGTCGGTAATCAGTAATCAGAAGACGAGAACGTCGCCTCTGATCACCGACCACCGATTACTGATTCCCGTTCTACAATCCCCAGCCGCCACCCCAAGAACCGAACTTGACGTTGATGCCGGCCTTCACGGTGTGAACGGTCGTCTTCTCGCTCAGCGAGAACGGCACGCCGGCGCGATGCCGCTGGAAAGAGTGGTGCTGCCGAGATCGACGAACAAATATTCGGTCTTGAACGACAGCCAATGCGTGAGCGCGTATTCGAGACCAGCGCCTGCGGTCCAGCCGTTCATATCCTTGCCGATAGAGCTGCCGACCCCAAGGCCCGTAGCCGTGGCAGACGCGCTGCTGGTCGTGTGGCCATAGGCCCAGCCGCCGGTGCCGTAGAGCAGAGCATTGGGTGTGACCAGATAGCCGACGCGACCACGCACGGTGCCGAACCAATCGAGCTTCGTGCCGATGCTCCCCGACGCTCCCGGCACGTGACGTCGGATGCCATGCCCTGGATATCGGCGTCGTCGAGGTCGCCTTCGACACCCGCGACCCAAGCCGGCGCGAACTGCCAGTTGTAACCGACCTGGCCGCCGCCGAAGAAGCCGCTCGAGTTGAGGCTTGATGTGCCGGAAATGCCGCCGACCGTAAACGGATATTGATTGCGGTCGCCGCCGAAGCCGCCGTTGATGCCGAGATAGAAGCCGGTCCAGGTCGGAGCCGGCGGCGGTGGCGGCATATACGCCTTCGCGCCGAGATCGGCTGCGTGCACGGCCGTGCTGGTCAGAGCGATGGCCGCGGTCGTTGCTAACAAACAAAGAATGCGTTTCATGACAGACCCCCAGATTTTTTTGCCCGCGCAAAAGACGCATGGGAGCCGGTAAAGACGGGTTAAGGCGGCGTCCGGGAGGAGGCGAATATCGTAGCCGGTGTGAAAATGCTCGAACATGTTGCCGGAAGGCAACAAGCGGAGTGCCGTATTAATCCTTTAGGAAACATCGCTGCCGCTTCCAAGACGATCGCGGCAGAAAGTGTCGAGGAGTTAGACCACCGACCAACTATTGTTCGGCCGCTGAAACGTGATTGCTTCGGGACCGCGGTAATCTTCCGGTCGCGAGGAAAAGGTGATCGTACTACCGTCTCGAAAGGTTATAAGCACGCCCTGCCTATCTTTGAAGTTTGCAGACAGAACCACTTTGACGATCTGCTCGCAGAGACAGTCTCGAAATCCATGTTCACCGGAAGCGACGGTGCGGCCACCGCTGTTCACGACAATCTTAGACATTACATTGAAACCGTGACCGTCAAAGTCGAGCTGCCAGTAATCAAGTATGAAAGTAACTGAACTCGATTTCTCGCCAGTCAAAACCCGCACGAATCGATCCAAAGAGTCATTATTGGTGTTTTGGTCAGTCATGATTGATGCCAAAAGCTGCCGGCGATGCGCCGATTATTGGGCGTTGCCGCTCGCGCCTCCTTCTCCACGCGTGCGGGGAGAAGGTTGGGATGAGGGGGCGCTGCCGCCGGGCTCAGCTCGCGGAGACGCCCCCTCACCCTCGTTCGCTTCGCTCACTCGCACCTCTCCCCGCGCGCGGGGAGAGGTGAGGCTACGCCGCCGCCGACATTTGCGGCGCGGTCTCGCCCCAGCACGGCAGCGACGAGACCCGCTCGAACCAGCCGCGCACATTGGCGTAGGGCGCGACCGGCATTCCCGCGCCCTGGGCGTGGAACAGCGGCGCCGCGACGGTGAAGTCGGCGATCGTCAGCGCGTCGTCGACCAGATATTTGTGCTTGCCAGATGCGCGTCGAGCACCTTGGCTTCCTTGTTGAAAGCTTCGGTGGCCTTGGCGACCGCGGTCTGCGTCGGGCGCGCCGAGATTGACGAACTTCTTCACCAGATTCTCGAAGGTCAGCGGCCCGCAGGCCTGGGCGCCCCAATGCGCGAGCTCCCAGCATTGCCACCGGGTGATGTCGGCGCGGCCGCGCGCATCGTTCGGCCACAGCGGCGTCGCGGTCTTCGACGCGATGTATTGCAGGATCGCGTTCGATTCCCACAGCGTGAAGTCGCCGTCGACCAACGTCGGCGTGCGGCCGGTCGGATTGAGCGCGAGATAAGTCCGGCGCGTATTGCACGCCCTTGGTCAGATCGACGAATTCGAATTCCAGCGGCAATTTCAGATACGACGGCCAGCGCCCGCACCTTCCAGGTGTTCGGCGAGGCGGTAAAGCCATAAAGCTTCATGATCTGACTCCTACGGTTGGGTTGTGACGATCTGCCTCTCCCCGCACGCGGGGAGAGTCGTTTGCTAATCGCAACATGAGGCGGATTTCGGTTCCTGGTATGACGCTTTTGTATCGACGACGGCGCCTTCGTATTGGTCGTGGTGGCGGACCCAGGCCATGGAAAAGGCAAGGCCGTCCTCGTCGCGGCCCTTCGGCGCGAGATCGAGAAAATTGATAGGCGCCGATCAACATATCGAGACCGCGTCCGTAGCTCGAATAGGTGTGGAAGATCTCGCCGGCGTCGTTCTTGTAGAACACGCTGGCGCCGGGCCGTTCCTCGCTCGGGAACGTCGGTCAATTCGTAATTGTACAGAGACCTTGCCGGCGGCCTTCTCCTCCGGCGACGCCGACACCTGATAGTCGTGGTTGAAGTCGCTGCCGAACGACGACACCCATTTGAACCGCCAGCCCATGCGCCGCTGGAATTTCTCGATCTCCGACAGCGGCGCCCGCGAAACGACGACAAAGGCGACGTCGCGTTGCGCAAGATGGATGGCGGCGCCGTCGAAATGATCGGCGAGATAGCGAGCAACTCGGACAGCCCGCTTCCCAGCCCGGACCGAGCATGAAGTGATAGACGATCAGCTGGCTCTTGCCGCCGAACAGATCGGCCAATGTCTGTTTGCCGCTCGGCGTGTCGAACACATAATTCTTTTCGACTTTCTCCCAGGGCAGTTCGCGGCGCTTTCGGCTCAAGGCGTCGCGCGCCTTGGTGAAGGCCTTCTCGTCGACGAGATGCGCCTTGCGCGCGGCGATCCATTCGTCGTGGGATAACGACTTTGTGCGGTTCCATGTTGGGCTCCATCTTCGCGTCCATGTTTGCCTCCGTCTTGCGTTCATGTTTGCGTCGAGGTTTACGTCCCCGTCATGCTCCTCACGCAGCGGAATGAATAACCCACAGCAGATCGACACGGCTCGATACTCCCGTTTGAACCCCGAAGATCGCTGCTTCGTCCAGGCGAGCAAAAATCAGGGCCGGCGTGATCCAGCCGACGCCGGCGCCGCCGGGCTCCATCAGGATCACGATGCGGCCGACGCCGGGCACGTCGAAGGCGGGCTTCATCACCCGGGCGCCGGCGGCGACCGCTTTCTTCACTCGCGCATCGACATCGTCGACGGCGATGTAAGGCATCCAGCCGTCGGGCACGCCTTTATAGTCGGGGCCGCTGATGTCGAAGATGCCGCCGACCGGCTGGTCGCCCATCTTGGCGAGCCAATAGGTGCCGCCGCCGGGCATCGGCATGCCGTCATAGCTCCAGCCGATCGTGTCGGCGTAAAACTTCTTGGCGGCGGCGACGTCGCGCGCCATCAGTTCGTTCCAGTGAAACGTGCCGTGCGATGCGCTCATTGTTCAGCTACTCCAGGACCGTCTGTTGAGGGTCCGCTATTGTTCGCGAGCATTGTGTCGCTCAGGCGAACATCTTCTCCATCTTGTCGAGCGCGCTGGTCCAGCCGCCCTGGTGGCGGTCGCGGGCGTCCTCGTCGAAGAATTGCTCGTGCGTGAGCGTCAACAGCGAGCCGTCGCCGTCGGGCTTGATCAGGACCGTGACCAGCGATTCACGCTCGGGCGTCGACTTCCAGGCCCAGGTGAAGACGAGCTTCTCGTTCGGAACGACTTCGCGATAGATGCCGCTGACGTCATGCACTTCGCCGGTCGGGCTTCGCATGACCCAGTTGAAGCGGCCGCCGGTGCGCGGATCGGTTTCGACGTGCAGCACCTTGATGTCGCCCGGACCCATCCAGTGCTTTACTTTTTCCGGGTCGGTCCACGCCGCGAAGACCTTGGCGGGCGGCGCTTTGAGCCGCCGCTTGAGGGTGAGGCTTGGTTTGGTGCTTGGCTTGGTGGCTGCTTGGGTGGACATGACTTTTCCTCTTCTAAATACGCGGCGAGACTTGACAGCCGCTCGGACCAGAACTGTTCGTAACGATTGAGCCATTCGAACGCGTCGCGCATCGGCTCGGCGTCGAGACGGCAGGCGACGGTGCGCCCGGTTTTGCTGCGCGCGACCAGGCCGGCATCCGACAGCACGTCGAGATGCTTCATGATCGCCGGCAGCGACACGTCGAACGGTGCGGCGAGTTCGCTCACCGACAGGCCGGGCTCTTGCGCGAGCCGCATCACCAGCGCCCGCCGTGTCGGATCGGACAGTGCCGCAGAATGTGCGGTCGAGGGGTTCGGTATAAAGCTTAACCATGTGGTTAAGTATAGGCGCCGCGGATGGGCGTGTCAACAGGAATGTTCAAGGGACAATCTGTCGCACGTCGTTGCGGTCGGACGCGAAACGGTTGGTCGTGCAGCTCGTTGTGCTGCGCCGGTCGACGGCAGGTTAATGCCGCTCGTTCACATGTTCTTAAATTCGTAAGCATAATATCGCGGTCATGAGTCCGTCGCAGGTCTTGCCACCGCGATCATGAGCAGTCAGTCCGGGCTGACGCAGATTGCAGCTCGCCGCGCGAGCTTCGAACGCATGAACGCCGATCACGGCGCCTCGGTCGCGAATCTGATCGACAGCGCGCAGCAGAACATGAAGTCGCTCGCCAATGTCGCGGACGGGGACCGGCGGCAAGGTCAATATCAGCGCGTAGCGCAGCCGCCGCCGGTCGTCACCGCGGCTGCGAGAAGGCCGACGCGCTTTTGATTGGCGAGCAGAATGACGAGCCCGATCACGGCCGTCGCCGCCATCACCGCGTAAATCGGCAGGCTCGCTCGTGGCGTGCAGACAGCCCGACGCCGGTCGAGGCGAACGCGCCGATGCCCATCTGGATGAAGCCGAGCAAGCGCCGATGCGCTGCCGACATTCTTGCTGAACGGCGAGAGCGCGATCGCCGCCGCATTGGGGAAGGACGTGCCGCAGAACGGCAGATACAGCAGCAAGAGAGCGATGTTGGCCGCGAGGCCGTACCAGCCGAGCGCGGTGCCGAGAAGTCACGATCATGACCAGCGTTCTGGCCGATGACGCGATGCGGAAGATCGCATCGTCCTGATAACGGCGCGACAGCCAGATGTTGAACTGGCTGCCGCCGATGAAGCCGGCGGCGAGGCCTGCGAAGATCAGCCCGTAGCTGCGCGGATCGACATGAAATGCGTCGATGAAGATGATCGGCGAGCCGGTCACGTAGACGAACAGTCCGGCGAACGAAAACGCGCCGCCGAACGCGTAAGTATAAAATCGCGGCTCGGCGATCACGTTGAGAAAGTCGCCGGAGCATCGCGCCGGGCTTGAGCGAAATCGTCGGATCGGGCTTGTGGCCTTGGGAGCAAAAGCGCGATTAGCGCCATCACGAAGAGCGCGAACCCGCGCGAGGATGGCGAAGATCCACGGCCAGCCGACGGTCGTCGTCACAAAGCCGCCGACCGTCGGCGCGAACAGCGGCGAGACGCTGAGCACGAGAATCAGCAGCGAGATGATCTTCGCGCTCTCCTCGACCGGAAAGAAATCGCGCACCATGGCGATCGAGCCGACCTGCGCCGCGCAGCCGCCGAGCGCCTGCAGCAGCCGCATGGCGATGAAGAATTTCGGCGAGCGCGCGGCGAGGCAGCCGAGCGAGGCGATGATGAACAGGACAAGCCCGGCATAGAGCGGCAGCTTGCGGCCGAAGCGGTCGAGCAGCGGGCCGTAGAACAATTGCCCGAGCGCGAGCCCGATGAAATAGCCGGAGACCGAGAGCGATATTTCCGCGGGCGTCGTGCCGAGGTCGTGCGCGATCTGCGGGAATGCCGGCAGATACATGTCGATCGAGAACGGGCTCACGGTCGAGAGCGCGCCGAGAATAAGAATGATGCGAAGATCGCGGCTGCGGGTACGGGTCATGTACGTTTCACAACAAGGATGCGTGCAAATGTGCGGCGGATGAGGGCAGCACAATCCGCCGATTAGATGATACGTGCGAACGGAAGATTACGACCCGGATGCCGCCGCGCTGACAAGCTTCACGCCATCGTCGCTCGCCCATTCCGCGGGCCCGGCCATATTGCCGATCTCGCAGCCGGCGCGGTCGACGATCAGCGTCGTCGGCATGCCGAAGGCTTTGCCGGCGGATTTCAGATCCTCGAACACATGCGCGCTGTCGTCGGAATAATAAGCGAGGTGGGTGATGTCGCGTCCTTGAGGAATTTGAGCGGCTTTTGCGGATCGCGGGTGTCGATATTGACGGCGACGACCTCGAAATCCGGTCCGCCGAGTTTTGCCTGCAGCGCGTCGAGCGCCGGCATTTCGCGGCGGCACGGCACGCACCAGGTGGCCCAAAGGTTGAGAAGGACGGTGCGGCCGCGCCAGTCGGCGAGCGTCCTGTCGTGGCCCTGGGCGTCCTTGAAGGTGACATTGGGCACGCGGAACGGCTTTTGCGCCACCGCAAGCGCCGCGACTTCGCCATGCGCCAAGGGCGCGATCCGGCTGCCGATATTCACCGCCGTCTGGCAGGCGGCATCGGCCGGATTGCTTCGCAGACGGCCAATCCCGTATACCCCCGCCAGCACGGCCAAGGCGCCGCACAGCGCGAGCGTAGCGCGGGCGGTCATCTGGCGGCGGCGGAGCTTGTAAGCGGGCTCGGTCGAAAACTCGGTCATGAACGCAACCTCGGCGGACTCTCATGAGCAACAAAATGTGGGGCGGACGTTTCGGCTCCGGACCCGATCCGATCATGGAGGACATCAACGTCTCGATCGATTTCGACCGGCACCTTTACCGGCAGGACATTGCCGCCAGCAAGGCCCATGCGGCGATGCTCGCCAAAAAAGGCATCATCACGGCGCAGGATGCAAAGCGGATCGCTCACGGTCTAGACACGATCCTGTCAGAGATCGAAAGCGGCAAATTCGCCTTCAAGCGGGCGCTCGAAGACATCCATATGAATGTCGAGAGCCGGCTCGGCGAACTGATCGGGCCGGCGGCCGGGCGGCTGCATACCGCGCGCTCGCGCAACGATCAGGTGGCGACCGATTTCCGGCTCTGGGTGCGCGACGCGATCGACGAGATCGATGCCGCGCTTGCCGCCTATCAGCGCGCGCTGGCGCAAAAGGCGCTCGAGCACGCCGCGACCGTGATGCCCGGCTTCACCCATCTGCAGCCGGCGCAGCCGGTGACGTTCGGCCATCATCTGCTCGCTTATGTCGAGATGGCGGCGCGCGACCGCGGCCGCTTCGCCGACGCGCGCGAGCGGCTCAACGAAAGCCCGCTCGGCGCCGGCGCGCTCGCCGGCACATCGTTCCCGATCGATCGCGCCATGACCGCGAAGGCGCTCGGCTTCGCGCGGCCGATGGCGAATTCGCTCGACGCCGTCGCCGACCGCGATTTCGTGCTGGAGACGCTGTCGGCCTGCGCGATCACGGCGGTGCATCTGTCGCGCTTCGCCGAGGAGATCGTGATCTGGTCGTCGCCGCTCGCGGGCCTCATCAAGCTGTCGGACAAATTCACCACCGGCTCCTCGATGATGCCGCAGAAGCGCAATCCCGACGCCGCCGAACTGGTGCGCGCCAAGACCGGCCGCATCCTCGGCGCGCTGACGGCTTGATGACGGTGATCAAGGGCCTGCCGCTCGCCTATCAAAAGGATCTGCAGGAGGACAAGGAAGGCGCGATCGACGCGATCGGCGCGCTGACCTGTCGCTCACGGCGATGACCGGCATGGTGGGCGACATGGAGCCCGACGTCGCGCGGATGAAGGAGACGGCCGGCGAGGGCTATTCCACCGCGACCGATCTCGCCGACTGGCTGGTGCGCACGCTCAAACTGCCGTTCCGCGAGGCGCATCACGTCACCGGCCGGATCGTCGCCAAGGCGGCCGAGGCGGGCGTGCCGCTCGACAAGCTGCCGCTGCCGCTGATGCAGGCGATCGAGCCCAAAATCACCAAGGCGGTGTTCGGCGTGCTTTCGGTCGGCAATTCGGTGAAGAGCCGCGCGGCCTATGGCGGCACCGCGCCGAACAATGTCCGCGCCCAGGCCAAACGCTGGCTCAAACGCCTGAAAAGCAAGCCGTAACGGGCTGGAAAGGCAATGCTGCAGACTTGCCGGACACAATGTCGCCGCGGCGATGCGGTGTGCTAATGTTGGCCGCGTTGAGGTGTTGGGGAGTTTGCCTTGATCCGCTCTTTGTCCGCGTATCGCGCTCGCTTTAGCCGCGCATGTTGACCGGGATCGCCGTTTTGGCGCTGGCCGGCTGCGGGCGCAATGGACCGCTCGAACTGCCGCCGGGGCCGGCGACGCGACGCCGACCGCGAGCACGCAATTGACGCACGCCGGACGGCACGCCGGTCCCCGGCTCGCCGCAAGATACCGCGATGAAAACCGGCTTCGACGCGCAGGGCCATCCGGTCGCGGCGCAGGGTCAGAAACGGTCGTTCATCCTCGACCCGCTGCTGCAATAGCGGTCGACACTGCCTGGCGGCCGCGAACGCCCTCGAGGCCGGCCCGGGCCGCTCGGATCGCTTCGTCGCATCGGCTCTCTCGCAAGCCGCTCATCAAATCCGTTTCATGCTCTAAACACTTGTCATGCATCACTTTGATTATCGCGGCGGCGTGCTGCACGCCGAAGCGGTCGATCTCACTGACGCTGGCGGACGCCGTCGGCACGCCGTTCTATTGCTATTCGAGCGCGACCATCGAGCGGCACTACAAGGTCTTCGCCGGCGCCTTCGCCGATGTCGATGCGCTGGTCTGCTACGCCATGAAGGCGAATTCCAACCAGGCGGTGATCGCGACGCTGGCCAAGCTCGGCGCCGGCGCCGACGTCGTCTCCGGCGGCGAACTGTTGCGCGCGCGGGCAGCCGGCGTGCCGCCGGACAAGATCATGTTCTCCGGCGTCGGCAAGACCGCCGACGAACTGGCGCTCGCGGTCGATGCAGAACATTCTCTGCGTCAATGTCGAAGTCCGAGCCCGAGCTCGAACTGCTCGCCGCATCGCCGCCGCCAAGGGCCGCATCGCCGACATTTCGATCCGCGTCAATCCCGACGTCGATCCGAAGACCCACGCCAAGATCGCGACCGGCAAGGCGGAGAACAAATTCGGCATTCCGATCAGCCGCGCGCGCGAGGTCTATGCGCATGCCGCCAAGCTCAAGGGCGTGCGCATCATCGGCGTCGACATGCATATCGGCAGCCAGATCATCGAGCTCGATCCGTTCGGCGACGCGTTTGCGCTGCTCGCCGATTTCGTCGGCGTGCTGCGCGCCGACGGCCACACCATCGCGCATATCGATCTCGGCGGCGGTCTGGGCATTCCCTATCGCGAGGACAACGAGCCGCCGCCCGATCCGGAGGCCTATGCGGCGATCGTCAAGCGCGCGACGCAAGGATCTCGGCTGCAAGCTGATCTTCGAGCCGGGCCGGCTGATCGTCGGCAATGCCGGCATTCTCGTGACGCGCGTGCTCTATGTGAAGCGCGGCGAAGCCAAGACCTTCGTCATCGTCGATGCCGGCATGAACGATCTGATCCGCCCGACGCTCTACGAGGCGCATCACGACATCCGCCCGGTGCGGCAGGCGCCCGCCGGCGCGCCGCGAATCACGGCCGACGTCGTCGGGCCGGTCTGCGAGTCGGGCGACTTCCTCGCGCTCGACCGCTCCATGGTCGCGCCGCAGCCGGCGACCTCCTCGCGGTGATGACGGCCGGCGCCTATGGCGCGACCCAGTCCGGCACCTACAACAGCCGCCCGCTGATCCCCGAAGTGCTTGTTCGCAAAGACGAATGGGCGCTGGTCCGGCCGCGCGTCGGGCCGAGGAACTGATCGCGCTCGACCGCCTGCCGCTGGTTATGAGCCGGCTTTGAGCTGGCTTTGATCTTGCATCAACTCATTTTGCGCAACGGCTTGGGGCCGCAATATGTGCCTTGAACCGGCCCTCATGTTACCCTGTTGGGATGCGCAAAATGCCGCCGCAGTGCTGCGAATTAATGGATGCGACTGACCGGCAAAAGACGGAAAAGAGACGGAACTGGCGTGACGGAACTGGACCAACCCGCCACCGCAAATCGCGCCGCCGACCCCGGCGGCGCGTCGGTGCTGGCGGCCGCGCTGTGGCGGGCGCGGCTGGACGATTTTCTGGGAGCGGCTGTGGCCGGCGCTGGCGACGCTCGCGACCGCGATCGGACTGTTCCTCGCCGTGTCGTGGCTCGGGCTGTGGCTGTGGCTGCCGCCGCTCGGCCGCGCCGTGGCGCTGGTCGGTTTCGGCTTCCTCGTCGTCGCGGCGCTGCGTGCCGTTCGGCTATTTGCGCATTCCCGGCGCGCGACCGACGGTCTGCGCCGGCTCGATCGCGGCAGCGGCCTGCGCCATCGCCCGGCGACCGCGATCGCCGACGAGCTCGCGGTGACGACGAAGGATCCCTATTCGCTCGCGCTGTGGAACGCCCATGTCGAGCGCGCGCTGGCAGGCGGCGCGCGCGCTCAAGTCCGGCGCGCCGGCGCCGCGCCTTGCCTGGCGCGATCCTTATGCGTTGCGCGCGCTGGTGCTGATCGCCTGCGTCGCGACCTTTATCGCCGCCGGCGGCGAACGCTGGAAGCGGATCGCGGCGGCGTTCGACTGGCAGGGCGTGATGCTGCCGGCGAATTTCCGCGTCGATGCCTGGGTGATGCCGCCGCCTTATACCGGCAGGCCGCCGGTCGTGCTGCCCGGCATTCATCCCGGCGAGACGCAGCGACCGCGACGGCGCAGGCCGAAGGTCCGCTCTCGCGTGCCGGTCGGCTCGACGCTGATCGTGCGCTCGACCGGCAAGCTCAGCCTCGATGTCACCGCGACCGGCGGCGTCGCCGCCGAACCGGCGAGGTGCAGGCGCCGGCCGGCACCGAGGAGCATCGCTTCAAGATCACCGCGACCGGCACGGCGACGCTGCGCGGCGCCGGCGAGGATCTGGTCTGGCCGTTCAACGCCATTCCCGACAAGCCGCCGACCATCGCGCTGACCAAGGATCCCGAGCAGCAAAGCCGCGGCGCGCTGCTGCTGTCCTACCAGCTCGAAGACGATTACGGCGTGACCCAGGCGCGAAGCGACCTTCGCGCGGAAGGCCGATGCGCGCCGAAAGCTCGGCGCGCCGGCGGGCAGCGCGCCGCATCCGCTCTTCGGTCCGCCCGATTTCGCGCTGGTGCTGCCGCAGGCGCGCACCAAGAACGGCGTCGGCCAGACCATCAAGGATCTCACCGATCACCCGTGGGCCGGCGCCGAAGTGACGATGACGCTGGTCGCCCATGACGAAGGCGGCAATGTCGGCAAGAGCGAGCCGTTCGCGTTCCGCCTGCCCGAGCGCGTCTTCACCAAGCCTCTGGCGCGCGCGCTGATCGAGCAGCGGCGCAATCTGGCGATCGACGCCAATGCGCGGCCGCTCGTCATCACCGCGCTCGATGCGCTTCGCCATCGCGCCGGAGAAATTCACGCCGGAGGCCGGCGTCTATCTCGGCCTGCGCTCGATCTTCTGGTCGCTGGTGCGCGCCAAGAGCGACGACGATCTGCGCGACGTGGTGACCCGGCTGTGGCAGATGGCGGTCGGCCTCGAGGACGGCGACATTTCCGACGCGCAGGACGCGCTGCGCAACGCCGAGAACGCGCTGCAGCAGGCGCTCGACCGCGGCGCCGGCGACGACGAGATCAAGCAGCTGATGGATCAGTTGCGCGCGGCGATGGATCGCTTCATGCAGGCGATGGCCGAGCAGATGAAGAACAGCCAGCAGCTGGCGCGCCCGCTCGATCCGAACGCCAAGGTGCTGAGCCAGCGGGATCTGCAGAACATGCTCAACCGGCTCGAGGAGCTGGCGCGGAGCGGCGCCAAGGATGCGGCGCGGCGCTGCTGCAGCAGCTCCAGCAGATGATGGAAAATCTGCAGATGGCGTCGCCGGACACCAACGGCGACGAGAGCGACGCGATGTCGGCGCTCGACGAGCTCGGCGACATGATCCGCCAGCAGCAGGATTTGCGCGACCGCACCTTCAAGCAGGGCCAGGATCAGCGCAATCCGCAAGGTAACCAGCAAGGCGCGCCGCGCGGCCAGCAAGGCAGGCCCGGCCAGCCGCAGCAGCCGGGCAATTCGATGGGCGAATTGCGGCAGAGCCAGCAGGCGTTGCGCGACCGGCTCAACAAATTGCTCGACGAGCTGCAAAGACCTCGGCCTTGGCCAGGGCAAAGACGGCCAGGACGGCCAGCAGGGCCAGGGCCAGGGCACAGGGCCAGCAACAGGGCCAGGATCAGCTCGATCAGCTCGGCCGCGCCGGCGACGCCATGGGCGATGCCGCAGGGCGAGCTCGGCCAGGGCAATTCCGACAGCGCGGTCGATTCGCAGGGCCGCGCGCTCGACGCGCTTGCGCAAGGGCGCGCAGGGTCTGGCGCAGTCGATGCAGCAGCAGATGGGGCAGGGCCAGGGCCAGGCCGCCCCGGCCGGCTCGGCCAGTCGCGCGCCGAGCAGGACACCGATCCGCTCGGCCGGCCGCTGCGCGGCCGCGACTACGGCGACGATTCCACGGTGAAGGTGCCCGGCGAAATCGACGTGCAGCGCGCGCGCCGCATCATCGAGGAACTGCGCAAGCGCTTCGGCGATCTCGCCCGTCCGCAGGAAGAGCTCGACTACATCGAGCGGCTGCTGAAGGATTATTGAGTCTCCCTCTCCCCGCGTACGGGGAGAGGGTCAGGGTGAGGGGGCCTCTCCGCTGGGCGAGAACTTTGCCGCGCTCAGACTCGCTGAAAGGCCCCCTCACCCTGACCTTCTCCCCGCGCGCGGGGAGAGGAGACATGCGCCTCACCGCGTTGACACACCGCGCCTGCGGCCTAAATTAGGGGTGTTCCGAGGGGTGCCCGGGAACGGGCTGAGAAAAACCCTTTGAACCTGATCCGGGTCATGCCGGCGAAGGGACGGAAACTTCTGCCAAATCCCGCCCCAGTCCGTGCCGTGTCCGGATCGCGCGCAACGAGCGACCGCGCAAGGAGCTGCATCGATGAACAAGCCTCTCTCCGAATCCGATCTCGCCACGCCGAAGGTCACGACCGGCCCGATTGCCGGCTCGCGCAAGATCTATTCGGTGCCGGAAGCGGCGCCGGACCTGCGCGTGCCGCTGCGCGAGATTCCGCTCACGGAGGGGTCCGGCGAGGAGCCGGTGCGGGTCTACGATCCGTCCGGCGTCTATACCGACAACGACGTCGCGATCGACGTCGAGAAGGGCCTCAAGCGCGCCCGCATCGAATGGGTGAAGGAGCGCGGCGGCGTCGAGGAATATGACGGCCGCCCGATCAAGCCGGTCGACAACGGCAACGTCACCGGCAAGCATCTGGCGCGCAATTTCCCCAACACGCCGAGGCCGCTGCGCGCGCTCGCCCACCCGCCTCCCCGCAAGCGGGGGAGCCGGGAGGGATCACCCAGCTCGAATGGGCGCGCGCGGCGTCATCACCAAGGAAATGATCTACGTCGCCGAGCGCGAAAATCTCGGGCGCAAGAAAATGCTCGACGTCGCGCAGGAACGCCCATGACGACGGCGAAAGCTTCGGCGCTTCGGTGCCGCTCTTCGTCACGCCGGAATTCGTGCGCGACGAGGTGGCGCGCGGCCGCGCCATCATCCCGTCGAACATCAATCACGGCGAGCTCGAGCCGATGGCGATCGGGCGCAACTTCCTCACCAAGATCAACGCCAATATCGGCAACTCCGCCGTCACCTCGTCGGTCGAAGAAGAAGTCGAGAAGATGGTGTGGGCGATCCGCTGGGGCGCCGACACGGTGATGGATCTCTCCACCGGCCGCAACATCCACAACACCCGCGAATGGATTTTGCGCAATTCGCCGGTGCCGATCGGCACCGTGCCGATCTATCAGGCGCTGGAGAAGGTCGACGGCGATCCGGTCAAGCTCGACTGGGAATGCTACAAGGACACGCTGATCGAGCAGTGCGAGCAGGGCGTCGATTATTTCACCATCCATGCCGGCGTGCGGCTCGCCTACATCCATCTCACCGCCAACCGCGTCACCGGCATCGTCTCGCGCGGCGGCTCGATCATGGCGAAGTGGTGCCTGGCGCATCACAAGGAAAGCTTCCTCTACGAGCGCTTCGACGAGATTTGCGACCTGATGCGCAAATACGACGTGTCGTTCTCGCTCGGCGACGGCCTGCGCCCCGGCTCGATCCGCGACGCCAACGACCGCGCGCAATTCGCCGAACTGGAAACGCTCGGCGAACTGACCAAGGTGGCCTGGAACAAAGGCTGCCAGGTGATGATCGAAGGCCCCGGCCACGTGCCGCTGCACAAGATCAAGATCAATGTCGACAAGCAGCTCAAGGAATGCGGCGAGGCGCCGTTCTATACGCTGGGCCCGCTCGTCACCGACATCGCGCCGGGCTACGACCACATCACGTCGTGCGATCGGCGCCGCCATGATCGGCTGGTTCGGCACCGCCATGCTCTGCTACGTCACGCCGAAGGAGCATCTCGGCCTGCCGGACCGCAACGACGTCAAGGACGGCGTCATCGCCTACAAGATCGCGGCCCACGCCTCCGACCTCGCCAAGGGCCATCCGGCGGCGCAACTGCGCGACGATGCGCTGTCCCGCGCGCGCTTCGACTTCCGCTGGATCGACCAGTTCCACCTGTCGCTCGATCCCGACACCGCGCTCAAATACCACGACGAGACGCTGCCCAAGGACGCGCACAAAGTGGCGCATTTCTGCTCGATGTGCGGGCCGAAATTCTGCTCGATGAAGATCACCCAGGACGTGCGCGATTACGCGGCGACGCTCAACGACAAGGAGCAGGGCATGGCCGACATGTCGAAGAAGTTCATCGACATGGGCGCGCAGGTTTATGTCGAGGCGGATAAGGTGAAGGAGAGTAATAAGGCGTTGTGAGGATAGTCTTAATGCTTCGCAAGAATTTCGACCATGGGTTTGCTCAGTCCGATTGGGACGCCGCTAAGCAGGAAGCGCGCGCCGTCATGATCCAACGCGCTAAGCGCCGACGGACAATCTCTTACTCGGAACTTGTGAGCCAAATTCATAGCATTTCCCTCGACCCGCATGATGTCAGGCTCGACCACTTTCTCGGCGAGATATCCTCGGATGAAGAATCTCAGGGCCATGGAATGTTGACGGTCCTGGTAGTTCACAAGTCAGGTGATTTGGAGCCAGGCAAAGGATTTTATGAGTTGGCACGTTCCCTAGGCCGCGACGTGTCAGATCGGGAGAAATGTTGGTCGGAAGAACTCCATCGGGTTTATGAGGCGTGGTCTGATCAGCCTGTTAGTTTCATATAACAAGCGCAGCTCGGATGAGCGAAGCGATGTCTGGATTTTCTCGCCACGCATAGTCCCGGATGTTGCCCCGCGTATGCGAGCTACTGGCTAACCTGCCCTATGGCCGTATTATTTCAACCAATCCGGTGGGGAATAAAGGCCGCGCACATCTCCGATGACCGCCTTGCAGAAACTCTCTCCAAATCTTGTGAATGCCACTACGCTCAGATCGCCGGAGACAACTTTCTCTTCCGTACTTGCTTCGTAGTCGCCATGTCTATGATGACCGCCCGGATGATATTCATTGATTTCAATATTCACAGGCAGCACAAGGCCGAGTCGGTAAAATAAAATCACGGAGCTTTCGCTTTTTTCTGATAGTCCGGCAATTCCTGACGAATAGCGCTCTTCCTTTTCGCCATCTTCTTTTCGTTGCTCTTCCCAAAAGGACCACTCCGCGTACATCGCCTCAAGTAGTTTACAATCGGCTGCGCTCATTTCTGACAGAACAGACACGTATTTCTTTTCAATGTCTTCCGAACTTGGATCCAGTGCAGCGGCGGAAAGGTTAGCCCATAGTGTGTGCAGATCATCTTCATATTCCATCGTCGCGTGTTCCAGAATCGGCAACATAATCTTTGGTGGTGGCAACCGGGTAAGCAAGACGCCCTTCTTTTTAAGACGCTCCTGTACTTTGCGCATGAGCAGTTCTAGGCGTTCCCAATCGAAAATCGCGCGTTCAATCCGTCGTGCTACCTGCCGATCGGACCAATGCAAAGCGACGGTGTTTTCAATACCAGCGCCAAAAATGCGATCGAGCCAGCCACCTAAGCCTCGTGCGCCGTCAATCGCCTTTCCCGTGGTCTTGGCGATTTCTTGCGCGGCCTTTGCTCCTTCCTCAATATCGCTGATCATGGGCCTCTCACCTCTAAATCGGTCTCCATGTTTGACCTGTAAGGTGTCCTCACCAGCGGGCTACGCCCTCAACCCGTCTTTTGATTGGTATAAGAGATTCTCGTAACGCATCGCGACAACGCGGTTTGCGCCTTCGTATCGATTTGATCGGAGCGTAGAAAGTTGACCTCGAAAAGGTTCGGCTCGTCGGCTTTCTCGCGTATAAAAACAGGACTGGTGCGATCGATTACAGCGCTTGGGGGAAGCTGGAGTTCGACGAACTCGTCACGAAAATCTCCCGTTACTAGCGTTCCCTGCTTATTCCAATGAAATTTGCAACACAGAAGCGGCTCCCAGCCCTCCTTACGCCATGTCGGATCAACCTCGAGGACGTTATCTGCGACAGAATTTCGCGTAGCTCTTCGCGGTTCAAGCGAGTTGTCGGTACACGGGTGCTTTGGCCAGGGCCACCCAAGCGCGTCAAAGAACACGCGACCATTGTATGGGGATCGATAAAAAAGACGCTCTCGCCACAAACCGGACAGTGTGCGTTGGCATTGACGTAACTCTCAACCGTTCCGCCGTAATCCTTTGCCCATCCGCCAGAAATCGGCTCCAACATCTCTGCGATAGAGCGAATCCGACCGCGCCGCCATCCACCTCCTCCAGTGTCACCACCGAAGCCGCATGGGCAGTCATACGCGTGATTATACGCGTTGCACATTGCCTATCCCCGACCAAAAAAGCAGGAAAGACTTCGGTATTAACTGGGGGTGCCACTTTTGCTTGGCAAGCCCTTCCTCGCCGTTTGGCTTTGGAGCGAGCATGGTCCGGACTAAGTGAAACGGAATCCGGATCAGGCCTCACCGCCGCATAGATTGCCGGATCAAGTCCGGCAATGATGGCGAGGTCGGCGCGACAAGCCGCTCAATCGCGCGCAACACATCCAGCGCCCTCAACCCTCGCATCAACCGGCTTACTGGCTCTTCACTTGCCGGCCCTTCCGCCAATCCGACAACGACACAGCCGAAGTTACGGCAGGGCGCTTTTTCGTCTTGCGGGCCTTCTTCTTCACCGGCGCCGGCGGCGGGGCGGCGAGGATGGCGGCGTCTCGCGCCAGCCGAAGCGCTTTGAGGCGCGCGATCTTGGTCGAAAGCGCGTCGGCGCGGACTTCGTATTCCGTCGGCCCCTTGCTGCCGTTCTCGATCCCCGTCAGCTTTTTGAATTGATCGTTGGCCCGCTTGTTGATCGCAATGCTCGAAATGTTCACCATGTAAGCTCCTCTGCAATCTCTTTCACAATCGCCTCGGCAATCTCCTCACAATTTCCTGGGCTTTGCGGCAACGAGAGCCTCGCCCGCGGCGCGGGCGAGGCTTAGTTACCTAGGCTCTGTTACTTGCGCTCTGCTGCCTGCAGAAGTTACCGGCAAAAGTGGCGATAGCCGTCGTCGCCCAGGAAGGTTCCGGAAGCCGGATCGAAGGAGTGGTAGCGCGCGATGCAATAGCTCAGACGCGCGCTTTGCGCTTCCAAAGGCTGTGCCACCGCCACCGGTGTAACGGCCACGTCCATCAGTCCGCGCGGCACATAGCCTGCGTTATATTGGCCGGCGTCATATTGGGCGGAAGTATATTGGCCGGCATTGTACTGGCTGTCGCCATAAGTGTTGCCATAGCCGTAGTTGTAGCCAGGGTTGTCGCCCAAGGCGACGGTGCCGCCGTTATAGGAATATCCGGCGACCGCAGGCGTATAGGCCGTATCGCGGCTGTAAGACGAATATCCGTAGGCCGGAGTTGCCGAGTAAGTTGCGGCGGCCGAATAAGCGGGCGCGGCGGAATAAAGCGGAGCAGCCGAATAAACCGGAGCCGCTGAATAAAGCGGAGCGGAATTCACGACATATTGCCGCGACGTGTAAGCCGCGGTGCTATTGCCGTCGCGAAAGCCGCGGAGATAGGCATCGCGGGACGCTCGCGCGCTGCCGCGCTGAACGCCAGCGTCGTACACGGCGCCGGCGCTCATATAGAGCTTCTTGCTGTCGTGGCTTGTCCACACTTTGTATTGGCCCGCCGGTATTGTCGGGTCGCGAGCCTCGGCCGGCACCGCGAAGCACGCTGTGCCGGCAATGAGCGCAACTGCCGTTGCGCAGACTGTTGTTGTCATCGTCATGATAAAGGGACCTTTGTTGTCCCCGTGCATGCTATCTTTAGCACACGGCCAGTACCGCGACTGACCTAAAGTGATCACAATCGCGAATAAGCAGAAACAGATAGACCGCCGCTTAGACCGCCACTTAGAGCGCCCTTGGGCCTCTTTTCATGGAACTATTGGCCAATGCCGCGAGTTTCGAAGCGTGAACGATGGGGCCTGCCGGTTACACCGGCTTTTTTGATTTAAGGTCGATTGATTTTCAGCTGTTTAAGGTTTTGCCGCCGCCGCTATGCATCTCTCAAATGAAAGTCTTCTGGTCATACGCGGCCACAGGCTGGGAGGAGCCAAAGCCATGTTGACGCAAGTCATGTCGAAGCAGGCATCGAAACTATCTTTGATTGATCGCATTCTGCGCCTTCGCCGGCGCGGCCGTGGCGGCTGACGTCACGCCGCCCGACGTGCGCGGCACCTGGAAGGGCAACAGCGAGACCATCGTCCTTGGCAGTGGCAATCTGCATCACACCGCCACCGCGAAGAAGGCGGAGCCGGAGTTTCGCAGCGTGCCTTTCACCATGGTGATCGACAAGCAGGACGGCCGCCGCTTCTCCGGCACCTTCGCCTCGCCGCGCAAGAGCGAGAAGGTTCTCGCCGTGATATCGCGCACCGGCGCGATCCACATGGTCACCGACGATGTCGGCTATACGCTCGGGCACGATGCTGGCGCCGGACCGCATGGAGCTGTGCTACATGCATGTTTCGCCGGCCTCGCACATTTCGTCCTGCACCGAGATGACGAAACAGCCGTAGGCGGCTGCTGCAACCCTGATTTATCCATCGGTCGGTTGAAGATTACCGCCCGTGCCGTCCCCCGGCGTGGCACTGTGCGCCGGCCTTGAGGGAAGACATGACCTTGAGGAAGACATGGCCCGAAGACATGGCCTTGAGAAGACATGGCCGACGACATCACGATACGAGGACAGGTGACGCTCGAATGGGGTGATCAATTTCGATTTGTAATGCGCAAGCTCATATCGCTGCTGTGGAAATGTGCGGCCGCCATGGCCGTGCTGTTCGGCATGATCTGGGCGCTGACATTGCCCGATGGCCAGTGGCTTGCGCTTCGCGCTCATCCGCTGGCCGCACTCGGTGATTTTGCCGCCGACGTCTGGCCCTTTTATCTGGGCACGCTTTCTGCCTTGGTCATTGTCATGCTCGGAAGCTCCTTTGCCGCCTTCCGTCGCTACCCTGACGTCAATCGCAAGCTCTCCTTTGAGGTCGACGCCAAGGGAATATTGACCAAGGATGCCGCGGATTTCGCGCTGATGGTGCCTTGGTCATCCATCGTGCGCACGCGCAACACCTCCCGCATCCTCTATATGAAGACCGTACCGGGCGCTTGGCGGTACTTGCTGTGGCGCGCTTTCGCACCCGAGGATCGCGATCAGATCTTGCGCTGGGCCACGCGGCAGTGAGCCTAGCCCGTAGGGCGGACTAGCCGAAGGTGTAATCCGCCCTAGGGGCTTCGCCTGACCTGCCCGCGGTACGCCGTTTGGTGAGTGACCTTCGTCACAGCCCATCCGGCGATAGCTTCATACGCTCCGCAAGCCGGGATCGGCGGCACAAGCCTGCTGACTTTGGCACCAGGGGGTTATGATGGACAAAGAGCTTTTGGAATATCTCCGCGATATGGCGCTCGAACTGTCGGCGCTGGCGGAGGAGGCTGATTGCGAGTCGCTCGCTCGCCTCTTCGGCATGGCGGCGCTCGATGCCGGCCAGCGTCTCGGCCCGGCGATCGCCTTTTCGCAAAAGGCGCCCCAGACGGGCGGCTTTCTCCCGGCCAACGACGATCTCGGCCGCGCGGCCGCGGAACCGGCGAACTAGCCGGGAAGCGCGGCTTTGGCCGAAGCCGGGATCATCTGCGCGTAAAGACTTGAATTTGGCTGGCGCCCCGCTGGCGCGGCGTTGCTATGCTCGCCCCCACAATCAAAAGACGGGGAGGCACCAATGCCCGGGCTCTTGCACAATCACATCGCGGTCGTCACCGGCGCGGGCTCCGGCATCGGCCGCGCCATTGCGGCCGGCTACGCGCGGGAGGGCGCGCAAGCTTGCCGTGCTCGACATCAACGGCGAGGCGGCGGCGAAGACCGCGGCCGAGATCCGCGACGCCGGCGGCAAGGCGCAGGCCTTCACGCTCGACGTCACCGATCGGATGGCGTGCCGCGACGTCGCGGCGAAGGTCGCAAGCGAAGTCGGTCGCGGTCTCGATCCTGGTCAACAATGCCGGCATCAACCGGCGCAATGCCTTTGCCGGCGATCCCGACGCCGTGATCAAGGATTGGCAGGACATCATGGCGATCAACCTCAATGGCCCGTTCAACGTGACGCATGCCTTTCTCGCGCCGATGCGCGCGGCCAAGGGGCGCATCGTCAATATCGCCTCGATCCAGTCCTTCGTGCATGTGCGCACGCCGAACTCGCCGGCCTACACCACCTCGAAGCACGGCGTGCTCGGTTTTACCCGCGCGCTGGCCGCCGAGCTCGGCAAGGACGGCGTGCGCGTCAACGCCATCGGCCCCGGCCTGATCGAGACGCCGCTCAACGCCAATGTGCGCGCCAACAATCCCGAGCTGGTCAAGATCTTTCTCGACCACACCCCGCTCGGCCGCACCGGCACAGCCGGAAGACATCGTCGGCCCGGCGCTCTTTCTGGCGTCGGATCTGTCGGCCTATGTCACCGGCGCGATCGTCATGGCCGACGGCGGCTACCGGGCGATCTGATCGAGCCAGCCGAGCAAAGCGTGCCGGAAGGCATTCATGTGCCGATAGCGCAGCACGGCCTCCGGCATCGAGCGAATGACCGCCGCCAAATCGCGCGCGCTTTTGGGATTGCAGATCGCCTGGCCGAGTTGCGTCAGATGCGTCCTGATGGTGAAGAGCACGGCGCCGCTTTCTGGAAGCCGGCGCAATGTTTGCCGCTCGACCCGAAACCACAGCGCTTCGCCGGCGTTGGCGCTTGTGATGGTCGCAGGCGCTGGCTCGCGCGCGACTTTGAACAGCGTCGGACTATCGTGGATCGCCCAATTGACCCGCCATACGATGGCGTCGGCTGACAGGTTGGCGAAGAATCTGTTGACCGGCTTTTCGAGCTTGTCGGCGTAGCCCGGGACGGGGCCATGCACTTCGGCCAAGGTGTGCCCGATCTTGTCGGCGAGCCGCCAGTTCGACGGGAAGCACACGGCGCCCGCCGTCAGCCGATAATTCTCGCCGTCCGATTGCAAAATACAGAAATCTTCCTGGACGAGCCGGCCGGCTTGATCGAGCGGGTGCAGGCGCGCATGGGCGATGTCCCAGCGTTCCCCGGTCAGCACGTTTCGTATATGTGCAGCCTCGAATTCAAAGGCATCGGCATGGTGTTGGCGCAGGTGTTGCAGCAGGAGCCGGAGCGTCTCCTCCGACGCGGGCTCGGCCTCCGGCAAGGCTTGAAAGACGTCGCCGTGGCGTGCGCCGAGGAGAGCCCGCTTGGCCGACAGCTGTGCGGCGAAGGTTTCGTCGATCTCGATCCACCGCTCGCTTGGCAGCGGTTGCAGACCCATCTTGCATCTGATAGGGCTGCCCGTCGCCGAACGGCAGGTATTTGAACGGACCGATCTTCCCCATCCAAGCGGAATATCAAATGCCGCCCTTATCGTCACGCGGCCTTCGCTGTGATCTGCTTTCCTCATGCTACACTTGATCGAAAGCAGGAGCCGGCCATGAGCGAGCGTGCGCTAGGATTTGTCGAGGAGTGGATTTCCGACCATGTACCCGCGGAAGGCGATGCGCCCGATAACGCAAAGGCCGGCGATAATGCCCAGGCCAAAGCGCTCGCGACGCAGTGTCTTGCCGACGCCGGCGCCCAGGGCATCAGTGCCGCCGAAATCGGCGAAGCGATCGACGATCTCGTGGAATTCATGGCCGGCGCCATCGAAGAGGCGAACGACCGGGAAGAGCACGCCGACGATGACGATGATGATGATGAAGACGATGAAGACGACGATAAAGACCACGATAAGGACGACGACGCTCCTTGAGTGCAGCGCGGCCCGAAGCTTTATTGCCCAACCGGCATCGGCGGCCGCGGGATTTCATTCGGCGCCGGCGGCGGCGACGTGTCGGTGCGCAGGAATTTCGAGAAGGCGGAGAACGGGTTCTCGCTCTTGGTCTCGTTTTTGGCCTGAGCTTGCGCATCCGCTGGCGCCGGAGCCGCCGATGCGTCGACGCCGGCAACCGGCTGCGATTTGATCTCGACCGGAGCGGACGGCGCGATCTGCAGCGGCGCCTGCGGCGCGGAAATTTGCTGGCCGGGGCTGCCGGGCTGCGGATGTTTGCGGCAGGGGCTTTCGCGGTAAGCGGCTGTGCGGCGCAATGTCGGCTGCGCGCGGCGGCGTGGCGACGGCGTCGCGCATCACGGGATTTTCCGTCGGCCGCGGCTGCGGCGTGACGACGGGCGCTGCGGCCCGGCATCGGCGCAATCATCGGATGCGCGTCGGCCGGCGCTTGGCGATGGGCGTCGGCATTGGCCAGCGCTGCGCGCACACGCGCCTCGATCGAATCCGGCTTCGCTTCCGGCTTTGCTTCCGGTTTGGGTTCGAGCTTGGCCTCGGCTGGGTCGTGCGGCTTGCGCGCAGGCTCGGCCGGCCGGCGCGGCGTTCACCGTGGCGCGCAGCGGCGGGAGCGTCGCTGTCGCGGCGGGAGAATTGCCATCCGGCGGCGCGGCGGGACGCGGCACCTCGGCATGAGCGGCTATAGGTGCGCCGACGAGCGCGGCCGGCGGGTTCGCTACGCTGGCGCTTGGCGCGCGCTGCGAAGAGGCGGGTTGCAAAGGCGCGGGCGCCGTCACGACCGGGGCCGCAACGACGGCCGGCGGCGGCGTCACGGCGGGCGCCGGAGCCGACGCATAGCCGGTGAGATGCGCGAGCACGAAGCCGGACACGGCAGTGGCGATGCCGGCGGCCGAAATCTCGATGAACTTGATAGTGAAACCGAGGAAACTGGAGGTCCAGACCACCACGGTTATTCTGGCACGGAGCAGCAGGAAGTCACCGCGGACACCTAGATCAAATCGAGGTTCGGCCACTCGGCGAACGGGTCAGCCTGGCCGGTGTTCTGCCCGACGGCGAAGCGCCGAACGGCGGGTCGGTCGCCGGTCCGGGTGGCCCCGCGCTCGCGCCGCGGACCGGCGGCTCGACGAGCGAGTTCTACACGCAGGACACGATCTCCGAAGACGGCTCCCGTATCTTCTTCAGCGATGTCGAACCGGGCATCGTCTACATGCGCGAACTGGAAGCCGAACGAACGATCCCGGTCTCGGCCGGGGCCGAACCGGCGTACTGGCGGGCCGCGACCCCAAGTGGCTCGTTGGTCTTCTACACCGAAGGCGAAGAGCTGTACCGATTCGATGTCGACAAATTTGAGGAAAGCAAAAAGCCCGAATCGGAAGCACTCGCGGAAGCACGCGAAGCGCTCACGAGCGGCGCCGCTGGCGTGCTGGGGACGCTTGGGATCTCAAATGACGGCTCGTACGTATACTTCGTCGGCTCAGGCAAGCTGGCGAGCAACGAGAACGGCAACGGCGAAGAAGCCGAAGAAGGTGCTGACAATCTCTACGAGTGGCACGAAGAAGCCGGAACTCACACGGTAGCCACGACCTTCGTCGCGAGGTTGCTGGGACCGAATGCCAGATCAACCCAAGACCAACCCGACTGGCGTGGTTACGACGCCGTTCCATCCGAAAGCGGTGGGCCCTCCGGCGGTGAGAAGAGCTCGCGTGTGGCTCCCGACGGCAAGACGGTCCTGTTCAGTTCAGTCTCACAGCTGACGAGCTATGACAACGACGACGAGATCGAGCTCTATCTGTATGACGTGGAACGGTCTCTGTCGTCAGGCAATCCGGTATGCGTGTCGTGCAACCCAAGCGGGACTCCGGCCACCAGCGACGCACATCTCGCCAGCAGTCATCGAGAGCTGCCCGCTTCCCCAGAACACGCAACGCATTTCTGACGCGCAACCTCTCCGGCGATGGCAGCCGCGTCTTCTTCCAGACTAAAGAAGCTCTCGTTCCTGGAGATACGAACGAACAGGCAGACGTGTATGAGTGGGAGCGCGAAGGCGCCGGCTCCTGTGAACGTGCCAGTGCGAGCTTCAGCGAACGTAACGGTGGCTGTCTCTACCTGATCTCCACGGGGCAGAGCGCCCAGCCCTCCTACTTCGGTGACGCGAGCGCCGACGGCGGTGATGTGTTCTTCTTCACCCGCGACTCGCTCCGTAGGCCAAGCCGGAATCAAACGTCGTCTATGAGCCGTCGATGGCCGGGGGTCAGCCGCTCAGAACCCTATTCTGCATGGTCCCCACCCGGGCATGTCCCCTCGATTTTCGCAAGAACGATCCGGACGATACGCGTGGTGGCGCGACGAGGCCGACGCTCGGAGCGCAGCTGAAGCGGAGCAGATGAGACACCGCCAAGCTGGGGAAGACCACTGAATCCGGTGGAGACAAAAATGATTCTCATAGACAGAATGAAAACCGTCTGCGTAAACGCGGCGGCGCTAATCAATGGGGCAGGGCTTCAACGCCGCAACTCCGGTCGAGGTCATCAAGGAGCGTCTGGCGATCCGGCAGGATGGCGGGGTCGGTCGGCACGATGATCGGCCTGGCGCGCTGGCGCATCAGCCCGCCGGATACCGGGGCGCAGACGGCAAGTTGATGGTCAGCCTCGTCGCCAAGGCCGGACCCGACGAATTTCCGTGTTGCGCGTTGCGTGGTGCTTGGCGAGAGGCGAATGGCCGCGAGGACAGATGATCAAGAGTCTTCCCCGCGAGATAACGACGACGGCGACCTGCGGCCAGGAAACCCGCTTCTCGTTCAGCACCAGGGCGTGACCCGAGCCGCTATCGGCAGGTCGTCTTGGAGCATAGGCGGGCGGTAGACGCCAAGCTATCAGGCGCTCGCCGGTCACCCCGACGCCAGCGTGGCGCGTCTCGGCGAATTGGCCGGATTCACCGAGAGCGGGGCCTCGGCGCGGCTTGGCAAGCTGGCCGCGAAGGGATTGGCGATCAGCCCGATGTGCGTTCCAGGACGGAGTTGGACGTTGACCGCGCAGGGCCGCGAGCTTGCAGCCAACCCCGTGGTCCTCGACGACCTCGACCGGCAGGTCTTGGCCGCGCTTGCTCTGACATCGATGGGGACCGTGAAGCTGGCGCGCCGGATCGAGGTCTGCCCGCTGACGATCAGGCGGCGCGTCCGCTTGCTGGTCGAGGGCGGTTTGGTGTTCGCCGACCCCCGGAAGTTCTTCTCGATCACTGACGAAGGCGCAAGGCGACCTCGGCCCCGGCACGCCCAAGCGCTCGGTGGATATCTGGACCGCCTTCGGGCGTCAGCCGCGAAGGACGTGCTGACCAGATCGCCGAGCACGACAGACCAACCGCCACCCAGATTGCAGCCCACGCCGACTGGCGCGAGGGAGGCCCAAAGGGGGACGGCACGCTTCGAGCGGGCGATCGCTGTTAGGCTTGTCCGCCAGCCGATCAGCGCGATGCTGCGATGAGGATGACGAAGGAGTTTTGACGATGTCCGCAGCTTTGCAATCCCACCTCGACCGTCTCGACGCCATCATCAATCGCCGCGTGGGCGAGGAGGAAGCCGCGCTCAAGCGCGCCGACGCCGCCCGCGAAGACGCCCGCCGCGCCAAGATGCGCGACAACGCCGAAGCGCGCCGCCTGATCGCTCAGACCTACGACGACGCGTTACAGGGCGTTCGGCGTGACGACGCCCGAACCTGCGGATGACGAAGCGCCCTCGCGGTATCGCGCACGGTTGTTCAACAGGCTGGCGCGCAAGCTCGCGCCCGATCATGAATTGTCGCAAATTCGCGCTGACGATTTCGGCGCAGGCCATCGTGTTCGACAATTTCGAGCGGATGTTGCTCGATGCCGCGAAGGTCGAAGGCCAGCGTCGCCAAGCGAAGCGAACTTGCCCAGCGACGGATCGCTGGTTGCGAGACACCGCACCGACAGCGCGACCGGCGAGCGCATGACGGAGTTCTTCGGTCGCAGCTCTTCATCGCTGACATGGGCAGGCCGGGTCGAAAGGTCGAGCGCATCGTTGACCGCAACAGTGGGCACGCGATTTGGGGCAAGCCGTTTTAGCGCGCATGGTTGAAAGGCGGCTTGAACGCAAGAAAGGAACGTCGCATGCGTGAGGTCAAAAGCCCCAGCAGCCGTGAACGCGCAGATTTTCATCCCCGTCTGGCGAGAGAGCCGGGTTCGAGGTCGTCGCCCAGCAGACACCCGTCGGATGGCGGCCATTCGGCGAGAAGCCCGGCAAAGGCGGCGGTCCGGCGAGCGTGAGGCGCGACAGCGCCATGCCGGTTAAGCGACAGCGGTAGGCGATAGATTGATGGATTATCGACATCATCGCGCGAGCCAGAGCCGGCCGGTCAATTGTGCTGGTGCCGGTTTCCCGTCCCCGAAAGCAGGAGTCCGAAGACGCACGCTGAGCAGGTACTAATTGACTGCCGCCGTCAGCGCGCGGCTCGCCTCCAGCGATAGTGTCGGAGATCCCCCCTTTATGAAGCCCTAAGTCGTTTTAGGTTCCCCCTTATGGCCGATGAAGCCAAAACAAATTACCAAGACGATTAGTGGCTAAAGACCTCTTGGAGGACAAAGGGCTTCAGTTTCCGAAAATGCGATTCAAGACCGGGGAGGGTCTCTGGAAGCGGCCGTCACTGAAACGTCTAGCGACGGGATATTGGAAGGAGCCGATTATTTCGGCGAACAAACCCCCAGCGATGGCTTTACCGGATCGTCCGGAGCCTGGCGGGCTGCGCGCCGAAAATCCCACCGGTGGGATTCAGACCCCGGTGCATTCAACACGAGCACAGGAAGACAGCCGTGTGGTATTCGACTGGTTCCGCTGATCCGACAGGGACCGGGGGATTTCTTTCAGGATGACAGCCTCAAAGTGCACATGCCCTATTCGTCTTTCACGGGGCGACCCCGAAAGGAGCGTCCTCGGAACCGCTTCAATTTCGATCCCGCAACGGGCGCGATCCGGTTCATGGACAAGGCCTTCGACTACATCGGCTGCGGCCTTCTGGGCCTGAAGCCGCGCGATATGCAGTTGAAGATCACGGAAAACGGGGCGGAGCGCACTCTCACCTATGGCGAAGTGATCGATGCGCTCGCGGCGAACATCACTGTCGCGCCTGCCGGGCCATGCGGCGGCCCCAGATGCCCGTCTTCGATCTGATGCAGCGAGCCGGGCCTCGATCGGCTAAAGAAGATGGTCACCGATGCATGGACGGCTGCGGGACCAGTCGAGGCGAAGGCTGCCCGGCCATCGCGGGAGAGGATGAGGACAAGGATGATGCGGACAGGAATGACTTCCCCTGCATCCTTAGAAATTGCAGAGAACACCGACCTTCCGGGATCGATCCATCCGTTTATCGGCAGATCAATGCGGCCCTGAAGTCTGGAAAGCGACGTCTTCGTGCCTATGGCCCCCCGGGCACGGGTAAGACGACGCTTCCCCGTTGGATGAGCTGGGCGCCTGACCGGCGGCAAGTGGACCTTGGTCACGGGCTCGTCGGATTGGAGTTCGCAGGATATAATCGGGGGGTATCAGCCGGTGGACGAGGAACGTGGCGTTCATTCCAGGGGTACTCCTGCGCCGCTTCGATCGCCCGTTCGTTGTCGACGAGCTGAACCGCTGCGACATCGACAAAGTGATCGGCCCACTCTTCACGGTCTTGAGCGGCCAGCAAACCACTCTGCCTACCGACTGAACATCGAGGACCCGGCGAGCGCGCAATATGTGATACTGCCGGAGAGCAAGAACCTTCGGCGGCCGCGCATGAATTCGCGCCAGGCCCGCACTGGCGGCTGATCGCGACGATCAACTCGATCGATAAGGCGGCGCTGTACCAGATGTCCTACGCCTTAAGTCGCCGGTTCGGCTGGGTTTATGTCGATGCGCCACGCGACACAGCGAACTTCATAGTCTCCTATCCGCGCAAGGTCGATCCAGCTTGGGCGGGAGCCGGCAGCGGGTGCGCCCTGCCCACTCGGCGCCTTCTGGGCGGCGATCGATAAGGTGCTCCCGCGTGCTGGGCCTGCCCCGATCATCGATGTCGATCAAGGCCGTCCGGGCGATGGAAGACGGTGCAGATTTCTTCACTGCCCCCTCGCCCTCGATGCGCGCAGCCCTCCTCGATGCTGTGGACATCGTGCTCTTGCCTATGCTCGACCAGGGATCGTCGTGCGGGATGCGGACTTCCTTGCCGGAGCGGCGATCGAGGCGTTCGGCCTCGATGCTGAAAGCAAGGAACGGATGAGAGCAGCGGATCGAAGCGGTCGCGGTGGAATCCAGGGGATCGACAGGGAGATCTCCGACTATGCGGCCGGGATCTTCCTCCCGGCATTTCCGATCAGGCGTCCTGCTCGGCGCGGAAAGCCCCTCGCTCGATCTTGCCCGCGATCTTGATCTGCTCCGCGCCCATTGGGCGATTTCCGCCCCTGTGCGCGAATTTCTCCAGTATCTTCTGGCGCACCGGCATCGAGGCCGACTTCCTGCTTCAGTTCCAGAGGCGCACGGATGATGCGGTCGCGCGCAGTCGGTGGTTGCTCGCGCTTGGAGTACACCGACGGGTCAACGGGCATCCATCAGCTTTATCGTCTCGGAAGAGCCGGTCCGGTCTTTCGACACCGAAGCCGACCAGGTCGTCGTGGGTGGTGCAGATGGCGGCTACCTACGCAGAGCGCCTCTTAGCCCTACAACCGAAGATCGGCCTATGTCGGTTTTCGAGGCGGCGATGGGGGAGATTTCGGCGGTGAAGCGGCTCAGATGCGCTGCGCGAGCCGCTCGGTTCATGCTTGCGCGAGCCGCACGGCCGGGGCCAGACACCCTGCGGATGCGGCGCGGTGTCCGGCGGCTCAACGATCTATCGCCACGCGATTGCGGCCTATACGACGCTGACGGAGATCGAGACGGGTGACGAAGCGCGCTTCTGGGGGTCCTTCGCAGCACGCTTCTCGGCCCTCTCGAAGAGTCCTGGCAGCGTTGGCCTGGCCGTTGCAGCCGGGATTGGGAAGCCCTATCAAAGAACTTGGCGCGCCCCTGCGGCTGTCAATCCTTGATGCAAGCCCAGGCCAGCCAGTGCTGCGCTGTGGGCGATATTCAATCTATTGGGCAGTCGGGGGGCGGCCTTGTGCGCCGCCCGCCGGAGCCGTCGGAGTTGCGGCTTGAGGCGTTGCTCCGCCCGCCTATGGCATGACTGCGGCTTCGATCTGAGCCTCGATCTGGTCGTGGTCGATGACAAGGCCGGTCGGGTGGCGGCCATCGTCGAGGTGAAATATCTGGCTGAACACGGCCATTGCCCGCTTCCGCGAAGCGGCGGGACAGATTGTCCAGTATGGACAAGGGGTTACAGCGCGCGAAGCCGATCTTCCGGGATTGATCCGGCGCTCTGGCTCGTCGCTGAGCCGCGACGCTCCTGCCCTCCTCGAATAGCATAGCGGTTGCGCCGCACGCAGTGGATTTCAAGGGGATTAAAGCGGCGGCGGTACGGCAATGGCTGCAGGAACGGCTGTCTCCTCCATACGATCGACGCGGCTGAAAGTGGCGAGCCCGCGACATTCGTTCGATAGTATCGATGGCTTCAGCTTTGCTCGGCCGAGGCAGCGTTCGCGCGGCGCATCGAACGGATCGGCGCGGCGTCGTCGTGTTTGCCTCGCGGGCATTCTGGCCATTCTTTCGTCAAGGAGAAGCCCGGGCGAACAAGGATGTTGGGAGAACATGTTGACGATTTGGCCGCTGGCGTCGGTCGCGTAGTCGACGGCGAAGCGAGCCCTTGGCGTCTCGCCTGCCATCCCAACATATCGACTTCGTCTTGTTAGAAGAAGACGCTAGACGCCAGCCTTGTCGGGAACGGCCGACCAGTCCGCTCCGCCCATAGTGAATGGCGGGGTAAATCCTAGAGCATCGAGGATCGAGTTGGGGTTGCTATTGTTCGGCGTCGGGTCGATTTGCGCGTTGATCGGGCTCGACAGGCCATGCGGCGAACTGGCGTTTTTGACCGGCGCTTCAGGGCGCGGCCCTCCGCTTCAGTTCCGGCGGGCGATCCGCTCGCCGTCGGCGAAGGCGGATCATCCTCCTCAGGCGACCGGCCGGGCGCATCGCAGCAGCGGCGATCTCGTCAGCGACACCCCGGTCTTTCGGCAGCAGCTGGTCGGACGGTCGGACGAAGCGCTCGCCGAGGAATGCCTGGGAGAGCTCGCGGCCGACCCATCGGCGGCGCAGGGTTTCAGCCACGACACCCGTGGCGCGGACCCTCCAAACGGATCGACCCCGAGCACCAGGTGGGTGCAGGAACCTGATGAAGTATTCGGGGAGCTGCACGAGGAAGCGGGCCGGATGATTGCGATATTCTTCGGCGCGGCAATGGTCCTGATAGCGGCACTTGAACTCGGTGTTGGCAATGGCAAGGAGGTTGGGGGGACCGATCCGCTGTCCTCCTTGAACTTCTGCAAATGTCATCGCCGACAGGCTTTGCAGTGTGGCCGATTCTTCAGCAAGTGCTCCATCGACTTGGATGAGGCTGAAGAATCCGCTTGTTGTTAGCCTTCAGTTCGCGTGGCGAGCCACCAGACGGTGTTCACCGCGTCTTTGACGCGGACGCGACAGACATCGCACCCATTCGGCGGGCGTGGGGAGCTTCGAAGGGTTCCAGCAGTAGTGTCCCTGGCACAGGTGAAGGCCATTCCTGACGAGCATGACGAGTAGCTTGAAGTGATAAAGGCTACGGGTCGGCTGGCCGGGCTTCCAGGGCCCGCAATATGAAGTGGCGAGGGCTCACCTGCTCCAGGACGCCGGGTGAGCCATCAGCGAAGCGAGACGACTAGCAATATCTCATAAGTATTCTTGCCGTAGCTCTTCTTGCGGGACGCGAAGGGCGGGCTGGTCACGATTGAATCGACACTGCCGGGCTTAGCCTTGTTGAAAAGATAGCTGCGGGCTGTCCACCGAGGATGCCGCCGTGCTTCCATGGCGGGGGAAAGACGCAGTGGGTGGCTGGAGCCCGTGGGGATCGGTCCCCCGCCCTTTCGGGCTGCTGGAGGGCCCCGTTCGAGGTGTTGTGCAGGAAGCGGATATACTCGCTGACAGTTTTGTAGTTCTTTGCGGCTGCAGCGGACTCGAAGGCGATGTGCTCTTCCTCTGTCAGGCGAATGTGAGTGATTTTTGTTCGATTCTCTGCTTTCGGCCGCGCCGTCAGTTCTTCTTGCAAATGGATCACGATAACACACTGCGCTGAAGCGTTTTTTCGTAACACAATAACTAAGAAAGATCATTTCGTATCACAAAACACGCGAAGCTGACGTTGCCGAGCGGGAGCGTGCGGGCTATCGCCTCGAAGGCCTCGACGCTGATGGCGATGTTGATCATCAGGCCCGCCGTACGGAGCGCGGATGCGGCCCTTTCGAGCGGACCACCTTGGCGTTGTCCTTGCCAGACACGAAATCACTCCAGCTTGCATCAGCGGTCGTCGCGCCCAACAGGGTGACCTTTGGTGAAGGCGGCGACGTTGCCTTCGTCGTGTGGGCCAAAGCGCTTTCTGCAAGCTCAAACGCGACGCCTATATCCGCCATCCATGACCGGGCCGAAGATCGAAACCCATGACGGTCGCTTCGACCCCCATGCGCCGCCTAGCAACCCCATCGCCATCGTGCTGGGCGGCTGGCGCGGCCTCCCCGGGGAAAACGAGCGAGCCTTTGCCGCGTCCGGCCCATTTGATCGGCCAAGAGGCGAACGCCTGTTCGTGACTACGGCACATCATGCGGCTTTTGCATTTTCATCCTGCTGGCTGGAACCGCCAGTGTCCTCAGCGAAGCTGATTTCGTCCCACGTCATGTGCAAAACCTCTGAGGTCCTTGTGCAGGTCAGGATGGTGAACATCAGCGCCCGGACGCGTCGGTGGTTGGAATACTCCTCGGCTCGTCCAGAAGGCGGGCAGGTCGGCGTAAGACATGGCTGCATGGTGACCGCGTGTAGACTTGGCCGGGTTGCGGACAGCTTGTCCAGATGACCTTTTCCATCGAGTCGTTCGCCCGGTCCTCGGGGATATGTACAGCGCCCGCGCAGCGTCGAGGACCACCTCGATCCTGCCCCTGAGCCTTGAGGCGCTCTGGGGAATCTCGTTCCAGATTGGCCGCAGGACCGCCAAGACATCGCTGGTCTTGACCTCATCAAGCACCCGCTCTCACGGATCGGTCCGGCGTATTCGCCGAGCCCTTTGACCCACTGCCGCTATGCTTGGGGTTTCGCCACGAGCCTTCGTGCGCCTCGATATGCTCGTAACGGCCGTCGCGAACATAGGCTTGAGCCGATGCGTTCGGCCTTGGCGGCGAGCGGATCGATCTTATCGACCTTCACCTGCTTTCTGAGTTCTGCGTGCTTGTCTCGCGGCCTGGCCTCGCTGGATACTCTGGGAACGGCCCAATGCTGGTTTCCCGCTCCTTGCCATTCAGAGTGTGTAGCGATAAACAAAATACGCTTTATTGCGCTCCAATCTCGCGGAAGTAGAGCCCGCCGCCATCGAAC
>CAVOHH010000002.1:0-304627 GCA_963695615.1 uncultured Alphaproteobacteria bacterium | reverse complement strand
ATTTGGGTCAAAAGCTGCCACGTCCTAATCACATCGGAATGTCCGCTTTTCACCCCGAAAGCAGACACGCATTATGAGCACACGCCCCTAAATATTCTGGCCCGTGGATCGCGTCGGCAGATAATGCAGAACGCGCCGCTCGGCGATGATGACGCCGAGATAGGCGATGCCGCCCACCAGCGTCAGCATGACGATCGAGACAAATACCATCGGCGTGTCGGCTTGGCCTTCGCCGAACGACAGCAAATAGCCAAGTCCCTGATTGCCGCCGACGAGCTCGCCGACCACGACGCCGACGACCGCGAGCGTCGCGCCGATGCGCAACCCGGCGAACATCGGCGGCATCGATGTCGGAAACTCGATCTTCCAAAAGATCTGTACCCGCGTCGCTTTGAACGAGCGTGCAAGATTGATCAAATCGGGATCGACGCTCTGGATGGAGGTCAGCACATTGACCATGACCGGGAAAAACACGATCAGGATCGCGACCAGGATTTTCGGATAGACCGTGAAACCCATCCACAGGATGAACAGCGGCGCAAACGCGACCTTCGGCGCGATCTGCAAAGCAAGAATGTAGGGCGACAGCGCGAATTCCGCTACAGGCGACATGCCGAGTAGATAGCCGATAAGCGCGCCGAGCAGGCTGCCGAGAATGAATCCCGCCAAGACTTCCCCGACGGTGACGCCGGTGTGGAAGAGCAGATGGTCGAATTGCCAGGCGTGAACGAATTCGCGCACGACCATCGACAAGGGCGGGACGATGAAGGTCGGAATGCCGAGGAGATCGGGCCCCCATTGCCAGGCCGCCAGAAAAGCGATGAGCAGTGCCACGCTGGCGAACGTGCCCTTGCGCATGGCCGAGGAGACGGCCGAGGCGGGCGCCGCTCATGCCGCGCCTCCCGCGGTTTGCGGCGCGAGATTGGCGTGACCGATATCGAGACGGTCCATGAGCCGCGCTACGTAATCGTTCACCTTGGGCTCGCGACGCCGCGCGATCGGGTCGTCGCGCTTCGGCAGGTCGATGACGATTTCGTCGATGATGGTGCCGGGCCGCTGCGCTCATGACCAAAACGCGGTCGGACAGCGTCACCGCTTCCGACAAATCATGGGTAATGAGGAGCGCGGTCTTTCCCGATTGCTTGAGCGTCTGCGCCAGGTCGCGCTGCAGGACCATCCGGGTCTGCGCATCGACCGCCGAGAACGGCTCGTCGAGCAGCAAGACGTGCGGATCGACGGCGAGCGTCCGCGCCAGCGCCACGCGCTGGCGCATGCCGCCAGACAGCTGATGCGGGTAGTGGCCGGAAAACTCGGCGAGGTTGAAATTCGCCAGCAGTCCTTCCGCGCGCCGCCGGCGTTCGGCGAGCGGCACGCCCTGAATTTCGACGCCGAACATGACGTTCTCGCAGGATCGTGCGCCACGGCAGCAGCAAGTCCTTTTGCAGCATGAAGGCGACGTGAGCGTTCGGTCCGGCAACGCGCTCGCCGTCGACAAAGGCCGAGCCTTCGCTCGGCGCCGTCAAGCCGGACCCGATATTGAGGAGCGTGCTCTTGCCGCAACCGCTCGGGCCGATGAGCGAGACGACCTCACCGTCGCAGACCGAAAAACTGACGTCACGGATGGCGGTAAGCGCGCTGCGCCCGCTGTTGTCGGCGAAACGCATCGTGACGTTGCGGTATTCAAGACGCAGGACCGGGGTTGCAACGCGGGCTGTTACGGGCGCCATAAGCCAATCGACCATTTTACGCTTGGGCCGATTGCACGCTTATCTCCGCCCAGTTATGTCAAGTATAGTGGCAAATGCCGGGATCGCCGATAGGCTAGGGAATGCTGCGGCAACCAACTCCGTCGCCGCGGCTTGCCGTGAGGGGGCCAATGATGATGTTCGTGCGCAAGCTGTGTTTGGGCCGCGTGCAATCCGTGAAAGCCGCGATCGCGCTATGTATTGGGCTACTGTGTGGCGCGATCTTGAGCCAAGCGTCGCCCGCGCGGGCGGATGAAAAGATCACTTATCTCTTCCCGGCGCCGCCTTTGCTGCCGGCCTTCGGGCCGATCCAGCTCGCCAAAGGCAAGGGCTATTTCTCGCAAGCCGGCCTCGACGTAAGCTTCGCGGTGGGGCGCGGCGGCGTCGACGTCGCCAAGCAAGTCGGCGCCGGCAATGTGCCGATCGGCGGCATCGTGGCGGACGCGCCGATCGTCGTGCGGCAGAACGGCGTGCCGGTGAAAATGGTCGCCGTGTTCGGCGGCAAGGGCTTCATGCAGCTCGTGGTCCGCGCCGATTCCGGCATCACCAAGCCGGCCGATCTCAAGGGCAAGACCATCACCGTCATGTCCTACCAGGACACGACCTTCTATGCGCTGCTCGGATTGCTGGCGAGCGCGGGCCTGACCAAGGACGACGTCGACATCCAGGCCGCGGGCCCGGTCGGCGTCTGGCAAATGGTCGCCACCGGAAAATCGGTCGGCATGGCGGGCGTGCCGGATTGGATTCCTCCGGTCGAGGCCGCCGGCGTGGCCGTCAAGGTGATCCCGACCGACGAGTTCTTCCCGCATATGGCGCAAGCCATTGCCGCCTCCGATCAGATCATCAAGGACAAGCCGGACATGGTGCGCGCCTTCGTCAAGGCGGCGCTGCACGGCATGAAGGACATCATGGACGATCCGGCCGCGGCGGCGACCGATTTCGTCAAATTCGTGCCGGAGTGGACCGGCAAGGAAGGCCAGGTCAAGGAGGCGTTCGACTATTACGACAAGCTCGTCTATCCGGGCCAAAAAGTTCTCGGCGCGATCGATCCCGAGCGGCTGTCCAAGCTGCAGGATTTCTATCTCGCCAAGGGCATCATCCAGAAAAAGTCGCCGGTCGACGACCTCTACACCAATCAGTTCGTGCAGTAGGCAACGGGCGAATACTGCCGGCTTGAGGCACGGAAGCGACGATTGTCTTACTTCTTGTAGCTGTCCGTGCCTTGCCAGCCGCCCGCGGAAATATCGAAAATGACGCCGTCCGGATCCTTGAACTTGCGCTCGAAATTGCCGTGACGTTCGTCGCCGAGGTCGAAAAAGAATTTGCCGCCATTGTCCTCGATGCGCTTCTGCGTCTCGGCGACGTCGTCGACCTGAAAGCCGAAATGATGGGCGCCGACGAAGCCGCCCGGATTCTTCAGGTCGGACGCCTTGCTGCCGGCGCTGCCGGTGAAGTTGAGCAATGCCAGATTGATGACGCCGTCGCTCATATAGATCGCCGAGCCGATCTCCAGATCCTCGCGGTCGATGCGCTTGAGGTCGAAGACGGTCTCGTAGAATTTCGCGGCCTTATCGAGATCGTTCACGCAGACGGCGAAATGGCGCAGACGGGCCATGAAGAGCCTCCACTGTTCAAAAACGATACGCGTTCGTGCTTATCATACGCACGGAGCATGAAAGGGCCACCCCCTTTTGCGCAGTTGCGGCAGGAGCACGCCGGTCCCGGCGTGGCTTAAAGAATGAGCAAGCGCCAGCTTGGTAAGCGTGTTGCCGAGATCGTCGGCGCCGGATTTGCCGGCCTCACGGCCGCTTGCGCATTGGCGCAACGCGGCTGGAGCGTGCGCGTGCATGAGCGCGGCGACCGGCTGCGTACGACCGGCGCCGGCATCTATATCTACGAGAACGGGCTGCGCGTTCTGGAAGCGGTCGGCGCCTACGATGCCGCAATCAAGGGCGCGCCGTTCGCGCATACGCGCGAGGTCCGCGACGGCAGCGACCGGCTGATCTCGGTGCACCGCTGGGCCGGCAGCCGCGTATTCAGCATCGTGCGGCAGAACGTCATCAACGCGCTTGCGGATGCGGCGCAGCGCGCCGGCGTCGAGATCGTGACCAACTCAGCCGCGGTGAGCGCGACGGCAGACGGCGAACTGACGCTGGCGGACGGGAGAAAGCTAACGGCGGACCTTATCGTCGGCGCCGACGGCAGCAATTCGCGGCTGCGCAATTCGCTTGGCCTTCTGGCAAAGCGCAAATTTCTGGTCGACGGCTGCACGCGGCTCTTGATGGATAAGACCGCGGCGGAGCGCGCCATGACCGATGGCGCCAAGACCATCGAATATTGGTCGGGCACCCGGCGTCTGCTCTACACGCCGTGCAGCGAGAATGACATCTACATCGCGCTCACCATGCTCGACAGCGACGAGATCGCGAAGGCCCTGCCGGTGCGCAAGGACGAATGGAAGCGCGCGTTTCCGCATCTCGAAGGCTTGATCGACCGCATCGGCGACCAGGGCCGTTACGATCGTTTCGATCTGATCAAGCTGAAACGCTGGTCGGCCGGCCGGGTGGCGTTCATCGGCGATGCCGCGCATGCCTTGCCGCCGAATATCGGGCAGGGCGGCGGTTGCGCGATGATGAATGCGCTGTCGCTTGCGGTCTATCTCGGTCGCGAGGACGATCTCGCCTCGGCGCTCGCCCTTTGGGAACGCAACGAGCGGCCGCTCACCGAGCACACGCAGCGCATCTCGTACTTTCTCGGCTTGCCCACGACCTGGCCGCCGGCCTTGCGCGCCGCGGCGCTCGGCATTGCCGGCCGCTCCAAATGGCTGGTGCGGCAACGCACGCGGACTGCATTGCACCGGCCCACAGGTACGTAAAGGATGGGACGTCAGGCCGCGTCAAAACGGAATGGTGATGCCGTCGAGCGGCGCATCGCAATTGACGAGATCGACGCGCTTCCAGGCGATCATGATGCCGGTGCCGGTGCGGATGAGGCCGTGAAGCGCGGTGCCGCCAAAGATACGTTGCTGCTCGCGCCGATACTCGATCATCAGGAATTTTGATCGCACGGTGCAGGAATTGGTCGCGGCTTCTTCGATCGTGACGTTCGTGACGATGCGGCTCGTGCGCGAACGCGGCTCCTGCGAATACATGCGCGGGCTGGCGAGCCGGCGAACGCGGGTTTCGAGGAGCCGCCGGTCGTCATTGATCAGCGAGACGGTTTCGAAGCGGTCGGTCTGGTTCGGCTCGCTCGGCACCCAGTACCACGCCTCGGGCGCGAACAGCGCAAGCCATTCGTCGAACTTGCCGTCGTCGAGAAGCCGCGCCTCACGCAACAGGAAAAGCTCGCAGCTGCGAAGGTCGAGCGCCTGACGCGCCGAAAGCCGGGTTATTCGGCCCGAGCCGACAATTTGCCGGCGCGGCGCCGCCGCGGTTTTGCGCTTGCGCTTTCTTGTCTTTCCGTTGGCCATCTGCGAATTGAATCTCGATCAGGACGCCGCGCGCATTTCGGCGTGGCCGTTGGTCATGTAGTCAGCCACGCCTGCAGCATGTTGCGGATATAGACTTCGCTCGTTGAATTTTGCCCGCGCCGGCCGCCATGCGCATCCGGCACGTCGCTTTGCATGCCGCGGCCGATCTCGATCCATTCCGCGCCTTCGCTCGAGAGGCCGAGCCGGATGCGATTGTAGATTTCGAGGTCGTCGGTGAGCACCAGCGAGCCGGTGCCGTTGACGATATTGGCGAAGCTGATGGTGTTGCGGAACATCTGCTCGGGCGCGCCCTTGAGGCGAAAGTTATAGGTGTAGACGATGGTGCGATTGACCGAGATCGGATGCACGACCCGAAGCTGCTGGAACTGGCTCATGAACGACAGGTTCGGATAGACATTGCTGTTCCAGCGCCGCACTTCGAGAATGCGCCTGGTCTCGTCCTTGCCCTTGCTTTTCTCCAGCGCCGCGATGTAGTCGCGGAACACCGGATCTTGCAGCGCGGCCACCAGCTTACTGTCGTCGTGATAGTCGCCGAGATAGGAGTGGCCGTTGGGATAGGTCCAGATGCCGACCTGGGTTTCCCAGAAACTATAGGGTGCGCCGTTCTGGCGCATCTGGCGGATGGCGATTTCGCCCGAGCCGTCGGAATAGGCCTCGTCCGATTGCTGTTGCGCGGCGTCGATCGACGAGCGGTGGGTGAAGATCGGATGCGCCGCGTCGCAAAGATTTTCCAGATAGATCTTCCAGTTGCCGTCATAGGCGTGTTTGAACACGCCGCCGGCAACCTCGATCTCGCCGCCCGGCGCGCGGTCGATCATATCGTCGAGCGATGTCGTCATATAGCCGAGGAAGTCTTCCAGGCTCGGCCCGTCCTCGGCCTCGCTGGCGAAGACAAAGCCGCGATAGCTCTTCACGCGCGGCACCTTTGTCATCGCGGTCTTCGGATTTTTCGGATCGAAGTCGTGCGGATAGCCGTTCTGCAGCGGCACGGCTTTGAGCCGGCCGTCGAGATGATAGGTCCAGCCGTGATAGCAGCACTGAAATTCGTCGGCATTGCCCTTGTCATTGGCAACGACGAGCGAGCCGCGATGGGCGCATTGATTGTGGATGACGCGGATTTCGCCGTCGGCATCGCGCACCAGCACGACCGGCTTCTTGCCGATGAAGGTTGCGAAATAGTCGCCCGGATTCTTCACCTGGCTTTCGTGGCCGACATAGATCCAGGCGGCGCCGAATATGCGCGCCAGCTCAAGCTCGAAAATGGCCGGATCCGAATAGATGCTGCGATGAACGCGAGCCGGCTGCACGAAGGAGGCGAGGGTTTCGGTGGACTGCATAGGCCACTCCCAAAGAGCTTGCCGCTGCATATGCCACAAAATGCCGGAAAATTACACGCTTTGTCGTGGGGGAGCTTCGATGACTCCTATTTCGTGCCGTAAGCGCGATCGCCAGCGTCGCCGAGGCCGGGAAGGATGAAACCTTCGTCGTTGAGGCCTTCGTCAATGCCGGCCGTCCATATCGATACGTCGGGGTGTAGGCCGCGCAATCTTTCGATGCCCTCCGGCGACGCGAGCAGGCAGACGAACCGGATGTCCTTGGCGCCGCGTTCCTTGAGGCGGAGTACGGCGGCGGCGGCGGTATTCGCCGTGGCAATGACCGGAGCAACGACGATGACGAGCCGCTCGCCGAGATCGGACGGCGCCTTGAAGAAATATTCGACGGCGATGAAGGATTCCGGCTCGCGGTAAAGGCCGATATGCGCCACGCGCGCAGCCGGCACCAGATCGAGCATGCCGTCTACGAAGGTCACGCCCGAGCGCAGGATCGGCGCGAAGACAAGCTTCTTGCCGGCGATCTTCGGCGACATCATCCGCGCCATCGGCGTTTCGATTTCGACGTCGACCAGCGGCAGGTCTCGGGTGACCTCGTAGCACAGCAGCATGCCGATCTCTTTGAGCAACTGCCGGAACGATTTCGTCGAGAGGTCCTTATCGCGGATCAGCGTCAGCTTGTGCTGAACCAAAGGATGTTTGACGATCGTAACGCCGTCCATGACTGCCTCCCGGACTTTCCTCAGAACACCGTGCCGTCGCTGATGACTTTGATCGGTGGCGAACCGTCGGCGCGCAACTGCCGCGCAATGACGCGTCCGGCCGCCCACGTACCGCCTTCCAGAACTTTGGCGAGCGGCAGGGTTTTGTCGTCCATGTTGAGACGGCGCCGCATGTCGTCGGCCAATTTGTCGAGGAGGGCGACCGTCAGCGCCCGCCATTCGACCACCAACGCCGATGCGACGTCGTGCGCGCGCCCGGCCTCGGCCGGATCGCGAAGCTGCAGGACGCCGCTATCGACGAAGAGACCGCCGTTGCGATATTCCGACAGGCCGGTCAGGCCGTCGATGTCGGAGACCGCAATACCGGACCATTGCAGCGGCTCGATGAGGGAATAAGCAAGCCACTGCGAAAGCTTGTGCAGCGGCACCATGCCGTTTGTGAAATCCTCAACCTTCAATGAAGGGTGATGCCAGCAATCGCCAAGCGGCACGCCGCCGAGTGTTAGCCGCGACGGCCAGATCGGACCGAGATGGTGGAGAAGCTCGGCAAGAATGGTCGGCGCTGAAATAGCGCCGGCCACCGCCAGCGCGGCAAAATGATCGAACAGGCCGCCCGGGCGCGGCGTGCCCCTTTGGCCAAAGATGTCAGACTTGCCGGAGATCAAGTTGCCCAACCGGCGCAGCAAATCGGCGCGGCCTTCGCTACCGACAAGCGGATTAGTCTCGCTGACCTGCAAGCCGCTCGCCAGCGCATTATCAGAAAGATTCTTCAGCCCTTCGACGTCGGCCCGGAGCGGATCGGCCGGATCGGACGAGAACGCGCCTTGCGCGAACATCGCGAGACTCGCCAGCGCCAGGCCTTCCGAACGGCCGATGCTCTCTCCGGTCTCAGGATCGCGATAATGCCATCGCGGCCCGGCGCCGGCGTCGAGCAAGACACTGACGATCGCCAAGTCGAAGGCCGCCCGACCGCGCGCCGCGGTGTCCGGCCAATCGGCTTTGTCATCGATCGAAGCCCAACGGTCCTTGCCGTTCTGGACAAAGTGGCGCCAGCGCGAATGGAACGGGACGTCGAGCGCGGGATAATTCTTCCGCGTGCTCTCGACTACGAGATCGACCGCTGCCGGCAGGCGCGCCAGATCGACGCGGAAATGCGGAAGCTTGTCGTCAAGCCCGATCGCGAGCATCCGCTGCGCGCGCTCGCGAACGGCCCGCGCGCTTAACAACGAGCGCGCTGCGGCAGTTTCGGAGTTCGCGGAAGATACCGAATGCAAGCTCAGTACTTATCGAGGGAGCGGCCGACGGAATTGGTCAGATCCTGTGGCTTCGGCGGCTCGGGTGTGTAGTAGCCCGCGGCCTTCTTGGCTTCGATCTCGACATGGGCGTCGGCGGGAACCATGTCGTCCGGAATGGGAACGCGTTCGACGATATCGACGCCCTGCGACACCAGTGCGTCATATTTCATGTCGCTCATCGACACGAAACGGTCGATCCGTTTCAGCCCGAGCCAATGCACGGAATCCGGCATCAGTTGCTGGAAGCGCGCATCCTGAACGCCGGCGACGCATTCGGTGCGCTCGAAATAGGCCGACGCGGCGTCGCCGCCTTCCTGGCGCTTGCGCGCATTATAGACGAGGAATTTCGTCACCTCGCCCAGCGCGCGGCCCTCTTTGCGGTTGTAGATGATGATGCCGAGGCCGCCGTTCTGCGCGCCGCGGGCGCACTCCTCGATGCCGTGGATCAGATATGGCCGGCAGGTGCAGATGTCCGAGCCGAAGACGTCCGAGCCGTTGCACTCGTCGTGCACGCGGCAGGTAATCTGCGTGCGCGGGTTGGCGAGTTTTGTGACGTCACCGAACAAATAGATGGTCGCGCCGCCGATCGGCGGCAGAAACACCTGCAGATCAGGCCGCGTCACCAGTTCGGGAAACATGCCGGCGGTCTGCTCGAACAACACGCGGCGCAGCGTATTCTCGGACGTGCCGAAGCGCTCGGCGATGCCGGGGAGGTACCACACCGGGTCGATGGCGATCTTGACCACCGAAATGCTGCCGTTGTCGTGCACGACGTCGCCGTCGTTCTTGAGCCGTTTGGCCTTGAGCGCCGCCTGCATTTCCGGCAGATCGAGACGCGCGCGCGTGACCGCGATCGTCGGGCGGATGTCGATTTCCTCCGCGATCTCCGCCTTGAAATTCTCCGCAACCAAATGTCCCCAAGGATCGAGCGACACGATGCGCTTGGGTTCCGTCCACTGTTCGAACGGGCCGATATTGGCCGCCGGATAGGTGTTGGTGAGATCAGGACGGCGGATCGGATCGAGCGCGCCGGATGAAACAGCCAGCGCCCGGTACACCGAATAGGAGCCGCCATGGCTGCCGATGACGTTGCGATCTTGCGGATGCGAAACCGTGCCGATGATCGGCCCGCGCTCGCGCGCCGTGGCCGCGCCCCATTTGATCGGGAAGCGCAGTTTTGCCCCGGGCTCGGGATGCGAAGTGAGGCGGATGTGTTCGGTACGATTTGGCAGAGTCATTGCCGTTGAATCCAAATTGCCGTCGAATCCAAAAGGTCTACGGCCCGCCACTATGACGAGCCGCATCACCACCATCTCAATTAAGTCGCGCGGCCTTTAGGCCTGCTATCGAGAACTATACCGGTTCCCAGGGTAGAAAAAAAGCCAGAAACAATAACGCCAGGCCGGATAACGACCTCTTAAATATGGGGGTCTAAACCCCGTTATCCAAGGGGCACGCCTTTCTTTTCCGGGATCAGAAAGGCGGTGGCGACAATATCGATCAGATAAATTGTCGCCAGCAGCGCGATCGCCACCGTGAACGAATAGGTCGCAGCCAGGCTGCCAACAACAAAAGGTCCAAAACCGCCGACGCCGCGTCCGAGATTGAACAGCACGTTCTCCGCCGTGGCGCGCGCTTCGGTTGGATAGAGTTCTGCCAGCAGCGCGCCATAGCCACCCAACATGCCGTTGACGAAGACACCCATGATCGCACCGCCGATGAGGAGCGCGGTCGCGCCCGTCAACTGCGAATAGACCAGCACCATGATGAAAGCGCCGGCTTGGAAGGTGAGCAGCGCCGGCCGGCGTCCGATGCGATCGGCGAATTGTCCGAAGATCCAGATGCCGCATGCCATGCCCAATACGGTCACTGCGGTCCACAGCGCCGATTGCGTAAGCGTGTAGCCGAACCGCGTCGACAGGTAGCTCGGCAGCCAGATCATCAAGCCGTAATAGCCGAAATTCTGCACCGCGCAGAGGATCAGCATTCCAAGACTGATTTTTGTCGTCGCGCCATCCTTCACCAGCAGGCCAAGCGGCATTGTTCCCCGCCGCGCTTTGGCGCGTTCGAGGAAAATCTCCGGCTCTTGCACCGTCCGGCGAACGGCAAAAGCGATGAGGCCGGGGACGAGGCCGACCAGGAACATTCCGCGCCAGCCGATGACCGGCAACAATAGGGGAGTGACAAGCGCCGCCGCCAGCACGCCGACCTGCCAGCCCAGCGCCACATAGGTGCAGCCGCGCGCGCGGTATTTCGCCGGCCATGCCTCGGCGACGAGCGCCATGCCGATGCCGAATTCACCGCCGAGCCCGATGCCGGCAACGGTGCGATAGAACAGCAGGTCCCAATAGCCCTGCGCGAAAGCGCCAAGCCCGGTGAAGATCGCGAACAGAAGGATAGTCCAGGTCAACACCCTGACGCGGCCGTAATAGTCGCTGAGGATACCAAAGAAAATTCCGCCGGCGACCGCGCCGATCAGAGTCCAGGTTACGAGCGACCCCGCTTGCGGCGGCGTCAGATGCAGCTCCGCCGAAATCGCCCGCAGCATGAAGCCCAGAATGAGCAAATCAAATCCGTCCATCGCATAGCCGATGGCGGATGCGGCAAGGGCCTTCTTGGGAAAGGAGCCGATTTGATCGGCGGATTCGGACAGGTCGGCATGAATAGCGGTCATCGCGGGCTCCTTAGGAACCTTGGAGTTTGATGATATTCCGCAGGCGTCTCAAGCTTATTTGTTCGGCGCTGTGGGTAATGTTTCACCGCCGGCTGAGCGCCCTCATCGGGCGCTTATCAGGCCGCTCGGTAGCGGCTCTGCGGCCGCTGCAGGCCGAGATTCTCACGCAGCGTCGAGCCCTCGTATTCGGTGCGGAACAGGCCGCGCCGCTGCAATTCAGGCACGATATGCCTGACAAAGTCGTTGAGCCCGCCCGGCAAATAAGGCGGCATGATATTGAAGCCGTCGGCGGCGCCGCCGGCAAACCATTCTTCCATCATGTCGGCGATCTGCTTCGGCGTGCCCTTGACGACGGCTTTGCCGCGGGCGCCGGCCATGCGCATGGCGAGCTGCCGGATGGTGAGGTTCTCGCGCCTGGCGAGATCGACGGCGGACTGGAATGCGTATTGGCTGGCATTGGTTATCGTCAGATCGTCCGGCAGCGGCCCGTCAAAGGGATACGGCGAGAGATCGATGCCGCCGAGAACGGTGCCGAGGATTTCGCGGGCGACGATGGGGTGAATCAGCGACTGCAATTGATCGTATTTTTCGTTCGCCTCGCTTTCGGTCTCGCCGATGATCGTGCTCAGCCCTGGCATGATCTTCATGCCGTCCGAGTCGCGCCCGTGCCGCGCCATCGCCTGCTTGAGATCGCCGTAGAGCTTCTTTCCGGCTTCGAGCGTCAGCGGCGCGCAAAAGATGACTTCGGCGAACTCGGCGGCGACATTGATCATGTCTTCGGAGCCGCCCGCCTGCACGATGATCGGCCGTCCTTGCGGCGAGCGCGGCACGTTGAGCGGCCCCCGCACCGAGAAGAACTTGCCTTTATGGTCGAGCGTGTGCAGCCCTTGCGGATTAAAAAACTGCCCGCTGGCCTTGTCGCGGATGAAGGCGTCGTCGTCCCAGCTGTCCCAAAGCGCGGTGACGATCTGCGCGAATTCGCGGGCGCGTTCGTAGCGCTCGCCGTGCTCGAAGTGAGCGTCACGGCCGAAATTCTGCGCCTCTTCCTGCTGGCCCGACGTGACCAGGTTCCAGCCGGCGCGGCCGCCGCTGATATGATCGAGGGAAGCGAATTTGCGCGCCACGTGATAGGGCTCGTTGTAGCTCGTGGTGGCGGTGGCGACGAGGCCGATATGGCTCGTCGAGCCCGACAGCGCCGAGAGCAGCGTGATCGGCTCGAAATTGGCGATGTATTGCGCGGAGCGGCTGAGCGCATCGATATGGGCCTTCCGCACGCAGACATTGTCGGCGAGGAAGACCATGTCGAACTTGGCGCGCTCGGCGGTCTGCGCCAGTTCGCGATAATGCGCGATGTTGATCCCGGCGTCGGCTTGGGATTCCTCGTGCCGCCAGGAAGCGACATGGTGCCCCGTCGGGTTGAAAAACGCGCCGAGTTCTCATCTTCTTTTGCAAAGCGGTCATGGTGTCCTCTGGCGTCCTCCGCCGGGCAAAATAGATAATCGTGAAAACCAAGTCACGGCCTTCGAAAGCACGTCTCGGGCGAAGCTATGCATCTGCGTGGGGCAGGTGGAGCCATCCCCCAGGAACGGCCGGTGGCGCGGGCGGCATTCGAAAGCCACTAACATTCCGGAGGGTGATTGAGCTAAGTTTCGTCGATGAGCACGACCACCCAGTCGCGACTACTCAAGGTAGACCACCGCGTGGGCGCAGTCCGGCCGGCGCGGCTGACGAGCGGCCGTCCCCGTCCGGTCAAACGGCGCGACGCGGCGGCGACCCGCGCGCGGATCCTCAAGGCGGCGATGCAGGAATTCGCCGCCAAGGGGCTCGACGCCACCCGCATCGAGGATATTGCCGACCTCGCCGGCGCCAACCGCCGCATGACCTATTACTATTTCGGCAGCAAGGAAGGGCTCTATCTGGCAGCGCTTGAGGCCACCTATTTCGAACTCGTCGAGGTCGAAGAGCGGATCGATGTCGATGCGCTCGGACCGATCGAGGCGATCGCGGCCATGGTGTCCGCAAAGTTCGAGCACTACGTCAAATATCCGCACTACGTCGAGTTTGTGAAGATGGAGAATCTCTATCGGGCGCGGCATTTGAAGACCTCGCGCCGGATCGCGGAAATGCGCGCGCCGCTGATTTCCGTCATCAAGCGCGTGCTCGAGCGCGGCGAGGCGATGGGAGTGTTGCGCAAAGGCGTCGATCCGCTCGATCTTTATCTGTCGATCTGCGCGCTCGGTTTCTTCGTGTTCTCCAATCGCCACACGCTCGGCGTTATTTTCAACACCGACGTCACGGCAGCCGCGGCCTTGCGCCGCCGCAAAGCGCTCGTCGTCGATATGATCAAGGCCTATCTGAAGCCTTAAAGGATGGTCGGTCGCGGCACGGACGGCGAGGAACTTGACAGGCTTCCGGCCAAACATTTAACTCACTCACGAGTTAATTAGCGCAGGAAAAACCCGGAAAACCGGGCACGCGAGGAAGCGCATGAAGGTCCTCATCACTGGGGGAATGGGCGTCATCGGGGCGGAGACCAGCCGGAAATTCGTCGGCGAAGGGCACCGGCCGGTCGTCTATGCCCGCCACTACGACGGCAGGCTGGTCGGCGACATTGCCGACAAGATCGATTTCGAGCCTGGCGATATTCTCGACATGCCCCGCCTCCTCGACGTCATCAAGCGTCACCAGGTCACGCATATCGTTCACGCCGCGGCCTTCGTCGGCGCGGTGTCGGCCGCCAATCCGGCGCTGAGCATTCAGGTCAACGTCATGGGCACAGTGAACGTGCTCGAAGGCGCGCGGCTCTTCGATGTCAAACGCATCGTCTATACCAGCGCCAAGGGCATCTACGGGCCGGTGCTCGGCGACTATGGCCCGCCGCATTACAAGCCAATGCCCGAGGACATGCCGAAGAATCCGCAGCGCATCTATGACAGCGCCAAGCTGATGAGCGAGCAGACCGCGCTCTACTACGCCAACAATTTCGGTCTCGATGTCGCGATCCTGCGCTTTGCGACCACCTACGGTCCCGGCAAGACAGCGCGCCACGGCAAAATGGGCGTCACCAGCCAGATCGTCGAAGCGCCGTTCAACGGCGAGCCGTTCCACCATCCCTATGGCGCCGAAGCCAAGGACGATTTCATCTACAATAAGGATTCGGCGCTCGGCGTTTATCTGGCGACCGTCGCCGAGAAGGTGCCGAGCCGCGTTTACAATATCGGCAGCGGCGAGGGGCTGACCTTGAACGATATGGCCGCCGCCATCCGCAAGCGCATTCCGCGCGCCGACATCGCGATCGGCCCCGGCGATAATTTCCTCGGCATGCCTTATCCGCCGCACGGCGTCTATGACGTGAGCCGCGCCCGCAGTGAGCTCGGCTTCAGACCGGAATACGACTTCGACGCCGCCGTGGCGGACTACGTGAAAAGCCTCGAGCGCATGCGCGCGCAAGGTTACTAACGGCCATAACTGAAAACCGCCATTGACGGCCGTTTTGAAAACGGAGTTCACGATGCGCGATAGATTGGAATTGCCCCGCTTGTCGCTCGCGGAGCGCGATCGCCGCTGGGCGGTGACGCGCCAGCAAATGGATGCGCGCGGCCTCGATTGCCTCGTGCTGTGGGGCTGGCCCGCGGTGTGGGATTTCTGCACCGCCAATGCGCGCTACCTATCGCCGATCGGCGGCAATGCCGAATTCAACGTGCTGGTATTTCCGCGGAACGGCGAGCCCACGTCTTATGTGATGATGCCGACCTTTGTCGACGGCTGGCGCGCGGCGCAGGACTGGATTTCCGACGTGCGGCCGCGGCGCAAGACCTGGGCGGACTCCGTCGTCGAACGGCTCACCGAACTCGGCCTCGGCAAGGCGCGCATCGGCATGGACGGTCTTGCCGGTCCGCTCGATCCGGATGGCTGGCTGCCGCACAGCGTTTACACGCGCCTGCGGGAGCTTTTGCCGCAGGCCGAACTCGTCAATCTCGACGATATGATGGAAATGCTCCGCACGGTGAAGAGCGACGAGGAATTGCAAATCCTCGCGCGCGCCGCGCAGCTCGGGGATCTGATGCTGTCGACCTGCCGCGACACGGCGAAGCCCGGCGTCCGAGGAATCGGCAGTCTACGGCGGCATGATGGAAGCGATGATCGCCAATGGCGGCGAGGAGCCGACGCTGTTCCTGTGGGCCTGCGATGCGCTGCCCTATCCGCATCCGTTCCGCATGCCGACGACGCGCCAGATTGTGCACGGCGATGTGATCATTTGCGAAATCCATCCCAAGATCGGCGGCTACTACACCCATGTCGAGCGCACCTTCTGCCTCGGCGAGCCGAAGCCGGAGCAGCGCCGCATCTATGACGGCTGCGTCGCGGCCTACGAAGAGGGCATGAAGAATTTCGGTCCGGGCCGGCCGATCTCGGTGGCGATGGACAAAGTGCGCGACGTCATCCACGCGCAGGGGCTCGGCATGTGCGAGACCGGCATTCATGGTCACGGATTGGCCTCGCTCGAATATCCGCGCTACCGCCACCACGCCATCGCCGCCGATCAGGCGGCGCTGAAAAGGCTCGGCGACGAATTCCGTCAGGGCATGGTGTTCGCGTTCAATATCGACCTGTTCGATCCCAAATTTCATGACGGGAAGACCGGCTGCGTCTTCGCCGAGACGGTGGTGATCACCGAGACCGGTGCCAAGCGCATGCATTCCTATCCGATGAATTTCCAGACCATAGCCGCGTAACGCCGGGAGCTTAGAAGTGACCGAGACCAAGCCGAACTATCCGCCGATCCGCCGCGTCGTCACCGGGCACGACGGCGAAGTCGCAAAAGTCATGATCGATGCCGCCGCGACCAATGCCAAATTTCCTGGGTCCGGCAACGTATCGACGCTGATCTGGTCTACCGATAAAACGCCGGCCGCGATGCCCGCCGGCAAGGACTTCGAGGACATGGGCGCCCGGATTCTCGGCACGGCGCCGCCGGCGAACGGCACCCGCTTCGCCGTGATCGATTTCCCGCCGGACAACAAGCCGCACATGCACCGCACCGAAACCGTCGATTACGTCCTCGTTCTCGAAGGCGAGATCGAGATGGACATGGACAACTCGACGGTGAAGCTGAAAGCCGGCGACGTCATGGTGCAGCGCGGCACCAATCATGCCTGGGCCAATCGCAGCAATGCGCGCGCCCGTGTCGCTTTCGTCTTGATCGATGCCGAACCGCTCGGCATCGGCAAGCCCGTGCTCGGAACCGCCAACGCGCGCTAAAAGCTCAGAGCATGGTCGGCAAAAGATCATGCTCAAACGAAAACTCTAAGATGCTCGAATTCCGCAATATCAGCTTCTCGTTCCCGGGCCGTCGCGGCGCGATCGAGGTGCTGCGCGACGTCTCGTTCTCCTGCAAGAAGGACGAGATCGTCGCCGTGGTCGGACCGAGCGGCTGCGGCAAGTCGACTTTGCTCAGTCTCGCGAACGGATTGCGCAAGCCGACCTCGGGCGAGGTGCTGGTCGATGGGCGTCCCGTCAAAGGAACGGATCGCCGGCTCGGCATGCTGTTTCAGCAGACGACCTTGCTGCCGTGGCGCTCGGTGCTGGAAAATGTCGAGCTTGGTCTCGAGATAAGGGGCGAGCCGAAGCAGGCGCGCCGCGAGCGTGCGCTGGCGCTGATGAATCAATATGGGCTTGGCGGCTTCGAGCGCAAATATCCGCACGCTTTGTCCGGCGGCATGCAAAAGCGCGCGGCGCTGGCGCAGACGCTCGTCGTCGAGCCGACGGTGCTGTTGCTCGACGAGCCGTTCGCCGCGCTCGATGCCCAGACCCGCGTCGTGATCGAAAACGACGTCGTAAAAATCTGCCGCGCCGGCAAGCGCAGCATGATCATCGTCACCCACGATATCGCCGAAGCCATCTCGATGGCGGATCGCGTCGTGGTCTTGAGCCGCCGCCCGGCGACGGTGAAGGAAGTTTATGAGATTCCGCTGAGCCGCAAGGCGGCAAGCGTCGCCGACGTGCAAAGCACGCCGGAATTCACCCAGTTCTTTAAGCGGATTTGGGATGCGCTCGATATCAGCGTCACCGGCATGAGTTCCGCGGCATGACGCTCTCGCATCGCCTTCTCGTCATTCTCGGCCGGCTCGCGGTGCTGGCGGTGATCCTTGTCGGCGCCGAGATTGGCGTCCGCTCGGGCGTGCTCAGTCAGCTGTTCTTCTCGAGTCCGAGCGAGATTTTCCAGGCGCTACTGACGCAGTGGGACAAGGGCAGCTTTTTGCAGGATGCCGGCATCACGGTGCTCGAAACGCTGCTCGGCCTCGTCTCCGGCTCGTTACTGGGCATGGCGATGGGATTGATCCTGCCGCAGCTTCGACTCCTGTCGAATGTCTTCGAGCCGTTTCTGATGGTTCTCAACGGCATTCCGGTGATCGTGATCGCGCCGCTGTTCATCCTGTGGCTCGGGCTCGGCATCCTCTCCAAGATCGGCATCAGCGTCTATATCGTGTTCTTTGCCATGTTCATCCCGGTCTATACGGCGTCGCTGCGGCTCGACACCACATTCGTCGACGCGTTGCGCGTCATGGGCGCGAGCAACAACCAGATTTTCTGGAAGGTCATCGTGCCGTCATCGCTGCCGAGCGTCTATACCGGGCTCAAGATCGGTTCCGGGCTGGCGCTGATCGGCGCGGTCATCGGCGAGTTCGTCGCATCGCGTTCGGGCCTCGGCCACATGATCCTCTACGCCTCCGGCACGCTCGACACGCCGACGCTCTATCTCGGCATCATCACGCTCGCGCTGTTCGCAGGCGTCTTGAGCTTCGCCATCGACGCGCTCGGTCCCGTGCTGGTGCGCTACCGGTTTTCCGACGAGAAATAGCCGCGCGATCAAGCCGGCGGCAATCAAGGGAGAGACTTCAATGCGACATGGGATGATGCGACATGGGATGATGCGACATTGGGTGACGTTGATCGGCGCCATGCTGGCGCTGGCGTGCCAGCCCGCATTTGCCGACAGCGTGAAAATAGTGCTGCCGGTGGCTTCGCTCGAGTCGCTGCCGATCTATATTGCGCAAGCGAACGGCTTGTTCAAAAAGCACAATGTCGACGTCGACGTTATCACCAGCCGCGGCGGCGGCGAGGCGATGAAGGCCTATATTTCCGGCGACGTGCAGATCGTCGGCACCGGCTTTCCGGAAGTCGGCTTGATGCGCGCGCACAATGTCGACGTCGAACTCTTCTTCGCGCAGACCGCGCGCGTGCCGTTCGCCATGATCGGACGCAAGGATCTGGATCTGAAGTCGGTCGCCGATCTCAAAGGCAAGACCATCGCGGTGACGTCGCCCGGCTCGCTGACGGCAAATCTGGCGCGCTACTTCGTCAAGGAGGCAGGCCTCGACCCCGACAAGGACGTGAGCCTGGTCTCGGTCGGCGGCGGCGGCGAAATTTTAGGTGCCCTCAAGAGCGGCAAGGCCGACGCGGCCATGCTGTTCGAGCCGTTCGTCACCATCGCCATTGCGCAGGGCTTTGCGACTATGTTGGTTGATGTACCTGAGAAGCTCGATGCGTTCTCTTCGTCGCCGCTGTCGGCGAGCAAGGCCTTCATCGATAAATCGGGCACCGACGCGCGCGGCGTGTTCGATGCGCTGGCCGAAGCGCTGGCTTACATCCGTTCCAACCCTTCCGGCACGCTCGACGTCGCAAAGAAGACCTTTGCCAATGCCGATCCGGCGGTGCTCGCGGCCGCTTATGATCGTTTGAGCAAATGGTATTCGCCCAACGGCAAATTCACCCGCGCCAATGTCGACCAGACGCAGAAAATCTCTGTCGACATGAAGATCATGCCGCAGGCTTATCCTTACGATGAGGTCGTCGCGCCCATGGCACGTGAGTAGTTGGCTCAGGAATGAGGACGCGAGTTGGCAACGACCGCGCCGCGCTGGAATGGCGCGTGTCATGTGCCCTTCACCTGCGCCGTTTTATGATGTAATTTACGTTTCGACGACTTTCTCTGGTCGCGGGTCCTGTGACATGACCGGTAAAGCCAAGCCCCGCGCCTTCAATTCGAGATTTTCGAGCAAGTCGTTGATCGATCGGCCATAGGCCGTGAGCCGATATTCGACATGGGGCGGGCTCGTCCCTTTGTCGTCGCGCGCTACCATCTTCAGCGCTTCGAGCTCTTTGAGCCGTGCGGAGAGAACCTTGGCGGAGATGTCGCCGGGCAATTGCCGTTGCAGTTCGGCAAAGCGCAGGCTCTCGCCGCGGCCGAGCAGCCATACGATATGCACCAGCCATTTTTGCGCGAGCAGACCCAATACCGGGTCGAGCGGGCAACCTTCCGCGCCGTCGCCGGCATTCCCGTCTTCCGCCATCGCACCCTTACTCCAAGGTAACTTCTGTTCAACCGACGCCGCCAAGCCTAATTAGCAAAGACCAGCCCAAGCGGCATTGCCCAAGGGAGGATACTCAATAGCTCAAGCTCAGGCAAAACCGACACGCTAATCCTGATCGATTTTCAATCGCAAATGGCTTTCGCCACGAAGGTATTGGCCGCTTGGTCAAGGCTATGAGCGAGCGGCCGACGTATTAGTCGAAACTCCGCATCGTCCTACAAGAAGTGCTGCGGGATCATCGGCGACACGCTCGCATCGTCATCACCTCAGGAGTCACCCATGACTAATCCGAAGCTCGAAGTCCTCACGCCGCAGAACTCGCAGATCCTCTTTATCGACCAGCAGCCGCAGATGGCTTTTGGCGTGCAGTCGATGGATCGCCAAACGCTGAAGAACAATGTCGTGGCCCTCGCGAAGGCAGCAAGGGTGTTCAAAATCCCGGCTACCATCACCACAGTCGAGTCGCAGAGTTTCTCTGGGTACACGTATCCTGAACTGCTCGACGTATTCCCCGACAAGCCGGTGCTCGAGCGCACGTCAATGAACTCGTGGGACGACAAAAAAGTGCGCGACGCCCTGAAGGCCAACGGCCGCAACAAAGTCGTGGTTTCGGGGCTATGGACCGAGGTGTGCAACAACAGCTTTGCATTGTGCGCGATTTTGGAGGGCGGCTATGAGATCTATATGGTCGCCGACGCCTCTGGTGCCACGTCCAAGGATGCGCACGACTACGCCATGCAGCGCATGATCCAGGTGGGGGTCGTTCCCGTAACCTGGCAGCAGGTTATGCTGGAATGGCAACGCGACTGGGCGCGTAAGGACACGTACGACGCAGTGATGGCTGTCGTGCGCGAGCACTCTGGTGCTTACGGCATGGGCGTCGACTACGCTTACACGATGGTGCACAAGACGCCGCAGCGCGCCTCAAAGATGCATGAGATCTTGGCCCCCGTCGCCGCTTAGTGCTGCTGGCAGAGGTCGACGATGAGTATGTATCTGCTCTGCCTCGGCGGCTGGCCTAACGGTCTGTAGTCTGATCGATGTCCGTTCGCCTGCGCCACCGCTGGTGGCGCTGGTAGGTCTGCTCGGCATTCCGTTGGACGAGCAGGTGTTACCCGCTCTCAGGCGTGTTCTCGCGCGCGAGCGCATCGGCATCGAATGGATCAAAACCGGCTGCGTGCCGCTCATCCTCGGGCGGCTGCCGCAGCCTGAGATAAAGGGAGATGCAAACATGAGTGCCGACCTGATTCTCAAGAACGGCCTGTTCACCACGCTCGATCGCTCCAACCCCACGGCGACCGCGGTCGCGATCGAGGGTGGTGTTTTCACCGCCGTCGGTCGCGATCATGACGTGATGCAGCTCGCCGGGCCGAACACGCAAGTCATCGATCTGAAGGGCCGCCGCGTGCTGCCCGGCCTGATCGACAATCACCTGCACATCATCCGCGGCGGCTTGAACTTCAATATGGAGCTGCGCTGGGACGGCGTGCGTAGCCTCGCCGACGCCATGGCGATGCTCAAGCGGCAGGTGGCGATCACGCCGCCGCCGCAATGGGTGCGGGTGGTCGGCGGCTTTACCGAGCATCAGTTCGCGGAAAAGCGTCTGCCGACGATCGACGAGTTAAATGCGGTCGCGCCGGACACACCGGTCTTTCTTCTCCATCTCTATGACCGCGCCATTCTCAACGGCGCTGCGCTGCGTGCGGTCGGTTATACCAAGGATACGCCGGCGCCGCCGGCCGGCGAGATCGTGCGCGACGCGAACGGCAATCCGACCGGGCTGCTGTTGGCCAAGCCGAATGCGGCGATCCTCTACGCGACGCTCGCCAAGGGTCCGAAGCTACCGTTCGACTATCAGGTCAATTCGACGCGCCACTTCATGCGCGAGCTCAACCGGCTCGGTCTCACCGGTGCCATCGATGCCGGCGGCGGCTTTCAGAATTATCCCGAGGACTACGCTGTCATCGACAAGCTCGCCAAGGACAACCAGCTCACAGTGCGGCTCGCCTACAATCTGTTCACCCAGAAGCCGAAGAGCGAGAAGGCCGACTTTCTGAACTGGACCAAAACGTCGAAATACAAACAGGGCGACGATTATTTCCGGCACAACGGTGCCGGCGAAATGCTGGTCTTTTCCGCGGCCGACTTCGAGGATTTCCGCCAGCCGCGGCCGGACATGCCGCCGGAAATGGAGGGCGAGCTCGATGACGTCGTGCGCATCCTCGCGCAAAACCGCTGGCCGTGGCGGTTGCACGCCACCTACGACGAGACCATTTCGCGCGCGCTCGACGTGTTCGAGCGGGTGAATCAGGACATTCCGCTCGCCGGTCTCAATTGGTTCTTCGATCACGCCGAGACGATCTCCGATCACTCGATCGAGCGGATCGCCGCGCTCGGCGGCGGCATCGCGATCCAGCACCGCATGGCCTATCAGGGCGAATATTTCGTCGAGCGCTATGGCCACGGCGCCGCCGAAGAGACGCCGCCGATCGGGCGCATGATGCGGGCCGGCGTGAAAATCTCGGCCGGCACCGACGCGACGCGCGTCGCTTCGTATAATCCATGGGTCGCGCTCGCTTGGCTGGTGACGGGAAAGACGGTCGCGGGCTTGCAGCATTTATCCGCAGCGCAATTGCCTCGATCGCGAGACCGCGCTGCGGATGTGGACCGAGAACGTCACCTGGTTCTCCAACGAAGAGGGCAAGAAGGGCCGTATTCAGGCCGGTCAATTCGCCGACCTGATGGTGCCGGACCGTGATTATTTCGCCTGCGCCGAGGACGAGATCGCCGACACCACTTCGGTTCTGACCATGGTCGGCGGCAAAATCGTCTATGGCGCCGGCGACTTTGCCTCTCTCGATAAAAGCGGGCCGCCGCCGGCGATGCCGGACTGGTCGCCGGTCCGTACCTTCGGCGGCTATGCCGCCTGGGGTGAATCCAACAACGCCGCCAAGTCCGCGCTTGGCCAAAAGCTGGCAATGAGCTGCGGCTGCGCCAATGCCTGCAACGTCCACGGCCACAACCATGCCGGCGCATGGTCGAGCCGGTTGCCGATCGACGACCTGAAATCGTTCTGGGGCGCGCTCGGCTGCGCCTGCTGGGCCGTGTGATGCTGGCCTGGCTCAAGGAGAATCCCGGTTGGGTCAACGAAATCCTGCATTGGCAGTGGGTTTCGTTCGCGGCTCGGCTGGCGCTGACAAGCTCTTATCTGCTGGGCGGCATGACCAAGCTCCTAAATTTTTCAGCGGCAATTGCTGAACAGGAGCGCTTCGGCCTCCGTCCGGGCTGGCTCTGCGCGGCCTTGACGATCTTGATTGAGCTCGGCGGCTCTGTACTCGTCTTATCGGGCTATGTGGTTTGGCTGGGCGCCGGCGCGTTGGGATGCCTGACGGCGGTCGCCATGCTTGCTGCCGACAATTTCTGGACCAAGTCGGGGAAGGAGCGTGTCGCGCAGGCAAACACTTTCTTTGAGCATCTCGGTCTTATCGGAGGTTTCGTGCTCATTGCGTTCATTTACGCCCGCTGACCCTCGGCTTCGCGGACGTGTCCTTTGCGTCAGCAGGAAGGAGGCAAATATCTATGTTTGACAAATCGAAATTCGCCGCTGTCGTTGCGATAGCCGTCGCGAGCGGCTCATCGCCGGCCTTCGCACAAACCCTGGAATTTTTTGGACCCTCGCTGCCGATGCAATTCGACAGGTTCGGCGCTCGCCATTTCTACATGTACGGCTACAATGGGCCTTTCGCACCACCGATGCCTTCACCAGGTGCAAAAGCAACGAGAGATAGACCGCAGCACCGCTCGCATGTGTCTAGCATTGCGACAAAGCCGAAGGCGAGAATTGTTCGCCAATGAAAGCTATCAGTGTTCCCGCGCTCTTGAGCCTAAACGGCGGCTTCGTCGACACGGTCGGCTTTCTCGGCCTGCAGGGCCTGTTCACAGCGCATGTCACCGGCAATTTCGTCACGCTCGCAGCCACCTTGGTGTCCGGCACGCATGGCGTGATCGCCAAACTGGCGGCGTTGCCGGAATTCGTCGTGATCATCGTCTTGGCGCGGCTCGCGGGTGCAGCCATGAGAGCGCGAGGCATGCCAGCCTTGCGGTTGCTTCTGGTCGCCAAGGTTTTATTTCTTCTCGCCTTCTTCGTACTCGCCGTAACACTCGGACCGTTTCCGGACAGTGATGCGCCTACGGCGCTGTTGACCGGCTTCGCCGGCATTGCCGGAATGGCGGTGCAGAATGCCGTGCAGCGCGTGCATTATGCCAGCCTGCCGCCGACCACGTTGATGACCGGCAACACGACGCAGGCGGCGCTCGACGCCGTCGATCTGCTGCAAGGCGGCGGCGATAGCGATCAGCTGACGACGGCGCGCGCGCGCTTCGGGCGAACCGTGCGCAGCATTGCCTGGTTCGCCGCCGGCTGCGCTCTGGCCGCCGTGCTTTATTATTGGACCGGATTTTGGAGTCTTGCGGTCCCGGTTGCCGTCGGCACGGCCTCGGCGATCTTGGGGAAAGACTGATCCGCCGGATAGCACTGGGCCGCGTCACTCCCGCAAAGCCGGGGAGTTGACCCCGGCGTCCGCCCGCAGTAATTTGTATTACATAATATATCCGACCATTTAGGGAGTGGCCCCTTTTCATGCTGGCGGAGCGCATTTTCAAGGCAGTGGGGAAGCCGGTCCCGCGGAATGAGGACCAGCGCCTGATCACCGGAAAAGGCCGGTTTTCCGACGATTTCAGCCTGCCCGGGCAGGTCTGGGCAGCGATGGTCCGCTCGCCGCATCCGCATGCGCGCATCGTTTCGATCGACACGTCGCAGGCGCTGAAAATGCCTGGCGTGCTGGCGGTCTATACCGGCGAGGACTGCCGCAAGGACGGCCTGAAGCCCATTCCGCACAGTCCGGTGCCGTCGACCAAATTCGACATGAAGCTCCGCGGCCCCGGCGACAGCGAAGTCTTCGCCGGACCCAATGTCCTCTTGCCGAACGACAAAGCGCGTCACGTCGGTGAGGCGGTCGCGATGGTCGTCGCCGCGACGCTCGAGCAGGCGCAAAGTGGCGCGGAGAATGTTGCGATCGATTACGAAGTCCTGCCGTGGGTCGCCGACTCGCAAGAGGCGGCAAAACCTGATGCGCCGCGGCTGTGGGATGAGCTGCCGAACAACGTTTTAGTCGACACGTTTTTCGGCGACGCCGCCGCGACCGAGGCCGCCTTCGCGGCCGCCGCTCACGTCGTGACGATGAAGACGCATATCGGCCGCGTCACCGGCGTGCCGCTCGAGCCGCGCGCCGCGCTCGGCCATTTCGATCCGGCGACGCAGCGCTACACGATCTATGCCGGCTCGGGCGGCGCGGTCCGCCAGAAGCAGGAACTGGCGGCCGTCCTCGGTGTCGATCCGCAAAGCGTCCGCGTGCTGTCGTTCGACGTCGGCGGCAATTTCGGCACGCGCAACCGCTCCTTCGTCGAATTCGGCCTGGTGCTGTGGGCGTCGCGCAAGCTCGGCCGGCCGGTGAAATTCCGCGCCGAGCGCTCGGAAGCGTTCCTGACCGATTACCAAGGGCGCGATCTTGTCACTGAAGTATCACTTGCCATCGACAAAGACGGCCGCTTCCTTGCCATGCGCGCCTCCAATCTCAGCAATGTCGGGGCGCGCTGCGTCTCGCTGTCACCGTTGAGCAAAGGCTCGGGCCTGATCACCGGCCCCTACGATATTCCGATCGCCACGCTGCACGCCCGCGCCGTCTTCTCCAACACCATGCCGACACAGGCCTATCGCAGTTCCGGCCGCCCCGAAGTGACCTTTGCCATCGAGCGGCTGATCGATAAGGCGGCGCGCCAGCTCGGCTTCGATCGTCTCGAACTGCGCCGGCGCAATCTGGTGCGGCCGGAGCAGATGCCGTACACCAACGCCGTCGGTTCGATCTACGACAGCGGCACCTACGAAAAGAACATGGATCGCGCGCTGGCGCTTGCGGACTGGCAAGGCTTTCCGGCACGGCGTGCGGCGGCCAAGGCGCGCGGCAAGCTTCTCGGGCTTGGTTTTGCCAATTACGTCGAGTCCTCGATCGGCTCGCCGAAAGAGCGCGCCGATCTCATCGTGCGCTCGAACATCATCGAGGTCGTGATCGGCACGCAGCCGGCGGGGCAGGGGCATGAGACGAGCTTTGCGCAAGTCACCGCCGATCTGCTGAGTGTACCGTTTGAACAGGTCAAGATCACGCTCGGCGACACCGACATCGTCAGCGCCGGCGGCGGCACCCATTCCGGCCGTTCGATGCGCCACGCCAGTGCGGTCATTGCGCTCGGCTCGGTCGACCTCATCGGCAAAGGCAAGGCGCTGATGGCGCATCTCGAAGACGTGCCGCTCGACGCAGTCCAGTTTGAGGACGGGTTCTTCCGCGCGGCGTCGAGCAATCGCGCGCTGAGCTGGTTCGAACTGGCCGCGCTCGCCGAAGCGGATGGCTTGCCGGTCGAATTGCAGGGCGGGCTTCGCATCCGCCGCGACAACGAGATGCACACGCCGGTATTTCCGAACGGCGCCTGCCTGTGCGAGATCGAGATCGATCCCGAGACCGGGTCCGTCGACATCAAGCGTTACGCAACCGTCGACGATGTCGGCCGCTGTATCAATCCGCTGATCGTGCACGGCCAGACCCATGGCGGCATCGCGCAGGGCGTCGGCCAGGCGCTGTGGGAAGAGTGCGCCATCGATCCGGCCTCGGGACAGCCGCTGATGGGCTCATTCATGGATTACGGCATGCCGCGTTTCGACAACATGCCGTCGTTCAAGACTGAAATCGTCGAGGTTCTCTCCCCGACCAATCCTTTCGGCGTCAAGGCCGGCGGCGAGGGCGGCACGACGCCGGCGCCCGCCGTCATCATGAGCGCGATCGACGATGCGTTGTCGGACTACGGCAACCCTCATATCGAAATGCCGGCGACGCCGGCCAAGATCTGGAACGCGATTCAAGAGTACAAGAATCGCGGGAAGGCAGCGTAACCCCGATGCGCAACATCACGCTCACCGTGAACGGCACCAAGATCTCGCGCGACGTCGAGGATGAAACGCTGCTCGCGGTCTTTCTGCGCGAATATCTCAAGCTCACCGGCACCCATGTCGGCTGCGACACCACGCAATGCGGCTGCTGCGTCGTCCATCTCAACGGCAAGTCGGTCAAATCCTGCACCGTGCTCGCGGTGCAGGCGCAGGACGGCGAGGTGACGACGATTGAAGGGCTCGCCGGAAAAGACGGCACGCTCCATCCGATGCAGGAGGCGTTTCATCGCCTGCACGCCTTGCAGTGCGGCTATTGCACGCCGGGCATGATCATGGCGGCGGTCAATCTGGTCGACACCTATCCCGGACCGCTAACTGAAGACATCGTGCGCGAAGAGATGGAAGGCAATCTCTGCCGCTGCACCGGCTACCACAATATCGTCAAGGCGATCCTGGCCGTCGCCGCCGCCAAAACCGCGGACAAGAAACCCGCGCTCGCCGGTGCGGAGTAGGCGCCATGGTGATGTATCCGACGCGATATCATCGGCCGGCGAGCCTCGAAGAGGCGCTCAAGCTTCACGCCGATAACGAAGAAGCCTCTTATCTTTCCGGCGGGCACACGCTCATTCCCGCACTTAAGCAGCGGCTGGCGCGGCCGTCCGACCTGATCGATCTCGCGGTGCTGCCGGACCTGCACGGCATCAAGCTGGAAAAGAACGTGGTGTCGATCGGCGCCACCACGACGCATGCCGAAGTTGCCGCTTCCCCGGTCGTTCGCCAGGCCATTGCGCCACTCGCCGGAATGGTCGGAACGATCGGCGATCGGCACGTGCGCAATCGCGGCACCATCGGCGGCTCGGTCGCCAACAACGACCCGGCCGCGGATTATCCGGCTGCCGTGCTTGGTCTCGGCGCGACCGTCGTCACCGACCGGCGCAGCATTGCCGCCGACGTTTTCTTCGTCGCGCTCTACGAGACGGCGCTGGAACCGGGTGAGATCATCACGCGCATCGATTTTCCCGTTCCCGATCAGGCTGGCTACGCCAAGTTCCGCAGCGCCGCCTCGCGTTATGCGGTCGCTGCGGTCTTTGTCGCGAAATTCGGATTGATGGTGCGCGCGGCAGTGACGGGAGCCGGATCGGCCGGTGTGTTTCGGCTGCACGGTCTTGAAGAAGCTCTTGCCAAGGATTTCGGTCCGGCGGCCGTGGCGCACTGCAAGGTCGATCCGAGTCGGATGCTGGAAGATCTCGCCGGATCTTCCGCATATCGCGCCAATCTCGTTCTGGTCATGGCGCGGCGCGCTTTGCAACATATCGGCGAGGCGTGTTCGTACAAATAGTTGCGCGAAGGTGACGAAGCCGTGGATAAAGCAGTTCGCGAACCGAAGGCGGATAGCGGCGGCGGGCGTCTGACGGCGCTGCAGGAACCGTCGGTCTCGCTGCGCAGCCGCATCGTCGACGCGCTGCGCCGGGCCATCGAGACCGGCGTGCTGGCGCCGGGCGCACGGCTTGTCGAGCGTGAATTGTGCGAGCAGTTGAAAGTGAGCCGCACGTCGCTACGCGAGGCGCTCGGCGAATTGCAGGCCGAAGGTATTTTGACCTATTCGCCGACCCGCCGCCTCTCGGTCGCCGTCATCTCGCCCGTGGAAGCCGAAAACGCTTATCGCATCAGAGGTACGCTCGAAGCGCTCGTCGTCGAGCAGTTCATCGAGAAGGCGAGCGAGGATGATGTTGCCGCACTGATCAAAGAAGGCGACCGCCTCAAAACCGCTTACCGCTCCGGCGACGTCGACCGGATGCTGGTCGCGAAACGTGCCTTCTACGACCGCATTTGCTCCGGCGCGCAGAATGCAATCGCCTTCGACATCATCAACCGACTGGTGCTGCGCACGTCCGGATTGCGGCGGCGGTCGCTGATGCGAAAGCCGCGCCAGCAGCAAAGCATCAAAGAGGTCGATATTCTCCTTGCCGCCATCGCGCGCCGCGATGCCGAAACCGCGCGCAAAGCCGCGCTGCAAAACGTCGCCAATTCCGCGAAGTCGGCGCTGCTGGCGGATTAGTCGATCAGGGAGACATCGCCGTCAAATTCCATCGGGCAATAATGCGCGCCGTGGAACAAAGCCGAAATTTCGTTTTCCTTTTTGCCTTCGGCAAATATCTCCGCGGCGAATTGCTCGGAGTCATCCTCGGGCGCGTAGCCGAGAAATTTCACATTGCTATTGTCCCAGCGGCTGCGCAAATTCTTCGACACGCCGTACGCAATAATGAAGTGGTAGTCCGGATAGTCGATGCAGCGCCGCACGAGCTGCACCATGTCGCGATGGCTGATCCAGGTCAGTAGCCCGCGCGCATCGATCGGCCGGTCTGGCGTGCGGAACGTGCCGATGCGCAGACACGCGACGCTCATGCCGTGCTTGTCGGCATAGAGCCGGCCCAATGCCTCGCCGAAGACTTTCGACACGCCGTAACGCGAGTCCGGCCGCACCTCAACCGTATTGTCGAGGAAGCGCTCGCGGCGGTGAAAGCCGATGGCGTGGTTGGAACTGGCGAAAATCACGCGTTTGACGCCCTGGCGGCGCGCCGCCTCGAAGGTGTTGAAACAGCCTTCGATATTGAGCGCCAACACGTTGTCCCACGTGCCTTCCGTGGACTGGCCGGCGAGATGCACGACGCAGTCGATGCCGGTCATGGCCTTTTCCACGGCGGCGATGTCGCGGATGTCGGTCTGAAAAATCTCCTCGCCGGCGCCAGCCGCGCCAAGCGGCGCGATATCGGCGAGGCGAATGAGCGGATAGCTGCCGTGGAGTCCGCGGCGGAGTGCGACACCGATCTGGCCGGCGGCGCCGGTAATGAGGATGCGCTTCATGGAGCACCTTGCTGCGTCGTTATTTTCTCGAAGTTACGGCCGTCGATGGTCCGGCGTCGCCGAACCGGGCCTGATAGGCGCGGATATAGGCAGCCGGCGAGGGCTCGAGGTGCCGCCGCGTCAGCGCGATCAGTTCGTCGCGGTTCGACATGCGGAGCGCTGCAATCATGGCGACATGATCGCGCCGCGCGCGGTCGAGCGTGTCCGGGTAGGCATTGGCATAGGATCGAATGCCATAGGCTTTCTGCGCCAGCTGCTCGATCGTCTCGATGAGGCAGGTATTGCCGCACAATTCGAACAAGGTGCGGTGAAAATTAAGATTGCAATAGAACATGGTCAAGAGATCGCCGCTGTCGATGGCCGCGCTGTAGTCGTGCTGGATGGCTTCGAGCTTGTCGATATCGGCGCGCGATATCGGCAGCGGCAGGATGCGTACCGCCATGACCTCGAGCTCCTCGCGCACCGCGTAGATGTCCCGAACTTCGTCCGGCGTGAGATCGCGCACGATGGCGCCGCGATTGGGAATGCGCGCAATGATGCCTTTTTTCTCGAGCTCGAAGAACGCCAGCCGCACGTCGGCGCGGTGCGTGTTGAACTGTTCGCAGAGATCCTGCTCGATCAACCGCTCGCGCGGGTGGCGCCGGCCGAGCACGATGTCTTCTTCCAGGCGTGTGGCGATGCGCTCGGCGGTCGCCGGCCCGCGGACGCCGTGCTTCGGCGGTGTTTTGCGCGGCGCGCGTTTCAAGGGCGGCGTGCCGGTGCGCGACGCGGGCTTTTGCCGAAATGTCCTGCTGGCGCTCATGCACGGCGTGATAATGCAAAGCCGAGCCGTTTGCAATCTTGGATATAATATTGTAAACAATCCGCAATGCCCGCTTGAGGCAAGGAACAAGCGCTATAGTCGCTTGGCAAAAGCAATCGCCGCGCGTCGTGCCGAAGGGCGCGAGCGCTGATGGCGTCATAGGGAGGAGACTATGGGACACGGCCGCAATTCGTCATTGCCGCGGCGGGCGCGCCGCAGGGATTTCTTGAAGGCAGCGGGCGGCGCATTTGCCGCCGGCGCGTTCGCCGCGTTGCCCTATCGTGCGCGAGCAGCCGACACCGTGAATATCGGTGCACTGTATCCGGTCACCGGCAGCATGGCGCAGATCGGGCAGGGCTGCGTCAATGCCGCCAAGCTCGCGGTGCAGATGGTCAACGACGCGGGCGGCATCAAGTCGCTGGGCGGCGCCAAGCTCAACCTGATCGTGTCCGACGTGCAGAGCGATCCGACCGTCACGCGCACCGAGACCGACCGGTTGATCAACGGCTATCAGATCGCGGCCATTCACGGCTGCTTTGCGAGCGCGCTCACCTTGATCGCAAGCGAGGTCGCCGAGCGCGCCAAGGTGCCGCTTCTGACCGGATCGAGCTCCGACCAGCTCAATGCAAACCGCCACTACACATTCACGCCGTTTGCCCGCGCCTCCCAATTCGCGCAGGCGCAGTTGCAGATGGCGAAGCTCGTCAGCGACAAGCCGAAAGTGGCGGTGATATTCGAGAACACCGCCTTCGGCACCTCGACATCGAACGGCTTGAAAGAGAAGGCGCCGGGTGAGGGCGTCGAGATCGTGCTGTTCGAGCCGTATTCGGCGGGCTTCGCCGACGCCGGCCCGCTGATCAACAAAGTCAAGGCCTCCGGCGCCGACATGCTGTTTTCGGTATCCTATTTGAACGACCTCATCCTGATCGTGCGCGCGATCAAACAGGTCGGGCTGAAAATTGCGCTCAACGGCGGCTCGGGCGGCTTCGTCATTCCCGATTTCTACAAGAGCGTAGGCCCGCTCACCGAAGGTCTGCTCGGCGTCGCCCATTGGAACCACGATTGCAATGCCGATGCGCAGAAAGTGAACGACGTCTACAAGAAAGCCTATGGCGAGTTCCTGTTCGAATATGCCGGCGGCCTCGTCGCCCAGACCTTCATGATTGCCGATGCGCTGGAACGGGCGGCGTCGACCGATCCGCAAAAGGTGCGCGATGCGATTGCGGCGCTCGACGTCTCGTCGGGCTATGCGGCGATGGGCCCCGGCGGCAAGGTGAAATTCGGTCCCGACGGTAAGAACATCTACGCCCATCCGGTCGGCGTGCAGTGGCAAAGCGGCGATCTGGCGAGCGTGTTTCCGAAGGAAGATGCGCGCGCGCCGCTGGCGAAGTCCTAAAACGTCATAAGGGCCCGATGCTTGAAACATTGGCACAGGCCGTCATCAACGGCCTGCTCATCGGCGGCATTTACGCGCTGGTGAGCATTGGCGTGACGCTGATCTTCGGCGTCGTCAAAATCGTGAACTTCGCCCAAGGCGAGTTCGTGATGATCGGCATGTATATCAGCTTCTTCCTGGCGACCTATTTCGGCATCGACCCGCTATTGTCGCTCGTCATATCGATGCCCGTGATGTTCGTGGTCGGCGTTTTGTTGCAGCATTTTCTGATCCGGCGGGTGCTCGGGCTCGGCGACATGCCGCAAATCTTCCTCACCTTCGCGCTGTCGCTGTTCCTCATGAATGTCGCATTGCTGTTGTTCACGGCGAATTACCGCACCGTGGAAACGCCCTATTCGGACTCGGCGCTCCATCTCGGCCCGCTCTATTTCCCGGTGGCAAAGCTCATCGCCTTCGTGCTGGCGATGGCGCTGAGCGGCGTGCTCTGGGGGTTCCTGCGCGCGACGGATCTGGGCAAGGCGATGCGGGCCGCGGCGCAAAAACCCGAAGTGGCGATGCTGATGGGCATCAATCCCGATCGCGTCTTCTGTGTCGCGGTCGGCATATCGCTGGCGCTCGCCGGCGCCGCGGGCTCGCTGCTCATGCCGTTTTACCCGGCGTCGCCGATGGCCGGGCAGACCTTCGTGCTGATGGCATTCGTCGCCGTGGTCTTAGGGACCCTGGGCAATGTCAAAGGCGCGCTTGTTGCCAGCCTCATGATGGGCGTCGCGGAATCGCTCGGGATTCAATTCGTCGGCGCCGATTCAGGACTGATCGTGGTCTTCCTGATGCTGCTTCTGACGCTGGCGGTGCGGCCGAGCGGCCTCGCCGGCGGGGCGACGCGATGATGAAGCGGATGCGGAATTCCGGCGCATTTTGGCTTGGCCTCTTGGCGGCGCTCGCCCTCGTGCTGCCGCTCGTCGTGACCAGCAGATTCGCGATCGACATCTTCATCCGGGTTCTGTTGTTTGCCTTTATCGGCGTCGCCTGGAATCTGATGGGCGGCTATGCCAAACAGTTGTCGCTCGGCCACGCCGCCTATTTCGGGCTCGGCGCCTATACCTCGACCATCCTGGAAATAAAGTTCGGCATCTCGCCGTGGATCGGGATGTTTGCCGGCGGTGTCGTCGCCATGCTGGCGAGCCTGCCGATCGGCGCATTGTGCTTTCGCTTGCGCGGGCCGTATTTCGCCATCGCCACCATCGCCACCGCGCAAGTCTTGATGCTGCTCTTTCTCAAGTTCCGCGATTTCGCCTGGGGCGCCGAGGGCACGACGATCCCCAATCTCGGCAGCGATCCGTTGATGATGCAGTTCGATGCGAAAGCCGCGTACTACTATATCGCGCTGGCTTTGCTCGCGGCCGGTCTCGTCATCACTTACCGGATCGAACGGTCCTGGATGGGCTATTACCTCGTCGCCATCGGCGAGGATGAAGACGCCGCCGAAGCGATCGGCGTGAACGTGCTCAAGATCAAGCGCGATGTTTATTTAATCAGCGCTTTCCTCACCGCACTCGCCGGCACCTTCTACATCCAATACATCTACTTCATCGATCCGAACACGGCGTTCAGCTTCAATATTTCGGTCGAAGCGGCTTTGGTGTCGATCGTCGGCGGCATCGGAACGCTGTGGGGCCCGGTGATCGGCACCGCGCTGTTGGAAGGCACTTCCGCGCTCCTGCAGAGCTGGCTCGGCAGTTCGCTCGGCGGCGTGCAGCTGACGGTCTATAGCCTCATTCTGATCGCCGTCATTTTGTGGCGGCCAACGGGGCTGCTCGGCGTTCTGACCGAGACCTATGCCCGCATCGTTCACACCAAAGCGGTGCGCGCCGAGGAGGCGGTTATCGATGGCTGAGGCGCTAGTTATCCGCAACATCAGCAAGCGGTTCGGCGGCCTGCGCGCGGTCCAGGATGTCAGCTTTGCCGTCAAGGAGAACGAGACCGTCGCGCTGATCGGGCCGAACGGCGCCGGCAAGACGACGAGCTTCAATCTGATTACCGGCTTTCATCGGCCGAACTCAGGCTCGATCACTGCCTTCGGCCGCGAGCTGGTCGGCTTGCGGCCCTATGGTGTCTGCGCCCACGGTCTGGCGCGCACATTCCAGGTGGCACGGCCGTTCGGCGGCATGACCGTGCTCGCCAATGTGATGACCGGCGCCTTCCTGCGCGACAAGAAACCCGAGATCGCCCGCGCGCGGGCGCGCGAGGCGATCGCATTCGTCGGGCTGTCGGCCAAGGAGCACACGCCGGCGCGTGACTTGACCACGATCGACCAGCGGCGGCTCGAAATGGCGCGCGCGCTCGCGACCGAGCCGCGGCTGTTATTGCTCGATGAAGTCATGGCCGGCCTTAACCCGGCGGAGATCGATCAAGCGGTCGGGCTGGTCGGAAAGCTCGCGCAGCGCGGGTTGACCATCGTCATTGTCGAGCACGTGATGCGGGCCATCATGGCAGTCGCGCGTCACATCGTCGTACTCGACCATGGTCAGAAGATCGCCGAAGGCACACCCAAGGATGTCGTCGCCAATCCGGAAGTGGTCCGCGCCTATCTGGGCTCGGGCTATGCGAGCGGCGCCAGCCGTGGAGACACGAATGCAGACACGCATGGAGAAGTAACGTGCTGAGTCTGTCCGGCGTGAGCGCGAGTTACGGCGCCGTTCCGGCCGTCGCCGATATCAGCATCGAGGTCGGTGAGGGGGAGGCCGTCGGCCTCCTGGGCGCAAACGGCGCCGGGAAAAGCACGACCTTGCGCGCCATCTCCGGGCTGGTGCGCCTCACCGCGGGCAAGGTCAATTTCCTCGGCAAAGACATTTCGGCCTTGCCGCCCTACAAAGTCACGGAGCTCGGCATCGCCCACGTCCCGGAAGGCCGCCAGGTCTTTCCGGAAATGACCGTGCAGGAAAACCTCGAGATCGGCGCCTATGTGCCGCGCGCCAAGGCCGACCGCAGCCGCACTCTCGATCTGGTGTTCGGCATTTTTCCGGTGCTCGCCGAACGGCGGCGGCAACTTGCCGGCACCATGAGCGGCGGCGAACAGCAGATGCTCGCGGTCGGGCGCGGCCTGATGCTCAAACCGCGGCTCCTCATGCTCGACGAGCCGTCGCTCGGGCTGGCGCCGGTGATGACCGATGTCACCTTCGCGAAGATCAAGGAGATCCATGCCATGGGCACGGCGATCCTGTTGGTCGAGCAGAATGTCAGCCGCGCGCTCACCTTGGTGCAGCGCGCTTACGTGCTCGAGAGCGGCAGGGTGATCATGGGCGGCGAAAGCTCAGCGCTTGCAAACAACAAGCAAGTGCAGACGGCCTATCTCGGCATTTGACGGCTCTCGACGAAATCCCATTTTCGGTCCAGTCTCCGGCTCGGTTGCGCAAGCTAAGGCGCCACGAAATGAGCGGGAGCGAGACGCTTGGCAGATATCGAACTGACGCAGCGGGGCGCAACCGCATTCGTGACGCTCAACCGGCCGTCGAAACGCAACGCCCTGACACTGCGCATGTGGCGGGACATCGCGCGCCTGTTCGGCGAGCTTTCCGGCAATGATGCCGTGCGCACCGTGGGTCTGACCGGCACCGGCGGCAATTTCAGCGTCGGCGCCGATATTTCGGAATTTGAAAGCGTCCGGGACGACATCGCCTTGAGCGCCGAATACGAAGTTGCCGTCGATGCTGCGACGGAAGCGATTGCCGGCGTCGCTAAAGGCACGATTGCCGTGATCGACGGCTTTTGTCTCGGCGGCGGCTGTCATCTCGCCATGGCCTGCGATTTCCGTTTCGCCAAGAACGGCGCAGCATTCGGCATTCCCGCCGCGCACCTGTCCATCGTCTACGGCTTTCGCAGCACGCGGCGGCTTCTGGCGCTGGTCGGATTGACGCAAGCCAAGCGCATTCTCTTTCTCGGCGAGCGTTTCGATGCCGCCGAAGCCGTCCGCATCGGCATGGCCGACGGCCATTCCGACGATCCGATGGCGATGGCGGACCGGATGGCCGCGACACTCGCCGACAATGCACCGCTCTCGATCGCCGGCGCGAAATTCATTCTCAACGGGCTAGCCTCGGGCGACGTCGATCCTGCAGCCGTGCAGACGATCGTCGACCGCGCTTCGGCGAGCGAAGACTATAAAGAAGGCCGGCTCGCCTTCGCGCAGAAGCGCCGGCCGCTATTTGAGGGACGGTGAGCGATGAAACCGCCCCTCTTCGACTATGTCTCAGCGACCAGTATCGACATGGCGGTCGCGGCCTTGGCGGATGCGGGCGGCGAGGCAAAAATTCTTGCCGGCGGGCAGAGCCTCATGCCCATGCTCAATTTCCGCCTGCTGCGGCCATCAGTTCTGGTCGACATCAATCGCATCCCCGGCCTCGGCTTCATCGAAGAAACCGCGGACTGCTGTCCGCATCGGCGCGCTGACGCGCCACTTTGCGCTCGAAACCTCGCCGCTCATTGCCCGGCATTTGCCGGTTCTGTCCTGCGCGATGACGCATGTGGCGCATCTCGCGATCCGCAATCGCGGCACCATCGGCGGCAGTCTGTCGCATGCCGATCCGGCCGCCGAACTGCCGATGATGGCGCTGCTGCTCGATGCCAAGCTTCACATTGCCTCGGCGTCCGGCACGCGGATGGTCGCGGCCCGCGATTTTTTTCTCGACACGATGACGGTCGATCTCGACGGCACCGAACTCCTCACCGAGATCGTGCTGCCGAAACTGCCACCGCACACCGGTTGGGGATTCGAGGAAGTCGCGAGGCGCCACGGCGATTTTGCGCTGGCCGCGGTGGCCGCGACACTTACAGTGTCCGATGGCAAGATCGCGCAAGCCCGCATTGCTTTGACCGGCGTCGGCCCGACGGCGTTGCGTGCCGCCGAAGCCGAAGTCGCTGTTGGTCGGACAAATGCTCGACGGCGGTTTGGCCAGGCGCGCGATCGAAGCGGTGCGCGAAGCGATAACGCCCGAGACCGACTTGCACGCCTCGTCCGACTATCGGCGGCATCTCGCCGGCGTTCTCACCGGCCGCGCGCTCACTGCGGCGTGGCGGCGCGCTACGGAAAATCGCCGGATGTGAGCGCGGCATGACCAAGACGCGCGAGATCACGGTGACAGTGAACGGCACCGCTTACGCGGCGGCCGTCGAGCCGCGGCTTCTGCTTGCCGATTTCCTGCGCCACACTTTGGGTCTCACCGGCACCCATGTCGGCTGCGAGCACGGCGTCTGCGGCGCCTGCACGGTGCTGGTCGACGGCGACAGTGCGCGTTCGTGTCTGATGCTCGCGGTGCAGGCCGACGGGCGCAATGTCGAGACCGTCGAAAGCCTCGGCCGGATCGGGCACATGAACGATCTGCAGGAATCGTTTCACGAGCACCACGCCTTGCAGTGCGGCTTCTGCACGCCCGGCATGCTGATGACCGCGACCGATCTCTTACGCAAATATCCGCTCGCCACCGACGACGACATCCGCAAAGGCCTGTCGGGCAATCTCTGCCGCTGCACCGGCTACGAGCACATTGTCAAGGCGATCCGCGCCGTCGTCGGCAAAACCGGAGCGGCGCGATGAAAATGCATCTTCTTTCCGGCGGCCGCCTGCGCATGCGCAAGAGCATTTTCATGCCGGACGCGGACAAGAGCGAGACCATCGAACTGTCGGTGTCGTGCGCGCTGTTGCGCCACGGCCAGGGCAATGTGCTGTTCGATACCGGCTGCCATCCGTCGGTGTCGGAACAGCCCGGAGGCGCGCTGGGGCGGGCTGGCGCGGCTGATGACGCCGATCATGCAGCCGGGCGATAATGTCGTAAATGCTCTCGGCAGTATCGGGCTCACTTGCGACGATATCGACGTCGTCGTCTGCTCGCATCTGCATCCCGATCATTGCGGCTGCAACACCTTCTTCAAGCGCGCGACCTTCATCATCCACCGCTTGGAGGTCGAAGCCGCGCGCGCGCTGGGGGCGGAAGCTCAGGGCTATCTCGCCGCCGAATGGGAGCAATCCGCGCCGACTGACATGATCGACGGCGAGCGCGATGTGTTCGGCGATGGCCGCATCGTGCTGCTGCCGCTGCCCGGCCATACGCCCGGGACCACCGGCGCGCTGGTCACGCTCGACCGTTCGGGTGCGTTTCTGCTCGCGTCGGATACGGTCTCGCTGCGGTCGACGCTCGACACCGGCATCGTGCCGAAGAACACCTGGAACGCTGACGCGCTTTTAAAGTCGCTGGCCGAGGTCAGGCGCATCGAGGCGGGCGGCGCCAAAGTGGTTTGCGGCCACGACGCCGCGCAATGGGCGACGCTCCGGACGGGAGCTGACGCCTATGAATGACGCGCCCGAAATGCACGTCCGGCCGAAAATCATCGGCGCGCGCATCAAGCGCACCGAGGACCCGCGGCTTCTGACCGGGCTGGGCGCCTATACCGACGACCGCCAGGTGGTGCGCGTGCTGCACGTCGCGTTCCGCCGCAGCGACCAGTCGCATGCGCGCATCCGCGCCATCGATTGTGCGGCCGCGCGCGCCGCGCCCGGCGTCGTCGCCGTGTTCACCGCGGAAGATCTGGCCGATCAGGTCAAGCCGCTCTTCGCGACCTCGCGCATGAAGAACTACTACGCGACGCCGATCCTGCCGCTGGCGCGCGGCAAGGTGCGCTATGTCGGCGAGCCGGTCGTCGGCATCGTCGCGCAAAATCGCTATCAGGCCGAGGACGCGCTCGAACTCGTTGTCATCGATTACGAGCCGCTGCCGGTCGTGATCGATCCGGAACAGGCGGTCGAGGACGGCGCGCCGCTCTTGCACGACGAAGCCGGCACCAATGTGCTGGTGAGCCGCGAATTCAAGCGCGGCGACGTCGACTGCGGCTTTCGCTGCGGCGCCGGTGCGCGTCGGCGGCCGTTTCCGCATGCACCGCAAGACGCCGGTCGCGATCGAGCCGCGCGCCTGCCTCGCCGAATACGACGCGGGGCGGCGAAGCGCTGACGCTTTATTCCGCGACGCAAGTGCCCGGCATCGTGCGCGACGCACTCGCGACTGCGCTCGACATTCCGGGTCATCAGATGCGTGTCGTCGCGCAGGATGTCGGCGGCGGCTTCGGCGGCAAAGGCTCGCTCTATCCGGAGGAGATTTTCGTCTGCGCCGCGGCGCGCCGGCTTGTCGCGGTCGGTCAAATGGACCTCCGACCGCATGGAGGATCTTGCTCGCCAACAGCCAGGGCTTCGATGAAATCGTCGATGCCGAACTCGCGCTCGACGGCGAAGGGCGCATCGCGGCGTTGCGCGCCGACGTCATCGGCGACGTCGGCGCCTATTCGATCTATCCGTGGACGGCGGCGCTCGAGCCGGTGCAGGTGGTCAGCTTTCTTCCCGGCCCCTATCGCATCCAGAATTATCGCGGCCGGGTGCGCGGCGTGGCGACGTCGAAGGCGCCGCTCGGTCCCTATCGCGGCGTCGGCCGGCCGATCTCGACCTTCGTCATGGAACGGCTGATGGACATGGCGGCGGCGAAGCTCGGCATCGATGCCGCGGACATCCGGCTGCGCAATCTCGTCGGCGCCGACGAGCTTCCCTACAAGGTCGCGTCCGGCATCGTCTGGGACAAATCCGGCTTTCAGGAATGCCTCAACGCCGCTTGCGACGCGATCGGCTACGACGAGCTGCGCGCCACGCAGCAAGCGGCGCGCGCCGCCGGCCGCTGGATCGGCATCGGCATCGCGTCTTACGCGGAACTGACCGGCATCGGCTCGCGCATTTCGGTGGCGCCGGGCATGCCGATCAATACCGGCACCGAGACGGCGATCATCCGCATCGATTCAACCGGCGCCGTGACCGCCGCCTTCGGCATCGCCTCGCACGGCCAGGGCCTGGAAACGACGCTGGCGCAGATCGTCGCCGAACATCTCGGTGTCCGCGTCGAGGATATCCGCATCGTGCAGGGCGACAGCGCCGCCGTCGCCGGCGGCACCGGCACCTATGCCAGCCGCAGCCTGGTGCTGGCCGGCGGCGCGGCGACGCTCGCCGCACAAGCGGTGCGCGACAAAGTGCTCAATGCCGCCTCGCATCTGCTCGAAGCCGCGGCCGCCGATCTTGTCGCCGAAGACGGCAAAATTTCCGTCGCCGGCACCGATCGCGTCATCACGTTCCGCGACGTGGCGCGCGCCGTCTATTCGGAAATCGGGCGGCTGCCGCCGGACGCGCGCGACGAACTCGCCGCCACCAAGACCTACGATCCGGTGTTCGGCACCACGACATCGGCGACGCATATCGCCGCCGTCGAGATCGATCCGGAGACCTATCGAGATCCGCATCGAGCATTTCGCGGTCGCCGAAGACTGCGGCAAGACTCGTCAATCCGCTGATCGTCGACGGCCAGGTGCACGGCGGCGTCGCGCAAGGCATCGGCGCCGCGCTCTACGAAGAAGTCATCTACGACGAGCAGGGCCAGATGCACACCGCGAGCCTGGTCGATTATCTGGTGCCGTCGGCCTGCGAAATTCCGTCGATGCAAGTCGTCCATCTCGAAAGCGCTTCGCCGACGACGCTCGGCGGCTTTCGCGGCATGGGCGAGGGCGGCACGATCGGCGCGCCGGCGGCGATCGCCAACGCCGTCGCCGACGCGCTGTCGCCGCTCGGCATCGAGATCAACGAACTGCCGGTCACGCCGGAGCGGCTGTTCCGCCTGATCGAAGCGGCGCGCGCCAAGAACAAGCCTTGAACAATTCAACGAGGGAAGAGCGACCATGGATTTGGGATTGAAAGGCAAGATCGCCTTGGTGACCGGCGCCGCAAGCGGCGTCGGCCGCGAAATCGCGCTGAGCCTCGCCGCCGAGGGCGCGAGCGTCGCCGTCAATTACCGCAGCTCCGGAAACGGAGGCCGAGGCCATCGTCGGCGAGATCACGGCGAAAGGCGGCAACGCCAAAGCCTATCAGGCCGACGTCGTCCGATTTCGCCGCCGTGACAGCGATGATCGACGCCATCGTCAAGGACTTCGGCGGCGCTCAACATCCTCATCAACAATGCCGGCCTCGCCAAGCGTCAGCGCTTCGTCGAAACCACGCCCGAGGACTGGCACCGCCAGATCGACGCCTGCCTCTACGGCGCGATCCACTGCTGCCACGCCGCGGCGCCGCATCTCGAAGCCGGCAAGAACGGCCGCATCGTCAGCGTCATCGGCGATTCGTCGCGCGTCGGCGAATCCGGCCTCGCGATCGTCGCCGCCGCCCGCGCCGGCGTCATCGGCCTGATGAAATCGCTGGCGCGCGAATTCGGCCGCTCCGGCACCACCGCGAACACGGTGTCGCTCGGCCTCGTCGAAACCGCGCACGACAAGGAATGGGTCGACGCCAACCGCGAAAAGCTGATCAGGCTCTATCCGGTGCGCCGTCTCGGCCTGCCCGGCGACGTGGCGCCGATGGTGGCGCTGCTGGCTTCGCCGCATGGCGGCTGGATCACCGGCCAGGTGCTCAGCATCAGCGGCGGCTTCAGCATGGTCTGATGGGGGATTGCAACATGCTGCACACCGATCTGATCGCTCCGATTCCCGAATTGCTGCGCCGCCATGCCGCGGCGCGCGGCGGCAAATGCGCCTATCGCGACGCGCAGACGTCGGTGACCTATGCCGAACTGCTCGACCGCACCGGCAAGCTTGCCGGCCATCTCGCCGACAACGGCATCGCTGCCGAACGACACGGTCGCGATCATGCTGCCGAATTCGGTGGCATGGGTCGAAAGCTGTCTTGCCATCGCGCGCGCCGGCGCCATCAGCGTGCCGATCAGCTATGACGCGACCGAACCGGAAATCGCCTATCGGCTCGCCGATGCCGGCTGCAAGGCGGTGATCACCAGCGCCGAGCGCGGCGATCTGTTCGCGCGCCTGAAAGCCTCCGCGCCACATCTCAAGACCTTGATCGTGACCGATCGCGGCCACGTGCAGCGCCGACGCCTTGCGCTACGCCAAGCTGATCAGCGCAGCCGGCCGAAATCGCCGCCGCGCGATCCGGCGTCGCTGCACGAGACGGCGTTCATTCTCTACACGTCCGGCACCACCGGCCGCGCCAAGGGCGTTCAGCTTACCGTGCACGGCATGTTGTGGGTCACGGCGGCGTGCTGGGCGCCGATCACCGGCTTGAGCGAGCGCGACACGGTGCTGTCGCCGCTGCCGCTGTTTCATTCCTACGCGCTCAATCTGTCGGTGCTGAGCATTCTCGCCGACCGGCGCGAGCGAATACATCATGGAGAAATTCTCGACCAGCGAGGCGGTGCGGCTCCTGAAAACCGGGGAATTCACTTATTTCCCCGGCGTGCCGACGATGTTTCATTATCTGTTGCAGGCGACGCGCGGCGAAAAAGGCGTGCGATTTCCCAATCTGCGGCTTTGCGTCTCGGCCGGCGCCATCATGCCGGCGACGCTCAATCGCGAATTCGAAAGCCATCTCGGCGTGCCGCTTGCTCGACGGCTACGGCATCACCGAAACCTCGACCATGGTGACGATGAACTGGCCGACCGGCACCCGCGTCATGGGCTCGTGCGGCATTCCGGTGCCGGGGCTCGCGGTGCGCATCGTCGATCTCAACGGCCACGACGTCGGCGCCGGGGCAGGAGGGCGAACTGATCGTGCATGGCCCGAACGTCATGCCCGGCTATCACAACAAGCCGGAAGAAACGCGCAACGCGCTTGCGCGCCGGCTGGTATCACACCGGCGATCTCGCCAGGAGCGACGAGAACGGCTTTCTCACCATCACCGGCCGGCTCAAGGAACTGATCATCCGCGGCGGCCAGAACATCGCGCCGGCCGAGATCGAGGAAGTCGTGAACACGTTCGAGGCGGTGCTCGACTGCGCCGTGGTCGGCATTCCGCACGAGCATCTCGGCGAGGTGCCGGCGCTGTTCGTCGTGCCGCGTCCCGGCAAGACGCGTCGAAAGCGACGCCGTGCTGGCGCATTGCCGGGCGCAGCTGTCGGCCTACAAGGTGCCGCACATCGTGCAACTGATCGCCGAGATCCCGCGCACCGGATCGGGCAAGATCATACGTTACAAGCTGCGTGAATTGATGAAGGCGTGAATTCGTCAGTCGGACCTGAGCGATGAGATTTGGGCGGAGGCCGTGATGCAACCTGTGACGCAGACGCCGAAACTTGTGGGCCGATTTCGCGAATCCGATCCGCACCGCCGACGATTACATCGCCTCGCTGCGCGGCCGCGCGCATGAACGTGTTCTTCATGGGCGAGCGCGTGCCGGAGCCGGTCGATCATCCGGTGATCCGGCCGTCGATCAACGCCATGGCGGAGACGTTCCGGCTCGCGACCGAGCAGCCGAAGCTCGCCACCGTGCATTCCGGCATCAGCGATCGCCAGATCAACCGCTTCCTGCACGTCCCGGTCAGCCCCGCCGAGCTGGTCGCCAAGCACGAGATGCAGCGCGAACTCGGCCGGCGCACCGGCACCTGCTTTCAGCGCTGCGTCGGGCTCGACGCCATCGGCACCTGCCATTCGGTGACCTTCGACATCGACGCCAAGAACGGCACCGATTATCACCGGCGCTTTCTCGCTTTCCTCAAGCGCGCGCAGGCCGCCAATGTCGTCATCGGCGGCGCCATGACCGATCCGAAGGGCGACCGCTCCAAGCCGCCGCATCAGCAAAGCGATCACCGACCTGTTCCTGCACGTCGACGCGGCGCGACGACAAAGGCATCTACGTCTCCGGCGCCAAGATGCACCAGACCGGCGCGGTCAATTCGCATTGGCTGATCTTCATGCCGACCATGCGCATGACCGAGGCCGACCGCGACTGGTCGGTGGTCGGCGCGGTGCGCGTCGATGCGCCGGGCCTGACCTATATCGTCGGCCGCCAGACCAACGACACCCGCATCATCGACGGCGGCGCGATGGATGCCGGCAATGCGCAATTCGCCGGCCAGGAATCGCTGATCGTCTTTGAAAACGTGTTCGTGCCGCACGAGCACGTCTTCATGGACGGCGAATGGGACTATGCGTCGTCGCTGGTCGAGCGCTTCACCACCTATCACCGCTCGTCCTACGTCTGCAAAACCGGACTTGGGCGACGTGCTGATCGGCGCCGCCGCGTCGGCGGCCGAGCACAACGGCGTCGAAGGCGTCTCGCATATCAAGGACAAGCTCGTCGAGATGACGCATCTCAACGAGACCATCTATTCAAGCTGCATGGCGGCGGCGCATCAAGTCGAAGCCGGTGGCGTCCGGCGCCTATATCAACGACGAGATGCTCTCCAACGTCGCCAAGCACAATGTCACGCGCTTTCCCTTCGAGATCGCGCGGCTGGCGCAGGACATCGCCGGCGGTCTCGTCGTCACCATGCCGTCGGAGAAGGATTTGCAGAACAACGAGATCGGCCCGCTGATCCGCAAATTCCTGCAAGGCCGCGACGGCGTCGACGTCATCGACCGCATGCGCATCCTGCGCCTGATCGAGAACATGACGATCGGCCGCAATGCCGTCGGCTACCTGACCGAAAGCCTGCACGGCGCCGGCTCGCCGCAGGCGCAGCGCATCCAGATCGCGCGCGGCATGAAGATCGAGGAGAAGAAGGCGCGGGCGCGGCATCTGGCGGGCATATCGAAGCCGCAAGCCTGACCTGCACTGGCGTCGGCTTCCTATTTGGCCGCGGCGATTTCCTTGCGGTGCGGAAGCTTCCAACCCGGCCGGACGAAATGGCAGGTGTAGCCCGCGGGATAGCGCTCCAGGTAATCCTGGTGCTCGGGCTCGGCCTCCCAGAACGGGCCGACCGGCGCCACTTCGGTCACGACCTTGCCGGGCCACAGCTTCGAGGCCTCGACATCGGCGATCGTGTCTTCGGCAACGCGCTTCTGTTCGGGGCTGGCGTAGAAGATCGCTGAACGATAGCTCGTCCCCATGTCATTGCCTTGCCGGTTGCGCGTCGTCGGGTCGTGGATCTGGAAGAAGAATTCCAGGATCGCCCGATAGCTGGTCTTGGTAGGATCGAAAATGACCTCGATCGCTTCCGCATGCGTGCCGTGATTGCGATACGTCGCGTTCGGCACGTCGCCGCCGCTATAGCCGACGCGGGTCGAGATCACGCCGGGCTGGCGGCGGATCAAGTCCTGCATGCCCCAAAAACAGCCGCCTGCGAGAACCGCGCGTTCCGTTGATGCTGCCATTGCGTCACCTGTCCAAAGCTGTGATGTCACAAGATACCAAATCCGCTGCCATTATATAGGCGCCCGCAGAGGCTTTTGGGACTCCCTGGGCGTGATCACGCTTTGGTTCGCGCCTTCGGCAGTACCGCCAGCGCCGCGTCAACCATGCCCTGATAGCCGGTGCAGCGGCACAGATTGCCCGAGAGCGCCCGGCGGATTTCCTCCTCGGCGATGGGTTCGCTGCCGCATTCGCGCTGCAGCTCGATCAGCGTCATGACGACGCCCGGGGTGCAATAGCCGCACTGCAGCCCGTGATGCTTCGACAAAGCCGCTTGGATCGGATGCAGCGTCCCGTCCGGCGACGCCACGCTCTCAATCGTCTCGATCCGGCGCCCATCGGCCTGCGCCGCCAGCATCAGGCAGGACCGTGCGGTCGCGCCGTCGACCAGCACCGTGCAGGCGCCGCAGACGCCGTGCTCGCAGCCGATATGCGTGCCGGTGAGGCCAAGGTCCTGACGCAGGAAATCGGCGAGGTGCAGGCGCGAATCCACACTTCGCCTGTGCGCTTTGCCGTTCACGGTAACGGTGATCTCGTGCGTACTCATGCGCGCACTCGCTCAATGGCCTTGGTCAGCGCCCGTTGCGTCAGATGGCCGGCCAGCTCCTGACGGTATTCGCCGGGATTGGCGCCGTCGCCTTCCGCCGGCAGTGCGGCTGCCGCGGCGGCGGCGCTTCCGATCAGGTCGGCGTCGGCGCGTCGGCCTTTGAGCATGGCTTCAACGGAAGTCAGACGGATCGGAACGGCGGCGATGCCGCCTGCCGCAATGCGCGCGTTCAAAATGACATTGTTTCCGTCCATCGCGATCACCGCCGCGACGGAAACGATGGCGAAGTCGGCGGGGCGCACCGCATATTCCTCGAATGCCGATCCGGTGCGTTCCGGCCATGGCCCGAAATCGATCTGAACCAGGATCTCGTTCGGTTCGAGGCTCGACGTGAGATAGCCCACAGGAAATTCCGCGAACGGAATTTTTCGCCGGCCGGTCCTACTTGCGACGGTCATCACGGCATCCAAGGCGCAGGCGGTCACCGGCAGTTCCGCCGACGGATCGAGATGACAGATGCTGCCGCCGATGGTGCCGCGGTTACGCGTCTGCTGATGGCCGACATGGTAGAGCGCATCGACCAGCAACGGGCATCGTTGGCGCACCAGCGCGCTGCGCTCGATGGCGCGTTGCGTCGTCATGGCGCCGACTTTCAGGCCGTCCGGTGTGTCGTCCACAAAAGCAAGTTCCGCAATGCGGCCGAGGTCGATCAGATGTACGGGCTGCACCACCCGGTAATTCATCATCGGCATCAGCGACTGGCCGCCGGCGAGCACGCGCGCATTATCGAGCGTCGCCACGAGATCGAGCGCCTCGCCGAGAGTCTTGGGCGCGTGATAGGTGAAGGCCGAGGGTTTCATGCCGGCTTGCCGGATTTTTGCGCCGCAGATTTTTGCGTTGAACGTATGACGCGCGCAGCCGCGCCGGCAGGATCGGCAATTCGGAGATGTGGAGATCGAGCGGGCGCAAGCGCGTCCTCGATCGCCGACACGATCACGCTTGGCGCGCCGATCGTGCCGCTTTCGGCGGCGCCCTTGACGCCGAGCGGGTTGAGCGGCGAGGGCGACTCCATGTGATGGATATCGATGCGCGGCACGACGTCGGCGGTCGGCAGCAGATAATCGGCAAGCGTTCCGGTCAGCGGCTGGCCGGATTCGTCGAACCGCATCAGCTCGAACAAGGTGGCGCCGATGCCGTGCACCACGCCGCCGCGCACCTGGCCCTCGACCATCATCGGATTGATCATGCGGCCGCAATCATGGACCACGATGTAGCGGAGAATCTTGACCGCGCCGGAAATCGGATTCACCTCGGCTTCCGCGATGTGGGTGCCGTTGGTATAGGTCATGCCCGTCGGCTGATAGTCGACCGCCGCCGCAAGACCGGGATTGATATTGCCGGGCAGCGCGAAGCCGGGCAGGCCGCCGAGCGCGCGTGCGATCTCGGCGAGGCTGCTTTTTCAGTTTCGGCACGCCGGCGACCCGCACTTCGCCGTCTTTCAGCTCAAGATCCTCCGGCGCGACTTCGAGCATCGCCGAGGCGGCAGCCTTGGCCTTCTCGGCGACGCTGAGCGCGGCGAGATAAGCGGCGTTGCCCGCGGTCACCGCCTGGCGGCTCGCGAAAGCGCCGAGGCCGAACGGCGTCGCCGCGGTGTCGCCGTCGACGACATGAATGACGTCCGCCGACACGCCGAATACGCTTGCCGCAAGCTGCGCCAGCATGGTCTTGGCGCCCTGGCCCTGCGCGGTGGCGCCGGTTGCGACGACGATCTGCCCGGAAGGCCCGATGCGGATGGCGGTGCTTTCGAACGGGCCGCGGCCGGTGCCTTCGACATAATTGGCAAGCCCGATGCCGAGGAGGCGGCCCTCGCGCCGCGCCGCTTCGCGGCGCTGCGGGAACGTGTCCCACTCGGCGGCCATCAGCGCGCGGCGCTGGCATTCGCGGATAATCGCCGCTGTCATAGGTCATGACGCTGCCGTCGCGCTGCTTGACCGGCGTGGCGTAGGGCATCATCTCCGGCGGAATGAAATTGCGCCGCCGCACTTCGTCGCGCGTGAGGTTCGAAGCTCCTGGCGATGCGATCGAGCATGCGCTCCATCACGAAGGTGCCTTGCGGCCGGCCGGCGCCGCGCGTCGGCGCGACCGGCACCATATTGGTCAGGCACAGCGAGACCATCAGATGAAGCGCCGGCAGCACATAGGGCCCGATCAGGTTGGTCACGCCGTTGTAAGGCAACGCGACGCCATAGGGCGCATTGGCGCCGTGGTCGTGATAGAGCCGGCCGCGGATGCCGCCGAGCCTGCCGTCGGCATCGAATGCGACTTCGATGTCCCAGATCTGCCGCCGCTCTTGAACGGTGGCGGTGAAGCTCTCGAGTCGATCTTCGATCCATTTGATCGGCCGGCGCAACAACAGGGCGGCCGCCGGGATCGCGATCTCCTCCGGATGAAACACCGCCTTGGGGCCGAAGCCGCCGCCGACATCGGGCGCGACGACGCGCACCTGATGTTCCAAAAGCCCCAGCGTCTGCACCATCACGGTCTTGGCGCGATGCGGTGTCTGCGTGCCGTCCCAAACCGTGAGCAAGTCATCCCCGGCGTCGTAGCGCGCGATCACGCCGCGCGGCTCGATCGAGAAGCCGCCGCCTTTCTGCATGCGAAACCGTTCGGAAAGCCGGTGCGCCGCCGTGGCGAAAGCCCGATCCACTTCGCCGTAATTGATAACGTGCTCGGCGGTCAGATTGTCGGGGCAATCGAGCCGCGCCCGCGGCGCGCCGGGGGCAAGGCCGTCGCGCGGATCGGTCACGACCGGCAATTCGTCGTAGTCGACTTCGATCAGCGCCGCCGCGTCTTCCGCGATGCGGCGGTTGTCGGCGACGACAAGCGCGATCGGCTCGCCGACATAACAAACCTCGTCACTGGCGAGACAAACGGGCTCGGCGTCGAACTTGACCGCCGCCGCGGCGAGCGCGAGCGGAATCCGGTCGCAGGTCAGAAGCGGCCGCAGGTCGGCAAATAACAAGACAGCGTGGACGCCCGGCACGGTCTTGGCCGGCCCCGTATCGATGCTCTTGATCCGGGCATGCGCCGAGCGGCTCCGCGCAAAGACCGCATGCAGCATGTCGGGCAGTATAATGTCGTCGATATAGCGCCCTTCGCCCCGCAACAGGCGCGCGTCTTCGACACGCGGAACCGAGCGCCCGATCAGCTCGCCCAAGGACTTGGCGTCCTCCGCGCTCAATGACTCGCTGGACATATTTTCTTTCGCAGCCTTCGGCGTTTCCGCGTCGCCCGCCCATTAGCCCAAGCGGCGTCATTTGTAGAGATCGGATCTGGCGGAGCGGCCCTTGCGCCAATTAAGTCAGCGGCAATTGGCCTGTCAATCGTATTGTCATACAGTACGACAATGCGCTAACACTGCACCGGGTGAGTGCGCGGGAGTGCGAGGGGTCAATGAACGCTGACGCAAAAATAAAGGACACTCGGATCGCCAATGCTGCCGCCCATTGGGGCCCGCGCTTCACCGTCAACGGCGTCGATTTCAGCGACTTCAAGGATGTGACAGGATCACTCTCCGAGCTGGGACGATTGGTGCAGCGCCTGGTCGGCGCGCGCGCGCAGCACGAGGCGCGCGGCCGCGCGGCGCTCGCGCATGCAGCAGCATTGTCAGCGCGCGCGATCATTTGCTGCGCGCCTCGGTCACTTATCACTTCGCCAAATATCTGTTCGTGCAGGACATGGCGCAGATGCAAGACGGCGCACGGCAAGGCGGTCGAGTGCCTGACGCACGCGCTGCCCTTCATGGATCCGCCGGGCGAACGCGTGCTCATTCCCTACGAGGGCAAGCATCTCGCCGGCGTGCTGCGCAAGCCGCGCGATGTCGACAAGCCGCCGATCGTGCTGATGACCATGGGCTTCGATTCGACCAAGGAAGAACTGGTCACGTTCCAGCAGACTTTCCTCGATCGCGGCATGGCGATCCTCGCCTTCGATGGACCGGGGCAGGGCGAGGCCGAATACGATTTCGCGATCCGGCCGGACTACGAGAATGTCGTCGGCCCGGTGATCGATTGGCTCGAAGCCAAGCGGCCGGATGTCGACATCAAGCGCCTCGGCATCTGGGGCATCAGCCTCGGCGGCTATTACGCGCCGCGCTCGGCCGCGTTCGAGAAACGCATCAAGGCGGCGATCGCCAATTGCGGTCCCTATAATTGGGGCGCGCTGTGGGACAAGTTGCCGGAACTGACGCGCGCCGCCTATCGTCGCGCGCAGCCACAGCGAGAGCGACAGCCGAAGCGCGCCAGAAAGCGCTTCGGCCTGTCGCTCGAAGGCGTCGGCGCAAAGATCGAATGCCCGATCTTCGTCATCGCCGCGCGGCCTCGACCGGCTGTGCCCGCCCCAGGACGCGCGGCGGCTCGCGGCGAAGTCGAAGGCCCGGTCGAGCTTCTGGTCATCGAGGACGGCAATCACGTCGCCCACAATCGCCCCTACAGCTATCGCCGCAGTCGGCCGACTGGATGGCGAAGCAATTGGGCGCAGGAAGCTTAAGATGAACGATGACGTTGCCCGCGTCGCGTTGGCGCCGCTCGAAACTGGAAGCGGCGCCGCTGCGTCGGAAGATCAGCGCCACGCTACGTCGGGCCATCGAGACCGGCGAGCTCAAGCCCGGCGACCGGCTTGTCGAAAAGGACTTGTGCCAGGAGCTCAACGTCAGCCGCACCTCGCTGCGCGAGGCGTTGCGCGAGCTGCAAGCGGAGAAGCTTGTCGTTTCGGTGCCGCGCGGCCTGATCGTCGCCGAGATCAGCGAAGAAGACGCCGCCAATATCTATCAGGTCCGCGCCGCGCTCGAAGGCTTGGTGGCCGCGCAATTCGCCGAGATTGCCAATGCGCTCGATGTGGCAAAGCTCAAGGCCGCGTTGGATCGCTTGGAGGAGGCCTATCGCTCGAAGAATTTCGAGACAATCCTCGATGGCAAAAAGCGCTTCTATGACGCGATTTGTCTCGGCGCGAAAAATGCGGTGGTGCGCGATCTGCTCGATCACCTCAGCAACCGCATCAATCAGTTGCGCAGTACGTCACGCGAGAACGATAAGCGCTGGCATGCGAGCCTCATGGAATTGAAGAAGCTCGCGAGCGCTCTGTTCGCCCATGATCCGCGCGCCGCGCGCGCCGCCGCCATCAAGCATGTCGCCGCCGCGGCGCGGACGGTTTTGCGCAAGCGCCGGGGCAAATCGAGCGCCGCTGCGGATCGGACGGGAACGGCGACGAAGACAAATAAGATGGGAGGGATCGGCTAAGCCGTTGTTACCAGGGCAAGTTGCAGCTCGACTCTATACCTGTCCGAAAAGCCGGGCAGACCGCCGTAACGAACATTGCTCGGGGATGACGCATTGCTTGCGACTGCAAGTGAAAGTGGGCTTAACTGGCTTTAATCGCACCGTCGAAATCCGCTTTCGATGAGATGCCAAAGATGAGGGGTGCAGGGTTGGACGCACAGACCGATCGAATCCGCCTGTCGGCGGATGTGGGGGGCACGTTCACAGACATTGCCGCCTTTAACGAAAGAACCGGCGAATTCAGCCTCGGCAAGACGCTGACGACGCCGGCACGGCTGGTTGACGGCATTCAAACCGGCGTCACCAAGGCCGGCACGACATTCGCCGAAGCGCGGCTGTTTCTGCACGGCACCACGATCGCCATCAACACGATCCTCGAGCGCACCGGCGCCAAATGCGCACTGCTCACCACGCAGGGCTTTCGCGACATCTACGAGATCGGCCGCGTCAACCGGCCGGAATCCTACAATCTATTCTTCCAGAAGCATCGAGCCGCTGATCGAGCGCGCGCTGCGCTTTGAAATCCGCGAACGCATCGACGCGCAGGGCAATGTGCTGATGAAGCTCGACGAAGACCAAGTCCGCCGCATCGTCGGCGATCTGGTCAGGTCCGGCATCGACGCCATCGCTATTCTGTTCCTGCACTCCTACCGCAATCCGGTGCATGAGCAGCGCGTCAAGCAGATCGTGCAGGAGATGCACCCCGGATTGTTCGTGTCCGCCTCGCACGAATTGTCGCAGGAATATCGCGAGTTCGAGCGTTCCTCGACGGTTGCCGCCAATGCCTATGTCGGCCCGCGCGTGCGCGACTATCTCTCGGTGATGAACGACGCATCTGCGGCGAGGCGAATTTCGACGGCACGTTCCTCATCGTGCAATCGAGCGGCGGGCTGTTCGACGTCGACGAAGCGCGCGACTCCTGCATTCGCATGCTGGAATCCGGCCCCGCCGCGGGCGTGATCGGCACCAAGATTCTGTGCGACAGCATGGGCTTCGGCAACGCCATCGCCTTCGACATGGGCGGCACGACGGCGAAGGCGGGCGTCATTCACAACGGCCATGTGCTGATGACCGGCGGCGCGCTGGTCGGCGGCTATGCCACGGGCCTGCCGGTGCAAATGCCGATGATCGACATCCAGGAGGTCGGCACCGGCGGCGGCAGCATCGCGCGCGCCGGGCTTGCCGGCGCGATGCGCGTCGGGCCGGAAAGCGCCGGCGCGGTGCCCGGTCCGGTGTGCTACGGGCTCGGCGGCGAGGAGCCGACCATCACCGACGCCAATCTCGTGCTCGGCCGGCTCGCCGCCGACCGCTTTCTCGGCGGCGAGATGAAGCTCGACGTCGAAGGCGCGAAACGTGCGCTCAACGACAAGATCGCAAAGCCGCTCGGGCTGACGCTGACCGAAGCCGCCGAAGGCATCTTGCGCATCGCCACGACGAAAATGTCGCATGTGGTGCGCTGGGTGACGACCGAGCGCGGCCTCGATGCGGCGGATTTCGCGCTGGTCGCCTATGGCGGCGCCGGACCGCTCCATGCCGCCATGGTGGCGCGCGAATTGCGCATCGCCAAAGTCATCATCCCGCGCGCGCCGGGACATTTCTCCGCCTACGGCATGCTGATGGCCGACCTGCGCCGCGACTTCGTCCACACCTGGTTCACGCCGCTCGCCAAGGCCTCGTTCGCGGGCATGGAGACATTGTATCAGGACATGGAGCGCCGCGGCCGTGCCGGCATCAGCCACGCTCATGTCGAGCTTTCCGAGATCGTCGTCTCGCGCGGCGCCGACATGCGCTATGTCGGCCAGGAGCACGCCGTCACCGTCGAACTGCCGACCGAGCTGTTCGCGTCGGGCGATCGCGACGGCATCAAGCGGCATTTGGATGCGGTGCACGAGACGCGCTACGGCTATGCGTCGCCGGGCGAGGCGGCCGAGATCGTCAGCCTGCGCTGCGCCGTCGTCGGCATCATGAAAAAGCCGCGCGAGCAAACCATGCCGGCTGGCGCTGCCGAGCCGTCGGCCAAAGCGTTCCGCGGCAGCCGCCTGGTCTATTTTGCCGATGCAGGCTTCGTCGAGACGCCGACTTACGATCGCGCGCATCTCGTCGCCGCGCAACAAGATCAAAGGGCCGGCGCTGGTCGAGGAATATGCCTCGACGACCGTCGTTCATCCCGGCGATGCGCTGGAGGTCGACGGCCTCGGCAACCTGATCATCGAGACCGGGAGAAGCTGACGATGAATGTCGCTTTCGACAAGACAGTCGGACGTCAAGAGCGAAGGACGGATCGACCCGGTCACCGTCGAAGTCGTGCGCAACGGTCTCATCGCCGCGACCGAGGAGATGAAGACCAATCTCATGCGCACCGCCTACAACATGATCATCTACGAGGCGCTCGACTTCACCGTCGGCCTGTTCGACGCGCGCGGCGAGACGGTGTCGATCGGGCTCGGGCTGCCGATGTTCATTCGCGGCATGAGCGACACGGTCAAGGCCAAGATCAAGCATTACGGCCTCGACAAGATGGATCCGGGCGACATTCTTCTCACCAACGACGCCTATACGACCGGCAGCCATCTCAACCACATGACCTTCTCGGTGCCGATCTTCCACGACGGCAAAGTCGTCGCCTTTTCGAGCTGCATGGCGCATTGGCCGGATGTCGGCGGCACGCTCGTCGGGCGTGACCACGGACATCTATTCCGAAGGCCTGCAGATGCCGATCGTGAAGGCCTATCGCAAGGGCGTGCCGAACCAGGAGATCATGGACATCATCCGCATGAATGTGCGGGTGCCGGAGCACGCCATGGGCGACCTGCGCGCCCAGATCGCGGCGGTGAAGACCGGCGAGAAGCGCTTTCTCGAAATGATCCAGAAATACGGCATCGAGGCCGTGCTCGGCTCGATCGCGGCCATCATGGATCAGAGCGAGGCGGTGGCGCGCGAGCGCGTGCGCCAGATTCCCGACGGCGTCTATGAGGCGGAATCCTACATGGACGACGACGGCGTCGCGCTCGGCAAGCGCATTCCGATCCGCGTCAAGGTCGAGGTCGCGGGCGATCGCATGAAGGTCGATCTGACCGACGTCTCGCAAGCAAGTCGCCGGCTTCTACAATTCCGGCGAGACGGCAGGCCGTTCGTGCTGCCAGGTGGCGTTCAAGTGTCTCACCTCGGCGCTCGATCTGCCGATCAACGACGGGCAATTCCGCGCGCTCGACATCGTGCTGCCGCCGGGCCGCGTGGTCAGCGCGCAGAAGCCGGCGGCGATGCGGATGTGGATGACGTTTCCGATGACCATCGTCGACACGATCTTCAAGGCGCTGGCGCCGGCGATGCCCGACCATGTCATCGCCGGGCATCACGCCGATCTCTGCGTCGGCCGCGTCAACGGCCGGCGGCCGACGGACAACAGCTTCTACATCTATCTTGGCGGGCTGATCGGCGGCGGCTGGGGCGCCAAGCACGACAGCGACGGCGTCAATGCCACGATCGCCATCAATGACGGCGACACCCATAACGGCCCGAGCGAGCAGGTCGAGGCGAAGTTTCCCCTGCTCGTCGAACGCTATGCGCTGCGCCCGGATTCCGGCGGCGCCGGAAAATTCCGCGGCGGGCTCGGCACCGAGCAGATCGTGCAGATGCGCGGCAAGATCTCCTTCAACGCCCAGATGGATCGCGTGCGCTGCCGGCCGTGGGGCCTCTATGGCGGTCTCGCCGGTTTCGGCAATGCGGTCGCGATCCACCGCTTCGGCGAGGACGAGCAAGGTTTCCAGAACGGCAAGGCCTTCGACCAGGTGCTCGAACCCGGCGACGCCTACATCATCCGCTCCGGCGGCGGCGGCGGTTATGGCTCGCCGCTCGAGCGCGAGCCCGAGAAAGTCGAGCGCGACGTACGTCAGGGCTACGTCACCAAGGCGGCGGCGGAGAAGCTTTACGGCATCGTGTTTCGCGACGGCACGCTCGACGTCGATATCGTCCGCACCCAGGCGCGCCGCGAAGAGATGCGTGCGCAAGGCTTGCCGGTCAACGATCCCGAGATCCCGGATGCGCCGGGCGAAGGCTGGTCGCTTCATCTCAATCGCCGCCGGCCGCAAGATAATCGGCAGCTCAGCGACGACGAGCGGCTCGTGATCGCCATGTCCGGGCGATGTTGTTGACCAATGAACGAATAACGGCACGAAAAAATGAAAAATTCGAGGGGAGGAACTTATGAAGAAGGGCGCAACGACACGCGACACGACGACACGACGACACGTGACATTTGGAATAACTGCCTCATCGGCGCAATCGCCGCGGCGGGCGTGACGCTCGTGCCGTTCTCGACCGCGTCGGCGCAGGCGCAATCGGGCGCGCCGATCACCATCGGCGTCATCACCGAATTGAGTGGGTCCTACTCGTTTTTCGGTACCGCCTGCCGCCAAGGGCTCGAATTCGCGCAGAAGAAGATCGCGGCCGAAGGCGGCGTGCTCGGCCGGCCGCTCAATTTCAAGGTCATGGACGACCAGACCAATCCGGCGCAAGCGGTGGCGGCGGCGCGCAGCCTCGACGTACAGGACAATGTGCTGGCGCTGACCGGCCCGACAAGCTCGGATATCGCGCTCGCGGTCTATGGCTATGCCGAACAGAACAAAGTGCCGTTCGTCGTGCCGGTCGCGGCCTTCGCGCAACTCACCAAGCCCGGAACGCATTATACGTTCCGCGTCGAGCCGGACGCGGTGGGCTGGGGCTATGCGGCGGCGAAATTCATCGCCGCGCAAAAGCCCGGCGCCAAGCTTGCCTTGATGTACAACGACATTGCGCTCGCCCGCGCCATCGTTGCCGGCATCAAGTACCAGGCGCCGAAAGAGAATATCAGCATCGTCTCCGATATTCTGTTTCCGCAAGGCAGCAACGACGCCACGGTGCAGGCGGCGCAAGTCGTGGCCGCCAAGCCGGATTATGTCTATCTCGCCACCGTCGGCGCCTTCGACGTCACCGCCACCAATCAATTGCTCGATCTCGGCATCAAGCCGGAGCAGATCATCCATAATGTCGGTACCACCACCACGCTCACGGCTTACGGCCCGCGCAGCGCGGGTTCGATCTATGGTTCGTTTTTCGACGTCAATCTCGACAACGTGACGCCGGAGGGGCGCAAATTCGTCGATGAGTTCGTGCAAGAGGTCGGGCGCGTCCCGTCCTATATCGAGAACTTCTGCTACAATACCCCGTTCATCATCAAAACCGCGATCGAGAAGGCCGGCAGTGCCGACCGCGAGAAATTCCGCGACGCGATGTCGGCGCTCAATACGGTCGAGCCGACCTTGGGCGTTCCGATCTCGTTCGACAAGAACGGCGCGCGCAAGGAATACATGTATTACATGCAGCTCACCGGCGCCGCGGCGAAGAGCTATACCGCAAAGAAGCTGTTCTACATCGAATGGGCGCCGGAAACGCTGCCGGTCTATGACCTGGTGAAGTAAGCGGCATCCGGCGGCGGCCGTGCAGCGGAGATCGCAATGATGTCGAGCGCCACGCTCCTGGTCGCGATCTCGGTGATCACGACGGGTTTGGTGCTCGGCGTCATCTTCTCGCTGGTCGCGGCCGGCGTCACTATAGTCTACGGCAGCATCTGGCTGCCGAATGCCTCGAACGGCCAATTCTTCCTGACGGCGGCTTTGATCTGCTGGAGTTTTACGACCTGGCTCGCCATGCCGATCTGGCTCGCGGCGCTCCTGACCTTATGCGTCAGTCTGCCGATCTCTTATCTGCTCGAGGCGACGCTGATCCGCCGCTTCTACGACGTGCCCGATCGTAATATTGCTTATTTCGTCGTCACACTCGGCGTCACGCAAATCCTGTCGGGAATCTTCTCCGTGACCTACGGCCGCTGGAGCGACCAGTTCAACCTGCCGCCGATCGTTTCAGGCATCACCTTCATCGGCCCGTTCCCGATGACCAATAACCGCATCTTTGTGCTTGGCGCCGCGAGCGTGCTGCTGGCGGTGCTCTTTGCCATGCTGCGGTTTCATCCGTACGGCCGCGCCTTGCGCGCCGTGTTCCAGAATCGCGAGGCGGCGGCGCTGCGCGGCGTCAATGTGCGCGCGATCTATCGGCTGTCCTTCGTGCTCGGCATGCTGTCGATCTTCGCCGGCGGTATTCTCTACGGCATGGCCTATAGCTTCGATTTGACCGTGGCCTGGACCATGGCGGTGACGGCTTTCGCCATCATGATCGTCGGCGGGCCGGGCTCGGTGCTCGGCGCCGTCGTGGTCGGCATGGTGTTTGGCTTCACCCAGGCCGGTGTGAGCATCTTCGCCAATCCGACGGTCGCGACGTTTTCCTATCTCGCGGCCATGCTGGTCATTCTTCTGATCAAACCGTCGGGGCTGTTTGCCAGATGAGGCGAATTCTCGACACCGCATTCAAGCCTGAGCTTTTGCTGCTGCTCGCAGCCGGCCTGTTGCTGACGATCGTGCTCCGTGAAAACCGCTTCTTCGCTTTTGTCACCGGCATCACCATGATCAGCATCATGTGGGCCGCCGGCATGAATCTGCTCACCGGCTATGCCGGTCTGGTGTCGCTCGCTTTCGCCGGCATTGCCGGCATCAGCGCCTATGCAACGGTCGGATTGGTGATGCGGTTCGGCTGGTCGTTCTGGCTCGCCATGCCGGTGGCCGCCGTCGGCGCCGCCGTGGTCGGCGTGCTGCTCGGTCTGCCGTCGCTGCGGCTCAAGGGCTTTTACTTCGCGCTGTCCTCGCTCGTCATCCAGACGGTACTGAGCCTCGGCTTCGTCTATTTCGTCAATCTGACCAACGGCGATACCGGGATCAGCCAGATTCCGCCACCGGATATTCCCTTCACCGGGGCATCCTTGCACGGCATGAGCTTCGATCTTTTGCTCACATCCCTCGCCTGGTTCAGTTTGGTCGCCGTCTGGGTCATCGTCGATTCGCCGTTCGGCCGCCGCCTGATCGCGATCCGCGAGGACGAGGTGCTGGCCGAAGCCATCGGGATCGATGTCGTGCGCAACAAGATGCTGGCGTTCTTCGTCGGCTCGCTGTTCGCCGGCGTCGGCGGTTCGCTCTATGCCACTTATGTCGGTTTCGCCTCGCCGCGCAGCTTCGATCTCTTGTCGAGTCTGAGCATCTGGCTCATGGTCGCGTTCGGCGGCCGCGGCACGCTGATGGGACCGCTCGTCGGTGCACTCATCCTGGCGCCGGTGCCGTTCATGCTGCAGCAATACGACACGCTCAAAGACGTGATCTACGGCGCGCTGATCATCGCGGTGATCGTGCTGCTGCCCGGCGGCATTTCCGGCACGCTGCAAAGCGCCGCCCGCTCGCTGCCTCTCTTGCGCCGTCCGCTCACACGCTATCGCAAAAGTGTTCCCGATGACCGACCTGTTCACGGCGCATAATCTTTGCAAGCGCTTCGGCGGCGTGCACGCGCTGCGCAATGTCGACGTGACGCAGCGCTCGGGCGAGACGCTCGGCATGATCGGGCCGAACGGCTCCGGCAAGACGTCGTTCGTCAATGCCGTGACCGGGGAACTCGCCCTCGACAGCGGCAAGGTCGATTTCGCCGGCGCCGACATCACCGGCGTTCGTCCGCACAAGGTCGCTGATGCCGGCCTGGCGCGGACGTTCCAGGCGGTGCGGCTGTTCGCCAAGCTCACGGTGCGCGACAATCTGCAGACCGCGATGCTGGTTCTGGAGGATCCCGCACACACGCTTGAAGCGGCCGAGCGGGTCGAGCTTCTGCAATGGCTCAAGCTCGACAACCGGCTCGATGCCGTAGCCGGCAGTCTCACATTGTTCGAACAGCGCCGTCTCGAGCTTGCGATGCGGCTCGTGATGCGGCCGCAGCTCATCATGCTCGACGAGCCGGTCGGCGGGCTCGCGCCCAGCGAAATCCGCGCTATGATGCAAATCCTGCAAGAGCTCAAGTCGCGCTGCTCGATCTTCGTCATCGAGCACACGATGCGGGTGATCCGCGAGCTTGCCGACCGCGTCGTCGTTCTCATCACCGGTGAGAAAATCGCCGACGGACCGCCCGCCGAAATCCTCAAGGACAAGCGCGTGATCGAGCAATATCTGGGGACAGCGCATGCTTGAGACCGAAGCGCTCGTCATCACCTACGGACCGTTCCTGGCGCTTGACGGCGTCGATATCACGGTCGGCGATGGCGAAATCGTAGGCATCATCGGCGCCAATGGCGCGGGCAAGAGTTCGCTGGTGCGCGCCATCGCCGGCCTGGTGCCGGCGGCATCGGGCCGCGTGATCTTCAAGGGGAGCGTGCTCGAGCGCGAGCCGCCGCATCAGCGCAATCGCATGGGCATTGCGCTCGTGCCCGAAGGCCGCGGCCTGTTCGCGCGCATGTCGGTCGAGGAGAATTTGATGATGGGCGGCTACCCGCTGCCGACGCGCCATCGCATGGCGGACAATATGCAGCGCTGCTTCGAGCTGTTTCCGGTGCTGCGCGAGCGGCGCCATCAGTTGGCCGGCACCTTGTCCGGCGGTCAGCAGCAGATGCTCGCGGTGTCGATGGGGCTGATGTCGGAGCCGCAGCTGCTCATTCTCGACGAACCGTCGCTCGGGCTGGCGCCGATCGTCATCGGCGAGATCGGCGAGCGCCTCAAAAAACTCAAAGCGGCCGGCATGACCATCCTGCTCGCCGAGCAGAACGCGACACTGACCGGCAACATCACCGACCGCATCTATGTGCTGCAGACCGGGCGAGTGCGTTACCACGACAAGCCGGACGTGCTGTTCAAGATGCCCGAGGTTGCCGAGAGCTTTCTCAGTATTTGAGAAGACGACTTAGGCTGCCGTCAGGCCGCCGTCGATGACGATGGTCTGCCCGGTCATGGAGGCCGCGCCCGGTCCGGCGAGAAAGACGCGCTGCCGCGGCGACTTCCTCGGCCGTCGCCAGGCGATGCAGCGGAATGCGCTTGAGCATCGCCTCCATGTAATCCTTGTTCGATCCGGTTCCGGCGCGCGACGGCGATGCGGTGTCGAGCCGTCCGGGCGCGACCGCGTTCACCGTGATGCCGTAGTCGGCCCATTCGATCGCCAGCATGCGCGTCATTTGCAGGAGCGCGGCCTTGCTGATGCCATAGGCCGAACGTTCGGCGGCGCCGACCAGCGCATGCGCCGACGCGATCGTGATGATGCGCCCCGGCGCGTGCCGCGCGACCAGATAGCGGCCGATCTGCTGCGTCAGGAAGAAAGTGCCGGTGACATTGGTCAGCAGCACGTCTTCGAAATCGTCGCGCGCGGTCTCGATCGCCTTGCTGCGCAGATTGACGCTGGCATTGTTTACCAGCACGTCGATCCGGCCGAAGGCTTCGACGGTGGCGGCGGCCGCTTTCTCGATGCTCGATTGCGCGCGAAGATCGAGCTCGACGCCGGTCGCCTTCCGGCCGGCCGCGCGCACGGCCGCCAAGGTCGCATCGAGATTGCGCGCGCGTGTCGCGGTCACGACGACGTCGAAGCCGTCGCGCGCCAGCGCAAGCGCGGTCGCCGCGCCCACGCCATAAGAAGCGCCCGTGACCAGCGCAACTTTCATGGCTTCGCCCAAGCGTCTTTCGCCCATCATACCCAGCCGCGCAGTTCCGAATTCATCGTTCCTGCCGCCGCCAATTCGGCGAGCAGAACTTTCGTATCAGCCTCAGTGAGCGCCGCAAGCGGCGGGCGCGGTGCGCCGCAATCGCGGCCCATCGCCCGCATGCTGGTCTTGAAACCGGCGACGCCGGTGTCGCGCAAGGCGCGGTAGAGGATCGCGGCCTGTTCCTGCGCCGGCCGGGCCTCGGCGAATTTCTCGGCCATGCACAAAGCGTAGAGATTGCCGATCAGCTTCGGCGCGATTCCGGCGAGCGGCGAGAGCAGACCCGTCGCGCCGACGGCAGCGGCCGAGATCATATATTCGGTGCCGGAGACGAGCTGGAAAGTCGGGACGCACCGCACGCGCCACGGTAATGACCTCGATCATATATTGCCAATCGAGGCTCAGATCGATCAGGCCGGCCATGTTGGGCAAGCGCTTGAGCAGGTCGACCACCGACTTGCTCGCGATCTCGACCTCGTTCATTTCGGCCGGCGAATTAAGGACAAAGAGCGGCAGCTTGTGCCGCTTCGCCGATCGCCAGGAAATGTTCGACCAGCATGTGCTGCGGCGGCGTCCAGTAATAGGGCACGGTCGCGATCACCGCGGCGGCGCCGGCCTTCGCGGCGTGGCGCGCCAGCGCAGCTGCGATCGCGGTGCCGGCCTCGCTGACATTGGCGATCACCGGGACGCGGCCTTTGACATGCTTGACGCGCGAATGCGAGCAGCGCCTCGCGTTCGGCAACCGTGAGGCTCACCGATTCGCCCGCATGCATCGGCAGCGCCAGGCCCTGCGCGCCGCCGGCGAGGTGAAAATCGAGCACATTGCCGTAGCCGGCGAAATCGACGCGGCCGTTCGACGAACGGCGTGATCGGGGCATGCACCAGGCCAAACTTGAAATCACTCACCGTATCTATCCTTTCGTTGCCACGCGCTTGTTACCAGCCGTGCGGTTCGGAATCCAGAATGCCGAGCGCTTCGAGCTGTTGCTCGATGAATTTGATGCGCTCGGGCGAAGCTGTCGGCAGCGGCGGCGAGGTCGGCCCGACCGGCCGGCCCATGATGACGCAGCCGCCTTTGAGCGAGGACGGATACTGGTCGCGGAATATCAGCCAGAGCTGCGACAACTTGTATTGCAGTTCGCGCGCGCGCGCCCATTTGCCGCTGGCGCAGCATTCATAAAGTTCGACGCAGAGATTGGGACAGATGGCGCCGGCCGACGAATAGGAGCCGGCGCCGCCGAGCGACACCGACGGCAGCAGATATTCGACGCCGGCGATCATCGCGAAGTTCGGCCGCAGCGGCAGCGCCGCGCGCAGAATCTCGAAGAACTTCTCGCTGTTGAAGCTTGCTTCCTTCATGCCGACGAGGTTCGGCAGGCGCTGGATCAGCCGCGCCGTCAATTCGCCGGTGAACTCGATGCCGTCGAGATAGCTCGGCGAATTGTAGGCGATCAGCGGCAGATCGATCGACGTGCCGAGATCGACGAAATAATCGTAGATCGCCTCCGGCGGATATTTCCAGAAATAGGGCGTGATGGCGATGATGGCGTCGGCGCCGACTTTCTGCGCGTGGCGCGCCAGGTCGTAGGTGTCTTCGAGCGCGAGCGCGCTGACATGGATCGAAATCGGCACGCGCTTCGCGACCGTCTTGATCGCCACCTCGGCAAGCGCCTTGCGCTCGGCAATGGTGAGATTGTGCGACTCGGCCTTGTGGTGCGGCCACGAAATCGCCGTCGCGCCGGTGCGCACGTGAAAATCCACGAGCTTCTCGAAGGTCTCGTAGTCGGGGCTGAAATCCTCCTTGAGCGGCGTCACCGGGCTTTGCATTACGCCCTTGAGGACGAGTGTCATGGCTGCTCCTGCATATGATATTTCGGGCTTCGTTCCGTTACTGCGCGACGATGTGAGCGTCTTCGACCACTTTGCCCCAGCGCACGCCTTCGTCGTGAACGAACTTGGCGTAGTCTTGCGGCGACGCGCTCGGCGCCGGCGTCATGGCGAGCTCCTCGTAGCGCTTCTTCACCTCGGGATCGGCGAGCGCTTTGCTGACGGCGGCATGCAATTTGATCGACGATGTCCTTGGGCGTGCCGGCGGGCGCGGCGAGGCCGAACCATTGCACCGCCTCGAAGCCCGGCAAGCCGGCTTCGGCGACCGTCGGCAGATCGGGCGCGGCCGGCGAGCGCGCGGCGCTGGTGACGCCATAGGCGCGGACATTGCCGGATTGAATGTTGCTTAGCGCGATCGTCAGATCGGGCATCATGATCGCGACCTGGCCGCCGAGCACGTCATTGAACGCCGGCTGCGTGCCGCGATAAGGCACGTGCAGAAGCTTGACGCCGGCATCCTGTTCGAAGAGTTCGACAATGAGATGCGACAGGCTGCCGACGCCGGCCGAGCCGAACGCGACCTTTCCGGGATTGGCCTTCATATAAGCGAGAAGCTCCTTGAGATCCTTCGCCGGCAAGGACGGATTGCCGACCAGAACCTCGGGCGCCGTGACGGTGCGCGAGATCATCGCGAAGTCATGATCGATATCGTAAGGCACGGATTTGAGAACGAACGGATTCATCACGTGCGAGGAGATCATCGCCAAGAGCGTGTAGCCGTCGGGCTCGGCCTTGGCGACGGCTTGCGCGCCGATATTGCCGCTGGCGCCGCCGCGATTCTCGACGACGACGGCCTGGCCCAGCAATCTCGCCCAGTTTCGGCGCCAGAATGCGGGCCTGCGTGTCGGTGCCGCCGCCGGCCGGCGCCGGCACGATCAGCGTGATCGGCCGGTTCGGATAACCCTGCGCCCGCGCCTGCTGCGCCGATCCCATGGTCAACATGGTCGACATGGTCAACATGGCCAACGCCGCAATCGCTGCGAGCGCACGCAGCGCTGTTTTGCCGAAAAGAGGATTGGCGATCTGACATTCTTTCTCTCCTCCCACCTATCCGTTTTTTGCCGCGCGGTTGGCTCCGCGTCTCCCCGGCGTCTTGTCGCGCCGGTGCCCCCAAGGGGCGCGGGCGGTCCGCAGACTACTGGATTTTCCCGCCGCCGGATGGTTCATTGAGTTTCAACTCTAGCATTGACAATGGAGGCCGCCATCGACCGGCTGCACGGCATCCTGGTCTTCATCAACGTCGTCGAGACGCGCAATTTCAGCGCCACCGCGCGCGCGCTCGGCGTCAGCACCTCGGCCGTGAGCGCCGCCGTATTGCGGCTCGAGCAGAAGCTCGCGGTGCGTTTGTTGAACCGGACGACACGGCGGGTCCTGCCGACGCCGGAAGGGCTCGAATTCTATCAGCGCTGCAAACAAATCATCGCCGACCTCGAACAGGCCGAGATGAGCGTCGGCCGGTCCGGGCGCTTGCCGAGCGGGCGGTTGCGCATCGGCATGCCGTCGGCGCTGGGGCGGATGTGGGTCGTTCCGCGGCTGCCGGATTTCGTGCGAGCCTATCCGTCGGTGTCGCTCGAGATCGTCATCGGCGACTTCTTCACCGCGCCAAGCCGCGAAGGTCTCGACGCCGCCATTCAGGTCGGTGAATTGCCGTCGTCGCGGATGATCGTGCGCAAACTGGCCGCGGTGAATTACGTCGTCGCCGCGCGCCGAAATATCTTCTCGACCGCGGCACGCCGGGAAACCCGTCCGATCTCAAGGATCACGTCTGTCTAAGTTATCGCCGGCCGCGCAACGGTCAAATCCGGCAGTGGCGTTTTATGCGCGGCAAGAGCAGTGAAACGCACACGCCCGGCAGCGACCTCGTCTGCAACAGCGGCGAGGCGTTGATTTCCGCCGCCAGTTCCGGTCTCGGCCTGGTGCAAGTCGCGGAATATTACGCGCGGCCGGAGATCGAGGCGGGGCGTTTGGTCGAGGTGATGCGCGGCTATGGCGCTTACGCGCACGACATTTCGATCATTTTCCAGCAGCGCCGCCGCATTGCGCCGCGGCTGCGCGTGTTTGTCGACTTCCTGGTCGACATGTTCGATCCGCCGCCGTGGCGGCGCGAGGGCGCGGGTCTTGGGTGAGGGGGCTTGGGTGAGCAGCCTTGGGTGAGAGCCCAAAAGGCCAAATTCCGTGCGGGTTAGTGCGGCAAGCGCAAAAGTCCTGTGGACCGCTTGTGCCAGGGCCATGAGCGCGTTTGACGGCGAGTAGATAATTGGATTATATTGGATCCAATAATATCCATTGCCGCTACGGAGATCGCTTGATGGCGCTGGAACTGTTGGAACCCACCGTTACGGATCGTCCTCCGCCGATTGCCAGCGCCCGGCGCTTGGCGGACCTGCGCGGCAAGCGCGTCGGCTTCGTCGACAACAGCAAGTGCAATGCCGATCTCTTCATCAAGCGGCTGTGCAGCCAGTTCAGCGACCGCTTTGCGGTCGTGCCCGGTCCGATCGTGCGCAAGCTTGCGCCGAAGGATCGTCTGAGCGACGCCGACCTGTCGCGTCTTTCGCAATGCGACGCGGTGGTGCTGTGCTTCGGCGATTGCGGCACCTCGACCTCGATCAATGTCGCGGACGCCGTCGAGATCGAACGGCGCGGCATTCCGACCGTCAACGTGTTCAGCACCGCCTTTGCCGAAGCCGCGCGCAAGCAGGCGGCCGGGCCGCGGCATGCTCGAACTGCCGCTGGTGAACGTTCCGCATCCGATGCATACGGCGCAGCACCACACCGTGACCGAGCGCGCCGATGCCGCCGTCGATGCGCTGGTCGAACGCCTCACCAGCGACGCCAAGAGCGCCGTGCCGAAGCCGGCGTCCGACCGGTTCGACGGCGCCAACGACAATGACGACCAGGAAATGCTGTTTGCCCGCGGCTGGACCGACGGCCTGCCGGTCGTGTTTCCGACCGTCAACAAAGTCGCCGCCATGATCGAGGCGTCGCGGCCGCGACGCCAAGAAGCAGATCGGGCCCATCCCGCCGTGCTGGCGCAACGCCACGATCGAAAAGATCGCGATCAATGCGGTGATGGCCGGATGCAAGCCGGACTATTTCCCGGTCGTGCTCGCAGCGATCGACGCGCTGCTCGACAACGACTGCCAGCTCTACGGCATCCAGACCGCGACCAACACGACCGCGCCGCTTCTCATCGTCAACGGCCCGATTGTCGATGAGCTCGGCATCAATTGCCGCGGCAACGTGTTCGGCCAGGGCGTGCGCGCCAATGCCACGATCGGCCGCGCGGTGCAGCTCGTGCTGCGCAATATCGGCGGCGACATTGCCGGCGAGACCGACATGGCGACGCACGGCCAGGCCGGCAAGTTCTCCTCCTGCATCGCCGAGGCCGAAGCCGACAGTCCCTGGGCGCCGCTTCATGTCGATGCCGGTTTCGCCGCCGAAGACAACACCGTCACCGTGATCGGCGCGTCGGCGCCGCACAATATCTTCACCTATGGCTGCAAGACCGGCCAGGACATTCTCGAGCACTTCATCGGCGCGACGACCGGGCTCGGCCACAACAACATCATCTTCCCGACCGGGCCGCTGTTTGTCGTCAGCCCGGAACATGCCGGCACTTTGGCGCGCGACGGCATCGGCAAGACAGAGATCCGCAACGCGGTGTTCGAGCGCGCCCGCATTCCGCTGTCGCGCTTTGCCAAGCGCAGCGTCGAAGGGTTGCGGCATCGCCGCTCGCGCTGGTTCGCCGAAGTCGGCGACGCGCGATCATATCGGCGTCGCCGACCGCCCGGAGGACATCAATATCGTCGTTGCCGGCGGCGCCGGCATTCATTCGCTGTTCGTGCCGACGGCGTTCAGCTATCGCCCGGTGACACGCCGCATCACGCGCAAGGGCGGAATGGCGATCTGAAAAAGCGCTGAGCCAAACGCCGCAACGGCGGGCAGCTCCGGCAAGCGGATGCAACAAGCCATGGTCTCAAGCGGCTAATCACGATACGCTTTGGACAATCAAGCGGGCGACAAAATATCGCCACACTGCGTGCCGTTTCGGGAGCGAAGCGGGGCGGGACGGCACGGCACGGGGGAGAGTGGATGTCGGATACGCAACATACGCTGCGTTCGATCGGGGGCCGCCCGAACGCGCCGTCGTGTCCGCCATTGCGCCTGCCGCCGCGCCGGCCGGGATGCGAAAGTCATCGGTAAAATTCTGGGGCCTGTTGATCGGCCTCGCCGCGCTTGCGGCCATCGTCACGATGCCGCAACCCACAGGGCTTTCCGTCGCCGGTCAGCACATGCTCGGCATTTTCGCCTTCGCCGTCATCGTCTGGATGACGGAAGCCGTGGACTACGCCGCGAGTTCGATCATGCTGATGGCTTTGATCGGCTTCCTGCTCGGTATCGCGCCCGATCCGGCGCATCCCGAGCGCCTGCTGGGTACCAGCGCCGGTCTTTCCGCGGCGCTGGACGGCTTTACCAATCCGGCCGTGGCGCTGATCGCCGCATCCTTGGTCATCGCCGCGGCGATGGCGATTACCGGGCTCGACAAGCGCGTCGCCTTCAAAGTCATTTCCCTGCTCGGCTTAAGCCGCGGCCGCCTTCTCATCGGCACCATCGTCGTCATGGCCGTGCTGGCCTTCTTCATTCCGACGGCATCGGCGCGCGTCGCCTGTCTGGTGCCGATCATATTGGGAATGATTTCGGCGCTCGGCATCGACAAGAAAAGCCGTTTCGCCGGCATGCTGATGATGGCGATCGTCTATCTGTCGCTGATCTGGGCGATGGGGCTTGCGACCGGGGCGGCGCAGAACGTCTATGTCAACGCGCTGATGGAGCGGACCATTCACGTTCGAATTTCATGGATCGATTGGCTGATCGTCGGCCTGCCGTTCTCGGCGGCGCTCAGCGTTGCGCTATATTTCTTGCTGATGAAAATGATGGCGCCCGACGCCGGCGAGATTGCCGCCGGCAACGACAATAATCCGTCTGCTCTCGAAAAGCTTGGGCCGATGACGGTAGACGAGATCAAGCTTTTGGTCTTTGCCGTTGTGCTTCTCGGATTTTGGGCGACGGAAAACAAGCTGCATACCTTCGATTCATCGTCGGTTGCGGTCGCGGCGGTGGCGCTGATGTTCGTGCCGTGGATCGGCGTCTTGAAATGGCCGCAGGTGCAGGCGCGCGTGCCATGGGGAATTCTCATCCAGCTCGGCGTCGGCGTCGGGCTCGGCACCGCGCTCCTGAAAACCGGCGCGGCGGCCTGGCTTGCGTCCTATGTCGTCACGGTCTTCGACGTCGCGCATTTGTCGGTGTTCGCGATCCTTGCCGTGCTGTGGCTCTTTCTGATCGTGATCCATCTGGGCTTTGCCTCCGGCGCAGCGATGGCCACCACCATGATTCCGGTGATGATCAGCATGCTGCAACAGGCGCAGCTGCCGGTGCAGAAAATCGCCGGCATCACCATGCTGCTCACCTTCGTGACCAGCGTCGGATGGATTCTGCCGATCAACGGCCCGCAAAACATGCTGGCTTACGGTACCGGCACCTTCGAGGCGCGCGACTTCATCCGGGTCGGCCTCGTCCTCACCGTCATCGCCTACGGAATGCTGCTCGTGTTTGCGGCAACGTATTGGCGCTGGCTGGGCTACGTTTAGAGCATGATCCCGAAAAGTGGAGACCGGTTTTCGGAAAAGATCATGCTCAAATGTAAAATCTAGACCCAGATTCGATTCAATTGAATTGGATCAGGGTCTAGAAGCAAGAACCGGGTCCGCGCGTCGCGGACTTGGACAGGTACTACGTTGACAATGCGCAATGGTCGGCAAAGCGCGGTCGGGACTAGGGAAGTAAAGGGTCGATAATGCCATTGCGCGCGCTTTTGCAAGATTTCCAGTGCGGCGACCACCGCAGATGCTGCCTATCAGGCTTTGCGGCAGGGCATCCTGCGCGGCGACCTCGCGGCGGGCGAGCGGCTGCGCAGCGACGCGCTGGCCAGCGAGCTTCACGTCAGCCGCACCCCGGTGCGGGAAGCTTTACGCAAGCTCGAAGCCGAAGGACTTGTGGCGCGGTCGGGCTCCGGCCTCATCGTGCGCGAGTTCAGCGAAAAAGATCTCACCGAGCTGTTTTATGTGCGCGAGGCGCTCGAGGGCATGGCGGCGCGCTTGGCGGCGGAAAACGCGACGCCGTCCGATATCGGCGAAATCCGCGAATTGCTCGACGACATGGATGCCGTCGGGCAGCGCGGCGACGTCGCCGCATTGCGGCCCCTGACCGGCGAGTTTCATCAGTCGATTTGCCGCGCCGCGCATAACGACCGCCTGCTGCAGTCGCTGAAAAGCCTGCTCGAACATGTCCGGCAAATGCAGACCTCGACCCTCTATGTCGAGGGCAGGCCGGCCGAGGCGCTCAAGGAACATCGCGACCTCTTGCTGGCCATCGAGGCGCGCGATGCCGACCGCGCCGAAAAGCTCGCGCGCCTGCACCGGCGCAAGACTCTCGAGCTGCGCAAGGAAATCCTGCGGGCGCAGTTGCGTGAGAGCCGCGCCAATGGCGGCAAGGCGCGCGAAGGCGGGCAACAAGACGACTGACAAGCGGGCAAAAGCGGGCTAGACCATGATCCGATAAAGTTTACTCGGATCATGGTCTAGCTTTTTCGTTGGAGCATGATTTTTTCGGACCTTCCTTCGCCCGCCGTAGCGGGCTTCGCGAAGGCGGGAAACCGGTTTCCACTTTTTCGGATCATGCTCTAGAGAACCGATCGAAGACGCTGACGCAATAAAGCGATGGCTGGTGAAACAACGAAAATGGCCGGTGAAACAAAGAAGCTCGCGGAATTCGCGACCGCGCTGCGCTACGAAGACATTCCCGCCCCCGTCATCGCCATCACCAAGGCGTGCCTCATCGATGCCGTCGCGGTGGCGCTGTTCGGCTCCAGCCTGCCCTGGGGCAAGAGCGTCGAGGATTTTTCCCGGCACGTCGGCGGCCAAGGCGAAAATGCCGCCAGCACGATTTTGAGTCCGGCGCTACGCCGCGTCAGCGCGCCGGCCGCCGTTTTGGCCAATGGCACATTCGCGCATTCCTTCGAATTCGACAATTTGCGGCAGCCGAGCGTCGGCGTGCATCCGGGCTCGACGGCAGCGCTTGCCGCGCTCGCCGTCGCCGAAGAGTTTGCCGTCTCCGGACGCGACCTGATCACGGCTTTGGTCGCCGGCAACGAGTGCATGCTGCGCACCGGTCTTGCCGCCAAGCACACCAGCGAGCTTTTCGGCTTTCACGCGCCCGGACTGACCGGCGTGTTCGGCTCGGCGATCGCGGCGAGCCGGATCATGGGCAATGACGCGCACAAGACCACGATGGCGATCGGCATCGGCGGCTCGTTCGGCTCGGGTCTGCTCGCCTTCGCCAAAGCCGGCAATGGCGGCATGGTGAAACGTCTGCATATGGGCCGCGCCGCCGAAGGCGGCGTCACCGCGGCGTATCTCGCCGCGCGCGGCTTCGAGGGACCCGATGTCGTCCTCGAAGGCAAATTCGGTTATCTCGACGTTTACGCCGAAGGCGGCGATCCGGCGCTTCTGGTCGAGGGGCTCGGCACACGGTGGGACAGTTTGAACATCTGGTTCAAGATGTTTCCCTGTCATGTCACCGCGCAGGCGCCGGTGCGCGCCATCCAGCAGCTGCAGCGCGAGCATAAATTCGGCGTCAACGACGTCGCACGGATCGTGCTTGCGGTGTCCGACAAGGTGCTGTCGCATCACGCCGATCGGGCGCCGACCGATGTCGGCACCGCGCAATACAGCGTGCCGTTCAGCGTGGCGCTGGCTTTGTTTCGCGACCCCGCCGATCCGCAGGCCTTTCTCGACGGGCCTAGGCAAAATCCGAAAATCCTGGAGGTTTGTCGCGCCATCGAACTGCGGCCCCATGCCTCGTCTATTGGCTCGTCTATTGGTTCATCGATCCGCGCCGGCCACAACGCCGCGTGCCGGCTCGACGTGACGCTCAAGGACGGCCGGACATTGTCGATCGACAAGACCGACGGGGACGAGCGCGACAGTTCCGCTGCGGTCGAGCCGCTGGTCGAGAAGAAGTTTTTCAATCTGACAAGCGGCCTCCCCAGCGGCCGCCCGGCCGAATTGCTGGGGCGCCTGAAGGCGGTCGAGGACCGTAACGTCGCGGAGCTTTTGCGCTTTTAGGACGCACGCTGAGGCATCTGCTGGACCTCTAGGTTCTAATTCCTGCAACCTTTGCGTTAATCTCTGCTATAAGCGCATGGCTCATAGTCCTCTTTGGAAGGAACTTAGGCCCTAACCCAGCCGCTAACGAAAAAGGTCAGGGCTAATACGGATATTGAAGATAAGTCCGGGTAAGATCGCTGAGGACGATGGAAACCGGTGACAATGGCTGGCGAAACCGCATCTTCCGAGAACACGTTCCCAGGTGAGATTTTCGTCGTCGACGACGACGCCGCGATCCGTGACCTCCTCGCATTGCTGCTGTCCGGGCAAGGCTACAAGGTGGTGGGCTTTGCCGACGGCGACAGCCTGATGGCGGCGATACGAACGCAATGCCCGGCCTGCATTCTTCTCGATGTGCACATTCCGGGCAAATCCGGCCTCGATATTCTCAAAGACCTGAGCGCGCGCAACCATCCGGCGCCGGTCATCATCATTTCCGGCAAGGGCGACATTGCGATGGCGGTGGACGCCATCAAGAGCGGCGCGCTCGATTTCATCGAGAAGCCGTTCAGCGGTTCGGACGTTGTCGCGCGGGTGAAGGACGCCATCACCGCCGATCTCCGGCGCAAAGCCGACGGCCGCATCAACGAGAGGACGCAATTCTATTTTCCCGGCCGCGAGCCGCTGACGGCACGCGAGCAGGACGTCCTGGGGCAGCTCGTCGAGGGCGCCACCAACAAGGAAGCCGGCCAGCAACTCGGCATCAGTTATCGCACCATTGAAATCCACCGCGCCCGGATCATGGAAAAGCTCGGCGCCAGGAGCGCGACCGACTTAATTCGGATCGTGCTCAGCGAGAACCGAAGTCCTCAAGCCTGATCCGGAGACGGGCTGCCGCCCGGCTTGATCCGAGGAGCAGTCGGGGAAAGCACTTATACGGTTTCTTGCTTAGTGGCTGCGTCAACGTGCGCATCGCCGCCGCTATCGCTGTTTGCAGCGATACTGGCGCCGGCGTTCAGCGCCGCGCGGATCATCTGGGCCAGTTGCTGTTTGCGATAAGGTTTTGCCAATAACAGAACGCCGGGATCGAGCCGGCCGTGATGCACGATGGCGTTTTCAGTATAGCCCGAGGTGAACAGCACTGTGAGCCCGGGCCGGCGTCGGCACGCCTCGTCGGCCAGCTGCCGTCCATTCATGCCGCCCGGCATGACGATGTCGGTGAACAACAGATCGATCGGGCTATCGCCGTCGATCAGCACCAGCGCCTCGGCGGCGTTGGTCGCCGACAGCGTCCGGTAGCCGAGCGATTTGATCTGAGCCATCACGTAGCCGCGCACCAGCGCATCGTCTTCGACGATCAGCACGGTTTCGTGACCGCCACGCACGGACTCGGCCGGCGCCGTGTCGGCGGCTTGTTCCGCCTGCGCGGTGGCGCGCGGCAAATACATCTTGATCGTGGTGCCTTGACCCTCTTCGCTGTAAATCTTGACGTGGCCTTCGGACTGCTTGACGAAGCCATAGACCATGCTGAGACCGAGCCCGGTTCCCTTGCCCATCGTCTTGGTGGTGAAGAACGGCTCGAAGACCTTGTCGGCGATGGCGGCGGATATGCCCAAGCCGTTGTCGCTGACCGCGATCATGACGTAAGGACCGGGGCGCACCTCGGCGTTCATGGCGGAATAATTTTCGTCGAGCACGACGTCGGCGGTCTCGAAAGTGAGCTTGCCGCCATTGGGCATGGCGTCGCGGGCATTGAGCGCGAGATTGAGCAGCGCCGTCGTGAGCTGACTCGGGTCGATCAGCGCCGGCGAGGCATCGTCATCGAGCATCGATTCGATCTCGATATTGCCGCCGAGCGTCGGGCGCAGCAGCCGTGCCGTCTCCACCACCAGCTCGTTGACGTTGGTCTTGCGCGGCTGCAGCGGCTGCCGGCGCGAGAACGCGAGCAGGTTCCGCGTCAGTTCCGCGCCGCGTTCGGCCGCTTCGTCGATCATCTTTGCGATCGGCGCGAGATCGGGCCGGTCGGCGACGCCGTCTTCGAGGATTTCGATGGTTCCGGTGATCACCGTCAGAATGTTGTTGAAATCGTGGGCGATGCCCCCGGTGAGCTGGCCGACGGCTTCCATCTTCTGCGATTGGCGCAACTGGCGCTCGATCTCTCGCGCTTCGGTGACATCGCGATAGACCACGACGCCGCCCGCAGCATTTCGCGCGCCGCCGCGAATGGGCCCGCCGGTCGCGACGAAGGTGATCGGCTTGCGGGCGTGCGGGTAGCGCACGACGAGCCCGTAATTCTCGAACGCCTCGCCGCGAACGGCCCGCATCAGCGGCCGTTGCTCCAAGGGCATCGGCGTCACGCCGTCCTCCATGAAGATTTCCTGGGCGTAGGTCCATTGCGCGGGATTCATGCCGGCGGCGATATTCATCAGGCGCTGCGCCGCAGGATTGCAAATCACGATATTGCCGTCCCGATCGCCGACCAGCACGGAGTCCGCCATGCTGTTGATGGTGTTGTCGAGGATCTCGGCGATGCGTTGCCGCTCGGCGATCTCCTGCTCGATCAGTTCCTTGGCCTTGATGCTCTCGGTGATGTCGCGGACGATCGTGCAGGCGCCGATGACGCTGCCGGACGCGAGCTTGATCGGCGAAACGGTGAGCGAAACGCTGATGCCGTGGCCGTCCTTGTTCAATCTGACCGTCTCGTAATTGATGACGGATTCGCCGCGGCGGATTTTTTCGAAAATGCCGCGCACTTCGCCGCGCCGATCCTTGGGTACGATCAGGTCGATGCTGCGGCCGAACACCTCGGTGCTGCTCCAGCCGAACAGCCGGACCGCGGCAGGATTCCAGCCGGTAACGATATTGTCCAGCGTTAGGGTCGTGATGGCGTCGTTCGAGGACTGTACCGCGGCGCTGAACAGCCGCTCGCGATCGGCGTGCCGTTCGAGTTCGGCTTCGGTGCGGCGATGCTCGGCGATTTCCTTCTCCAGCGAGGCCGTCTTGTCTTTGACCTCGGCCATCATGCGCGTGAAGGCGCGCGCCAGCACGCCGATCTCCCCGGTCGTGCCGGGCATCGCGGCGGAGTTTTGCGGGAAGGCTTCGACCGCCTGCGTCATTTGCACCAGCGGTCGTGTCAGCGAACGGGCAAGCAGAAAGGCAAGCACGCCGGCGCATAACACCGAGACGAGGCCGACGAGGAGCGTCGACTTTGCCACGGCCGCGACAGGCGCCATGACGACGGCTTCCGGCGTGCTTTCCAGCACGGCGACGCGCGGCCCACCCGCCAAGACGACGGATTGCAACGCCGCAAGGATCGGCTGGCCCCGGCTGTCGGTGATGCGGTTCGTCTTCGCCTCGCCGGTGTCGAAACTTGCAGCAAGCCCGGGAAAGTCATCCTGCCAACGCTGTGGCTTGCCGAGATCGGCGGCGAATTCCCGGCTGGGATCGGGGTGAACAAGATAATTGCCGCGGTCGTCGACGACATAGATCGTGCTGCCGGGCTGCGGACTTGCCGCAAGTTCACGCAAGATCGGCCGCATGTCGAGATTGATAATGACGATGCCGAAGGGCTTTTGATCCGGCCCGTCGAGCCGCATGGCGACCCGAAATATCGGCAGATAGGGGGGGTGGACAGCGCCATGCTCTTGATTGAGTTCAACCGGTGAGACGGAGACTTGGTCCGCCGGCGCCGCGAGCGCCGCCCGGAAATAGGGCCGGTTGGATCTTTGCCGAAGCCCTTCGTCGGGGACGATGCGAATCGTTCCATTCGGTCCGGAACGGTCGACGCGGACGATCTCCCGGCCGTCGGCGGCGATGATGCGGAAGTGATCGTAGTTGGTCTTTGCCGCAAGCTCCGCGGCAAAGCGATTGGCGATGCGCTGCCGCCACACCGCTTCGGTCGCGCCGTCCTGCGGATCGACGCCTCCCGCCAAGCTTGACCGCATGATCCCGGCAATGGCGGCGGCTTTTTGGAATCCGGTAATATCCTCGCGCGCGCCGCGCACCGCGGCCTCAAGCGTCGCGGCCAGCACGCGGACATGGACCTCGACGCGTTCGGCGGCGCGCGGCAAAGCGATGGCTCTGATATTGCGATAGGTCAGCAGTCCGACGGCAAGCGCGGTCAATACGACGAGCACCATCATCGCCAACGCCATTCGGGTCGAAAGCTTCATGGCTGCGCTCGATCCTGTGTCGATCTAAACGATGCGCGCGATGGCCGAAACCAGCACGATTGTTCAATCTAACAGTGAAAACATACTAACCCCGAAACATACAACTCCTGACTGATTCTTCAGCCGTTTGCAGGCAAAATTGCCCACACAAATCTGCCCAGTCCCGCTTAATAGGCTTCGCGCCGAATGGCGCGTCGCACATTGATTCCCTGCGTTACAGCCGCCGTTCGATCTCCATCCGGGCCTGATCCAGCGTCTCGTCCGGCGAGCCCGAGGCATCGATGATCTCCCAGGTAACGTCGCCGGTGGCGAAGTCCTCCTGGCTCTGCGCCACGGCCGCGTCGGCATCGGACGCATCGGGCCCGCGCGCGCCGACGCGGCTCAGCCGCGTCGGCAAGTCGGCGACCAGGAACAAGCCGTGAAAGCCGGCGCCGGCCGCGGCCGCCGCCGCTTCGATGGCGGAACGTTCTTGCGGCCTGGCAAAAACCGCATCGGCGATCGCCGAATGCCCGGCGCGGGCGACGCGCGCCGCCTTGTCGGTGAGGATCCGATAGATTTTCTCCGTCACCTCGGGCCGATAGGCCTCCGGCGGAAGCCGGTCGTTTTCGGCCATACCATGGAGCGCCTTGCGCTCGGCGTCGGACCGGAACACCAGCGCGCCCGGCAGCGGCGGCAAAGATGGCGCGAGCGCCCGGGCCAGCACCGACTTTCCGGTGCCCGATAGACCGCCGGTGCAGACGATGAGCGGGTTGACCGGCGTCAGCAAATCGAGCGCGAGCCTGAAATAGGCTTTCGCCGCGCGTGCGGTCTTGTCTTTGTCTTCCGCTTTGCCGAGTGCAAGCCGCGCCGCGGTGACCTTGGCCCGGATCGCCGCGCGCAGCGACATGAAAAACGGCAAGGCTGCGACGCCGTCGCAATCCTCGATCCGCCGCGCCGCCCCGAAGTAGCCGTTCAAGACGTCGTTCGCCGCGCGCGGTAAGCCGCGTTCGACCAGATCCATCAACAGGAAAGCGAGATCGTAGAGCACGTCGCCCGCGGCGAAGATGGGATCGAATTCAAGCGCGTCGAAAGCGATCGGCTCGCCGTCGAGGATGGCGACATTGCCGAGATGCAGGTCGCCGTGGCCGCGGCGGATCAGGTCTTGCGCGCCGCGCGCGGTAAGGAGAGGGTGCAGCCGGGTAAAGGCCGCGAGCGATTTTTGCTCGAGCGCCGCAATCAAATGGCTTTCAAACAAATCGCCATGCTCGCGAAACGCCGCCGAATTCTCGGTGACAAATCCAGCGACGGCGGCAATCCATGAGCTGGGCTCGACCGGCTTGGCGCGCTCGTGTATCGCGGCGACCATGGCGGCGAGCTTTCGCGTCAGCGTGTCGGAGAGCCGGCCCCGTTCGGCGAGACGATCGAGCGTCTTGTTCTCGTCGAAACGCGTCATCTCGACTGCCCATTCGACGGGCTCTCCGGTGCCGTCCAAGCTGAGCGCGCCGCAAGCCTCGCGCGTGATGGGCACGATGCGGCGATAGAGCTGCGGCGCGAAGGCGCGGTTGACTTCGAGTTCGGCGGAGCAGGCGGCCTGGCGCTTGTCCAAGGTCGAATAGTCGAGAAACGGATATTTCACCGCGCGCTTGACCTTGAAGACGAGATCGCCGGCAAGAAAGACGACGGCAGAATGGGTATCGATGCGCCGGACGGCGTCGGTGCCATCCTCGTCGAGACCGTGGATCTCGGCGCTCGACAGCAGCTTGAAGACGGCGTCTTGGCTGCCGGCCGGTGCGGGCTCGCTGGATTGGTCAGCCATGGTTTGGTTCAGCTGGGCCTCGTATAGGCATGGCTGAAAATAGCCGCAGCCGTGCCGGCCCGAAAGCATTTACGTGCTGAAATGGCAGTATATCGAGGAGGCGAAACCGCTAGGCCCGGTCCTGCTCACGCCCGGAAGGCGGCTTGAGGGCAGCGTCTCGGGCAGCGGCTTGTGCGGCTTCTTGCCTCTCGATCTGATCGGCAAGATTGACCCAGCCTTGGGCTATTCTCAGAAGGAAGAGCTTGCGGTCGGCGTTGCCGCTGTGCCCGGCCAATTCAAGGCAGTTTGCCGCGTAGAGCCGGTAGCAGGCCGCGTCTTCTCTACTCAACACATCCCCCGACATGTCATTTGACATCATCATAAGTAACAGAAAGGCCTTTCGTTCCCGAAACGGCCAGGTTTGGTTCGTCTTGAAGGGGGCGGGTGCGAAAAATCTCCCGCCTGAGCGATTTTTCGCTGGAACCTTCCCCAATCGACCGCGTTCGAGGTCGAGGCACAATGGATCGAGGCCCGATCGTGAGGGGGATTCCTCGTCGGTTTGGGAATTTCTCGCTGCGGGATATACTTCCGCACGGCGTGTTTGGCCGTGGCGGAGCCAAACGCCGGCGTTGGACGCAGTCGCGGCCGGGGCGGCCTGACGAAACGTTCTCCAATACCGATCATCCTTTGCCTGACCGCCATGTGCTCGACTACCGCACGCTCGACAGCGTGCGGCTCGTCTTCGGAGAGATCTATGCGGACCACTAAAGACCCTGCTGGCGCGGCAGGCGCCAACGGTACGACCACTTTGCCCCCACCGCCTCCCGTCTCCCGAGAAAGCGACCGACCCGGCGACAAGATACCACAACATCTCAACGGTGACTCCGACGCTCACGGCTTGGCGGAATTGCTCCACGCCATGCAGGCGATGCGGGTCGGCGATTTCTCGGTGCGCATGGCCGGCGATCGCATCGGCATCAGCGGCAAGATCGCCGATACGTTCAATGAAATCGTCGCCGCCAACCAGCGCATGGCGCGGCAGCTCGAGCGGGTCGGGCAGGTGGTCGGCCGCGACGGCCGCACCAAGCAGCGTGTGCGGTTCGGCCTCGACGACGGCGCCTGGGGCGAAATGGAATCGAGCGTCAATTCGCTGATCGACGATCTGCTCTGGCCGACCACGGAAGTGACCCGCGCCATCGCCGCGGTGGCGCAAGGCGATCTGCTGCAGACCGTGCAGCTCGACGTCGACGGCCGGCCGCTGAAGGGCGAATTCCTGCACTCCGCCGAGATCGTCAACACGATGATCAAGCAGCTCAACGTGTTCACGTCCGAAGTGACGCGCGTCGCGCGCGAGGTCGGCACCGAGGGCAAGCTCGGCGGCCAGGCGCAAGTCGGCGGCGTGACCGGCGTGTGGAAGGATTTGACCGAGAGCGTCAACTCCATGGCGTCGAACCTGACCGCGCAGGTGCGCAACATCGCCGAGGTCACCATTGCCGTCGCCAACGGCGACTTGTCGAAGAAGATCACGGTCGACGTGCGCGGCGAGATTTTGCAGCTCAAGGAGGCCATCAATACGATGGTCGATCAGCTGCGCTCCTTCGCCTCGGAAGTCACCCGCGTGGCGCGCGAGGTCGGCACCGACGGCAAGCTCGGCGGCCAGGCCATCGTGCCGGGCGTCGCCGGCACCTGGAAGGATTTGACCGACTCGGTCAACGCTATGTGCGGCAACCTGACCGACCAGGTCCGCAACATCGCGCATGTGACCACCGCCGTGGCGCGCGGCGACCTGTCGCGCAAGATCACGGTCGACGTGCGCGGCGAAATTCTCGAGCTCAAAGACACCATCAATACGATGGTGGACCAGCTCAATTCGTTCGCCTCCGAAGTCACCCGCGTCGCCCGCGAAGTCGGGACCGAAGGCAAGCTCGGCGGCCAGGCCACCGTGCCCGGCGTCGCCGGCACCTGGAAGGACCTGACCGACAGCGTCAATTTCATGGCCGGCAATCTGACCGCCCAGGTCCGCAACATCGCAGACGTCGCCACCGCCATTGCCGGCGGCGACCTGTCGAAGAAGATCACGGTCAACGTCTCCGGCGAAATTCTGCAGCTGAAAGAAACCATCAATACCATGGTCGATCAGCTCAACGCCTTCGCCGGCGAAGTGACGCGCGTCGCGCGCGAAGTCGGCACCGACGGCCGCCTCGGCGGTCAGGCCAATGTGCTCGGCGTCGCCGGCACCTGGAAGGACTTGACCGACTCGGTCAACTCGATGGCGTCGAACCTGACCGGGCAGGTGCGCAACATCGCCGAAGTCGCCACCGCCATCGCCGGCGGCGACCTGTCGCGCAAGATCACGGTGGACGTGCGCGGCGAAATTCTCGAGCTCAAAGACACCATCAATACGATGGTCGACCAGCTCAACGCCTTTGCCGGCGAAGTGACGCGCGTGGCGCGCGAGGTCGGCACCGAGGGCAAGCTCGGCGGTCAGGCCATGGTGCGCGGCGTCGCCGGCACCTGGAAGGATTTGACCGACTCGGTCAATTCGATGGCGTCGAACCTCACCGGCCAGGTGCGCAACATCGCCGAAGTCGCCACCGCCGTGGCGCGCGGCGACTTGTCGCGCAAGATCACGGTCGACGTGCGCGGCGAAATTCTCGAGCTGAAAGACACGCTCAACACCATGGTCGATCAGCTCAACGCGTTCGCCGCCGAGGTGACGCGCGTCGCGCGCGAGGTCGGCACCGAAGGCAAGCTCGGCGGCCAGGCCACGGTGCCGGGCGTCGCCGGCACCTGGAAAGACTTGACCGACAGCGTGAATTCGATGGCGGGCAATCTGACCGGCCAGGTCCGCAACATCGCCGAAGTGGCGACCGCCATCGCCGGCGGCGACTTGTCGCGCAAGATCACCGTCGACGTGCGCGGCGAGATCCTTCAGTTGAAGGAAACGCTGAACACGATGGTCGATCAGCTCAACCGCTTCGCCGGCGAGGTGACCCGCGTGGCGCGCGAGGTCGGCACCGAAGGCCGGCTCGGCGGCCAGGCCAACGTGCCGGGCGTCGCCGGCACTTGGAAAGACTTGACCGACTCGGTCAACTCGATGGCCGGCAACCTCACGGCGCAGGTCCGCAACATCGCCGAAGTGACCACGGCCGTCGCGCGCGGCGACTTGTCGCGCAAGATCACCGTCGACGTGAAAGGCGAAATTCTCGAACTGAAAAACACCATCAATACGATGGCCGACCAGCTCAACGCCTTCGCTTCCGAGGTGACGCGCGTGGCGCGCGAAGTCGGTACCGAAGGCAAGCTCGGCGGCCAGGCGCAGGTGCCGGGCGTCGCCGGCACCTGGAAGGACTTGACCGACAACGTCAACTTCATGGCGTCAAATCTAACAGCACAGGTCCGCAACATCGCTGAAGTGGCGACCGCCATCGCCGGCGGCGACCTGTCGAAGAAGATCACCGTCGACGTGCGCGGCGAAATGCTGCTGCTCAAAGACACGCTCAACACTATGGTCGAGCAGTTACGCTCGTTCGCCGCCGAAGTGACGCGCGTCGCGCGCGAAGTCGGCGCCGACGGGCGGCTCGGCGGCCAGGCCGTGGTGCCCGGCGTCGCCGGCACCTGGAAGGACCTGACCGACAACGTCAACCTGCTGGCCGCGAACCTCACCACGCAAGTCCGCAACATCGCCGAAGTGACCACCGCCGTGGCGCGCGGCGACCTGTCGCGCAAGATCACGGTCGACGTGAAGGGTGAAATTCTCGAACTGAAGAACACCATCAATACGATGGTGGACCAGCTCAACGGCTTCGCCTCGGAAGTCACGCGCGTGGCGCGCGAAGTCGGCACCGAAGGTCTCCTCGGCGGTCAGGCGCAAGTGCCCGGCGTCGCCGGCACCTGGAAGGACTTGACCGATACCGTCAACGTCATGGCCGCCAACTTGACCGAACAGGTGCGCGGCATCGTGAAAGTGGTGACCGCGGTCGCCAATGGCGATCTCAAGCAGAACCTCACCGTGAAATCGAAGGGCGAGGTGGCGGCGCTCGCCGAGACCATCAACAATATGACGGATACGCTTGCGACCTTCGCCGACCAGGTGACCACCGTGGCACGCGAAGTCGGCGTCGAAGGCCGTCTCGGCGGTCAGGCCAACGTGCCCGGCGCCGCCGGCACCTGGAAGGATCTCACCGGCAACGTCAACCTGCTCGCCGCCAATCTGACGACGCAAGTGCGCGCCATCGCCGAAGTGGCGACGGCGGTGACCAAAGGCGACTTGACGCGGTCGATTCAGGTGGATGCGCGCGGCGAAGTCGCCGAGCTCAAAGACAACATCAATACCATGATCGACAATTTGCGGCTCACCACCGACCGCAATACCGAGCAGGATTGGCTGAAGACCAACCTCGCCAAATTCACCAACATGCTGCAAGGCCAGCGCGACCTGACCACCGTCGGCCGCTTGCTGCTGTCCGAGCTGACGCCGCTCGTCAATGCGCATCAGGGCGTGATCTACCAGGTGGATGGTGAGGAGAAGCCGGCGCTCAATCTGCTGTCGGCCTATGCCGACGACGGCGCCAACGGCCATCCGCAGAAGCTTCGCGTCGGCGAGGGCCTGATCGGCCAATGCGCGATCGACAAGCGGCGCATGCTGATCACCGAAATGCCGGACAGCACGACGCCGATCTCCTCGGCGCTGTTCAAGGTGCCGCCGCGCAACAATATCGTGCTGCCGGTGCTGTTCGAGAGTCAGGTGAAAGCGGTGATCGAGCTCGCCTCGATCCACGAATTCACCGCGCTGCAGACGATGTTCCTCGAACAGCTCACGACCTCGATCGGCATCGTGCTCAATTCGATCGAAGCGACGATGCAGACCGAGGGCCTGCTGAAACAATCGCAGCAGCTCGCCGGCGAATTGCAGGCGCAGCAGCGCGAATTGCAGCAGACCAACGAGCAGCTCGAGCAAAAGGCGCAGCAGCTCGCCGAACGCAACGTCGAAGTGGAACGCAAGAACCAGGAAATCGAGCAGGCGCGCCGCGCGGTCGAGGAAAAGGCGACGGAGCTTGCGCTCACATCCAAGTACAAGTCGGAATTCCTCGCCAACATGTCGCACGAGCTGCGTACGCCGCTCAATTCGATCCTCATTCTCGGCCAGCAGCTCACCGACAACCCGGAAGGCAATCTGACCGGCAAGCAGGTCGAATTCGCCCGCACCATCCACGGCGCCGGCACCGACCTTCTCAACCTCATCAGCGATATCCTGGATCTGTCCAAGATCGAATCCGGCACCGTCACGGTGGATGCCGAGGACGTGTTCTTCACCAATCTGCTCGACATGGTGGCGCGGCCGTTCCGCCACGAGGCGGAGACGCGGCAATTGTCCTTCGAGGTGCATACCGATCCCACTCTCGGCCGCACCATCACGACGGACACCAAGCGCTTGCAGCAGGTGCTCAAGAACCTGCTGTCGAACGCGTTCAAGTTCACCGCGCAGGGCGGCGTCCGCCTCACCGTGTCGCAGGCCTCCGGCGGCTGGAGCGCCGACCATCCGGTGCTCGGCCAGGCGGCGGCCGTCGTCTCGTTCGAAGTCACCGATACCGGCATCGGCATCCCGCAGGAGAAACAGAAGCTCATCTTCGAAGCGTTCCAGCAGGCCGACGCCTCGACCAGCCGCAAATACGGCGGTACCGGCCTGGGGCTTGCCATCAGCCGCGAATTGGCGAGCCTGCTCGGCGGCGAAATCCATCTGCGCAGCGTGCCGGGCTCCGGCTCGACCTTCACGCTTTATCTGCCGATCAAATATGTCGGCCCGACCGCTTCGGCACATGCCAATACGGCTGCCGCGGCAGCGGCGCCGGGGGCGACGCAATTGGCCGGGCTGCACATCGCGCCCGAGCGCACGATCGAGCCGATCCCCGACGACCGGATGGACATCCAGGCCGGCGACGCCATCCTGCTCATCGTCGAGGACGATCCGCATTACGCCCGCATTCTGGTCGATCTCGCCCGCGACAAGGGTTTCAAGGCGCTGCTCGCGATGCGCGGCGACGACGCGCTCAATCTCGCCAAACAATATCAGCCCACCGCAGTGTCGCTCGACGTCTTCCTGCCCGACATGCTGGGCTGGAACGTGCTGAGCCAGCTCAAGCAAAATCCGCTGACCCGGCACATCCCGGTGCAGATCGTCTCGCTCGACGAGGACCGCCAGCACGGTCTTGCCCGCGGCGCCTTCGCTTTCGTCAACAAGCCGACGACGCGCGAGGGCATCGACGAAGCCTTGTCGCGGATCAAGGAATTCGCCGAACCGCGGCGCAAGCGGCTCCTGATCGTCGAGGACAATCGCGCCGAGCAGATGAGCATCCGCGAATTGCTCGGCCATGACGATATCGAAATCGTCAATGCCGAGACCGGCAGCGACGCGCTGAACACGCTGCAAAACGAGCCGTGCGATTGCGTGGTGCTGGACTTGCGACTGCCGGACATGTCCGGCTTCGAAGTGCTGGAGCGCATGCGCGCCGATGCGGCGCTTGCCGACATTCCGGTCGTGGTCTTCACCGGACGGGAATTGTCGGCCGAGGAAGACGCCCAGCTCCACGCCATGGCGCGCAGCATCGTGGTCAAGGGCGTGGAATCGCCGGAGCGGCTGCTCAACGAGACCGCGTTGTTCCTGCACCGCGTCATCACCGATCTGCCGGCCGAAAAGCAGAATATGCTGCAGCGGCTCAATTCGTCGGACGAGGATCTGGTCGGCCGCACCGTGCTCTTGGTCGACGACGATCCGCGCAATATCTTTGCGCTGTCGAGCGCGCTCGAGCGCCGCGGCATGAACGTGCTCACGGCGACGACGGGCGCCGAAGCCATCGCGCTGATCGAGGAGACGCCGGCGCTGGCGATCGTCTTGATGGACATCATGATGCCGGAAATGGACGGCTATCAGACCATCGAGAAGATCCGCCAGGACAAGGCGTATCGCCGCCTGCCGATCGTCGCTTTGACCGCCAAGGCGATGAAAGGCGACCGCGAGAAATGCCTGCAAGCCGGCGCCTCGGATTATCTCGCCAAACCCGTCAATACCGAACAGCTGCTGTCCGCGCTGCGGATGTGGCTGCATCGTTGAGGCTGCGATCATGAACGACAAAATCGGCAGCGGCGCGAGCGAGAAAGTCAACGTCCTTCTGGTCGACGACCAGCCGGACAAGCTTTTGTCCTATGAGGTGATCCTCGGCCAGCTTGGCGAAAACCTGATCAAGACCTCGTCGGCGCGCGAGGCCTTGCAATTCCTGCTCAAGAACGACGTCGCCGTCGTCCTCATCGACGTCTGCATGCCCGATCTCGACGGCTTCCAGCTGGCCGCGATGATCCGCGACCATCCGCGCTTTTCCAAGACCGCGATCATCTTCATCTCGGCGATCCATCTCACCGAAATGGACCGGCTGCGCGGCTATGAAATGGGCGCCGTCGATTACGTTCCGGTGCCGGTGGTTCCCGAGGTGCTGCGGGCGAAGGTCAGGGTCTTTGCCGAGCTATTCCGCAAGACGCGGGAGCTCGAAAGGCTGAATTCGCAGCTCGAGCGGCGCGTCGCGGAACGCACCGCCGAGCTCGAAGCGTCGAATGCGCGCCTCATGCAGGCCGAACAGGGCAGGAGCCTCGCGCTCGCCGCCGGCCAGATGGGCTCCTGGGATTGGGACCTCGTGACCGACGAGTGGACATGGGACGAGGGCACCTACAGAATCTTCGGCGTCGATCCGCAAAGCTTCAAGATCAGCGCCGACAGCTATTCGCGCACTCATTCATCCCGACGATTGGCAGCCGCTGCAAGAGGCCGGTCAGGGCATGGCGGCCGGCGCCCGCACGCAGCAGAGCGAGTTTCGCGTCGTGCGCCGAAACGGCGACATTCGCTGGTGCATCGGCACCGCGGCGGCGAGCGTCGATGCAACAGGCAATATAGTGCGCATCTCCGGCGCTACCATCGACGTCACCGACCGCAAGGAGGCCGAGGAGCGCCAGGTCCTCTTGGCCCGGGAGGTCGATCATCGCGCCCGCAATGCGCTTGCCGTGATTCAATCCATCATCAGGCTCACGCGCGCTACCTCGGTCGACGAATATGTCCAGGCCATCGAGGGCCGCATCAAGGCGCTGGCGCGCGCTCACACTTTGTTGTCCGATTCGCGCTGGAACGGCGCGGATCTGGCGACCCTGGTCGCCGACGAATTGGCGCCCTACCGGGCCGGCGACAAAATTCAATGCAAGGGCCCCGACATTTCGCTGCAGCCGGCAACCGCGCAAGGGCCTGGCGCTGGCGCTGCACGAACTCGCCACCAATGCGGCCAAGCACGGCGCGCTGTCGTCGCCGGCCGGCAAGGTCAAGCTCGATTGGGATCTCAAGCCCGATGCGCTCACCTTGCATTGGGTGGAGAACGGAGGTCCAGTCATCGGAGCGCCGTCCACACGGAATTTCGGCTTGAAAGTGATTGTCGCAAGTATCGAGCAACAGCTCAGCGGCAAGACGGCTTTCGAATGGAATCCGAAAGGCTTGCGCTGCGTGGTCTCGATACCGCGCAGCGAGCTGACGAAATCCCGTGCATTCAGTCCGGCGTGCAACGGCGCCGAGATCAACGGCGCCAAGGCAAACGGCGCTACCATTGGATTGGGAAATCAGGATCGGCCGCGCGTGCTTCTGGTCGAGGACGAGGCGCTGGTCGCTATGATGATCGCGGAAACGCTCACCGAATTCGGTTTCCAGGTGCTCGGCCCCATCAGCACGGCATCCGAGGCCTTGGCGGCCGCGCACGAACGCCATATCGACGCCGCGGTGCTCGACATCAATCTGGGCGACGGGCTCGTCTATACGGTCGCCGAGATATTGGCCAAGCGCGGCGTGCCGTTCGTCTTCGTCACCGGCTATGACGCCGACAGCGTCGATTCCCGCTTCGACGGCATTCCCGTGCTGCAAAAACCGATCGAGCGGGAATCGCTGCAGAAGATCTTTATGCAAGGCCAGGATCGGGCCGTCGCCGTGAATTGACGGAACGTCGCCCGCCTCCTTGCTGGAGTACCGCGCGCGCATTGGCCGCCGGTTGGTCGAAATCCAGCGCCGCCGCGCCGGTCAACAGCAGCTGTCTCTCGGCTACGCGGTCAGCGCGCCGGCTGCATGCTCGCCTTCGCACATTCCAAAGACGGAACTTTTGGACGGCGCTCCGAGTTTCCTATCCGTAGCGACGATATGGATTCACTGTGTTGAGGATTGGATTGCCTTGTTGAAGAGTTTTGGCTCCTACGACCTAACTTCATCACCTGACGTTTTGAAGGCATTTCGCCATGCAGGTGCCCTGCTATGAATGTGCATTGCGCGCGTGCGGATTATTCCAATCCGTGACGAATGAAGAACTCAGCTCGATCGACGACGATCAAGCGCGAGCATCTGGCGTTACCGGCCGGCAGCGAGATCATCCGCATCGGCGACGAATCGCCTGAGCTTTACACGCTCTATTCGGGCTGGGCATTTCGCTACAAGACGCTGCCCGACGGTCGTCGGCAAATTCTGAATTTTCTCTTGCCGGGCGATCTGCTTGGCCTGCAAGCGGCGATGTTCGATGCCGCGCTCTATGGCATCGAGGCGCTGACCGATGTGCAGCTTTGCGTGCTGCCGCGGAAAAGAGTGTGGGCGCTGTTCGGCCAAATGCCGGGCCTCGCCTTCGACGTCGCTTGGCTCGGCTCGCGCTCGGAGAGCTTTGTCGACGAAAATCTCACCAGCGTCGGCCGCCGCACCGCCGCGGAGCGCGTCGCGGCACTGATCGTCACGCTCTACAAGCGGGCCAAGGTTCTGGCGATGGTGGAGGACGACACTTTCGCCTTTCCGCTGACGCAGCAGCATATCGCCGACGCGCTCGGCCTGTCGCTTGTCCACACCAACAAGACATTGGCGAAGCTCAAGCGCATGGGCATGTTCAAGCAGCACAATGGCACGATGACGCTGATCAATCCGCGCGTGCTCGAACGCATCGCCCAGCATTTCGACGAGGAAGTGCCGATGCGGCCGCTGATCTGATAAACTTCGCTCCCGACGCGGAACGATTCGTTTACGGTGACGCCATCTATTGCGGTTCCCATATATCAGTGATCCTAAGTCGCGAATAATCGTTGCCGCGCTGCGGTGACGAAAGGCCACGGGAAACCACGATGAAGCTCTTTAAATGCCAGCACTGCGGCCAACTGCTCTATTTCGAAAACGATCAGTGCGTGAAGTGCTCGCATCGGCTCGGCTTCATTCCCGAAATCGCGAATCTGTCGGCGCTGGAGCCGCAAGGGCGACGCGCAGCAGGGCATGTGGCGGGCGCTCGCGGTGGACAAGAAGCTCTATCGCTTCTGCGCCAATGCCGTGTTCGGCGTCTGCAATTGGATGGTGGAGGCGGATTCGCCGGACACCTATTGTGCCGCCTGCCGGCATAACCGGACCGTTCCCGACACCAGTATCGCGGAGAATGTCGCCGCCTGGCGCAAGATCGAGCTCGCCAAGCATATGCTGTTCTACACGCTGATGAAGCTTCACTTGCCGCTCGACGAGAAGGATGAGAACGGTAATTTGCGCCTGCAGTTCGATTTTTTGGCGAGCCCGGAGCATCTCGGCGGGCCGCGCGTCATGACCGGCCACGACAACGGCCTGATCACGCTGGCGCTGGAGGAGGCCGACGACGCCGAGCGCGAGAAGCGGCGCACCACCATGCACGAGCCCTATCGCACGCTGGTCGGCCACTTCCGCCATGAGGTCGGGCATTATTATCTGGGACGTGCTGGTGCGCGACGGCGGCCTCGTCGAGGCGTGCCGCGCTATCTTCGGCGACGAGACCGTGGATTACGGCGAGGCGCTGAAGACCTATTACGCCAATGGCGCGCCGCCGAACTGGCAGGACAATTTCATCAGCGCCTACGCGACCTCGCATCCGTGGGAGGATTTCGCCGAGACCTGGGCGCATTATCTGCACATCGTCGACACGCTGGAAATGGCGCGCGCCTTCGGCATGTATGTGCATCCGCGCCTGGCGCGGTCCGGCGAACACGACGCGCAGGTCGATTTCGATCCGTATCTGGTGCGCGAGCCGCGGCTTTGATCGACACCTGGGTGCCGTTGAGCAACGCGCTCAACAGCCTCAACCGCACCATGGGCCTGCCGGATATCTATCCGTTCATTCTGTCGCCGCCGGTGGTCGAGAAACTGAGCGCCATCCACGATCTCATTCACGGCAACAAGCTTCCCGAAAGCGCGCCCATCGCCGCGAAAGCTCCCGACGCCAAATCGGCGGCTTAGAATGCCGCTTTATTGCAATTGCCCCTTGAGCCGCCGGCAATTCCCTGTTTTGTTGCGCGCGGAATTTTCGTAATCGCAGTAAGCCGAACAGGTGAGGGAAATGGCGAAAGTGAAGCGCAAGAAGGCCGGCAAGGCGTCATCCAAGGTCGCCTCGTCCAAGGTCTCTTCAAAGACGTCGCATAATAAAATCAAGGAAAAGTTGATCCTCGCCGGCAAGGTGCTGGTGAGCGAGGGCCAGGACGACTTCACCCGCGGCCATATCTCGTTCCGCCTGCCCGACGATCCGGGCCTGTTCTTCATGAAGGCGCACAGCCTCGGGCTCGACGAGATCACGATGCAAAACATCCTCACCATCGATCTCGAGGGCAATGTCGTTGCCGGCACGGCGCGCCGGCACAGCGAGGTCTATATCCATTCCGAGATCTTTAAGGTTCGCCCCGACGTCAATTGCGTCATTCATACCCATCCGACCTATGCGACCGCACTATCGGCGACGACCCGTGGGCTGAAGACCTATTCGCAGCCCGGCGCGCTGTTCTACGAGGCGCTCGGCTCCTACAGCGACACCATCAATCTCATTCGCAGCCACGCCATGGGGGCGGGCGTCGCCCGCGCGCTGGGGCAGGGCAGGGGCGTGCTGTTGAAGAACCACGGCGTCGTCGTCACCGGCGCGACGATTGAGGAGGCTGTCATCGGCACCATCATGCTGGAGAACGGCGCCATGGTGCAATTGCTCGCCGAAGCGGCGGGCGATCCCGCGCCGGAATTCCCGCGCGAGGACATCGAGCAGCTCAAGCACGACATCAGCCGGCCCGAGCAGTTCGTGGTCAATTTCGACTATCTGGTGCGCCGGGTGAAACGCGGCGGCAAGTGAGCGGCAAGTGAGCGGCAAGTGAGGATTTCACTTAGCACCGTGCCGGAGCCGTCACACCACGGTGAAGTCGTGCCCGACCACGATCTCGCCCTTGAATTTCGCCGCCGCGGCGGCGCGCCAGGTGTCGTCGCTGATGCTGTCGATGGCGGGCGTCAGATGTGACAGGACGAGCGTCTTGACGCCGGCCTCCTGCGCGATGCGGCCGACCTCTTCGACAGGCGAGTGGTCGGCATTCATATGCGCCATGTAGTCGTCGAATTTGACCGGCCGGCCCTTGGCGATCTGCGCATGCAGATAATCGACCAGCGCCGGCAGATACATGGCTTCGTGAACCAGGACGTCGGCGCCTTTCGCCATTTGCGCGACCGCCTCGATCGGCGTCGTGTCGCCGGAAAAGGCGATCGAACGGTCGTGAAAGTCGAACCGGTAGCCGAGCGCGGGTTTTACCGGCGGATGCGCAACCACCGTCGCCGAGACCTTTACATTGTCGTCCTGCATCACCGGCCCGGCTTGCGGGATCTCGGTGACGTCGATCGTCTCCAACGGCTTCATCTTCAAGTCTTCGGACCAGAAGCCGATCGTCGTCTGCATCGAGCGGATGTAATCCGCCGTCATCTGCTTGAGCGGCGGCGGGCCATAAGCGCGCACCGAAAGCGGCATGCCTTGCACCCAGCCGATGGCGAGGAACGGGCCATATTCGACATTGTGATCGAAGTGGTGATGGGTGATGTAGACGGCGCGCACCGCATTGAACGACAGGCCGGCTTCGGCAAACCTGTCGGTGAGGCCGAGCCCGCAATCGAGCACATAGACCGCGCCGTTGCTCACCATCGCGTGCGAGGTCATCCGCCGCGTCCGCCCCGGCACCGGGCCGGCGCCGGTGCCGAGCAGAACGAGTTTGGTTCCTTTGGCGTCTTTCAACGCGGCCTGCGCCTGCGCGGCGGGATTTGCCGCCGCCGTCTGCGCGAGTGCAGGCGCGGCTGTTGCGCCGAGCGCTGGCGCCGCGGCGAGACTTGCAATGAAATTGCGGCGTGAAAATCCCGATGCTGTATTTGCGTCTGCCACCTGAAAAACTCCTCCCTCGATTTCGCCGCCGCGTCTTTCGCCCGGCGCTTGCGCTTGTCGTTTCCGATAATAGTGCAAGCTTTTTCTTTCGGGAAATTAATGTTGAGGCGGCGTTTATGTCCGAGAATTAATGCCCTCTCCAGGTCATCGTAAGACGCTTTGCCCACATGTGTGCCGCAACGGCCGGTGCTTGCCGGCCCTTAACGCCCATCCCTTAACGCCCATTGGGACCCATTGATCGAGGAGTTGGAAATGTCAGAAGGCAATTCGCCTAAAAAAGGGCGCGCGCTGTCCGCCCGCCGCATCACGCTGTTGGCCTCCGTAGCCGGCGTCGGCGCGGCCTTGCTGCTTGCCGGACCGAATACCAATTGGTCGCAGGCTTTCAATACGTCGACCGCGAGCGCTGCCGATTCGATGACGCAGCACCCGGCCGGCTTCGCCGACCTGGTTGCCAAGGTGAAACCCGCGGTGATTTCGGTGCGCGTGAAAATTGAGGCGTCGGCCGCTCCGGCAATGATGCAGGAGAATAGTGATGACGGCGACGACAACCAGCAGCAAGTTCCGGCGCAGCCGGGCTCGCCGTTCGACAAGTTCTTCCAGCAATTCGGCGACCAGTTCGGCCAGCGTGGCGGCCAGCAATCCGGCCGCGGCATGCCGCAGCGTCACGAGACCATTACCGGCGAAGGTTCCGGCTTCTTCATCTCGGCCGACGGCTATGCGGTGACCAACAATCACGTCGTCGATCACGCCAAGTCGGTGCAGGTCACGACCGACGACGGCACGATCTATACCGCGAAGGTGATCGGCACCGATCCGAAGACCGACCTCGCGCTGATCAAGGTCGACGGCAAGACGAACCTGCCCTACGTGAACTTCGCCTCGACGCCGCCGAAAGTCGGCGACTGGGTGGTCGCGGTCGGCAATCCGTTCGGCTTCGGCGGCACGGTCACTGCGGGCATCGTCTCGGCGCGCGGCCGCGATATCGGCGCCGGACCCTATGACGACTATGTCCAGATCGATGCGCCCATCAACAAGGGCAATTCGGGCGGACCGGCCTTCGACGTCGACGGCAATGTGATCGGCGTCAATACCGCGATCTACTCGCCGTCCGGCGGCTCGGTCGGCATCGGCTTCGACATTCCGGCCGATACCGCGAAAATGGTCGTGGCGCAGTTGCAGAAGGACGGCCACGTCACCCGTGGCTGGCTCGGCGTGCAGATCCAGCCGGTGACGGCGGGCATCGCCGACAGCCTCGGCCTGAAAAACGCCCAAGGCGCCATGGTCGACGAGCCGCAGAAAGACAGCCCGGCGGCCAAGGCCGGCATCGTATCCGGCGACGTCATCACCGCGGTCAACGGCGCGCCGGTCAAGGACGCCCGCGATCTCGCCCGCACCATCGGCATGATGGCGCCGGATAGTTCGATTAAGCTCGACATCGTCCGCGGCGGCGAGCCGAAGACCATCGCGCTGACGCTGTCGCAGATGCCGACGGATCAGCGCCAGGCCAAAGCCGATGACGGCAGCGCGCAACAGCCGGGCGGCGTGCCGCATCTCGGCCTGCAAGTGGCTCCGGCGAGCGAAGTCTCGGGCTCAGGCGGCAAAGGCGTCGTGGTCACGGGGGTCGATCCGGACGGCCCCGCGGCAGAGCAGGGCTTTGCCACCGGCAACGTCATCCTCGACGTCGGCGGCAAGCCCGTCGCCAATGCCGGCGACGTACGCCAAGCGCTCACCGACGCCAAGGCGCAAGGCAAGCATCAAGTGCTGATGCGCGTGAAAATGGGCGACGCCACCCGCTTCGTGGCGCTGCCGCTCGGCAACGCGTAACGGACATCTTTTGGCATGATCTTATCCGACCTTCCTTCGCCCGCCGAAGCGGGCTTCGCGAAGGCGGGAAACCGGAAGACCACTTTTCGGGATCATGCCTAGAGTAGTGTCCGCGCCCGGCGGCGTCGCCGGTACCGCGCCGCCGGACCGGTCGTGTGGGGACGGGTGTAAAAACCCGTCCCCATTCGTTTCGCGCACGATCCTCGAACGAAAAATCCAGGCGCGGCATTTTGCGCTGTAGCACCTTGCCGAACGAATTCCGGCGCCGAGCGTTGTCATGTGTCGATGGAAGCGCTGTTGGAATGTGAAAGTTCCAGTCAGGCGCATTTGCCGTTTTCGAGGAGATACCGATGCTTTGCTCGCGCACTCTCGTGATATCATTGGTTGCAGTCGCGTTGCTTGGCGCCGGCGCCGCGCAGGCGCAGAATCCGTCAAGCGCCGCATCGGCCCCATCGATCTCGGCGCAGGCCTCCAAGACGATGACGGACGTGTCGAAATGGACCCGCAAGCGGTGGAGCGCTGCGAAAGCGAAATGGGTCGAGGAAAAAGACGCCTGGAACGGCTGCCAGACGCAGGCCAAGGCGCAGAATCTCGAAGGCCGCAAAAGCTGGCAGTTTCTCTACGATTGCATGTTGAAGAGCTGACGTTTTTGCCGGGGCACGCCGTAGGGCGCCCAGAGCATGATCCGGAAAAGTGGAAACCGGTTTTCCGAAAAGATCATGCTCCAACGAAAAACTAGACCATGATCCGATTCAACTCAATCGGATCATGGTCTAGCGCGAACCTTTCTTTGATCTCGACTTTCGCGCGGCATACCGGGCATCCCGCGCCGTCTTGAGTTCAGTTTGCAGGGCGAGCTCACGATTAGCCTTTTCGGTCAAAGCGCGTTCTGCCTGCAAGGCGGCCTCGCGCTTTGCCTCCAGCGCCAAAGCGGCATCACGCGCTTTGTTCTCGGCCTTTTCCGCTGTGCGGATCTTCTTGGCTTCGGCGCGATCGGCCGCACTCGCCGTTCGCGCCTTCTGCCGTTGCGCGAGCGCCGGATCGGCGGCAGCGGCGCGAAACTTCTCCAGCTCTGCTTTCTTGGCCTTCGCCGCCGCATCCCGCCGTTCGATGAAATTCAGATCTTTGAACCCAGCCATCTATTCTTGCCCTGCAAAGCCTTTGTTCAGCCGACCGCTCGATGCACACGCCCGAACGCGCCACCAGCTTATATCACGGCGGCTCGGATAATGTCGCGGATCCTTGGATTGTCCCGATCCCGGCCGTTCATCGGCTCGCCACAGCCTTGAATGGCGGATATGCCGATCGATGCCTATATGAGGGAATTGTCGGCGGCGGCCTGGCGTCAGGCGCCGGTGGCTCGGAGCATTGGAGTAGGCAGATGACCGAAAACGGCGATCTCAGTTGGGAAGCTCAGGAGGTTTTTCAAAAGATCAGATCATTCAACCGATCGCCCGGCACCGGTATTCCGATGATTCAGCTGAATATGAGAGTTGGCAGCGCCAAGACCGTTAAGAAGGGCATTCCTGAATTAAAATCGGCCGGGCTCATCGCCGACACCGCCGCGGGCGAACCGACGCTGACGAACAAAGGCTACAAGGCTTTAGTGTGAGTTGCCGCCACGTTTGATCTGCGCCACTTCTCTCGGCGGGCAGGATCCGGACCCGAACCACGGCGCCAAGCGCGCCACCAGGCCAACACTAGCAACTTGTGCTTGCAGCGTGCCGGAAACATCCGGGGTTTCCGTATTCCCGTCCGATCGCGCAAGGGAAGGTTTGAGGACGAGGGGCCTTGGCGGGCCCTAGTGCGTCGCGCCGGTCAGCCGGTCGCTGTTGGCGTGCACGCAATCGCGCAGCGGCGAATAGGCGCGCTCGGCGGCAACGGCGAAGCCGAGCCCGTCGGACAGTGCGCGTTCGGCGGCGATGCCGGCTTTGGTAAAGGCCAGGATCTTTTCCGCCACCATCTCCGCTGCTTCATCGGCCGCGCCCGGCGAGCCGGATGCGAACAGCATCAGCCGCGCCGAGATCACGCCTTGCGCTTCGCAAGTAAAGCGCATGGTCTCAATCGTTGCCTCGAACATGTTGTTCCAGAAATCGCCCATGGTGCCCCCGGATCGAGACAGTGCCGCATGAAGCAGCAAGCCGATGCTCGATCCGGCAAAGATCGTGCAAATTTTCTAAAATTGACGGCGGGAAGTCGGTAAAATTGAATCGAATGCGGTCAGAGGTGCTAGAGCATGCGCGCCGATGTTGCAGCGCATTGGCGTGGGAACCGCCGCTGTTGCGGGCCCCAAGTCATGCTGCGCCGCGCTCATATTGCGCTGCGCCCAGATTTATTGCGCCGCACGGCTGCCGTCTTGCATCACCGTGCCCAAGGGATCACAACGTCAATACGACTCAAGCGCGATTTGTCGTGTTGCGGAGTGTGGGCGGGGCGAGCGCGTTCGGACAAGGTTCGGTCGGACAGGGCGCGTTCGGATATGGCTTCGGGCAAATTCCGCCACAAAAAAGAATAACGCTGCGGCTGGACGATTTGGGCCGCGGCGCCAACGACAAAATCAAGGAGAAACGCTCATGGCCATTTCCGCTCAACCACAAATCCATCCGATACACGCGTCTCGAACGACATGATCAAGCTCATTCGCAAATTGCGCTGGATCGGCATGGACGAAGAGGCGCAGAAGCTGCAGACGGAGCTGACGCAGCGCGAAGCCGCGGCCGACGACAGCGTCGTCGCGACGCCGCGCGAGACCGACTGACCGCGCACGCCCGGCGTATCGAAACAAAAAGACCAAGCAAAAAAAGCAACTGGAGGAAGCTCGCCGTCAAAGGAGGAAGTGCAATGACAGCCATTGTGGCGTTAGGATTTCTGGCCGTGACCTGGGCCTTGGTGATTGGCGGCTCGATCTATTTCAATCGTAACGTGGTGTGAGCAGTGCCGAATCTGGCGCGCTTTTATTCCGCCGCCGCCAGGGCCGCCATGAGGTCGCGATAAAGCTCGTCTGAGTCTTCAAGTCCGATGGACAGGCGCAGCAAATCGCCGGGGCATGGCGAGCCGTCGCCTTCGATCGAGGCGCGATGTTCGATAAGGCTTTCGACGCCGCCGAAAGACGTCGCCCGTTTCCATAGATTGACGCCAGCAGCAACCGCGATGGCGGCGTGCTCGCCCTGTTTGATGCGGATCGATAACATGCCGCCGAACCCGCCGATCATTTGCCGCAAGGCGGTGTCGTGGCCTGGATGTTGGGCGAGGCCGGGATAGAGAACTTCCGCGACGGCGTCATGCCCAACCAGGCGGGCCGCGAGCGTCGACGCCGTCTTGGCCTGGGCTTTGACCCGGATGTCGAGCGTCCGCATGCCGCGCAGGAGCAGCCAGGCATCGAAGGCGGAAAGCGTATTGCCGAGTTGCCCGCGGATGTCGCGGATCCGCGACCACAGCCTGCTGTCGCGCGCCGACGCGAGCGCGCCGGCGACGACGTCGGAATGGCCGTTGAGATATTTGGTGGCCGAATGCATGACGATGTCGGCGCCGAGCGCAAGCGGGCGGGTGAAGACCGGCGTTGCGACGGTCGAGTCGACGCACAGGATCGCACCGGCCGTATGCGCGATCTCGGAGATCGCCGCGATATCGGTGATCGTCCACAGCGGATTGCTCGGCGTCTCGATCCACAACAGCCCGGTCTCGCCGGGCCGCACCGCCTCGCGCAACGGCGTCGAGGTCGGACGTCTCGACGAAGCTGACGCGGTGGCCGTAGCGGCCGATCTCGCGCAGCCAGGAGCGAAAGCCCCAATACATTACCCTCGAGGCGATGATATGCGTCGGCCGCTCCAGCGCGAGGAAGACGCTGCTTGCCGCCGCCATGCCGGAGCCGAACAGGAACGCCTCGTCGGCGCCCTCCAATTCGGCGATCAGGTCCTCGGCCTGTTGCACCGAAACATTGTCGGTGCGGCCATAGACATGGCCGGCCGGATAATTGTTGTCGGGGTCGCGCAAAAACGTCGCCGACATATGAATGGGCTGGGTAATGGCGCCGGTGATGCGTTCCCGCGCGCGGGGCGCCTGGGCGACAAGCGTCTTCGTCGAAAACGGCGATTTGGTCTGGTCGTCCATGCTGGGGCCGGGGCTAATGCCGTCGAATGAGATGCGTTCAAAGCCAACTGGCGGCGGATAATCATTACGCTAAGAAAGAAGGCTCCTCGGAGTTCCCGCGAAAATCCAGGTTCCCGAGCCCGGCGCGGGATTAAAGCTACTACCGCGCTGTCGTTCGCTGGCATCACGTTCGGCGTGTTGCGCGATCACGATATGTTGAGGATGTGTTTGATCTTCGGGGACGAATCGCCCGTTGCGCTAGCGTCCATGGCCGAGCAGCACCATCGAGATCGCCGGCACGTAAGTGATGACCAGCAGCGCCAGGAAATTGACCACCACGAACGGCAGCACGCCGCGATAGATCATGCCCATCGGCACGTTGAAGATGGCGCGCGCGGCGAACAGGTTCAGTCCGAACGGCGGCATGTAGAGGCCGATCGACAGATTGACCGCCATGATGATGCCGAAGTGCAGCGCGTTGACGCCGGCGGCCTCGACGACCGGCAGCAGCAGCGGCGTGAGGATCAGGATCGCGGCCGGCGGCTCGAGAAAGCTGCCGGCGACCAGAAGGCCGGCATTGACGAACAACAGCGTCTGCCAGTTCGGCAGGTGCATGCGCGGTCACGGCATGGCGATGAGATTTTGCGGAATGCCGCTCGTCGTCATCAGCCAGGAATAGACGCCGGCGCCGGTGACGATGATCAGGATCTGCGCGATCAGCATCGACCGAAGCTGACGATGATCTGCCACAGTTCGCGCAAGCCCACCTCGCGATAGACGAACATCGCGACGAACAGCGAATAGACCACGGCGACGCCGGCGGCCTCGGTCGGCGTGAACACGCCGCCATAGATGCCGCCGAAGATCACGACGATGGTGCCGATCGCCCAGCTCGCCTCCTTGGTCGAGGCCCAGATATTCTTCCAGCGCGCCGGCGCCGACAGCGGCACCATTTTGATGCGCGCATAGATCAGCACATAGACGGCGTCGACGATGCCGATCAGCAGGCTCGGCAGGATGCCGGCGGTGAACAGCTTGATCGCCGAGACCTGCGCCGTCATGGCGTAGAGGATCATCGAGATCGACGGCGGGATGATCACGGCGACCGCGCCCGACGACGTGATCAGGCTGACCGCGAAGCGCTCGGTATAGCCGTGCTTGGTCAGCGAGGGAAACAACAGCCGGCCGATGGCGACCACGGTGCCGACCGAGGTGTGCGCCATGGCGCCGAACAGTTCCGACGACGCCACCGTGGTCACCGCGAGCGAGCCGCGCACGCCGCCGATGATCGACACCACCCAGGTGACGACGCGGTTGGCGATGCCGCCGCGGCCCATGATCTCGCCGGCCAGCACGAAGAACGGCACCGCGAGCAGCGGAAAATTGTCGAGGCTGCCGAACATGTAGGTCTGGATCGCCTGCAGTCGGCACATGCGCGACGAAGAGGATCGCGGTCGAGCGAGGTGAGGATGAGCACGACGAAAATCGGCAGGCCGAGGATCAGCAAAATCGCCGGCAGGATGAAATAGACGAAGCCCGGCTCGCCATTTCAGTGCTCGGCGTCTCGCGGCTCGAAATGATGTCGTCGTGGCGCACGCCGATGCACGATAGAGCCGCACCGCGATCAAGCAGCGCCATCAGCAGAAGCCCGATCGGCACCGCGGCCTGCGGAATGACCAGCGGGATATTGGCGGACTCGCTGCGCTGGTCGAGCTCGGCGAGCATGGTCATGACCGGCCAGGCGAAGATCGCGAGCGCCACGCAGGTCGCGATCGTGACGAGGTCGGAGAACAGCTCGAAGGCCGGTCGCGCGCCGCGGCGGCAACAGCGAGATCACGACATCCATGCGGATATGGCGGCCCATCCAGCCGACCGGGCCGGCGCCGAGGAAGACGCAGCCGATCATCAGGAACAGCATCGCTTCCTCGGCCCAGGACAGCGACACCGAGAAGAAAGTAGCGGCCGATGATATTGGCGAAATTGATGCCGACGCTGGCGATCAGCATCGCGCCTGCGGCGACGCGCAGCACCGCCATCAGCGCGGCCGCGCCTCGCCGCAATGTCTCGCCGCATGAGATCGTCAGTTCTTCGCCGCCGCGGCGCGGACCATTTGCAGCATGTCGTGCACCGCCGGCTGATCCTTGGTCGACTGCGTCGCCGACCGGATCGAGCAGCGTCTTCATCTTGCGCCAGATCGTCGGCCGGCAGCGTGTGCACGGTGCCGCCGAGCGCGGTCCAGTCGTCTACCAGCTTCTTGGTGAAGTCGACTTCCCATTGCTTGCGTCTTGGCCTGGACCGCCGCGCCGCTATCGATCACGATCTTCTGCAGATCCGGCGGCAGCGTATCGAGCCAGGCTTTGCTGACGACGGAGATCGAGATGATGAACGTGTCGTTGGTGACGGTGACGACCTTGAGCAGGTCGTTCATCTTGAAGGCGACGAACACCGAGAGGCCCGGAAATCGTGCCGTCGATCGTGCCCTGGTCGAGCGCCGGCACGACTTCGGACAGCGGCATGCCGACGCCGGTGGCGCCGAGCTTCGCCATCTTCTGGCGCTCCATCTCGGTGCCGTTGATGCGCAGTTTCTTGCCGCTGAAATCGGCAAGCTTCATGATCGCGTTCTTGGCGCCGTAGTCGGAGGCGCCGAGGTCTTCGGTGGCGATGCCGACCATGCGCTTCGGCGCGGCGAGATCGAACATCGCCTTCTGCACCGCCGGATCGTGGATGGTCGCCGCCGCATTGGCCTCGTCGCGGAACAGCATCGGCGTCGAGAACACGCCGAAGCGCGGATCGACGCCGACGAAGAAATCGACCGGGCCGACATAGCCCTGGATATTGCCGAGCTGCACGCCTTCGATCTCGCGCGGGATCGGGCCGAGCTGGCTCGCCGGATAGATCTGCACCTCGATGCGGCCGCCGGAGGCCTTCTCGACCTCTTCCTTGTAGAATTTGATGAACTGGTGCTGCGTCTCGTTGATGGTCGCGGTGCCGACCTTCATCACGAAATCGGCGGCCGAAGCGGGAAGGGCGACGGCGAAGCAGGTCAGCGTGGCGATAACGGCAACCGCGCAAGCGCGGAGCATAGACGTGACGGACATTTCCATCCCCTCTGGTCGAGTCCCCGGACGCGTCTTCTTGGCCGAAGGCCAGCGCGCATTGGGCGTCGACTATAGTGGCAAGGTGGCGCTTGCCAAGCGTGTGCGATGACACGCCGGGCTCCTCGTTGGCGCTCGGCGCAGGAATGACAAGACGTCACATTGTCATTGACATTTGTCACCATTTCAGTTACATTCTGCGAATTGAATCTCGCTCATGAAGGACGCCGTCGGGAGGTGATCCCGAAGGTCGGAGCGAGTGCGGTGCCCGCGGGCGGACTTGCGACTCCGCTCCCGGGCGGCTTCGGGCATCAGCCAGCCGGCATTACGACCGGAGTGCGAGGTGCTTCGCTGGACTGGGACAGGTCGGGGCGGGTAACGCCCGCACAAACTGCGTCGGTTCTGCCCCCGGAAGGGGGACGACTACAGGATCGGCGCTCCGCCACGTCCCAGGAAGCATGGCCTGAAGTTGAGCCTTAGGGACGACAACTCCCTTTGGTGCAGAGCCGTGGTGGAACGCCGACAGGCGAGCGCGCCCGAGCGGAGGGTCGGCGCAGCCGGCCTGCGCCGGCGGCTGACATGCGTCTGTCGGCGTTCCGCTTCCTTCGTTCTTTGAGCGCGGGGGGTGAGCGCGCGAAGCCCGCTGGTGCGGAAGCATCTCGAAGTACGAGCTCCGCGTCTCAGGCTACGGGAGGCGTCTCACTCGCCTTCCGCTGCGAGTTGTTTTCGCTCTTTCACGCAGCCCGGAGAGCAAGCGTATCGCTGGACTAACCGATCTGCGTCAGAATGATCAGCACCGACGTCACGGTGACCGCGCCGCCGATCCGCGTCGCGATCTGGGCAAAGGGCATCAGCTGCATGCGATTGCCTGCCGTCAGAATGGCGACGTCGCCGGTGCCGCCCTGTCCGCTGTGGCAGGCGGTGACGATGGCGGTGTCGATCGGATACATCTTCAGCCAGCCGCCGACAAAAAATCCCGTGGCGATGACCGCCACCACGGTCGAGACGATGGTGACGAGATAGGGCAAGGTGAACGCGGCCACCAGCTTGTCCCAAGGCGTCAACGCGACGCCGATGGCAAAGAGCAGAGGATAGGTGACCGCCGTCGAGAAGAATTTGTAGACGTGAAAGGAGCCGACCTGCAGCGACGGCGATACGGCCCGCGCCAATTTCAGCATGACCGCGATAACCAGCATCGCCACCGGCGCCGGAAAGCCGAACAGCCGCTGCGCCAGCGCGCCGATCAGATAAAGCGTGACCGCGGTAACGACAGCGGCGGCGATGGTCGTCACGTCGACATGGGCATCGTCGTTGTCTTCCTCGAATTCAAGCTCGTCGTGCTCGCCGGGCTGCAAGCGGCCTTCACCGGTGAGATGCGGATATTTCTTGCCGACATAGTTGAGGGTGCCCGCCAGCAAAATGGCGGTCAGGCTGCCGAGCATGACGGGCGGCAGCACCTGGGCGAACAGATCGCCTTGCGGCTGGTGCAGGATCTGCGAATAGCCGATGGACAGCGGGATCGCGCCTTCGCCGACGCCGCCGGCCATGATCGGGACGACGACGAAAAAGAACGTGTGGTAGGCGCCAAGACCCAAGAGCACGCCGACGAGCGTCCCGACAATGCTGCCGACGACGGAGCCTGCGGCCAGCGGCACGAATATCTTGAGAAAGCCTTTGATGAGAACGCCGCGGTCCATTCCCAAAATGCTGCCGACGATGATGCAGGAAATGAACAGGTACAGGAAATTGGAGTCCTTGGTGAACTGCGTCACCGAGTTCAAGATCGAGGCCGGCAACAGATGGTGGAAAGCCAGGAACGACGGGATGAAGGTGGCAAAAATCGCCGCCGCGCCGATATTGCGGATGATCGGGATGCGCTTGCCCAATTCGGCGCAGGTGAAACCGCCCATCGAGAGCAGCACAATCGCCATCAAGATGTCGGAAGGAACGGTGCCGGTGGCGGCAAAGCCGCCGATCACCGCGAGCAAGATCACAAAAATCGGCAGTGGGATGATGCCGATCTTGAAATCGACGATCGACCACCAGCCCTTGGGCCAGAAGCTTGCGGCGGCGCTTTGCGGCGTGGGCGCCGCGGCGGCGATTGGCGCCGTGGGCGCTATGGTCTGAGTGTCCTGCATCTGGCGTCCTCCCGATTTCCGCTCTTGTTCAGACTAGCATACGGACAATCGCCATTCCGGCAAATAGGGCGCCGATCGCGAGCACGACCGAGGCGACGACATAGATCGCCGCGCCCGCTTGCTGGCCGCGCTCGTAGAGTAGCGCCGCTTCGAGCGAGAAGGCGGAAAATGTCGTGAAGCCGCCGAGAATGCCGGTGGTGAGAAACAGCCGCCAGCGCTGTGGCAGGCCGGCTTTGAGCGCAAAATATTCGGCGATCAGCCCCATCGCCAGCGAGCCGAGTACATTGATGATCAGCGTGCCGTAGGGGAATGTGGTGCCGAAGGCGCGCGCTGCCGCGAGATTGACGCCGTGGCGCAGCGCGGCGCCAAGGCCGCCGCCGAAAAATACGATGAGAAAACCCATGCCGTCCTCCAGAAAAGATCGCGCGTTTCACAATGGCCCGGCCACGGGTTTTGCCCGCGGCGAGCGGCTTTCCAGCAAACGGACTTTGGAGACAGTCGGAGCCACAGACAAACTCCTACCGACGCCAAGCGCCCAGTAGGAGTCATCAGCCTCATCGGCGGTTACGGGGGGACTCCATCCCGATTTGATTTTAGCCGGGGCAGTCATAATGGCAAGGCGGATATGTTTACGCCCTTGCCGTCGGCTTGCAATGCGCGATTTAGCCGGCGCGGCGCTCGGGCTCGGCTGTGCTCGGCTTCTTGGTTCTCTTCAGGCGTGCGCTCGAGTCCGGGAAACAGGCGATCGGACTCGCCGCCGCTATAGCGGAATTCGCTTTGCGCGATCTTGGCATTGTTGAGTTCGCGCAGCCGCGCGTCGGCTTCGCCATAGAGGAAAGCGAGGAAGGCATAGCGCTTGCCGCGCGTCACCGGCGTCACCTGATGCAGCGCGCCGCAGGAGAAGACGACCGCGCCGCCATGCGGCGCGCGATAGGTGCGAGTGCCGAATTCGGGGAAGGTGAGATCGCAGCCGTCGTAGTCGCCGTTGAGATTGATGGTGACGGCGAAGCGGCGGTGCTGCGCGCCGGCATTCACATTGTCGCGGTGCCGATAGAAGTGACCGCCGATGGCGCTGTCGTAACAGGCGACGATATAGCGATCCATGCGCGTCGCCTGGAACTGGAAGAACCGGTCGATGGCGGGAAGGAGACGGCGCACGATCTGGCCGCGGATGGCGTCGCGCACTTGCGGATGCAAGACGCTCAGATCGTTGCGGCGCTTGAGCCGGTAATCGACGACGGTCGATGTCTGGCCTTCCTTGTCGAACAGAAATCCGGAATCGCTGCCGCCGAGCTTGTCGTAGAACTGAACGAGGAAGTCGCAGAGCTGAAAATCAAGGACGCGCGGCACGATCAGAACCGGCGCGGTGAGCGGAACGCCCGCGGAATCGTCGACCGCGGGCAGGCCGGCCAGGACATTGCGGATGGTCTTGGAGTGTCCGGCCGGAAAGTCCCACGGAATGTCGGCGACCGCGCGCAGCATCGGATCGAGCACGATGGTGCGCGGCGTGTCGGCCGCGCCAAAAGCGCGGCTGATGGCGCCGTCGTAATCGGCGATGAACGAGATCGCGAAAGTGTTGAGCGCGATGTAATAGGACGGATCGCTCGGCGGCGCGGTGAAGACGCCATAGAACACGATGCGGTCCTCGTGAAAGAGCCGCGCGTCGTGGAGTGAGCTTGGCCAGTTCTTCTTTGGCTTTCGGATCGTCGGGCGAGCCGAGAAAGCTCAGCACGACCCAGCGGCCGGCCGCGACCTGCAGGCTGAAGGCGCCGTCGCCGATCAGCGGCGCGCTGAACCACGGCACCGGATCGCCCAAAGTGATGGCGCTGTTGCCGCTGGTGTTTTGTGACATGACGGAGCCTTCGGTTGCGATTTTGCCCGTCTTATCGTGCATTTTTATGGTTAATAATGTGCTTAACGAGCGTCCGCGGGGTTTTAGGAGGCGGCGCGCCTGGGCTGCAGCGTTCGCCGCGGCGGTAAGCTCGGCGCCGATCGCCTCGATCGCCTGCGACCAATATGGTCAGGTCGGCATCGCGGTGCGATGGTTGGTGATGTTGACGCGGATGGCGAGCCGGCCGTCGATCCGGCAGGTCGACGGCGCCGCGATCCCGCGCCGCTGCAAGGTGGCGACGAGTTCGGCGTTCAGTGCATCGGTCGCTGTTTCGTCCAGTCCCGGCGGCTCGTAGCGGCAGCAGACGATTTGCAGCGGCACGGGCGCCATCAAGCCGCAGCATCGGCCGGCTCGCGATCTGCGCCGCGAGACTTTGCGCCTGCGCGCAGTTGCGCGCAATCGCCTCGCCGAGCGCGCGCGTGCCGTGCTCCTGGATGGTGAACCACACTTTGAGCGCGCGGAAGCCGCGCGACAGTTCGAGGCCGAGATCGCACGGCCAGATATCGCCGCCGGCAAGCGCCGCGTCGCTCGCGAGATAAGGCGCGCGATCGGCGAAAGTGTCGAGCAGCGTTGTTTCGTCGCGCACCAACAGACAACCGGCGTCGTAGGGAACATGCAGCCATTTGTGAAAATCGAAAGCCAGCGAATCCGCCCGTTCGATGCCGGCAAGGCGCGGCGCCAAGTCCGGGCAAAGAACGGTGAGCGCGCCGAACGCGCCGTCGACATGGAGCCACAAATCCTCGGCGCGGCAGAAATCGGCAAGCTGCAGCGATATCGTCGCTCGCGCCGGTATTGACCGTTCCCGCGGTCGCGATGACGCAGAACGGCTGCAAACCGTCGGCGCGATCCTGTTTCACTTGCGGCGCCAGCCGATCGAGATTCATGGCGAAGGCTTGATCGGTGCGGATGCGGCGCAGCGCGTCGCGGCCCAAGCCGAGCAGCTCGAAGGCTTTGGCACGCAGGAATGGCCTTCGCGCGAAACATATCCGGTCAGGCGCGCGCCGTTGAGCCCGTCGCGCCGCACATTCTTGACGGCGCGGTTGCGCGCGGCTGCGAGCCCGAGAAGGTTCGCCATCGAACTGCCGGTGACGAGCAATCCGCCCGCGGTTTTGGGAAAGCCGAACCATTGCGTCATCCAACCGACGACGCATTTTTCGACGTGGATCGCGCCGTGATCGCGGCCGCCGCAATTGGCGTTGATCGCCGCCGCCGCCATTTCAGCGAGCATGCCGCCGGCCGTGCCCGAGCCGTGAACCCAGCCCCAGAATCGCGGATGCGTGTTGCCGGTGCCATACGGCAGAATGAGCTCGGCAAAGCTCGGCGCTCACCTCGTGCACGCCGCGCGGCTCGCGCGGCGGCGGTTCCGCCAATTGCCGCTTCACGCGCTCCGGCATCGGCGTCCAGACCGGGCCGTCATTGGCCTGCTTCAAGCCGCGAAATCAGCCGGTCCAGAAGCGCGTGCGCATCGTGGCGGAACGCCTCCCAATCCGCCGGATCGAGCGGCGAATGCGCGGTTTCTGGGACCTGTTCCGTCACTTCGATTTTTGCTGCCGCTTCGGCCTATGATCGGAAGAGGGAACTGTGATTCGCCACGCAGGAACAAGGGCTTCAACTGTCGTGACTGAGACTATCGTGACTGGCCAGGCGCCGGGTGTTTCGAGAAGTTCGCGCCTGCAGCAGCTCGATCAGGTTCTGGCGCGCGATCCGGATGCGTTCGGTGCGCGCGCCGAACGCGCCGGTCTGCTGCGCGAGCAAGGCCGCTTCGAGGACGCCAAGCACGATTATCTGGAGCTCCTCCGCCGCAAGCCGGACGACTTCGCCACGCTGAACGATTTCGGCACGCTCGTGCTCAATGCCGGATACAGCGCGGCGGCGCGTTCGCTGTTCGCCGAAGCCGTGCGGCACCATCCGGACAATGCCAATGGCCGCGTCAATCTCGGCAACCTTTTGTTCCTCATCGGCGAGCAGGCGGCGGCGCGCGAGCACTTCGAGGCGGCGCTCGGAATCGATCCCGGCCATATCCACGCGCATCGCGGCATGGGCAATGTGTTGGCCGCGCTTGGCGACATGACAGGCGCCCGCGTCCACCGCGACAGGGGTTTCAAAGGTGAGGCTCTGACGCTGATGCCGTATTGCGGCGAGGGAACGCCGATAAATGTCTTGCTCTTGGTCTCCGCCGCGGGCGGCAACATTCCGACTAACGCGCTGCTCGACGATCGCCAATTCCAAACGTCTGTCCTGGTGACGGAATATGCCGAGCCGAACGCAGCTCTGCCGCCGCACGATCTTGTCTTCAACAGCATCGGCGACGCCGATCTCTGCCGCGACGGACTGCAAGCCGCACGCGCGATCGTTGAGCGCACGATGCGGCCGGTGATCAATCATCCAGCGCACGTGCTCAAGACCGGCCGCGCCGCAAATGTCGCGTGCTTGCGCGGCTTGCCGAATGTCGTCGCGCCGCGCATGACGAAGCTGCCGAAGCGGACATTGATGGGACCTGATGCCGCGGCAAAGATCGCTGGCGGACGGCTTTGTGTTTCCACTTCTCGTCCGCGCGCCTGGATTTCACACCGGCTTTCATTTTGCGCATGTCGAAACGCCGCAACAGCTTGCCGCCGCTGTCAGGGATTTTCCAGGCGACGATGTGTGGCTGATCGAGCGGCTCGATGCGCAGGACGCCGCCGGGATGTATCGCAAGTACCGCGTGATGTTTGTCGACGGCACTCTCTATCCGCTGCATCTCGCGATCTCCCGCGATTGGAAGGTCCATTATTTCACCGCCGACATGGCGGACTCGCCGGAAAACCGCGCCAGGGACGAAGAATTCCTGACCGACATGGCCGGCGCGATCGGACCTAACGCAATCGCCGGGCTCAAGCGTATCCGCGCCGCGCTCAAGCTCGATTATGGCGGCATCGACTTTGCCGTCAGCCGGCAAGGCGACATATTATTCTTCGAAGCCAATGCGACCATGGTCGTCACTCCACCGGTGCTCGATCCGAAATGGGCCTATCGGCGTCCGGCGGTCGAAGCCGTGCTGGCGGCGGTGCGAACCATGCTTGTCGGCCGCTCGATCGCCGACCGCGCCGCCTAAATGTGAGTCGGCCCCGCATTCGGGCGCGAAAATATCGGGCATTCCTTGGTTGTTGAGCGGCGGCTTTAACAACCTCTTAACTATAGATTGCACAAACTATGAGCGCTGTCGCGCTCGGCTGAAACAGTAGAAATAATAACGAGAAGGGGGCGCTCGACGGCTTGCATTAAGGCAATGAAGGTCGCGCCAATGGCCAGCAATCAGCTTCGCATTGCGCTTGCGCTCTCTCTTGGTCTTTTCTTCGGTGTTGCCGGCAATGCCGCGCGTGCCGAAGACGGCGTCTCCGATCAAAAAATCCTGTTCGGCCAAGTCGCGGCGCTTTCGGGGCCGGCCAAGGATCTCGGCGAAGGCATGCGCCAAGGCATCTTGGCCGCCTTCAACGATGCCAATCGCCACGGCGGCGTTTCCGGCCGCAGGCTTGAATTGCTGTCGCTCGACGATGGCTATGAGCCGGAGAAAACCATCGAAGCGACCAAAGTGCTCATCGAGCAGGACAAGGTCTTCGCGATAATCGGCGCGGTCGGCACGCCAACCTCGAAAGCAGGTCAGCCGATAGCGACCGCGGCGAAGAGTCCCATTCATCGGTCCCTTCACCGGCGCGCAGTTCCTGCGCGATCCCTACAACCGCTATGTCGTCAATTTCCGCGCCTCTTACTATCAGGAAACCGAGGCGTGGATCGAGCATCTGACCAAGGATCTCGGAATAACCAAGATTGCGATCCTCTACCAGGACGATGCCTTCGGTCTCGCCGGCCTCGACGGCGTGCAGCGGGCGATGACCAAGCGCAATATGACGCCGGTCGCCTCCGGCAGTTTCAAGCGCAATACCACGGCGGTGAAATCGGCGCTGCTCGACATCATGAAAGCGCAGCCGGAAGCCGTGGTGACGGTCGCACCCTACAAACCGGTCGCCGCATTCATCAAGCTCGCGCATCAGGTCAAGCTGGACGCGCGGTTTGTCGCGGTTTCGTTCGTCGGATCGGATTCGCTGGCCACCGAGCTCGGCGGTGACGGCGCGGGCGTCATTATCAGCCAGGTGGTTCCGAGCCCGTGGGATAGCTCGCTGCCCGTGGTGGCATCTTATCAAAGCGCGCTTGCCGCCGAGGACGCCAATGCCAAGCCCGGTTTCGTTTCACTGGAGGGCTATCTGGTCGGCCGCCTTGTGGTCGAAGCGCTCAAGCGGGTCGACGGCGAGCCGACGCGCGAAAAATTGCTCGACGCCATCGCCGCGGCACCGTTCGATTTCGGCGGCGTCAAGCTGAGTTACGGGCCCGGCAAAAATCAGGGTTCGGATCAGGTGTTCTTCTCGATCTTGCAAGCCGACGGCTCGTTCAAGCCGGTCGATCGCCTCGTCGGGACGGCCGGGCAGTGACGGAACGCGCCGCACCATCCGGTTCCGGATCGAGCCTCGGCCGCATGCGCGACCGCTTCGTCCCGTTCTCCTGGTTGCGCACGATTCGATCGCGCCTCTATCTCGCTTTCGGCCTTACCGCGGCTATGACCGTGATCGGCTCGCTCTTCGCGCTCCTCTCGTCGGCGAATATTGGAGCGACTTTGACCGAAATCGTTTTCCGCAGCACGCCGGCGACGGTCGAATCGATTCGGCTGTCCGAGGACACCAGCGATCTTGTCGCATTCGCGCCGCGCCTGATGGCGGTCGACGACGATGGGCACAGAGCCGAGGTCGCCGGTGAAATTGCCAACCAATCCCGCAGTCTGAAAGCGAGGATCGATCGTTTGCAGGCGTTCGACGCCGGCCAGGACAATGAGATCGAGGTTGCGGAAGCCACAATGGACGAGCAGCTGGCTGTTCTTAATCGGACCGTCGCGGCGCGCATAGAGATTGCGAATCGACGGCGTGAATTGACGCGCGCCGTCCGCAAATCCCACGAAGCTCTGCTTGAGAAGATTACGCCGGCGATCGACGATGCCAATTTCGATCTGATGACAAAAAGCCAAGCATCGGAAAGCAAAGCGGAACTCGATCAGTCGATCGATTCGCTTCGCCGGCTGCTCGAAATACAGGCGGACGCAAATCTTCTTGCCGGCTTGCTGATTGAATGCGTCGATGGTGGCCGACGTTACCAGCCTGCCACCGATTAGCGATCTCATCGGTTCCGCTCAGCGCAGCATTGACGCCAATTTGAAGGCTCTGCCGCAATCCGATCAGCGCGACAACATAGCTTCTCTCTACGGCACGCTCGCTGCCTTGGGTGGCGACAACGGAATCATCGCCCAGCGCACGGAGGAGCTTAATCGAGAGCGGGAGGCCCAGCAGGTCTATGCGGCGGCCCTGACGCAGTCGGCGCAACTTAAAACTGCGGTCGAGAATTTGATCGGTCAGCAAAGCGTGGTCGCGCGGACCCTGTCGTCGCGTGCGATGTCACAGATCGCGTTCTGCCGGATCGTCCTGATCGCGTTAAGCCTCGCAGCGCTTGCCGCCGCCGGCCTCATTGCCTGGCTCTATGTCGGCCGCAGCATCGTCGGCCGCTTGACGCGGCTCAGCGGCGCAATGCACCGCATCGCCGCCGGCGAATTGAACGTGCCGGTCCCGGTCGGCGGCCATGACGAGATCGCCGGCATGGCAGAGGCTTTGCTGGTGTTCCGCCAGGCGATAGAAGATGTCACCGCGGCGCGCCAAGGTGAACTCGATCGCGCGCGCACATCCGAACTGCGCCGCCAGCAGATCGAAGCGGCCACCGAGAATTTCGAGCACGCAGTGTACGACATCATCGGCGCGCTCGACGACGCGTCGAAGACGATGGACAATTGCGCGCAGATCATGGCCGAGGCCGCCAGCCACAATCAATGCCAGGCCGGCGCGACCGCAACCGCGTCGCAGCAGGCGACGTCGAACGTCAACAGCGTCGCCATGGCGGCGGAAGAGATCGCGCAATCGGTCGAGCAGATTTCCAATCAGGCGCGCGCGTCCGCCGACATCGCGCGCAGCGCGACGGACGAGGCGACGTCGATCATCGCCACGGTCGAACGTCTCGCCGCGACGGTCGCGCAGATCAGCAATGTCAGTAATCTCATCCGCGACGTCGCCGCGCAGACCAATCTCTTGGCGCTCAATGCGACGATCGAAGCCGCGCGCGCCGGTCCCGCCGGCCGCGGCTTTGCCGTCGTCGCGCAAGAGGTAAAGACGCTGGCGTCGCAGACCGAGAAGGCGACCGGCGACATCACGGCGCAGATCGCCTCGATCGAAGGCACGACGACGAGCGTGGTCCAAGCCATGCAAGCGATCGCCGGGACCATCGGCCAGCTCGACGAAAACGCCAATGAGATCTCGGTCGCGGTGCAGCAGCAGGATGCCGTGAGCAAGGAGATCGCCCAGAGCGCCAGTGCCGCGGCGGAACGCACGCGCGAAGTCTCCGCGAGCGTCGCGCAGGTTTCCGAGGCTGCGAGCAAGACCGGCCAGGTCGCCAAGGCGGTGCTCGACGCCGGCGGCGAGCTTGCGGCGAAATCCGGCAAGCTGCGCGCCGAGGTCGAGCGTTTTCTGGCGCAGGTGCGCGTCGCTTAGCGCGCATCGGTCCAACAACCGCACCTCACAGCTTCTGCGACAGACCGAAATAGTAACCGCGGCGCGCGCCGAATTGCGGCGCGAAGACGCCGATGCCGGTGCCGTCGCGCAGCTCGTAGATCTGGTCGAACAGATTGGTGACGTCGAACCGGACGGTGGCGGGTTTGTAGTCCGGCGACCAGCGGAAGTCGTGCGAAATGCCGGTGTTGATTACGGCGTAAGGCGTGGTGTGCTGGTCGTTCGGCGCAAAGTTGGGCAATTCGCCGGAGCGCAGCCCGCTGCCGTAGATCATGTCGGCGCTGATCGTCGTCGCATTCATGAAGCGATACGACGCGCCGGCCGAGCCGGTCATGCGCTGCATGTCGTCGGTGTAGTGACAGTGCGTTTGCAGATAGGCGAATTCGTCGGCGTCGAACAGATACTGGTTCGTTTCAGGACCGATCGCGCGCGAAATATTGTAGGCGAAATTGCCATAGGCGTTGAAGTTGCCGTTGGTATAGCTCATCTTGAACTCGCCGCCTTCGCTGTAACCGCGCGCCCAATTGAACTGCGTCAAGACCACGGCCTGGCCGAACTGGCCGTCGTCGATCATGTCCTTGGCCTGCTTGTAGTACAGGTCGATCCCCATATTGAGGCCGGGAAGCACGGTCTGATCGATGCCGGCGTCGAAATAGTTCGAGCGCTCGGGTTTGACGGGAGTGGCCTGCTGGATATCGGACTGATTGGTCGTGTCGTTGAACAGCGCGAAGTTGGATTGCGTGGCCTGCGCCTGATAGGGCGGCGTGAAATATCGCGAATAGCCGAGCATGAATGGTGGTGCCCTGGGACGGCTTGTACACCAGGGCGATGCGCGGGCTGAACTGGTTGGTATCGATGAACTGATACAATTGGTCGAAGCGCAGCGCCCATATTCAGCGTGAGCTGGTTGGTGATTTTCCACTCGTCCTGGACGTAGGTGCCGATGTTCCAGCCGAGCAGCGAGGTCTGATCGGTGACGTTGAACGGGGTCGGCGCCGTGACGTTGCCCATCCCGTCCGTAGGCAGGACCGTCGAAACATTGCTGACATTGGTTTGCTCGCCGGTCACCGCGAACCCGCCGCGCAGCGTGTGGCGATCGTTCAAGATGTAAGACGTATCGAACTGCGTGCCGGTCAGCGTGCTTTGCCGTTTCACGTCGGACGCGACGTCATTGAACGCGAGGTCGTTGAGGACGTCGGGAAGAAAGTGAACGTCGGCGTAGCGCGAAAAGAATGCGAGTTGCGCGTCGCCGTCGGTGCCATGCTTTTGCAGTGACGCTATTGTAACGGCGTAGGTGTCGAATTCATTTTCGTGTACGGCCGTGGAATTGGGCGGTCGGTGCGGGGAAATCTCCCATCGGCGTCTGACCGGGATTGCTCGGTATCTGGAACTGACTGTATGACGCCGCCGAGATCACGCTGAAGCGGGTCGATTCATCGAGCATCGTCGATGCATAGCCGAAGAACTTGCCCTGTTGGGTCTGGTCGTGGATGGCGTTTAAAGTCGGCGTTGGATTTTCAATTCCGAGACCGTTCCAGATTGCCGCGCGCGGAGACGAAATATTGCGAATTGCCGAAGCTGCCGCCGTAATCGATGCTCGGCGTAAACGTCTGCCGGCTGCCGCCATAGAGACTGACTTCGCCGCCCGGTGTCGGAAAAATTCCGGCTGGTGATGTCGAGCACGCCGGCGGTGCGCAGCCCGTATTCCGCCGGCAGCGCGCCGGTGAGGAGCGAGATATTGCCGATGAAATTGGTGTCGAGATAGGCGCCGAGGCCGGAAACGCCTTCGGGAACGACGACGCCATTGATCCTGATCTGCGCGTTGGCGTATTCGCCGCGGATGTGAAAGTTGGGATTGGAGGCGGCCGAATCGTAGGACACGCCTGGGAATTGCAAAATGAGCTTGTCGATCGGCGTGTTGTCGGCTTGCGGCAGCCGCTCGATCGTCGTGCGGCTGATGCTCGTGCGTCGATGCGCCGAGTTTCGTCAGAAGATTGTTGTCGCGCGCCTCGTTGAATTCTTGGGTTTTGGCGTCGAGCGCCGTTTGCGCGGCTGTGGTCGCGTCCGCCGGCGGCGCCTCGGGCTGCGGCTTTGCCGCGACGGGCTTGGCTCTTCGGCTTATTTTTGACGGCGCGCACCACGATTTGCGGCAGCAGCGTTCGATCGGTGCGCCCGGCGCCGAGATTTGTTGCTCGGATGGCGCAAGCGTCGCGGCGGGAGTGGTTGCGGGGGTGGGGGCGGCGGGTTGAGATGCGGCCGGTACAGTCGTTTGCTGCTGCGGCGTCGGGACTTGTTGGTCTTGCGCCCTGGCCTTGAACGTCCCGCCCATGATCATCGCGACCGCGAGCGCAGGGACGGCAATGAGGTTCGGCAAGTCACGCTGAAACACGGACCAACGACAGACTATAATGGACACGTAGCGGCCTCAGATCTCAGTTTAGAATCATGAAAAAGTACATACTTTTCAATAGGTTCGTAACATCGCAAGTATTGATGCACAATGCGAAATGTATTTCCGAAGTAGAAGAAGATAATTATAATAATTCGAAACTGGGAATATCTGCTGCTTATATCGATTCTAAACAGACAATCGCCGCAGGAAATTCTTCTTGTTATTCAGAAGGTAATTGCGGCCAGGCGCGAATGCCCGCCGGCTAGATTAGCCGCGCCGCCGCCGGTAGGTCGCGTAAACCGGCTCCCACATCTTGGCTTTGATCGCGGCCGCGATGGCGTCGTCCGGCATCGGATCGGCGAGGCCTTCGGCTTGCGCCTGCTTGGCGACGGCGAGCGCGACGTGGAACGTGAGCTTGCGGATCTCGACCAGCGGCGGCAAGCAGATTGGCCTGCGGGTCGCGCTTGGCCGGCGACAATTCGGCGATCGTGCGCGCCGCGGCGAGAAACATCCCGTCGGAAATGCGGCGCGCCTTGACGGCGATCGCGCCGAGCCCGATGCCCGGATAGACATAGGCATTGTTGGTCTGATCGACGCGGAACGTCTTGCCGTTGCGTTCGATCGGCGGAAACGGACTGCCGGTGCCGATCACGGCGCGGCCTTCGGTCCAGGCGACGATGTCCGCCGGCGTCGCTTCGCTGCGTTCGGTCGGATTCGACAGCGGAAAGATCACCGGCCGCTGCACATGCGTCGGCCATCGCGCGCACGACGGCTTCGTGGAAAGCGTGCGCCTGTCCGGACGTGCCGATGAGCACGGTCGGATGCGCATTGGCGACGACGTCGGCGAGGCCGATATGGCCGTCCGCCAGCGCTTCCATGCGGCGATGCGGTCGCGGCTCTGCGCGAACGGCGCCTGAAACGACTGCAGCCCGGTCATGCCCTCGACCAGCAGGCCGTCGCGGTCGACGAGATAGAAGCGGCTGCGCGCTTCGCTGCTTCGCTCAAGCCGGCATCGATCATGGCGCGAAGCAGCAGCGCGCAAATGCCGGTGCCGGCCGAGCCGGCGCCGAGCACCGCGACGCGCTGCTCGCGTAGCGGCATGCCGGTGACATTGATGGCGCTCAAGCAGCGTGCCGACGGCGATGGCGGCGGTGCCCTGAATATCGTCGTTGAAGGTGCACAATTGATCGCGATAGCGCGCCAGCAGCCGGTTGGCGTTGCCGATGGCGAAATCCTCCCAATGCAGGAGAACATGCGGCCAGCGCTCGCGCACGGCGCCGACGAACATCTCGACCAGTTCGTCATATTCGGCGCCGCGCACGCGCTCGTGCTGCCAGCCGATATAGAGCGGATCGTCCAAGTGCTCGGCATTGTCGGTGCCGACGTCGAGAATGATCGGCAGCGTCGTCGCCGGATGCAGTCCGGCGCAGGCGGTGTAGAGCGAGAGCTTGCCGATCGGAATGCCCATGCCGCCCGCGCCCTGATCGCCGAGGCCGAGGATGCGCTCGCCGTCGCTGACGACGATGGCGCGCGACGCCGTCGTAGCGCGGATGGCTGAGAATGCGGCGGATGCAGTCCTTGTGCGGGATGCTGAGAAACAGGCCGCGCGGCTTGCGGAAGATATGGCTGAACAATTGGCAGCCGAGCCCGACCGTCGGCGTATAGACGATCGGCATCATCTCTTCGATATTGCGGGTCAACAGCGCGTAGAACAGCGTCTCGTTGGTGTCCTGCAAGCCGCGCAGGAACACGTATTTCTGGATATCGCGGCCGAGCCCGCGAAACGCGTCGAGCCGGCGCTTGACCTGATAGTCGAGCTCGGCGACATGCGGCGGCAGCAGCCCGTGCAGGTCGAACGCGTCGCGCTCGGCGTCGGTGAAGGCCGTGCCCTTGTTGAGCAGCGGATCGTTGAGCAGCTCGTAGCCGCTTAACGCGGTCTCGACCAGGCCTATTCGCGGTTGCGGCAGACTTGTCTATTCATCGGACCCGGCATTCCCCAGCGGATGCGCAACGATAGCCGCCGACGGACCGATTCCATAGCGCTATCGCTGCACGCCGTCACCCGCCGGTTACGGCCAGCACCGCTTCCTTGATCTTCGCCATGGCGAAATTGCCGATCTTCTCGAGCTCGAGATGCGGGAAGTTGGGCAGTCTCGTCGGCCGCCACGACGCAATCGACGATCGCCGGGCCGTCGGCCTTGAGCGCCTTGTCGATTGCGGCGCGCAGTTCGCCGGGCTTTGTCGGCCTTAAAGCCCTGCCGCCGCAGGCGCGCGCCAGCGCGACATAATCCGGATTGGGGAATTCGATGCCCTTCTTGTAGGCCGGCAAGCCGACGCTTCGGCTTCCAGCGTGATCAGTCCGAACGACGAATTGTTGTAGACGACGGCTTTCACCGGCAACTTGTGGTGCACGGCAGTCAGGAACTCGCACATCAGCATGTTGAAGCCGCCGTCGCCGCAAAGCGCGATGACCTGGCGCGAACGATCGAGCGCCTGGATGCCATTGGCCTGGCCGAGCGCGGTTCCGACCGCGCGCGTTGTTGAAGGAGCCGATGATCCGCTGCGATCCGCTCTGACGGATCCAATTGGCCGACCACAGCGTGTTGAGCCCGGTGTCGAAGACGAACACCGCATCGCGCGCGGCGAGATCGCTGACCGCACGCGCCACGGCCTGCGGATGAATGCGGTCCTTGCTGCGCGCCGGATCGGATTGCTTGTCCAGCATCTCATCCCATTTCTTGCGCTCCGTCGTCACCGGTTTCGAAGAATTTGCGCATCGCTCTTGGCTTCGACCTGATCGAGCAGCAATTTCAGCGTCGGGCGCACCGAGCCGACGACGCCGAGCGCGGTCGGCGTGCGGCGGCCGAGCACGTGCGCCCGGTCGTCGACCTGGATGACGGCGCCTTTGCGCGGCAGGAATTCCGAATAGGGATAGTCGGTGCCGAGCATCAGCAGCAGATCGCAATGCATGACCGCGTTGTAGACCGCCTTGGTTCCGATCATGCCGATGCCGCCCATCCAGCGCGGATCGTCGTAAGGCATGATGTCCTTGCCCTTGACGGAGTGGATGAGCGGCGCCTTGAGCCGATCGGAGAGCGCGCGCAATTCTTCGGCTGCGCCGTGGCATCCGGCGCCGCACATGATCACGATGCTGCCGGCTTCGTCGATGCGGCGGGCGATCTCGGCGATGTCCGCCTCGCTGGCGACGATCTCGGGCCGCGGCTTCGAGGTGGCGACGCTCGAGACGCCGCCGTCGGCCTTGGCGCCGATGACGTCCTGCGGCAGCGTCAGATGGGCGACGCCGCGGCCCGCATAGGCGGCCGCGATCGCCTGATGGATGACGGCCGGCGCCTGGGCCGGCGAGGAAATGGTCTCGGTGTAGAGCGAGACGTCGCGAAACAGCAGATCGGGCTCTGTCGTCTGGATAATAGTCGGTGCCGTGCATCTTGCGCGGCATGTCGCCGGAGAGCGCGAGAACCGGCGCGTGGTCGCGGCTTGCTTCGTAGAGGCCGGCGACGAGATGGGTGCTGCCGGGCCCGGTCGTGCCGCAGCAGACGCCGAGCCGGCCGGTGAGCTTGGCCTGGCCGGCGGCGGCGAGCGCCGCGCCTTCCTCGTGGCGGACGCCGATCCATTCGATCTTGCTGCGGCGAACCGCATCGGCGAGCGGATTGAGCGAGTCGCCGATCAGGCCGAAAATGTGCTTGACGCCGATCTGTTCGAGCACGTCGACCAGGATGTCCGCCACGGTTTGGGACATCTGCGCCTCCTGTTGCTGCAATCTCGGCAATACTGACCGCTTAAGATCAGTTCACAATATCGACGGCGCATGAGCGCCGCGTTTCAAGAACCTGCGCCGAAGACGTCGTCGCTGAACCGCGGGCTTCGTGCCGAGCGCCATGTCCGGGGTTCGCCGCCCGGTCCCGAACGCCACGCCTTTGGCTTCGGTGCCGAGCGCGGTGAGGATCGCGATCACGACCGCGACCGTGCCGGCGACCGACGGCGAGCGCGATGGCGTAATTGCCGCCGTAGTGGGCGGCGATGCCGGCTTGCAGCGTCGCATTGACCGAGGCGATGAGATTGCCGAGCTGATAGACGAAGCCCGGGAACGTGCCGCGCGCATCGTCGGGCGACAATTCGTTCAAATGCACCGGGATGACGCCCCAGGCGCCCTGCACCATGACCTGCATCAGGAAGGCGCCGACGGCGAGCCAGACGGCGCTGGTCGCGAATGCCCACAGCGGCAGCACCAGCGAGCGACAGCAGCGCCGCGATGATGATGATGCGCCGCCGGCCGAAGCGCTCGGACAGCGAGCCGAACGAGATGCCGCCGATGATGGCGCCGATATTGTAGATGACCGCGATCAGGCCGACCTCATGCGGCGACAATCCGTGCTGGACCTGCAGGAAGGTCGGATAGAGATCCTGCGTGCCGTGGCTGAAGAAATTGAAGGCCGTCATCAGCAGCACGGCATAGATGCCGAGCCGCCAGTGCGATTTCACGATCGCCAGCGTGTTGCTGCGCGCCGTCGCCGGTTTCCAGCTCGGCGATTCCGGAACGCTGCGGCGGATATAGAAGACCAGCAGCGCCGGCATGACGCCGACCATGAACATGCCGCGCCAGCCGATATACTGGAACAACAGGCCATAGACGATCGAGGCGAGAAAATATCCGGTCGGATAGCCCGATTGCAGCAGGCCCGACACGAAGCCGCGCGCCTGCGGCGGGATGGATTCCATGGTCAGCGACGCGCCGACGCCCCATTCGCCGCCCATGGCGATGCCGAAGATCGCGCGCAGCACCAGCAGCACGGTGAGGTTTGGCGCGAAGCCCGAGGCAAACTCGATGACCGAGTAGAGCAGCACGTCGACCATCAAGGTCGGACGGCGTCCCCAGCGATCGGCGGCGCGGCCGAACAGATAGGCGCCGATCGGCCGCATCGCCAAGGTCAGCAGGATGGCGAAGGTGACATCGGTGATATGGGTGTTGAATTCCTGCGCGATGTCCTTGAGCACGAACACCAGCAGGAAGAAGTCGAAGGCATCGAGCGTCCAGCCCAGGAAGGTTGCCGCGACGACGTGCTTTTGTTCGCTGGTCCAGCCCGAGAGCGCTGCGATGCGCATTGCTGTTACTCGCCGGTCGCGTGCCGTCAGCCCTCGACGTCGGTCTCGGGCCGATCGTCGCCGCGCGCCAGTTCTTCGTGCCACTTGCCGTCTCTTGTCTTCCCAGGAAATGGCGCGTGGTTTCGCCCGGCACGTGCTGCTCCTGGGCGGCGCGCTGCGCCGCCGCGCGGGCCGCTGTCGTGGGTTGGGAATGTCTCGGAGAACACGCCGTTGACCTGGTAGGCCCAGCCGCCGTCGTGTTCGACAATGTGATAGGTGATCTTGGCCATGTGCTGCTCCCTGCTGTCTGTTCGCGGAATCAATAATAGGTCTGCGTCGCCGAAAGTTCCACTAGGCCGCCGGCTGCGGCGGCTTTCTCGCGCTTGCGGCGCGCTTCGTAAGCCTTCAAATGCGCATAGGCGATGCGCAGCAGCGGACGGTCGCCGCGGTGCTTTCTCGCCGCGGCGCAGCAGATCGCCGACGATATGATCGGCCTCGATCGGCGCGCCGCGCTCGATGTCGCGGAGCATCGAGGCGGCAAAGCGTCGAGCCGGGCGCGGTGAACATGGTGCGGCTGCGCTCGATCGATCGCCTTCGCTGGCGGAAAGCCGTTGCGCCGCGGCAATGGCCGCAGCACTCGTCAAGCAGCGTCCGTCGTCAGATTGACCGGCGCCGGCCGCGACGATGTCGCCGACGGTCGCCCGCATCAGGCAGGTGATGCCGGCGCCGGTCGCGATGAAGGCCCACTTCTCCCACATCTCCTGCAGGATCGCCGTGCTGAGACGTGACTCGAAGCCGGCGCCGGACAGCGCCGCCAGCGATCGCTTCGGCGCGCGCCGACTTCGCGCCGTCCTGCTCGCCGAACGACAGAAGATGCGTGTCGTTGAGATGGAGAATCCGGCCCTCGGCATCGAGCGTCGTCGAGATCAGGCATTGGCCGCCGAGCACGGCGCCGGCGCCGAAACGCGCGCCGAGGAAATCCATGTGGCTCATGCCGTTGAGCAACGGCAGGATCGCGGTGTTCGGGCCGACGGCCGGCGCGAAGGAGTCGACCGCGGACGGCAAGATCGTAGGCTTTGCAGCTGAGCAGGATCAGATCGAACGGCTCGCGCAGACTTTCGGCCGTGACCGTCGGCGGCGACGGCAGATGTCGACGTCGCCGAGCGGGCTGCGGATGACGAGGCCGGTCTTCGCCAGTTGCGCGGCGCGCCGCGCGCGCACCAGGAAGGTCACGTCGCGGCCGGCGGCCTTCAGCCTGCCGCCGAAATAGCCGCCGATCGCGCCGGCGCCGACCACCAGAATACGCATCAAAGCGCTCCCATTCTATCGCGTCATGTGCTGGCCGGGCGGCGCGGCACCAAAAGATTGCCGGTGAAGATCATCACCGGTTCGTCGTTCTGATTGAACGTCGTCGTGCGCACGCGGATCAAGCCGCGGTCGGGGCGCGATTTCGACGGCCGCACTTCCAGCACTTCGCTCTTGGCGTGCAATTCGTCGCCGGGCCGGACCGCGCGCGGCCAGCTCAATTCCTCGAAGCCGACGCCGAGAATGCCGCCGGCCGGCTTGAATTCGCCGTCGACCATGAGCCGCATGGTCATGCGCCGCGGTGTGCCAGCCGCTCGCCGCCAGTCCTTGAAACGGCGATTTGCGCGCCGCCTGCTTCGTCGAGGTGGAAAGGCTGCGGATCGAATTGCTTGGCGAAGGCGAAAATCTGTTCCTTGTCGACGCGCAGCCGGCCGGTATTGAAAACCTGGCCGACGGCGAAATCTTCCAAATAGCGTTCGGTCATTTTGCAATGGCTCCTGATGCGGAAGGCTCTGCACGAAGGCTTGCGCGGAAGAGTTGCTGGGCTTATCAAACCACACGCCGCGCGGCAACCGCAGCCGCATTGATCAGGCCGAAAGCGGCAAGCGCAACCGCCAGGCGATGAAGACGTCGGTCAGATTGCCGCTCAAGCGCAAGGCGATGTAACCGCCGCCGGCCGCGATGAGCAGACGCGCCATATTGGCGAGAAACGGCCACAGCAGGCGGCCCGCGCCTTGCGAGGCGAAGTAGAGCGCCATGCCGAGACCGAACAGGCCGTAGACCGGACCGACCGCATGCAGATAGCGCGATCCGGCATCGATCATTGCCGGCGCGGTGTCGAACAGCGACAGCCAGGCGCGCGGCGCGACTGCGGCGCAGAAGCCGATGATCTCGCAGATGCCCGGCGGCGATGGCGGCGCCGATCCAGGCGACGCGCAAGGCGCGGTCCGGACGATGCGCGCCGATATTGGTGCCGACCATGGCGACGAGCGGGCCGCCCAATCCGAAGACGAGCGGGAATGAGCAGATATTCGAGGCGCGAGCCGGTGCCGTAACCGGCGATGGCGGCGGGACCGAAGGCGCCGACAAGACCGGTGGCAATGGCGATCGTGAGATTGGTCTGCACCGTGATCAGCGCCGCGACCGCGCCGACGCGCAGAATGTCGGCGAACAGCGGCCAGCGCAGACGGACGCCGCTGACTGTCAGGCGAATGACGCTTCGTCCGGAGCGCAGATAGGCCGCAAGCACGACGCTTCCCGCCGCGTAATAGAGCAGCACGGCAACCGCGCCGCCGGCGACGCCGAGTTTCGGAAACGGTCCGAAGCCGAAGATCAGGCAGGGCGACAGCGGAATGAGCACGACGACGCCGATGACAGGTGACGAGCGCCGGGAACAGCATATTGCCGGTGCCGCGGATCACATTGGCGAGCGAATTGAACAGCCAAACCAGGATCGCGCCGGTGAAGATGACGTTGGAATAGGTCATCGCCGCGTCAAGCGACGCGCCGCTGCCGCCCATCGTCGCGTAGAGCCATCGGCCCGCCGAGAAGGAGCGCTGACCGTGAACGTCAGACCGAAGACGAGCGCGATGACCAGCGCATGCAGCGCCAAGGCATTGGCGTCGGCGCGGCGTCCGGCGCCGAGCGCACGCGCGATCGCCGACGACATGCCGCCGCCCATGGCGCCGGCCGACATCATCTGCATCAGCATCACGACGGGAAAGGCCAGCGCGACGCCGGCCAGCGGATCGGTGCCGAGCTTGCCGACGAAATAGGTCTCGACCAGCCCGACCGAGGTCTGCGCCAGCATCACCAGCATGTTCGGCGCGGCGAGCCGGATGAGCGTCGTCGCGATCGGACCTTCGATCAGCGCGCGCGTGCGCGGGTCGTAGCGCGGCGTCGTCGGGCGGACTTGACGGCTGCGTCGCGGCCGGCAGCGGTTCGGGAGCTGCAACGCTGGGCGCGGACATGCGGTCGCTCCCCCGGCAATCGCCGAGGTCCATTGAACGACGGTAGCATATAGGAGTATATACGCCTATATCGGTTGGCAAGGGTGCTGAGCGGACTGTAAGGACCGTAATGACGTCGGAATGGACCAATCCCGCCGGATGCAACTGCCTGGCGCTGCGCCAGGCCGCCCGCCATGTCTCGCAATTCTATGATCAATTCCTGGCGCCGAGCGGGTTGCGCACCACCCAGTATTCGATTCTTGCAAGGCTGCAACGCAAGGGCGCGATGACGATCAATGCGCTCGCCGCCGAACTGGTCACGGATCGCACCACGCTTGGCCGCAACCTATTGCCGTTGCAGCGCGACGGGCTCATTGCGATTGGGCCGGGACAATCCGACCGCCGCAGCAAGGAGGTGCGCTTGACCGGCGCCGGCGCCGCGCGCTTTCGTGCCGCGCTCAAGGCCTGGCGAGGAGGCGCAGGCGCAGTTCGAAACCGTGTTCGGCGTCAAGCGCGCCAAGGAGTTGCGGGCGCTGTTGCACGAGATCGCGACCGAGGAGCAGATCGCGACTGTCGAGGCTTAGAGCGTGATCCGGAAAAGCATGCCCTTGGACTTGATCCGTGGGTGGAAATCGGTTTTCCGCTAGATCATGCCCCATGAAGAAGGCCGCCGGAGGCTCGAGGGATTTCCTTCGGTGAATTTTCTTCGCTATGATCCGAACTCCGACTGGGGAGTCTGCCGATGCACCGTGTCCTCTGCTATGCGGCTTTCTCGCATTGCTCTGCGCCGCCTCGTCGGCGCGGGCGGGCGAATTCTGGCAATCCCGACGAGCAATGCTACTGGTGCATCCGCGACGCCATCTATGCGGACGTCAAACTGATCAATCATCTGGAAGCCAATCCGGATGTCGATGAGGCGCGTGAAGGGCCCGCAGATCCTCGCGGCGCGCGCCGACATTCATCGCTTGCGCGCCTTGCTCGGTCCGGTGCAGGATACGAGGGCCGAACCGTGCTGCTACGCGCGCAGGCCGCTTTATATCCGCTGAGTCATTTGCAGATCATCGTCTAGCCCGCGGACGGCGCGCCGAACAGGCCGCGGCAGCAGCCGGCTGCCGCATCCGCAGCGACCATTGGCCGAGCCGGTCGAGATAGAGATAAACGCACCGGCGTCGTGTAGAGCGTGAGCAACTGGCTGATCAGAAGCCCGCCGACGATCGAAATGCCGAGCGGCCGGCGGATTTCGCCGCCGTTGCCGAAGCTCACCGCGAGCGGCATCGCGCCGAGGATCGCGGCCGATGGTGGTCATCATGATCGGCCGGAAGCGCAGCAGGCAGGCCTGATAGATCGCGTCGTGCGAACTCAAATTTGCCGGCGCGTTTCGCCTCGATGGCGAAATCGATCATCATGATCGCGTTCTTCTTGACGATGCCGATCAGCAGAATCACGCCGATCAGGCCGATAATGTCGAATTCGGTGTGGAACAGCATCAGCGCCAGCAGCGCGCCGACGCCGGCCGACGGCAGCGTCGAGAGGATCGTGATCGGGTGGATGTAGCTCTCGTAGAGCACGCCGAGCAGGATGTAGACGGCGGCGATCGCGGCGGCGATCAGGACCGGCTCGTTGTCGAGCGATTGCTGAAACACCTGCGCGGTGCCGGCGAGGCTGCCGTGGATCGACGCCGGCATGCGGATTTGCTTGATCGCGTTGTCGATCTCGTTCGCCGCGTCGCCGAGCGCCGCGCCCGGCTGCAAATTGAACGAAATCGTGGAGGCGACGAACAAGCCCTGGTGACTGACGGATAGCGGCGCGTTGCCGGCATTGTAATGGCTCACCGCGGCGAGCGGGACCATGGTCTCCTGCGGCGGTCGAGACCGCGGCGCCCGAGGACGTGGCGCCCTTGCCGGTATTGGCCAGCGCATTGATGGCGGCATTGCGCGCCGAATTGTTGTTGGCGTTGGCCGCCGCGCTGCGGTCGTCGTTGCGGCGGCGCGCGGACGCTCTTGGCGCGCGGTCACGGTGCCGGCCGGCGCATTCGACTGCGCGGTGCCCGAGGCGCCGCCGCCGGACGTCGCCACATAGATATCGCGCGAGCGACGCCGGATATTGCGTGTAGCGCGGATCGATCTCCATGACGACGTGATACTGATTGATCGCGCTATAGATGACCGACACCTGGCGCTGGCCGAAAGCGTCGTAGAGCGTGTTGTCGATCTGCGCCGGCGTGATGCCGAGCCGCGAGGCGGTGTCGCGATCGATGACGAGATCGGATTCCAGGCCGCGCTGCTGCTGATCGGAGCTGACGTCGGCCATGACCGTGCTGTGTTCGAGCGCCTGGACCAGGCGCGGCGTCCACTTGAAGAGCTCGTCGGCGTCGTCGGACTGCAGCGTGTACTGATATTGCGCATTGCTTTGCCGGCCGCCGGCGCGGATGTCCTGAACCGCCGAACAGAAACAGCCGGCCGCCGGGCACCTGGGCGAGCTTCGGCCGCAGCCGCGCGATCACCTCGTCGATCGGCGGCCGCTGCGACAATCGGTTTCAGCGACACGAAGACCGAGCCGGTATTGATCTGACCGAAGCCGCCGCCGGTGCCGACGCCGGTATAGCCGACGACGTTCTCGACCGCCGGATCGTGCCTGCACGATCGCCATCATCTGCCGCAGCTTTTGCGTCATGAGCTGAAACGAGACGCTTTGATCGGCTTGCAGCGAGCCGATCAGCCGTCCGGTGTCCTCCTCGCGGAAAAAATCCCTTCGGCACGATGTAGAACAGAAACGACATTCAGCACGATCGCGCCGAAGAAAATCGCAAGGACGATGCCGGCTGTGCTGCAGCGCCCAGCTCAGCGAGCGCTCGTAGCCGGCAAGCACGCGGTCGAACAAGCGGTTGCGGCGTCGCGGTGCTTCGCGCGCCGGCGACGGCGCGCAAGAACAGCGCGCACATCATCGGCGTCGTGGTGAGCGAGATCGCCAGCGAGATGATGATCGCCAACGACAGCGTCAGCGTGAATTCGCGAAACAGCCGGCCGAGAATGCCGCCCATCAGCAGGATGGGAAGGAACACGGCGATCAGCGACAGGCTGATCGACAGCACGGTGAAGCCGACCTCGCGCGCGCCGAGCAGCGCCGCCTGCAGGCGCGGCATGCCGGCTTCGAGATGGCGCGAGATGTTTTCCAGAACGACGATCGCGTCGTCGACGACGAAGCCGGTGGCGATGGTCAGCGCCATCAGCGACAGGATGTCGAGGCTGTAGCCGAGCAGATACATCGCGCCGAAGGTGCCGAGGATCGAGACCGGCACCGCGACGGACGGAATGATGGTGGCGCGAAAATTGCGCAGGAACAAAAAAACGACGACGGTGACCAGGGTGATGGCGATCACCAGCGTCAGCTTCGGTGTCGTGCAGCGATTGGCGGATCGTGGTGCTGCGGTCGATGGCGATGGTGACGTTGACGTCGGCCGGCATCGCCGCTTCGCAGATGCGGCAACTCGCGCCTTCACGCTGTCGATGGTGTCGATGATGTTGGCGCCGGGCTGGCGGAACAGGATGATCAGCACCGACGGCTGGCCGTTGGACAGTCCGAGATTGCGCACATCCTCGACGGAATCGAGGACGTTGGCGACGTCGGACAACTGCACCGCCGCGCCGTTGCGATAGGCGATGACCAGCGGCGCATAGTCGGCGGCCTTGGTCGACTGGTCGTTGGTGTAGATCTGATAGCGGCGGTCGCCGTCGTCGATGGTGCCCTTCGGGCTATTGGCGTTGGCGGAGGCGAGCGCCGCGCGCACGTCTTCGAGCCCGATGCCGTATTTGAACATCGCCTGCGGATTGAGCTCGACGCGCACCGCGGGCAGCGCCGAGCCGCCGATGATGACCTGGCCGATGCCGCTGATCTGCGAGAGCTGCTGCTGAAAGACGTTGCTGGCGGCGTCGTACATCTGGCCTTGCGTCAGCGTCTTCGACGTCATCGCCAGGATGAGGATCGGCGCGTCGGCCGGATTGACCTTGCGATAGGTCGGATTGGTCTTCAGGCTCGCCGGCAGGTCGGCGCGGGCGGCGACGATGGCGGCCTGCACGTCGCGCGCCGCGCCGTCGATGTCGCGGTTGAGATCGAATTGCAGCGTGATGCGGGTCTGGCCGATGCCGCTTTGCGACGTCATCTCGGTGACGTCGGCGATCTGGCCGAGATGGCGCTCGAGCGGCGCGGCGACGCTGGTCGCGACCGTTTCCGGACTGGCGCCGGGAAGCTGCGCGCTGACCGAGATGGTCGGAAAGTCGACCTGCGGCAGCGGCGCGACCGGCAATTTCGCAGAAGGCGAGAATGCCGGCGAGCGCGATGCCGAGCGTCAGCAGCGTCGTCGCCACCGGCCGGCTGATGAATGGCGCGGAAATATTCATTCGGCCGGCGCTCCGCGGCAGCGAGCGGCGTTCGCAGGGCCGGCCGGCCGGTCAGCCGCACCGCCAGCCGGTCGAAGTAGAGATAGATGACCGGCGTCGTGAACAGCGTCAGCATCTGGCTGACGATCAGGCCGCCGACGATGGCGATGCCGAGCGGCTGGCGCAGTTCGGAGCCGGTGCCGGTGCCGAGCATCAGCGGCAGCGCGCCGAGGATCGCGGCCATCGTCGTCATCATGATCGGCCGGAAGCGCAACAGACAGGCTTGATAGATCGCGTCGCGCGGCGCGCAGGCCCTCGACGCGCTCGGCCTCCAGCGCGAAGTCGATCATCATGATCGCGTTTTTCTTGACGATGCCGATCAGCAGAATGATGCCGATGATGGCGATGACGTCGAGGTCGTAGCGCAGCAGCATCAGCGACAAGCAGCGCGCCGACGCCCGCCGACGGCAAGGTCGACAGGATCGTGATCGGATGGATGAAGCTCTCGTAGAGAACGCCGAGCACGATATACATCGCCACCACCGCGGCGATGATCAGGAACATCTCGTTGGTCAGCGACGACTGGAATGCCGCCGCGGTGCCTTGAAATGCGGTGATGAAGCTCAGCGGCAGGCCGACCTCGGCCTCGGCTTGCTGGATCGCCGTGATGGCGGCATCGAGCGAATAGCCCGGCGCGGTATTGAACGAGATCGTCGTCGCCGGAAACTGGCCGAAATGGGTGATCAACAGCGGCGCGGCGCGCTGCTCGATATGCGCGATGGCCGTCAGCGGCACCTGGCCGTTGGTCGACGACGACGATGACGGCAGATAGAGCGAGGTCAGCCCGGTCAGCGATCTGTTGCAGCGTCGGATCGACTTCGAGGATGACGCGATACTGGTTCGACTGCGTGTAGATCGTCGAAACGATGCGCTGGCCGAACGCATCGTAAAGCACGTTGTCGACGGTCGCCGGGCGTGATGCCGAAGCGGCTGGCGGTCGCGCGGTCGATGACGAGATCGACGGCCAGGCCCTGCTGCTGCAGATCGCTGGCCACATCGGTGAGCTGCGGCAACTGGCTCAGACTGCTGCACCAGCTTCGGCACCCAGGTGGTGAATTCCGCGGGATTGGCGTCCTCGAGCACGAAATGATACGGCGCGCGGCTGATCGTCGAATCGATCGTCAGGTCCTGCACCGGCTGCATGTAGAGCGTGATGCCGGCGACGCCGGCGACCTCGCTCTGCAAGCGGCGGATGATCTGGCTGGCGGTCAGGTTGCGGCTCATCGTGCGGCTTGAGCGTGATCAGGAAGCGGCCGGTATTGAGCGTCTGATTGGTGCCGTCGACGCCGATGAACGAGCTCAAATTCTCGACGTCCGGATCCTTCAGGATCGCTTCGGCGAGCTGGTTCTGCAGGTCCGCCATGGTCTCGTAGGAGATGCTCTGCGAGGCCTCCGAGATGGCCTGGATCATGCCGGTGTCCTGCACCGGGAAGAAGCCCTTCGGGATCACGACGTAGAGCAGGACGGTGAGCGCGAGCGTCAGCACGGCGACCAGCAAGTGTCGCCGGCTGGCGGTCCAGCACCCAATTCGAGCGCCCGGCCGTAGCGGTCGATCACCGCGTTGAAAACGCTGTTCGGCTTGAGATCGAAGCGCGGTGCGCTCGCCGTCCGGGACGATGGCGGATGAGCTTGGCGCACATCATCGGCACCAGCGTCAGCGACACGACGGCGGAAATGACGATCGTGACCGCAAGCGTGATGGAGAATTCGTGGAACAGCCGGCCGACGACGTCGCCCATGAACAACAGCGGAATCAGCACCGCGATCAGCGAGATCGTCAGCGAAATGATGGTGAAGCCGATCTGCTCGGAGCCGCGCAACGCCGCTTCGAGCGGGTCCATGCCGCCTTCGACGTAGCGGGCGATGTTCTCGATCATGACGATGGCGTCGTCGACGACGAAGCCGGTGGCGATGGTCAGCGCCATCAGCGACAGATTGTCGAGGCTGAAGCCGAGCAGATACATCGCGCCGAACGTGCCGACGAGCGACAGCGGCACCGACAGGCTCGGAATGATGGTGCCGGGCAGCGTGCGCAGGAACACGAAGATCACCAGCACGACCAGGACGACCGCGAGCGCCAGTTCGAATTCGACGTCGGCGACCGAGGCGCGGATCGTCACGGTGCGGTCGCTCGAGCACGTTGACGTCGATGCGCCGCGGGCAGCGTGGACATGAGTCTGCGGCAGCAGCGCTTGGATGCGGTCGACGACCTGAATGATGTTGGCGCCGGGCTGGCGCTGCACATTGACGATGATCGCCGGCGTCGTGTTCGCCCAGGCGCCGAGCTTGGTGTTTTCCGGGCCGCTGACGATGGTGGCGACGTCGGACAGCCGCACCGGCGCGCCGTTGCGATAGGCGACGATCAGGGTGCGATATTGATCGGCGCTGGTGACCTGATCGTTGGCATTGATGGTCAGCGCCTGCGTCGGGCCGTCGAAATTGCCCTTCGGCGTATTGACGTTGAGATTGCCGAGCGTGGTGCGGATGTCGTCGATGTTGAGCCCGTAGGCGGCGAGCGACTGCGGATTGACCTGAATGCGCACCGCGGGCCGCTGTCCGCCGCTGACGCTGACGAGCCCGACGCCGGTCAGCTGCGAGATTTTCTGCGCGAGCCTGGTCTCGCTGTAATCCTCGAGATCGGTCAGCGGCAGCGTCTTCGACGTCACCGCGAGCGTCAGGATCGGCGCGTCGGCCGGATTGACCTTGGAGTAGATCGGCGGCGCCGGCAGGTCGGACGGCAGCAGATTGCCGGCGGCATTGATCGCGGCCTGCACCTCCTGTTCGGCGACGTCGAGGCTGAGATCGAGACTGAATTGCAGCGTGATGACCGACGCGCCGGCCGGAGCTCGCCGAGGTCATCTGGTTCAGCCCCGGCATCTGGCCGAATTGCCGCTCGAGCGGCGCCGTGACCGACGACGTCATCACTTCCGGGCTGGCGCCGGGATAAAGCGTCTGCACCTGGATGGTCGGATAGTCGACCTCGGGCAAGGTCGACAGCGGCAGGAAAGTATAGGCGACCATGCCGGACAGCATGATCGCTGCCATCAACAGCGACGTGCCGACCGGGCGCAGAATGAAAGGTTCGGAGACGTTCATCGCACCGTTTCACCGCCGCGCGCGATCATGGCGCGTCACTGGCTGGCGGGCGGCTCACTGGCCGCCGCTGGCGCGGCGGCGGACTGCGGACCGTCGGAATTCTGGCTGCGGCCTGCGCCGGCGTTCGCCGCTGCTGGCCGCCTGCCACGTTGGCCGCCGCTGCCGGCGCGCGCGCGGCCGGCGCTGCGGCCTGATCGGCCGGCGACGGCGACATTGCAGCCCGTCGCGCAGACGGTCGGTGCCGTCGATGACGACGCGCTCGCCGGCCGCGAGTCCGGAATTGACGGCGGTCACGTTGCCGTCGATCGCGCCGGTCGTGATCTGCCGCACCGAGACGGTGTTGTCGGCGTTGATGACATAGACGTAGGCGCCGGGCGAGCCGCGCTGGATCGCCGAGGTCGGCACCGTGACCGACGTTTTGCAGCGTCTTCACCAGAAGCCGCGCATTGACGAACTGGTTCGGGAACAGCGCGTTGTCGGTATTGTCGAATTGCGCGCGGACCTTCACGGTGCCGGTCGTGGTGTCGATCTGATTGTCGACGGCCGAAACCTTGCCGATGGCGAGCTGGTGGAGATTGGCGCGGTCATAGGCGGTGACGGCGAGCGGGGTGCCGGCATTCAATTGCGGCATGATCTCCGGCAGATCGTCCTCCGGGAGCGAGAAGATCACCGTGATCGGCTGCAGCTGGGTGATGACGGCAATGCCGCTGCGTGCTCGTCGTCTGCACGTAATTTCCCGGATCGACCAGGCGCAGTCCGACGCGGCCGGTGACCGGCGAAACGATGTGGCAATAGGCGATGTTGAGCGCCTGCGCATCGACCAGGCCCTGATCCTGTTTCACCGAGCCTTCATATTGCTGCACGATGAAGACCTGATCCTCGGCCTGCTGGCGCGCGATCGAATTCTGCTGCGCCAGCGTCTGATAGCGCTTCAGATCCATTTGCGCCTGGGCGAGCAGGCCTTGATCGTGCGCGAGCTGGCCTTCGTATTGGGCTTTCAGGATCTCGTAGGGCCGCGGATCGATCTGCGCCAGAAAGTCGCCCTTCTTGACCAGTCTGCCCTTCGGTGAATCCGACGTCGGTCAGTTGGCCGTTGATCTGGGTTTGCACCGTCACCGTCGCGAGCGGCGTCACGGTGCCGAGCGCGTTGACGATGACGCGGATATTGCCGAGCGCGACGGTCGCGGCGCCGACCGTTTGCACGGCGCCTTGCGGAAAGCGTCCGCCCGGACGGAGCGCGACTGCACCCAGCGCACGGTCTGATAGACGGCGAACGCGAGCAGGACCGCGATCAGCGCCGAGGCCAATGCGGAATTTCGAACGCGATCGCGTCTCTACGATCCGGCGTCCGGCGCCGGCCGGCGAAGATTCGGCGCCAAATCGTCATCCGTTCTGCGCGTTCGCTCGTCCATGATGGGCGTTCATCGATCCCGGCATTTTCGACTTATTGCGACTTATAGAGTGCGCCAACATCGCCCGCCTAATGAATATTCGCTAATGACGGCGCGCGCGGGGCTACTGGCTGCGCCCGGTGCGGCATCGCGACCGGCAAGCGCTTGATCCGGCCAGCAGTGTCCCCGGAATCGGACGCGTGAATCAAGAGCTTGAGGACCTGCAGCGGCTGCGATCCGGCGGACGCGTCGGGCGCTAAATTCGGGCGCTATTGTGATCCCGGTTGCAGGCGCCGGACTCGGCCGCCGGCGGGCGGACTGAGCGGCGGCGGCACCAGGACGTCGCTTGGGATCGGTCCATCGGGCGACGGCTGCGATTCGAGCTTGCGGCAAGAACGAGAAGCCTTTCTGCAGTTGAACCTGGTGTCGGCAACAGCGTCGTATCCCAGCCGCCGCCGAGCGCCTCGATCAGGCTGACGCTGGCGAGAAACAGATTTTGCCGCGCCGTCAATTCGGCTTCCTCGTCGGCGAGCAACTGCACCTCCGCGACGACGACCGTGGTGAAGGCCACCGTGCCGGCCTGAAATTGATTCAAGAAGACATCGCACGGCCTTGCGCTCATCGGCGACCGCGCGGCGCTCCTGCGCGCAGCTGCAGCGACAGATAATGGATCGCCGCGAGCTCGTCCTCGACCTGCTGAAACGCGGTCAGCACCGTCTGCCGATAATTGGCGACGCTTTGCCAATAGACGGCGCGCGCGGCGTCGACCTGCGCCGAGGTCAGGCCGCCATTGAACAAGGTCTGCGTCGCGCTCGCGCCGATCGATCGCGATCGAACGCGCGACGCTGAAAGGCAGCGGAATGGGCCCGATATATTCGATCATGGCGGAGAGCGAGATGTCGGGAAACCAGGCCGCCTCGGCGACGCCGATCAGCGCGTTCTGCTGCTGCATGGTCCGCTCCGCCGCGGCGATGTCGGGACGCCGTTCGAGCAGCGTCGAGGGCAGCGTGACCGGAGTTCTGCGGAATGCCGCCGGCGAGATTGCGCGGCGCGATGCCGAGTTCGGCCGGCGGCCGGCCGATCAGCACGGCGATGGCGTGCTCGAATTGCGCGCGCTGACGCGCGACGATTGAGAGCTGCGCCTGCGGTGGTCGCGATCTGCGCGTCGGCGGTCGCGACGTCGCCCGCCGTCGACCGAGAAGCCGGCTTTGAATTGGTTGTTCACGATCGCGTAGTTCTCTTTTGTATTCCGCGATCGTGCGGGTCAGCAGATCGATCAGCGAATCCGCGGCGCGCAGATTGAAATAGGCGGTGGCAAGCGCGGCCTGCGCCGAGAGCTTGGCGTTGTCGAGATCGGCGGCGCTCGCCTGCGCGGCCGCGGTATTGCTCTCGATTTGCCGGCGCATCTTGCCCCAGACGTCGAGATCCCAAGTGCCGCTGATCGGCGCGGTGTACTGCGTCGAATAGCGTCGTCCGCGCGTCGCCAAGGCCGCTGCTGCCGCCGGTGCTGCCGCCGCCGGCCAGCGATCCGGTCCGCGTGCGGGTGACGTTGTAGCCGGCGGTCGCCGTCGGAAACAAGGACGACTTGCGCCTCCCGGATGATGGCGCGCGCCTCTTCATAGGCCGCGGCCGCGGCCGCGACCGTCTGATTGGAAATCTCGACCTGCGGCAGGAGCGTATCGAGGCCGCGATCCTTATAGACCGTCCACCAATCGCCGCGATCGACGTCGTCGCTCGGATTGGCGACCTTCCAGCCCTTGAGTCTCTTTGTATTCGGTCGGCACCGGCGCCGGTTCGCGCGAATAATCCGGGCCGATGGTGCAGCCGGCGAGCGCCAGTCCAGACGACAGTCCAATGACAGCCAAGACAGGCGCGCAGGCTTGCGCGGCATGAATGAAGCTCTGCGTCGCACCCAACCACCCCGATGCACACCAGCATGGGCCAACGCAAGCACTGCCGCAAACCCGTTGCTGTAAGCCCCAAAGATACGCGACCCGAGCGCAATCGCGCAAAACGCGAAACTGTCTCCGCCTGCGGAAGCGGACGGGTCACACTGTGCTCGCTTCCGCTTTGATCTTCTGCCCCCAGCGATCACGCCATAACCATGCCCCACGCATGGGTGAAGATCAACCGCGAGCCATCCGCGCCGAGCCGCGGCGCGCCGTTACGTCGAGCATTGTGATATTCGAGCGACAGTGCGTTGCAGCATCACAGTTGCGGAGGTCGCGGAACGCGTGGGGCGATGTGGCGTTGGCCGTGGCGCGAACGAGGAAACTTCGATGCGAATGCATATCGGTCAAAGTGATATGCAATCACGACAGTTCAGCGCCGTATCGCTTGTTTGGAAGATTACGGCGAGCGCTGGCGCCATCAGCCTGGTGCTATGCGCGGCTGCCGGCACGGCACTGGCTGCAAAGCCCGGTGGCTGGCGGAGGCGGCGGCGGACATCCGGGCGGCGGCGGTGGTGGCGGACATCCCGGCGGCGGCGGCGGCGCCGCATTTCAGCGCTCGTGCCGCGGCTCCGCACTTCGCGCCCCGCATGTCGCGGCGCCACATTTCAGCGCTGCGCGCAGCTCACTTTGCGCCGCACTTTGCCGGCCACGCAGCGCATTTTGCCAGACCGACATTCCATGCACACGCCGGTGGAGCGGGCGGTTCGCGCATGTGAATGCGGGCAACGTGAGCCGCGCGAATATCGCGCCATGCGCATCTGACGCCGTCGGCGGTTCATCCGCTGGCGACGACCGCGCATCCGCTTGCGGCCGGCGCTGCATCCGGCCGCCCGCGCCGCGGCATTCCACGCCGATCCGCGATCCTTCGCCGAGCATCGCCACTTCGCCGGCGATCCGGCGTTCCGGCCGTTCTGGAATCACGGCTGGCATCCCCATCATCATCTCGGCTGGATCGGCCCGCTGTTCTGGCCCTATGCCTATGGCGACTTCTTCTATTACGCGCTGTGGCCCGACGATTACTACGACGTCGATCCGTTCTGGGCCTATGGCTATGGCGACATCTACTCGGCCATTTTCTCGCCCTACAGCTACGACGACTACGTGCAGGGACCGAGCGCGCCGGCGAGGATGGCGACGCTGACCCAGAGCATGGCGCAAAGCTGCAGCGACGAAGCCGCCGAGGTCACCGGCTGGCCGATCGATCAGATCCAGGCGGCCGTCCAGCCGACCCAGCAGCAAAGCGCTTTGCTCGACGATCTCGGCAACGCGATCGTCAAAGCGAGCGACGAGGTCAAGTCGCATTGCCCGACCACGGTCTGCGTTCACGCCGACGGCGCGGCTTGACGAGATGCAGCAGCGGCTGCAGGCGCTGGTCGACGCGGTGAACATCGTGAGCCCGCCGCTCGACGAAGTTCTACGACTCGCTGTCCGACGAGCAGAAGGCGCGCTTCAACGACATCGCGCCGCCGGCGCCGAAACAGACGCCGCAAAGTCAGCAAGCCTGCGCTCAATCCGCAGGCCGAGTGCAATGCGGCGCCAGCGTCATGGCGTGGCCGACCGATCAGATCGATCGCGTGGTCAAGCCCGACGATGCGCAGCGCGCAAAGCTCGTTGCGCTGCAATCGGCCGCGGCGCAAGCCGCCGACACGATCAAGGCCGGCATGTCCGAGCGAGTTGCCGGCGACGCCGCCGGAACGGCTCGCCGCGGTCGGCAAACGGCTGAATGCGATGCTGCAGGCCGTTCGAGACCATGCGGCCGGCGCTCGCGGATTTCTACAATTCGCTCAGCGACGACCAGAAAGCGCGCTTCAACGGCATGGGCAAGCAACTGTTCGCGCAGAACGAGGAATAGTTCGACCCCTGGATTGCGCGGAACGCAATCCAGGGGATCTTTCTTTCATATTTCGCTGCACTTGATCCAAGCTGGGCTTCAGTGCAACCACCGATTTGGTCGACCGTGTCGAGCGGGTCCGGTGATCGGCGGTGTGTTTTCTGTTGCGATGCAATAGTGGCCGCCGCATCGCTCCTCATTTGCTAAGCCAGACGTGAATAAAACCGCCCAAAAATCGATATCGGTACTGGTACTACAAGCCTTGGCACGCATCGCGCAGGCCGGTCCGCGCTTGTTTAGCTTCCGTTACGCCCTTCGCGTTCAATGTTAGAACTCGTGCCGAGGAATTAGTCCAATGAGGCTCATGACGCAGGGCGAACCGGCGCCGGCCAAGGCTGAGGCAGCAGAGCCGATCTGGTTCGCCTCCTATCCGCCGGGCGTGCCCGAGAAGCATCGATCCGGACGCCTATCCGTCGCTGTCCGCCATGCTGCTCGAGGCCTGCCGGCAGCACGCCGAGCGTCCGGCCTTCGAATGCCTGAGCGCGCGGATGAGCTTTGCCGAGTGGGATCGCGACAGCCGCGATTTCGCGGCGTTCCTGGTCGAGGAGGCGGGCTGCCAGGCCGGCGACCGCGTCGCGATCATGCTGCCGAACATGCTCGCCTATCCGGTGACGTTTCTCGGCGCGCTGCGCGCCGGCCTGATCGTCGTCAACGTCAATCCGCTCTATACGCCGCGCGAATTGCAAGCAGCAGCTCGCCGATTCCGGCGCCGACTGTCATCGTGATCATGGAGAATTTCGCCCACAAGCTTCAGCAGATCATCGCCGCCACCAAAATCCGCCACGTCGTCGTGGCGCGGCTCGGCGATTTCGTGCCGATGCTCAAGCGCTGGGCGTTCAATTTCGCCAATTCCTATATCGGGCATGCCGTGCCGGCCTGGCAGTTCGAAAAATTCACGATGCTGCAGGACGCCTGCGACCGCGCGCCGAGCGAGACGCTATCGAGGATGCGCGAGCCGCGCGCGAGCGACGTCGCCTTGCTGCAATATACCGGCGGCACGACCGGCGTGCCGAAAGGCGCGATGCTGACGCATCGCAATCTGGTCGCGAATACGCTGCAGTGCTACGCCTGGACCGGCGCCGGCGTCGATGTCGAGCACGAGCGCGTGCTGACGCCGCTGCCGCTCTATCATATCTTCTCGCTGACCGCGAACCTGCTGTCCTTCGCGATGCTGGGCGGGTTGAACTATCTCATTCCCGATCCGCGCGATCTGCACCGGCTCATTCGCATCATGCGCCGACGCCAAGATCACCTGGATGTCCGGCGTCAATACGCTGTTCAACGCGCTGATCAATGTGCCGGAATTCGCCGCGCTCGATTTCAGCGCGCTGCGCGTCGCGGTCGGCGGCGGCGCCGCGATCCAGAGCGAAGTGGCGCGGCGCTGGCGCGACATCACCGGCAGCCAGGTGGTCGAAGGCTATGGTCTGACCGAAGCCTCGCCGGTCGTCTGCATCAATCCGTTTCTCACGCCGAAGCTCGGCACCGTCGGCCTGCCGGTGCCGTCGACCGAAGTGACCATCCGCGACGATGCCGGCAAAGTGCTCGCCGATCGGCGAGGAGGGCGAAGTGTGGGTGCGCGGTCCGCAGGTCATGCTGGGCTATTGGCAGCAGCCGGATGAGACCGATCGCGTTCTCACCGCCGACGGCTGGCTGCGCACCGGCGATATCGGCGCCTTCGACGCCGCAGGGATTTCTGAAACTCCTCGACCGCAAGAAGGACATGGTCAATGTCTCCGGCTTCAAGGTGTTCCCGAACGAGGTCGAAGACGTCGCCATGCAGCATCCGCGGCGTGCTCGAAGCCGCGGTGATCGGCGTGCCGGACGCGCGCACCGGGCAGGCGGTGAAGCTCTTCGTCGTCAAGCGCGATCCGGCGCTCGACAAGGCCGACCTCGACGAATTTCCTGCACGACCGGCTTGCCGGCTATAAAAGGCCGACCATCATCGAATTTGCCGAGCAATTGCCGAAGAGCAATATCGGCAAGATTTTGCGCAAAGAATTGCATTAAGACGCTATGCATGTGCGGCCCGTGCCGCGCTGGCCTTCCTGCTCCGAGATCGGCGTGCTAACTCAGAACGCCGCAAAAGAACGGGGGAGGACGGCACAGCGTATGCCCAAGTTGCAGCTTTCGTTCGCGTGCGCGCTCTATGACCGGATGCTGCGCGCTCTATACCGGCGAGGTGCAGCCCGACGGCATCGATCTGAACTTCATCCCGATCGATCAGCCGCGGCCGATCTTCGACCGCATGTCGGGCGGCCAGGAGTTCGACGTCGCCGAATATTCGAGCTCGGAATTCGTCCAGCGCTTCGCCAACAAGGAGTGCCCGTTCGTCGCCATTCCGGTGTTTCCGTCGATCGCGTTCCGGCTCGGCTTCATCGCCATCAATCGCAAATCCGGCATCAAGACGCCCAAGGACCTCGAAGGCAAGCGCGTCGGCGTGCCGCTCTACACGATGACGGCGGCGATCTTCATCAACGGCATGCTGAAGAACGAATTCGGCGTCGATCTGTCGAAAATCCATTGGGTGCAGAGCGCGATGAACACGTCGGGCTCGCATGGCAGCCCGACGGTGCTGCCGCTGCTGCAGAAAATCTCGATCGAGAACAACACGACCGAAAAAGACGCTCGGCCAGCTTCTCGCCGACGGCGACGATCGACGCCACGCTCGGCACCAGCCTGCCGGAGGAGATCCGCACCAATCCCGACGTCGTGCGGCTGTTTCCGAATTACGTCGAGCTCGACAAGGATCTGTACAAGCGCAAGAAGCATCTATCCGATCATGCATCTGGTCGCGATCAAGAAGAGCGTCTACGAGCGCTATCCGTTCGTCGCCACGAGCCTCTACGACGCCTTCGTCAAATCGAAGAAGATCGCGCTGGAGAAATTGTTCAATCTGCGCGCGGTGCGCTACATGACGCCGTTCCTGATGCGCGAGATCGACGACATCTGGGAGGTGTTCAACGGCGATCCGTGGCCCTACGGCGTCGAGCCGAACCGGCAGACGCTGGAGGCGCTCGTTCAATATCAGCAGGATCTGGGCTTGATCGACAAGCCGGTGAAAGTCGACGATCTGTTCGTGCCGACCTACGGCTGAGTTGTCTTGCGATAACGACAAACATTCTTCAGGATGGATGCGCCGACATGAGCCAGCTCGACGATCTGTTGCGCGACCTCGTCGTCGCCAACCGCATTCTCTCCCACGAAGACGTTGTCGACGCCTACGGCCATATCAGCGTGCGGCATCCCGACAATCCGAAGCGCTTCTTCATGTCGCGCTCGCTGGCGCCGGAATTGGTCGAGCGCCACGATCTGATCGAGTTCGATCAGGAGGGCGAGCCGGTCAACGACAAGCGCCAGCCCTATCTCGAGCGCTTCATCCATGCCGCGATCTTCGAAGCGCGGCCGGACGTGATGGCGGTGGTTCATGCCCATGCCGAGGACACGCTGCCGTTCGGCCTGATCAAGACGCCGCTGCAGCCGGTGATCCATTCCGGCAGCTTCATCGGCGGCAAGGTGCCGGTGTGGGACATCCGCAAGAAATTCGGCGACACCAATCTGCTCGTCACCAACATGGCGCAGGGCCGCGATCTCGCGAAATGCATGGGCAAGGGCAATGTCGCGCTGATGCGCGGCCACGGCTTTGCCTCGGCGGCGCGTTCGATCATCGAGGTGGTGCGGCTTTCGGTCTATCTGCCGCGCAATGCGCGGGTGCAGATGAAGGCCATGCGAGGGCGGCAAGCCGATGCCGCTCTCCAAGGGCGAAATCGCGGCGCGCGCCGCCGGCTATAAGCCGCATTCGCCCGAGACCTGGCGCGCCTGGGAATATTGGGCGAACCGCGCCGGCTGCGGCGACATGATCGGTGAGCCGCATGCGCACGCGCCCAAACATGATCACGCGCCGAAAACGGTGATGCATTACCGTTCGCTCGGCTTTCATCGTCACTGTTTCCGTCATTCGCCCTTCGTCGAATCGTGCCGAAACTTCGGTCTGGGTAACTCGATGTGGGCAAATTTGGCCACACTTCCCTGAGACTCTTTGGCCAAAACCGGCGAAGATGGGGCACGTAGCCCCGATGGAGGCGAAAATGGGTTTGATGGATGTTCTCAACGGAATGCAGAATGGCCCGCGCGGACCGCGCGCTCCCATCGACTGGCAGCACCGGCGGCGGCATGTCGCCGATGATGATGGCGATGCTCGGCCTGCTTGCCTACAAAGCGCTGAAAAGTTTCACGAGTGGCCCGAGCGCGGCACCGGCCGGTCAGGCTCCCTGCGGCTCCGAGCGCCGGCGGCGGACTTGGAGGCGGGTTGGGCGGTCTTGCCGGCGGTCTTGGCGATGTTCTCAAAGGCGGCGGATTGGGCGGATTGCTGGCCGGCGGCGCCGCGGGAAGCGTTCTCTCGCGGCGGCCTCAACGATCTGCTCAAGCAATTGCAGCAGTCCGGGCAGGGCCAAGCCGCGCAGTCCTGGGTCGGCAACGGGCCGAACCAGGAGATTTCGTCCGACGATCTGGCGAAGGCGCTGGGCGCCGATCAGATCAACACCCTGATGTCACACACTGGATTGTCGCGTGAGGATTTGCTAGCCGGGTTGAGCCAGCATTTGCCGGAAGTCGTCGATCAGCTGACGCCGGACGGACGGGTGCCGACGGAACAGGAATTGTCGCGGTCGCTCTAAGCGGCCGCAGGCCGAAGTTTCTACAATTGTTTCGAGAGTGAGGAAACACACTAGGAGCTCAACCATGACCATTCGATATCTTACTCTTTGTGCAGGTGCGGTCGTTGCCGCCATCGCTTTGCAAGGCACGTCCGCGCAGGCGCTGACGATGACGGAGTGCAGCGCCAAGTACAAAGCCGCCAAGACCGACGGCTCGCTCAACGGCATGAAGTGGAACGACTTCCGCAAGGCGCAGTGCGGCACCGACGCCGGCGCCGCCGCTCCGGCCGCGGCCCCGGCATCGTCCACCGCCTCGGCGCCGGCCGCTGCGCCTGCGCCGGCGCCTTCCGCCGCGCCGGTCGCCGTCGGCAATGCGGTGTTCCCGAGCGCGGTCAGCTCGAAATATTCGAGCGATTCCGCCGGCAAGGCGCGCATGCTGACCTGCCTCGACCAGTACCACGCCAACAAGGCCGGCAACGGCAATGGCGGGCTGAAGTGGATCCAGAAGGGCGGCGGCTACTACAGCGAGTGCAACAAGCGCCTCAAGGGCGCGTAAGCACGGCTGATCGGCTCGTCACGAAGCTTCACTAAAGACCGCAAAGAGGATCGAATAATGAAACTCGTCATCAGCGCAGCCTTGTTGTCTCTCGTTATCGGCGCCGGTACTGCCTTCGCGCAGACCTCGACGCCGGCTCCCGCTCCGGCGGCTTCGGCACCGGCGGCCGCGCCCGCCGCGACCGACAAGAAGGCGATCTCGAAATCCTGCTCCGATCAGGCCAATGCCAAAGGCCTGCACGGCAAGGAGCGGAAGAAGTTCCGATCCGATTGCAAGCACAACGGCGGCACAGCGAAGTAACCGCCTGCCGTTTGAAACGAAAGAGCCGGCTCGCGCCGGCTCTTTTTATGTGAGACGTGCCGGGAAGCGGCGGCTTACTGCAGCACCAGCTCGGTCACCTCGCCGTTCTTGGCGCGGCCTTGCGCATAGTATTGGCCGATATTGCGCATCAGCGCTGCGTCGGACACCGAATAGATCACGGCGTCGGTCTTGCCGGTATTGATGTGGCGGCGCCACAGGAAGTTCGGCACCACGAACAGATCGTTGTGGCCCCATTCGAAGCGCTTGCCGCCGACTTCGGTGACGCCGGTGCCTTCGATCGCGACGTAATAGGTGCCGGCGGTCTCGCGCTTGAACTCGGTCTCTTCGCCGGGGCGCAACAGCTGCGCCGAATAATTCAGCGTCTTGAACACCGGCTCGCCGGTCACCGGATTGACGAAGTCGACCTTGATGCCCTCGTAGGCGTCGCCCTTTTCCTTGCGCAGGCTGTGCAGCATTTCCAGCACGTCGGCGCCGCGATAATGAAACAGCGGCGCGGGCGCGTGGCCGACGCCGCGCTGATGGTCGACGAAGGCCGGCTTGATGCCGCCGTGGCTGTAGAGATGGCGCGAATAGCCTTCGCTGACGGTGATCGCCTGCACATTGGTATTGCCCTGCGCGCCCGGCATGTTGTGATCGACCCAGGCGGCGTCGAGGAATTCCATCAGCGGCCAGTCGAGCGTGTCGATCCAGACCACCGGCTCGTCGGAATCGTTGCCGTGGTCGTGCCAGGTGCCGTTCGGCGTCAGGATGAGATCGCCGCGATTGGCGGTGACGCGCTCGCCTTCGACGACGGTATAGCCGCCTTTGTTGGAAAGAATGGTCCGGCTCGCGTTCGGCGAATGCAGATGCACCGGCGCGACGTCGCCCGGATTGTAGATCGAGATGGCGCAGCGGATGGTGTTGGTCACCTGCAAGCGGCCGTTCAGTCCGGGATTGAGCAAAAGAATGCTCTGCCGGTCGGCGAATTCGATCGGCGAGACGTCGGCCTTGCTGGCGATCTCCGAAATCTGCTTGAGGTAGCCGCTATATTCGTTCCACTTCCACATATGCGGAAGCGTCTTCATCTGATTGACGGCGACGCGGCCGGTGGCGAGCTGGCCTGAGCCTTCGCCGCTGGTCTCGCTGAACCACGGCCTTTGCGCCGGCGCATTGGCCTGCGTGCGGACCCAGACATTGTGCTTGCCGGCGTCGGTGTTGATGGCCTCCATCAACTCGCGCGCTTTGTTCGAAAGCCCGGCCGGGGCAGGGGCCTTCATCGTCACCGTGGCCATGACGTTGTCTCCTTGCTGTGGGTCGCGTCCCTATCGGCGTAAAATGAGCTTTCAGATTTCGCCAAAAGCCGCTCAAATCCGGGCTTTTAGCGCGGTCTTCTTGGCCTCACGTATAGTGGCTCCGCAAAACTGTTTGCAAAGCCGCGAGGGCGGCACAGGCGCGATGCGTACCCCGCCGAAAAGCATAGCGCGTGGCCCGCGCCGTTAACCGGCGGTCAGAAAGTCGCGAATGGCGCGGGTGAATTCCGCCGGCCGGTCCATGTTGGAGATATGGCCGGCGCCGGGAAGCTCGACAAAGCGCGAGCCGGGCAGCTTTTCGTTGAGCTTGCGCATGGCGGCGGGCGTGGCGCCGTCCTTCTCGCCGACCATGAACAGCACCGGGCACTTCACCGTGGCGACGGCGGACGCGTAATCGTGGGCGGCAAGCGCCGCGGCGCAGCCGATGAAGCCGTTGACCGGCGTGTCGCGGATCATGGCGCGCACCTTGTCGAGATGCGGCGGATTCTTGGCGACGGTCTCGGCGCGGAAACCAGCGCGCGATCGGTCGGCTCGACCAGAGCCTCGATGCCCTTTTCCTGCGCGACGACGATGCGCTCTTCCCATTGCTGGCTGCTCTGCGGCGTCGATTGGCAGGGCGAGTCGCAGACGATGATGCGATCGAACCGGTCGGGATGGCGCTCGGCAAGGCCGAGCGCGGTCGCGCCGCCCATCGACAGGCCGGCGAAATGCGCCTTCTTGATCGAAAGCGCGTCGAGCAGACCGAGCGCGTCGGCAAGGAGCGTGTCGAACGGATAGCGCCCGGCCGGCGCGTCGGTCGCCGCCGTGGCCGCGCTGGTCGTAGCGCAGCACGCGGAACTTGTCCTTCAGCGCCGCCGCCTGCTCGTCCCACATCGCGATCGTGGTCGCGAGCGAATTCGAGAACACGAGCCATGGCGCGTCGTCCGGTCCGTCGATCTGATAATTGATGGTGATGCCGTTGGCTTTGATTTTCATGTTCGTTTCCTGGCGGTGTGATTTTATCGCGGCAGAAAATCCTCGAGCAGCGCGAGCAGCGATTGCGGCGCCTGCGTCGGCATGAAGTGGCCGGCGTCGTCGATCAGTTCGAAGCGCGCGCCGGGAATCTTCTTGGCAAGCTCGGCCGTGCCGGCATGCGGCCGCACCGTATCGTGGCGGCCGGCAACGACCATGGCCGGGCAGCGGATCTGCGGCAGCATGTGCAGCATATTGGTGCGCGCCAGGGCGCGAAAGGCGAGACCGAAGCCGACCGGATCGTTGGCCAGATAGCGCCCGAGATAGGCCTCGTAGGCCGCGCGCTCGCCGAGAGCTCGGCGGATAGGAGACGGCGAGCGTCGTCGGCAGCGAGGCGCGCATGCCCTCGCGCATGGCGAATGCGGCGCGCTCGTCGAGCACGGCGGCGCGGCTCGGGTCGACGCCCGGCGCCGGATTGCACAGAACGAGCGCGCCGACCTGATCGGGATGCTTTTCCAGAAAGCGCAGCGCCTGGGTCGCGGCGGCGGCGACGGTGACGAAATGATAGGGCGGCGTAAGGCCGACGCGTTTGGCGAGCGCCTCGAAATCCGTCGACCAGCATGTCGTTGGTGAAATTCCTGCCGTACCTTTTCCGACAGCCCGGCGCCGCGCTGGTCGTAGCGCAGCACGCGAAAACGTTCGCGCGAGCCGCGGCGCGACGGCATCCCACGAATGCAGCGTGCCGCCAAGCTCGTGCAGCAGCACGACCGAGCGCCCGCTGCGCCGGCAAGCTCGTAATTCAGGCTCACGCCATTGGCGTCCGATGAAGGGCACGCGCGTCTCCTCTTAGAAGCCGAACAGGTGATCGAGCGAATAAAGCCCGCCGCCGTGAACGAGAACGTAAAACGTCGCGATCGTCCACATCAGCGTATATTCGAGGCCGAGCTGATTCCAAAAATATTTGCCGACACGCCAGCGCTCGACATTGGCGACCAGGAGGAAAACGAGAACCACGGCCGCGACCGGGCGCGTGAACAGGCCGAGCGCAAGCAGCGGTCCGCCGACCAGCTGCGTGATCGAGATCGCCGGCGCCCAGAATTTTCCCGGACGATAGCCGCCGGCGTCGAGCTGCTTTGCCAGCTCCGGACACGCTCGAGCGCGCGCACGCCGGTATTGGGAAAGAAGCCGAACGTGTTGCGCAGCCCGTGCGGCACCAGCGCAAGCCCGACCGCGACGCGCAACAGCGCATCGGCGAACGGCAAAAGCGTCTGGAACAGGGCGGCCAATTGCGGGATCAATGCGCCATCAGCACCGGCAGTTTCGCATTGGCGAGAATGTGCCGCGTGGTGCCGCCGAAGATCATCTGGCGCAGCCGGCTTTGCGTATAAGCGCCCTTGACGATGAGGTCGCAGCCGAGCTCGTCGGCCTTGGCGAGGATGGTTTCGCCGGCGCTGCGCTTGCCGCGGCTTGAGCGTCATCGTCTCGGCGGCGATGCCGTTCATCTTCAGCGAACGCGCCATTTGCTCGCCGCTCGGCCCGGCGACCGTCGCGCCTTCGACGGTGCAGGATGGTGATGCGTTCGGCGAGTGCGCAGGAGCGGCATGGCGTCCGCCATGGTGCGCGCCTGCTCGGTGCTGTTGTTCCAGGCGACCAGGATATTGGTGCCGAGCGATGCGCGGCGAAGTGGGCGGCGCGATCAGCACCGGGCGGCCGCTTTCGAACAAGGCGGATTCCAGCGTGATCATGGACGGGCTTTGCCATTCGTCGCCCGGCCGCGCCAGCACGATCATGTCGAAGACCCGGCCATAGCTGCCGACGAAATCGTGGCCGCTCGGCGCGTCCTTGAGCCACGACCAGGACAACGATGCCGGCCCGTCGCCGCTGCGTTGCGGCGACCTGATGGTTCTCCATGAACGAGCGGAACATATCCTCCGCCTGCCGCACCATCTCGGCGTCGTTTTCCTTCACCGCGACCATGGTCAGCCCGCTGTCGGGATCCATGGCCACGAGATCGGCGACCGCCGGACGCAGCGGAAAGCCCTCGATGCAGCTGTCGAATTTCCGCGCCAGGAGCAGCGCGGTATCCAGCGCCGACGCCATGGCGGAGCCGTGCTCGGTCGGAACGAGAATAGTCTTCATGCGTGCGCCCCACATGATCGCGGCAGAATATTCGGACAGCTGTTCCCGGCCGCATACTGCCGCGCCACGCCGGGCCGGACAAGCTCCCGTACCACTTGAATTTCTGGCAATTGCCGGATGCCGTGCGGCATATTGGCGGTTCGACGCGGGGATCGCGGCTACGGATGAGCGGGAGAAACGGCGCCGCTACCGCCTTCGGTGGCAAAATCCGCAAGCACCTCGGCCAGCGCGTCCGGTTCCACCTTGACCGTCCCGGTAAAAGGCCGGTCGATCGCGATGATGATCAAGCAGTTCCGAAAAGATGAGGAGCGCAAGAAGCCCAGTCATCATGGTCTGCGCCCGCAGATTTTGCGTGCCGAAAAAGAAGGTGAAAACGATCGTCACGACGGCGCCGCCGAACAGAACGAGCCATAAGATCCCTGGCACGGCGCCTTCCGCGGCGACCAGCCTGGCCCGGCGCGCCTGCGTCATCTGGTCGAGCTGATAGAAGATTTCCGTCACGACGCGGATTGCCGCCCCGTTCGGTCGCGGTCGGACTGTCAGCAGCATCGCGTAGATATCGTTGAGCGCCTGCCGCGCGACGTTCGGCTGCCGGCAATCTGTCCATGCTCCATGACCGGCCAGTCGTCGGCGATGGCAATTCGCAGATAGTTCGTCACGGCGCCGCGAAGTGTCCGCCCCGGCTTTGTCGCCGAGGCCCGGCGACAGCCGGTAAACGGTCACCGCGGCGCCGGCTTCCTGCACGACGTCGGCCTCGGCGGCGCTGAATTTTTCCCACACGACGATGATGGCGAAGGCCAGCAGGACCGCGTAGAGCACGCCCAGGGTTGCAAATTTAAATCCGGCGATCTCGTTGTGCGCGGTCAGCTTGTCGAGCGTGACGTAGCGGCGAACCATGCTGGGTCCGAGCATCGACAGCGCGGTGCCGAGCCCGACAATGATCGCCCCCGAGAGCCAAAGCGAGTGGCTGGTGAGAAAGAAGATCATATTCGCTCGCTCCTCGACGCGCTACCGGCACGAGCATAGTGATGCGCGTACCGGACAAGTGCAGCGTAGAACAAATTTCTTGGATGAGCGGCCCCGCGGTTCGTCAGTTTGGATCGTCTGATAAACTGCTATCTGATTCGCGGCGCAAGCAATTGCGCGCGATTGATGGAAACGCTCGCCATGCGCAACTACGGCATCCGCCAAATGCAGATCCGCGGTCGCGCGTTCTTCTGATCTGTCCCGATTGCGGACAGGAAAATTCCGAATTTGCCGATCACGCTTCGCGGAACGCGCGCCTATGCCTGCAACGGCGAGGACTGCGACTATATTTTTGATCTGGCGGATCCGCGCCCGGACCGTCGGCAACGGGTTTTGCCGAAGCCTGCAAGCGGTTCTACGCCGCCTTCTATGCGCTGCGCGGCGAGGGTGCGCGCTAGGGATCCTTAACGCGACCGCCTGCGCCGACGGCTTTCACCAGCGCGACCGGATCGGTGAAGGCGGCGACGCCCAGCGCGCGCAGCTTCTCGATCGCCTCATCGGTGCTCATCTTGCGGGTCGCGGCGTGACCGGCGGCAAGCCCGACGAACAGCGGTTTCGGCAGCGGCTCGGCGGTGATCCAGGCGACCAGCGCATCGATCCGCTCGGCGAGCGAGCGCGAGGCGATCACGGTCTGGAAGACGATGGCCTTGATGTTGGGCCGCGCGGCGAGCGCGCGGGCGATTTTCAGCCGTTCGGTCATGGTTTCGTCGGGCGCGCCGCGCAGATTGTCCATGAAGCTCGCGGCGCGAAGGCCGTGATCGGCCAACAGGTCCATCATCATCATGGCAAGCCCGGCGCCCGAGGTGACGAGCACGACGTCGCCGCGAGTTTCGACCAGCTGGAAGCCGAGATCGCGCGCCGAACGCTCGAGCGGCGTCATGGCGCGCTCGGCGAGCATGCGGCTGATCGGAAACTCGTGCGGGTCGTGACGGAAATCGGCGCTGTCGTCGCGGATGATCTTGGCGTCGCAGGCGATGAGGCTGCCGTCCTCGGTCAGCGCCAGCGGATTGATCTCCAAAAGCTCCAGATCCTCCTGGCGGGCGATGTCCGGCAGCCGCGCGGCGTAGCGCGCGAGGCGCGCCGCAAGGTCGCGCGGAAACAGTTTTGCGATCGCCGCAAAATCGTCTCGGGCGTGGTCGGCGCCGAGTTCTCGACCGGGATGCGCGCGAGCTTTGCCGATTGCTCGACGTTCTCGCCGCCTTGCGGCGCGATCAGAAGTTCGAGCCGCTGCCGTGTGCCGTCGATGCGGACCGCGACGAAAATCTCGCGCGCGATCGGCACCGCTTCTTCGAGCAGCAGCGGCGTATCGGCATCGTCGAGAGTGGCGAGGATCAGCCGCCGCGCGTCGCGAATGCTCGGCGGCCTTGTCGAAGCGGCGCACCAGGCCGCGCTTGCCGCGGCCGCCTTCGAGAATCTGCGCCTTGAGCAGAAAGCCCGGCCAGCTTGCGGCCTCGTCCGGCACGATCGTCGCCGGCGGGCAACGAGCACGCTCCGCGGCACGGCGAGGCCGTGGCGGCGCAGCAAGGCTTTTCCGTCGACCTCGGCAAGACGCATAATGGCTAGACTTCCGTCGCGTCGGCTGCCGTCCGGGGACTTTATCGCATGTCGGGCCAATTGCTCGCGGATCAATTGCGCCTGCCGTTCCTCGATCCCGAGCCGTGGCGGGTGGCGGTGATCAGCCCGACCGGACGCTATGCGCGCAATCAGGTCGCCGGCATGATCGAGGCCGGCACGCCGCTCGTCGGCGGCGTCGCGCTCGGCCGCGGCGGCACGACATGGACGGCCTGCCGCTCTACGACCGCATCGGCGATTTGCCGGAGAAGCCGAACATCGCGCTGATCTACACGCCGGCCGAGGGCGTGCGCGACGCCATCGCCGAATGCGCCGCGGCGCGCATTCCGACCATCATGGCGGCGGCCGAATATGTGCCGGTGCACGACGCGCTCGCGGCGGCGGCGCTCGCGCGCGCGGCGGGGAGCTGGCTCGTCGGCCCGAATACGCTCGGCCTGTTCGTGCCGGGGCGGGGACTGCTCGGCTCCATCGCGCCGAGCTTTTGCCGAGCCAGGGCGGCTCGCCGTCATCGTGCGCAGCGGCACGGTGGCGCTCGCTTTGGCGCGGCAATTGACGCTCGCCGGCATCGGCCAGCGCATCGTCGTCCATATCGGCGGCGACAGCGTGATCGGCCGCAATCCGCACGAATATCTGCAGGCGCTTGCCGACGACGAGGCGACGGCGGCGGTGCTCTATTGCGGCGAGATCGGCGGCGACAAGGAATATGCCTTCGCCGAGGCCGCGCGCGGCTTCGCCAAGCCCATCATCGCCATGGTGGTCGGCCGCCACGCGCCGGAGCAAAAGCAGATGGGCCATGCCGGCGCGCTGATCGGCAGCGCGCGCGAGGGCGCGCAAGCGAAGCTCGAGGCGCTTGCCGGCGCCGGCTGCCGGATCGCGAAGGGTCTTGAGGAGGCCGTGACGATGGCGGCGAAGTTCGCTTAGACCCGCGGCATTTCGAAAATATTGTCGACGACGGTGTAATCGCCGCGATAACCGAGCCGCCCGATCGGCGCGGAGGCGCGACATGTCGATCATGCCGTCGACGATCACGGCGTCGTCGATATGCACGTTGACGACTTCGCCGATCACCATTTCGTAGCTGTGCTTCTTGCCGTTGCTGCTGACGAGCTTCACCGTCTGCGAATAGACGCATTCGAGCGCAATCGGCGAGCGCGCACGCGCGGCGGCTTGACCTTGCGCGACGGCGCCATGGCAAGCTTCGCCACATTCCGGCTCGCTGACGTCGGCGGGATAATCGCCGCCGGTGACGTTCATCTCGTTGCGCAGATCGTAGGTCGCGAGATTGAACACGAATTCGCTGCCGCTCTCGGCGTGGAGCTGCGAGTGCTTGCGCGAATTCGAGGAGAACATGACGAAGGGCGGATGGCTCGCGATCATGTTGAAGAAGCTGTAGGGCGCGAGATTGATCACGCCCGCCGGGCTGATGGTCGTGATCCAGCCGATCGGGCGCGGCACGACGAGGCTGGTCGTCGGGTCGTGCGCGAGATTATGCGGCTCGCTGCGCGGGTCGTAATCCATGCGAAATTTCCGATTGCTCGATGGTGGATACGGGAAGGCCGAGCGCCCGGAGATCGCTCGACCGCGACGATGCGGAATGCTAGCGTTTTGGCCGGCAAAGCGCCATTCGTCGGCCGCTTTCGCAGCATCGCCGAAGACATTGCCGGACATTGCCGATGAAACTGCACTGGTCGCCGCGCTCGCCGTTTGTGCGCAAGGTCATGATCGTCGCGCATGAGCGCGGCGTCGTCGATCGTATCACCTGCGTGCGCACGGTCGCGGCGACGGCCAAGCCGCATGCCGAACTGATGAAGGACAATCCGCTGTCGAAAATTCCGACGCTGGTGCTCGACGACGGCACGGTGCTCTACGATTCGCCGGTGATCTGCGAATATCTCGACGCGCTCGACGGCGCGCCGAAACTGTTTCCGCGTCCGGGCCAAGGCGCGCATGACCGCGCTGCGCCGCCAGGCGCTCGGCGACGGCTTTTTGGACATGATGGTGCTGCTGCGCGACGAACGCGATGCGCGCGCAGCCGTCCGACATGCACATGGCGAGCACGGCGGTGCGCAAGGCCGCCGTGCTCGACAGTCTGGAGCGCGAAGCGGAGGCGCTCACCAGCGACGCCGTTCGGCATCGGCCATATCGCCATCGGCTGCGCGCTGTCTTATCTCGATTTCCGCTTCGCCGACGAGGATTGGCGCAAGGACCATCTGCGCCTCGCCAATTGGCACGCCGCCTTCGCGGCGCGGCCGTCGGTGCGCGCGACGGAGCCGGTCGATGATTCCTGATTTGTTCGATTTGTTGATGTTTTTGCTCAAGGAATGACGTGCTCATAGTCCGGGCAGGTTCCGAGCAAATTTTTGTATAACATTTCAGCCATGCATAATTGCACTTGCAACTAACGATGAGCAGCCCCTATTTCGCGCTCACCATGCTGGACGCTGATTATTGCGTGGACAAAGCCGAACAATGCTTTCGTCTTGCACGCCTCGCCAAATCACCGAGCTTTGCGCGCGCCGAGATTGCCACCAATCTCGAGGCGATGGGCAATGAGCTCATGGCGAAGGCTGTGGAAATAGAGACCGTCCGGCAACGGGGCCACCGCAAGAGCTGATTGATCGGATCGAAGCTAATGACGTTGCAAACGTTCCGCCCGTAAGACGCGATCGCACCGCTCTCGTTCAAATAACGATCCAAATAGCTATCCCAATAGCTACCCCAAATAGCTATCAGCGTCCCAAATAAATCACCCCAGCGTCGGGTCGAGCACGATCTTGCCCTGGCCTTCGTCGTTTTCGACCATGCGATGCGCCTCGGCGGCGCGCGACAGCGGCAGCACGCGCTCGATCTGCGGAATGACTTTTCCATGCGCTGCGGCGGCGAGGCAGTCCGGCAGGTCGGACGGCGTGTAGCCGGGCCGGCCCTTGATCGTGATGCGCTTGTGATAGAGGTGCGAAAAGTCGATCGTGACATTCGGCCCGGCATGCGCGCCCGCGGTGACCAGCCGGCCGTTCATGCCGATGGCGCGGAACGCCGGCGGCAGCACCGCCGGATTGGCGATGTTGTCGTAGAGCACGTCGACGCCCTTGCCGCCGGTGATCTTCATGATCTCGTCGAGCAGATTGTGCGTGGTGTAATTGATGCCGTGATCGGCGCCGAGCTTTTTGCCGAGCGCGACGCGGTCGTCGGAGCCGGCCGTCGCGATCACGCGGGCGCCGATCACGTTCTTGGCGATCTGGATGCCGATGGTGCCGAGATTGCCGCCGGCGCCCATGATCAGCACCGTCTCGCCGGCTTTCAGCTCGGCGACATGAACGAGCAGATTCCACGCCGTCGGCACGTGGCGCATGACGACGGCGGCGCGGTGGAAGTCGAGCGCCGTCGGGGAGGGCGACCGCGGCGCAGGCCGGCACGGCGACCCGTTCGGCAAAACCGCCGGGCCGCTTGATGCCCATCATGCCGCGCGGTCCGTCGTAGCCGCGGCCGTCCTCGGCGCAGACTTCGAGCGGCATGATGCCGGCCGCGGCGACGCGGTCGCCGACGCGCCAGTGGCTGACCCGCGGCCCGACCGCATCGACCATGCCGGCGCAGTCGACGCCGGGAATGAGCGGCAGGACCGGGCCGCGGAACGGTCTCCTTGCCGGCGCGCAGGCTGACATCGAGCACGCGATTGACGGTCGCGGCGTGCACCTTGATGCGGATTTCGCCGGCGCGCGGCACGGGATCGGGAACGTCCTCGTAGCGCAGAACGTCGGGCGGACCGTATTCGTGGATGACGATGGCTTTCATTTCCGGAACTTCATGTGGACGGCGGCAGTAGCGCCGGCATGTCGAAGGAGGTGCGAGAAACGCTGCGGGACGGAGTAATTGCACGGTTTAACGCGCCTATCTATGGTGCCCGCGCGCCGAGGTCCAGCGCCATAAGCGCAATGGCAAGCGCGAACGGATAAGCGCGCCCAATGGAAAAAGCGCCGATGGAAAATGCGCCAATGGAATATGCCGACAAATTCGCCATCGCCGAACTGATCCAGGCCTGGGGCGTCTATCGCGACCAGGGCAAATGGAAGGAGCTGCGCGGGACCTTCACGCCGGACGGCCACATTTCCGTGTCCTGGTTTCGCGGGCCGTTCGAGCAATTCGTCGAGCGCTGCCGGGCGAGCTTCGGCGCCGGCCACACCTGGTCGCGGCATCATCTGTTGGCGCCCGTCATCAAAGTCGACAAGGATCGGGCCGTCGCGGAAACCAGCGTCATCATCCGCGTCCGGCAGAAATTCAGCGGCGTCGAGGTCGATCTCACCTCGTGCTCGCGCTTCCTCGACCGGGTGGAGCGCCATGGCGGCGGCTGGCTGATCGCCGAGCGCGCCGCGATCTATGAGCGCGACCGGCTCGATCCGGTCGAGCCGTCGCCCGACTTCGACGCACTGTTCGAGGCGGCGAGACCGCGCACTATCCCGAGCAATACCGCTACATGGCGTTTCGCATTGCGCATGCCGAGGGCCGCGCGCTGGCGCCGGTCGTCTATCGCGACGGCGGTGCCGGAAACCGCCGACCTTTATGCACGGTTTTCCGCCTGGCTCGCCGGCGGCGCGGCTTGACGCGGGCACACGTGCCGGGTTAGCCGCGACGGAGTTTGGAGCCCTTCATGGCGGTCTATACCGATGTCACGGCGGAGGATCTCGGCCGCTTCCTTGCCGGTTACGACGTCGGCGAGCTGCTGTCCTACAAGGGCATTGCCGAAGGGGTCGAGAACTCGAACTTTCTCGTCCATACCGGCCGCGGCCATTACATCCTCACGCTCTACGAGCGGCGCGTCGCCGAACGCGATCTGCCGTTCTTCCTCGGGCTGATGGAGCATCTGGCGACGCCGCGGCATCACCTGCCCGCAGCCGGTGAAGAACCGCGACGGCAAGGTGCTGGGCCAGCTCGCCGGCAAGCCCGCGGCGATCGTCACCTTCCTCGACGGCATGTGGATTCGCCGGCCGAGCGCGGCGCATTGCGCGGCGCTCGGCGAGGCGCTGGCGCGGCTGCATCTTGCCGGCGCCGATTTTCCGATGCGCCGCGACAATGCGCTCTCGGTCGCCGGCTGGCGGCAGCTCTACGAAGGCTGCCGCGAGCGCGCGCACAAGGTGGAGCGCAATCTCGAGACGCTGGTCGCCGCCGAGCTCGAAGTGCTGGAACGCGATTGGCCGCGCGGCCTGCCGCAGGGCGTCATCCACGCCGATCTGTTTCCCGGACAATGTGTTTTTCCTCGGCGACAAGCTGTCCGGGCTGATCGATTTCTATTTCGCCTGCACCGATACGCTCGCCTACGACGTCGCCATCTGCCTCAACGCCTGGTGCTTCGAGACCGATCATTCCTACAACGTCACCAAGGGCCGCGCGCTGCTGGCGAGCTACGCCAAGGCGCGGCCGCTGTCGCACGAGGAATGGGAGAAGCTGCCGCTGCTCGCGCGCGGCGCGGCGTTGCGCTTTCTGCTGACGCGGCTGGTCGACTGGCTCGACGTGCCGCCCGGCGCGCTGGTGCGGCCGAAGGATCCGCGCGAATATGCGCGCAAGCTCCGCTTCCACCAGAAGATCAAAAGCGTCGCGCGATTACGGAGTGAGCGAGCCGTGAGCGACGGACCGCAAGCGCTGCCGCATGTCGTCATTCACACCGACGGCGCCTGCTCCGGCAATCCCGGTCCCGGCGGCTGGGGCGCGATCCTCACTTTCGGCGATCACGAGAAGGAGCTCAAAGGCGGCGAGGTCGAACACCACCAACAACCGCATGGAGCTGATGGCCGCGATCTCGGCGCTCGAAGCGCTCAAGCGGCCGTGCCGCGTCGATCTGCACACCGACAGCCAATATCTGCGCAACGGCATCATGTCGTGGATCGCCAATTGGAAGCGGAACGGCTGGCGCACCGCCGACAAGAAGCCGGTGAAGAATGTCGATCTCTGGCAGCGCCTCGATGCCGCGCTCGGCGCGCACCAGATCCGCTGGCATTGGGTGAAGGGCCATGCCGGCCACGACATGAACGAGCGCGCCGACGAGCTCGCGCGCGAGGCGATTGCGGAAATTCGCGCCGCGGGGAAAGTGGCGAAGTTAACGCTGCCGTCGTTCCGGGCGCGCGGGCTTTCGCCCGCGCCCCGGAATGACGCAATCACAGACGACTTCAGCAGATTATCCGCGCCGGAAATGTCGGCCTTGCCCGGCGCAGTCCTCGACATTGAGCGTCTTCACCACGCCGTCCTCGACCACCATGGCGTAGCGCTGCGAGCGCACGCCGAGGCCGCGCTCGGTCAGGTCCGCGGTCAGGCCGAGGCCTTGGCCCAGTTGCCGCTGCCGTCGGCGAGAAACTCGATCGCGTCGCCGCCGGAGGCCTTCTTCCAGGCGTCCATCACGAACACGTCGTTGACGCCGGTCACCGCGATCGTGTCGATGCCCTTGCCCTTGATCGCGGCCGCGTTCTTCACGAAGCCCGGCAGGTGGTTCTTGTGGCAGGTCGGCGTGAAGGCGCCGGGCACGGCGAACAGCACCACCTTCTTGCCCTTGAACAATTCGTCCGTCGTCTTCGGCTTCGGCCCGTCGGCCGTCATCACCGTGAAGGAGCCGCTGGGTACGCGGTCGCCGACCTTGATAGCCATGATCTCAATCCTCTCGCGTTTCTGGATATTAAAATGACGCCACCCGGGCGGCGGCGGGGCATAAACTAGCGTGTCGCGCGAATTAGTCGAGATGGGCCGGAACCTCGATGGCGTCGTCGCCGGAAACGGCGGTGAAGGTCAGCGTCGCGCCTTGGGCATGCGCGTCGGGCGGCAGCCCGTCGAGATCGAAGGTGAATTGCCGCGTCGGTGCCATCGTGCCGCCTTTGGGTTCGCGGCAGCGGCAGCGACCAATCGGGCGTCGGCCCTTCGACGAACAGATCGACCGGCGCGCCGGCGGGCGCGGCGACCTCGACGACGACGCGATCATGCGCGTCGCCGGGCTCGCGATGCACGGAGAGAATGGCAAGACCTTTGCCGTCGTTGCCGCTTGGCTCGGCGCCGAGCGCGACGCGCCGCGGCACGCGGATCTCCGCTTTCTCGATCGCGGTCTCTTCGGCGCCGTCGCCGTTGAGCGCCGAGCTTGAGGCTCGGACTCGACCGGCACGCACATATTGCCGCAAATGTCGTAGCCGAGCTTGAGCTGCAGCGACGATTGCTTCGCCGCGTCTTGCGGCGCGATCCGCAGCGGCAGGATGACGTGATCGAGATAGCCGATCGAATTGCCGCCGGCGCCGTCGGGAAATCGCTCCGGCGCCGGCCACAGCACGGTGACCGATTTCACGTTGTCCGAACCGGAGAAATCGAGCGTCGGCGGCACGCCGGAATCGCCGGGATCGCGCCAATAGGTCTTCCAGCCGGGATCGAGCTTGATCTCGACGCCGGCGCGCAGAAATCTGCGCGTCGGAGATTCTTGATCGTCGCAGCCGGCGATCAGGCGCGCCGCGGTATGGGGTTGCGCATCCCAGGCGGAAGCGTCCTGCGCCCGCGCAGCCGACATGCCGGCCGGCCGGAAGGCAGATCAGCGCCACGGCCACAATTGTTAATCGAAGGCGTCTCGGCATTGGCCGCTGTTTAGGGCGAACCGCAGCCAAGCGCCACTGACATGATTGTGACTATGACGGTAACTTGACACGACGCCACCGGCTCACCGCCGCCAAAATTTGGGCGCAAGACGTTGAGGGCATATCGTGAACTTTTTGCCGCGCCGTTCGTTTGCAAATGCGGATCGATGGGCTAACCTTTGCAATCATGAAATTGCCGCGCGGCACATCGGAAAAGAGCCGGCGCCGAGGTTATCTCGACGGCCAGATGCTGATCGCCATGCCGGCGATGCGCGACGAGCGCTTTTCGCGCTCGCTGATCTACATCTGCGCGCATTCCTCCGAAGGCGCGATGGGCATCGTCGTCAATCATCCGGCGCCGAACATCAATTTCTCCGATCTGCTGGTGAAGCTCAATGTGATTCCGGCGGCCGACGTGATCCAGCTGCCGACGCGGGCCGGCGTCGTGAAGGTCATGCGCGGCGGTCCGGTCGAGACCGAGCGCGGCTTCGTGCTGCACAGCGCCGGATTTCTTCATCGAGAATTCGACGCTGCCGATCGACGACGGCATCTGCCTCACCGCCACCATCGACATTCTCAAGGCGATCGCGCGCGGCGACGGACCGGCCAGCGCCATCCTGGCGCTCGGCTATGCCGGCTGGGCGCCCGGCCAGCTTGAAAACGAGATTCAGGGCAACGGCTGGCTGCACTGCGCCGCCGATCCCGAGCTGATCTTCGGCACCGATATCGGCGGCAAATACGACAAAGGCGCTGAAGAAGATCGGCATCGATCTCGGCATGCTGTCGAGCGAAGCCGGGCACGCGTAACAGGAGTCGGCAATCAGGAATCAGGATCAGAAGACCTTGGTCCTGATACCGGATTCCTGATGCCTGTTTGCCGCCGTCTCCGGCTCGAGCAGCGCGCGCGCCCGTTCGGCGCGTCATCGGCTCGCCGAACACAAAGCCTTGCGCATATTCGCAGCCGAGCTGAGACAGCTCGACCGCGTCGGAATCGGTTTCGGCGCCTTCCGCCACGACGTCCATGCCGAGATCGTGGGCGAGCGTGATGATCGAGCGCAGGATGACCGGGCGCGTGCCCTTGGCCGTGGTGCGCACGAAGGACTGGTCGATCTTGATCGTGTCGAACGGAAAGCGCTGCAGATAGGACAGCGACGAATAGCCGGTGCCGAAATCGTCGAGCGCGAGGCCGGCGCCGAGTTCGCGAATCCGGTGCAGCATCTGCGCGGCGTGTTCGGGATTTTCCATCACCACCGATTCGGTGAGTTCGAGCTTGAGCGAGCCGCGCGTCAGCGGCGAGCGCGCCAGCACGGTGCGCAGATCCTGGATCAGATCGTGGCGCAGCAATTGGCGCGACGAGACGTTGACGCTGGCGAACAGCGGCTCGCGCTGGCGCAGCGTGCGCTGCCAGGTCGAGAGCTGCCGCGCGGTGCGATCGAGCACGAACAGGCCGAGCTCGACGATCAGGCCGGTTTCCTCGGCGATGTTGATGAACTCGGCCGGCGACATGCGGCCGAGCTTCGGATGGTTCCAGCGCGCCAGCGCCTCGAAGCCGGCGACGGAGCGGTCCTCGAGCCGCACGATCGGCTGATAGAGGATGGTGATCTCGTCGCGTTCGAGCGCGCGGCGCAGATCGGATTCGATCGACAGCCGGTCGGACTTGCGCGCGCGCATCGCGGCCTTGAACACGTCGATGCGATCGCCGCCGCCGCGCTTGGCGTGATACATCGCGAGCTCGGCGTCCTTGAGCACTTCCTCGGCGCGTTGCGGCTCGGCGCTGTCGCCGAGCGTCAATCCGATCGAGGCGGTGAGGAATATTTCGCGATCGCGGAACGTGATCGGCGCGCGCAAGCGTCTGGCGGATGGTTTCGGCAAACGCGGTGATGCGCGCGGATTCGCGTCTCCGACAGCAGGATCAGCCCGAACTGATCGCCGGACAGCCGCGCCAGCGTGTCCTGCGGCTTGATCAGCCGGCCGAGCCGGCGCGCCAGCGTCAGCAGGATCGAATCGCCGACCGCCATGCCGACGGAATCGTTGACCTGTTTGAAGCGGTCGAGATCGATCACCATGACGGTCGGCCGGATCGCCGCATCGGCCTTGGCGAAGCCGAGCACCGCTTCGAGCCGGTCGAGAAACAGTTCGCGATTGGGCAGGCCGGTGAGATTGTCGTGCACGGCGTCGTGCAGGAGCCGCTCCTCGGCGGTCTTGAACTCGGTGACGTCGGTCAGCGTGCCGACCAGGCGGACCACCTCGCCGTCGGAGCCGACCACCGGCCGCGCGCGCAAGCGCGAACCACAGATAATGCCCGTCGGCGGTGCGCATGCGGAAATCCTGCGCGACGCGGCCGCGCCGCTGCTCGAGCACGCTGTCGAGCGTGGCGCGGAAGCGGTCGCGGTCGAGCTGATGCAGGACGTCGAGCCATTTGGCCGCCGGGCCGTCGAGCGATCCGCTGCTTGAGTCCGAGCGCCGTTTCGGTCTCGGGGCTGGTGAAGACCTTGTCGGCGGAGACGTCCCAGTCCCAGATCATGTCGCCGGCGCCGGTCAGCGCCAGCGCGCGGCGCTCGACGTCGGACACGATGCCGCTGGTCATGCCGCCGGCAAAGGCGTGCTGCATCACCGTAAAGCCGATCAGCATGACGATGAGGACGAGGCCGCCGAGCAGAGCCGGTCCGACGATGTCGTTGGTGACAAAGCCCAGCACCGTCAGCGCCGCGCCGATCACCCAGACGACCAAGCAGAAGCCAGGTCGGGATCAGCATCACCGCGCGGTCGTAGTCGTGCGTCGCGAGATAGATCACCAGCGCGAAGCCGAGCACGGCGACGAAGAACAGCGAGATGCGCGCGATGCCCGAGGCGACCGCCGGCGAGAACAGCGCGACCGCGACCAGCGCGCCGAGGAAGGCGAGCCAGCCGACGGTGATGTGGGCGTAGCGCACGTGCCAGCGATTGAGATTGAGATAGGCGAACAGGAACACCAGAAGCGTCGCCGCGAGGATCGCTTCGCCCGACGCGCGCCAGATGCGCTCGGCGCCCGACGACATGTCGAAGACCTTGGGCCAAAAGCCGAAGTCGATGCCGATATAGATCAGCACCGCCCAGCCGAGCGCCGCCGCGGCCGGGAACATCACGCTGCCCTTGACCACGAACAGGATGGTCAGGAACAGCGCCAGCAGGCCGGCAATGCCGATGACGATGCCCTGATAGAGCGTGAGCGAATTGACCTTGTCCTTGTAGGCGTCGGGCTCCCACAGATAGAGCTGCGGCAGGTTGTCGGTGCGCAGCTCGGCGACGAAGGTGATCACGGTGCCGGGATCGAGCGTGATGCGGAAAACGTCGGCGCTGGCATTGTCCTGCCGCTCCGGCGGATCGCCCGACGACGGCGTGATGTAGACGATGCGCGACAGGCCGAGATCGGGCCAGATCAGGCCGGAGCCGACCATGCGGTAATGCGGCGCGACGATGAGCCGGTCGATCTGCTCGTCGCCGTTATTGGCGAGCGCGAAGACCGCCCAGTTCGTTCCGGCTTCGCGCGCGCGCACCTCGATGCGGCGGATGATGCCGTCGGCGCCGGGCGCGGTCGAAACCTGGATGCGGTCGCCGTCGGTGTGCTGGAAATCGACCGCGTCGGTGAGATCGATCGCGGCGGCGTCGGTGCGGACATTGACGGCTTCGACCGCATGCGCCGCCGGATGCGCCGAACAGCGCCGCAAGAGCGAGCGCCAACATCGCGCACGAGATACGCGGCGCTTGAACTGGCGGCGCGCAAAAATGCCAAAAGACGACCTCCGAGGCCGGCAGCCGGCGCCGTTTGCGCCACGACGATCACGGAATCCCCCGACCGACTACCTAACGGGCTTTGCGCCGAATTCGCGACCGCCCGTTCCGCGTGCGCGCGATCCAGCCAAGGCCGGGTGCGTCATGAGGCGAGACTTAGTAGCCGCTGCCGTGCCGCAGGGCAAGAATATTCCCGTTTACTTTCAAAGGGTCAGGACAATTTTGCCGGACGTGGTTGCCGACGACTCGCGCCATGCGGCTTCATGGGCGCGAAGGCGGACGCGATGCCGCGCCGCCGCTGTGACAAGGCCGGCCACGATGCGTTAAAATTGCCGGGCAGGAGAGCAGATATGCCCGCTGTCGACGACGAAGATGCGCCGAAGAAGAAGATCGCGCATGAGATCGGGCAGGATCTGACGCTGCTGTCGGCCGGCGAACTTGACCGACCGGATTGCGCTCCTGAAAGACGAGATCGCGCGGCTCGAGGCCGACATGGCGCAAAAAGCGCGCGGTGAAATCGGCCGCCGACATGTTTTTCAAGAAATGAAAGTGTTTTCAAGAATTTAGCTTCGGCTCGGCTGCATCGCTCGTGCTAAATCTGAGAAAGATTTGCCAACTTTCTGTGATTCCTTAACCTTTCGTTAAGCTTTCTCGTTCATTACAGAGCATTGTCCATCTTCTGGACATTGAGTGGCTCCTGTCCACTCTGTTTGACGCCTCCCTGTTATCACCTTGAGCCGCCGGCAACGGCGGCTCTTTTTTATTCATCGTCGTCCTAGCCGTTACGTCTGCGGCTATGGCATTGCGCGGCCGGCAACTATGTCGGCAGCTTCATCGCCCTGTGACGCTGGACAGCGCGCGCGTGCCGCGCGATGCTGGCGCCGTGTGTGAGGCGTACAATGTCCGATAAGCGTGTGATGGAAGCCGGCGCGGTCTCCTTCAGCGAGCGGCTGGCGAGTTCCCAGGTTTTCGCGACGCTTTTTCGCGACGGAATGGCGCTGGTCGAGGAAACCGCGAGCTATCTCGACGGTTCGGGCCGCGCAGGAATCCAAGAAACTCGAGCGCAGCGCCGGTCTGGTCTACGCGACCGAGAGCATGCGGCTGACGACGCGGCTGATGCAGCTTGCCTCGTGGCTGCTGCTGCACCGGGCGGTCAAGGAGGGCGAGATGACGCTCGCCCAGGCCAACAAGGAAAAGAGCAAGGTCCGGCTCGCCGCCTGCGAGCCGGGCGACGCCAAATCGCTGGCGCTGTTGCCGGAGAAGCTGCAGGAACTGATCGCGCGCTCGACCAAGCTGCAGGCCGAAGTGCGCCGGCTCGACGCCACGATGCACGCGCCGCCGGACCGTCAAGGTCGCGGTCGACAATCCGGTCGAGCGGCAATGGGGCTGCTGAAGGCCGCCTTCGAGCAGACTGTCCGAAAGTTCTGATCTTGACGCTTTTCCTGGAAACCGGAACCGGCTTTCCGGATCAGCTCGAAGCTGGCCGTTACTTCTTCAAGAAGCCTTCGAACTTCTTCTGGAACCGCGACAAACGGCCGCCGCGGTCGAGCAGATGCTGCTGGCCGCCGGTCCAGGCCGGGTGCGACTTCGGATCGATATCGAGATGCAGCGTATCGCCGGGCTTGCCCCAGGTCGTGCGCGTGGTGAACTCGGTACCGTCGGTCATGATCACTTTGACGGTGTGGTAATCGGGATGGGTGTCGGGTTTCATGGCGTTCTTGGCGTCTTTCCGGCGCTTTTCAAAGGCCGCTTGGCAAGGCTTATGGGCTTTGAGGAAATTTGGCGGCTCTATAACGCGCCAATGACGGCGCGACAAGCCGATGCTGCGGTGATTTGCACGGCGGGCCCGCATTGCTGACACCGCATTGCCAAAAGGGGCGCTCAAGGGGCATTGTCCGGCCCGCACAGCCGGCGGGGCGGCGAATTATCGATGAATTCGCGTGCCTAAATGAATTTGCGTGCCCAGAACGACGCGGCGGAGCCGGCCGACGGCGGCGCCGGTCGAGGTCACGGTCGGGTCCTCGGTTCTGGCGGCGACGCCGGAGCAACCGGCATCCGCCGGAACCGCGGCGCCAGGCGGCCGGCGGCCTAATCTTCGGCCGCTCGCCTCCCTTCTTCCCTATATCGGCCGCTACCGCGGCCGGGCGCTCGCCGCGCTCGGCGCGCTGATCCTTGCGGCGTTGACCACGCTGGTCGTGCCGATCGCGGTGCGGCGCATGATCGATTTCGGCTTCACCGCGCGCGGCCTGAGCCTGATCAACAGCTACTTCCTGGTCATGATCGGCGTCGCCGCCGTGCTCGCCTTTGCCAGCGCCGCCCGCTACTACCTCGTCACCACGCTCGGCGAGCGCATCGTCGCCGATCTGCGCGGCGACGTGTTCGCGCATCTGACCTCGCTGTCGGCGGCCTTCTTCGACGAGGCGAGGACCGGCGAGATGATCTCGCGGCTCACCGCCGACACCACGCAGATCAAGGCCAGCGTCGGATCCTCCATTTCGGTGGCGTTGCGCAATCTCGTGCTGTTCCTCGGCGCCAGCGTCATGATGGTGGTGACGAGCCCGCGGCTGTCCGCCTTCGTGCTCGCCGCGATCCCGATCATCGTGCTGCCGCTCTACGCCTTCGGCCGCGCGGTGCGCCGCCGCTCGCGCTTTGCCCAGGACACGCTCGCCGACGCCTCGGCCTATGCGGCCGAATTGATCGGCGCGGTCCGCGTGCTGCAGGCCTTCACCAACGAGCGGCTCGGCATCGCGCGCTTTCGCGGCGCGGTCGAGCGCGCCTTCGTGGCCGCGCGCGAACTCGATCCGCGCGCGCGCGCTGCTCACCGGGTTTGCGATCTTTCTGGTCTCCTCGAGCGTCGTCGTCGTGCTCTGGATCGGCGCGCAGGAAGTGCTCATCGCTGCAGATCACGCCCGGCCGGCTCGGCCAATTCATTCTCTATGCCGTGCTTGGCGTCGAGCGCTTTGGGCTCGCTGTCGGAAATCGGCGGCGAGATCGCGGCGGCCTCGGGCGCGGCGGAGCGGCTGTTCGAGATTCTCGCGATCAAGCCCGCGATCTTGCGCCCGGCGCAGCCGCTGGCGCTGCCGTCGCCGCCGCGCGGCGAGGCGGCGTTCGAGGACGTGCGCTTTTTCTATCCGACACGGCAGAACGTGTCGGCGCTCAATGGCGTGTCGTTTCGCCGTGCGGCAAGGCGAAAAGCTCGCGATCGTCGGCCCGTCCGGCGCCGGCAAGAGCACGATCTTTCATCTCCTGCTGCGCTTCTACGATCCCACCGCCGGCCGCATCACGTTCGACGGCGTGCGGCTCACCGATCTCGATCCGGCGGATTTGCGCGCGCGCATCGCGCTGGTGCCGCAGGACAGCGTGATGTTTGCAAGTTCGGTGCGCGACAATATCCGCTTCGGCCGTCCCGACGCCTCCGACGCCGAAGTCGCGCGCGCCGCCGAGCATGCCCATGCCGCGGGCTTCATCGCGGCGCTGCCGCGCGGCTTCGACACGCCGGTCGGCGAGCGCGGCGTCACGCTGTCGGGCGGCCAGCGCCAGCGCATCGCCATCGCGCGCGCCATTTTGCGCGATGCGCCGCTCCTTCTGCTCGACGAAGCGACCTCGTCGCTCGACGCCGAAAGCGAGACGCAGGTCGCCGCCGCGCTCGCCGATCTGATGCGCGAGCGCACCACCATCGTGATCGCGCATCGGCTGGCGACGGTGCTGTCGTGCGACCGCATTCTGGTGATGGACGAAGGCCGCATCGTCGAGGAGGGCACGCACCAGACGCTCGCCGCCGGCGGCGGTCTCTATGCGCGGCTGGCGAAGCTGCAGTTTCAGGATGCGTAACGCCGCTTTGCGCTGACAGCCCTTCGCAAAGACTTACGGCCGCCAGCTCATGCGATGAATCGGCCGGCCGGTGATCGGATTTTTGCCGGCGCCGGTGATGACAAATCCGCATTTGCCGTAGAAGGCGATGGCGCGCGCATTGTCGATATTGACGTCGAGATCGAGGCCGGACGGCGAGATGCGCTTGGCTTCGGCGATGAGCGCCGCGCCGACGCCCGAACCCCAATACTCCGGCGCCACCACGATCTGGTCGAGATAAAGCGTGGCGGCGTCGATCGGTGACGAAGCCGATCATGTCGGCATTCCGCCTTGCGCTTCCGCGATCACGATTTCGGCGACGGGCAAAAGCTCGTTGCGCCAGCGCTCGCGCCACCAATCGAGCCGCTCGGCGAAATCGATTTCGCGGATAGGTCGCCTGCCAGGTCCGCAGCCACAGCGCGACGGAGGCGTCTTCGTCGTCCGCGTGTAGGCCCGCAGCGAAATGCCGGGCGCATGCGTCACGGCGCCAAGTTTCCTTGTTGGCTTCCTTGTTGGCTTCCTTATTGGCTTCTTTGCCGGCCTCCTTGAGAAGCTTCAGCAATTCGCGGTGCATGGTGTCGTTGCCGGCGACGATTTGGCCCTTGGTGAAAATGGCGTCGTGGCCGTCGAGATCGGTGACGAAGCCGCCGGCTTCGCGCACCAGGATAATGCCCGCGGCCATGTCCCACGGCGACAGGTCGCGCTCCCAATAAGCATCGAGCCGTCCGGCCGCGATCCAGGCGAGATCGAGAGCGGCGGCGCCGTAACGGCGCAAGCCGGCGAAATGCTGCTGCGCGGCGGCGATTTCCTTGCGCCCGAGCGCGAGATCGCCGCGGCCGTAATGCGGCAGCCCGCAGGCGACGACGGCCTCGGCGAGCCGCTGCCGTCCGGCGACGCGGATGCGCTGGTCGTTGAGGAAAGCGCCCTTGCCGCGTTCGGCGATGAACAGGTCGTCGTTGGCGGGATTGTAGACGAGGCCGGCGACGATCGCGCCGTTGCGCTCGAGCGCGATCGACACCGCGAAATGCGGAATGCCGTGCAGAAAATTGGTCGTGCCGTCGAGCGGATCGACGATCCAGCGATGGGTTTTGTCGGTGCCTTCGTGCGCGCCGCCTTCCTCGCCGAGGAAGCCGTAATCGGGCCGCGCCTTGGCGAGCTCTTCGCGCACGATCTCCTCGGCGCGCTGGTCGGCGGCGGTGACGAAATTGCGCGGCCCCTTCAGCGAAACCTGCAACTGCTCGACCTCGCCGAGATCGCGCTTGAGGCTGCGCCCGGCGCGATGCGCCGCCTTGATCATGACGTTGAGGATGGCGGAGTGAAGCATGTTGGATGGATTGCGGCTTTCCGATTGGTCTTGTGCGAAGTGCCTTGCGTGCGGGGCTTTGCGTGCAGGGCTTCGCGTGCAAGGCCTTTCGCGTAGCCTTGGCGGCGTTTCAGTGCAAGCAGAAAGGCATCGGCGGCGGATTATGGGTTCTGCTGCTGTTGTTGCGCCGCCTGGTTGCCTTTGAGCGTGTCGAGCCAGGTTTTTGCCGCTTTCTCGCCGGCGGCGCGCTTGTCGGGATCGAGCTTGTCGACGAAATCGTCGAGCGGCAGATCGGTCTCGCCGTCGGCGCGCGAAATCAGGTGCCACTTGGTCGCCTCGACCGGATTGGCCGGAGCGCCGCGCGCCGTTGGCGAGAATGCGCGCCAGCCGGTCCTGGGCGATGGCGCTGCCGTGCAGCGCGGCCTTGCGGAAAATCGCGTCGCGGCCGCTTCGTCGCGCGCGACGCCGTCGCCGTTATAAAGCGCGATGGCATATTCGACCTGCGCGTCGGTATTGTCGGCGAGCGCGGCCTGCGCCCAGAGCTTGACCGCCTCGTGCATGTCCTTCGGCACGCCGCGGCCTTCCTTGTAGAACGTGCCGAGCGCGTATTGCGCGTCCGGGCTGCCGGCGTCGGCGGCGGTGCGCAGCAATTCGGCGGCGCGGGCGAAATCCTGCGGGAACAACTGGCCCTCGATATAGAGCAGCGCGAGATCGTAGGCGGCGTGGGGATGGCCGAGCTTGGCGGCGGCGGCGAGCCATTTGGCGCTGGCTTGCGCGGTCGCGCGGGCCGGCGCGGCCGGCGAGGCGGAACATCGCCAGCGCGAACATGGCGTTGCTGTCGCCGCGCGCGGCGGCAAGCTTGTACCATTCGGCGGCCTTGGCGTCGTCCTGCGGCACGCCGAGCCCGTTGGCGTAAAGCTCGCCGAGCAGCGTCATCGACTTTCGGGTCTTTGTCCTGCTCGACGCGCTGCTCCGCCAGCTGGAAGGCGGTGAGGAAATAGCCGCGCTGAAACGCGCCGTAGGCCGGATCGAGCACGGCCTTGCTCGCGGCTGCCGGTGCGGGTGCCGGTGGCGCGTGGAGCGGCCGCGCTTTCGGCGCCGACTGCAGGCTTGGCCGCGGGCTTGGCTGCGGGCTTGACGGCAGGCGCCGGCGCTGCGCCGGCTCTGCGCGTGCGCCGGATGCGGAGAAACGGCCACGAGACGAGCGGCAAGACGCGACACGCGCAGCCGAAGGTCCAAGCGTAGCCGGTCCAGGCCTGCCTGGGCCTCATCGCGGCAACCGGCGCGGCGAGATTTTCGGCGGCCGCCGCGATTGCCGCGGCGGCGCCTTGTGGCTCCGTCCATATCCACTCACCGAGTGCGACGAAATCGGCGCCGGTGCGCGCCAGCGGCGCGACCTCGTCGGGATGATCGGCATAGCCGACGCAGGGCATTTCGAGCAGCTCCGCCCACCACAGCAGACGCTCCTCCAGTTCGTCGAACGGCAAGCGGCGGCCGCGGCGATCGGGCTCGCCGAACATCACATAGTCGGCGCCAGATTCGCCGGCGAGCATGGCATCATGACGGCTGCGCAAGCCGCCGGCGCCGGCGATGCGGTCGGGCTTCAACATGCGAGCGCGGCGGCGAAAGCCTCGATGCCGGTGAGATGCGCGCCGTCGGCGCCGGCGCGCGCGGCGATCTCGGGATGGCCGTCGAGCAGGAGCGCGACATCGCGACGCTGCACCGCGGCGGCGATCGCCTTGGCGCGCTCGATCAGCGTGCGCTCGTCGCCGTCGGCAAGCCGCAGCAGCACCGCGGCAACGTCGCCGGCCGTCAGCGCACGATCGAGTTCGCGCGCAAACGACGCCGGATCTTCAACGCGAGGCGTAACGAGATAGAGCCGCTGGCGCGGGGCGTCGGCTGGCGTCACGCCGCTTTCCGCTCGAGATCGGCTTTCCACTGCCCGAGCGAGGCGAGGCCGTTCATCATGGCGCGGTGGCCGAAGGCGCGCTGCGCGGCCGCGACGTTTTCCGATTTGCCCGACCAGGTCTTCTGCGGCGCGGCCTGCAGGGCGCGGCCGTAGGAGAACGACACGCGCCAGGGCAGGGGGCCCATCTTGTTCATGGCGTCGAGATGCGCGGTCGCGTCCTCGTCGGATTGGCCGCCGGACAGGAAGGCGATGCCGGGAACGGCGGCCGGCACGCAGGCCTTGAGCACGCGCAGCGTTTTCTCGGCGACTTCCTCGACCGAAGCGCGCTTTGCCGATTTCTTGCCGGGCACCATCATGTTCGGCTTGAGCACCATGCCTTCGAGCGCGACGCGCTGATAATAAAGCTGCTCGAAAACCGTCTTGAGCACCCATTCGGTGATCATGGCGCAGCGATCGATGTCGTGGTCGCCGTCCATCAGCACTTCCGGCTCGACGATCGGCACGATGCCTTCGTCCTGGCACAGCGCGGCATAGCGCGCGAGCGCGTGCGCATTGGTCATGATGCAGTTGTAGCTCGGCATGTTGGCGCCGATATCGATCACCGCGCGCCACTTGGCGAATTTGGCGCCGAGCCCGCGATATTCGACGAGCCGCTCGCGGAGCCCGTCGAGCCCTTCGGTGATCACTTCGCCCGGGCAGAACGGCAGCGGCTTGGTGCCCTTGTCGACCTTGATGCCGGGCAGCGCGCCGGCCTTCTCGATGAGCTTGACCAGGGGCGTGCCGTCCTTGGCGTTCTGCCGGATGGTCTCGTCGTAGAGAATGACGCCGGAAATGTATTTCGACATCGCCTCGGCGCTGCGGAACAGCATTTCGCGGTAATCGCGCCGGTTGTCGGCGGTCGATTCCACGCCGAGCGCATCGAAACGCTTCTTGATGGTGCCGGTCGACTCGTCGGCGGCCAGGATGCCGCGGCCCGGGGCGACCATGGCTTCCGCGACCTTGTTCAATTCGCTGAGATTCATCGCGTCCTCCTCGACGTTCGGCGCCGGCGGTCCGGCGAATGCGCGCTGTCCATAACCTAATCAGATGACGGCGGGGATACCATGAGGACCTTGACGCCGGGCAGCGTCTTGCCCTCCAGCGATTCCAGGAAGGCGCCGCCGCGGTCGAGACATGGGTGAGCCGGTCCCGCACCGCGGCGGCGTTGAGCGCCGCCACCGTGTCGCCGCCGCCGGCAAAACTGACAAGCTTCTTCGCGGCCGTCAGTTCCGCGGCCGCTTCGGCCACCTCGATCGTGCCGTTGTCGAACGGCTCGAGCTCGAAGGCGCCGAACGGGCCGTTCCAGACCAGCGTCTTGGTGCGGCCGAGCACCGAAATGACGTGCTCGACGCTGCGCGGCCCGATGTCGAGGATCATGTCGTGTTCGCCGACCGTCGTCCACCGAGACGACGCGCGAGGGCGCATGCGCGGCGAATTTCTGCGCCACGACGGCATCGACCGGCAGCACGATCTCGCGGCTTCATCGCCTTGGCCTTGGCCATGATCTCGCGCGCGGTCGGCAATGAGATCGTTTTCGCACAGCGATTTGCCGATCGCCTTGCCTTGCGCCGCGAGGAACGTATTGGCCATGCCGCCGCCGATGATCAGCGTCTCGACCTTGTGCAGAAGGTGGCCGAGCAGATCGAGCTTGGTGGAAATCTTGGCGCCGCCGACGATGGCCGCGACCGGATGCTCCGGCGTCTCGAACGCCTTCTGCAGCGCATCGAGCTCGGCCTGCATGGCGCGGCCGGGATAGGCGGGCAGATTGGATGCCGTCACGATTGCCGAATTCGCGGCGTGCTCGCGATGCGCGACCGAAAAGGCGTCATCGACAAAGATGTCGCCGAGCGCCGCGAGTTTCTTGGCGAAGTCCTTGTCGTTCTTTTCCTCGCCGGGATGGAAGCGGGTGTTTTCCAGACAAAGAATGTCGCCGTTTTTCATCGCGGCGATGGCGGTCTTCGGCTTTCGGGCCGACGCAGTCCTCGGCGAAGGCGACGGGCCGCTTGACGATGCGCGCCACCTCGGCGGCGACCGGGCGCAGCGAATCCTTCGGGTTCGGTCCCTTGGGGCGGCCGAAATGCGACAGCAAGATCACCTTGCCGCCTTTGTCGGCGAGCTCGGTGATGGTCGGCGCGATTTCCTCGATGCGGGTCGAGTCGGTGACCTTGCCGTCCTGCATCGGCACGTTGAGGTCGACGCGCAACAGCACGCGTTTGCCTTTGACGTCGGCGTCGTCGAGGCTGCGGAAGGTAGGCTTCATCAGTACGTCAACACTGGAACTCATAGCGCTCACGGTTAACCCAGCTTGCCCATCGCCACCGCGGTGTCGATCATGCGGTTGGAGAAGCCCCACTCGTTGTCGTACCAGGACATCACGCGAACCAGCGTGCCGTCGATCGACCTTGGTCTGGTCCATGTGGAAGATCGAGGAATGCGGGTCGTGGTTGAAGTCGCTCGAGACGTTCGGCGCGTCGGTATAGCCGAGGATGCCCTTGAGCTGCTGCTCGGCGGCGCGCTTCACCGCGCCGTTGATCTCGTCCTTGGTGGTCGCGCGCTTGGCGACGAACTTGAAATCGATCACCGAGACATTCGGCGTCGGCACCCGGATGGAAACGCCGTCGAGCCGGCCGGCGAGTTCCGGCAGAACCAGGCCGACGGCCTTGGCCGCGCCGGTCGAGGTCGGGATGATGTTGAGCGCCGCGGCGCGCGCCCGGTACAGATCCTTGTGGATCTGATCGAGCGACGGCTGGTCGTTGGTATAGGAGTGCACCGTCGTCATGAAGCCTTTGTCGATGCCGACGGCGTCGTTGAGCACTTTGGCGACCGGGGCCAGACAATTGGTGGTGCACGACGCATTGGAGACGACGATATGCGACTTCATCAGCTTGTCGTGATTGACGCCGTAGACGACGGTGAGATCGACGCCGTCGGCCGGCGCCGAAACCAGAACGCGCTTGGCGCCGGCCTCGAGATGCGCCGACGCCTTCTTCTTCGAGGTGAAGATGCCGGTGCATTCGAGCGCGATGTCGATGCCGAGTTCCTTCCACGGCAATTGCGCGGGGTCTTTCACCGCCGTCACCTTGATCGCGCCGTTGCCGCAACTGATGGTGTCGCCCTTGACCGTCACCTCGCCGGGGAAGCGGCCGTGCACGCTGTCGTAGCGCAGCAGATGCGCGTTGGTCTCGACCGGGCCGAGATCGTTGATGGCGACGACTTCGATGTCCTTGCGCTTGCCCTCGACGACGGCGCGCAAGATATTGCGGCCGATGCGGCCGAAACCGTTGATGGCAACGCGCACAGACATCCCGGTCTCCTCAGATGCCGCCCCTTTAGATGGCCGATCGGGACGGCAGACGTATTTAGTTCACGACTTCATAATCGAGCCAATGCCGCTTCGGCCACCTTTTCGGCGGTCAGCCCGAAATGTTGGTAAAGATCCTTGTAGGGCGCGCTGGCGCCAAACCCGGTCATGCCGACAAAAGTTCCGGCCGAGCCGATGATCGCGTCCCAGCCCTGGCGGATGCCGGCTTCGACCGCGACGTTAACCTTGGCCTTGCCGATGATCGCCGCGCGCTTGGCTTCCGGCAGCGCGAGCAAAAGCTCGAAGCAGGGCACCGAGACGACGCGCGCCGAAATTTTGCGCGCGGCGAGGAGCTTTTTCGCTTCGACCGCGATGGCGACTTCCGAGCCGGTCGCGAACAGCGACACGACGGCCGCGTCGTCATCGGCGGCGATCAGTTCATAGGCGCCGGCCGCGCAGCGATTGTGCTCGTCAAAGCCCAGGCGCAGTTGCGGCAGGTTCTGCCGCGTCAAAGCGAGCACGCTCGGACCGTCTTTCGATTGCAGCGCAAGCTGCCAGCACTCGACGGTCTCGACCGTGTCGCAGGGCCGGAACACTTTCAGGTTCGGGAATGGCGCGCAGCGCCGCGAGATGCTCGACCGGCTGATGCGTCGGGCCGTCTTCGCCGAGCCCGATCGAGTCATGCGTCATCACATGGATGACGCGCTGGCCCATCAGCGCGGCGAGGCGGATGGCCGGCCGGCAATAATCCGAGAACACCAGGAACGTGCCGGAATAGGGAATGATGCCGCCGTGCAGCGCCATGCCGTTCATGGCGGCCGCCATGCCGTGCTCGCGCACGCCGTAATGGATGAAGCGGCCGGAATAGTCGGCGGCGCTCAGCGGCTTCATGCTCTTGGTGCGCGTATTGTTGGAGCCGGTGAGGTCGGCCGAGCCGCCGATCATTTCCGGCAGCGCCGCGGTCAGCGCCTCGAGCGCGAATTCGGACGCCGCGCGGGTGGCGATTTCCTTCGGCGTCTCGCGCGAGCTTTTGCTTGACGCTCGTTGACCGAGGCCGTGAGCTTGTCCGCAAAGTCGCCGCGCAGCCGCCGCTCGAACTCGGCGCGCTTGCCGGCATCGAGCGCGGCGAGGCGCTGTTGCCAGGCAGCGCGCGCCGGCTTGCCGCGCTCGCCGGCGGCGCGCCATTGCTCGAGAATGTCTGCCGGAATTTCGAACGGCGGCGACGTCCAGCCGAGCTTTTGCCGGGCGGCCGCGATCTCATCGGCGCCGAGCGGCGAGCCGTGGGCCTTTTCGGTGCCGCCCTTGTTCGGCGCGCCGAAGCCGATCGTGGTGCGGCAGGCGATCATCGACGGCCGGTCGGATCTTCTGCGCCGCTTCGATCGCGGCCGCAATCGCCGCCGGATCGTGGCCGTCGATGCGGCTCGCCGCCCAGCCGGCGGACTCGAAGCGCTTCACCTGATCGACGGAATCCGAAAGCGACGTCGGCCCGTCGATCGAAATGCCGTTGTCGTCGTAGAGCACGATCAGCTTTTTCAGCTTCAGATGGCCGGCGAGCGCGATCGCTTCCTGGCTGATGCCTTCCATCAGGTCGCCGTCGGAGGCGAGCACATAGGTCGTGTGATCGACGATATCGCCGCCGAACAGCGCGGCGAGATGGCGCTCGGCGATCGCCATGCCGACCGCATTGGCGAGCCCTTGGCCGAGCGGGCCGGTGGTGGTTTCGACGCCGGGCGTATGGCCGTGTTCGGGATGGCCGGGCGTGAGCGAGCCGAGCTGGCGGAAGCGCTTGATCTCCTCGATCGTCATCTTCTCGTAGCCGAGCAGATAAAACAGCGCATAGAGCAGCATCGAGCCGTGGCCGGCCGACAGCACGAAGCGGTCGCGGTCGGGCCAGGCCGGATCGGCCGGGTCGAATTTGAGGAAGCGGGTGAACAGCACGGTCGCGATATCGGCCGCGCCCATCGGCAGGCCGGGATGGCCCGACTTCGCCTGCTCGACCGCATCCATCGCCAGCGCGCGGATGGCGTTGGCCATGCGGTCGTGATCGCGCGCGAGGCGGGTCGCTGGAGCGGGAAAGTTCTGAGCCGGGCGAGACTTGCGCTCGCCGCGGCAGCTCGGTCCGGCATGGTCATCGAACAGGCCTAATGGACAGGCCAATGGGACAGGCCAAGATTGGACAGGCCAAACGCGGCGTGAAACTGGCAGCCGCAGTGATGGAAACAGGCCGGGACAGATAGCATGCGAGGCCTCCAAGTCAATGTCTGCGCCCCAGGTCAGTCGCGCGAAGTCATGCACAGGCTGGCGCAGGAAAAGCCCGCAGATCGTTGACGCTTTCCCTCGATACGACGTAAGGTTCTCGCGATAAACGATTGCTGTCGCACAATTTTCGCGTTCGGTGCGACGGCGGGGATGGCCGCGGTGAATGGCCACATGAGTGACGCCGATTCAATCGAGACCGCGACGCGGCGCCTGGCGCTCGCGCTCGATGCTTTGGAGGCGGCGGCCGAGCGGCGGTCCGAGGCCGATCGCGGCGAGGAATTGCTCGCCGACCAGGTCCATGCGCTCGGCACCGATCGCGCGCGGCTTGCCAGCGAACTCGATGAAGCGACGGCGCGCGCGCGCGCGCTCGAAACCGCCAACCGCGAGGTCTGGCAGCGCATCGATCAGGCGATCGAAACAATTCGCGACGTGTTGGCCGCTGACGAGTGATCTTGCGAAGGATCTTGCCGCCGGTCGGACGTAACAGAGCGACCAACGGAGCGTGAGGCTTTGGCGAGATGGCTCAAGTCAACGTCACCATCAACGGCCGGCAGTTCCGGATGGCCTGCGAGGATGGCCAGGAGGGTCATCTGATCGAGCTCGCGCGCGATCTCGATCTGCGCATCAGCGGGCTGCGCGGCAAATTCGGCGAGATCGGCGATACGCGGCTCACGGTGATGGCGGCGCTCACGGTCGCCGACGAGCTGGCCGAGGCGGGACAGCGGGTGAAGCGGCTGGAGGAGGAACTCGCCGCGCTTGCAGGACGCCCGCGTGCTCGACCTCCGATCGCAACAAGGCCGCGCAGGCCTCGATCGCCGCCGCGCTCGGCGCCGCGGCCGAGCGGATCGAAAGCATCACCAAGAAGCTCAATCAGACCATCGGCAACGGCGGCGTCGCGCTCGGCTAGTTCGCCGCGCCGCACCTGCGAAGGGACGGCCAGCCGGTGTTGAGAGGAAGATTGGCGTTCGCCGGCATTGCGCATTACATTGCCGATGCGGGGCTGCCTGGTGCGTAGGAGACAATTCTCCGGGGCCTTACGATCCTGAAGGGAGCTGTCCCTGGCCGGGCCCCTGGGTTCGGTCACATGGCGCCCACCTACTTATGTAGGTTCCCGGGATCAGAGCTCTTACGGCCGGTGCGGCTCCGCACTTAATTTGCGGTATGACGCCATCAGTGATTTCATCGGCCAGCATCGAGGAGTTCCAAGGCAGCGCTCCGCCGCGAGGCGACGGCGCGGCGCGATGCGCTGCCGGCGGACGTGCGCCAGGCGGCGGCTGAGGCGATTGCCGCGCGAAAATTTCCGCTGGCGATGGCGCCGGGCATGATCGTCTCCGGCTTCATGCCGATGAAGACCGAAATCAATCCGCTGCCGCTGATGCGCAAGCTCGCGGAGGCGGGCGCGGCGCCTGGCGCTGCCGGTGGTCGCCGGGCGCGGCAAGCCGCTCGTCATGCGGGCCTGGCGATGGGGCGAGCCGCTCGGCTCCGGCGTCTGGGGCATCCGCGAACCGAAGCCGCGAAGCGCCGGAGGTCGATCCCGACATTTTGCTGGTGCCGCTCCTGGCCTTCGATCGCGCCGGCTATCGCCTCGGCTATGGCGGCGGCTATTACGATCTCACCATCGCCGGTCTGCGCGCGCGCAAGGCCGTCACGGCCGTCGGCATTGCTTTCGCCGCGCAGGAAGTTGCCGAGCGTGCCGACGACACCCCGCGACGCGCGGCTCGATCTCGTGCTAACCGAGCGCGAAGTGATCGATCTTCGAGGCCGTTGAGCATGCGCATTCTTTTCATCGGCGACGTTGTCGGCCGCAGCGGGCGCACCATTGTCTACGAGCGATTGCCGAAGCTCGTGCGCGACTGGAAGCTCGATCTCGTCGTGGTCAATGGCGAGAATTCAGCCGGCGGCTTCGGCATCACCGAGACGATCTATCGCGAACTCCTCGACGCCGGCGCCGACGCCGTCACGCTCGGCAACCACGCCTGGGATCAGAAGGAGGCGCTGGTGTTCATCGAACGCGCGCCGCGCCTGGTTCGCCCGATCAATTATCCGGCCGGCACGCCGGGCCGCGGCGCAGCCGTGGTCGAGGCCAAGAACGGCGCGCGCGTTCTGATCGTCAACGCCATGGGGCGCGTCTTCATGGATCCGCTCGACGATCCGTTCTCCGCGGTCGAGCGCGAAATCATGGCCTGTCCGCTGCAAAAAAGCGCCGACGCCGTCATCGTCGATTTCCACGGCGAGGCGACGAGCGAGAAGCAGGCGATGGGTTTCTTTTGCGACGGCCGCGCGAGCCTCGTGGTCGGCACCCATACCCATGTTCCGACCGCCGATCTGCGCGTGCTGCCGGGCGGCACCGCCTTCATGAGCGATGTCGGCATGACCGGCGATTTCGATTCCGTCATCGGCATGGCCAAGGACGAGCCGCTGCAACGCTTCATCCGGCGGGTGTCGTCGGCGCGCTTCGAGCCGGCGGCGGGCCTGCGACACTGTGCGGCGTCGCGGTCGAAACCGATCCGGCGACCGGGCTCGCGACGCCGCGTCGGCGCGGTGCGGCTCGGCGGCAGTCTGGAACAGGCGAAGCCGGGTTTTTGGGCTTGAACTCGCAGGCGCTTCGTCTTTATTTTCGCCGTGCGCCGTCTTATAAGGCGGGCCGCATCAATTCATCCCAATTTGCGCGCGCGCGAGAGCGCAAAGAGCAGCGGTTCAACGCAGCTATCAAGAGCAGACCATTAAAGAGTGAACAATGGCCGGACATTCACAGTTCAAGAACATCATGCACCGCAAGGGCCGGCAGGATGCGATGAAGTCGAAACTATTCGGCAAGCTGGCGCGCGAAATCACGGTGTCGGCCAAGCTCGGCACGCCCGATCCGGCGATGAATGCGCGGCTGCGCGCGGCGATCATCGCGGCCCGCGCCGAGAATATGCCGAAGGACAATATCGAGCGCGCCATCAAGAAGGCCGCCGGCAATGACGGCGAAAATTTCGAGCAGATCCGGTACGAGGGCTACGGGCCGGGCGGCGTCGCGGTGATCGTCGAAGTTCTGACCGACAACCGCAATCGCACCGCGGGCGAAGTGCGCGCCTCCTTCACCAAGAGCGGCGGCAATCTCGCCGAGACCGGCGCGGTCTCCTTCATGTTCGATCATGTCGGCGTCATCGAATACGACGCCAAGGTCGCGGGCGCGGAAGCGATGTTCGAAGCAGCGCTCGAAGCCGGCGCCGACGACGTGGTCTCCAACGAGAGCACGCACGAAATTTACGCCGGGCAGGCCAATTTCGGCTCGGTCGCCAAGGCGCTGGAAGCCAAGTTCGGCGAGCCCAAGCAAGGCGTCGCTGGTCTGGCGGCCGCAAAACACGGTGGCGGTCGACGACGAGCAGGGCGAAAAACTGCTTAAGCTCATCGACAACCTCAACGACCACGACGACGTGCAACACGTCTATGCCAATTTCGAGATATCCGACGCGCTGGTGCAGAAGATGAGCGCATAGGGCGCGATACGAAAAATATTCGATCGCCTGAACTCAGTAATTCAGCTCACCGCGAACAGCACCAGCGCCACGACGGCGATGGCGAGACCGGCATATTTTTTCGTATCGAGGCGTTCGCGAAAAATCGCGGCGCCGAACAGCGCAGTGAACACAAAGCTCATCTGCGCCACCGGCACGAGCACGCTCGCGGGCCCGAGCGCAAGCCCATGCAGCAGGGCGACAAAGGCGCCGAACAGCGCCAGCGCCGCCAGCGCCGCATAGCGCCAAACGCCGCGCGGAACATGAAAACCGCCGTCACGAACCAGTCGAAAACCGTGGCGAGCGAGCAGAACACCCAGGCCTGCGCCGCCACCATGGTCTCCGGGGGTCGCGCCTTGCTGCAGGCCGACCTTGTAGAACAAATTGGTGAGCGCCATCGCCGCGGTCGCGATCAGCACGCGGATGAGCGACGGCAAACTCGATTTGCCGCGTTCTGCGCCGGCCTCGGCGAGCAAAAGCCACACCGCGACCAGTGCGCAGGCAAGCGCAAGGGCTTTTGTCACGGTGAGCGGCTCGCCCAGCACCAGGATCGCCAGCGCCGCGGTGATCGTGAAATTCAACCGGAAGATCGGCGCATTGGTGCTGACCGCGCCGCCTTGCAGGCTGCGGGTGAAATTGAACAGCGCAATGAACAGAAAAAATCCGGCGAGCCCGCCCCAGAGCGCCGAGGCATGCGGGTGGAGCGTGCCGGTCAGCCAGGCATAGAGCGTTACGCCCGGACAGAAAATCCAGGCCTGCGACATCAGGAATTCGCCGGCCGTGAAGCCCGCCGCGGCGCCGCGCTTATAGATGAGATCGCTGACGCCGAAGCAGAGCATGGCGCCAAGCGCGAAGCCGAGACCGGGTGTCATGCTATTCTGCCGGGAGTAAGCCATTGATGCGCCTCCTTATCAGCCGGTGGGCGCCCGGCGAGGCGGCGTTCAAGCATTGCGGCCATTCCCGAATCAAAATGCTATCTACGGACTCATGGACACGCGCCCGATTCGCATCCTCGGCATCGATCCAGGCCTCCGCCGCACCGGCTGGGGCATGGTCGAGATCGACGGCAACCGGCTGTCGTTTCTCGGCTGCGGCTCGGTGCTGACCAACGATCGCGAGGCGCTCGCGGTGCGGCTCCTCACCATCCACGATGGGCTGATGCGCATTCTCGACGAATTCCGGCCCGACGAAGCGGCGGTTGAGACGACCTTCGTCAACAAGGATGCCGCAGGCGACCCTCAAGCTCGGTCAGGCGCGCGGCATCGCCATGGTGGTGCCGGCCAGGGCCGGCGTGCCGGTCGCCGAATATGCGCCGAATTTGGTCAAGAAAAGCATCGTCGGCGCCGGGCCATGGCGACAAGGCGCAGGTGCGGATGATGATCGGCGTGCTGCTGCCGAAGGCCGATCCGGCGTCGCACGACGCCGCCGACGCGCTCGCCATCGCCGTGACGCACGCGCATCACCGGCAAGAGCGTGGTGCTGCATGCGGCATTAAAGGTTGCGGCGCTGAAGGGTGCGTCAAAGGCTGCGGCCCGATGATCGGCAAGCTCAAAGGCGTGATCGACAGCTACGGCGAGGACGCCGTCATCCTCGACGTCAACGGCGTCGGCTATCTGGTGCATTGCTCGACGCGCACCTTGCAGGAACTGCCGCGCGCCGGCGAGCCGGCGACGCTGTCGATCGAGACGCATGTGCGCGAGGATCAGATCCGGCTGTTCGGCTTCACCAGCGACGTCGAGCGCGAATGGTTCCGGCTGCTGCAAACCGTGCAGGGCGTCGGCACCAAAGTCGCGCTCGCCGTGCTCGGCACGCTCAAGCCCGCCGATCTCGCTTCGGCGATCGCGATGCGCGACAAGGCGATGGTGGCGCGCACGCCGGGCGTCGGGCCGAAAGTCGCCGAGCGCATCGTCACCGAACTGAAGGACAAGGCGCCGGCCTTTACCGATGTCGATCCGGCTTTGGTGCGGCTCTCCGGCGCGCTCGACGAGAAACGGGCGCCGCGGCCGGTGGCGGACGCGGTTTCGGCGCTGGTCAATCTCGGCTATGCGCTGCCGCAGGCCGCCGCCGCCATTGCCGCTGCGGCCCGCAGCGCCGGCGAGGGCGCGGAGACGACGACCCTGATCCGGCTCGGCTTGAAGGAACTGGCGAAGTGAAGCGCGGTAAAAAACCCGACACAAAACTCGGCAAAGCCGAGAAAGACCTGATCGCGGCCGCGACTGCGGCGATCAAGGAGCGCTACCGCGACGACTGGCAGGAAGTCGGCGCGGCGTTGCGCACGCGCTCGGGAACGATCTTCACCGGCGTCAATCTCGACGCCTATCTCGGGCGCATGGCGGTCTGCGCCGAGGCGGTCGCGCTCGGGCGCGCCGTCGTCGATCTGGGCGACGCCGGAATCGACACGATCGTCGCGGTGCGGCATCCGCCGCCGCATGAGAAGGATCAAACCATCAAGGTCGTGTCGCCCTGCGGCGCCTGCCGCGAATTGATTTTCGACTATGACCGCAACGCGCGCGTGATCGTGCCGAACGGCAAGACGCCCACAGTGGTGCCGATCGCCGATCTTCTGCCCAACAAATATAACCGGGGGTCGGAGCGGTGAGCACGAGCCCGAGCAATCTTGGCCGCAAGCTGGTGACGCCCGAACGCCGCGAGGAAGACGCGGCCGAGGCGAGCTTGCGCCCGCAGCGGCTCAGTCGAATTTGTCGGCCAGGAGCAGGCGCGAAAGAATCTGAGCGTGTTCATCGAGGCCGCGCGCGCGCGGCATGAGGCGCTCGATCACGTCTTGTTCGTCGGCCCGCCGGGCCTCGGCAAGACCACGCTGGCGCAGATCGTGGCGCGCGAGCTCGGCGTCAATTTCCGCGCCACGTCAGGGCCGGTGATCGCCAAGGCCGGCGATCTCGCGGCGCTTCTCACCAATCTCGAAGAGCGCGACGTGCTCTTCATCGACGAAATCCATCGGCTCAATCCGGCGGTCGAGGAAGTGCTCTATCCGGCGATGGAGGATTTTCAGCTCGATCTCATCATCGGCGAGGGACCGGCGGCGCGCTCGGTCAAGCTCGATTTGCAGAAATTCACGCTGGTCGGCGCGACGACGCGGGCCGGCCTTCTGACCAATCCGCTGCGCGATCGCTTCGGCATTCCGGTGCGGCTCAATTTCTATTCCGTGGCGGAGCTCGAACAGATCGTCAATCGCGGCGCGCGCGTGCTCGGCATGAAAGTCACCGCCGATGGCGCCAACGAGATCGCGCGCCGCGCCCGCGGCACGCCGCGCATCGCCGGCCGGCTGCTGCGCCGCGTGCGCGATTTCGCCTCCGTCGCCGGCGCCGCAGCCGTCGACCGCGCGGTGGCCGACAAGGCGCTCGCCGCGCTCGAAGTCGACGCCGCCGGCCTCGACGCCATGGATCGCCGCTATCTCAAGACCATCGCGGTAAGCTATGGCGGCGGCCCGGTCGGCGTCGATACGATGGCGGCGGCCTTGTCCGAGCCGCGCGACGCGATCGAAGACATCATCGAGCCCTATCTGATCCAATGCGGATTCTTGCAGCGCACGCCGCGCGGGCGGTTGATCACGAGCCACGCCTTCCGGCATCTCGGCCTCGCCGAACCGACCCGCGATCCGGCGCAATTCGGGTTGTTCGGCGCGGACGATGAGTGAGGCCAAGAGGCTATGACGCAAGCCTACGAAGGCGGCTGCCATTGCGGGCGCGTGCGCTTTCGCGTCACCGCCGATCTGTCGCGCGTCACCGAATGCAATTGCTCGATCTGCGCCAAGAAGGGCTTCTTGCATCTCATCGTGCCGCCCGACGCATTCGAGCTTCTAAGCGGCAAGGATGCGCTGACGACCTATCGCTTCAACACCGGCACCGCGCAGCATACGTTCTGCGCGACCTGCGGCATTCATCCGTTCTACGTGCCGCGCTCGGACCCCGATAAGATCGACGTCAATGTCCGCTGCCTCGACGGCGTCGATGTCGCAGCTCTCGACATCAAGCGTTTCGACGGCCAGAACTGGGAACACGCGATGACCGAACGGGTGCCGTGGAGATAGTGATGAGTGACGTTCATCTCGACGGCGAAATCCGCGACGGCCGGCACGTGCTCACCGTGCGGGTCTATTACGAGGACACCGATTTCACCGGCATCGTCTATCACGCCAATTATCTGCGCTACATGGAGCGCGGGCGCACCAATTATCTGCGCCTGATCGGCGCCGATCATCGCGCGCTGTTCGAGGAGACCGAGAAGGAAGCGCCGGGTTTTGCCTTCGTCGTCCGCTCGATGAATATCGACTTCCTCAAGCCGGCGCGCATGGACGATGTGCTCGAAATCGTCACCGAGCCGGAAGTGGTCAAGGGCGCCTCGACGACGGTGCGCCAGCGGGTGATGCGCGGCGACGAGCTTCTGGTCGAAGCGCATGTGCGCGTCGCCTTCATCAGCGGCGGCCGGGCGCGGCCGATTCCGAAGCCGTTGCGCATCGCGATGAAGGCCGATCAGGATGTGATCCAGTCCTGATCGCAGCCCGACAAATCGGGTGGCGAAGTGCGCTAGGGCGAACCTTATATTTGGTCCATGACCAACTCTCATTTCGGCTTTACTTTATTCGACACCACGATCGGCCAGTGCAGCATCGTCTGGAACGAGCGCGGTGTCGTTCGCACGCGGCTCCCGGAGGGCAGCGCGCGTGCGGTCAGGGATCGGATTGCACGCCGCTATCCGGCGGCGCTCGAGCCACGCCGCCTGACGAAATAAAGCGGACGATCGACGACATGGTCGCGCTGCTCGGTGGCGAGCCGAAAGATCTGACGGGCGTCAGGATCGACACCACGGAGGTGCCCGACTTTAACCGCCAAGTCTACGACATCGCGCGCGCCATTCCGGCAGGCAAAACCATGACCTATGGCGAGATCGCCGAACGGCTCGGTGATCGCAGTCTGTCGCGCGAGGTTGGCCAGGCGCTTGGGCAAAATCCGTTTCCGATCATCGTACCGTGCCACCGCGTTCTGGCGGCCGGCGGCAAGACCGGCGGCTTCTCGGCGCCCGGAGGCGTCAGCACGAAAATGCGCATGCTGACCATCGAAGGCGCACATCCCGAAACATCCGCCGCGACCGATCAATTGCCGTTATTCGATCAACTGCCGCTCCTGGCGCCGAGCCGTTCACCACGCCGCCGCCAGCCTAAACGGCGCATCGACGCCAGCTGGCGCTTGATGTAAATCCTATTCACATGAACTGGTCCAAGGACGAGCGCGCCGAGCCGCGCGGCTATCACCACGGCAATCTGAAAGAGGCGCTCATTCGCGCCGCGCTTGAGCTCATTGCGCAGAAAGGGCCTGCCGGCTTCACGTTCGCCGAAGCCGCGCGCTGGGCCGGCGTCAGCCCCGCGGCGCCCTATCGCCACTTTCGCGACCGCGACGCATTGATGGCCAGTGTCGCGCTGCGCGGCTTTGAGAAATTCGAACTGATGCTGGCGCGCGCCTGGGACGATGGCCGTCCCGACGTGTTCGCTGCCCTCGACCGGCTCGGCAAAGCCTATCTCGAATTCGCGCGCACCGAGCCCGCCTACTATTCGGCGATGTTCGAGGCCGGCATCCCGCCCTCGATCAGCCCCGAACTGCGCGAGGCCGGCGACCGCGCCTTTGCCGTGCTGCGCGGTGCGGCAGAAAAGCTCTGCGCGCAATTGCCGGGGAAGGGCCGTCCCCCGGCATTGATGGTCGCGCTCCACATCTGGGCGATGTCGCACGGCATCGCCTCGCTGTTCGGGCGCGGCGATGCGGCGCACCGCACGCTGCCGATGACGGCAGACGAACTCTTGGAGGCCGAAGTTCTTGTCTATCTGCGCGGCCTCGGCCTGTCCGCCGGCAAGACCGATCGCCCGGCTTAGATCTGGAAGTCTTTGGATCTGGAAGTCCTTAGATCTGGAAGTCCCGCCAAAATGCCGCACGGCGGCTTTGTCCCAGCTGGGTCTTGACACTTCCAAAAGTGAATGTAAATGTAATTTACATTCACACGCGAGGTAACTTGCCATGCCCATCGCAGCCAAACTTGATGAGTTCGGAAAACCTGCCTGGATCGTCCTGATGATTCTCGGCTTCTTCGCCTGGTGGCCGCTGGGCCTGGTCATCCTCGCCTTCATGATCGGGAGCGGACGAATGGGTTGCTGGAATTCACGGCATGAGCCGCTGGCAGAACAAGATGGACCGTATGCAGGCGAAAATGGATCGCATGCGCGCCTATTCGAGCGGCTGCGACTGGTGGGGGCGGCAGTCGAGCGGCAACCGCGCCTTCGACGATTATCGCAGCGAAACGCTGCAGCGGCTCGAAGAAGAGCAGCGCGAATTCAAGGAGTTCCTGCAGCGGTTGCGCTTCGCCAAGGACCGCGATGAATTCGATCAGTTCATGACCGAGCGGCGTAACCGCCCGCCGCAGCAGGACACCGCCCCGCCGCCGGCCCCGCAGAATTGAGTCTGCGTTCCTGAGCCTTCATCGGCCGATTGCAAACAGGGCCGTCCGTCTCGCGCAGAGGTGGGCGGCCGCGCTTAGCTTTGAAGCCGCCGCGCCCGGCTTCGACCGCCGATCTTAACGCCCCATTAAGCACAGTCGGGCTTCGTTAGGCGCGAACGACCGGTGTTGCGCCCTAGTTTGGTCAAGTTTCGCGAATGATTTCGGGCCGCCGGTGACGGGCCGGCTCGGGTCCTCGCGAAATTTCGGGTCTTGGTCGGTGCGCGCGAAGCGGCGGCCTGTCATGACCCTATGGTAGCCGCAAGCTCCGCCAGCAAGTGCGCCGCCCCGGTCATGGCTCGAGCTTTGGCCTCGCTTCGACCCTTCCGGTCGGACCGCCGAAAGGACGTCCCATGAATCCAGCCGACATCGCGCAGTCGGTCGCGCCGCTGACATCCGCCAACCTGTCGCTGTTCCACCTGTTCTTGCACGCCCACTGGATCGTCGAGTCGGTGATGGCGGGGCTCTTGGTGTGCTCGGTCTGGGTGTGGGCGATCGCCATCGACAAAACCCTGTTGTTCTCGCGGCTTCGCCGCTCCGGCGACCATTTCGAGGAGGCGTTCTGGTCCGGCCAGTCGCTTGAGGAGCTCTATAAATCGCTTGCCGCCGACCCGGGCCATTCGACCGGGGCACTGTTCGTCGCCGCGATGCGCGAGTGGAAGCGCAGCCTCGAGGGCCACGCGCGCTCCTTCGCCGGGCTGCAGATGCGCATCGAAAAGGTGATGAACGTCGCCATCGCGCGCGAAGTCGAGAACATGGAGCGGCGGCTTCTGGTGCTGGCGACGGTCGGCTCGGCGGGCCCCTTCATCGGCCTGTTCGGCACGGTCGCCGGCATCATGACGAGCTTCCAGTCGATCGCGGCCTCGCAGAACACCTCGCTGGCGGTGGTCGCGCCCGGCATCGCGGAATCGCTGTTTGCGACCGCAATCGGCCTCGTTGCCGCCATTCCGGCGACGATTTTCTATAATAAGTTCACCACTGAGGTGAACCGGCAGGCCCAGCGGCTCGAGGGTTTTGCCGACGAGTTTACGGCGATCCTGTCGCGGCAGATCGACGAGCGCGGGTGAGGGCACGGGGATATGGCGGCAAGCATCGTAGGCGTTGCCTCGGCCGGCGGCGCGGCAGACGCGGCCGGCGGCGCGCGGTCATGAGCGACATCAACGTGACGCCGTTCGTCGACGTCATGCTGGTGCTGCTGATCGTGTTCATGGTGTCGGCGCCGCTGCTCACGGTCGGCGTGCCGATCGACCTGCCGCAAAGCCAGGCCAAGGCGCTGCAGCAGGATAACGAGCCGCTGACCGTTTCGGTCAACGTCGACGGTCAGGTTTTCCTGCAGAAGGATCAGATCCAGCTCGACGATCTGGTCCCCAAGCTCAAGGCGATCATCGACGCGCGCGGCGGCAATCCCAATGAGCTCATCTATGTGCGCGGCGACAAGAAGGTTGACTACGGCACGATGATGCGCGTGATGGGGCGCATTTCGGGGGCCGGCTACCACAAGGTCGCGCTTGTCACCGAGGTCGAGCAGGGCGGGCAATGAAGCCTGGCATGACCATATCGTGCATCGGCCACGCCGTGGCGCTCGGCTTCGCGCGTCGTGGCGATCTCGGCGCAGCCGATGGATGTCGCCGCCGGTCGAGACGCTGCCGGTTCAGTTCATTTCCGAGAAGGATTTCACGCAGATGACCAAGGGCGTCAAGAACGCCCCGCAGCTGAAGATCCCCGACCTCAAGCCGCTCGCCGACAAGGTCGACGCGGAAAAGTCGGTCGATCAGCTCGCGCCGAAGGTCGCCGACAAGCCGGCGATCACGACCGATTCGGCGAAATCGAACCCGGCAGCCGGATACGCCCAAGCCCGACACCAAAGCCGCCGCCAAGTCGGACCCAAAGCCCGATCCGAAGCCCGACGCGAAGGCCGATCCCAAACCTGACCCGAAGCCCGACAGAAACAGGCCGACAAGCCGAAGACGCCGGACTACAAGCCCGATCAGATCGCCGATCTGCTGAAGAAGGACGCGGCCAAGGATGCCGCCAAGCCGAATGACAATTCGGCGCCGCAGAAACAGAACTCGCCGAAATTCGACGCCAATCAGGTCGCGCAGCTGCTCGACAAGCGCGATCCGCAGCGCCAGGTGGCGTCCGCCGAATACGATCAACGACAACGCCAACCTCGGCGCCGCGACTGGCGCGCAGGCTGCGCAATTGTCCCAGAGCGAGATCGACGCGCTTGCGCGCGCGCATTTCGCAGCTGCTGGAGCCCGCCGCCGGGCATTGACGCCAACTCCAAGCTCTATGTCGTGCTGCGCGTCCTGTTCAAGCCGGACGGCTCGCTGGCGCAGGAGCCGGTTCTGGTCGAAGGCACGGCCATCCGCGCTCGGTCCGGCGCTGGCCGAGAGCGCCAAGCGCGCGCTGCTGCTGTGCCAGCCGTTCACGATGCTCAAGCCCGAGCATTACGACCAGTGGAAAGACCTTGAGCTCAAATTCGATCCTCACGAACTGCTTGGCGGCTGAACCGGACGAATTCAAACATCATGACGATTTCGACACAGACCCGACATTTCCTTGATCACGCCGACGCACGCTCGCGCTCGGCGCCGGCGCCGGCGGCTTGACGCTGTCGCCGCGCTACGCTGCCGCCGTGATGCGGCTCGACATTACCGAGGGCAACTTCCAGCCGCTGCCGATCGCGATCCCGAAATTCATCGCCGGCGCGTCCGGCGACGGCGACACCGCAGCGGGCGTCACGCAGATCATCACCGCAAATCTGCAGCGCAGCGGCCTGTTCGCGCCGATCGATCCGGCCGCCTATATCGAAACGATCACCAGCGTCGACAGCGTGCCGCCATTTCCGACTGGCGCACCATCAATGCGCAGGCGCTCGTCACCGGCGCGCATCACGCGGCAGAGCGACGGGCGGCTGAAGGCCGAATTCCGGCTGTGGGACGTGCTCGCCGGCCAGCAGCTCGACGGCAAGCAATATTTCACGACGCCGGACAATTGGCGCCGCATCGCCCACATCATCTCGGACGCGATCTACGAGCGGCTCACCGGCGACGGCGGCTATTTCGACAGCCGCGTCGTGTTCGTCGACGAGACCGGCCCGGCGGAGCGGCGCATCAAGCGGCTCGCCATCATGGATCAGGACGGCGCCAATGTGCGCTATCTCACGCGCGGCGACGATCTCGTGCTCACGCCGCGGTTCTCGCCCTCGACCCAGGAGATCACCTACATGGCCTACGGCCAGGGCGATCCGCGCGTCTATCTCTTCAACATCGAGACCGGTCAGCGCGAAATCGTCGGCAACTTTCCCGGCATGAGCTTTTCGCCGCGGTTTTCGCCGGACGGCCAGCGCGTCATCATGAGCCTGCAGGAGGGCAGCGAACTCCAACATCTTCGTCATGGATTTGCGCTCGAAGGCGACGACGCGGCTGACCGACACGCCGGCGATCGACACCGCGCCGTCCTATTCGCCGGACGGCAACGCAGATTTGCTTTGAATCCGATCGCGGCGGCCGCCAGCAGATCTACGTCATGCCCGCGACCGGCGGGCAGGCGCAGCGCATCAGCTTCGGCGACGGCAGCTATTCGACGCCGGTATGGTCGCCGCGCGGCGACTACATCGCCTTCACCAGGCAGCGCCGGACGAGTTCGCGATCGGCGTGATGAAGCCGGACGGCAGCGGCGAGCGCATCCTCACCGAGGGCTTCCACAACGAAGGCCCGACCTTCGCGCCGAACGGGCGCGTGATCATGTTCTTCCGCGATCCGGGCGGCAACTTCCGGGCCGTCGCTGTTCACGATCGATATTTCCGGCCGCAACGAGCAGCGGGTTCCGACGCCGAGCTATGCCTCCGATCCGGCCTGGTCGCCGCTTTTGTCGTAACGGTCGGTCGCGGTTCCATCACAGTCGCCGTATTGACGCCTCATTAACCATTGCAAAAGCTTTCGGGGAAATCCGCGGGGTCGAGGCTTCTTTGCAAGGCCGCATCAAGGTTGACGGAACCTTCGCTTAACGAAGGCGCTGCTAGACCCGTTGAAAGACCAACCATGTCCGGTCCAGCGCAGTGATAAGTATGGAGGCACCGGAATGAACATGGCGAGTATCATCCGCGGCGCCAAATTCGCCGCCGTTGTCGTGGCGACGCTCGCGATCGCGGGCTGCGCCAAGAACGCCGATCAGACTGCCGGCATGGCCGGGGCCGCAACGCCCGGCAGCCAGCAGGACTTCGTCGTCAATGTCGGCGACCGCGTGTTCTTCGAAACCGATTCCTCGGAGCTGACGGATCAGGCGCGCGCCACGCTCGACAAGCAGGCGCAGTGGCTCAACAACTACAACCGCTACGCCTTCACCGTCGAAGGCCACGCCGACGAGCGCGGCACGCGCGAATACAACATCGCGCTCGGCGCCCGCCGCGCCGAGACCGTGCGCGAATATCTGGTCTCGCGCGGCGTCGCGGCGCAGCGCATGCGCACGATCTCCTACGGCAAGGAACGGCCGGTCGCGGTGTGCAACGACATTTCCTGCTGGTCGCAGAATCGTCGCGCCGTGACCGTGCTCGATCAGAGCTCGTAGCGGACGTGCTACGCGCAAACGTCTAGAGTGCGAAGCGATCGGCGCCGTCATGGCGCCGATTGCATTTTCATGCCGTGTTGCCCGCGGCATGTTTCCGCCGTGATGTTTCGCCTTGCCAAGGCGCGACCGAAATCGGATCGTAGCGGGCGCGTCGCGCCGCCGTATTGATTGCGTCATTATCCTTCGGTTCTTCGCAGACGATTTGAAGAGGGTGCCGGCCCAATGTCTTCTGCCTCGCCTCATGACTTCCGTTCGCGTCATGCGCTTCCGCTCGCGTCGCCCGCGTGATGTTTCCGCTCGCGATCGCCGCGGCTGTCGCCGCCTGCGGCCAGAACAACCAATACGCCGCGCCGCCGCCGCCCAAGGTCACGCGTTGCCGCGCCGGTCGAGCAGGACGTCACGCGCTATTTCGAGGCGACCGGCAACACGGCGGCGGTCAACTCGGTCGATCTGGTCGCGCGCGTGCAGGGCTTCGTGCAGGCGATCAGCTATACCGACGGCGATTTCGTGAAGAAGGGCACGTCGCTGTTCACGATCGAGCCGGAGCCGTACAAGCTCAAGGTGGACGCCGCGAAGGCTGCCGTCATCAGCGCGCAGGCGACGCTGACGCAGACGCAGCAGGAATTCCAGCGCCAGGCCGATCTGATCGCCAGAGACAGGTCTCGACGCAGGCCAATTACGACAAGGCGCTGGCGCGCGCGATTCCGCGCAAGCCGATCTGCAATCGGCGCAAGCCAATGAGCAGCAGGCCGAGATCAATCTCGGCTACACCGACGTGACCGCGCCGTTCGACGGCGTCGTCACCGCGCGTCAGGTGTCGATCGGCGCAGCTCGTCGGCGCCAGCTCGCCGACGACTGCTCGCCACCATCGTGCAGCTCGATCCGATCTGGGTGAATTTCAACGCCAGCGAGCGCGATGTGCTGCAGGTGCGCGCAATCCTGGCGCAGCCGCGGCGAGACCACGGCCGATCTTGCTCGGCATGCCGGTCGAAGTCGGACTGCAGAACGAGGACGGCTATCCGCACCACGGCAAGCTCGACTACGTGGCGCCGAACGTCGATCCGTCGACCGGCACGCTGGCGGCGCGCGCCATCCTGGACAACGCCGATCGCGTTCTGTTGCCGGGATATTTCGTGCGCATCCGCATTCCCGGCAAGCCGCGGCCGGCGCTGCTGGTGCCCGACGTCGCGCTCGGCAGCGATCAGGGCGGCCGCTATGTGCTCGTCGTCAACAAGGACAATGTCGTCGAGCAGCGCAAAGTCGAACCGGGACAACTGGTCGGCGATCTGCGCGTCATCGAGACAGGGTCTCGACCAAGGACGACCGCGTGGTCGTCGGCGGCATCATGCGCGCCATCCCGGGCCAGAAGGTCGACGCCGAGCAAAGCTCGGCGCCGGCCGCGAAGTAGCGGAGCGATCCGCGATGATCTCGAAATTCTTCATCGAGCGCCCGGTTCTCGCGAACGTTCTCGCCATCCTGATGATTTTGATCGGCGCGGTCGCGGTCTATGACCTGCCGATCGCGCAATATCCCGACGTCGTGCCGCCGACCGTGCAGGTGACGACGCGCTATCCCGGCGCCAGCGCGCGCACGCTGATGGATACGGTGGCGCTGCCGATCGAGCAGCAGGTCAACGGCGTCGAGAACATGATCTACATGCAATCGATGAGCGCCAGCGACGGCAGCTATACGCTCACCGTGACCTTCAAGATCGGCACCGATCTCGATGCCGCGCAGATCCTGGTGCAGAACCGGGTGTCGACCGCGCTCTCGTCGTTGCCGCAGGCGGTGCAGGCGCAGGGCGTCACGGTGCAGAAGCGCTCGACCGCGATCCTGCTGTTCGTCACCTTGACCTCGCCGGACGACCGCTACGACAGCCTCTATCTCGCCAACTACGCCACCATCAATCTGCAGGACGAGCTGTCGCGGCTGCCCGGCGTCGGCAACGTCAACGTGTTCGGCGCCGGCCAATATTCGATGCGGATCTGGCTCGATCCGGAAAAGCTCAAGGCGCGCAGCCTGAATGCGCAGGACGTCGTGCTGGCGCTGCAGCAGCAGAGCCAGGAGGTCACGGCCGGGCAGGTCGGCATGCCGCCGACGCCGCCCGGCGTCGATTTCCAGTACACCATCGATCTGGCAGGGCCGGCTCACCGACGTCGATCAATTCGAGAACGTCATCGTCAAGACCGGCGACAACGGCCAGATCACGCGCGTGCGCGACGTCGGCCGCGTCGAGCTCGGCGCGCAGACCTACAGCCAGGCTTTCACGCTCGACGGCAAGCAGGCCGCCGGCATCGGCATCTACCAATTGCCGGGCGCCAACGCGCTCGACGTCGAGCACGCGGTCAAAGCCAAAATGACGGAGCTGGCGCGCGCGTTCCCGCAGGGGCTCGATCTATTCCATTCCGTTCGACACCACGGTGTTCGTCAACGCCTCGATCCACGAAGTCTACAAGACGCTGATCGAAGCGGCCGTGCTGGTGCTGATCGTGATCCTGGTCTTCCTCCAGGACTGGCGCGCCATGCTGGTGCCGGCGACCACCGTGCCGGTGACGATCATCGGCGCCTTCGCCATGATGTGGGCGCTCGGCTTCACCGTGAACTTTTCGACTTTGTTCGCGATCGTGCTGTCGATCGGCATCGTGGTCGACGACGCCATCGTCGTGGTCGAGGGCGCCGCGCACAATATCGAGAAAGGCATGAGCGGGCACGACGCGGCGATCCGCGCCATGAACGAATTGCTGGGGCCGATCATCGGCATCACGCTGGTGCTGATGTCGGTGTTCCTGCCGGCGGCGTTCCTGCCGGGCCTGACCGGGCGCATGTATGCGCAATTCGCGCTGGTGATCGCGGCGACCGCGCTGCTCTCCGCCATCAACGCGATCACGCTCAAGCCGACGCAGTCGGCGATGTGGCTGCGGGCCCCCGTTCCGCCGGAACAGCGCAATGCCTTCTATCGCGGCTTCAACGCGATCTATGGCCGGCTGGAAAATCGCTATGCCGGCCTGATCGGCCACATGGTGGCGCATGCCGGCCTGATGACGTTGATCGCGTTCGCGATCATGGCGGTCGCCTTCTACGGGCTCGTCGCGCGTGCCGACCGGCTTTCTGCCGATCGAGGATCAAGGCTACGTGCTGGTCAGCGTCCAGCTTCCCGACGGCGCCTCGCTCGAGCGCACGCGCAAGGCGCTCGATCAGGTTTCGACGATTGCCGGCAAGGACCCGAGCGTCGCGCAGGTGATCGCCATTTCCGGCATTTCCGTCCTCGACAACAGCGCGCCTCTGGCCAATGCCGGCGTCGCCTATGTCGTGCTCAAGGACTGGAGCGAGCGCGACGACTTGCGCACGATCTTTGCCCGCCTGACGCCCGCGCTCGATGCCGTCGACGGGCGCGTCAACGTGTTGCCGCCGCCGCCGATCCAGGGCATCGGCAATGCCGGCGGTTTCACCTTGCAGATCGAACTGCGCGACGGCTCGACCGATTTCGCCAAGCTGCAAAGCATGACCAATGCCGTCGTCGCCAATGCGCAATCGCAGAGCGCGCTGCAGCGCGTCGCGACCTCGTTCCGCGCCACCGCGCCGCAATTGCGCATCGATGTCGATCGCGTCAAGGCGCGAGACCGTGCACGTGCCGGTCGATCAGGTGTTTTCGACGCTCGCCACCTATCTCGGCTCGACCTATGTCGGGCAGTTCAACAAGTTCGGCCGCGTGTTTCAGATCTATGCGCAGGCCGATGCGCAATTCCGGCTGCGGCCGCGCGACATCGAAAATCTCTCGGTGCGCAATCAGCAAGGCAACATGATTCCGCTCGGCACGCTGGTGAAGGTCACGCCGGTCGTCGGCACGCCGCTGATCAGCCTCTACAATCTCTATCCGTCGTCGACCGTCATCGGCCTGCCGGCGGCGGGCTTCTCGTCGGGCGAGGCGATCCGTTTGATGGAGGAGAATGCGGCGAAGACGCTGCCGCCCGGCGCCGGCAGCGAATGGACGGCGATGTCCTACCAGGAGAAGATCGTCGGCAATCAGATGTATTTCGTGTTCGCGATGGCGATGCTGCTGGTCTATCTGGTGCTCGCCGGCCAATACGAGAGCTGGTACGCGCCGCTCGCGGTCATCCTCTCGGTGCCGCTGGCGCTGACCGGGCCGGTTCTGGTGCTCGAAGTGCTGCGCATCGACAACAATCTCTACACCCAGATCGGCTCTGATCCTGCTCATCGCGCTGTCGGCCAAGAACGCCATTCTGATCGTCGAGGTCGCGCGCGAGCATCGCGTCCGCGACGGCAAGCCCATTCTCGAAGCGGCGGTGGATGCCGCCCGCGCGCGCTTCCGCCCGATCCTGATGACGTCGTTTGCCTTCATCCTCGGCGTCGCGCCGCTGGTGATCGCCAGCGGCGCCGGCGCCAGCGCCCGCAAATCGATCGGCATCACCGTGTTCAGCGGCATGATCGCCTCGACCTGCCTCGCCGTGCTGTTCGTGCCGTCGCTGTTCGTCGTGATTCAGCGCTTCGAGGAATGGCGCGCCTCCCGCAAGAGCCCGCGCATTCAGCCGGCGGAATGAGCAAGGCGGCAAGGCGGCACCAAGCGGTCACGATGAAGGCTGGAAGCGGCCGTCATCGGGCCACAGTCACAATTTGGACGCAGGGCGCAGTATGTTAGCGGCCGGGACACCACCGAAAATGCCGAAAGCGATGATCCGCTCATTCCTCGCCCGCGTTTGCCTTGCTCACGTTTGCAGGTTCCTTGCTCGCGCTTGCGGGCACGCTATGGGCCAGTACCGCCCAAGCCCAGATGTCGGAATCCGACTTGCTGATGCGTATCGACCATCTCGAGGCCCAGGTCCGCGATCTCACCGGCACCATCGAGCAATTGCAGTATCGCAATCAAGCAGCTCGAGCAACAATTGCAGCAGGCGCAGGCTGCGGCGCCGAACGCGGCGCAAGCGCGGCCGAATCCGCAATACGCCCCGCCGCCGCAGGCGCAGCAATATCCGGCGCCACCATCGGGCCCGCAATATTCGCACGCTCGCCACCGCGCAATATTCGCCGCCGCCGGCCAGTATTCGCCACCGGGTCAATACTCGCCGCCGCCGCCACCGCAGGCCCAATATTCCCCGCCGCCGCCGCCGCAATATACTCCGCCGCCCCCGCCGGCGACCGCGGCCGTGGTGTCGGCCGCGCCGAATGACGCCGGCTCCTATCCGCCGCGCCGTGGCGATGCCTTCGATCCGTCGCGCGATCCGAATGCGCCGGGCGCGCCGCGCCCGCTCGGCGCTCCGGGCGTCGCCGCCGCCGAGCCGCCGCCGGCGGTCTCGCGACACGCCCGCGCCGCGGCAAGCCGGCGCGCCGCTCGATCTCTCGTCGCCGTCGGCGACGCCGGGCAGGGCGGTCCGCGGCGCTCATTGCCGCCGCCGCCGCCGATCAATCCGAATTCGACCGGCGCCATGCAGGCGGCACTGCCGCCGCGCAACACGCCGAAGGACGAATTCGATCTCGGCTACGGCTACGTGCTGCACAAGGACTATGGGCTCGCGGAGCAGACGTTCCGCGATTTCCTGCAAAAATATCCGAGCGACCGGCTGACGCCCGAGGCGCAATACTGGCTCGGCGAAGCGCTGTTCCAGGACAAGCACTATCGCGATGCCGCCGAATCGTTCCTCGCGGTCTCGACGAAATACGAAACCACCGCGCGGGCGCCGGACGCGCTGATGCGGCTCGGCCAGTCGCTCGCCGCACTGGGCGAGAAAGAAGCCGCCTGCGCGTCGCTCGGCGAAGTGTTGCGCAAATATCCGCAGGCTTCGCCGGCGTGAAGCAGAACGTGGATCGGGAACAAAAGCGTGTCCACTGCTGAACAAGCCGTTCGCGACGATGAAGCGAACGTTTTGTTCTCCGGTCTTGAAGGCGCGCGTGGACTGATCCTTGCGGTTTCCGGCGGTCCGGATTCGACCGCACTCCTTGTGCTCGCGGCGCGTTGGGCGAAAGCTCAAGCAAAGGCTCAAGCGCGCGCCGAAGCTTGTGGCGGTCACCGTCGATCACGGGCTGCGGCCCGAAGCGGCGCGCGAGGCGGCCGCGGTCAAGCGGCTGGCGAAAAGCCTCGGCGTCGCGCATCGCACGCTGCGCTGGCGCGGCAAAAAGCCGAAGTCCGGCTTGCAGGAAGCCGCCCGCATCGCGCGCTATCGCTTGCTGGCGGAGACGGCGTCGCGCGCCGGCTACGCCCATATCCTGACCGCGCATACGCTCGACGATCAGGCGGAGACGATTCTGTTCCGGCTCGCGCGCGGCAGCGGCCTGGTCGGGCTTGCCGGCATGGCGCATGCTTCGCCGCTGCCGGTCGGCGGGCGGCGTGCGCTTTTTCTGGTGCGCCCGCTCCTTGCGCCTGCCGAAAGCGCGGCTTGTCGCGACGCTCGCATGCGGCGCGCATCGGCTATAGCGAAGATCCGAGCAATCGCGATCCGCGCTTTACCCGCGCGCGGCTGCGCAGCTTGATGCCGGAACTGGCGCGCGAGGGTCTCGATGCGCGCGGTCTGGCGCGGCTTGCGGCGCGGCTGCGGCGCGCCGACGCCGCGATCGAATTCGCGGTCGGGGCGGCGCGCGCGGCGCTGGCGCCGGGCCCGTGGCGGGAGCGCGGTCCGATCATGTTCGCGACGGCGCAATTCGCCGACCTGCCGGCCGAAGTGGCGCTGCGTCTCCTCGGCCGCGCCATCGCGCATACCGGCGACGAGGGCCCGGTCGAGCTTGCCAAGCTCGAAGCGCTGTATGACGCGCTGCGGCAGGCCCATTCCCGGCTGCGCCGGACGCTGGCCGGGGCTCAGATCACGCTCGACAAAGACCGGCTGACGGTCGAGCGCGCCCCGGCCCGGCGCAATCAGGCCGGCGCAAAGCCTTGCGTGAGTGGTCGGCAAGAGGCGCTTTACGAAATAACGATATATTGCGCGGCCTGCGGCGCGGGTTCCCTTGGCAGGGGGCGGGGTGACGCCTACATTGCCTTAATCGGGGACGTGAAGCGGCCACGATTTGCAGGCACGCATTATCCCGCCGGACTCGCTCAGACGGGGGGTCAAGGACACCAGATGAACGCCAATCTGCGCAATTTCGCCCTGTGGGTCATCATTGTCCTGCTGCTTCTGGCTTTGTTCACGCTGTTCCAGAATCCGGGGCAGCGCACGACCTCGCAGGACATTTCGTTCTCGCAACTGCTGAACGAGGTCGACCAGGGCCGCGTGCGCGATGTCCTCATCCAGGGTCCCGAAATTCACGGCACCTTCACCGACGGCCGCACCTTCCAGACCTATGCGCCGAGCGATCCGTCGCTGGTGCAGCGCCTCTACAACAAGGGCGTCTCGATCACCGCGCGGCCGCAGACCGACAACGTGCCGTGGTTCGTCTCGCTCCTGATCTCCTGGCTGCCTTTCGTCGCGCTGATCGGCGTGTGGATATTCCTGTCGCGGCAGATGCAGGGCGCCGGCGGCAAGGCGCTCGGCTTCGGCAAGTCGCGCGCCAAACTTCTGACCGAGGCGCATGGCCGCGTCACCTTCGAGGACGTGGCCGGCGTCGACGAGGCCAAGCAAGACCTGCAGGAGATCGTCGAGTTCCTGCGCGATCCGGCCAAATTCCAGCGGCTCGGCGGACGCATTCCGCGCGGCGTGCTGCTGGTCGGCCCGCCCGGCACCGGCAAGACGCTGATCGCGCGCGCCGTCGCCGGCGAAGCCAACGTGCCGTTCTTCACCATTTCCGGTTCCGACTTCGTCGAAATGTTCGTCGGCGTCGGCGCGAGCCGCGTGCGCGACATGTTCGAGCAGGCCAAGAAGAACGCGCCCTGCATCATCTTCATCGACGAAATCGACGCCGTCGGCCGCCATCGCGGCGCCGGCCTCGGCGGCGGCAACGACGAGCGCGAGCAGACGCTCAACCAATTGCTGGTCGAGATGGACGGCTTCGAAGCCAACGAAGGCATCATCCTGATCGCCGCCACCAACCGGCCCGACGTGCTCGATCCGGCGCTGCTGCGGCCCGGCCGTTTCGACCGCCAGGTCGTGGTGCCGAATCCCGACGTGGTCGGCCGCGAGCAGATTTTGAAAGTGCACGTGCGCAAGGTGCCGCTGGCGCCCGACGTCAATCTCAAGACCATCGCGCGCGGCACGCCCGGCTTCTCCGGCGCCGATCTGATGAACCTCGTCAACGAAGCGGCCTTGATGGCGGCCCGGCGCAACAAGCGCATGGTCACCCAGGTCGAGTTCGAGGACGCCAAGGACAAAGTGATGATGGGCGCCGAGCGCAAGTCGCTGGTGATGACCGAGGAGGAGAAGCTCCTCACCGCCTATCACGAAGGCGGTCACGCCATCGTCGCGCTCAACGTCAAGGCGACCGATCCGGTGCACAAGGCAACGATCATTCCGCGCGGCCGCGCGCTCGGCATGGTCATGCAATTGCCGGAACGCGACAAGCTGTCGATGTCGCTCGAGCAGATGACGTCGCGGCTTGCCATCATGATGGGCGGCCGCGTCGCCGAGGAACTGGTGTTCGGCCGCGAGCGGGTGACCTCGGGCGCCGCCTCCGACATCGAGCAGGCGACCAAGCTCGCGCGCATGATGGTGACGCGCTGGGGCCTTTCCGAAGCGCTCGGCACGGTCGCTTACGGCGAGAACCAGGAAGAAGTGTTCCTCGGCTATTCGGTGGCGCGCCAGCAGAACATTTCCGAGGAAACCGCGCAGAAGATCGACGCCGAGATCAGGCGGCTGGTCGAGGCCGGCTATAACGAAGCGCAGCCGATCCTGACCGAGAAGCGCGCCGATCTCGAGACGCTGGCCAAGGGTCTGCTTGAATTCGAGACGCTCACCGGCGACGAGATCAAGGATCTGATCATGGGCAAGAGGCCGAATCGCGAATCGGTGATCGAGCCGACGACGTCGCGCACGTCCACCGTGCCGACCGCCGGCGCCGGCCGCAATCGGCCGCCGCGTACCGAGGGCCCGATGGAGCCGCAGCCGCAGGCTTGAGCGCAACGCCGCGGGCAACCGCGGCGTTGTGGTGCGGCAATACCGGCTCCGGTTCTTCTGTCGGCTATTTGCATCGCGACGGAGTGGTAAAATCGTCTCACGCCCGTCATGCGTGCTGCCGTTCGAACCAGTGCGGCCGCGAAAGCGACAAAGAATTAAGCAGAATCTGGTCGGAAGGCGCCGCAGTACTTTTGCTGCGGATGGGAGAGGGGGCGGCCGATGCGGACCATTTTTGTCGCGGGCACCGTTTTGACGATCTTGATGGGCCCGGCGCTGGCGCAAGTCGGCGGTCAGCCGGCGATGCGTCCGCCGCAAGCCGTGCCCGGCAAGCCGCAACCGGTTCCCGGCAAACCCGGCACGTCCGCCAAGCCCGCAGCGCAATCCGCCAAGCCCGCGCCGGCAGTGGCGTCGACGCCCGAAGCGCGCTCGGCCGCGGAACTCGCGCTGACGTCGGATCCGGTCTTCGATGACGGCACCTATCTGCGCATCAAGCAAACGCTGCTCAGCTATTCGGATATCCAGGTGCGCGGCGGCTGGCCGATGCTGCCGGCCGACGCCAAGCTCGCGCCGGGCGCGAGCGGCCCTGAGGTCGCGCTGCTGCGCAAGCGGCTCGTCATCACCGAAGATCTGCCCGCCGGCGAGGAGGCCGGCGACAGTTACGACGCCGCCGTCGTCGCCGGCGTCAAGAAGTTTCAGCTGCGCCACGGGCTCGACGCCACCGGCACCGTCGGCGCGCAGACCTTGAAAGCGCTCAACGTGCCGGTCGGCGACCGCATCAAGCAGCTCGAAGCGTCGCTGGAACGGCTCCTCGGCATGGATTTCCTCTTTGCCGAGCGCTACGTCGTGGTGAACATTCCCGCCGCCTTCGTCGAGGCGGTGGCCCACGGCAAGGTCGAGCGCCGCTATCGCGTCATCGTCGGCAAGATCGACAAGCCGTCGCCGACGCTTACCGCTTACATCACCGCGGTCGATCTCAATCCGACCTGGACCGTGCCGCTCTCGATCACCAAGACCGAGATCGCCAACCACATGCGCAAGGATCCGAGCTATCTGAGCCGCATGCATATGCGCCTCCTCGGCGCCCACGACGAAGAGATCAATCCGGGCAGCGTCGATTGGTCGATGGGCCGCTCGCCGAATTTCACCGTGCGCCAGGATGCCGGCACCTGGAACGCGCTCGGCAATCTCAAGATCGACATGCCGAATCCGTATTCGGTCTATATGCACGACACCGATACGCGAAAACTGTTCAGCCGACGACTACCGCTTCGATTCCCACGGCTGCACGCGCGTCGACAATGTGCGCGATCTCGCCGCCTGGATTCTGCAGGACGGTCCCGCGGGCTGGGATCGCGCCTCGATCGATGCCGGCATCGCCGCCGGCCAGACCAAGATCATCAACCTGCCGCACAAGATTCCGGTGGCCTGGGTCTATCTCACCGGCTGGGTGCCGCGCGACGGCACCGTCGAGTTCCGCGACGACGTCTACAAGCACGACGAGTCGCTCGACCGCAACGCGCTGGCCGATGCCGCGGCCGGCGGCTTCGTCGCGCCGGTGCCGAAGAATGTCGCGCAGGCGTCCAATCTCGACAGCCGCTGACACGCGACCGCGCGAGCTAAGCGCCATGGCTGAGCTTCTCGACCCGTGGCTTCGCCGGCGCGGCCACGTCATAATGCCCCAACCCTAACCCTCCCCGCTTGCGGGAGAGGGAAGGGTGGGGGAATTCGCCGGACACTGCCGATGCGCCAGATGATCATGGTCGGCTTCCTGCAGGCGCAGAACTGCACGAACCTCGCGAGCTCCTGGCGTCATCCGCAATCGCGCACCGACAGCTGGTCGCCGGACTTCTACCGGCACATCGGCCGCGTGCTGGAGGCAGGGCAAGTTTCACCTCGGCTTTTTCGATGACCGCCTGTCGATGCCGGACATGTACGGCCGCGATCACGGCCATACCGTTGCCCACGGCATTCGCTGCGTGAAGCTCGACGCCGTCACCGTGCTCACCGTGATGGGCATGGCGACCGAGCGGCTCGGTCTCGGCGCGACCTATTCGACGAGCTACTACGAGCCGTTCCATGTCGCGCGCGTGTTCGCGACGCTCGATCTGATGACGCAGGGGCGCGCGGCCTGGAATGTCGTCACCTCGCTCAACGACGGCGAAGCGCAGAACATGGGCCGCGACGAGGTGCTCGGTCATGACCTGCGCTACGACCGCGCCGACGAGTTCATGGAGATCGTGCTCGGCCATTGGGACGCCTGGGAGGACGACGCCATCGTCCAGGACAAGGCGACGGGGCTGTTTGCCAAAGCGGACAAGGTGCATCGCCTCGACTACGAGGGCCGCTACTTCCGCTCGCGCGGGCCGTTCACCGTGCCGCGTTCGGCGCAGGGTCATCCCGTCATCATCCAGGCCGGATCGAGCGGCCGCGGCAAATCGTTCGGCGCGCGCTGGGGCGAGATCATCTTTCGTCGATCTATCCGAACATCGATATCGGCAAGCGCGACTATGCGGACTTCAAGGCGGAGGTGGCGCGCTTCGGCCGCGATCCGGATGGCGTCAAGATCACGCACCTCGTCAACACCGTCGCGGCTGCGACCAAAGCCGAGGCCGAAGACAAATGGGCCGAGATCGAAAAGCTGCCGCTCGAGATCGATGCGCTGTCGCTGTTGTCGGAGGCGCTCAACTTCGATTTCGCGAGGAAGGGCATGGACGAGCCGTTCACCGCGCAGGAATTGGCGGAAATGTCGGGCCTGCAAGGCATCCGCGACCGCGTGGTCGAGCGTGTGCGGGAAGAAAAATCCGACGGTGCGCGACTTCATCGCAGATCAGCGGCCGCGGCCGCGTTCACAACGCCATCGTCGGCGGCCCGAAGGAAGTGGCCGATCAGCTCGAACAATGGTTCGCGGCGCCCGCCTGCGACGGTTTTGTCCTCTCCGCGACCCACGTGCCGGGCGCCTACGAGGATTTCGTGCGCTTCGTCGTGCCCGAGCTGCAGCGCCGCGGCCTGTTCCGCAAGGATTTTGCCGGCGCGACATTGCGCGAGAATCTGGGGCTGCCCGTTCCCGCGATCGGCGCGTGGCGCTGACCTCTACGCCCGGCGCAACTTCGAGTATCTTGCGCGCTCTGCGGCAGGCAGGCGGAGGAACGGCGATGGAAATGCGGATATTCGGCCGCACCGGAATGCAGCTCTCGGTGCTGGGCTTCGGCTGCGGCGCGGTCGGCGGACTGATGGTGCGCGGCGATCGCGCTCGACCAGGAGCGCACCGTCGCGCGGGCGATCGCCGTCGGCGTGAACTACTTCGACACCGCGGTGCAGTACGGCAACGGCGAATCGGAAAAGAATCTCGGCCGCGTTCTGCAAAGGCTCAAACCCGCCGATGCGATCGTCGGCACCAAGGTCCGGCTGCCATCCGCCGACTTCGGCCGCATTGCCGACGCCGTGGCGAAGTCGCTCGAAGGCAGCCTGACGCGGCTTCGCCGCGATCGGGTCGACATCTTTCATCTGCACAATGCGATCACCGAGACCGGCGGCGGCGAAGCGCTCAGCGTCCGGCAAGTGCTCGGCGACGTGGTGCCGGCGTTCGAGCGGCTGCGCCAGCAGGGCAAGACGCGTTTCCTGGGGCTCACCGCGGTCGGCGACACGGCGGCGCTGCATCAGGTGATCGACGCGCGCGCCTTCGACAGCGCTCAGGTGGTCTACAATATGCTCAATCCGTCCGCGGCCGCCGCGCTGCCGGCGACCTATCCGGCACAGGATTATGGACGGCTGTTCGATCATACCAAGGCGGCCGGCGTCGGCGTCATCGGCATCCGCGTGCTCGCCGGCGGCGCGCTGTCCGGATCGGCCGAGCGTCATCCGATTGCGAGTCCGCCGCCCGCGCCGATCGGCTCGGCTATGAGCTACGACGCCGATGTCGTGCGCGCCCGCCGTCTGATGCCGCTGGTCGAGGAAGGGTTTGCCGCGAGCCTGACCGAAGCCGCCACGCGGTTTGCGCTCTCGCATCCGGCGATCGGCACCATCCTGGTCGGCATGGCGACGCCGCAGCAGTTCGAGGATGCGCTCGCCGCGGTCCAAAAAGGCCCGCTGCCGCCTGCCGCGCTCGACCGGTTGACGGCGCTGCGGCAGGGATTCGCCGGCGAACCGCGGTGATCACCGAGCTAGCGACCGCCTATCGCATGGATGTCATGAACATCCGCGAGGTTCACTGTTTCGCCGAATCCGGCGCGGTTCCATCTCGTCCGCCGATCCGAGGGTGACGCCATGAAGCAATATCTGACAGTGGGACTGGCGGTTCTTGCTGGCGCCGCCTTGATCGAAGCGGCTCTGATCCCGGGTCTCGTGATCGGCGGCGCCGCAGTGCTCGTGCCCAAGGTTCTGCCTAACTTGCGCCGGCGCATGCGGCCGGCGGTCAAGTCAACCGTCCGGCGCCGCGCCGCGCCCTCGGCTGCGCTGCCCGCCCGGCTCGACCTCAAGGCGGCGCCGGCCGCCGCCGACCGGCTTGCGATCAAGCAGGCGATCGCCAAGACCGTCACCTTTCGCGTCATCGTCACGACGCTCGACTTCAGCTCGAACTACATCGTGCTCGGCGAGCTCACCACGGCCGCGGGGCTCTCGACCTTCGCGCTTGTCGTCGGCCCGTTGTTTTATCTGGCCCACGAAACAGCCTGGAATTATTTCGGTCCCGCCGACGGCGCTGTCGATGTCGCGTCGCTGCTGCGGTTGCGGACCGATGCAGAAGCGCAGGAGACGAGCTCGCGGGGCTTTACCATCAGCAGGGCGCTGGCCAAGACCATCACGTTCCGCACCCTCGCCACCGCAATGGACTTCACGACGCTCTATGTTGTGGTCGGTGATGCCGTTACCGCAGCGGGCCTCGCCGCCTTCGGTTTCGTGGTCGGCCCGTTCGTTTATTGGGGCCACGAAAAGGTCTGGGATCATTTCACGTCGCCCGAAGCGGGCGATGTCGATCACCCGGTGCCGATGAAGCTTCTGCCGGCGCCGGCAAGCGCCTAGAGCATGATCCGGAAAAGCATGCCCCGGACAGCGATCCGGGGTGGAAACCGGTTTTCCGAAAAGATCATGCTCCATCAAAATGCTAGAGCGACAATCGATTCAACATGAAACGATTTCGCTCTAGCGCTGGATCGAGCCGAACTCAGTTCAGCCGCAGCTCCGTAATGTGCTGCGGATCGGGCTTGAGCTCGCCCTTCTCGACGCGCTTGACGAGGTCGGTCAGCACCGCATTGGCGCGGCAGGGCAGGCCGACCTTCTCGCCCTCGCGCACGATCAGGCCGTTGAGGAATTCGATCTCCGTGCGCCGGCCCTTCTGCATGTCCTGACCCATCGAGGGGCGCTGCCCGGCTGCGGTGTGGCCGGAATCCTTGAAGCGCTGCGCGTCGCAGGCGCGCGCCGCCGCCGTCGTCGCCTTCGCCGGCGCGCGCGATGGTTTCGGGCGGCAGGTGCAGAATTTCCTCCAGCTGATAGCCGTGCGCCTGCCCGACGCGGATCGCTTCGCTGCCGAGCCGCGTCGAGAAGCGGCGGATCGGATCGTTCTTGAGCATGTCGCCGCCGCCGAGCCCGGTGCAGGCGGAAAGCCCGTTCTGCATGGCGTTGGCGACGAGCTTCGACCAGCGCTCGCCCCACAGATTGTTGGTCACCTTGGCGCTGTCGGCGTAAGCGACCAGCCGGCAGATCTCCTCCGCGCGTGGCGTGATGCGGCCGTGCACTTCGCCGGCGCGAAACACGGTATGCGCCGCGCCGTGCTTGGCGGCGCCGCGATGGACGTGGCCGGGCTCCGGCAGATTGACCGTGATGCTCGAGGCGATGCAGCCGAGCGTCTTGCCCCAGCCGACGACGCCGGCGATCGTCTCCTCGTTCATGCAATTCTGCAGCGAGACCACGTAGCCGTCGGGCGCCAGATATTGCTTGATCAGCATCGCCGCCCAGGCGGTGTCGTAGGACTTCATGCAGACGAAGGCGATGTCGACCGGCTTCTCCTTGGCGAGCTGCTTGCGCGTCCGTCACGTGCAGCGCGCGCACCGGCACGGTGAATTCCGGCTCCTTCATGGCGTGCGTCACGCGCAAGCCGTGCTTGCGCATGTGCTCGACATGCGCGGGCCACGGATCGATGAAGGTCACGTCCTCGCCGGCCTGCACCATATGCGCGCCGGCATAGCCGCCGACCGCGCCCGCTCCGACGATGGCAATTTTCTTGCCCATGCTTTCCTCCCCGGCAACGAATTTTGTCCGCACGACCTTTTGAGAAAACGGGTTTCGCGACCGTGCTGGAGCGCCTAAGCGTAACGTGCTTGGTGCATCGATCACAACAGCCCACTAAATTCGAGCAATGCCGCTGCAAAATCGCGTGAGCCCGTTCGGCGAGTTGATCGCGACGCCCGCGCGCGGATTGTTCTTCGGCAATCGCGGCGGGCGCTTTCACACCGATGCGAAGACGCTGACGGCGCGGCGCTGGGCGTCGCGGCAATGGATTTGCTGCGTGCTCGACTTCAAGGGCCGCCAGCGCGACGTGTGGGGCCGCTTCTATACCGAGCTGTTTTTTCTCGATGAGCCGACCGCGCTCGCGGCCGGGCATCGGCCTTGTTTCGAATGCCGCCGCAAAGACGCGGAGGCTTTCGCCGAGGCGTGGCGCAAGGCGCATCGGCTGCCGGCGCGGCCTTATGCGGATGAGATGGACGACGTGCTGCACGGCGAACGCCTGGAGGGCCGCGCCAAGCGTCTGCACCGGCGCAAGATCGACGCATTGCCCGATGGCGCCTTCATCGCGCTGCGAGGGAGAAGCCTTCGCCGTCCGCGGCGACGCGCTGCTGCGCTGGACGCCGCAAGGCTACGATGCCCGCAAGCCGCGGCCGCGCGGCGTTACGGTCGACGTGCTCACCCCGCCCGCGATCCTTGCGGTGCTGTCAGCCGGCTATCAAGCCGCACTGGCATCCGAGCGCGAAACCTAGCCCTTGAACGCCGCCTTGATGCTCTCCGACCGTCGCGCCGGGCGCGCGCGCGGCGGAGATGATGCGGGCTTCTTGCTTGATGAGGCCATCGAGCGCGGCCTTCATCGGCGTCGACCGTGTTCGACCGGCACGATGACCGCGCCGTGGCGATCGGCGTGGATCAGGTCGCCGCTCTTCACCGCCATGCCGTGGATGGTGACGGGAATGCCGAAATCCTCGACATGCACATAGGCATGCGACGGGCCGATCGAGCCGGCGAGCATCTGAAAGCCTTCGGCGACCTGCGGAATGTCGCGGACCGAGCCGTTGGTGATGGTGCCGAGGCAGCCGAGCGCCTTGTGCACATTGGTCTGCACCTCGCCCCAGAACGCGCCGTAGCCGGCGGGATCGTCCAGGTCCTCGATCACGGCGATGCCCGGCAGCGGCGCCGCCGCGACGTAATCGAGATAGTCCATGCGCTTTTGCCATGTAGCTCGCCGCCGCTCACCTTGTCGCGGGCGCGCATGGTGACGGTCTTGGCGAAGCCGACCATCGGCGGCAGATCGGGGAAGGGGCAGTGCAGGTGCGAGGTCGTATAGCCCGCGCCGCGGCGCTCCGGCGCCACGATTTCGATCAGGTTGCACACGGTCGGCGTATCGATCGAACGCAAGAATGCGAATTGGCTCTCTGACAACACAGGTTTCCCCCTTTCGCCGATAGCGATCTCGGCGTTCTGATCTCAGTCCCAAGCGGCAGCGACGATCACCGCCATGACGATCTGCATGGCGACGATCACGGCGACACAGCCATTCCACCCGGCCGTGTTCCAGGCAATGCCCCGTGAGGAACGCGCCGGCGCTGCCGCCGATATAGAAGATCGACGCATAAAGACCGACCGCCGACGAGCGGCCCTCCTTGGCGGTCATGGTGACATAACCGGTCGAGATTGTCTGGCACAGCATGCCGCAAACGGCGCAGAGCGTCAGCCCGGCGAGAATGATCGTGACCGGCGGCGCCAAGAGCAGCAGCGCGCCGACGATCCACACCGCGATGATGCCGAGCACGAAGCGGCGGCGCCCGAACATCGCGATGGCGCGTCCGGTCCACGGCACCAGCGGGCTCGAGACGAGATAGGTGAGAAACAGCGCGCCAAGCAGCGTCGGCGAGAACAGATAGGGCGGCGCCGCGAGATGGAAGCTCACATAAGTGAAGGTGGCGATGAAGTTGAACAGCACGCCGAAGCCGATGGCATAGGTCGCAACCAGCCGCCGGTCGCGCAAATGGCGGAACATCTGCACGAGCGAAGACAGGAGGCCGTCCGAGCGCACGAATTTCCGCTCGCGCGGCAGCGTCAGCGTCGACGATGATCGCGGCGGCAAGCGTGATCAGCGCCACGACTTGGATGGCGGAACGCCAGCCGATCAGGTCGGTCAAGATGCCGGGAATGAAGCGGCCGGAAAATCCGCCGATGCTCGAGCCCGAGACATAAAGTCCGGCGACGCGCGGCGACGTCGCCCGGCGGCCACTCGTCGCCGATATAGGCGACGGTGACGGTGAAGATCGGCGGCAGCAGCAGGCCCTGCACGAAACGCCAGAACGCCAGCTCGCGGCACGCTTGCCATGAAGGTCATGATCAGCGGTCGGCACCGACGACGGCGAACATGGCGGCGCTGATCAGGCGCTTTCGGCCGACGACGTCGGCCAGCGCGCCGGTGAACGGCGCCGACAGCGCGATCGCCGCCGTGCCGGCGGTCATCAGCGAAGTGATCTCGCCGGCGCCGACGTGGAATTCGCGCGCAAGCTCCGGCAGCAGCGCTTGCGGCGAATAGAGATTGACGAAGGCGGCAAAGCCGGCCGTGGCCACCGCAAGGCTGCGAAGATCGAACGACTTTTGACCTGATGCCATGCGGCATTATGGGCGAGGCGGCCGCGAAAGCATCCTGGCGCGATCGGATTTGAAGTTTCGCCAGTCGGCAAAGACTGCCGCTTCAGAGCTGCTTGATCGCGCCGAAATCCCAGGCCGTGGCGTCGGCCGGATTCTCGCCGATCCGCAGCGTCGTATCGTTGACGAAACGATACGGCGGCACCGGCAGATTGTACGGCGCCGGCACGCCGGAAAACACGCGGCCCGCCGGATCGTATTTGGAGCCGTGACACGGGCAGAAATAACCGCCGGGCCACGCCGTCACCGGCGTGGTCGCGCTCGCATCCGGATAGAACAGCGGGATGCAGCCGAGATGGGTGCAGATCCCGACCAGCACGCCGAATTCCGGCTTGATCGAGCGGTGCCAATTGGTCGCATAAGGCGGCTGCTGCACCACTTCCGAATTCGGATCGGAGAGCAGCGAAATCATCTGGCTGCTCTGCATCGAGTTGAGCGTCTTCTTCGAGCGGCGGAACACGAAGATCGGCCGCTGGCGCCAGCGCACCATGACCTGGCGCCTTCCTCGATCTTGCTGACGTCGAGATCGACCGGGCCGCCGGCGGCGAGCGTCGAGGCGTCGGGATTCATCTGATCGATCAGCGGCACCAGAGCGGCCGCGGCGCCGACGGCGCCGACCGTGGCGGTGGCGATATAGAGAAAATCGCGGCGGGTGCCTTCGCCGTGGCCATTGGTCGAGGCGCCGGGCGAAGTCGAAGCGGTATTGGCCATGGTACTGGAGTTCCTCGCTAACGGCGTTGGATCAGGTCTTTTTCGAGTCGAGGCTTGATGCCCCGCCGGCCGTAATGTCGTCATCGGGACGGCCTTCGTCAATCTTAACTTCATCGGCCATCTCGTTCGCGAAAGCGGTGCCCGGCCGGCGAATCTTGCGCTATTGAATTTTACCGGGCCGGCGCCGGAAAAGGGCAGGGGCAACAGCCGCGAAAAGCCGCGAAAGCCACGAAAAACCGTGAAATCGCGGCCAAAAAGGATGCCAGGAGAGAAAAATGCGCGCCAAGGACAATATGCGCACCGCCGCCGAGGTTCTGGTCGATCAATTGCGCATTCACGGCGTGCGTCACGTCTTTTGCGTGCCGGGCGAGAGCTATCTCGCGGTGCTCGACGCGTTCCATGACAGCGATCTCTCCGTGACGGTTTGCCGACAGGAAGGCGGCGCCTGCATGATGGCCGAGGCCGTCGGCAAGGCGACCGGCCGGCCGGGCGTGGTGTTCGTCACCCGCGGGCCGGGCGCCACCAATGCGTCGCCGGGCATTCACATCGCCAAGCAGGATTCGACGCCGGTCGTGATGTTCGTCGGCCAGGTCGCGCGCGACATGAAAGAGCGCGAAGCGTTCCAGGAACTCGATTATCGCGCCGTGTTCGGCTCGATGACCAAATGGACGACCGAGATCGACGATCCCGCGCGCGTGCCGGAAATCGTGTCGCGCGCCTTCTACATCGCCGCCAACGGCCGGCCGGGACCGGTCGTCGTCGCCATCCCCGAGGACATGCTGATCGAGCGCGTCGCGGTCGCCGACGCGCCGCCGTTCGCGCTCATCGAAACTTCGCCCGGCGCGGCGGAGATGGAGAAATTCGCGCAGATGCTCGGTGCGGCGCGCGCGCCGATCGTTCTTCTTGGCGGCAGCCGCTGGTCGCAGGAAGCCTGCGATCAGGTCGGCCGCTTTGCGCAAAAATATTCGCTGCCGGTCGCGACGACATTCCGCCGCGGCCATTTGTTCGATCAGACGCATGCCTGCTACGCCGGCGATCTCGGCATCGGTCCCAATCCGAAACTGCTCGAGCGGATCAAGTCGTCCGACCTCGTGGTGCTGATCGGCGGCCGGATGGGCGAATTGCCGTCGCAGAGCTACACGCTGTTCGACATTCCCGGCCCGCAAGTCCCGTTCATTCACGTGCATCCGGGCACCGACGAACTCGGCCGCGTCTATAGTCCGACGCTTGCGATCAACGCGACGCCGACGGCCTTCGCCGCGGCGCTCGAAAATCTGAAATTCGCGCAACGCGCCTTCGGGCGACGCCAAAGGCGCGAATGCCGACTATCGCGAATGGACGGAGAAGCCGACCGAACAGCCGGGCGGCGTCAATTTCGGCAAAGTCGTCGTCTGGCTGCGCGAAAATCTGCCGCCGGACGCCATCATCTGCAACGGCGCCGGCAATTATCCCGGCCTGGATTCATCGTTTCTTCCGCTTCCGCCGCTTCGCCCAGCATGTCGCGCCGGCCTCGGGCTCGATGGGCTATGGCGTGCCGGCGGCGGTGGCGATGAAGCGGCTTTATCCCGAGCGCACCGTCATCTGCGTGGCCGGCGACGGCGACTTTCTGATGAACGGCCAGGAATTCGCCACCGCCGTGCAATACAATCTGCCGTTCACCACCATCATCGCCGACAACGGCATGTACGGCACCATCCGCATGCACCAGGAGCGCGAATATCCCGGCCGCGTGTCGGCGACCGAATTGCGCAATCCGAATTTCGCCGATTACGCGCGCGCCTTCGGCGGTTTCGGCATTTCGGTCGAGCGCACGGAAGATTTTCCCGCCGGCGTTCAAGGAGGCGCATAGCTTCCGGCAAGCCGGCGATCGTGCGTCTGAACATCGATCCGGAAGCGCTGACGCCGGGGATGACGCTGTCGAAGATCCGCGCCAAATCGCAGGCGGAGAAGGGGAGCTAAGCTCGCTACTTGAACGTCACTAACGCGTTCACGGCCGGATAATCATTCTTGAACGGCTGCTGCGGCCCGATCGGGCCCAAATGGATTTCGGTCGGCGAACTGACATTGGCCTCGACCGGCCCGCTCGCTTCTCCTTGCGTGAAGGCGTAGGGCACGCCGTTGCCGGCGAGAAACGACGGCTGATCGTCGATATGCATGTGCAGATGCGGCTCGACCGAGCTGCCGGTATTGCCGACATGGCCGAGAATTTGGCCGGTGCGGACACGATCGCCAAGCTTCACTTCGCACGGTGCCGGGCCGCATATGCGCGTAAAGCACGTAGCGATGCGGCGCGATCTCGACCACGATGTGATTGCCGGCGGCGTTGTTGAAATCAAGCGGCACGGCATAGGCGCCCGAATGCGGCACATTCTCCGGCATGCCGTCCGACATATCGACGACTTTGCCCGCCGCGACGCTGTAGATCGGCTGATTGTAGCAGAAATAGCTGTCGTTCTTGTCCTCCGCACCTTTGAAGGTCGCGGCCGCGCCGTCGACCGTCTGGATTTGCACCCAATCGATGGCATAGCGCTGCGCCAGCCAGGCGTGGCCGCTATCGACAATAACGGCGCGGCGATGCGCGGCATCGGGCAGGTTATTGACGGAGTTGCCGGCAATCCATGTGCCGCGCAACGGCGGCGCGACGACGATCGGGCTTTCGTTTGCGATCGGCAAAGGCGCCAGCACGATATCGTGCTCGTCGTTCTTGTCGCCGATCACGTGAAGCGTCTGCGCGACCGCACTTGGTGCTCCGGTCTTACCGAGGTCGAGCGTGAGAAAAATCATCACGCTGCGGCCGGACTCGAGGGTGCGGGCGGCGACGTCATCCTTGGCGGCCGGCGCGCCGAGATGGATCATCAGCGGCGACAATGTGGTGCCCGACACTTTGGACTGCGTATCGCCCGCCTTCGCTTCGATCGCGTCCAGGACGAACGCGGTCTTGGCAAAATTTGTAATCAGCATTTCGTAGAACAGTCGCGTCGCGCCGTTCTGCACGATAGGCGCCGGCGGCGCGAGGAACGACACGTTGAGTTGCGGGGCGTGCGGATCGCCCGCCAGCGCCGGCGTGCCGGCGAACAGGAGGAGACCGCAAAATACCAGGGAGCGCACAACAGCGATCACGGCGTTTTCCACCTGTCTTTGGCCGGATTGAATGGGCCTGATTGAATGATGGCGTCTGGACGAATAAGTCTTTACCCGAATGGCCGTAAATCGTGACGGCTCACACGGGAGTTCAAACCGAAATGAAGGCATTTCTTGGCTGTGCGGCCTTGGCGCTCGTGGCGGTGACACTGACTACGCCCGCCGACGCGAAAGGCTGCATCAAAGGCGCGGTCGTCGGCGGCATCGCCGGTCATGCCGCCCATCATGCCTTTCTCGGAGCCGTGACGGGCTGTGTCGTCGGCCACCATTTGGCGAAGCGGCACGAGAACGCGGCGCCTGCGGCCGACCAGGACACCGCGCCTGGCCCGGCGCCTGCGCCAGCCAAGCAGCAGTGATCGCTTAGGTCTTCAGGCAGCCGGAACTACTCAGCCTTCACGCCGGCGGCCTTGATGATCGGCCACCATTTGGCGATTTCGGCCTTGTGGAAGGCCTCGAGCGCCTCGGGCGTTTGCTGCTCGGGCGGATAGATCTCCTGCGCGAGATCGATCATGCGCTTGTGTATTTCCGGATCGGCGAGGCCCGCGACCGCCGCCTTGTTGAGCTTTGCGATGATCTCTTTGGGAGTTCCCTTCGGCGCCCACATCGCGTGCCAGAAGGAAAAATAGAATCCCGGCAAGCCCGCTTCGTCGGTGGTCGGAATGTCGGGCATGACGGCAACGCGCTTCTGCGCGGCAACGGCATAGCTCTTGACCGTGCCGGCCTGAAACTGCGGCAAGACGACGGCCGGCGCATCGAGCGCGATGTCGACATTGCCGGCGACCAGATCCTGCATCGACAAGCCGGCGCTGCGATACGGCACCATCTGCCATTTCAAGCCGAGCGTCTGCTGCAACAGGATGCCGGCGATGTGGCTTGGCGAACCGACGCCGGAATTGCCTTCGGTGGTCTTGTCGCCATTGCCTTTCAGCCAGGCGATCAATTCCTTCAAATTGTTCGCCGGCAAGCCTTTGCGCGAATCGATCATGAAGGGCTGCGTGGCGACGAGCGCGATCGGCTCAAAATCCTTCACTAGGTCGAAATCGAGCGAATAGATCGCGCCATTCGCCATGTTCGTCCCCCACTGGCCGAACACGATCGTGTAGCCGTCCGGCGCGGAACGCTCGGCCTTGGTGACGCCAATGGTGCCGCCGGCGCCGCCGGTGTTTTCGACCACCACCGGCTGGCCGAGCTGTTTGCTCATGCCCTGCGCCGTGATCCGCGCCAGCACGTCGGTCGATCCGCCCGGCGCGAGCGGCACGACCATGATGATCGGGTGAGAGGGGTAATCGTCGGCATGCGCGTGCGGCACGATGCATGTCACGGCAAATGTCACGGCGGCGACGATCGGAGCCAAACTAAAACACAAGCGCAGGCCGGCACTGCGTGCGACCGCGACAACGGACTTAGCGATCATTCCTTCCTCCCAAAAGCTTCTTGGTCTCCCTATGCCAGAGGAATGCTCCGCGCCAAAGGGCAAAGCGCTGTCGTGAGACGGAATGTCCGTGCGGTCGCGACACAGCATTTGCCGGTGACGTTGAATTATGGTTCACTTGTTGAGCTTCTCCCCGATTCTCCATGTGATTCCCGATGCCTTATCGCCGCACCGAGAGTGTCACGCGCCGTCTCGCCGCCCGGCACGCGGCGATCGTCGCGGCAGCGGGCGAATCGGCGCGCGAAGGCGGCATGGCCGCCGTGCAGATCGTACCGGTGGCGACGCGCGCCGGCATCGCCGCGGGCACGGTCTATCGCTACTTCCCCGGCAAGACCGATCTGGTCGCGGCACTGCTTGCGGAAATTTCGGCGCGCGAGATTGCAGCGCTGCGCCGCGCCGCCGATATCGCGCCCGGTCCGCTCTCGGCGCTCTCGGCCATGATCATGACGTTTGCCGTGCGCGCGCTGCGCGACCGCCGGCTGACCTTCGCGGCCATTGCCGAGCCGGTCGATGCCGAGCTTGATGCCGAGCGGCTCAAATTCCGCAAAGCGCTCGCCGGCGAATTCGCCTTGCGCATCGCTGCCGCAAGCGCAGGCGGCCATTTGCCCGACCAGGATTCGGCGCTGGCCGCGGCAGCCTTGCTCGGCCTTCTGATCGAGGGCCTCATCGGTCCGCTCGCGCCGGATGTCGCGAACCGCGAGCGCGAGGTGGTGCAGTCGCTGACGCTCATTGCGTTGCGCGCGCTCGGCGTCGCCGACGCGCGCGCCCGCGGCCTTGTCGTGCAGACGGCGCTGCCGAATGCCGGCGCATGATCCCGAAAAGTGGAAAAGTCTAGCGGCTGACTTGCGCAAATGCGGGAAACGCTCCGTGAGAAGCGAGCCGGGATAATAAGTCGGCGCGAAAGCCGGGTGGGCGCGAATGGCGTCGAACCAGCGCTGGATGCGCGGCAGATCCTGCCACGCACCGTCCTGGCCGAGATCGGCCATGCGCACGATCGCCGGCATCGCCATGACATCGGCGAGCGAGAGGTCGCGGCCGAGCAGCCACGGTCCGCCGCTCTTTTCGATCTCGGCATCCATGCGCTCATAGGTCCGCCGCAATCGCATCATCGCGTCGTCCATGTCCTTTTGCGGAAAACCTTTGCGGCCCATCGCCAGCATGAACTCCCGGCGCAGTGGTTTCGATTCGGCAAAGGCCACGAATTCCTCTTCGCTCATCGCCGCAAAGCGCGGCAGGAAGGCGAGATTGAAGGTCGGCACCCGCACCGCCGGCGCCGGCATTTCATCCATGAAATGCATCAGCGACCGCATCTTGGCGCGCAGCACCGGGTCGTGCGGCGTGAAGTTCTGCGGGCGATCTCGGGCGCGATCTCGTCGAGATATTCGATGATCACCGACGAATCGATCACGATCGCGCCGTCATGGTCGAGCGTGGGCACCACGCCGTTCGGATTGAGCGCGAGATAATCCGGTTTAAGCTGATCGCCGGCGAGCAGGTCGAGCTTGACCTCGGAGAACGGAAGCTTCTTGGCGTTGAGCACGAAGCGCACGCGCTGACTGCAGGTCGATTGCGGCGCGTTGTAGAGCTTGAATGTCATGGTGCGTTTCCTCGATCCCAGTTGGGCTTGCGTGAAGCTTAACTGGGCCAGGCAGAGCATTGCCAACGGCGAAGGTGCTAATGCGCCATCAGCGTCGGCACCGTCATCGAGCGCAGGATCGAGCGTGTCACGCCGCCGAGCACGAACTCGCGCAAGCGTGAATGGCCGTAGCCGCCCATGACCATGAAATCGGCGCCGCTGTCGGCGGCGTGCGAGAGCAGCGCATCGGCGACATCGACGTCGCCGCGCGGGATGCGCTGGACCTCGACCTTGAGGCCGTGGCGGGCGAGATGCTGGCCCATATCGACGCCCTCGATCTCGTCCTGTTTGCCGGGGTCGTTGGCGATGATGACGATCTCGACGCGCTCCGGCTTTCGCCAATAGCGGCATCGCGTCGCCGATCGCGCGCGCGGCCTGGCGGCTGCCGTCCCAGCACACCATAACCCTGTCGAGCTTGAGCGGCGCCTTTCTGGATATAGGGCACGACGATCAACGGCCGGCCGGATTCGAACAGCGTGGTTTCGGCGATGATGTCTTCGACCGTGCCGGTTTCGGGCTCCGCCTGTCCGACCACGGCGAGATCGAAACGCCGGGCGATGCGGCCGAACTGTTCGCCGGCGCCGGCGAGACTGGCGGTGATCGTCAGCGGTTCGGCCGAGAGAGCCGGCGCGTCTGGTCGCCTCGGCGAAATGGTCGATCGCAGCCTTGGCGCCGGCCTCATTGTCGGCCTGCTGCCGCTCGATCACTTCGGCGGGGATATAGCCGGTGGCCGAGACCGGAACGATCGGATCGTAGACGAAGGCGACGCCGGCCAAGTGCGCATTCACGGCGCTGGCGACCGAAACCGCGTAATCGCCGGCCGGACCGCCGCCCGGGGTCACGCTGAGATTGACGACGATGTCCTTGATCATGAAAGCTCTCCCGGCCGCGGTTTATGGCGATCAATATCCTATACCCGATCGCGCAACGCGTTGAGCGAGATCAAGCGACCCGGATCTCGCCTACTTGGTATTCCCGTCGGCGTCGAACTGCTTCACATAGGCCCACAGGTCGTTGATCTCCTGATCGTTCTTGATGCCGGCGAAGGTCATCTTGGTGCCCGGGATCATGGCGGCCGGATTCTTGATATATTCCTTGAACGTCGCTTCGCCCCACACGATCCCGGAATTCTTATTGGCGTCGGAATAGCTGTAACTCGGCGCGGTGCCGGAATGGCGGCCGTCGAGGCCGTTCAACTGCGGGCCGATCTTGTTCTCGGCGTCGGGGCCGATGGCGTGACAGGGCAGGCACTTGTTGAACGAATGCTGGCCGGCGGCGACATCTTGCGCCGCTCGCCATACTCGCCGATACGGCAATCGAGAGCGCCGTCATTGCTGCCGTCGTAATCAACTTCTTCGTCATCGGGATTTTCCTCGCGCCTGTGCCGTTATTCTCGTCCCCGCGCCGTTCAAGCGAGCCGCGGCGCGCCTGTCAACGGTCACGGCAGGTGCGCGGCAGGCAAGGGTTCGTCGCGCGGACTGCATTCATGACACCGGCTTTTCCGTTATACTGGCTTTGGGAACGCCAAGAAGGTCCCACAAGAGCCTCAAGAGGCTGCAATGCCGATCATGATGCCGCTGTTCGATGACGCGGTGCTCAAGCGCCGCGGCGAGATCGTGGCCGCGCTCAAGCGCATCGTGCCGGGCGAGGGGGTCATCTCCTCCGAACAGGCAATGCGGCCGTTCGAGAGCGACGGGCTGACGGCCTATCGCCAATTGCCGATGGTCGTCGTGCTGCCGGAAACGACGGCGCAGGTCGCAACCGTGCTGGAATATTGCCACCGCGAGGGCATCAAGGTCGTGCCGCGCGGCGCCGGCACCTCGCTCTCGGGCGGCGCCTTGCCGCTCGGCGACGGCGTGCTGCTCGGCCTCGCCAAATTCAACCGCATCCGCGAGATCGACTACGACAACCGCGTCGTCGTGGTCGAGCCCGGCGTCACCAATCTCGCGGTGTCGAAAGCGGTCGAGGAGGCGGGCTTTTACTATGCGCCCGATCCGTCATCGCAGATCGCCTGCACTATAGGCGGCAATATCGCGGAGAATTCCGGCGGCGTGCACTGCCTCAAATACGGCATGACCACCAATAATGTGCTCGGCTGCGAATTGGTGCTGATCACGGGCGAGATTTTGCGGCTCGGCGGCAAGCATCTCGATGCCGGCGGCTACGATCTCATGGGCATCGTCACCGGTTCGGAAGGCTTGCTCGGCGTCGTCACCGAAGTCACCGTTCGCATCCTGAAGAAGCCGCAGACCGCGCGCGCAGCGCTGATCGGCTTTAACGCATCGGAGGACGGCGGCGAGTGCGTGGCGAAGATTATCGGCGCGGGCATCATTCCGGGCGGCATGGAAATGATGGACCGGCTGGCGATCGCCGCGACCGAAGAATTCGTTCACGCCGGTTATCCGCTCGACGTCGAGGCGCTCTTGATCGTCGAACTCGACGGGCCGCGCGACGAAGTCGATCATCTGCTCGCGCGCGTCGAGGAGATCGCGCGGCAGTGCCGCGCCGTGACCTGCCGCGTCTCCAATTCCGAAGAGGAACGTCTGCTGTTCTGGGCCGGCCGCAAGGCCGCGTTCCCGGCGGTCGGCCGCATCTCGCCGGATTATTACTGCATGGACGGCACCATCCCGCGCGCCAAACTGCCGCTGGTGCTGCGCCGCATGCAGGAACTGTCGGCGAAGTACAAATTGCGCGTCGCCAATGTGTTTCATGCCGGCGACGGCAATCTGCATCCGCTGATCCTCTACGACGCCAACAAGCCCGGCGAGCTCGACCGCGCCGAACTGTTCGGCGCCGATATTTTGCGGCTCTGCGTCGAGGTCGGCGGCGTGCTTGACCGGCGAGCACGGCGTCGGCGTGGAAAAGCGCGATCTGATGCCGGTGATGTTCTCCGAGGAAGATCTCAATGCGCAGCAGCGCGCTCAAATGCGCCTTCGACGACAAGAGCCTGCTCAATCCCGGAAAGGTCTTTCCGACGCTGCATCGCTGCGCCGAGCTTGGCCGCATGCACGTGCATGCGGGTCGTGTGGCGCATTCCGATATTCCGCGATTTTGAACAGTCGAGCCGAGCCTCATCATCGCAGAAGTCGAACAAGCAGCGCCTGTAGGGAAGTACGTCCAAATGGAATTCGGTCTTTTCTGTTCAGCGCAAGCCAACAGCAACGAGCTCGGCCCCGAAACCGGCCAGGGCTTTCGCGATTATCTCGATTTCAACGTCGAGGCCGAGGCGCTTGGCTTCAAGTCGAGCTTTCTGGTCGAGCATCACTTCACCGGCTGGAACCAGGTGTCCTCGACGCTGATGCTGTTGATGGCGCTTGCCATGCGCACGACCAAGCTGCGGCTCGGCTCCGCGGTCATGGTGCTGCCGTGGCACAATCCGGTGCTGCTTGCCGAACAGGCGGCGACGCTCGATCTGATTTCCGGCGGCCGTTTCGATTTCGGCATCGGCAAGGGCTACCGGCACAGCGAGTTCAACGGCTTTCAGATCGCCTCCGGAAGAGGCCGAGGCGCGCTTCGACGAGGCGGTCGAAGTGATGACGCGCGCGTTCACGACGCGCGAGCGTTTTTCGCATCGCGGCCGCTTCTGGCACTTCGAAGACATCGTCGTCGAGCCGCCGCCGGCGCAACAGCCGCATCCGCCGTTCTGGGTCGCCGCCGGCAGCGAGCCCTCGATCCGCCGCGCCGCGGCGCGCGGCTTCAACCTGATCCTCGACCAATATGCCAGCGCACAAACGCTCGGCGAGCGCATCGGCATCTACAAAGCCGAGCGCAAGGCGCGGGGCCTCGGCTTTGATCCGGCGCAAATCGTCGTCGCGCGGCAGCTCTATGTCGCCAACGACGAGGCCGATAAAGCAGGCCGCGCTGGTGCGTCAGGCGGCGTATACCAAGCGCACCGTGGACGTGTCGCGCAAGCCCGACGGCAAGGGGGGTCGCAAGGCGGCTCGCAAAGGGGCTCACACGTTCTCGCCTATGCCGACAAAACCGGCGGCACCGAGGAGAATGCGCTTTACGGCACGCCGGACGAGATCGCAGCGATGCTCGATGACCTGCGCAGGGCAGGGGTGCACTATGTCCTCCTGGTCGTCTCAGGCGGCGTCGCGCAATTGCGCCGTTTCGCGCGCGAGATCATGCCGGCCTTTGCCCGCTCTGCGCCTGCCGCCGCACGCCGCGGAATAGGCGCGCTCGCCATGGCCGACAGCCTCAAACCTCACGACGCGATCGAAGTCGAATTCATCATTCGCGCGGCGCTTGCCGAGGAAAAGACGCTCGAAGTCGTCGGCCGCGGCACCAAGCGCGCCATCGGCCGCGCCGCGCAATGGGACGCGACGATCGACCTGTCGGGACTGTCCGGCGTCACGCTGTACGAGCCCGAAGAGCTCGTCTGTCGGCCAAGGCCGGCACGCCGCTCGCCGAGATCGAGGCGCTGGTGGCCGCAAGCAACCAGGAGCTTGCCTTCGAGCCGATGGATTACGGGCCGCTCCTGGGCACGCCGCAGATGCCGCCAGCATTGGCGGCGTGCTCGCCGCCAATCTCAGCGGGCCGCGCCGCATCAAGGCCGGCGCCGCGCGCGATCATTTTCTCGGGCGTCAACGCGGTATCCGGCCGTGGCGAAGTGTTCAAATCCGGCGGCCGCGTGGTCAAGAACGTCACCGGTTACGACCTGTGCAAGGTCATCGCGGGGTCCTGGGGCACGCTCGCGGTGATGACCGACGTGACGATCAAGACGCTGCCCAGAGCCGAGACCGAGGCGACCGTTGTGGTGCTCGATCTCGACGACGCGGCAGCCGCGCAAGGCCATGACGGCGGCGACGGGGTCCTATGGCGACGTTTCCGCTGCCGCACACCTGCCGGCCGGCATCGCCGAGGGGGTCGCCGCGACCACCGCCGCACACGCTTCGATCACTGCGTTTCGCCTCGAAGGCGTGGCGCCCTCGGTGGCGCAGCGCAAAGCCTTGCTGGAAAAGTTCATCGCGCCGTTCGGTCCGCTCGCCGCACTCGGCGAAGAGGCCTCGCGCGCCTTCTGGCGCAGCGTGCGCGACGTCATGCCCTTCGCCGCGGCCGGCCCTGCTGGCAAGCGCGACCTCTGGCGCATTTCGACGGCGCCGACCGAGGGCGCCGCGATCGGCCGCGCGCTGGCGAACAAGGCCGATGCGGAAATCCTCTACGATTGGGCCGGCGGCCTCGTCTGGGCGGCTCTGCCTGCCGCGGACGATGCTCATGCGCCGTTAGTGCGCACCGCACTCGCGGCCTCAGGCGGTCATGCCACGCTCATCCGGGCGCCTGCCGCCGTGCGCGCCGCGGTCGCGGTGTCTTCGCGCCGGAGCCGGCGCCGCTTGCCGCATTGACGGACCGTGTCCGCAGGAGCTTCGATCCGCAGGGGGTTCTCAATCCCGGCCGCATGTGGGCGGGTGTGTAGCAATGCAAACCTCATTCACCCTCGAACAGCTTGCCGACCCGGACACAGCGGAATCCGAGAAGATCTTGCGCGCCTGTGTGCATTGCGGCTTCTGTACGGCGACGTGCCCGACCTATGTGCTCGACGGCAACGAGCTCGATTCGCCGCGCGGCCGCATCTACCTGATCAAGGACATGCTGGAGCACGATCGGCCGGCGACCGAAGAGGTCACCCGGCATATCGACCGCTGCCTGTCGTGCCTGGCCTGCATGACAACCTGCCCGTCGGGCGTCCACTACATGCACCTCGTCGATCACGCCCGCGCCCATATCGAACAGACCTATCGCCGGCCGCTCGGTGAGCGCTTTTTGCGCGCGATGCTCGCGCGATTGATGCCCTATCCGGGGCGATTTCGGCTGGCACTCGGCGCGGCTTTATTGGCCAAACCCTTCACATCGGTCGTCGCCGCGCTTGGGCTCAAGCGGCTGGCGGCGATGCTTCGCCTGTCATCCTGGCGCTGGCCGCAGAAGCCGCTTCCTCCGCAGACTTTCCCGGCAGCGGGCCCGCGCCAGGCCCGCGTCGCGCTGCTCGCCGGATGCGTCAACGACCTCCTGGCCCCGGATATCAATACCGCGGCCATTGAGGTGCTGACGCGGCATGGCGTCGAAGTCGTACTGCCGGCGGGGCTCGGCTGCTGCGGCTCGCTGGTCCATCACATGGGCCGCGAGCACGAGGCGCTCACCCAAGTGCGCGCCAATGTCGATGCTTTCGCGGCGATCGACGACCTCGACGCCATCGTCATCACCGCCTCGGGCTGCGGCACGACCATGAAGGATTACGGCTTCATGCTGCGCAACGATCCGGTTTACGCGGAACGGGCGGCGCGCGTCTCGGCGCTGACCAAGGACATCACCGAATATCTCGCCGCTTACCTTGCCGCATACCCTGCCGGTGTGCCGCTCAGAGGCGGTCCCGAGCCGAATCACGCGGCGCGTGACGCGCCTGATCCCCACGGTTTTGTCGTCGCCTATCATGCCGCCTGTTCGCTGCAACACGGACAGCGCGTCACGCGTCAGCCGAAGGACTTGCTCACCAAGTTTGGCTTCGTCGTGCGCGATATTCCCGACGGTCATCTGTGCTGCGGTTCGGCAGGTACCTACAATATTCTGCAGCCGGACATCGCAAGAAGGTTGCGCGATCTTAAAGTCGGGACTATCGAGAGATTGCGACCTGACGTGATCGCAGCAGGTAATCTTGGTTGCATCACGCAGATCGCAACGGGCACGGAGGTTCCGGTTGTCCATACAGTCGAGTTGATCGACTGGGCGACCGGAGGCCAGTGTCCGCGAAAACTTCGGGAGCATCGGCCGCGCGCGGCAGTGCACCCGGCCACGGCAGCAGGCTGAGCGAGTTCTCGGTCAGCGTCGTGCCACAATACCGGTCTTCCCATGGTCGCGCTGTGGGGGCGCACGGGTACTGGATCGGTAGCAGCGATCGGGAGGTCGATCATGGCGAAGAAGTCCAAAGCGAAGAAGAAATCCGGCAAGAAGAAGAAGGCCGCTCCGGCCAGCAAAAAGAAGAAAACACTGAAGGCGTCGGCGAAGAAAAAGACGACGAAAAAGGCGGCCAAGAAGCCAGCCAAAAAGGCGGTGAAGCAGGCCGTGAAGAAGGCTGCTCCCAAGAGCAAGCCGGCGCCGAAGGCGGCTCCCGCTCCGATGCCTGAACCGGCACCCGCGCCGGCATGGACACCGCCGAGCTCCGATATGGGCGGCGGCGGCGGAACCGGCAGCTAGCCGGCTTTCGCTTGATCTGATTTTGCGAGGGGCCCGGCCGCGCCGGGCCGCATTGCATCGGCTCTGCGAGCCCAATAGCATCGGCTTTGATGCTGGTTTCGGCATGAGGATCGGCGACCAAAGAGCCGCCGATCCGAGGCCGTACGGTGGGCCTTTTTTGGGGCTATTTTGCCCTTTCCGCCGTTTCCGTTTCGCTGTTGAGGAGGAGTGCTATGGCGACCTACAACATCCTGCTGATGGGCGCGTCCTACGGTTCGCTGCTCGCGTCGAAGCTCTTGTTCGGCGGTCACTCCATTCATCTGGTCTGCTTGCCCGCCGAAGCCGATCTGATCAACGCCGAAGGCTTCAAGGTTCGCCTGCCGATTCGCGGCCGCAAGGAGCCGGTGCTCCTTGAGTCGCGAAAGCTTCCCGGCAAAGTGACGGCCGGTCCCGCCGCCGGCGTCGATCCGAAGAACTACGATCTCGTCGGCCTGTGCATGCAGGAGCCGCAATATCGCTCGCCCGGCGTGCGCGAATTGCTCGATGCGGTCGGCAAATCGCGCGTGCCTTGCATGTCGATCATGAACATGCCGCCGCTGCCCTATATCAAGCGTATTCCGGGTCTCGATTACGAGGCGCTCAAACCCGCTTATACCGATCCCACCGTGTGGGACAGTTTCGACCCCAAAACCATCACGCTCAACAGCCCCGACCCGCAGGCGATCCGCCCGCCCGACGAGAAGGCCAACTTCCTTCTGGTCACGCTGCCGACCAATTTCAAATGCGCCAGATTCGACGACGATAAGAGCACGGCGATCCTCCGCGCACCTCGAGAAAGACGTCGACGCCGCGCGATTCGATACGCCCGAAGGCAAGATCGAGCTGCCGGTGAAGCTCAAGATCTACGATTCGATCTTCGTTCCGCTCGCCAAATGGGCGATGCTGCTCGCCGGCAATTATCGCTGCGTCACCAAGGACGGCATGCGCACCGCCCAGGAAGCGGTGCACAGCGACCTCGAAACCTCGCGCTCGGTGTACAATTTCGTCTTCGACCTGTGCGTCAAGCTCGGCGCCAAGCCCGCCGATCTGGTGCCGTTCGAGAAATACGCGGCCGCGGCCGAATCGCTGACGCGGCCGGCGTCGGCGGCGCGCGCCCTGCAAAACGGCGCGCCCAATATCGAGCGCGCCGACAAGCTCGTTCAGCTCATCGCCAAGCAGAAGGGCCTGAGCCATCCGGCCATCGACGCCCAGGTGGCGCTGGTCGATGCGCGGCTCGAGGCGAATCGCAAGAAGGCGGCGCCGCGTAAACGCGGTCTAGCGGACTTCGACGTCCTGCCAGAAGCCGAAATCGACCGCCGACCTGCGCCATTTCCGGCCGCGGCGCTTCGTAGGACCAGGCCGCGCGCGGCGTGCCGCGTGCCCTGGACGATCACGTCGTAGAACTGCACGCCGTGCGGGCAGGCCTGATCGTCGGCCGTCTTGTCGACCTTTTCGAGCCAATCCAAGCGCACCGCCATGCGCGGAAAATATTGATATCCCTTGCATTCAATGACGTCGTCGCTTTGTGCGACGACGCGGCCGTCGACAGTCGCCTGCATCATCTGCCTCCGTTGTGGATAACTGCATCTTGGATCGTGGAAAATACGTAGGAACGGCCGCCGGATCAGGCAACAGCGCCGGCATCGAAATTATCCGCGCTTTTAGGGGCTGTTCGACGACAGCATTGGCTTGCGCGGACCGCGAAAACTCAACGCCAGCAGGCACTTTGAGCCCCAAAAGTGTAACCTGTCTGCCACACTGGATAACAAACTCTTTAGTTTTCCCGCGAAAGCATAAAAAGGCAGCACTTGCCGACGTTTTAAGCTTGGCTGTTTCATGGTTAAATTGAACTATTCGTGAAGTGTTCAAGCTGCGCAAGGGGCGCTGGCGGGAATTGGCTTCGTAGTCGGTCTTTGAAGAAACATCGCCCGAGTACAGGCAGGGACAACAGAAGGGGCAAGTTATGAAGAGAGTCGCTTTATCGTTGGTTTTGGTGGCCGGGATGGCTACCTCAGCGATGGCCGCTGACATGGCAACGAAGGCCCCGCCGGCGCCGGCGCCCGCGCCGTCGCCGTGGGACGTCGCCATCAGCGCGGCGTTGATGAACGATTATATCTGGCGCGGCATCACGCAGTCGGCCCACAAGCCGTCGACCCAGGCCGGCTTCGAGGCGCGCTACAACTTCAATTCGACCTGGCAGGGCTATGTCGGCGTGTCCGGTGAAAGCATCGACTTCCCGAACCGCGCCGCGGCGGAAATCGACATCTACGGCGGTATCCGGCCGACCTTCGACAAACTCGCCCTCGATTTCGGCTTCTGGGAATACTACTACCCCGGCGGCCAGTGCTTTAACGCAGGCGGCCCGGCTTCATCTCGTGCACCGGTCAGGGCATCGGCCCGGCGTCAACCTGCCGAACGGCAACGTCGCCAAGGCCGATGCAAGCTTCTACGAGTGGTACGCCAAGGCGCACCTACACTGTGAACGACAACCTGTCCTTCGGCGGCCAGTTCTATTACTCGCCGTCGGTGGTCAATACCGGCGCGCCCGGCGAATACTACGGCGGCAACATCACCCTGACGGCGCCGAGCACTTGGTTCGCGGACGGCTGGGGTGGCTACATCTCCGGCGACGTCGGCTACTGGGCGCTCGGCACCAGCGACTACGTTCTACTGCACGATCCCGGTTGGCGCCGCGAGCTGCGGCGGGGCCTTCGCCAACGGCGTGAAGTACACGAGCTACACCAACTGGGACGCGGGTGGCGGCTTCACCTACAAGGCGTTCACGCTTGACCTTCGCTACTACGACACCAACCTGAACAAGGCCGAGTGCAACGTGTTCACCAGCGATCAGACGGCGACCTTCTCGCCGGGCGCGATCACGACGCAAAACCCGGGTGGTCTTGGTTCGAACTGGTGCGGCGCCGCGTACGTCGCCAAGCTCTCGTTCGCGACCAACCTCTCGAACATCAAGTAGTCTCGGCTGAGGATCTGCGAAGACATAAGGCCGGTAGCGGAAACGCTACCGGCCTTCATTTTGCGCGACGCTTTGGCCGAAAGACGGTTCGAAACGCCGCGCGAGCCGATTTCAAGAATGCGACATTGGTCGGCCGGTGTTGTTGCCAAATCGTTCGCCACGATCCGACGCCTTGGGGTTCCGCGCACTCGGCGTGCATCAAGGCTACGAAGTCTCCTGCGCGAAAGCCTTCACCCCGCTCGGATGTGCTTCACACGCAGCGCGCCCTCACACTCCGCCGCCGACCACCGGCACGTCGCGTACCTGCGACGCCGCGTCGCCGTGACCACATCGATCCGGCGCATGGAAGGCGCCGAGCGTGGAGCGGTGTCCGATCGAGACGATGGTCGCGCCCTTGAGCCGGTCTTGCAGCAGCCGGTACAATTGCGCCTCCGCCGGCTCGTCGAGGGACGCGGTTGCCTCGTCGAGGAGCAAATAATCCGGCTCCTGCAGCAGCGCACGCGCGACCGCGAGCCGCTGTTGCTCGCCGAGCGACAGCATGCGGTTCCAATGCGCTTCTTCGTCGAGCCGATGGCTCCATTCCGGCAGCCCGACGGCCGCGAGCACTTCGGCAATTTGCGCGGCGTCGAAAGTGCCGTCTTTGGCCGGATAGCTGACGGCCGTGGCGAGGCTTGCGACCGGAAAATAGGGCCGTTGCGGCAACAGCAGGATTTTCGCGTCCTGCGGAACCGTGACGCGGCCGGATCCGAACGGCCAGATGCTGGCCAAGGCGCGAAACAGCGTCGATTTGCCGATGCCCGAGGGACCCGTCACCAAGACGCGCTCGCCCGGCGACAAGGCGACGTTCTCGGCGTCGACCAGCGGCTCGCCATTCGGTAGCCGGACATTGAGGCGCTCGATCGCGATGCCGTGGGCGCCCGCGCGCGGCAGCACCTCGACGGCGGGCTGCTTGAGCGCCGCGTCGCGGCCGGCGACGATCGCTTTCTCGAAGCCCGCCAGACGCTGCACCACCGCCTGATATTGCGCGATGCTTTGATAGGACGTGACGAAATAGGTGAGCGCGCCCTGCACGCTGCTGAACGCAGTCGCCGTCTGCATGAGATCGCCGAGCTGCACAGCGGTGGAGGCGAAGTAAGCCGGCCCCGCCATCAAATAACGGAAAAATCGTCGTCGCCTGCGAGTAGCTCTGGGTGAAAAACGTGAGCTTCTTCTGCCGCCGCATGATCGCCATCCAATTATCGACGATCAGACCGAAACGGCCGCTGTGGCGCTCGCGCTCGGCCGCCTCGCCGTGCAGCGCTGCGACCTGCTCGGAATTCTCGCGCGTTCGCACCAGATTGAAACGGAAGTCGGCCTCGTAACGCTGTTGCTGAAAGTTGAGCGGGATGAGCCGCCAGCCGATCAGGTGCGTCAAGATTGTGCCGAGCACTGCGTAAATCAGCGCCGCCCAGACCAGGTAGCCGGGAATGGCGAAGTCCCTGCCGAACACATGCAGCGGCAGTTGCTCCGACAGCTTCCAGAGAATGAACACGAAGGAGCACAGCGTCACGATCGAGTTCAAAAGCCCGACCCCGATCGACAGCGTGCTCTGCACGAATTGCCCGAGATCGTCGGCGATACGCTGATCGGGGTTGTCGGCGGCGTCGCCGAGAAGCTGCATGCGATAATGGTTGGCGGTGTTGAGCCATTGCCGCAGATAGGTCTGCGTCATGTAGCGCCGCCAGCGGATCTGCAGCCAAAGATTGAGATAGTTTTGGTACACCTGGGCCACCGTGAAGATCGCGGCCAGCGCGCAGAACACCAGGATGTAGCGGACGAAGGCGTCCCAATCGCGGTTCTGCAGCGCGGTGTAGAATCCATTGTACCAGTAGCTCAGGATCACATTGATGGCGACGATCGACAATTCGATGCCGATCACCGCGCCGAGAAGGATGCGGCCGGGCCAGCGATCCTCGGAGCGGAAATAAGGAACGGACAGCTGCCAAATCGTGGCAAGCGTCGACAAAAGACGTTTCAAGGAAGACCTCCGAGGAGTTTGCGGGCAACGCGAAACGATCAACGGGCGCGTTGCCCCAAAGCGTAATGGACCTGAGCCCGATCGGGACCCGAATGAGCCGCCGGCACGGCGCGACTGTCACTGGACTATCATGAGCCTGTCCAGCGCGGCAGAGGCCCGGACTGCCGCGCCACCGCCGCTCATAAGCGCGATTAGCGTGGAATTACGCCGGTTTAGGGCAGGGGTGGCGGACAATCGCGTTTTCTTGATGTCATGGTGACACTCCGAAAATCGGCTATTCGCGGCATTCGGCAGACACCGCGGAATCCCCGGCCCGACTGGGTTACCGTCGCGCGTCCAGTGCCGGTCCGCGCTGCTGCCTAATTTTCCGCCGTTCCGGTTGCGCCAAGACGGACTCAAAAAGCCCGGCTGACTTTTTCACGGCCATGCTTTAGATCGTTGCGAGCGGCCGTTCGGCCGCGGTCCCACACCATTCGCCTCTTGCGCCTCTTGCGCCTCTTGCGCCTCTTGCGCCTCTTGCCCGCACCTTTTGTGAGTTGTCGATGCATCCATTCCGGCCATTTCGGCTCCCCCGTTCCACATTCTGCCTTGCGGCCCTCGCCGTCGCCGTCGCCGTTTGGCCGGTACTCGCCAGCGAGACGTTCCCGTTCGGCAGCGAACTCATGCTCGATGCGGCACCGATGCACGGCTCCAAGCGCATCCCGATGATCGAGATCGAAGACAACGGCACCGCCTCGATCGATCTGTGGTGCGCGAGCGTGAAGGCGCAGGCGACGGTCAACGATACTGCGATCACCATCGTGCCGGCTGACGCGCCGGCCGCTTCCCTCCTTACGCAATGCGATTCGGACCGCCAAGCGCGCGATGCCGACCTTCTTGCAGCGCTTACCCAGGTGACCGCTTGGCGAAGGAGCGGCGATCTGATCGTGCTCTCCGGCACGACGCCGCTGCGCTTCCGCCTGATGACGAATTGATCTTCCCCCGTTACCGCTCGGAACAGTCTTGAGCTTGCAGCACGAGCTTTCGAACTCCTTGCTCAGCGACGAGTGAGACGCCCCTACCTCCGTGCTTCGCACGGCGACCTCCCCCGTTTCCACGGGGGAGGATGAGATTCTCGCTTCACTCATAAAAATCGCGCGGCATGGATTGCCGGGCCTTGCGCTCCGGCGCGCCGATATTGCGCGGCGTCGCGTCGAGGATGGACTGCCGCACCCGCCATTGCAGATCATGCGGTATGCGCGGCAGCGCCTGCTTGAGGCAGGCATTGGCGTCGCCGCGGCACGCGCCCTGCCGGCGGCACTGCTTGTTGCGGCAGGTCCGCCACAGCGCGAAGGCATTGCAGAAGCGCCGTTGCTGGCGCGCCTTTTCGATGGCAAAGCGCGCCGCCGCGTCGGGCGGCTGCAGCTTCGCTTTGCCTTTCGGCCTCGCCTGAAACACCGCGAGCGCCACGGCGAAGGTGCTGCGGCCGACGACCCTGTCGGCGTCATGATCCATCACACGATCCAGGCGTCGCTTCATGGCAAATTCTCCGTTCGCAGGTGACAAGCGCTCTCGTTCCCGCAATGCATCTGCGCGCGAGCTCTTGCACGAACGCTACGGTGGTGAAGCGCGAAGGGAGTGGCGCATTGGGAAAGAAGGGGTGGGGCCTTCGTTTCGTTTTGCGCTGAACCTTTCGCGACCGTCATTGCGAGCGAAGCGAAGCAATCCAGAACGGCATCTCAGCACTGGATTGCTTCGTCGCTTCGCTCCTCGCAATGACGAAGCAAGGAAAGGAAGCGGAACGCCGACAGACGCTCATTCCAACCTGCCGTGCTGCTGGCACGGCCGCGCCTCCAGCAGGAGGCGCACATCTATCGGCGTTCCACCGCGGCTCTGCCCTAGAGAGTATTCCATCCCTAGGTGCAACCTCAGGCCGGTTTCCTGGGACTTGGCGGAGCGCCGATCTGTGACGATCCCCCTTCCGGGGGCAGCATCGGACGCAGTTTGTGCGGGCGTTACCCGCCCTCGACCTGTCCCAGTCCAGCGAGCACCTCGCGGCCCGGTCCGTAGTGCCGGGAGACTGATGCCCAAAGCTGCCCGGGAGCGGTTTGCAACACCGCGCGCGGGCGCCGCCCTCGCTCCCTGCGCCGGTGTGCCTCCGGCACAGGTCCTTTACGAGCGAGAATCACGAACGGATATGTACCTGAAACAGTGACAGATGTCAATGGAAAAGTGACATCACTCATTCGGGCGAAGCAATCCAGCCGGCGCCGCAGCGCTGGATTGCTTCGCTTCGCTCGCAATGACGAATATGTCATGCCCCCATGACGACTCCCGCGGAACTTGTGCGGCACTGTGGGCTGTAGCGATATTGGCGAACGGCTAGAAATTCAAATCGCCTTTTTTCCAGCGGTGACGGCGAACGCTGTGCGCAGTTGTCTCGTATGACACGGCTTCGATGTGATGAACCTGCACGCTCTCAAGATCGAGGTTGAGGGTGACTTCCCGAATATCTGCATCGCCAGCAGCGCCTACCTCATCGGGCCCGAATATCAGCATCGGGAACCCGTTATCTTTCTTCGGCTCGGACTTAGGCTTCGGCTCGGGTACTTCCTCCGAAACCCAGTAATCCGCCTCTAGTCCGTCTTCGGTGGAGGTGTATGTGCGCGCCTCCAATTCCGTGTCGGGAGGAAACTCAAGCGGCTTCACTCGCGACGCGTGATGAAAGAGCACGATGTTTTTCTTTGCCCCGGCGGCCTGTGCCAAGGGGTACAACAGTTCCGTCTAACCCTGCGTTGACTCGCCAGATAATCCGCGATCGCTTGCGTCACGAGGTAATCGGACGGCTCATCGTTGGGCATCACGGGCCGCGTAATCCGGTCGCTCAATCTGCCCAGAAACTTGGCTCGCTCAAGCTTGTGGATGTGGCCGCCGTCGAACACGCTGCCCTTTACTAGAACCGATCGGAGGGCCTCGACGTCGAGAACTTTCAAGGGGCGCGCCAATTCAAACTTGCCGAGCATGACGCGGCTCCCGACCGGCGGGCGAATTTCCGCAAGGGCGACTTCAACGTCGAGAGCGCCGTAGAAGACCGAAATGCCTCGGGCATTCATGCGTCCACCGGTCGCGACCGCTTCGGGCGGCGGACCCAGACCCTGGTCGGGTCGCTCAAGGGCTTCTTTCAGCGGGCTTTCGGACTGAAAAACACGAGCGCGGTATACCGACGTGATCTCTTGTCCGGGCCCAACCTCGGTAACCACACGTTTGCCTTCGAAGGTCTCGTGCTCCGGAAGTCCCTCAAATAGCGACGCGAGTACGCCTTCGGCATGCTTGTTAAAAAAGCGGCTCTCCGTCTTCAGGCTGTGTTCGAAGTAGCGCCACTCGTGGCGTAATTCGATGTCGTCGGCACCCCTCTCCTCGTAATAGGAGTCATTTGCGAACTCGCATTCCTCGCCAACTTTGGCCATCTCGAAGTCGGCGTGCCTGTCTTCCAAGATTTGCTGCACATCGGTTGCAATCGCCTCGTCAACTTCGGCGGCGTTGGCTATGGCCCAAACGACTGGCTCACCATGGCGCTCGAATTCGTAGTTGCTCTCGCGGTCGCGGAGCATCATGAATTCGAAGTCGTCCGGATCAGGCGACGTCCGCGTGTAGTGCTGCTCGAATGCGCTTTCGACATAATCGGCAAGTATTTCAATCGTGATACCGCGCCGCTTCTTGCCGCAGTACGAGCAGACCTTCGCCGTGCCGTCTTTCTTGATCTCGGCGGATAGGTATTCGTCGCCGACACAGGCGAAGCAAACTTGCTTGGATTCGGATTGATCTTCGTCGGACAGGGTACGCTCTGGTGGAATCTTTGAGTGAAGACGCTGTCGAAAATCTAGTGCCGGGGCCTAGGAGCTTCAAGAAGGGCATCCCGCGAGGCCTAGCGCTAGGCTTACCCGTACGCGCGCGTCGCGGGACATCGCCGGCGGATTGGAGCACTACATCAGCCGCTCCGCGGCAAGCCCCCGATGACGTCAACCAAACAGGCGACATCCTGCTCGCCGCGGCCCTCGGCGATGGCCTTCTCGTAGATGCCGATGGCACGATCGAGCATCGGGGTCGCGACATTCAATTGCGTGGCCATCGACCGGATCGGCTCGAAATAATGCGAGAGTGTCGCGACCGGACCTTGCGCCGGCAAGAACTTGCGCTCGGCCATCCACGGCGCGCGGATGACGAATTGGCGCGAACTGCCGGCGCCGCTGCCGACGGCGTTGATCAGGAGATTCATGTCGATGCCGGTCTTGAGCGGCGAGCGCCATGGCTTCGGCGGCGGCGGCGATATTGAGCGTCACCAACAGATTGGCGATGAGCTTGACCTGGATGGCGGAGCCGAATTTTCCGAAATAGGTGCAGGTGTCGGAAAAGCCCTTCACCACCTCGGCCGCGGTCTCGCAGGCCTTCGGCTCGCCGGCGATGAAGACGGATGATTTTCGCTCCGCCACCATGCCGGGCGTGCCGAGATTTCGCCGTCGATGAAAATGGCGCCCTTCGCGGCGAGTGCGACGCGCTGGCGCTCCTTGACGTCGAAGGAATACGTGCCGAGCTCGAGCACGATCTGGCCCGGCCGCACGCTGTGGATGAGGCCGCGCGGGCCGGTCACGACGTCGTCGAGCGCTTCCGGCGAGGGCAGGCAGGACACGACGAAATCGCAGTCGGCGGCAACGTCGGCCGCTGACGCCTTGGCGATGCCGCCTTCGGCTTCGAAATCCGCCATTGCGCTTCGCCGATAGCCCGGCACGCGCAGGCCGCCTTTGAGCAACAGCATCGCGATCGGCATCGCGATCCGGCCGAGCCCGATAACGCCGACAGTTCTTGAAAGCCATGTCAGTCGATCCTGTATCCGCCGTCGGAGAAGTTCACCGTGATCCCGATACTGCCTTCCATCAAGGTCCATTCGCGGATGTCGTACGTGCGCGCGCCGGCGAGCACGAAGGGGTCGCTGTTGGCGAACACCTTCGCTTCGTCGAGCGACACCGCGCGCAGGATGGTGAGCCCGTCGCCGATCTGCGCGCCGTTTCCCGGCGCGAAGGGACCGGAGGCGAACAGCGCGCCGCGCTTTTCCAGGCCGATCATGAATTGCAGATGCTTGGCCAGGTTCGCTTTGATCAGCTCCGGCTTGCCGAAGCTTTTCCAGATCACGACGTAGAGACGCTTCTTGAGCATCTTCGCCATGAGCTCTTCGGCGCTAGCGGGAGTTTGGGATTGCGGTTCGGACGCCATACTCGCCTCGCTTTTAGAAGAACAATACTCGCGTCAGTCGAGAAAGCCGGGCGGCGGCGGCGCTCCCCAATAATTCGCGGCGCTCGGTCCCGGCGTCCACACTTTCGGCCGCTGCGGCTTGTCGCGATGCCACGGCCGCGGCTCGAAATAGCCGAGGTCCTCGTCCAGTATCATGTCGATTTCGGTGAACAGCTCGGTGATCTGGTTGTCCGGGTTGCGGTGATAGGTGAAAATGTTGTGGCCGATGCCGTGACGGCCCGGGCCCCATTCCAGACGGATGTCGTGGCGCGAGAGGAAATCGCAAGCGGTTTCCACGTGCGCGAAGTCTTTCAGCTCGAAGGCGATGTGATGGAGCTTGTCGGTCTTGGCCTGGACGAAGTTCACGGTGTGATGGTCCGGCCCGCAGCGCATGAAGACGAAAAAGTCGCCCATCCAGTCGGAAATGCGAAAGCCGAGCGCCTTGGTATAGAACTCGACGATCTTCTTGATGTCGGTGACGGTGAAGGCGACGTGGCCGAGCTTGTGCGGCACGATGCCGGTAGACTTGAAATCCTGCCGCGCCGCTTCGTATTGGGTGAACACGTCGATGCCGGTGCCTTTGGGATCGTCAAACGACAGGCACTCGCGCACCGACGGGAAGGGATTGCTGCGCCGCTCCGAGGCGACGCCGAGAGCGGAGAGCTGCCGCGCCAGCTCGCCGAGATCGTCGTTCGGGCCGATCTGAAACGCCAGCCGGCGGCACGCGGCCGCGCTGCCGTGCTTGATCAGAACCGAATGATGGTCGAGCGTCGACGCCAGATAAGCTGCTTCGCTGTCGCGTTCGACCAGCGTCAGGCCGAGAATGTCGGTGTGATAGGCGATCTGGCGCTCGACATCCGGCGTTTCGAACGTCGCGTGGGCGATCCTGCGCGCATGAATCATGACTGCCGTCCTTGTTTTCCAACCAAACTGAGCGTGCTTATTTTTGAGCACGTTATGGTTTTCCATGATATGTTGTCAACCGGGGCCGCGTCTGCACCCGGCACAGGGTTTACGGCTTATGGCGATCGAGACCTCACAGCGGACCGGGGCGGTGATTTCCACGCCGTTGATCGACGCCTCGGCTGAGCTCGGGCCGCCTGAAGGCGGGCTGCGCCAGCGCGGCAAGAACGCCAAGCAGCGCCGCATCAAGGAAGCGGCCAAAGCGGTTTTCAGCGATGTCGGTTACGACGCGGCGACGACGCGCGAGATCGCGCGGCGCGCCGGCGTCTCGATCGGCACCTTGTTCGTCTATGCCAAGGACAAGCGCGATTTGTTGTTTCTGGTGTTCAATGACGAGCTCGACCCGGTCGCCGCGGCGGCGCGGCGCGAGCTTCCCGAAGGCAAGCCGGTGCTCGACCGGCTGTGCGCCTTGGCGCGGCCCTGGTACCGCTATTTCGGCGACAATCTTACTTTGGGCCGCTTCGCCTTTCGCGAGATGACATTCTACGAGCCGTATTCGCAGGATTTCGGCGAACAGTGCGCGCGCTACCGCGCCCGCATGACGCGGATCGAAGCTTGGTTTTGCGAGATCATCGAACAAAGCAGGGCGCGCGGCGAATTGAAATTCAAGGGCAGCGCCACGGTCGCCGGCAACCTAATCTACAAAGTCTATCTCGCCGAAATCCGCAGCTGGATTCACGGCGCCAAGCCGGAGGTCGGGCAGGGCGTCAGGAGCCTGCGCACGAAGTTCGCAATCGTGCTGGATGGGCTGCGCAATTCGTAGGGTGGGTTAGCCGAAGGCGTAACCCACCGTTCGGAGCCATGGTGGGTTACGCCGCTTCGCGGCTAACCCCCACCCTACGCGGAAATAAAAAGGGCACGGATTGCTCCGCGCCCTTTGCTACTTACCGTGTCGAAACGCTTATTCGTCCATCCGCGGGCGACTTAGAAGCCGCCCATGCCGCCGCCGCCCGGCATTGCCGGCATCGCCGGTTGCTCCTTCGGCAGTTCGGCGACCATGGCTTCCGTCGTGACCAGGAGGCCGGCGACGGAGGCTGCGTCTTGCAGCGCCGCGCGCACCACCTTCGCCGGATCGACGATGCCCTTGTCGAGCATGTCGACATATTCCTCGGTCTGCGCGTCGAAGCCATAGGTCTCCGACTTGTTCTCGAGGATCTTGTTGACGACGATCGAGCCTTCGACACCGGAATTCTCGGCGATCTGGCGCAGCGGCGCTTCGATGGCCTTGAGCACGATGTTGATGCCGGTCTGGACGTCCGGGTTCGAGTTGGTCAGCTTGCCGACCGCCTTCTTGGCGCGAAGGAGAGCGACGCCGCCGCCCGGCACGATGCCTTCCTCGACCGCGGCGCGGGTGGCGTTGAGCGCGTCTTCGACGCGGTCCTTCTTCTCCTTGACCTCGACTTCGGTCGCGCCGCCGACGCGGATCACCGCGACCCCGCCCGCGAGCTTGGCCAGCCGCTCTTGCAGCTTCTCGCGGTCGTAATCGGAGGTGGTCTCCTCGATCTGCGCCTTGATCTGATTGACGCGGGCTTCGATGTCTTTCTTCTTGCCGGCGCCGTCGACGATCGTGGTCTTTTCCTTCTCGATCACGATCTTCTTGGCGCGGCCGAGCATCGCCGGCGTCACGCTTTCAAGCTTGATGCCGAGATCTTCGGCGATGAGCTGGCCGCCGGTGAGGATGGCGATGTCTTCCAGCATCGCCTTCCGCCGATCGCCGAAGCCCGGCGCCTTCACGGCTGCGACCTTCAAGCCACCGCGCAGCTTGTTGACGACGAGCGTGGCGAGCGCCTCGCCCTCGATGTCTTCGGCGATGATCAGGAGCGGCTTGCCCGACTGCACCACCGCTTCGAGCACCGGCAGCATGGCTTGCAGCTGCGACAGCTTCTTCTCGTGCAGGAGAACGTAGACGTCCTCGAGCTCGGCGATCATCTTCTCGGCATTGGTGATGAAATAGGGCGAGAGATAGCCGCGGTCGAACTGCATGCCCTCGACGATCTCGACCTCGGTGTCGAGCGACTTGGCTTCCTCGACCGTGATGACGCCTTCGTTGCCGACCTTCTGCATCGCGTTGGCGATCATCTTGCCGACGGTCGAATCGCCGTTCGACGAAATGGTGCCGACCTGGGCGACCTCGGACGAAGAACTGACTTTCTTCGCGCGCTTCTTGATGTCCTCGACCACGGCGGTGACCGCGAGGTCGATGCCGCGCTTGAGGTCCATCGGGTTCATGCCGGCGGCAACCGCCTTGGCGCCTTCCTTCACGATCGCGGCGGCAAGCACGGTCGCGGTCGTGGTGCCGTCACCGGCGACGTCGTTGGTCTTCGAGGCGACCTCGCGGACCATCTGCGCGCCCATATTCTCGAACTTGTCCTCGAGCTCGATCTCCTTGGCGACGGTGACGCCGTCCTTGGTGATGCGCGGAGCGCCGAACGACTTGTCGATGACGACGTTACGGCCCTTCGGACCGAGCGTCACTTTCACCGCATTGGCCAGCGTCTCGACGCCGCGCAGCATGCGGTCGCGAGCGTCGGTGGAAAATTTTACGTCTTTCGCAGACATGTTGTTACTCTCCTGGGGGTTCGTATTCTCGTTTTTCCGCTCGTCATCGCCGGACTTTGTTCCGGCGATCTCGTTTCGATTGGCAGTACTTGCCGCTGAAATCGGGATGGCCGGGACAGGCCCGGCCATGACGTGGTGTGAGCCTTAGGCGATCACGCCCATGATGTCGGACTCCTTCATGATCAGGAGTTCGTCACCGTCGAGCTTCACTTCGGTGCCCGACCACTTGCCGAACAGCACGCGGTCGCCGGCCTTGACGTCGATCGCGATCAGCTTGCCGTTCTCGTCACGTCCGCCGGGGCCCACCGCGACGACTTCGCCCTCTTGCGGCTTCTCCTTGGCGGTATCCGGAATGATGATGCCGCCCTTGGACTTCTCCTCGGCGTCGATACGCTTGACCACCACGCGATCATGCAGCGGCCGGAACTTCAGTTTCGCCATGATTACCCTCACTGCCGCTCCCGACTTTGCGTTTGGCGGCTTTGGCGTTGGAAAAAAGCGGTTATTTTGCAGCGACTTAGCACTCGTTAAAGCGGAGTGCCAGTAAGCGTTGCGGAAATAAGGTGTCGCGTCTACGGAGTCAAGGCGGGGTTTGCCGGTTCGCCCTCTCGGCGCTCGGGAGAGGGAGGTCGCATCGGCGCATCCATTGCTGCTATTCTCGTTTCCGGGACCGGCATCCGGCCATGATGTGAAAAGGGGACATATTGGAAATGCGCGCGCTCAGCCTTGACGAGGCCAACACCATTATTGCGGCGACCTTCGCCGCGGCCAAGAAACATAAGTGCCGTCCGATGAGCGCCATCGTTCTCGATGCCGGCGGCCGGGTGAAGGCGTTTCAGAAACAGGACAACGCCTCGATGCTCCGCTTCGAGGTCTGTTACGGCAAGGCCTATGCTTCGCTGGCGCTGGGGCGGCCGTCGAAACTCGTGCTGCACAAGGCCAACGAGAAGCCGCTGTTCATGCAGTCGATCGATAACCTCGCCGATTATCCACTGTTCCTGGAGGGCGGCGGGCAGCTGATCCGCGCCAAGGACGGCGAGGTGATCGCCGCGATCGGCGTCACCGGCGACGCCAATGAGATGGACGACATCTGCGCCATTGCCGGCATCCATGCCGCGGGGCTAAGCGCCGACAGCGATTTTTTCGGCGATGCGGAGGCGATGCGGGTGCTCAGCATCCACAAGTCGGCGCCGCTGGTCGATCCGCGATCCAAAGCGGCGGTTGCGGCGAAGCCTGCATCTGCCGGGCGCCGGAACGGTTCCGGCCGCCGTCACGGTGGTACGACCGCCAAAACCGGGCCGTAATCTTTGCGGACTCTTTGAGCCGGGGTGTTAGGGTTTGAAACAAAGTCTAAAGATCGAGCGGCTAGATTTCGCGCGGGATTGGGTTCCGGTGGGGGCCTCCGCCGGCACATGCCGTTTGTCGGTTTCGCCCGGTTGGGGCAGATTTTGGGGGAGACCCTTCATGAGCGCGTTGTCCGTGCGTTTGGCCTTTAGCGTTGCGGCGTTGTCAGCGCTTGCGCTCGCCGCCTGCACCACCAATCAAGCGCCACCTCAAGAGACGGCGGCGCCGCCGATGGGCCAGCCGGCGATCGCCTCGCAATACCGGCCGGAAGAAGTCGTCGGCCGCTGGGGTTATGGCGCCTTCCACAAGGACGAGGATCTGGCGCGGACCGCCGCCGCCGCGCGCGGTCAATGCGGCCAGCCGGTCGAAATCACCCGCGGCCCGAACGGCGGCGTGATGATGTATCTCGCCGACAGCGCACAATTGCAGGAATTGCAGCTCAAGGGCTCGGCCAGCGGCAAGAACTATGTCGGCCCGCCCGGCGATGCCGGCGGCCCGCAGGACCGCGAGATCGTCTCGTTCGACGGCCGCACCATGGTGCTGCGCTGGATGGATCCGGAAGTGGCGGGCCGTTACGGCACCGGCGTCTATGTGCGCTGCGCGCCGGAAGGCGTGGCGCGCGCCGGGGGGAAACCGCCGCGGGCGCCGGTTGCGCCGCCGCCACGGCCGCAATAGGCAGGCCGCCGGCGAACTAAGTATCGAAAATAGCGTCGACGTCGGTCTGCGAGACGTGGCCGCTCTCGTCGGCGAGCCGCGGCCCGTGCAGATATTGCGCCGCTTCGCCCGCTGGCCGCGCCGACATATTCTTGATCTCGTCAAGCACGCTGGTGATGTGATCTTCGACGAATTTCAGCGTCGTCATCACTTTGCTGATACGCTGGCCGTTCAGATCCTGAAAATTACAGGCCTCGAAGATACGGACGACGAGGTCCTGGATATCCTGCGCCAGTCCCTGTTCGATCTTGCCCTTCAGTGCGGCCGAGAGGTTGTTGGCGAGCTGATCGATTTCCTCGGCGGCGGCAAGAATCTTTTGCGTCGCCTGCTCGGTGCCAGCGGTCACGGCGACAAGCTCGTTGGCGATGCGAGTGAGCGGCTCCGTTCCGGCTTCTGCTTCATCGTCGACATTCACCGCGCTGCCGGCGAGCCGGCCGGCGATGAGATGGAGCTCGCTGGTGAGCCGCCCGTTCGCGGTGCCTGGAATTTCCGGTGTCGCCGCCGGTGCGGGGGGCGCGGCAAAGCCCTGTCGCAGCGCCGAAAGTTCCTGCAAAATTTGGGCCTGCACAACCTCGGTGTGGCGCTCGGATGCGTCCGCACCGTCGGCGGCAATGCGCGCGGCGGGCGTTTCTTCGATGCGGAAGATTTTGCGCGGCGCGGCCATGGCTTTACCGACTACACATCACCAATCGGTCCAAGCTTAGGAATAGCCGGCTTAATACCGCGTTCACGCGCCCTGGCGGCGAACCGGCCGCCGTCCCATGAACGATCGGCAATAACGGTTGATTAACCAAACCGCGGCGGCATTCACCGAAAATCAACTGTAACTTGATGAACAATGTGCAAATAAATCGCCGCCGCAATTTGTTTACCAAACAGTCGAGTTTTCGGCCTGTACTCGTTGCCGCGAGCGCGCGTGCTGTCGTGATGCCGAAATCACGTTGGCGGGCGATCCGCTCGATTGTAACTGAGTAACGGGTCAAGCGATGCGGCGTATCTGCATTTCCGCGCTCGCCCTGAGCGCATTGTCCGGTTCGGCTTATGCCGATTCCATCCAGAATATTTTCTCGCCTTATGCGCCAAGCCAGCTACCGAGCCAGGCACCAAGCCAGCTACCGAGCCAGCCTACTTATGCCGGGCAGCAGCAGGCGATGCAGGCGGCGCCAAACCAACCGATGAACGCCCAGCCGGTGAGCGTCTATGTCCCGCAGCGGGGGCTGTTCTCCTCGGCGCAGGGGCCGGCCCATACGGGGACCGTGCCGCAAAGCAACGCACCGCAAACGCTACGCGCCGCAAAGCTACGCGCCGCCTGTGCAGCAGGGCTACGTCCAGCCGGGACAACAGGCCGCCGCTCCCGCACCGGCTCAGACGAGCTATGCCTTGCCGCCGCCGCCACCCTCGAACGGCGGCGGGCTCTTTGGCGCGCTGTTCGGTCATCCGTGGGGTCAGCCGGCGAGCTATCAGCCCGCAGCGCCGGACTATCAGGCGCAGCCGCAGCAAGGCTTCGCGCCGTCGGGCCAGGGCGATATGGCGAACTATCAGGTCGATCCGAAATACGATCGCCAGACCGTGGATTATCGCAGCGATGAGCCGGCCGGCACCGTCGTCATCGATACGCCGAACAAATTTCTCTATCTGGTCGAGGACGGCGGCCGGGCGTTGCGCTACGGCATCGGCGTCGGCCGCCCCGGTTTCACCTGGGCCGGCGTGAAGACGATCACCGCCAAGAAGGAATGGCCGGATTGGCGGCCGCCCGCCGACATGCTGCAGCGCCGGCCCGATCTGCCGCGTTTTATGCCCGGCGGCGAGGACAATCCGCTCGGCGCGCGCGCGATGTATCTCGGCTCGACGCTCTACCGCATCCACGGCTCCAACGAGCCTTGGACCATCGGCACCAACGTGTCGTCCGGCTGCATCCGCATGCGCAACCAGGACGTCGAAGATCTCTACGGCCGCGTCAAGGTCGGGACGAAAGTCGTGGTGATCTAGACATGTAGGGTGGGCTAGAGCGGGATTGTTTTAGATTGAATCAGTTGTCGCTCTAGCATTTTGATGGAGCATAATCTTTTTGGACCTTCCTTCGCCCGCCGTAGTGGGCTTCGCGAAGGCGGGAAACCGGTTTCCACTTTTCCGGATCATGCTCTAAGGCGCGTAAGCGCCGTGCCCACCCTGTACGATCACGGAAGCTTCACCGCACCGGGTGGGCTCACTGCGCTCAGTCCACCCTACGAAGCTGCGCTTGCGCTTAACGCTCGGACCCGCGTGAACCGGGTTGATTATTGCCCGGCAAATTACTGACTACAATCGGCGCGCCTGGCGCGTCACCGGGAATGATTTCTACGCCGCCGCCGGGCTCCAGAATTATGACCTCCTTTTGCAGAATGCCTCCCAATCGCGGTGGAACATGGAAGGGCGGAGGAGGCGGCAAGCCAAATGGCTGAGCGATCAAGCGTGCCGTTCCGCTGGGCACGAGGTCATAAGGCATATTGGAGTTTTCTGCGGTGCCGAGACCGAAAGGATTAGGTACGTAATTCTGCGCCGCAATTCCCGGGCTTGCCGTTACCGTGATCGTGCCCATGCCTGACGTGAATTGGGCGGCAGAGTTTTGAACGTTGGGATTGCTGCAGAAGACGACCTGGAAGGCGCCAATCGGCGCCATTGCCTTTTGATGAACCTTACCTCCGTCAACCGTTGAATGCCAACTGTCGCGTCCGAGAGCAGGCCAGTATATCGGAGTGCCTATCGGCAGGCCGGTGCTGTCAAGCGCCAGTCCGGCGATGCCTATGACGAAATCGTCTTGGTCTGTGCAGAAATTTATTATGATTCTCGTTCCTGCCGGAATTGTATTGTTTTGTAACTGAAGCAGAGGTGCGGACGTCTCTGTTTCAGACGGGAATTCACTCGCGGGAACCGGTCCACTTCGGTGCCATGTTTGATTGAACAGCATGAGTTGATTGTTCTGCATGAACAACCCGAACTGCATCCATTGCGCATCCCTGTCATAATCTTCGGTGTCGGTGCCGTCGGGACCCAAGTAAGGCGTGTTGCAATTGATTTGAACAGAGCACGCGTCGACAACCACATCTTCGATGACGTCGATAGTGACGGTGATCCCGACCAGATGGTCGCCTTGGTTGGGCGGCAGAAGAACGTACTGCGTAAATCCCTTTAGTGGGGCTCCGAGCTGAGCCATCGACAGGACAGGAAGAGCTACAGCCGCCCCATTTTGATCGACGGCGTTCCACAATTGATAGGTGTCGTTCGAGATACGTCGCGGATTCACGACGAGGCTGCATGCGGCCGTGGAGTGGGATTGCAGTTCGATGACGTATCCTGTTTGTGGGTTTTGTATGAAGACGGCATTTCCCGTGCCACCGGTCGGCGGTACGAAATCCCACAACTGATAATGATTGTTGACCGGTTCCTGTGCTTGAAGGGTCAGCACCGCGCCACGATCAGTCGCGTCATCGGTGGCATTGGCGTTGACTGGGACGTTGGTCCCGATCCCTATGCACAAGTTACATGCGCCACTGACGATGAGATAATGGCCCGAGCCCAGCGGGTCGAGGATGGCTTGCCAGCTCTGACTTGGTTGGATCGGCTTACCTCCGCCACCACCTGGCAGATCGCCGAGAATACTCGTTCCCTCGGTGTAGGTAGAATGACTAACGTCGATCGTTAGTGCGCCGTTAGCGGACTGGAACATGAAGGGAGCGCCCATAGATATTCCTCTCGTATGACTCGAGTTCGTCGGATGGACCCGACGTCACTGCGGTGCCTCTAACCCTCAGTTTCAAGAGTACGCACGCCGTCGGCCCGCGGCATGTGACATTGGGCACATCGTCGTGCAATTCGATCTTGCTGCGCTGTTCCACTGCACACGGCTCGCGCCATCTCGCGCAAGCCGCTGAATTCCCGCTTGCGCGGGAATGAATGGGTGAGGGGACTACGCCAGCACATACCCGCGTTCCGCGAGCAGACGCGGAAAATCATGGCTCAGGAAATAGGCGTATTCGCACTCGCGCAGCGTCGTCAGCGGATCGAGCCGGCGCAATTCGTCGTCGACTTTTCCCGGATGGCACATGATGAGGCCGCCGTCCGGCAGGCCGTCGAGAAATCTCGGAAACAATTTCTCGAACACCGCGCCCGGCTCGAACGAATAAGTGCCGGCGAAAGCCGGATTGGTGCGCACGCCTTGCTGCTCGGCGAGGCGGCGAAAGCGCCGGCTCAGCGCGTCGAGAATATATCCCTTGGGATCGGAGAGACTTTTTGGCGCGGCTGCAGGCGCGGCCGCATTGGCGCACCCAGGCCTGCGGCGCCGCCTGCTTGACGGCGCGCAGCAGCGCTTCGCGCGATCTGCGGAAACACGTGGATGTGCTGATGGCCGTCGACATAATCCGGCGCGCGGCCGAAAGCCGTGTGGAACGCCGCGAATTGGCTGCGAAATTTCGGCTTCGAGCAACGCGGGCTTTGCCAGCGCGCGAGCGCGCGGCCGGCCATCGCCGGCAAGCGGCGGAAACGCGCCGTCGGCGCAGCGGCGCAAAGCCGATGTCAGCGGGCGAAACGGCCCGTCAGCGTCACGTGCAATCCGATCGCGGCGCGTGACCCTGCGACATCGCGAAGCGCGGTGGCCTCGTCTTGCGAGAAGCTCGGCGTCGACGTCATGACCGAGGTGGCGCTCAGGCGGCCGCGCGCGATCAGATCGCGGATCGCCGCGCTGACCGCGGGCGAGATGCCGTAATCGTCGGCGCACGAGCCAGATGTGCCGCTGCGCTTCTCCGGTCATTCGGCCGCGGTGCGCGCGCTGGACGCGCGGGTTGCGCGGCAGTGGGCTCGTGTGCATCCTCAGCGAGCTTCACGTCATGCTCGGCGACGAAATAGACCGGCCGGCCTTTGATCTCTTCGAGGATCTTGCCGATATATTCGCCGACCACGCCGATCATGATGAGCTGCACGCCGCCGAGCACCATGACGCCGACGAACAGCGACGGATAGCCGGGCACCTTGGTGCCGTAGACCAAGGTCTCGTAGACGATCTCGAGACCGTACATGAAGGCGATCGCCGCGAGCGCCATGCCGAGCACGGTGGCAAGCCGCAGCGGCGCCACCGAGAAGCCGGTGACGCCGTCGATCGAAAGCCCGATCAGGCGCCGCAGATTCCAGGTGCTGCTGCCGTCGACGCGCGGCGCCGGCTCGTAGTCGATGCGCATCTGGCGAAAGCCGATCCAGCTCGACAGGCCTTTGAAGAAGCGGTTGCGCTCCGGCAATTGCCGCAGCGCATTCGCCGCGCGCGGCGACAGCAAACGGAAGTCGCCGGCGTCTTCGGGGATTTTCGGCTTCGCCCCCCAATTGATCAGCGTGTAGAAACTCTTCACCGACAGGCGGCGCAAAAACGACTTCGCCGGTGCGGCTCGCCTTGGCGGTGTAGACGACGTCGCAATCCTCATCGAGCCAATGGCCGACCAGCGTCTCGATCATATCGGGTGGGTGTTGGCCGTCGCCGTCGATGAACAGCACGGCGCCGCGGCGGGCGTGTTCGAGGCCGGCGAGCAGCGCTGCCTCTTTGCCGAAATTGCGCGACAGCGACAGCACCTGAACATCGAGCCCGGTCGGCGCGCAGATCGCGGGCGATGGCGAGCGTGCCGTCGCGGCTGCCGTCGTCGACATAGACGAGTTCGCAGGCAAGCGACCGCTGTTGCTTGAGCCTTAGCGCCACCTCGACGAGCCGCGCGTGCAGCCGCTCGAGTGCGGCCGCTTCATTGTAGAGCGGCACCACGATCGATAGGCCAAGGGCTGCGCCCGATGGCGCAACTTTGGGCGCTATTCTGGTATTTGCGGCACTCATGAAGGCGTCCCTTCGGACCGGAATCTATAGCGCAATCGGTCCCATCTGTCGCGCGCGGGTCGGCGCAGGTCGCGCTGTTTGCGAACGAAGTAAACCCGCTTGGCGGGCGCCGCAACCCGCCAATCGTCGCGCAAATCGGGTAATATGCTATGCGAATGACCGCAATGGCTCAGGCATCCCCTCCCAATTCGGCCGGCAGACCAAACGCCCCGCGCGGACGGGCGCTGTCGCAGAAGGCCTTCGTCTTCGCCATCATCGGGGTCCTCAACACCGCGGTCGACTATGCCGTCTTCCTCGTGGCGCGCGTGGCTTACATGCATTGGCCGCCGGCGCTCGCCGCATTCGCCTCGCTCGCCGGCATCTGCCGCTGCGGTGCGCCCGAAACGATTTTACTGATAGCCGCAAATGTGACGTCCTGGATCGTCGCGGTCAGCGGCTCTTATGTGTTGAATTCGTCGATCACGTTTGCGGCCGAGTCCGGGCGTAAATTGCGCTGGCGCGATTACCTGACCTTCGTTGTGTCCGGCATCGTCGGCTTGATCGCCAATACCGCAACCTTGATTGTTGCGGCGCAAGTTTTGCTGTTGCCGGTCTGGCTTGCCAAGGCGCTCGCCATCCTGGCGAGCTTCGTCGTCAATTTCACGCTGTCGCATTTTGTCGTTTTCCGGCCGCGCCGGGGAGGCGATGCCGGGGACAGTGCCTAGACGGTGTCGCGACAGCCGGTCACTGGCAATCAGCTTTCGATGACCGCTCGCGTTATTCCGCACCGGCTTAACCGAGATACGCGATGCCGCTTCACTGCGATTTGATTCCGGACGCTTTGATGATCGGCCACCACTTCTCGGCATCGGCCTTCTGCATGGCGCCAAGCGCCTCCGGTGTCTGGCGCTCACGCGGGAAAACCTGATAGCCGAGATCGGCGAGCCGGGTTTGCACCTTGGGGTCGGCCAATGCCTCGACTGCCGCGGCATCGAGCTTGCCGACGATATCCGCGGGCGTTCCCTTGGGAGCAAAAAGTCCATACCAGTTCGAAAAGGTAAGTGACGGCAAGCCCATTTCGGCGAAGGTCGGAATATCGGGCGCCTGCGCCAACCGCGTATCGCTCGTCACCGCATAGGCCTTGATACTGCCGGCGCGCACCAGCGACAGTTCGACCGGCGTCGTGAAATACAGATCGATCTGGCCGGCGATCAGATCCTGTATTCCGGGAGCGCTGCCGTGATAGGGGACGAGCGTGAATTGCGTCCCGGTTTCTTTCTCGAAGAACACATTAAGGACTTGAAATGTGGCAGTGCCGAAGCCTGCCGTCGCCTTGTCGGGATTAGCCTTGAGCCACGCGATCACTTCCCGCAGATCGTTGGCCGGCAGCGTCTTCCTTGCATAAAGAACAAGCGGAGCGGTGAACAGCGGCGAGATCGGCGCGAAATCATTCAACACGTCGTATGAAAGCGTATAGAAAGCACCGTTCATGACATGGGTGTTGGTGACGCCGAGAACGATTGTATAGCCATCGGGGTTCGCGCGCGCGACGCGGCCGGTACCGATGCTGCCCTCCGCCCCGCCGACATTCTCGACGATGACAGGCTGTCCAAGCGACACTCCCATCCGTTCGGCGATCACCCGTCCCGGCGTATCGGTGGGGCCGCCGGGCGGAAACGGAACGATCATGGTGATGGGCCGCGAAGGATAGGCGTCGGCTTTTGCACCGCGTGAAAACGCCGCAGCGGCAGCGGCGGCGGCAGCGAATTGCAAGAACGATCTACGCGGAAGTTTCAACGATCTACGCAGTTTCATGGTGTGCCCTCTCGCGACACCAGCACCATATGCAATTCCCGTTCCGGGACCTTGATCCAATTCGGTTGAACCGGGTCAGGGTCTACGCCGCGCCGACTTGATCGATATTTTTGCTGATATCTAGCGCGAGCAACGCTGTCATGTCGCGCACGCTGGTCGTGCCTTCGATCGACGCCAGAAATGCGACGAGTTTCTCGCAGGCGGGCTTGCCCGCAAACGGCGTCATGTTCTCGCGCAGCTTTTCGGCCAGGTCGTCGTCCGAATAGGGCCGTTTTGGATGGCCGGGGAACGGTGCGGCATCGCCGCGCACGAGCTCGCCGTCAGCGGTCTCGATTTCGACGCGCGACAAATAGCCGGCCTGCGCCCGCTTGAGCTTGCCGCCGGCGAGCGTGCCGAGCTCGGGCGCGCTTTGCACCACGACTTTGTCTTCGAGGAACCGGCGTCGCGCCGGCTCGTGCACGCGATCGGGATCAAAACTGTCGGTGCGCACATAACCATCGAGCACCGCGGCGGCGACAATGTAGGGCAGCGAATGGTCGGCGGTCTCGCGCGAAATCGGATGCCACGGGTCTTTGCGAATTTTCACGAGGTGGTCATAGGCGCCTTCCTCGGAAAACACGCGTACCTGTTTGATTCGCGAAATGTCGCCGACTTTCTCGCGCGCCTGCAACGCCGATTGGATCGCGCTCTGCGCCAGCGAGCCTACCGGCCAGCGCTTGAAATAGGTGTCGCACACGCGCTGGAGCGGGCGTTTGCCGTCGAGCCGCGCACGCAGGACAGCGGCCGCGTCATTGTTCTTGTTCGCAAGCTTGGCGATAAATCCGAATTGTCCGACGAACGGCCGCACCGCGCCTTCGACGCCGACCGAGGCGAGCAGGCACGCTTGGAGCGAATTGCGCACCGCGTCCGCGCCATTGAACCGTTTCCACATCGTGAGGTCGCCGCGCGCATTGAGCTCGCCGGATTCGATTTCGTCGCTGGCGAAATGCGGGATCACCGTCATCGCCAGCGCCTCGCGCATCTGGCCGGCGTCCAGATCGAGAGCCCGGCCGATCGCGCAAGTCGCGCCGATCGCCGTCAGGTTGGTATAATCCCAGCCGCCGGGAGCGGTCGAAAACGCATCGTACACCGCACCGACGACTTCGTAGCCGACGGCCAGCGCCGTCAGCAGTTTTTTGCCCGACACGTTCGCCCATTCGGCCGCGGCGACGACGGCGCTCACCATGTCGCTGCCATGCCCGGAATTGCGCTCGCCGACGAAGAAATCGTTGTAGTCGTAACAGCGCAGCAGCACCCCGTTGGCGAGCGCGGCAATCTCCGGTGTCGAGCGCTTAGTCGTACCCCACACCACACAGCCGCCGTCGAACCGGGCGGCATGACGGCGCGCCGCCTGCGCCGCAGGATGCGCGCAGCGCACCCATCGCGACAGCGAGCGAATCGATCAGGACCGCTTTGGCGGCGCGCCCGCTGCGCTCGTCGAGATCGCCCGGCACGCTCGCGGCGTAACCGGCGATCAAGGCGGCAACCTCGTCCGGTGACTCGGACAGTTGAATGTCGGACATCGGATTGATTCAAACCGCCAGATTCATTTCAAACTGCGACATGCTGTTCGCCCTTGCGGACTTTCACAGCATCGCGCGCGGCGTCCTCGAACTTGCCGTCGACCGGCAACACGAAAGATGCCGAGCGCACGTTCTGCGCTTGCTCATCGAGTCCCGGCGCGTGCTTGCCGGCGGCAACGGCTTCCGCCGCCTTGCGTAGCCGCAGCCGCGCCATGATGATCGCATTGTCGGTGGCGACGAGATTTTCCTTGGTGCGGTCGGCGATCGGACCCATGCTTTCCTGCACCGAGGCATCCTGAATGGCGAGGCCGCGCACGCCGTTGTAAAATCTTCCCGTCTCCTGCGCGACGCGATCCATCAGATAGCCATTGCTGCGATTGGCCACCGGCCGGAACGTGCCGGGAATGAGCTCGGCATGGACGCCGGCTCCCTTGCGCATCAGTTCGACTTCTTCGCCGGATAGGTCGCGCGCGGGATGGAACGTCATGGTCCACGCCATGCAGTTGTAATCGTCCATCGGTACCCAGGCGTGGCCGTTTGCGGCCTGGCCCTTGTAGGGCGGGATGAGCGTGTACCACGGCATCAGCCATTGGGTGACGCGCCAGTAGTGGAAACCCGGATCGGCATCGCGCCGCGCGCCGATGAGCAGGCCGCCATGCGATTCCAAAATGTCGAACACGGTATTGGTGCTGCGCGCGTATTTGGCGCCCGCGGTGTTCCGGTGCAGCGGATCGGAATTGAGGTCGCCGCGGTGCAGGAAGGAGACGTGGCTCGAATCGATGCCGCCTTCCATGGCCTGCAGGTAATTGCTCTCCTGCCAACGCTTGGTGAGGAACCGCTGCGACGGCTTGAGATGTACCCATTCGAACGTCGGCAGCGGCGGTTTATCGGCGGCGGGTCCCATATAGGTCCAGATGACATCGCCGAGCTCCACGCAAGGGTAGGCCTGGAGCTTGATCTTCTGGCAAAAGCCGCTGGCGGCCGGCTCCGAGGGCACCTCGACGCATTGCCCGGTCACATCATATTTCCAGCCGTGATAGGGGCAGCGAAGGCCGTTCTCCTCGTTGCGACCGAACCACAGCGACACGCCCCGATGGGCGCAGAATTCATCCATCAGGCCGAGCCGGCCTTGCGTATCGCGAAAGGCGATCAGCCGCTCGCCCAGCAACTGCACCCGAACCGGCGGACAGTTCGGCCGCGGCAATTCCTCCGCCATCAGCGCCGGAATCCAGTGGCGGCGGAACAGCTCGCCCATCGGCGTGCCGGGGCCGGTGCGGCACATATATTCGTTCTGTTCGTGCGTGATCATGTTGACAACTTTTCGGTGCGGCAGAGGCAGGCCAATGCAGGCGTCAGGGACGTGCGCTCCCGTTGTCACGATACTCTGCGCTGGCGCGTCTGCGAGTTAACTCGCCGCGAGGCCGCTCACGTATGCAAATCCGGTAATGTCTGGTATGAGCCGGAGACGGAGAGCGTTACGGAGTCATTTATGGAGTTTTTATCGGAAAACGCACCGATCCCCGGCAGTCGCATCGCTGGCTATCGAAATTCGTCGAAGCGCCTCGTTCGGCTGCTCGGGCTCGGTGCGCGTGGCAGCACGATCGCCCGCGAAGTTGCAACGCGCGGTCTCCGCAACGTCGAGATCGAGACCAATGTCCGGCCTGTCGGCTGGGACGACATCGCCAAAGAGCGGGCGGGCGAACGCACCAACATGATTGTCATCGTTTGCGGCGAGGGCGACGAGCGGTTGTTCAGTCCCTCGCGGGGCAGGCCTGACATGCTGGTGACCTTCGTGGTGCTTAAAGATATCGACCAGATCCCGGCGACCGATGAGCTGCGCGTCGCGCAAATGCGAGGTCTGTCCGATCTCTTCGTCACCACCTCGGACCATGACTATGTGGGCGACCTCATCGAGAACCTGGCGAGCTAGAGCGTGGCTGCGGTCAGCAATCTCGCGCGCGAACGGCTCGAACGGGGCGAGCTCTCGCTCGGCGTCGGCATCAGGGTGCTGCGCAGCGTCGAGGTCGCCAAGGCGATGAAGAGCGCCGGCTTCGATTGGCTGTTCATAGATCTCGAGCACGGCGCGCTGTCGATCGAAACCGCCTCGCAGATGTGCCTCTCCGCACTCGACGTCGGCATTTCGCCGCTGGTGCGCGTGCCGAACGGCGAATACGCGCTGGCGACGCGGCTCCTCGACAACGGCGCTCTCGGCATCGTGGTGCCGCATGTCGAGACGGCCGAGGAAGCGGCCGCGATCGTCAACCGGCTGCGCTACCCGCCGCAAGGCCATCGCGGCGTGTTCAGCATCATGCCGCAGTTCGACTACAAGCCGGCGGCCGATATGACGGCGTCGCTCAACAAGTCGAACCTGATCGCGGTGATGTTGGAAACGGGCAATGCCATCGCCAATGCCGAGGTGATCGCTGCCGTCCCCGGTATCGACGTGCTGCTGATCGGCACCAACGACCTGTGCGTCGACCTGGGCGTGCCGGGCGAACTCGGCCACGCCAAAGTCGTCGATGCTTACGCGCGCATGATCGCGGCTTGTCGCAAGCACGCGAAGTGGCCGGGCATGGGCGGCGTGTACGACGACAAGCTCATGCGGCACTACATCGACATGGGCGCACGCTTCATTCTTGCTGGCGGCGACCTTGGCTTTCTGATGGACGGCGCGGCAAAACGCGCGGCGCTCCTGCGCGCGGTCAAAACATGAAAAACGGCGCCATCAAAGCAACTATTTGATCGAAAGCCCCAGCGCCTTGACCATGTCGCCCCATTTCTTCACTTCGCCGGCGAACATGGCGTCGGCTTCCGCTTGCGTGCCGGTGATGGGATCGAACCCCATATCGGTCAGCTTGGCCTGAACTTCCGGCGTCTTGACGATCTCGTTGATGGTCGAATTGAGCGCCAAGAGGATTTTTGGATCGGTCTTGGCCGGCGCGAAGAAGCCGACCCAGGACGCCGCGGTGAAGCCGGGAAAACCCAGTTCCGCATAGGTCGGTATATTCGGCGTCACCGCGGCGCGCTTGTCGGCGGCGATGGCAAGCCCTTTGAGCTTGCCGCCGGTGATCTGCGCCGCGGCGCCGCCGCCGAGCGTCGACGCCATCAGGTCGACCTGATTGCCGATCGTGGCGTTGATGGCCGGCGCGCCGCCCTGGAACGGGATCTGTTGTGCCGGCACCTTGGCGAGGAATTTGAAGAAATATTCGGCCTCGATATGCGAGCCGGTGCCGACGCCGGGCACGGCGAAATTGATGGTCTTGCCCGCCATCGACTTGATCAGGTCGGTGAGACTGCTCGCGGGATTGCCCGCACCGGTCACCAAGGCTTCCGGGCTCGATGCCGCAATCGCGATCGTCTTGAAGTCGCTTGCCGAATAATCCTTGTTGGCGAAACAGCGTTTCGTTGATGGCGATCGCCGTCGTCGTGGCAAGGAGCGTGGTGCCGTCGGGCGTCGAGCGCGCGACATAAGACGCCGCGATATTGCCGCCGGCGCCGCCGCGGTTCTCGACCACGATATTCTGGTGCAGGCGTTCGCCCAGGCCCTGGCCGATAAGGCGGGCCAAGCGTGTCGGCAATGCCGCCCGGCGCGAAGGCGACGATCAGGGTGATTTTGTTGCCGGGAAATGTCTGCGCCTCCGCCCGCCCGACTTCGAGGTTGAGGGCGAGACCGAGCGTGACGAGCGCGATGGCGGCTATGCGGAAACGCAGCATGGAGTTGACCGGTGTGCGGTATGCGAATTGCATTGGCGGGGAAATCAATGTGGAGTGCATCATGATGCTTGTGCGCCGTCAATTCCTGCAACTCGCGGCGGCGGCCGCGTTTGCGCCCGCAGCTGCCGTCGCTCGCGATTGCCGACGACTATCCGTCGCGGCCGGTGCGTCTGGTCGTCGGCTATGCCCCCGGCGGCGTGAGCGACATTCTTGGCCGGATGATCGGACAAAAACTGTCGGAGCGGCTCGGCCAGCCTTTTGTCGTCGAGAACCGCCCTGGCGCCGGCGGCAATGTCGGCGCCGATGAGGTCGTGCATGCGCCGCCGGACGGCTACACCCTTCTCCTCGCCGGCATGGCCAATGCGATCAACGTGTCGCTCTATCCGGAGCTCGATTTCAATTTCGCCCACGACATGGCGCCGATTGCGATTTTTAGCCGCAGCCCGATGGTGATGGAGGTCAATCCGTCATTTCCGGCGAAAACAGTCCCGCAGTTCATCGCCTATGCCAAGGCCAATCCGGGTGCGATCAATATGGGCACGGCCGGCCCCGGCGGCTCGACGCATGTCGCGGGCGAGCTGTTCCAGATGATGACCGGGACAAAATTGACCCACGTTCCCTATCGCGGCTCGCCGCCGGCCATCGCCGATCTGATCGGCGGCCAGATTCAGGTCATGTTCGACAATCTGACGGCCTCGATCGCGCTCATTCGCGCCGACAGGCTTGCGCCGCTGGCGGTGAGCATGCGCACGGCGGCGTTGCCCAACGTGCCTTTGATCAGCGATTTCGTGCCGGGCTACGAGGCCTATTCCTGGAACGGCATCACCGCGCCGCGCGATTGTCCGGCGCCGATCGTCTTAAAGCTCAATGCCGCGGTGAACGCGATCGTGGCCGATCCGGCATTTCAGGCGCAACTCGCCGATGTCGCCAATACGCCGATGTCGGATACGCCGGAAGGTTTCGGCAGGCTGATCGCGCAAGACAGCGACAAATGGGCCAAGGTGGTGCAATTCGCAGCGATCACGCCGTGAGCTAATCGCGCCGATCAAGTTCCGCGGCGAGCTTCGTGTAGAGCGGATTGTCCCGGGCATAGACGTAGTCGAGCGGCGCCACCGACACCGCTTCGGCGCCTTTCTCGCGCAGGAAGCTCGCCAGCGCATGCACATTGTCCGGCGGGCAGTGCAGCGTGAGCATGCCGGAAGAGGTCGGCCCGCCGAACGGCGAGACGACGCCGAACTTCTCCCGCGCGGCGGCGAGCAGCGCCTCGTTCATGCCGGCAAAGCGCGTGCGCACTTCGCGGTAGGCGTCAGCACGTTTTTGCGCGGCGATGCGGTCGAGCAGAAGCCGCACGGTTTCGCGCTTGCTTGCGTCCCAGGCCGCCGCGCGCGCGGCGACGAGATTGGCTTGCGAGCGCAAGATCGTGCCGTCGTCGACCACTTTGAGGCCGTTGGCGGAAAGCGTCGCGCCGGTCGTCGTGATGTCGACGATCATTTCGGCGGTGCCGGCCGCCGGCGCACCTTCGGTGGCGCCGGAGCTTTCGACGATGCGGTAGTCGACGATGCCGTGCTCGGCGAAAAAATCGCGCGTCAGATTGGCGTATTTGGTGGCAAGCCGCATTTTGCGATTATTGCGGTGCCGGAACGCGGTGGCGACGTCGTCGAGATCGGCCATGCTGCGCACGTCGATCCAGGCCTGCGGCACGGCGACGACGACATTGGCGTAACCAAAGCCCATGCCGGTGATGAACACGATGCGCTGGTCCGATTGCGGGATCATCTCGCGAATAAGATCCTCGCCGGTAATGCCGAGATGCACCGCGCCTTGCGCAAGCTGCGTGGTGATTTCGGCCGCCGAGAGATAAGCGATCTCGATGCCGTCGAAGTTCTTGATGGCGCCGCGATAGTCGCGGGCGCCGCGCGGCTTGACCAGTTCGAGGCCCGAGCGGGCGAAGAATTTTTCGGCATTTTCCTGCAAGCGGCCTTTCGACGGCACCGCCAGTATGAGCGGCGTGGCTCATGACCGGCTCCCGCAAGCGATCAGGTCCTCGATCGCGGCGGCGAAGCCGACGGCGGGGATTTGCTCGCGCGCGCCGAGCCGCGCGAGAAGGTCGTCATAGCGGCCGCCGGCGACCAGCGCGCTTTTCGCGCGTGGATCGTGCAGCTCGAAGACGAAGCCGGTGTAATAGTCGATGTGGCGGCCGAAGCCGGTCGAGAATTTGATCGCGCGCACGTCGATGCCGCGGGTGACGAGAAAGCCGGTCCGCGTCTCGAATAAATCGAGCGCCTTACCGAGCGTGATCTTGGCGTCGGCGGCGAGCTTGCGCAATTCGGTGGCCGCCTCGTCGGGATCGCCTTGCAGCGACAGGAAGCGCTCGATCGAGCGCGCGGGTCTCGCGCGGCAGCCGCGTCGGCGCATTGATTGCCGATTGCTCGAGGAAGCGGTCGGCGATCTCGGCGACGGAGCGGCCGCCGACGGTAGCGATGCCGGCGATCGAGAGGAGGTCGGTGACGAGATGATGCGCGGCTTTGGGGTCGGAACCGGCCAAAGCCGCGAGCACGCCCTGATATTCCTTCGAGCCGTTGGCGGGCGCGAGTGTCAATTCATCGAGATCGTGCGCCAGCGAGGCTTTGCGGTTGAAATCTTTTTTCAGCCGCCGCCGCCACACCGGCGCGAGATCGAGCGCGTCGATGAAAGCGGCGAACAGCGCGAAGTCGCCCATGCGAATTTCCGGCGCGTTGACGCCATATTGCTTGGTCGCTTCGAGCCCGAGCGCGAGCATTTCGGCGTCGGCCGCCGCCATGTCTTGCCGGCCGAAGCTTTCGATGCCGACTTGCAGGAATTCGGCCGCCGCTCCTTCGCGGTGGCGAAACACCGGGCCGAGATAGCAGAAGCCCGCGGGCTTGCCGGCGGCGGGCGACGCCAGATAGGCGCAGGACACCGGGATCGTCAGATCGGGCCGCAGGCACAATTCGCGGCCGTCCGGATCGGTGGTGAGAAACATGCGGCGGCGGATGTCCTCGCCGCCGAGATCGAGGAACGGCTCGGCAGGCTGCAGCACCGGCGGCTCGATCCGCAGATAGCGGATTGTCGGCGCCGCGCGTATAGGCGGCGACAAGCGCTTCCGCCCGCGGGTCCGGCAAGGTCTGCTGCAGGCTCTCGTGGCAGGTTCGGCGTGGCACGCTCGACATCGTCATCACTCGTTGCGGCGGCCCTTTAGCATGGCGAGCGTCGCTATTCGATGAAGATTGTGGCGGGCCGTTAATACCCGCGGAATCAAGAGCTTCTGATGATTAACGGAAGGTGCCGCCGGCGGCCGGGCGATGGGGCTTTCGCCGCCGATACTCACTCTGCCGCCCTGGCGTCACGCCGCGCCTTCGCCGCGGCTTCGCGTAAGCAGGCCGGGCAAAGACAGTCACCGGCGCGGCCCGCTCGCCGGGCGGGCAGGGGAAGACGATAGGGCTCGGCATTGCACCAGCATGCGCCGATGCTGTCGCGTGCGCAGCCGAACTCTTGGCCGCACCGTTCGCAAGTTAAGCGTCGCTCGAGCTTTGCCAAATGTCGACCTTACGATCGCGAGGCTTTTGACTTGATGCTGCGCGCCGCGGAGCGTGATCGTGATGTGGCTATGACCATGCCGTGATCGTGCGCGCGTCTGCCGGCAGATAAACTTCTGGCCATGACGCACGCCGCGCTCGTCGATGCTGTGATTGGCGAATTCCTGCACGTCCGAGCCGCGTCCCTTCAGCACGGTGACTTCCATGCAGTTCTCGTGGTCGAGATGCATGTGCAGCGTCGCTTGCGCGAGATCGTTCCGCCGTGGAAATCGTGGGTCAGGCGCTTGGGCAGATCGCGCGCCGCGTGGTCGTAACGTAGATCAGCGCGCGACGCCGCGCGCTCGCCGACTCGCGGCGACCTGTGCAACCGGCGGGCGAATCTTCCGCAATGTCCACTGGGATCTCGGGTCCCGGAAGGCGGCGGAAGGTCGGTGACCGCGCGAGCCAGGAGACCTGCCGTCAGCCGTGGTCATGCGCGAGCGCTGTCGGTCGGGGTGAACTGGCGGTGGGCGAACCAATCATCCGCATCGGATGTGCGTGGGACACGCAACGTTCGCGGTGACGTGCCACGAGGCGTGTTGACCCGACGATGATGTCCATGCGTCATCCGACTGATCGATTGATGGAGACGGCGTCGCTTGTCGCGGCGGGTTTCTGTTCTCGTTCCTATGCGTCGCCGCGTGGGCGCAAACGGCGCCGCCGCCCGCCCTGCAGCACCCGCGCCGCCGGCACCGTCGGGCGCGACGGTGCTCCCCACGATCCAAATTTCGCCGCTAAGCATGCCAAGCCTCGCGCCGCGAAGCCGGTGCGATCGCCAGGTGCAGTGGCGACTGCGCCGGCTGCGTCCGTGCCGGCCGACGGCGCCGTCGCGCCGAATGTCGGCAGCGGTCCGGCCGTGCCGCCGACCATGGCGAGCCAGATGACGATTTCCGGGCGGGACCTCAACAATCGTGCGGTCACGCGGCCGGGCGAAATGCTCGAAGCCGCGCCGGGCCTCGCCGTCGTCGCGCATGCCGACGGCGGCAAGGCCAATCAATATTACCTGCGCGGCTACAATCTCGATCACGGCACCGACCTGGCGATCTTTGTCGACGACATGCCGATCAATCTGCCGACCCATGCGCACGGCCAGGGCTATGCCGACCTCAACTGGCTGATGCCGGAAACCGTCAACAGCCTCGACGTGCGCAAGGGGCCGTACTTCGCCGATGTCGGCGACTTCGCCACCGCCGGATCGCTGTTCATCAATCTCAAGGACAGCGTCGACAAGAAAATCGCGCGAAGCGACGGTCGGCAGCTTCGGCTACCAAAGATATTTCACCATGGGCTCGACCAAGCTCGGCGGCGGCTCGCTGCTCTATGCCGGCGAGGTCGAACTCCTATGACGGTCCGTGGGCCACGCCGGACATGTGCAGAAATTGAGCGGGCTGCTTGCGCTACAGCCAAGGCACCGCGACCGACGGCTTTTCGGCCTCCGCGATGGCCTATTCCAACACTTGGACGTCCACCGACCAGGTAGCCGGCGCGCGCCATCGAGACGGGTTTGATCGGGCGTTACGGCGAACTCGATCCGACCGACGGCGGCGACACCAACCGCTTTTCGCTGTCGGCGCGCATGGCGCAATCGCTGGACGACGGCGTCGTGGAAAGCCAATGCCTATCTCGTCAAATACGAGCTGGACCTCTACAACAATTTCACCTGGTTCCTCACCGATCCGGTCAACGGCGACCAATTTCATCAGCACGACGGCCGCGTCTATGGCGGCGCCGGCGCTTCGCGCACCATCAACGGCTCGTTGTTCAATCTGCCGACCGAGACCGTGTTCGGTATCCAATCGCGCTACGACGACATCAATCTCGCGCTAAGCAACACGGTGCAGCGGCAATTCCTGTCGAACGTGCTTGCCGATCACGTCAACGAGGAGAACGCCGGCATCTATGCCGAGAACACCGTGCATTGGACCGATTGGCTGCGGACCACGGTCGGCTGGCGCGGCGATTATTATGCGGCCTCGGTGAATTCGATGCTGCAGACGGCGAATTCCGGAAGCACTGCGGCGACCATCGGCAGCCCGAAATTGCGAATGGTGCTCGGCCCGTTCGCCAAAACGGAATTCTTTGTCGGCGCCGGCATGGGCTATCACAGCAATGACGCGCGCAGCGACGACGATCTCGGAAGTGCCGGGCGACCCGACGACGCCGGAAACGCCGTCGCCGTTGCTGGTGCGCTCGCGCGGCGCCGAGGTCGGCGTTCGCACCAGGATCGTTCCCGGCCTCGATAGCTCGGTGAGCCTGTTCTATCTGCACCAGGACTCCGAATTGTTCTTCGACGGCGATACCGGCGACCACGACGCCGGGCCGGCCGAGCGTGCGCACCGGCATCGAGTTCACCAACGACTACCGTCCGGCGTCCTGGATTCATATCGATGCCGATCTCGCGCTCACGCGGGCGCGCTTTCTCGGTTACGACACGGCGCAGGAGGCGCTCTACGTATCGCTTGCCGGATTTCCGCAATCGCAGATCGGCAATGCGCCCGGCAATTATGTTTTCAACGCGCCGTGGATGGTGGCGTCGGCGGGCATCACGCTCGGCGAGCAGACCGGCTGGTTCGGCGATCTGCGCTGGCGCTTTATCAGTTCGCGGCCGCTCACCGAGGACGGCGTGTTCCAGTCGGCGCCGCTGAGCATTTTCAACGGCCAGATCGGCTATCGCTTCGACAACGGCTGGCGCGTTCAGCTCGATGGCTTCAATTTGCTCAATTCGCGCAGCGATCAGGCGACCTATGCCTATGGTTCGCTGCTCAAGACCGATAGCCTGTTCGGCATGTGCTTTCCGAGCACACGCCGCCGCGCTCGATGCGGTCTGCCAGAACGGCGTGATGGACTATGTTTTGCATCCGATCGAGCCGCTCGCGGTGCGGCTGACACTCGCCGCCACATTCTAGATGGTCGGCCGGATCCCGCGTGATCCCTCTTGCCAAATGTAACATTGTAACATTAGCATGCCGTCCATGGGGTGGGTTCGGTTCCATAGGCGATATGGTGCGTGGCCGGGGCTTGCGGCGCTCGTGCTGCAGCTGGTGCTGTCGTTCGGGCACATCCATGTCGGCAATGTGCACATCGCCAATGTGCATTTTTTCGGCGGCGCAGCCCGCGCCTCGGGCGTAACAGCCGCCAACTCCCATCACCTCGCGCAGACACCGCGAAAATCGCCGGCGCAGAATTCCGGCGACGACGACGATTATTGCGCGATCTGCGCCTCGATCTTTCTCGCCTCGACTTCATTTGTGGCCGAGCCGCCGACAACTGCCGGTGCCGGCTCGGTTTCGAACGCATCGCGCTGACATTTGAGCGCCGACCAAGGCGTGAGCGACGCCGCGCCGTGTCGCATTCCAATCCCGCGCTCCACCTGCTGCCTGACAGCGGTCGGTGCTGATCTTCGGCATCGCTGCGCATTGTCTTTTCGCGCTTGCGATTTTCCGAAGACCCAACGCGGCATTTCTTCCATTCAATCCACGTCACGGCCGCGACCGCCGACTGCCCATGATCCGGCCGTTTCGCCCAGTTCTTGCAGCAGTTACGAGTGGAGTGTCATGTCAGTTCGATATTTATCGGACCTGTCGCGCGAATGCCCTTGGCGGCGTAGCGTTGGTGGCGCTGCTTGCCATTGGTTCAACGGCGCGCGCGCAGGACCAGCAGGTTCCGCAAAACCAGCCGGCTCCGGTCCAGTCGCCCGAAGCGCAGCCGGTACCAGCACCGGCCCCATCAGCACCGTCGCCGCAAGCACAGCCGGCGCCGTCATCCCAAGCACCATCGCCATCGGCGCCGTCCGCTCAAGCGCCTGGCGTCGGAACTGCGCTTCCCCAAATCAATGTGACGGCGCCCGTCAAGAAGCCGCCGGTGCGCCAGGTCGTCCGGCGCGCCCCGCCGCCGCCGACTGCGCCGTCGACGGTGCCGCCGGTTTCCGCCGCCGAGCAGCTCACGGCAAAGCAAAACAGCTTCGACCAGGCGCGCAGCAATCTGTTCACGACGATCGGCACGACGTCCGACACGATCAGCCACAACGCCATTCAGTCGCTGCCGCAGGGCACCGATCAGACGGCCGAGAAGGTGCTGCTGCAATTTCCCGGCGTGTCGCAGGATTCCGCGGCGAGCGGCTCGCTCCATATCCGCAACGATCATGCCAATGCGCAAGTCCGCATCAACGGCATCATGATGCCCGACGGCGTCACCGGATTCTCGCAGCTTCATCGACACCGGCTTGGATCGGCAGCATTTCGCTGATCACCGGCGCGCTGCCGGCCGAATACGGCTTGCGCACCACGGGCCTGATCGACATCACGACGCGCACCGACCTGTTCAACAATTCCGGCAGTGTCAGCTGTCTATGGCGGCAGCCGCAGCACGATCACGCCGAGCATCGAATATGGCGGCACGTTCGGATCGAACTGCCCGTCGGGGACGCGCGCCAAAGCAATCCGCGGCATCGACCTGCTACGGCGGCGTGCAATATTTCTTCACCGGCCGCTATCTGCAGACCCAGGAAGGCATCGAAAATCCGCTGCCGACGCTCAATGCCATGCACGACTTCTCGCAGCAGGAAAAAGGCTTCGGCTATATGTCGACGTTTGTCGACCCGTGGACGCGTCTGAGCCTGATCATGGGCACTTCGACCAACACTTATCAGATTCCCGAACGTGCCCGGCGCGCCGCCCTTTTCGCCGGTCTTACGTCGGCGTTTGGCGTTTCCAGTTTCGATTCCACGCAGCTCAACGAGAGGCAGGACGAAGACACCCAGTTCGGCGTGCTGGCGCTGCAACGATCGGCGAACGGCTTTGACGGGCAATTGTCCTATTTCACCCGCTACGACAATCTGCACTTCATGCCGGATCCCGTCGGTGACCTATTGTTGAACGGCATTGCATCGGACATCAGCCGGCAGGCCTATACCAACGGCGTGCAGGGTGACGCCTCTTATGTGCTCAACTCGGCGCACACGCTGCGCATGGGCTTTACGGTCAGTGCGGAGACAGACCTGGGTCGACAATACGTCGCTGGGTCGAGACGCTCGACGCAGCGAATACGACCTGCTCGGAGGCGGCCCTGTGGCGACGAACCGCCTTTTGCAGATCACCGACGACGTCGCCAAGCTCGGCTGGCTCGCCGGCGTCTATGCCCAGGACGAGTGGAAGATCACCGATAACCTGACCATGAACTACGGCGCGCGCTTCGATCAGATGTGGCAATTCATCGACGCCAATCAGCTAAGCCCGCGCTTAAGCTTCACCTATAAGCCGTTCGAGAACACGACCTTCCATATCGGCTATGCGCGCTATTTCACGCCGCCGGTTCAGGTCGAGGCGGCGCCGGCCAATATCGCGTTGTTCACCGGCACGACGGGGGCGCCGCGCGAGCAGCGGCACCAATCCGGTGCTGCCGGAGCGGTCGCACGTTTTCGATGCCGGCATCGATCAGAAACTTGTGTTCGACTGCTATTCGTCGCTGGCGCACGACGACTGCACCACGCTCAATCTCGGCATCGACGGCTATTACAAGATCGCCAAGGATCTGATCGACAACGGCCAGTTCGGTCAGGCCCTGTTGCTCAGCGGCTTCAACTACGCCCACGGCCTTGCCGAAGGCGTCGAGCTCAGCGCCAAATACCACAGCGGCCATTTCGACGCCTATGCCAATATCGCCGTGAGCGAGGAGAAGGCGACCCAGGTGGTGACGAACCAATTTCTGTTCGACAACACCACGCCGGTTGCCGATCTCGGCGGGCTGACGGAATTCCAATACATCCAAAACCACTGGATCTTTACCGATCACAACCAGTTCGTGACCGGCTCGGCCGGCGCCTCCTATCAATTTTGCGGCCGCTCGACGACGCGATCTGAAATGTGGTGGGAGACGTGGTGCGGAACCAAACTCTCGGCCGACATGATCTACGGCTCGGGGCTGCGCACCGGCGACGCCAATATCTCGAGCGAGCGGCCTTACGAGCAGTTCAATGTCGGCGTCTCGCGCGAATTCGCGATGCCCGACAACAAGCCGCTGACCTTGCGCTTCGACGTCGTCAATATCGCCGACGAGATCTATCAGATCAGAAACGGCAGCGGCATCGGCGTGTTTGCCTCGCAATTCGGCCCGCGCCGCGGCTTTTATTTCGGCATCTCGAAGAAGCTGTAGGAAGGTTCGCGATCGTATCGATGTTGTGAGCGTTGAATCACGCGTGCGCGGTGGAGGCGGAATCCGTTCTCATTCGGAGGCTCTCATGCGGCGCTTCATTGGTTTTATCCTCGCGGTGCTCGTGCTTGCGGCACCTGTGCTTTTGACGCCCACGACAGGACTAGCCAAGGGCGGCTATGTCCGTGTGCCGGAACCGAAGCTGGTCAGAGCAGGGCTGCCAATTCCGGATCTGAGCTTGTCGCCCGACCAAGTGTTGGGCGGTTGCGGGACAAAGCGGACCCGGGATCCGGTCACGCACAAATGCCGCGGCCCGGCGGATTTCGGCAACTAGATGAATCTCGTCGCTTGGGCGGCAAGATCAGCGATGCTGCACTTCCACCGTCACGTGCGACAAAGTGCGAAACCGCCGCAGCAGCGACTGATAATAATCGGCCCCGCGCTGCCGCTGGCGTGGCGACCGATACGATCGCGCCGAGATGGCCGGGGCCGAGCCGCCACAGATGCAGATCGGTCAGCCGATCGCCGTCGGTCTCGATGACCGCGCGCATGCGCTCGGCCATGCCGCGGTCGGGATTCATGTCGAGCAAGACAGCGCCGGTGTCGCGCACCAGCGTGTAGGCCCAGGCTGCGATGACGATGGCGCCGACCAAGCCGGCGACCGGATCCATCCATACCCAGCCGAGAAAGCGGCCGAGCGACAGTCCGACGATGACCAGCACCGAAACCGCCGCATCCGCCAAGACGTGAACGATGGCGGCGCGCATATTGTTGTCGCGATGCGCCGAGCCGTGGGCGTGCTCGTGCTCCGCGAACTCGACCTTGTGGTTGTCGGTGCCGCGGTCGAGCGAGACGTTGACCGTGAACGCATGCGGTTCGGGAATTTCGTCGATCGATTCGAGATAGCCGCCGCGCGCCGCAAGCGCAAAGACTTGGCGCGCGCCTCCTGGGCGCACGGTCTCGACGGTGACGTCCGCGGCGGCAAGGTCTTTGCCCGCACCAGAGAGCCGAAAGCGCGGCGGCACGCCGTCCTCGAAAATTTCGAGCGTTACGGGACCGCGGCGCGTCTGCAGATAATGCGCCTCGTCGTGATCGTGCTCATGGCCCGCATGAGCATGGCGTCGAATGAGCATGAATGGCCGTGATGATGACCGCCGCCGCTGAGCAGGAGCACGCTCGCGACATTGACGATCAGACCCGAGACCGCAATCGGGATCGCCTCGTTGAAGTTGATCGCGACCGGCCAGATGAAGCGCGTCACCGCCTCGTAGCCGATGAGGAGCGCGATCATGGCGAGGATGATGGCGCTGGAGAACCCGGCCAGATCGCCGAGCTTGCCGGTGCCGAAGCTGAAGCGGTCGTCGTTCGCGTGCCGGCGCGCATAGCTATAGGCGAGCGCGGCAAGGAGCAGCGCGCTCGCATGCGTCGACATGTGCAGGCCGTCGGCGATCAGCGCGATCGAGCCGAACAGCCAGCCGCCGACGATCTCCGCGACCATCATGAAGCTGCACAGCGCGATCACCAGCCAGGTGCGGCGTTCGTTGGTCTCGTGGCCGTCGCCGAGGAAAACGTGCGAATGGGCGGCCGGGTCGGTGTCGGTCATGCTCATGCTGTTCACTTCAGGTAGCTGGCTATTTACTTCAGGTAGGCTTGCACCGCCTCGATCAGCTCCTCGGCGCCGCGCGAGCGCTCGGCGTCCTTGGCCGGATCGACGACGTGGAGCCGGATATGATCCTCGATCACCTCGGTCATCAGGCTGTTCATGGCGCCGCGGGCCGCGACGATCAGGTGCAGCACGGTGGCGCAGCCCTTCTCGTCCTCGAGCGCGCGCTCGACCGCCTCGATCTGGCCGCGCACGCGGCGGACCCGGTTGAGGAGCTTTGTCTTCTCGGTTTTCGTGTGCGACACGGTTGACAGCCTCGATCCGTATAGGGTAGGGGGTATGGTATCGGCGTGGCGATTGGGATGTCCAGTCCCATCGCGAGCCGTCGTCACTTCTGAACAGAAAGCAAATGGGCAGTACGCACCTTTGATGACGCCGGCTGGGCGAATTGGGTCGGGCTGGCGGCATCGCAAAACATCGAGATCGATCGCGGCAACAGTGGCCGCGTTAGGGTAGGCGATCGCCTCTAGCGGATCGCTTACCCTCACGCTCACCGACCGCTGCGATCGCGGAAACGGAGGTGAGCGATGTTCGCAAAACTCGCACGAAACTTCGATCATGGGCGCGCGCGGCACTCGGGAGCTGCGGGCCGGCCCTGCAATGATAATCATCCAGGCCGTCATGTGGTGGCGTCTTCGCGGCGGCTAAGCAAACCGGTGCTCGCCTGCCGCTGGCAGGAGACGCCGGCGGGCACGCTCGAATGCATTTGGCACATCGAGCCGGCCGGCGCGTCGGTAGCCGAAGAGCCGAGGGCGCTTGGTTCGTCCAAGCCGCCATCGCCCCTCGGCGCGCCGTCCCGCCAAGCCTTGTTACTGTATAACGTATTGCGCAATGTAGCCTAGGCTATAAACTGTAGTCTTTGGTGAATAAGGCTCGCAGCCGGATTTTCGGGGGATGACGATCGGCGCGATGGGTGCGGTGGGCTTCGATGCCGGCGCTTGTCACGCTATTGTCACGAGCGGAATGGCAGCAAAGCGCCTACGGGGCTTGGGGTCGGGATGCGGGGACTGCGCGTCATTCGCTGTGGGGCTGATATCTGCCGGCCGGAGGCGCGCGCGCCGCCGATCTGTCGGCTGCGCTGCCGACCAAGGCGCCGCCGCCCGCGGCGCCGGCCGCTTACGACTGGACCGGATTCTATCTCGGCGGTCACGCCGGCTATGCGCTCGGCGCGTCGAACTGGTCGTCGACGCAAGCCGGCGGTCGCGGCGCCGACCGTGAACGGATCGTTCGATTTCTCCAACGGCTACAATTTTTCCACCGGCAACGGCAGCTATTTCCTCGGCTTCCAGGCCGGCTACGATTACATGACCGCCTCGCGCTGGCTGTTCGGCGTTGAAACCGACATTTCGTTTCCGAGTTTTGTCGGCGGCAACCGGACGTTCTCCTCCGTGCCGACCGGCATGGTGAATAACCTCGAACGGGTCGAATTCTCCGGCAACGTGCTCGGCCGCGTCGGCTACGCGCCGAGTTTCGGCGCGAGCCACTGGCTGTTCTATGCGCACCGGCGGCTTGGCCTTCAGCTACGATCAATTCACCCGCACGCAGCTTGCCGGCGCGCCGGCGGGCGGCACCGCGGTGCCCGGCACGATCGAGAATGCTATTTCTGATGCCGCGCGTCGGCGGTGCTGTGGGCGCGGGCGTCGAAGTCGCGCTCGCTTCGCACTGGACGGCGCAACTGCAATATCTGTTCACCGACTACGGCAATACGAGTGTCACGTTTCCGGCCGGCGCGCAGCGCTTCACGTCCGATCTGACGCTGCACGAACTGACGTTCGGGCTGAACTACCGCTTCAACAGCGACACGTCGACATCCGCCGACAAAGACGTGACGCCGCCGGCGCTGCAAACCGACAATTTCGCCGTCCACGGCCAAACCACTTTCCTGCGAGCAATACGATCCGGCGTTTCGCTCGCCCTATACCGGGCCGAACAGCCTGATCCCGAACCAGGGACGCGAGACCTGGGACGCCACCGCTCTTTCTCGGGCTGCGGCTGTGGGACGGCGCCGAGTTTTGGGTCAATCCGGAAATCGACCAGGGCTTCGGCTTGAGCGGCACGCTCGGCGTTGCCGGCTTTCCCAGCGGCGAGGCCTATAAGGTCGGCGCCTCGGTTCCTTACGCCCGCGTGCCGCGCGCCTTCATCCGCCAGACCATCGATCTCGGCGGCGACGAGCAGAAAGTCGATGCCGCCGCCAATCAGTTCAGCGGCTCGCAGACCGCGAACCGGCTGGTGCATCACCGTCGGCAAATTCAGCGTGACCGATGTTTTCGACACCAACAAATACGCCCACGATCCGCGCGGCGATTTCATGAACTGGGCGATCGTCGACACCGGAACCTTCGACTACGCCGCCGACGCCTGGGGCTTCAGCTATGGCGCCGCCGCCGAATGGTATCAGGGCGACTGGACGGTGCGCGGCGGCGTGTTCGATCAGTCGACCGTGCCCAACAGCGCCGATCTCGATCCGACTTTCTCGCAATTCCAATAGGTCGGCGAGATCGAGCGGCGCTACGAGCTGTGGGGACAGCCCGGCAAACTCGCGGTCACCGGATTTCTCACCCGCGGCCGCATGGGCAGCTTCGCCGACGCCATCGCGCTGGCGCAGGCGACCGGCGCCCCGGCCGATATCACGGCGGTGCGGCAGTATCGCAGCCGCGGCGGCGTCAGCCTGAATCTCGAACAGCAGATCACCGACGAGATCGGCGTCTTCGCGCGCGCCGGCTATCGCCGATGGCAATGTCGAGCCTTACGATTTCGCCGACATCGACCGCACCGCGGTAGCCGGCGTTGTCGATCAACGGCAAGCAATGGGGCCGGCCCGACGATACGTTCGGTTTCGCCGGCGTCGTCAACGGCATCTCCAGCATCCATCAGCAATTTCTCAATGACGGCGGCCTGGGCATCCTGGTCGGCGACGGCCAATTGCCGCATCCGGGACCGGAAAAGATCATCGAGACCTATTACCAATTGCCGGTGTCGTTCGTGAAGCTGACGCTCGATTATCAGTTCATATCCAACCCGGGCTACAACAGCGATCGCGGCCCGGTTTCGGTCGTCGGCGCGCGGCTGCATTCGCAGTTTTAAGCGGCTTACTGCTGTTGCGGCTGGATCACGATCGGAGCGCTGAGCACGATGCGGTTCTTGGCACCGAGCGCGGCGTCGACCGTCACCGTCCAATTGCCGGGTTGCGCAAGCTCTAATCCGTCGACCTGCCAGGCGCCGTCGGCATCCTGCACGGCGACGCGCGCTTGCAGCTTGCTTCCGCCTGCATTGCTTCCACTTGATGGGGACGTGACGGACAATTTCACGTCGTGGACGTCGAGCGGCTCGAGATCGTCATTCCACAGATGAATCGTCGCCTGCGCCGGTCCGACCCGGCCGGGCCTGATCATGACGTCGGCCATGCCTTGTTCGGTATGGATGTGCACGAACGCGGCATCGTCGGGGATGGCGCCATAGGTCGGGTGATGGTGGGCGGCATGGATGGCGGGCGGCTCGGTGCCGAGCACGGCGACAATGGCGATGATCGCGGCGCCGGCGAGCGCCTCGGTCGACGGCGTTGCGGCGCAATTGAACGATCGCGTGAACTTTCGGGTCCGGCGTTACGCTGCCGCCGGCATCCTGCAGGCGCGGCGTGAGCGTATGCCGGTTGACGGCGGCGATCGCGACCATGGCGATGAACAAAGCGATCTTCGCCAGCAGCAATTGGCCGTAAAAGGTGCCGAGGAGCGCCGCAACACTGCCGACGAGATACCAGGTGTTGATCGTGCCGGTAACAAGCAGCGTGCCGACGCTGACCAGTCCGAGCGTGGAAAAACGCAGCACCACAGCGCGCGCGATTTTGACCGAAGCATCCGTTCGGCCGACAGCGCCGAGCAACAGCGCCAGCGGAATAAGCGCTCCGACCCATGCCGCCGCGGCGATCAGGTGCAGGACATCCGCGGCCGGATGGACGAAGGCTTCCATACCATCGGCGCCGGCGGCGTGGCCGGCCCAGGCCAACGTTCCGGCAAAAGCCGCGGCCAGGATCACGGCCGCGGCATCGATCCAAACCGCTTCTCTGTCCTGCGCCGCCAGAAGCGGCACCAAGGCCGCGGCGAGGAGACACGCCAAGACGAGGCGCGCCAGCCAATCGATGCCAAAATGCGTTTGCGACAGCACCGTTCCCAACACGCCGCCGGAGAACACTGCCGCCGGCGGCTCACCGCTCATCGATGCTGCGGTCAGCACAAGCCACACGGCGCCCGAGCCCACGGCGAGCACAAGGCTGAACCAGGCGATGAACGCGAGCCGCGGCCAGAGCACAGCGCGAATTGCGGCATCTCTTGCCTCGCGGCAAGCCGGCGCAGCGACCATGACAATGAAGAAGACCACGCCCGCCGCCATAAGGGTGGCGGCGAAATGGATGGCGCGCACATAAATCATCGGGTCGGCCGGGACGGACACGCCGCTTGTGTACTTATTTCCCGCCGACGTGGAAAGTGAAGCTTCCCTCGGTCGAGTGGGTGTCGACCGAGAGCGCGTGCCAGCGCACCTTATAGCTGCCCGGGCCCAGCGCCTTGAGCCCGACCCGCATGGTGTTGCCGCTGACCGCCGCTTTGCCCTGACTGACTTCGGCGCCGTTCGCGTCCGTCACCGTGACGGTCGAGAACGCCGGCTCCAGACTTTGCGTGAAGGTGAGCGATACCTCCTGCGGGGCGGCGCTGACCGTCGAGCCGACCAGCGGGCTTGCGTGATCGAGAAAGGCGTGGGCGCGCGCTGTGGGCGCGCCGAGCGCGGCAGCTAGCAAGGCGGCGAGAATGAAAAACGTTCGCATGGGGTGTCTCCTTAGAAGCTAAGCTTGCGGGGAGCGGTATTGCTGCCGCCGAGAAGCGGCTGGCCGATTGTCGTCGGGAACATGTCGTCGAGATAAAGATGGAGTTGTCCGAGGAAGCCGACGCCGCTGCCGCTTGCTTTGTTGACCGGGATCTGCGCTTCGAGGCCGACCTGGAAATAGCTGCCGACCCAGATCACGCCCGGATTTATCGTGCCGGTCGTGACAAAACTGTTGCCGAAATTGTTGGCGACCGGTGTTTGCAACTGCGCTTCGACGATCGGGATCAGGTGATTGATGAAATCGGGCAGCTGATAGTCGGTAATCTCCGATTTCAGGTACGGCATGCTGTATTGCACCGATCCGCCATAGACCAGGACCTGCGGAATGAAAGTATTCTGCATGACATCGAAGGATTTCGATCGGGATTTGATAGCCGACCTGACCGGTCACCGCGAAGGCGCGGAACCATCCGGCCGCCGTCGGGCAGGTCGCCGAAGCCTTTGCCGAAATAGTAGGTCGGGGTGAGCGTGCTATAGGGCGTTGCGATGCCGGAATTGATGGCGCCGGTATTGCTCCAATCGACGATGAGGCCAAGCAGCATCGCCAATTCGTGCGAATTGTCCTTGAGCAACTGGTATTGCGCGGTGGTTTCGAGGTTGTCGAAGCCGGCCATGGTCGGGCCACCAGGGCCGCGGATTTGCTTCCAGGTTTCGCCGATCGAAATGCCGAAATCCTCGGTGATGCGCTTTGAAAGCTCGGCTGAGACATCCAGTTCGCCGGCCGGAGGGATATCGGCGGTCTTCATCCACGATACGGTCGGCAGCGACATCTCGTCCGCGACGCACGGATCGTCGGTCGCCAGCGTTGCGGGAAAGAAACGTGCGCCGACAAAGCAATGCGCCAAGGCGTCGGAAGACGGCAGAACGGCGAAAAACACGGCGAAGAGGAGCGCAGGCGCATAGGCGCGAGGGCACCACGGAATTCGGGGCATGACAATTCTCCATTGCGGCACGAGGACTGCGGCTGCCGCGCATGCGGCAGCCGGGCGTCATGCCGGCAGTGGAGGTGCTCGCGAGCGATGGGATTTTGTCTCAGGCCTGGAGACGAAGACCGCAACCGCAAGCGGCACGATGCGCTCGCCCGCCGACTGCGGACTAAAGCTGGCGGTCACCGGCGGTGGCGGCAGTGCCGCCGTCAGACATCAGGCAGCCGATGCAGCAATCATCGCAGATTTTGCCGGTGCCGCCGTCAGGCGAGGGCGCCGGTCCGCCGGCGACATCTGTGTGGCAGATAATGCCGCCGGGCTGCGCCGCCGCGGCGGCCGCCATCTGTGCGCCGCCGAAATTGGCGATCAGGCCGGACAGCGCGATCGCATAGGCCGCCGCAAGCGCGATGAGGCGCTTCTGCAACAGCCGCTTGCGGAAAAATCCGTGCACCGCCCGAATCCCGACCGAGGGCATCCCCGAGATAGCAAACACCTTAGCGTTAAAAAAATTCCGGAGCCAGGGGCTAAGACGAAAGCCCGTGCCGCGTCAGCACCTCGCGCACCGCGTCGACGAGATTGGCCTCCGGCACCGCGCGCTGCGCCTCACCCTGCTTCTGCAAATGCTCGTCGCGGCCCTTTTCCAGCTTCGCCAGTTCCGCGCCGACGATCAGGTCCTTGATCGTGACCTCGCCCTTGGCCTTTTCATCGGAGCCCTGGATGACGACGCAAGGCGAATTGCGGCGGTCGGCATATTTCATCTGCGGGCCGAATTTGCCGGAGCCGAGGTAAAGCTCGGCGCGGATGCCGGCACTGGCGCAGCTTGGCCACCATGTTCTGATAGTCGGCGATGCGGTCCTTGTCGAAGACGGTGACGACGACCGGGCCGCGCTCGGCTTTGGTCTCGATCTTGCCGAGATATTCCAGCGCCGCGAGGAGCCGCGACACGCCGACCGAAAATCCCGTCGCCGGCACCGGCTCGCCGCGAAAGCGCGACACCAGCCCGTCATAGCGCCCGCCGCCGCCGACCGAGCCGAAGCGCGGCGAGCCGTCCTTGCCGTCGGTTGCGAATGTCAGTTCAACTTCGAAGACCGGGCCGGTGTAATATTCGAGGCCGCGCACCACGCTCGAATTCGAAGCTGATCCGGTCCGCGCCGTAATTTGCCGCACGAACCAGCGCGGCGATTTGCTTGAGTTCTGCGATGCCGTCTTTGCCGGTCGAGCTCAGTCCGATCACCTTGCCCCAGGCGTTCAACGCACTCTCGATATCGCTGCTGCGATCGTCGAACGGGGATTGGATGTAGTTGAGAACGTTCTGCGTTTGCTTGGCGTCAAGGCCGGCGCCGCGGGTGAAGTCGCCGCTGTCGTCCTTGCGCCCTTCGCCGAGCAGCGCCGCAACGCCGTCGCGCCCGAGCCGATCGTATTTGTCGATGGCGCGCAGCACCGTGAGTCGCTTTCCGGCATTCGCTTCACCGCTGAGCCCGATGCAGTCGAGCACGCCGTCGAGCACCTTGCGGTTGTTCACCTTCACCACATAGCTGCCGCGCGGAATGCCGAGCGCTTCGATGGCGTCGGCCGCCATCATGCACATCTCGGCGTCGGCGGCCGGCGAGGCGGAGCCGACCGTGTCGGCATCGAACTGCATGAATTGGCGGAAGCGGCCAGGGCCCGGCTTCTCGTTGCGATAGACGTGACCGACGCGATAGCTGCGATAGGGCTTGGGCAGCGTGTCGAAATTCTCCGCGACATAGCGGGCAAGCGGCGCGGTGAGATCGTAGCGCAGCGACAGCCATTGCTCGTCGTCGTCGAGAAAGGAAAACACGCCCTCGTTGGGGCGGTCCTGATCGGGCAGGAATTTGCCGAGCGCGTCGGTATATTCAAAGGCCGGCGTCTCCACCGGCTCGAAGCCGTAGAGCTCATAGACCGCGCGAATCTTTTCGATCATCGCCCGGGTCGCCGCGATCTCGCCGGGCGTGCGGTCTTGCAGGCCCGCGGGGCAGCCGCGCCTTGAGCTTATTGGACTTTTCGGATTTGTCGGCCATTTCTCGAGATTTGCGCCGTTCTTTGAGGTCGCGCGGTGGTATCAGTAGAGATATATGGCGGCAAGCGGCTGCTTGATGGCGTCATGGCCGGACTTGTTCCGGCCATCTCGATCTGAGTGGCACGGCCCTGCCAATTTCATCGGGATGCGCGGGACAAGCCCGCGCATGACGGAGAAAATCATGCCGGCCACAGCTCCCATCCCCAACGATCTCGAATCCTATTGGATGCCGTTCACGCCGAACCGCGCCTTCAAGCGCCGGCCGCGGATGATCGCCCGCGCCAAGGACATGCATTACATGACGCCGGAGGGCCGCGCCGTGCTCGACGGCACTGCGGGGCTGTGGTGCACCAATGCCGGGCACAATCGCGATCCGATCGTTGCCGCGATCAAGCAGCAGGCCGAGGAGCTCGACTATTCGCCGGCCTTTCAATATGCGCACCCGAAATCCTTCGAGCTCGCCAACAAGGTGGCGGCGCTGGCGCCCGGCGATCTCAACCGCGTGTTCTTCTGCAATTCCGGCTCGGAAGCCGTCGATACCGCGCTCAAGATCGCGCTCGCCTATCATAATGTGCGCGGCGAGGGCTCTCGCACCCGCCTGATCGGCCGCGAGCGCGGCTATAACGGCGTCGGCTTCGGCGGCATTTCCGTCGGCGGCATCGTCAACAACCGCAAAATGTTCGGCGCATTGCTGGCCGGCGTCGATCATCTGCCGGCGACCTACAATCGCGAGCAGCAGGCTTTCACCAAGGGCGAACCGGCCTGGGGCGCGCATCTCGCCGACGAGCTCGAACGCATCGTCGCGCTGCATGACGCTTCGACCATCGCCGCCGTCATCGTCGAGCCGATGGCGGGCTCGACCGGCGTGCTGCCGCCGCCCAAAGGCTATCTCGAAAAGCTGCGCGCGATCTGCGACAAGCACGGCCTGCTGCTGATCTTCGACGAAGTGATCACCGGCTTCGGCCGCCTCGGCTACGCCTTCGCTGCCGAGCGCTACGGCGTCCTTCCCGACATGATCACCTTCGCCAAAGGCATCACCTCCGGCGCGGTGCCGATGGGCGGCGTGATTGCGCGCGACGGCATCTACGAGACATTCATGCGCGGGCCCGAACACGTCATCGAACTGTTCCACGGCTATACCTATTCGGCGCATCCGCTCGCCTGCGCCGCGGGTGTCGCCACGCTCGACCTTTATCGCGAGGAAGATTTGTTCGCGCGCGCCAAGGCGATCGAGCCGGTCTTTGCCGATGCGGCGATGACGCTCAAGGGCTTGCCGAACGTGCTCGACATCCGCACCGTCGGCCTGTGCGCCGGCATCGATCTCGCTTCGCGCGCCGGCAGCCCGGGCTTGCGCGCTTATGAGGCGATGGAGCGCGGCTTCCACGACACCGGCGTCATGATCCGCGTCGCCGGCGAGACGCTGGCGCTGTCGCCGCCGCTGATCGTGAGCGAAGCGCAGATCGGCGAGATTTTCGAGAAGGTCGGGCAGGCGATCAAGGCAGTGGCGTGAACCGTCATCCTGAGGTGGCCGCGAAGCGGCCCTCGAAGGATACGGCCGAGGCGCAACGAAGTCGGTTTACCGATTTCGAAATGCATAGTGCCAAGTCGGCTATAGCCGACTTGGATGCCGTCGCCCTTCGAGGCTCGCTCCGCTCGCACCTCAGGGTGACGGAGAAACCTATTTCGGCTTCAAGATCGCCCAGCCGACATGAACCGTGCCGGCGCCGCGGCGCATCGGCAGGTCGAACGGCGCGCCGATCGTGGCATCGGGTGCGACGGCGGCGAATTGCGCCGGCAGCTGCGTCGGTGTCGCCTTGCGTCCACACCACGACGGCGCCTTTGCTGCGCAGATCGTTGAGATCGATCCACGGCGCGCGCGCCGGCGCTCCGTCGATCAGCACCTGCGGCTGGTCGGCGAATAATGCGCGAGATTGCCGCCGTCCCACATCGAGCCGATGACATAGCGCAGCGGCGCGCCGGTCGCGTCGTGAAAGCGCTGCGTCAGAGCTGTGCCGAGCGTGTCGCCCGGAAACAGCACGGCGCGGTAGCGGTGATCGATGAAGGGCAGCACCGCGTAATTGGCGACGAAGACGACGATAAAGATCACAAATACCGATGGCCCAGGCGGCGACGACCGCGTCGATGCGATCGGCATCGAAGACGGCGCGCGCGAACATCACGATCCACAGCCCGACAAAAAGCCAGAGCGGATAGCCCCACATCGCGACCGCGCCGCGGCCGCTCACGGCGGTCAGCGCGATCATCGTCAGGCCCGGCCCGAAGGCGAGGAGCGTCACGATGCGGCGATCGAAGGAGTCAGAGACGTCCGCGCTTGCATTGGCCGGCGGGGAGGATGCGCTTCGGCCAGAACAGCGCCGCGGCGATGAACAGCGACGGCAGCAGAAAAAAGACCTGGCTCGCCGTGAATATCGCCGGATGCAGAATGTGATCGAACCAGCCGCGCACCGCCGTGGCGCGATGGCTCGCATAGGCGAAGGGCAGAAAATCGGTCTGCAACAGCCAGACCAGATGCGGCGCGGCGATGACGAGCGCGACGGCGAGCGCGAGCCACGGTCCGGGCGTCGCGAAGGCGCGCCGCGCCTGCGGGTCGAACAGCATGAACAGCGCATAGGGCACAGCCAGCATGACGACGAAATATTTCGCCCAGAGCGCGCCGCCGAAGGCGATCCCGAGCAGGACCCAGTGTCCGAGCCGTCCGCGCTTGAGCGCCGCATGAAAGGCGTAGCCCGCCAGCGCCCAAAACGGCAACTGGACCACGTCGTGATTGAACTTCACCGCCGTGTATTGGAAGTAGTGCATGCCGTCGATGATGAGGACGGCAACGAGCGCGCCGGCGGCGCCGACGAGCGGCCGCGCCGTGGCGAAGACGAAGGCGAAAGCGATCACCACGCAGGCCTGCGCCAGCGCGTAATAGGCGGCATCCGCGCCGAACAGCCGGTGCGCGATCTCGACCAGCCACCACGGCAAGGGCGGCAGCTTGTCGTAGCCGAGCTGCCACTCGCGGCCGTAGGTCAGGGCTTCGATCAGGTCGAGCGGCAGATTGGCGTAAAGGAGCGCCGGCAGCGCGGTCCAGACCGCGAAATGCAGCAGCGAGGAAAGCGCCGAAGGCGGTCTGCGGCCGGCGCTCGATCAAGCTCAGGAGGCCGGAAACGGGCGCCGGTTTCGCCCGTCTTTCCGGAACTGTGTCAGGGTGCTCACCGGCGCTCATCGGATTGGGTTATAAAAGCACGGCAAAAGCTTAGCTATGCCCAGCCTTGTTACGGTTGGGGCTTGGCAAAACTTGCGGACTTGCGGCGCTTGTGGACACTGCTATCGCTTGGCCGCGAATCGAGGGGTTCTCCGGCATGCTGCGCATCAGCGCCATTTTCATCTCGACCTGCATGGTGCTCATCGCCGGCTCGCTCGGCTTTGTGGTCTATCTGCGCTTTGGCTTCACCGGGGCGGAGTTGGCGCTGGTGGCGCTCGGAACGCTTGACCGCGCTTGCGGTCTATAACGCCATTGCCGCGCGCAAGCACGACCGGCTCGAAGCCAGCAACCAGTTGGCCAATCTCGCCCGCGGCTCCGGCGATCTCGCCCGCCAGCTGGCCGAATTCGGCCGCCGTCTGGGCACGGTCGAGGTCAAGGTCGACACCGTCGTCGACCGGGCTTTGGCGACGGCGCAGCCGCTCGCCGCCGAGATCGAGGAACTGTCGGCGCTGGTCAAGCAGCTTGCCGACTCGGTTGCGGCTCAGGAAGTGGCGATCAACAACACGGCGCTGGCGCTCGAACGCCGCACCGTCCCATGCGTCCGCCGTCCATGCGCCCGCCGTTCATGCGCCCAGTCCGCCGCAGGCGGCACCGCCGGCGCCGGTGCCGGCCGCGCCTCCTGTCGCGCCGCGTTCCCGCGCCGCGCGGCAGCAGCTGCCGGCGCCCGCGCCGCCGCCGATCGTCGATCGCAAAATTCCGGCCTTCGCCGGCTTGGACCGCGACGGCATCATTGCAGCGATCCGCCGCGCCATCGACAGCGGTCAGGATCGATCTTTTCCTGCAGCCGGTCGTGACGCTTGCCGCAGCGCAAGGTGCGCTACTACGAGGCGCTGTCGCGGCTGAAAGCCGACAATGGCGATCTCGTTCCCGGCCGACGACTTTTTGGACTATGCCGAGGCGGGCTCGCTGATGCCGAGCCTCGACCATCTCTCGGTCGTGCGCTGCGTGCAGGTGGTGCGGCGGCTTCTGCTCAAGAGCCGCGATGTCGGCCTGTTCTGCAATATTTCCGGCGCGACGCTGACCGATGCCGGGTTCGCCAAATTTCTGGAATTCATGGAAGCCAACCGCGCCATCGCGCCGGCTCTGGTGTTCGAATTCACCCAGAGCGCGGTGCGCGCCATGGGCCCGATCGAGCACGAGAGCCTCGCCGCGCTTGCCGAACGCGGCTACCGCTTCTCGATCGACAATCTCACCGACCTGCGCGTCGAGGCGCGCGAGCTCAACGAGCGCGGCTTCCGCTTCGTCAAGGCGCCGGCGGCTTTGTTGTTCAATCGCGTCGGCGTGGTCTCGACCGACATCCATCCGGCCGATTTCTCCGACCTGCTCGGACGTTTCGGCATCGATCTCATCGCCGACCACATCGAAAGCGAAAGCACGGTGGTCGATCTGCTCGACTACGACGTCCGTTTCGGCCAGGGCATCTTGTTCTCGCCGCCGCGTCCGGTGCGCGCCGAGGCGCTGCAGGGCGTGAGCGATACCGCAAGAGAATCCCCGTTTGCGCAAGCGCTGCCGGCCAACGACGCGCCGCCGCCTGCGCCTGCCGCCGCGCCCGCAGCCCCTGCCGGCAACCTCGCCCAACTCGCCCGCGCCTTCAGCCGGCGTGTCTGATAATCGCTGATAGTCCCACTCCTGATAGCCCTTGGCCGATTTCATCGAACGCATTGAGCCTCTGGCTCGCGGCTACGACGTTTTGCTCTGCGACATCTGGGGCGTGGTGCATAACGGCGTGGCCGCGTTTCCCGCAGGCTTGCGAGGCGCTGACGCGCTTTCGCGGCGGCGGCGGCACGGTGATCCTGATCACCAACGCGCCGCGGGCCAGCGACGCGGTCGTCCGCATCCTCGACCGGATGAACGTCTCGAACCAGGTCTATGACGCGATCACCAGTTCGGGCGACGTCACGCGCGGCATTGTCGCGCAGCGGCCGGGCCAGCGCGTGTTTCATCTCGGGCCCGAGCGCGATCATTCGATCTTCACCGGTCTCGACGTGACTTTCGCGCCGCTCGAGAACGCCGACTATGTGGTCTGTTCGGGCCTGTTCGACGACACGATCGAAACGCCGGACAATTATCGCGACATGCTGGCCGCGATGCGGTGCGCGCTCGCTCTTCATGGTCTGCGCCAATCCCGATGTCGTCGTCGAGCGCGGCGACACGCTGGTCTATTGCGCCGGCGCGCTCGCCGACGCTTATGCGGCGCTGGGCGGCGAGGTGCTTTATTGCGGCAAGCCGCATGCGCCGATCTACGACATGGCGCTGACGACGGCGGCGTCGCTGCGCGGCGGCAAGATCCCGGCGCGCGATCGCGTGCTTGCCGTCGGCGATTCAGTCCGCACCGATCTCAAAGGCGCCGCCGCTTTCGGTCTCGACGTCATGTTCGTGACGTCGGGCCTTCACGCCGAGCACTATGGCTCGCGCGACGCGCCCGATCTCGACGCGCTCAACAAAGTCTTCGCCGACGCGGGTGTCGCGCCGAAAGCGGTGATGAGCGGGCTGAAGTGGTAAGGCGCGCGGGTGCGCTTACGCGGTGGCCTGCTTCTCGGCGAACACCGCCTCGATCTTCGCCTTCAGCGTCTGCGCGTTGAACGGCTTGACGATGTAATTGTCGACGCCGGCCTTTTTCGCCGCGATCACGTTCTCGGTCTTGGATTCGGCCGTGACCATGATGAAGGGCGTGGTTTCGAGCTCCGGATTGGCGCGCACCTGCCGCAACAGGTCGTAGCCGGTCATCGGCTCCATGTTCCAATCGGAGATCACCAGGCCGTAGCGCTTGACGTTCATTTTCTGCGAGCGCGGACGGCGCCGTCGCTGGCGTCATCGACATCGACGAAGCCGAGCTGGCGCAACAGATTGCGGATGATGCGGATCATGGTGCTGTAGTCGTCGACGACCAGCACTGACATATTCGGATCGAGCGCCATCGCTCTGCTCCCTCGCGTCCACGACTGGCGCCGCCAATCGTAATCGAGGCTGTCCCGCGCCCCGGCGTCCACCACGCCGAGAACCTACATTGTGTGATTAAACAAGCAGTTAACCGTAGCTTGCGGCCGGCAGGCGCGCCCGTAACGAAGCCGTCACGGTGTCGGTGCTTGACTTTGCCGGTGTCGCCAAGCACCTACGGGCGCAAATTCGAAGCCATGATTTCTTAACCATCGAAACGCCGATGCCGCCGAAGAACTTTCGCGTCGTGCGCGATAACGCGCCCGATGACGCGCTGCGTGGCGCGGTCGTCGCCATCGGCAATTTCGATGGCGTCCATCGCGGCCACAAGGCCGTGATCGCCGCCGCGCAGAAGCGGGCGGCGGAACTCGGCCGGCCGGCTGCCGTGCTGACCTTCGAGCCGCATCCGCGGGTGTTCTTCAAGCCGAGCGAAAAGCTGTTCCGGCTGACCGACGAGGCCGCCAAGCTGCGCCTTCTCGCCGCGACCGGTCTCGACGGCGCCATCGTGCTGACCTTCGACGCGGCGCTGGCGAAGCTCACGGCGGAAGAGTTTGTCGACCCGCATTCTGGTCGAGCGCTTCGGCGTCGAGCGGGGCGGTGATCGGCTTCAACTTCTATTTCGGCGCTAATCGCTCCGGCTCGCCGGACTTTCTTGTCGCGCAAGGCAAGAAGCGCGGCTTCACCGTCGATATCGTGCCGCCGTTGCGCGACGGCGAGCGGCCGGTGTCGTCCGGCCCGATCCGTGAAGCGCTCGACGGCGGGACAGCTCGACAAGGCGGCGGAGTTTTTGGGCTTTCCGTGGTTCGTGTCGGGCGAGGTGATCCACGGCGACAAGCGCGGCCGCGAGCTCGGCTTTCCGACGGCGAATCTCGCGCTCGATCCGACCTGTGGGCTGCGTCACGGCATCTATGCCGTGCGCGCCGCCGTCGACGGCCGGCGCTACGACGCCGTGGCAAGCTTCGGGCGGCGGCCGACCTTCGATAACGGGGCGGTGCTTCTGGAAGTCTTTCTGTTCGATTTCTCCGGCGATCTCTACGGCAAGACTATCGACGTCGCGTTCATCGAATGGATCCGCGACGAGAAGGCTTTCGCCTCGGCCGCCGATCTGGTGCGGCAGATGAAAGACGATAGCCGGCTGGCGCGCGAAGCCTTGGCGCGGGCGGGGGACGTGTTTCCGCCGATTTAGAGACTGCTGCTTACTGCGTTCGCGGTGCTCGCGCGCCCATTGCGCTGCCATGAAACCGACGAGGGCGACCGGGACGATCCGTTGCCAGCCGATGGTGCGGCCGGCTTCCACCGCGATGCCGAGAATTTTCGGATCGAGCAGCCATGACGGCGAATGCGCCTTCGCCGCGCGTGCGAGAATGGCGCGCTCCCTGACGCGCTGGCGGATGAGCGCCGACGATGAGCGCCGCGATCAAGGCCACCACGACGAAAATGCCGGCCATGATCAGGCCGGCGATGACGCTGTCGAAACGCAGCGACAGCCACGCATAACCGGCCACGCAGAGAAACACGAAGGCGGTGAGCGACGCGAAGGCAATCACGGCCGTCCAGACCACGACGGCGGGGCTCATGCCGTTCCTGGCCTGGATCGACAGCGTGATTTCACGCGTCAGGCTTTTGAACATGGGACGATCCGCTCAGCGCGCCGCAGGCCTTACCGCCGCCAAGTGGCGCCGAACAAGAAACCGAGGCCGGCGACGATCGCGAGCGTCGATGTAGGGACGGGTTTTGATCGAACTCGTCGATCGCCTCGACAAAATTATCCGAGACGTCGCGCACGGCTCCCGCGGCATCGCGACCCGTGTCGCGCGCATCGGCAACGACATCGTCGATGCTCGATTTGGCGCGCTGCCACGCCGCGTTGCCGCGCGTCGAGAGGATTTCGCGAACTTGTTCGGCGAGCTTGCCGAAATCGTCGCGCAACGCCTGCAGGTCGTCCTGGATGTCGCCGGATGCGTCGGCGGCGGCCTTGCCGATGTCGCGCACGCCTTCGCGGGCGTCTCTTGCGGTGTCGTTGGCGGCGTCGCGAATATTGTGCGTAGCCGTTGAAGCGGTGCTCATGACTGACTCCGTGATTTGGCAGGAACCGGTTGCCCGAATAAGTGTCACGGCGCCGCGAAAGTTCCATTGATGAATGTCAAAGGCCGGAAAGCCTGACTTATTCCGGCAATCGGACGTCGTCGGTCGGAATCAGATGGTTGAAGACGACAAGGCCGATGATCGACAGCGGCACGGCGAGAACCGCGCCGATCGGACCCCACATCCAGGTCCAGAACGCCAGCGCCAGAAACACCAGAAGCGGATTGAGCGTGAGGCGGCGGCCGACGATGGTCGGCGTGATGAAATGACCTTCCGTTGTGGTGAGCGCGATGAGCCCGATCGGCGCGATGAACGCCTGGCCGAGCGAGGGGAATGTCACCAGGCCGACGCCGAACAGCACGATCACCATGATCGCCGGCCCGACATAGGGCACGTAGTTCAACAGGCCGGCCAGCATGCCGAAGATCACCGGATTGGGCAGGCCGATGAGCCAGGCGCCGAGCGCGACGATCGTTCCGAGCGCGGTGTTGACCATGGTCACCACGGTCAGATAGCCGGCGAGGTTGCGCTCGATGTCGCGCATGATTTTCAGAAACCGCAGCTTGGCGTCGCGGTCGCTGAACATCGCCATGGCGTGATTGCGCAGACTCGGTTTGGCCGACCAGGAAGAACAGCAGCGTCGCAAAGAACAACAGAAGCTCGCCGGCCGCCGGCGTGAGAAACGCCACCACCGGGAGGACGACATTGGAGGCCGGTTCGCTGACGCTGAGCGTGCCGGTCGTTGCCGAACAGCGAGTTCTGCAATTGGTGCAGTGACGCCAGCGGCTCATCGAGCACCGAGAGTTTTTCCTTGATGGTGGCGCCGATTTCAGGCGCGCGCTTGATCCATTCGCTCACCGGTCCGGCAATCGCGGTCGCGATCAGGCTCAGCGCGCCAAGCGCGACCAGGAGGACGAGTATGGCGGTGATCCAGGGCGGAATGCCGTAACGCTTTGCCGCCTTGATCAGCGGCGCCAGCGTCAGCGCGACAATCGCCGCAGCCAGGACCGGCACCACGAAGGCGTGACCGATATAAAGGAAGGTGCCGAACAAAAGCAGGAATATGCCGATAGTCGCCGCCTGGCCGACCGACGCCCACACCTTGTGGACGCTATCGACCGGCAGCGGATCGGCGATCACGAGGGCGTGGCGCACTTCGCGTTTGGCCCGGATATATTCCACAAAACCCTCCGTCGCCCCGCGACTGACCCCGTTACACCATTTCCTTGAGTTAACGCCGGGTCGGAGGGTCCAGTTCCCCGGCATCGGGCTTGGGGACAGGGTCCATAGACCCTTTCCGCACCGCAACCGGCTTGTTAGAAGGCCCGCATGACCGACACGAGCGCCAAAGCGCGCGACTATTCCGAGACGCTATTCCTGCCCAAGACCGATTTCCCGATGCGCGCCGGTTTGCCGCAGAAGGAGCCGGAGATTTTGGCGCGGTGGCAGAAGCTTGGCCTCTACGAGGCGCTGCGCGCCGCGGGCAAGGGCCGGCCGCGCTTTGTCCTCCACGACGGGCCGCCTTACGCCAACGGCAACATCCATATCGGGCACGCGCTCAACAAGATCCTCAAGGACGTGGTGACGAGGAGCCAGCAGATGCTCGGCTTCGATTCGAACTACGTGCCGGGCTGGGACTGCCACGGCCTGCCGATCGAATGGAAGATCGAGGAGGAGAATTACCGCGCCAAGGGCAAGGCCAAGCCGGATTTCTCGAACCCGGCGGCCTTGGTGGAATTCCGCAAGGAATGCCGCCAATTCGCCGCAGCACTGGATCGACGTGCAGCGCGCCGAATTCATCCGGCTCGGCGTGGTCGGCGACTGGGCGCATCCCTACACGACCATGGACTTCGCCGCCGAAGCGCAGATCGCGCGCGAACTGATGAAGTTCGCCGCCAACGGCACGCTCTATCGCGGCAGTAAGCCGGTGATGTGGTCGGTGGTCGAGAAGACCGCGCTCGCCGAGGCCGAGGTGGAATACGAGGACTACACGTCGGATACGGTGTGGGTGAAGTTTCCGATCGTCGATTTCCGCGGGAAGTAACTCTGCCGAGAACCGACAACTGGCTGCGGCTTCAATCGTTATTTGGACGACCACGCCTTGGACGATCCCGGGCAACCGCGCGATCAGCTATTCGCCACGCATTGAATATGGACTTTATCAGGTCACCGATGCGCCGTTGGATAATTGGGCGAAGAACGGCGACTTGCTCGTTCTCGCCGACAAGCTCGCGCTCGACGTGCTGCGTCAGGCGCGCGTGACGGCTTACAAGAGATTGAGAAAGGTCGATAGCCGACGATTTGGCGAAGATCGTTTGTGCGCATCCGCTAACAGACATTCAACGAAGGCTACGGCTTCAAGGTGCCGCTTCTTGCCGGCGATCATGTCACCGACGATACCGGCACCGGCTTCGTGCACACCGCGCCCGGACACGGCCGCGAGGACTTCGATGTCTGGACGGCGAATGCGGCAAAGCTCGCCGCGCAAAACATCAACACGCATATTCCCTACACCGTCGATGCCGACGGCCGCTTCACCGATCAGGCGCCCGGCTTCGCCGGCAAGCGTGTGCTCACCGAAAAGGGCGAGAAGGGCGACGCCAACGAGGCGGTGATCAAGGCTTTGATCGATGCCGGCATGCTGCTCGCGCGCGCGCCGCCTCAAGCACCAATATCCGCATTCCTGGCGCTCGAAGAAGCCGGTGATCTTTCGCAATACGCCGCAATGGTTCATTGCGATGGATAAGGACATCGACAAGCACGACGACACGCTGCGCCATCGCGCGCTCGACGCGATCAAGGCGACGCGCTGGGTGCCGGCGGCGGGCGAGAACCGCATCAACGGCATGATCGAGAGCCGCCCGGATTGGGTGATCTCGCGCCAGCGCGCCTGGGGCGTGCCGATCACGGTGTTCATCAAGGAAAAGCCGGACGGTTCGGTCGATATCCTCGACGACCCGGACGTCAATCTGCGCATCGTCGAAGCGTTCGAGCAGGAGGGCGCCGACGCCTGGTATGCACCGGGCGCGCGCGAGCGCTTCCTCGGCAAGCTCGGCAATGACGGCTGGCAGAAGGTCGACGACATTCTCGACGTCTGGTTCGATTCCGGCTCGACGCATGCTTTCGTGCTCGAAGACGCGCGGCACTTTCCGGCGCTCGCCCACATCAAGCGCAAGGCCGACGGCGGCGACGAAGCGGTGATGTATCTCGAAGGCTCCGACCAGCATCGCGGCTGGTTTCAGTCCTCGCTGCTCGAAAGCTGCGGCACCCGCGGCCGCGCGCCGTTCGACATCGTGCTCACCCACGGCTTCGTGCTCGACGAGGACGGGCGCAAAATGTCGAAGTCGCTCGGCAACGTCACCGCGCCGCAGGACGTCATCAAGCAATCCGGCGCCGATATTCTGCGCATGTGGGTCTGCGCCGCCGATTATGCCGACGATCTGCGCATCGGTCCGGAAATCCTGAAGACCACGGTCGACACCTATCGCAAGCTCCGCAACACGCTGCGCTGGATGCTCGGCAATCTGGCGCATTTCCACGACAACGAGCGCGTCACGCCCGAGCGCATGCCGGAGCTCGAGCGGCTGATGCTGCATCGGCTTGCCGAGCTCGATCCGCTCGATTCGCCAAGCCTATGCGGATTTCGACTACAAGCGCATCTTCGCCGCGCTCAACGCGTTCATGACGGTCGATCTGTCGGCATTCTATTTCGATATCCGCAAAGACGCGCTCTATTGCGATCCTTATTCCTCGACGACGCGCAAAGCCTGCCTCACCGTGCTCGATCATTTGTTCCGCGCCACCGTGAGCTTGGCTTGCGCCGATGCTGTGCTTCACCGCCGAGGAGGCTTGGCTGGCACGCTATCCCGACGCAGTCTTCGTTCATCTCGAAGCCGTTTCCGACCAGTGCCGGCGGCCTGGCGCGACGAGGCGCTCGCCGAGAAATGGCGCAAGGTGCGCAATGTGCGCCGCGTCGTCACCGGCGCGCTGGAACTCGAACGCGCCGGCAAGCGCATCGGTTCGTCGCTCGAAGCGCATCCGCTCATCCACATCGCCGATCCGGAACTGTTTGCCGCCGTCGTCGATGTCGATCTCGCCGAAGTCTGCATCACCTCGGGCGCGGCGCTGGTGGAAGGCGAGGGGCCCGCGGACGCGTTCCGGCTGCCGGATGTCGCCGGCGTCGCCGTCGTTCCGGAACTGGCGCAAGGCAAGAAATGCGCGCGGTCCTGGAAAATCTCGCCCGCGGTGGGCGAGGATCCGCAATTTCCCGACGTCACGCCGCGCGACGCGCAGGCGCTGCGCGAATGGGAAGCCATGCGCAAAGCCGCCGAGTAGGCAGCCGGAACAAGCGAGATCCAGGAGAATGTCTTTGTCAGATGCGGCGCAGACTGACGCGAACGGTTCCTATGTGTGGGGACGCTTTAGCGCCTTCGCGCTCCTTGTGGCGGCGCTCACCTGCGCCGCCGATCAGGCCTTGAAGTTTTGGCTGTTGCTCGCCGTGCATCTCGGCGAATCCTCGGCCATTGCGCTCGGGCCCTTCATCGACCTCGTGCTGACCTGGAATACCGGCATCAGCTACGGCCTGTTCCCGCAGCAGAGTACCGCAGGCGTATGGGGCCTGTTCGCGTTCAAGGTCGTGGCGGTCGTCTTTCTTTGGGCCTGGCTGACGCGGGCGCAGACGCGGCTCACTGCCGCAGCCCTTGGGCCTGATCATCGGCGGCGCCGTCGGCAATGCCATCGACCGGCTGCATTGGCCGGGAGTCATGGATTTCGTGCTGTTCCATATTGATACGGCGAGCTTTACCTTTCGCTGGTACGTCTTCAACCTCGCGGATGTGGCCATTGTTGCCGGGGTCGTGGGACTTCTGTATGAATCCTTAGCTGGCCGGGGTGCCGTAAAAGCGCCCTGATCGCGTATATAAAACCCATAGCCGGGCTGGGTTTAAGGCGGGGATTTCCCGCAAAAGCGTTAATGGGCCGCGAGGCGTAGTCGCCAAGCTTGGCCTTGGCTGTGTCGGCAGGCGTGCACGTGTCGGCAGGGTGCATCGGTGAGTTCGATGCAGGCAGTTCGGGGTGAGAGCATGCCGCAGGATCGGATGGCGCGCCGGATGAAATTTGCGTCGCCAGTCGATCGCCCCTTGGCGCTGCTGTTCGTGGCGCTTGTTGTTTGCGCCAACATGTCCGCTGCCCGCGCCGGCGACGACGACAAGCGCCGACGAGTCGTTCACCGACAAGTTCATGCGGACGCTCGGGCTCAAGAATCCCGGCTCCACCGAATACGAAATCAATTACAGCGAGCGCTCGCCGCTCGTGGTGCCGCCGAGCCGCAATCTGCCGCCGCCGGTATCGTCGAATGCGGTGCCCGCCGCGAACTGGCCCAAGGATCCCGACGTCATAAAGCGCAAGGCGAACAAGAACGACGACAAGCCGGTCATCCGTCAATACGACGCCGCCGCCGAAGCCGATCGGGCGCTGCGTCCCGACGAACTCAATCGCGTCGAGCCAGGGATCCGCGGACTGTCTCCGCCCCCGGCATGCCGGAGCAAAGCGAGCCGGTGAACGCAGCCGAAGAAGAGCCTCTTCAGCTTCGACTTCATCAAGAAGGAACAATACGCGCACGTTTACCGGCGAGCCGCCGCGCTCGAGCCTGACCGATCCGCCGCCGGGCTATCAGACGCCGTCGCCGGATCAGCCCTATGGTCTCGCGCCGGAGCACAAGGCCTACGTGCCGAAGACGCTGGGCGAGCGCATGGAGCCGACGCGATAGGCATGATCCCGAAAATGCCGGCTGCCGGTTGCTTCGGCGGCAAGAGTCGGAAGATCATGCTCGAATGACAATATCCGAGCGCGGAAGCGATCTTCGGCTCGCAACGCGCCCCGTCTGAGCGGTGAGGGGTCTTCGATCTAAGCGTAACGTTGAACGCATCTCGGCACGCGTCTTGCTCGCGTGAAGCCGGAGACTTGCTTGCGGGAGGAAGACTCGCGGAGGGACTTTTGTCGAAAATTCTGATGCTCGTTGCCGCGCTCGCGGCTCTGGCCGGCGCGGCGCGTGCCGCGGCCGGCCCCGAGGTGACCGACTTCAAGCTCGCCAACGGCCTGGAAGTCGTCGTGGTTCCCGATCATCGCGCGCCGGTCGTCACGCATATGATCTGGTACAAAGTCGGCGCCGCCGACGAGACGCCGGGCAAATCCGGTCTCGCGCATTTCCTCGAACATCTGATGTTCAAGGGCACCGAGAAGCATCCCGGCGCCGCGTTCTCGCAGGACGTCGCCGCGATCGGCGGCCAGGAGAACGCCTTCACCACCAGCGACTATACCGGCTTCTTCCAGCGCGTTCCGCGCGAGCACCTCAAGGAGATGATGGCGCTCGAGGCCGACCGCATCACCAATCTGGTGCTCACCGACGACGTGGTGAAGCCCGAGCTCAATGTCGTGCTCGAAGAGCAGAACATGCGCGTCGCCAACAATCCGAACGCGCGCTTGAGCGAACAGGTCGATGCCGCGCTCTACCTCAATCATCCCTACGGCCGGCCGGTGATCGGCTGGCGGCACGAAATCGAAAAGCTCACCCGCGACGACGCGCTGGCGTTCTACAAGCGCTTCTATACGCCGAACAACGCCATCGTCATTGTCGCCGGCGACGTCACGCCCGAAGAGGTCAAGGCCGACGCCGAGGAGACCTACGGCAAGGTCGCCGTCCGCACCGAGATCGAGCCGCGGCAGCGGCCGACCGAGCCGGTGCAGGAGGCGCCGCGCACCGTCACGCTTGCCGATCCGCGGGTCGAGCAGCCGAGCGTCAGCCGCGAATATCTCGCGCCGTCGGAGACCACCGCCAAGCCCGGCGAGAGCGAGGCGCTCGACGTTCTCGCCCATGTGCTCGGCAGCGGCGCGAATAGCCGGCTCTATCGGACCTTGGTCGTCGACAAAGGCATGGCGCTCACCGCCGGCGCCTTCTATTCCGGCACCGCGCTCGACTACGCCAAGCTCGGCGTCTTACGCCGCGCCGAAGCCCGGCGTGACGCTTGCACGAGGTCGAGCAGGGCATCGATGCCGTCCTCAACGACGTCATCGCGCACGGCGTCACCGCCGACGAACTCGATCGCGCCAAGAACCGGCTGATCGCGGACGCGGTCTACGCCCAGGACAATCAGGCGACCTTGGCGCGCTGGTACGGCTCGGCGCTGGCGACCGGCCAGACCGTCGACATGGTCCGCACCTGGCCCGACCGCATCCGCGCGGTGACCGCCGACGCCATTCAACAAGCCGCCCGCACGTGGCTCGACCGCCGCCAGTCGGTGACGGGCTATCTCGTCAAAAGCCTGCAGCCCGAGGAGAGCCACTCGTGAATGTTTTTGCGCCTGCTTCGTCCCGATCCGTCGCTTCTGCGGCGTGTCGTGACGGCATGTGGTGGTGCCGCTGGCGCTCGCGGCCTTCGCCGCGCCCGCCGGCGCGACCACGATCGAACGCGTGGTCAGCCCCGGCGGCATCGTGGCGTGGCTGGTTCACGAGCCGGCGGTGCCGATGATCGCGGTCGACTTCGCTTTCGCCGGCGGCGCCGTTCAGGACCCGCCCGGCAAGGCCGGCACCGCCAGCTTCGTCGCGTCTCTGCTCGACGAAGGCGCCGGCGATCTCGATTCCAAGGCGTTCGCCGATCGTCTCGAGCGCAAAGCCATCGAGATGAGCTTCAGCGCCGAGCGCGACAGCGTCCGCGGCGCGCTGCGCACGCTTGACGGAAAATCGCGACGAGGCCTTCGATCTGCTGCGGCTGGCTTTGACCGCGCCGCGTTTCGACGCCGTCCGATGTCGAGATCAATCGCGCCCAGCTGCTGTCGATCTTGCGGCGGCAGACGACGAGCCCGGGCGATATCGCCAGCCAGCGCTGGTGGCAGACCGCGTTCGAGGGCCATCCCTATGGCCGGCCGGTCAACGGCACGCAGGAATCGTTGCAGGCCGTCACCGTCGACGATCTCAAAACCTATGCGCATAAGGTGCTGGCGCGGGCGAATCTGAAAGTCGCCGTCGTCGGCGACATCGACGCCGAGACCTTGAAGCCGCTCCTCGATCGCGTGTTCGGCGCGCTGCCGGAAAAGCCGGATCTGGTGCCGATCGAGAACGCCACGCCGCAGGGGCTCGGCCGCCGCATCGATGTCTCGCTCGACGTGCCGCAGACGGTGGTCGATTTCGGCGGTCCCGGCATCGCGCGCAAGGATCCCGATTTCATGGCCGCCTATCTCATCAATCACATTCTCGGCGGCGGCTCGTCGGACTCGCGCCTCTATCAGGAAGTGCGCGAGAAGCGCGGCCTGGTCTATTCGATCTCCGACAGCCTGGTCTGGCTCGATCATTCCGCCGTGCTGATCGGCGGCACCGCGACCCGCGCCGACCGCACCAACGAAACGGTCGATCTCGTGCAAAAGGAAATCCACCGTTTTGCCGAAAGCGGCCCGACGGAAGCGGAGCTCACCGAGGCGAAGAACTATCTCAACAGCTCGTTCGCGCTCAATCTCGACACGTCGAGCAAGATCGCCGTCGCTTCTGGTGCAGTTGCAGCTCGACGATCTCGACACCGACTATTTCACCAGGCGGCCGGAGATGATCGGCGCGGTGACGCTCGACGACGCCAAGCGCGTGGCCAAGCGCCTGCTCGACAACGGCCTCCTCGTCACCGTGGTCGGCAAGCCGCAGGGCGTCGCCTCGACGACGCCGACGGCGAACTGAAGAGCTCTTCGCCTTCCCCCGCAAGGGTGGAGGGAGTGCTACGCTGCGGCCATGATTCCGGTCACCGCCAAGATCGCCATCGACGAGCGCGAGATCGACGAGCAATTCGTGCGCGCCTCCGGGCCGGGCGGGCAGAACGTCAACAAGCTCTCGACCGCGGTGCAGCTTCGCTTCGACGTGCGGCATTCGCCGTCGCTGCCGCCCGACGTGCGCGCCCGGCTGGAGCGGCTCGCCGGCTCGCGGCTGACGCGGGACGGCGTTCTGGTCATCATCGCGCAGCGCCACCGCACCCAGGGGCGCAATCGCGAGGATGCGCTGCGAGCGCCTGATCGATCTGATCCGCCAGGCGGCGGTGGCGCCGATCAAGCGGCGGCCGACCAGGCCGACCAAGGCCTCGCGCGAGCGCCGCATCGAAGGCAAGAAGCGCCGCGCCGGCATCAAGCGGCTGCGCGGCGGGAAGCCGGCGTTCGATTGACGCGTAGCTTGGCGTTATCGACACGGCTCAGTGGTTGAGCGCGAGAATCTCGTTGATTTCGAGCGCGTAGAGGCCGCCGCCGAACGCGATAATGCCGAGGACGATCATCGCGATCCCGTAGATCATCAGCGGTTTGTTCTTGCGCGCGGGGTCGCGTTCCCGGCGGTAGGCGAGGTAAAGCACGCAGCCGATGACGTAGGCCATGACGCCGAAAACGGCGAGGATCGCGCCGGGCAGAAATCGGATCATTCCTTACTCCTCAACAGGCCGCACTTTTCAACACGCTCTTGGCGATATCTGCCCCGGATTTCGCCCGCACTCAATCCCGGCTACGGTTGGGTCGAATCGCGGCCCAAGCCAGTCATCAAGCCGGTCATCAGCCCATTACCATGCCGATCCGCCAGCTTTCCGAAGCCACCGTCAACCGCATCGCCGCCGGCGAAGTCGTCGAGCGCCCGGCGAGCGTGGTCAAGGAGCTTGTGGAAAACGCGCTCGATGCCGGCGCGCGCCGCATCGACGTGCTCACCGACGGCGGCGGCCGCCGCCTCATCCGCATCAGCGACGACGGCGACGGCATGACGCGGGCCGATCTGGCGCTCGCGGTCGAGCGCCATGCCACCTCGAAGCTCGCCGATGACGATCTGGTCTCGATCCGCACGCTCGGCTTCCGCGGCGAGGCCTTGCCCTCGATCGGCGCGGTGGCGCGGCTGTCGATCACGACGCGCCACGCCGACGAGCCGCATGCCTGGGCGATCGAGGTCGATGCCGGCGTGAAATCCGAGGTGAAGCCGGCGGCGCTCGGCGAGGGCACCCGCGTCGAGGTGCGCGACCTGTTTTACGCGACGCCGGCGCGGCTCAAATTCCTCAAGCTCGACCGCACCGAGGCCGAGGCGGTGCGCGAAGTGGTGCGCCGGCTCGCCATGAGCCGGCCGGATGTCGCCTTCACGCTCGCCGGCGAGGAGCGCGCGCCGGTGACTTTTGCTGCGACCTTGCCCGGCGCGACCGGCCGGCTGGCGCGGCTCGGCGACGTGCTCGGCGCCGATTTCCGCGCCAATGCCGTCGAGATCGCGGCCGAACGCGACGGCGTCGTCATCGAAGGTTTTGCCGCGCTGCCGACGCTCACCCGCGCCAATGCGCTCGGCCAATATCTCTTCGTCAACGGCCGCCCGGTGCGCGACAAGCTTCTGCTCGGCGCGGTGCGCGGCGCCTATGCCGATTATCTGCCGCGCGACCGGCATCCGCTGCTCGCGTTGTTCGTCACGCTGCCGGCGCCCGAGGTCGATGTCAATGTGCATCCGGCCAAGGCCGAAGTGCGCTTTCGCAATGCCGGCCTGGTCCGCGCGCTGATCGTGCAGTGCGCTCAAGGCCGCGCTGGCGCGCGAAGGCACGCGCGCGGCGACCACCGGCGGTTCGGCGACCATCGCGGCGTTCCGGCCCGCGGTCGCGCCGCAGCGCGGCTGGGACTGGCGGCGTTCGCCGGCGCGGCCGGGCGATGCGCGGCGGCCGTTTGCGCCGCTGCGCGGCGGCGGCTTTGCCGAAGCCGCGCAGGCGGCTTTCGACGTCGGCGGACCCGCTGCCGATTTGCGCTGCAGGCTTTGCCGAGGCCGCCGAGCTCCGCGCTCGCCGCCGAACTGCTCGATCACCCGCTCGGCGCCGCGCGCGCGCAGGTCCACGAGACCTATATCGTGGCGCAGACGCGCGACGGCCTGGTCATCGTCGATCAGCACGCCGCGCACGAGCGCATCGTCTATGAGCGGCTCAAGGCCGCGCTCGATCCAAGCATGGCGTGCCGCGCCAGATCCTGCTCATTCCGGAAATCGTCGAACTCGACGAGGCCGATGTCGAACGGCTTGTCGTCGCGCGCCGAAGAGCTCGCGCGCTTCGGTCTCGTGCTCGAAGCCTTCGGCCCCGGCGCGGTGGCGCTGCGCGAGACGCCGTCGCTGCTCGGCGAGATCGACGGCGCGGGCCTGGTGCGCGATCTCGCCGAGCATATCAGCGAATGGGACGAGACCCTGCCGCTCGAGCGCCGCCTGATGCAGGTCGCCTCCTCGATGGCCTGCCACGGCTCGGTGCGCGCCGGGCGGCGCCTCAAGCCGGAGGAGATGAACGCGCTTCTTCGCGAAATGGAAGGCACGCCCAATTCCGGCCAGTGCAATCACGGCCGTCCGACTTATGTGGAACTTAAACTCACCGACATCGAGCGGCTGTTTGGAAGGCGTTGAAAGGATGAGAGCGATGATGCGTTTGTTGTTCGTCGCCGCCTTAGCGCTCGTCGCCGCGTCGAGCCGATGCCGACGATTGGCCGAGCCGCGCCGATTACGCTGATCGTGCCGTTTGCGGCCGGCGGCGGCGTCGATCTCAGGCGCGCATTCAGGCGCAGCGCATGGGCGAACTGCTCGGCCAGCCGATCGTCGTCGAGAATATCGGCGCCGCCGCCGGCATGGCCGGCAGCGCGCGCGTCGCCAAGGCCGATCCCGACGGCTACACCATGCTGATCGGCAATAGCGGCACGCACGCCTATAACCAATCGCTCTACAAGACGCCGCTCTACAACTCGCTGACCGATTTCACGCCGGTCGGGCTCGCGACGGAATCGCCGCGCATTCTGATCGCGCGCAAGGATCTGCCGGCGGCGAACCTGCAGGACTTCATCGCCTATGTGAAAGCCAATCAAAGCAAGATGCAATTCGGCTCGGCCGGCGTCGGCTCCGGCACGCATCTGCCTTGCGTGCTGCTCAATATGGCGATGGGCGTCGACGTCACGCACGTGCCCTATCGCGGCGAAGCGCCGGTGCAGCAGGATCTGATCGGCGGCCGTATCGATTACATGTGCTCCACCATTCAGACCGGCGCGGTCCTGGCAAAACAGGGCACGGTCAAGGGCGTCGCCGTGATGTCGGCGCATCGCGTGAAGATCATTCCCGATCTGGCGACGACCGGCGAGCAGGGCCTGCCAGGCGTCGAAGCGAGCGTGTGGAATGCGTTCTTCCTGCCGCCCAGAGACGCCGCAGCCGATCGTGCGAAGCTCAACAAGGCGATGAGCGATACGCTCGACGATCCGGCCGATCCGCGCGCGGCTCGAGGATGCTCGGCCTTGAGATCGCGACGCCGGAGCGGCGCACGCCGGCCTTATCTGGCGACGTTTCTCTCAGCCGAGGTGGAGCGATGGGGCAAAGTCGTCCACGCCGCGGGCATCAGCGTGGATTCGCAATGACGCTCAGGGGAGCGCCCGCAAGATCACGAACTCGGTATCGTCATAGCGGCGGCGTTCGAGTTCGGAAAAACCCTCCGGCGCGGCGAAGGCGGATTTCGCTGCCTCCTCGACAACGATCAGTGCATCGGGCGTGAGCCAGCCGCCGGCGCGCGCCGAGGTGAGCGCTGCCTCGGCAAGCTTTTGCCCATAGGGCGGATCGAGAAAGCCGAGCGAGAACGGTTCGAGCGGCGCCACCGGGCCAAGCTTGGTGGCGTCGCGGCGAAAGATCTTGGTCACGCCGCCGAGCCCGAGCGTCGTGGTGTTTTCGCGCAGCAGCGCGCGCGCCTCGGCGCCGTCATCGACCAACAGCGCGAAGATTGCGCCATGCGACAGCGCCTCGATGCCGAGCGCGCCGGTGCCGGCGAAGAGATCGAGCACGCGGGCATCGGTGACCGGATCGCCATAGGCGTGCAGCAGAACATTGAACAGCGACTCGCGCAGCCGGTCGGCAGTGGGCCTGATCCTTTGCGATTTCGGGCCGGCGAGCGTGCGTCCGCGCAGCCTGCCGCCGACGATGCGCATCAGCGGCCGCTTCTTGGAGTACGCGGCCGCGCGCCTCCTGCGCGATCCGGGGCGCGGCGGCGGCCGGAATGCTTGGGCGCGCGTTCGCCAGCGTGCTTGTTGGGACGTCCGCTGGATCGTCCGCCGCCGCCCTTACCGGAACGGCCGCGTTTGGCAAGCTCATCGCGCGATGCGTCCCGCGCGGGCGGTTCGCCGTAGCGCTCGACGGGCACGCGCCGGCCCTTGCGATCTGTCAGCGATTCCGCGCGCATCTTGGCCTGCGGGCTTGGCGCGACTTTCATCGCCGCGCCCGCCGCGAAATTTGCGGTGCAGCTTCTTGGCCGGCTGCGCTTCGTCGCGTCCGCGCCAGGCGTGCTCGGCGCCTTTACTTCTTCGCTTCGGCTTGGGTCTCTCGTTTGTGGCCCCCGTGGCGGGCTTCTCCGACCACGACGCGACGCGCGGCCGGTCGCCGCGGCGCGGCGACTTGGGTCTCTCGTTGGCGGGCGCCGCGGCCGGCTTCTTCGACCACGACGTGACGCGCGGCTGCTCGCCGCGGCGCGTCGCCGGCGGCCTCTCTTCCTCAGGGTCTTCGCGGACAGTCACCGGCGCCGAGAAATCCGCGCCCGCCGCAGCGATCAGCCGCTCGCCGAGCTGTTCGCGCAGCACCCGGGTACGCACTTCCTCGACCGCGCCTTCTTCGAGCTCGGCGAGCTGAAACGGGCCGAACGAGACGCGAATGAGCCGCGTCACTTCGAGGCCGAGATGCGACAGAACGGTGCGCACCTCGCGGTTCTTGCCCTCGCGAATGGCAAAAGTGAGCCACAAATTCGAGCCCTGCATGCGCTCGAGCGTGGCATCGATGGCGCCGTAATGAATGCCGCTGATGGTGATGCCTGCGCGCAGCGCGTCGAGCTCGGCCTGCGTGACCGAGCCGTGCGCGCGCACGCGGTAGCGCCGCAACCAGCCGGTTGCCGGCAGTTCCAGCTGGCGCGCCAGCGCGCCGTCATTGGTGAGGAGCAAGAGGCCTTCGGTATTGAAATCGAGCCGGCCGACGCTGATCAGACGCGGCAGGTTTTTCGGCAGTTTCTGAAAGATGGTCGGCCGCCCTTGCGGATCGGCATGGGTGGTGATCAGCCCGCGCGGCTTGTGATAGAGGAAGAGCCGCGTGCGCTCGCGTTCCGGCAACGGCTCGCCATCGACGCTGATGCGGTCGCGGTCGGTTACGTTTCGCGCCGCGGAACGGATCACCTCGCCGTTGACGGCGACCCGCCCGGCGGCGATCCAGTCCTCGGCCTCGCGCCGCGAGGCGAGCCCGGCGCGGGCGATCACCTTGGCGATGCGCTCGCCGGATTTGTGCTGGTCGCTATTGCCGTCCATATTTGATCCTTCAGCGACGGCTGATAGCAGAGTGGGCCCGAGAGAACCAACTAATTTGACCAACTTATCTTTCATGTCATCTTTCATGGATATGGCGCTTGAGGAAGCCCGCGCCGCCGGCGCGCGCGGCGAAGTGCCGGTCGGCTGCGTGATCGTTGCGGACGGCAATATTGTCGCCCGGGCCGGCAATCGCACGCTGGCGCACCGCGATCCGACGGCGCATGCCGAAATTCTCGCCATTAGGCTCGCGGCAACTTTCCTCGGCTCCGAGCGGCTCGACGGCTGCGACCTCTATGTCACGCTCGAACCCTGCGCGATGTGCGCCGGCGCCGTGTCCTTTGCCCGCATCCGCAGGCTCTATTATGGCGCCGCCGATCCCAAGGGTGGCGCAGTGGACAATGGCGTGCAGTTCTTCGCCTCGCCCACCTGCCATCACCGGCCGGAGATCTACGGCGGACTGGGCGAGGCGGAGGCATCTGCGCTCCTCAAGGATTTTTTCAAGGAACGGCGCTAGCGCGACGTCATTGCGAGCGAAGCGAAGCAATCCAGTGCGGCGGCGCAGTGTCTGGATTGCTTCGTCGCTTCGCTCCTCGCAATGACGTCAGACGAGCAGCGCGCCGAGTTTTTCCTTGATCTCGTCCTTCACCGCTTCGGCGGCGCGGATGATCGCGCTCGCCTGCAGGAAGCCGAGCGTGCGGAAAATGCTGACATTCGGCCGGATCACGAGATCGGGCGGCGGCGTGGTCGAGCTTTGCCGCGATGATGGCGCCGCCCATGACCAGCGCCGCGGCATAGACCGCTTCCCATGAATTCGGGATGTCGACGCGGTCCGCCTCGGGGATGCCATGAACATCGACGGCGATGACGCGATCGGCGAGGCCGGTGAGCTTGTCGAACGGCATCGGATTGGTGGTGCCGCCGTCGATCAGGACCCGGCCGTCGATGACGACCGGGCGAAACAGGCCGGGGATCGCGATCGATGCCGCGAGCGCCGGGCGCAGCGGTCCCGACGTGATCGGCATTTCACTCCTGCGATGCAGGTCGGTCGTCATGGCGATGAGCGGAATTTCCAGCGACGCAAAGTCGCCGGGCACGCGGCCGGGCAGGAATTGCTCGCAGAATTTTTCGGCATCCATTTGCGTGGCTTGGCTCAGCCGCCCGGAGAAGAGATCCGCCAGATTGCCGGCGCGCGTCGTCATCAGGCGGCGGCGCGTATTGCTCCAATCGTGGGCGAAGGCGATGACGTGGTGGCGGATGTCCTTGCCGCTCATGCCCGCCGCATAAGACGCGCCGATCAGCGCGCCGATGGAGGTGCCGGCGATCGCGGTCGGTTTGACGCCCATGTCGTCGAGCGCCTCGATCACGGCAATATGGGCAAGCCCGCGCGCGCCGCCGCCGCCGAGCGCCAAAGCAAAGGTTTTCATGCGGGCGAACTCAACGATTTTGCCTCGCGCGCAAATTCCCAGCCCTTGGCGGCAAGCGGCCGCACCAATTCGGCCTTGGCCGCGGCGAAGGTGCTTGTCGCGGTGCCGTCGCGCACGCGGCCGGCAATGCCTTGCATGATCGCGGCAAGGCGGAAGAAATTATAGGCGAAATAGACCGGCAGATGCGGCCGCGGATCGAGCGCCGGTACGCGCCACATAGGCCTCCACATAAGCTTGCAGGGCAGGAATGCCGAGTGCTGCGAGATCGAAGCCGTCGAGCGAACCCGTTCCGGCTTCGGAATGCGGCATGTGCCATTGCATCAAATGGTAGGAGAAATCGGCGAGCGGATCGCCCAGCGTGGACAATTCCCAATCGAGCACGGCGGCGATTTTCGGTTCGCCCGGCGCAAGGATCATATTGTCGAGCCGATAGTCGCCGTGCACGAGCCGCGACGGTTGCCGCGGCGGCAAATGCGCCGGCAGCCAGGCGATCAGGCTCTCCATATCCTCGATCGGCTGCGTTTCCGAGGCGCGATATTGCTTCGACCAGCGTTCGACCTGCCGCGCCACGTAATTTTCGCCGCGGCCGTAATCGGCAAGCCCGATGGCCGCCGGATCGAATGTGTGCAGCCGCGCCAGTGTCGCATTCATGGCGTCGTAGACGCGCGCGCGCTCGGCCGGATCGGACGCCGGCATCTGCGGCTCCCAGAACACGCGGCCCTCGACATGGGCCATGACGAAAAAAGCCGTGCCGATGATGCTGTCGTCGGCGCAATAGAGCACGGGCTCGGCCACCGGAAAGCCCTGGGCGTAGAGCGCGCTGATCACGCGGAATTCGCGGTCGACGGCATGCGCCGACGGCAATAATTTTCCGGGCGGCTTTCGCCGCAGCACGTAGCGCCGCAGCGGCGTTTCGACGAGATAGGTCGGATTGGACTGGCCGCCCTTGAACTGGCTGACCACGACCGGCCCGGCAAATCCCGGCACCTTGTCGTGCAGATAGGCTTCGAGCCGGCCGACGTCGAAACGCAGCCGCTCGGTGACTTCGCGCGTACCGGAAAAGGCGTTCTGGCGATCGCTGACCGTCATCGCGCCGGAGTCTAGAGCATGAGATTCGTCATTGCGAGGAGCGAAGCGACGAAGCAATCCAGTCCCCCGGCACCGAGCTGGATTGCTTCGCTCCGCTCGCAATGACGAAGGAGTGTCAACTGCCGAAGAACTTCAACAACGCGTGCGCGGTCGCCGTGGGATTTTCTTCCGGCAGATAATGCCCGCTGTCGACGGCAAAGCCGCGCAGATCCGGCGCCCAGTCGCGCCAGCAGGCGAGCGGGTCAAGCTCGGCATTTGCCGGCAGGCCGCCCGAGCCCCAGAGCGCGAGCACCGGGCAGCCGATCTTCTTGCCGGCGGCGCGGTCGGCCTCGTCGTGCGCGAGATCGGTGGTGCGGCCGGCGCGATAATCCTCGCACATGGCGTGGATGTGCAGCGGGTCCTCGTAGGCGGCATGGTAATGCGCCAGCGCGCGCGGGATCGAAAATCGACACGGTCTTTGCGTTGGCGCCGGCTCGCGCGCGCGCATCGAAGAAGAACGTCGGATCGTGGCCGATCAGCGTCTCCGGGAACGGCGCGGGCAGCGCCAGGAACATCCAGTGCCAGGCGCGTGAGGCCAGCGCCGCACTCATGCGGTGCCACATGTCCCAGGTCGGCACGATGTCGAGCACCGCGAGCTGTTCGAGCCGGCCGGGATGATCGAGCGCGAGGCGGTAACCGACGCGGCCGCCGCGATCATGGCCGGCGAGACGAAAGCGGGCGAAGCCGAGTTGGTCCATGACTTCGATCATGGCGGCCGCCATGGCGCGCTTGGTATAGGGCGCGTGCTCGTCGTTTGCCTCCGGCGCTGCCGACCAGCCGTAGCCGGGCAGATCCGCCAGCACCAAAGTGAAATGCGGCGCCAGAAGCGGCGCCACGCGATGCCACATCACGTTGCTCTGCGGATGGCCGTGCAGCAGCAGAAGCGGCGGCTTGCCGCTCTCGCCGACGCGGGCGAAAATCCTGCCCGCCGACGTGTCGATGAAGCGCGACGCGTAGCCGGGATAGAGATCGGCGAGATCGGGCATCAGCGCTCCTCCCGTTGCTTCTCCCGTTCCACCGCGCGCCAGCCGATGTCGTGGCGGCAAAAGCCTTCGGGCCAGCGGATGCGGCGACACGGCCTCATAGGCGCGCGCCTGCGCTTCGCGCACGGTCTTGCCGATGGCGGAGACATTGAGCACGCGGCCGCCATTGGCGAGAATTTTTCCGCCTTCGGCCTTGGTGCCGGCATGAAAAATTTCCACGCCTTCGACTTCGCCCGCGTCGTCGAGGCCTTCGATCACGGTGCCGCGCGCGTAGGCTCCGGGATAGCCCTTGGCCGCCATCACCACGGTGAGCGCCGGCTCGTCGGTACCAGCGCAGATCGAAGGATTTGAGCATGCCGTCGCGCGACGCCAACAGCGCCGGCACCAGATCCGACTTCAGGCGCAGCATCAGCACCTGCGTCTCCGGATCGCCGAAGCGCGCATTGTATTCGATGAGCTTCGGTCCATCGGCGGTGATCATCAGCCCGGCATAGAGCACGCCCTTGTAAGGGCAGCCCATGGCCTTCATCGCCCGCAATGTCGGCTCGACGATCTCGCGCATCACGCGCGCAGCCATCGCGTCGTCGATATTCGGCGCCGGCGAATAGGCGCCCATGCCGCCGGTATTCGGTCCCTTGTCGCCGTCGTAGGCGCGCTTGTGATCCTGCGCGGTGGTGAGCGCGATGGCGGTCTCGCCGTCGCACAGCGCGAAGAAGGAGGCTTCCTCGCCGTCGAGGAATTCCTCGATCACGATCTCGCCGCCGGCTTCGCCGAGACCGCCGGCGAACATCATGTCGATGGCGTCTTCGGCTTCGGCGAGGTCTTGCGCCACGACCACGCCTTTGCCGGCGGCAAGGCCGTCGGCCTTGATCACGATCGGCGCGCCGTGCGCGCGCAGATAGGCCTTGGCCGGCTCACTGCGCCGTGAAGCGTTCATAGGCCGCCGTCGGGATGCCGTTGTCGCGGCACAGGTCCTTGGTGAAGCCCTTGGAGCCTTCGAGCCGCGCCGCGGCCTTGCTCGGGCCGAAGGCCTTGATGCCGGCGGCTTCGAGATCGTCGACGATGCCGGCGCAGAGCGGCGCTTCCGGTCCGACGACGACGAAATCGATGTGGTTGGTGCGGCAGAAGGCGATCACCGCCGCATGATCGGCAAGATCGAGCGCGACGCATTTGGCCTCGCGCGCGATGCCGGCATTGCCCGGCGCGCAATAGAGCTTCTCCGTCAGCGGGCTCGCCGCGATCTTCCAGGCCAGCGCGTGTTCGCGGCCGCCGGAGCCGAGAATGAGGATGTTCATTGCGTGATCCAACCGCTGCGGCTGTGGGTTAGCGGGCAGGGGCGGCAAGGACAAGGGGAGGGAACCGCTTATCCTGCCTGCTTGCCGTTTTCCAGTGCCGGACGGCTGTTTTCCGCTCGGCCGCCCAATCGTATACGATAGCCGGATGGGCAGAATCACCGCAGAAATCGACACCGAAACCGGCGCGCCGCTCGCCAATATTCCGGAATGGTCCGTCTCCGAGCTGTCGGCGGCGCTGAAGAAGACCGTCGAGGACGCCTATGGCTATGTCCGGGTGCGCGGCGAGGTGTCGGGCTTCCGCGGCGCCTCGCCCTCCGGCCACGTCTATTTCCGCCTCAAGGACGACAAGGCGGTGCTCGAATGCGGTGATCTGGAAGACCACGTTCACCCGCATGCGGGTGAAGCCCGAAGAGGGCCTCGACGTCATCGTCTCCGGCACGGCTCACCACCTTCGCCGGCTCCTCGAAATACCAGATCGTCATCGACACGCTGGAGCCGGCCGGCGTCGGCGCGCTGATGGCGCTGCTCGAAGAGCGCAAGAAGAAGCTCGCCGCCGAAGGCCTGTTCGACGAGGCGCGCAAGCAGCTCTTGCCGTTCCTGCCCGAAGTGATCGGCGTCGTGACGTCGCCGACCGGCGCCGTCATTCGCGACATTCTGCACCGGCTCGCCGACCGCTTCCCGCGTCACGTCCTGGTCTGGCCGGTGAAAGTGCAGGGCGAAAGCTCGGCCGCCGAAGTCGCCGCCGCCATCGACGGCTTCAACGCGCTGCCGGAGCGCGCGGCGGGACGTTTGCCGCGGCGGCCCGATCTCATCATCGTCGCGCGCGGCGGCGGCTCGCTCGAAGACCTGTGGTCGTTCAACGAGGAAATCGTGGTCCGGGCGGCGGCGGCAAGCTTCATTCCGCTGATTTCCGCGGTCGGCCACGAGACCGACATCACGCTGATCGATTTCGCCTCCGACCGACGCGCGCCGACGCCGACCGCCGCCGCCGAAATGGCGGTGCCGGTGCGCGCCGATCTGCTGCTCAATGTCGATTCCTATGCGCGCCGGACGCTCGCCTCCTGGCGGCGCTGTCAGGAAGCGCGGTGGAGCGAATTGCGCTCGGCTGCGCGTGCGCTGCCCGATGCCGACGAAGTGCTGGCGGTGCCGCGGCAGCGGCTCGATCACGCCGCGTCGCGACTGAGCCGGGCGCTGCACGCCAATGCGCAGATCCATCGCGTCGAGTTCTCCCGCATCGGCGGCCGGCTTGGCCCGCAATTGCTGCGCACCAATATCGAACGCCGGCGCGAGCGCTATGCCGGATTGGCGTTACGGCTGCGCGCCGGCGTGGCGGCGAACATTGCCGTCCACCGCACCCGCATCGCGCGCGAGGCCGAGCGCGTCAACGCGTTCGGCGAGCGGGCGCGGCGCGCAGTCCGCCAGCTCATCGCCGTGCGGCAGGCGCGCGCGGAGCGCGGCGCGCAATTGCTGGCGGCATTTTCCTATCGCGGCGTGCTCGCGCGCGGTTTTACGCTGGTGCGCGATGCGGCCGGCCGGCCGCTGCACACCGCCTCGGCCGTCGGCGCCGGCATGCCGATCGAGATCGAATTCTCCGACGGCCGCGTCGGCGCGCACGCCGATGGCGGTGCGGCATCGCCGGATAAGCCGGCCGGCGAGGCTGTGAAGCCGCGTGCGCGCCGCGGCAGCTCCGGCCAAGGCAATTTGTTTTAGACTAGGGCCTGGACTAGTCGCAGTTCGACAGATTATTTGAAGCCAATGGCCGCCGTGTTGATTCGATCCAGACGCTCCGCGCGGACGTCGTGCAAGCCCGCATCGCGCATCCAGCCGATGCACTCCTGCTCAGTGAATTCAAATCCCGCCGGGGTATCGATCAACATGTTGAGGCTCGCCAGCAGGCTGTGCGATCGATGCCGTCGTTCGTCGTCGATGATGTTGTCGTAAACGATGAGCGCCCCGCCGGATGGCAGAGCTTGTGTGGCCTTGTGCAGCAGAAGCTGCTTCGTAGGCAAATCCCAGTTGTGCAGAATCCGTCCCATGATCAGGACGTCCGCCCGCGGCAGGTCATCGCGGAGAAAGTCGCCTGAATGGAACGTTAGTCGGTCCGACAAACCGTTCCGGCTCACGTAGTCCTGGAATGCTAGCTCGACCTGCGGTAGATCGAAACCCCCACCCCGGAGATGGGCGTGGGCGCGGGCGAGTTCTACTGGCACGCAGCCCTGCGCGGTGCCGATGTCTACGAAGGTCAAGTGCCGATGCCAGGGAAATCTTTCGGCGAGAGCGCGCGCCGGCATCAGGCTCGAACCGGTCATTGCGCGAAGGAATAACTCGAATGCCGCGTCGTCAGCATATAGTGCCGCGTAGCCGCGATTGGCGAGCGCGGTCGGGCCGCGGCCGGTCCGCAGTGCGTCGGTCAGATGGCCCCAGCTTTCGTAGAGGCGCCCATTGAGGCGCTCGAGTTGGCCGCCGATATAGGTCGGCTTGCGGGCATCGAGATAGAGCGCGCAGTCGGGTCGGTTGGCGTAGCGGCCGGTCGCGTCGCGATCGAGAAGGTCGAGAGCCACCAGAGCATCGAGAAAGTCGCGGCCGCCACGTTGATGGATTCCGATCTGCTCTATCAGCGTCTCGCGGTCGAGTGACCCGTCGCCCAGGGCCGTGAAGACGCCGAGCTCCACCGCACTTAGCAACGCCTTGGATTTCCAGAACGCAAAACCCAAGTCGAAGATATGGTCCGGCGAAGTTGGCTCGGACGCAGCAGGCATGCCCGCTGCGCCCGATGACACGGGAATGCGCGTACTCATTCGGCTTTGATGCCGGCGGCCTTGATGATCGGCCACCATTTCTCAATATCGGACCTCTGTAGCGCGCCGAGCACCGCAGGAGTCTCCTGCTCGCGCGGGAAAAGGTCCAGCCCGAGATCAGCCAAGCGTGTGCGTATCTCGGGCACTGCCAGAGCCTCCACGACAGCCGCATTCAGTTTCTCGACGATGGCCTTCGGCGTACCCTTGGGGGCGAACAAACCCTGCCAGACTGAGAGCTGGAGGCCCTTAAGTCCAGCCTCCTCGGTTGTGGGAATGGCGGGCGCCGACGGGAGACGGCTCTCGGTTGTGACCGCGTAAACCTTGATGCTACCGGAGCGCAGCTGCGACAGCGCAAGAACTGGCGAGGTAATCAAGGTATCGATCTGACCGCCCACCAAGTCCTGCATAGCCGGGGCGGAACCGCGATAATGCACAAACTGGTATCGGGTACCGGTGAGTTGCTGCAATAGCACGCCGGCGACATGATCCGGGGTGCCGACACCAGCGGTCCCTTGCGTTGTCTTGTCTGAATTTGCCTTGAGCCAGGCGATCAGTTCCTTCAGATCGTTCGCCGGCAGGGTCCTCTTTCCGGCGATCATCAGGGGTGAGTTTGCCAATAGGGCGATCGGCTCGAAGTCGGTCACCACATCGTAGGACAGCGGGTAGATTGCGGCGTTCACCACTTGCGTGCTCCAGATGCCGAGCGCGATCGTGTATCCGTCAGGCGCCGCCTGCGCGACACGGCCGATGCCGACACTGCCACCGGCGCCAGCCACGTTCTCGATAATCACCGATTGTCCGAGCGAGGTCCGCATCCGCTCGGCGACGATGCGTCCTACCGCGTCGGTCGGACCGCCGGCCGGGAACGGGACCACGATCGTAATTGGCCGCGACGGATATTCCTGCGCGGCAGCGGGCAACACCGCGTTGACAGCGAGGGTCGACACCAGAGCCAGGAAAAATTCCCGTTTCCTCATCATGCTTGCCTCCTATCCATTCGCTAAGCAGCGGCGCTATTCGGTCGGCCGCGCAACCGTCACTAGCGTAAAGCCTCATAGTCACGTAATTCTAAGTTGAGATGTGGTCATAGCCATTCATCTAGGAGGCTGCTGTGGAGTGGACTGACCGGATCGGGCGGCGGATTAGGCTGCGCGATCTGCACATTTTTCTCACCGTGGCCAAAACCGGCACTATGGGGCGCGCCGCGATCGAGCTTGCGGTCTCCCAACCGGTCGTCTCGAAGGCGATCTCCGAACTCGAGCATGCGCTCGGTTTCCGGTTATTTGATCGCAGTCCGCAGGGTGTTGAGCCCACGAGCTACGGGCGGGCCGTGATCAAGTGGGGCATCGCCGCCTTCGATGACCTGCGCCAGGGCGTCAATGAGCTTGAGTTCCTCGCCGATCCAACCGTCGGCGAGCTGAAGGTGGGGTGCAGCGAGCCTCTGGCAGCCGGGTTCGTGATGGCGGTTATTGCCCAGCTGTCGCGCCAATATCCAAAAGCCTGCTTCGAAGTCCTGTCGGCCGATCCGTTCTTGCTGCTCAGCCGCGACCTGCGCCAGCGTCATGTTGAGCTCTTAGTTGTCCCGCTGGCTGGGTTATCCCTGGAAGAGGACACCGCGGCGGAGTTCCTGTTCGAGGAACGCTTCGCCGTGATGGTGGCTCAGAACAGCAAATGGGTGCGACGGCGCAATGTCACGCTCGCCGATCTCATGGACGAGCCCTGGGTTCTGCCGCCACACGGCACGCCCGTTGATGCCTATCTGGCGCAAGGATTTCGCGCAGCCGGCCTTAAACCGCCGCGTATGCGTGTTGCCACATTTTCGCTTCCGCTCCACGAAAAACTCGTAGCGTCGGGAACATTCGTCACCGCACTTCCGAGTTCGATGGTCCGCTTCGGACGGCAACTGCCACTTGCGGTTCTGCCGATCGAATTGCCGGGGCCGCCCCGGCGGATCGGTGTCGTCACGCTCAAGAACCGGATGGTGAGCCCGCTTGCAGAGATGTTTCTCGATTGCGCCCGCGATCTCGCGAAATCGCCAGCCGCTCCCTCTCGCCAGCCCAGGAAGCTCGAACGCCGCTCAACGCGGTAAGCACATCGAGCCCCAGGCTGCTGTCATTTGGCTGACGAGCCTTCGCCGAAAAGCCGTTAGTTTGCTGCGGCGCATTCGGGTTGAAAGTGGCACATCGGGTCAATTCGCTACGGCGCGGCAATTCGATCGCTTTTGGATTGAAGCGAACTTCGGGCCGGGTTTTATGAGTACACGGCACGGCCTAGTCTCTCGTTTCAGAAGGCGAGGATCGTCGCTCGATTGCGCGCTAACGCGCGAGCCATTCCGGCACGCGCTTTTGCGCGTCGGCGCGGGCTGCGGGATTGGTGCCGCTGTGCGCGCGGCCCGATGGATCTGCGGTATTGACGAGGCCGGTGCGTAGCCGGATCGGATAATTGGCGCGGTCGAATTCGTGAGGCGCGCCCGGATAGACGACGATCTGGACGCGCGCCGTGCGATCGTGGGCGCCGGCGACCATCTGCTGACAGACCGATGCGGGTGTCCAATCGTCGGCGCTCCCGATGAGGATGAGGGTCGGAACGCGCGCGCTCCAGGCGGTCTCGCGCAGCTTGCGGCAGCTCGGATAGAGCGTGACCGCCGAGCGGAAATCGGTGCCCCCGTCATGCGGCACGGTGGTCGGCCGCACCGTCCACAACGCGGCGACGCCGCCGTTCGACCAGCCGAGCAGCGAGACGCGGTCGGGCTTCACGTAACTTTGCGCCTGCAGCCAGCGCCGCGCGGCATTGGCATCGGCGACGCGCTCGCGCGAGGCATGGACCCTGCGGTTCTGCTCCCGGCACTGCGAGCCGATGCCGCGGGAGCCGAAGGAATCGGGAAACAGCACGACGAAGCCGTTCGTCACCAAGAGGCGCGCCCATTCGACATAGTGCCGCGTCTCGGTGAGGGGACGGTGGTGGACGAGGCCGCTGCAATCGTGCAGCGCCACGACCGCCGGAAACGGCCCCGCGCCGTCGGGCCGGTAGAGCGAGGCATGGAGCGTCAGGTCGCCGTCGGGGATATCGACATGTTCCGGCGCGGCAGCCGAAGCGTCCACCCAACCGAGAAAGATGGCAAGAGCGATGCCGCAAACGAGGCGGAGCGTCTTGAAAATCGCGCTTGCGAGATTCTGTGCCAAGCTTGGTACCGTGCAATGTCAAAGAAACGCCCCAGCCGTATCCTATCACATCTGCTACCACACCGGCCGCCGTGGCCGAGCGGCACCCGGCAAAGTGCCTTTCGTCTTGATGGCAGAGTGATTATGTTGCGGTTTGGTGGCCGGTTCGCCCGGCATGCGGCCCGGTCCAATGCCTCGAATTGCCGCCAATTGTCGCGCCGAATTGCCCTAAGCCGCCGGAGGTATATTTGCTCAACCGTACCGACCGCCCGCAGCCGATGCCCGGCGAGGCCGAAATCAAATATCTCGACGGCGATTTCCGCATCGTCCGGCCAGGTGCCTTCGTGCGCTGCGCCGTGACCGGCGTGCCGATCCCGCTCGAGGAACTGCGCTATTGGAGCGTCGACCTTCAGGAAGCCTATGCGACGCCCGAGGCCGTGCTGCAGCGCCAGGGTGCGCGGATATAGGAAGTAGCTCAGCTGCGCTTCGCCGCCCCGAGCACCATCTGCCGAAATTGATCCCACTCATCGACGACAAGCCGCACCGGCAACGCACTTGAATGCTCGGCAAGTGCTGCGAGTTGCAGCATCGCCGCCAAGCCGCATCAGATCCTTTTCGGTGGTGACCAGCATCAGATTGGCAGCGCGCGCGCGCGCGAGGAGATCGTTCGCCTCTCCCGCCGTGAAGCGATGATGATCGTCAAAGCCGACACGTTCGGCGACCGCGATGCCGGCTTCGGTCAATGTTGCGAAAAATTTGTCCGGATTGCCGATGCCGGCGAAGGCCAGCACTTTGCGCTTGCCAATGGCGGCGATGATGTTGCGGTCCGGCTCGAGGCGGGCATGGAAGATCGTCATGCCGCGCGCTTCGGCGCGTTTGATGATAGCGGCCGCGCCTTCCGCCGGTCCGACGATGAGCAGCGCCTGCGCCCGATCGAGCTGAGTGCCGAGCGGCGCGCGCAGCGGGCCCGCCGGAATGACACGGCCATTGCCGACGCCGCGGCGGCCATCGACGACAACGATAGCGAGATTTTTCGTCAAGCGCCGGATTTTGCAATCCGTCGTCCATCACGATGACGCTCGCGCCGGCGAACTGCGCGAATTGCGCGCCGGCGCGCCGGTCGCGTGCGACGATGGTTGGCGCCAGCCGCGCCAGCAACAGCGGCTCGTCGCCGACATCGGCGGAGTGATGGACAGCGGGATTGACGCGGAGCGGTCCGGCGAAGCCTGCCGCCATAGCCACGGGTGAGAAAGAACGGCCGCTCATGCGCGGCATGCAGAAGGTGGCGCCACTGCGAGCGCCGCCGGCGTCTTGCCGGAGCCGCCGACAGTGAGATTGCCGAGACAGATCACGGGGACGCCAGCCGTGCGGCCAGCGCCAGCTCATGCGCGCGGCCGCGACGGCGCCGTAGATCGCAGCAATTGGCGCCAGCAGGCCGCCGGTGCCGGGCCGCCACCAGAACGCGGGCTCGCGCATGAGATTATCCTAAAGACCCGATCACAACAGAATTGCCGGACTTCGTCGAAGTTTAGGACGCCGGCTGCTCCAAGCGAAGCTGCATCAGATAGGGATCGAGCGCGGCGAGCGTCTTTTGCAGCCCGCCGCCAAGTTTGGCGACGGTTCGCGCCGCGGTTTCCGCGACCGTCTTGCGCGCCGCCGCATCGCCAAGCCAAGCGCCGAGCCGGTCGGTCAAGGCCTCTTCGTCCATGACCAGATCGGCGCCGCGGGCATCGTCGAGCGTTCCGTAAATCTCGGCGAAGTTCCAGACATGCGGCCCATGCAGCACGGCGGCGCCGAGCCGGATCGCCTCGATCGGGTTCTGTCCGCCATGTTCGGCGAGCGAGCCGCCCATGAACACGATCGGCGCCAGGCGATAGAACAGCCCGAGTTCGCCCAATGTGTCGGCGACATAGATGCCGATATCGGGCATCGGCTGCCCGCGCTGCGAGCGCAGCGCCACCGGCTGGCCGGCGACTTCGGCGATGTCGGCGATGCTTTGGCCGCGCACCGGATGCCGCGGCACGATCACCGTCAACAGCGTCGGAAATCTCGCGCGCAAGCGCCGGTGCGCGGTGATGATGGCGATTTCCTCACCGGGATGCGTCGAGGCTGCGACGATGACCGGCCGCTGTCCGATGATCTCCTGCATGCGCTTGAGCAGCGCTGCATCGACCGACGGCGGCGGCACGTCGAGCTTGAGATTGCCGGTCGAACGTCACGCGCGGCGCGCCGAGCTCGGCATAGCGCTCGGCGTCGGCTGCGGATTGCGTCAAGCACAGATCGAAACGTCCCAGCAGCGCTCCGATCACGCCGCGCACGCGCTGCCAGCGGCCGAACGAGCGCTCCGACAAGCGGCCGTTGATGACGATCATCGGAATTCTGCGTTCGGCGCAGGACAAAATGAGATTGGGCCACAGATCGGATTCGACGAACAGCGCCAGGCCGGGTTTCCAGTGCGTCGAGGAAGCGCTCGACGAAACGCGGCGCGTCGAGCGGAATGAACTGATGGATCGCGCCCTCCGGCAGCCGCTGCTCGGCCAGCGCCGCCGACGTCACGGTGCCCGAGGTGACGAGCACGGCGAAATCCTGCGCCCGCAGGCGCTCGATCAGCGGCACAGCCGCCAGCATCTCGCCGACGCTTGCGCCATGCACCCAGATCAGCGGTCCCGGCGGCCGCTCGAGGCTCGGTTCGCCGCGCCGTTCGGACAGGCGCTCGGCATGTTCCTTGCCGCGCTTGAGACGCCGCGCCAGCACTTGCGGCGCCACCGGCGATCCGGCGACCGACGCAAACTGATAAAGGCGTAACGCAAGCGGCAGACGTTTCGACAAACTCATTCCTCCCGGCACTATTCTTCAACGCATCAATAGGCCGCGGTCGGCAAGCACGTTTTCAAGCCACGTTTTCAAGCCACGTTTTCAAGCTGCATCTTCAAGTAATGACGCATCGGACGCAATGCGGGGAGCGCCGGGAACTGCGTCGGATCTTAAATCGTGCCGCATGTCAGGCGCCGCCATCGACCATCTCATAGGCTCGGCGGGTCGCCGCATTGAGCCGTTCTTCGAGCAAAAGACGTGCCGCTTCGAGCGCGGCGTCGTCGGCGTCACGCGGAACGGTGATCGGTTCTGCCGCCACGCCGGCGCCGCGGCCGAACGGCAGATTGATTGTGGTGTGGTCCCAATTGTTGAGCACGTAGCGCCGGCTCGGTGGCAATCGCGCTCGGATAGATCGGCCGGCCGGACGCCTGCGCCAGCTTGATGATGCCCATCCCGACGACGCGCGCCACTTTCGGCACATCCGCCGACATCGCGATCGAACTGCCGTCGGCGAGCGAGTCCACCATCGCCTGAAAGGCGGCGACGCCGGCTTTGTGCACGAAGCTGCCGCCGTGATTGCCGGAGCCGCGGATGGCGCCGACGCCGAGCCGCCGCGCGGCGATGGCGTTGACCTCGCCGTCGTGATGGCGCGACACCAGCATGTTGACGCGATGGTTGGATTGGCGCGCCGCCGGCGCCAGCAGATGCTGCCCGTGCCAGAACGCGAGAATGATCGGCATATCGGCTTCGCCGCGCGCATAGATGTCGGCGGGCTCGAGCGTGAAGCGCGTGGTCTTGCCGACGAAGCGCAGATATTCCGCGGCGACCACGCCGATGGTCACCTTGGCCCAGCGCTGCCGTGCGATCTGACGCCATACTCGCATCCCGTCGCCCCGGTGTCTTAAGTCTTTGGAGCTTCGGGCTCGTCGAGCAGACGATGCAGATGCACGATGAAATAGCGCATCTGCGCGTTGTCGACTGTGCCTTGCGCCTTGGCCTTCCAGGCCGCGTAGGCCGTGGCATAGTTCGGATAGACGCCGACGATGTCGAGCTTGTCGAGATCCTTGAACTCGGTCTTCGACACGCTGTCGAGCTCGCCGCCGAGGACGAGGTGGAGTAGCTGCTTTACGGGCTGGGTGTCCGACATGATGTTTGATCCGCGCGCTCAATCCGCGATGCTATGATGACGCCAGGCGTCCATCCCCGAGGAGTTTAATGAGCGCCGCGTGCCTGTCCCGGCCGGCCGCGACGAGCATCCCGTGCCGCGGCACGGGACGATTATAAGTCACTGTCCCGCCCCCAACGGGTGTCAGTGTACCGCCTGCTTCGTGCACCAAAAGATCGGCTGCTGCAAGGTCCCAGTCGTGGCTGTTGCCGCCGGCAATGGCGGCGTCGAAAACGCCTTGCGCGACGCGGGTCAGCCGCAGCGCCAGCGACCGCACCCGCGGCATCACGGTAAACGGCGGCGCGATGGTTTCAAGCCGCTCCATGAGCTTTCGCGGTCCGGCGATTCGGGCGTTTTCAACATCGGTACCGGCGCTGGCCGCGATCGGCGCGCCGTTGAGCGTCGCGCCGCCGCCGGCGCGCGCGGTGAAGAATTCGTCGAGCGCCGGTGCATAGAGACAGGCCAGCGACCGGCCGGCCGTTCTCGACCAGTGCCGCCGACACCGCCCAGTCCGGCAGGCCCGCGATATAGGCGCGGGTGCCGTCGATCGGATCGACGATCCAGACCAGACGGGCGTCAAGCCGCGCCGGATCGTCGACGCTCTCCTCGGACAGCCAGGCAATGTCCGGATTTTGCGCGGTCAGCCGCTCGCGCAACAGATTGTCGGCCGCGATATCGGCCTCGCTGACCGGCGACAGCGTAGGCCCTTTGGTCCAGGTCTTGATCGGCCTGCCGAACATCGAGTGCGCCAGCGCGCCAGCGTCGCGGACGGCCGAGGCAAGCTGCCGGGCCTCAAGCGCCCAATCGCCGCTCTCGTTGTTCGTCGGTTCAACCTCAGTGGCCTGCAACAGTCAGGCCCTCCACACGCAAAGTCGGGGCATTGGTGCCGTAACGGAACACGAGGTCGTTCGCCGGCGTCAAGCCGGCAAACATCTCGAGCAAATGCCCGGCGATGGTGACTTCGCTCACCGGAAAAGTGCGCTCGCCGTTCTCGATCCAGAAGCCGGAGGCGCCGCGGCTATAGTCGCCGGTCACCATATTGACGCCCGAGCCGATCAGGTCGGTGATGTAGAAACCGTCCTTGATCTCGGCGATCAATTGTTCCGGGCTTTTCAGTCCGGGCTCCAGATGCAGATTGCTCGGGCTCGGATAGGGCACCGAGGACACGCCGCGCTGTGCATGGCCGGTGGTTTTCAGATCGAGCTCGCGCGCGGTTGAGCTGTCGAGGATCCAGGTTTTCAAGACGCCGTCTTCGACGATTTTGATCTTGTGCGTGGCGACGCCCTCGGCGTCGAACACGCGTGAGCGCTGGCCGCGCAAGCGCCGCGGATCGTCGACGATGTCGATGCCGTTCGGCAAAATCCGCTCGCCGAGCTTCTCGCGCAGAAAACTCGTCTTGCGGGCGATGGCGCCGCCATTGGCGGCGCTGACCAGATGCCCGACCAGCGAGCCGGAAATGCGCGGATCGAACACCACCGGCACGCGTCGACGAGTTCGCGGATCGCGCGCAACGGATGATCCGCCGGAATACGAGCCTCCAAACGCACTTAGCTGAAAAAGCTTTCCGATTGCTGATCTTCACCGCGCATCGCTTCTCCCAACCAAAAGGTATTGGTTATATGCACGGAATCACAGTCGAGTCGCCTCGCAAAACGACTTTTTCAGCAGCCTGCTAGATGTGGTGAGGCGGGTCTGGGAACTCCAGTCCAACAGACCGCACATCAGCGCGATAGCGGTAGGCCGTAAAGAATGTGGCGACGCCGGAATTTTATTTGTGATCCTGCAGACCCTGTTCTCTGGTCGGCAGACGTTACCTCGATTCGATCTCCCGGGCGCGGCGATCGCTTCAGTCTGCGTCCTCGTGGCCGGTCTTCTCGCCGGCTGCTCGACAAGCGACGGAGTAGGTTCGTTCATCGTCGATCCCGGTCACTATTCCGTTTATCACTGCGATGGCCTTGCGGCGCGATTAAAGGTTTTGCTCGCGCGGGAACAGGAATTGGCGAACCTCATGAATCGGGCGGGCGAAGGCGGCGGCGGGGTCCTGATCGGAAACCTGGCATATCGCACCGACTACGAAAACGCCGTGGGCGAGGAAAAGGTCTTACGGCGCGCGGCCGCTGAGAAGAAATGCGAACTACCCCCGCCAGCCCAGCCCGTCTCGTCCACTCCAGCGCCGTACGCGGCGCAACCTGCGCCCCTACCGCACCGATCTTTCAAAGCGATCAGACCATCCGCTGACCAACCGAGTTAACAAATGCCATCGACTGGCTTCCAAGCTGGCGGAGTGCGGTCACGCTGTCGCGACAGCCCCCGCCTCCTGCGATTATCGCTCAGCACAGGACAAGGGAAAGAAATTTTATCCCACAAATCCTCAGTCGTGAAATCGTCACAAAAGGTCGATCCTTATCGCATCGCCGCGGGTGCAACCGCTGCAAGGACAATGACTTTCGTACCGACTGGTGTGCGGTTATAAAGGTCGGTGACGTCGTCGTTAATCAGACGGATGCAGCCTGAGGAAACGTTGGTACCGATGGTCCAGGGCTCATTGGTGCCGTGGATGCGGTAGAGCGTATCCTTGTTGCCCTGCCACAGATACATGGCGCGGGCGCCGAGTGGGTTTTCGGGACCGCCTGGCATTCCAAGACCGCTCTGCAATAGCACCATGTGTTCTTTGAGTTCGGGCTTCCGCGCCAGCATCTCCGCGGGCGGGTACCAGTCGGGCCATTCCTGCTTGTTGTGAACAGTCGCTCGGCCGGACCAGACGAAACCTTCCGCGCCAACGCCCACCCCGTAGCGAATCGCCTGTCCACCGCCCTGCACCAGATACAGAAAGTGGCTGCCTGGATCGATGATAATAGTGCCCGGCGGCTCTCGGGGTGGGGTAAGCCACAACCTTACGCGCGAAAGACGGGTCGATCTCCCGCGACACCGGAGCAGTCGTAGCGCAGCCGAGCAGCGCCAACAGATTTATCCCAGCGACGCCGCCTATGATGGCGCGACGGCTTGATACCCTTGCGGCCTTTGGTTTCATACGCCCATTCAACCAGCCTTCGATGCAATGATCTATTTCTCATTGTTACGTCTCCAAGTCGTACCGTTGGCGAAGCCCGGCCGCGATAGCTTCCGCTCTTGATTGGCGTCCTCCGCCTCATTTGCGGAGACGACCGCCACATCCCAGCCGGTTTCAGGATCGGGGTGCACTTGGACGTCATGCCCTTCTTCGGCGAGGCCATCCCTAATCATTTCCGCCAACTCTTCGGCCGCTATTTTTGTTTTCTGCATGCTCTATCCCTTTGTTCCCGCATACTGTCGGATAGACAGAGTGGTCTTATAGGGCCGCTGTTATTATTTCCTAATTC
>CAVOHH010000001.1:0-43916 GCA_963695615.1 uncultured Alphaproteobacteria bacterium | reverse complement strand
GTCGAAGCGTAGGATAGTTCATTCGGCTTCTCCTTGGCGCGGGCGATGAGATCGGCGATCGAATTGATGCCGGACTTCGGCGAAGCGGCGATGAAGATCGGTTGCTGCAAGACAAAGCCGATGGTGGCAAAGTCGCGCGGCAGTTCGACCGGCAGGTTCGGCGCTACGCCCGGACCGCCCGGCAGTGCCAGGAACACCGAGGTCGCCGGCATATAAAGTGTGAATCCATCGGGCGGCGATTGCGCGGCGACGCGGGCCGAGATGGCGCCGCCCGCTCCGGGCTGATTGAGGATGATGACCTGCTGGTTCCAGATTTCGCCGAGTTTGTCGGCGAGGATTCTCGCCGTCGCGTCGTTGGCGCTGCCCACGGCTGAATCCACCACAATGCGGACCGGCTTGTTCGGATAGTCCGATTGGGCCAGCGCCGGGCGAAGCCAAAAGTTCGGCGAAAACAAGCTCGATGAAAACGGCGCGATACCTGCAAGCGCACCGAGCTTCAGCACTTCGCGTCTTTTCATGGCGCTCTCCCTGACTCACCAAGCCGGTTGCCGTCTATGCTGCTTACTGCATCCCAGCTTTGCCGTCCGTCATCGTAACAGTAAATGACAGCGGCGGCATTTGCGGTTATGGCTTCTGCGGCTAAGGCTTGGCCCGAAATTCAGCCGGGAGGGCGCCGCGCCACAAAGAGCGCTGCGGAAGTTGCACCGCATGAACGACGAGCGCCACGCAATCGCCGCGGCGAACGAAGGCACGATCGGCGAATCCGGCAGCGCCCCTCGCATCGAGGCGCCTGATGTTGCGCCCGCGGTATCGCCGATTGGCGCCGGTAGCGGCCCGCTGACGCATCGGGACATCACGCATCGGGACATCACGCATCGGGATAAACGGCTGATCGTCATCTGCATGATGCTGCCGGTGTTTCTCGGCTCGGTCGATCAGTCGATCCTGGCGAGCGCGCTGCCGACCATCGGCCGGAGCCTCGGCGAAGTGCACAATCTGCCCTGGCTGATCACGGCGTTTCTCATCGCTTCGACCGCACTGACGCCGCTCTACGGCAAATTCGCCGACATCCACGGCCGCCGCTCGGCGATGCTGATCGGGCTTTTCGTTTACATGACCGGCTCGCTCGTCTGCGCCGCGTCGCCCAATATGCTGACGCTGATCGCCGGCCGCGTCGTGCAAGGTTGCGGCGCCGGTGGGCTGACTGTCACCGCCAACATGGTGCTCGGCGATATCGCGGCGCCAAAAGACCGCGGCAAGTACTACATGTATTTCTCGATCGCATTCACAACCGCGGGCGCCAGCGGGCCGGCGCTCGGCGGCTTTATCTCCGAGCATTTGTCTTGGCCGGTGATCTTTCTGTGGAGTTTTCCGCTCTGCGTGTTGGCGATCGTCATCGCATTAACGGTGCTGCGGCGATTGCCGCGCCTTGAGCGGCCGCATCGGCTCGACATCGCCGGCGCGTTTCTGGTGATGGCGGCGAGCTCGACTTTCATGCTGGCGCTCAATCTCGGCGGTGTGCGCTATCCGTGGCTGTCGTCGCCGGTTTTGGCGCTGCTCGGCTGCGCGTTCGTTCTTGGTATTGGATTTGTCATGCGCCTTCTCACTGCCGCCGAGCCGCTCATTCCCATCGGTATTCTGTCCGATGCCGCGGCGCGGCTCACCATTGCGGCGCACTCGTTCGGCTGGGGCGCTATGGTGAGCCTCACTGTCTTTCTGCCGATGTATCTGCAAAGCGCGCTCGGCTGGTCGCCGACGTCGGCAGGCTTAAGCCTGATGATCCTGATGGTGACGCTCAATACCAGCGCGGGATTGTCGAGCCAGCTTCTCGGCCGGGTACAGCGCTACAAGATCTTGCCGCTGTGCTGTCTTCTCGTCGGCATCGGCGCCGTCGTCGTGCTCGCATTCTCCGCCGGCAGCATGACGACGCGGAAATTCGAGATCATCTTGTTCCTGATCGGTGTCGGTTGGGGTCCGACCGCGCCATTGACCCAAGTGGCGCTGCAAAACACCGTGCCGAGTCACGATCTGGGCGCAGCGCTCGGCACCATGAATTTCGCCCGCACGCTCATTGCCACGATCCTTATCGCCATATTCGGTGCGATCATCCTGGCGAAAGCGCCGGTCGGGGCGCCGCCGGGTTCGCTCAGCCCGGATTCGTTCGGCCATGGTCTCGGCCATAATCTGTTGGGCACGGCATCGGTCGAGACCTTCGCAACGGTATTCCTTGCCGCGGCCGCTACATTGGGCCTGGCTTTTCTGTCGATCGTTCTCCTTGAGGAAAAACCGCTCGGCGATGCGCAGCCGGGGGCGCGCCGGTAGCCGGCTAAGGTGTGTGCGAGAAAAGGCTCAGGAAAAAGCTTGTGGCCAAAAGCATGCGCCCAGCATGCGTCCAAAGCTTGACCGACCTTACCGGAAGCTTACCGGGAGCTTGCATCATGGGGCCAAACAGGGGCAATTTGGCTCCCTGGAGGCATGGCCATTGCAGGGTCTATGGCCTAAGTCTATGAGAAGACAAAATAATTCCTCAAGTTCCAGGCGCTATGTCCCAGCCTCATAATTCCTCACAGGCAATTGAACCTCCGTGTCACAAACCGCGACCAATTCCATGAGTTGGCCCTAGGGCGATGCAAGCACCGGCAGACGAAGCGCTGATCGGGCGGATCGCACGCGGTGACCGGCTTGCGATGCAGGTGCTGTTCGCGCGGCACCATGTGCGCATCTACCGCTTTGTGCTGCGTCTGTTGCGCGACGAAATGGCGGCGGAAGACGTCATTGGCGATGTGTTCCTGGACGTGTGGCGTCAGGCCAGCCGTTTCGAAGGCCGGAGCGCCGTATCGACCTGGCTCATCGCCATCGCACGGTTCAAGGCGTTGTCGTTATTGCGCAAGCGGCGCGATGACGGGCTCGACGCGGAGACGGCGGAATCGATCGAGGATGCTGCAGATGATCCTGAGCGCGCCGTCACCAAGCAGGATAAGGGCGAAAAATTGCGGAAGTGCCTTGCAAGCCTTTCGCCGGAACACCGGGAGATCATCGATCTCGTCTACTACCACGAGAAATCCGTGGAAGAGGTGGCGCGGATCGTCGGCATTCCGGAGAACACCGTGAAGACGCGCATGTTTTACGCGCGCAAGAAGCTGGGAGAGCTCTGCAGAATGGCAGGAATAGATCGAGGTTGGCCATGACGCTTAGCGAACAGGCGCGCGATCCGCGCCAAAACGACGAACCGACGGATATCGAGGCGCTGTTGCCGTGGTATGCCGCCGGCACGCTGCGCCGCCGCGACCGGCAGCGCGTCGAAGAGGCGTTGCGCAAGGATCCCGAACTCGCGCGGCACGTCGATCTCGTGCGCGAAGAGCTTGTCGAAACCATTCACCTCAACGAAACGCTGGGCGCGCCGACGCCGCGCGCGGCGGACCGGCTGATGGCGGCGATCGATGCCGAGACGACGGCCGCGCGCAAGCGGGCGCCCGGCGCGGTGGCCGGCTGGCTGACCGGATTTTTCGCCAATCTGTCGCCGCGCACCATGGCGGTGGCCGCGTCGTTCGCCATGCTCGCCATCGCGCTGCAGGCGGTGGCGATCGTCGACATTTTCACCAAGCCCCAAGGCTTGGTGCTGGCCGAAGGGCAGGGCGCCGAGCGCAAGAACGGCACTTTTGCGATGGTGCGCTTCGCCCGCCAGGCGAGCGCCGGCGAAATCACGAATTTCCTGCAGAACTATCAGGCCGCCTTGGTCGACGGTCCGACCCCCGGCGGGCTCTATCGCGTTCAGGGTCGCAATGACCTCGCTCGCCAAAGAGGAACTCGCCCGCATCGTCGCCCGGATGCGGCAGGACCGCGTTGTCGAGACCGCCGAGCCCGGCCAGTAAGGCTAAGGCCGCGCCGCTTATTCCATTGGAATTCAACGCTTTCGCCTCCGCGAAACGGGAACGCCGACGGTAAGTTGTTACCGCAAACTATTCTTGGAAAATCAGCTTCTCCTCGATCGAACCATTCCGGCGCTCGCGGCGACCAACGTGCGGTGGCGAGATTGAGCTGCCATCGGCGCGCTTCTCCCCCGACGCCAGCGCCGATTTTTCAGACCCGCCCGGTCTCGTCCCCACCGGGCGGGTCCCCCGTTTTTCGGTAGCACGGTTTCTCCTAATCCGTTCCCGCGGGCGGCTGCGGCAATCGTCGCGCCTAAAGACGTAGGATACCTCCTCTTTACGGGCGCGCGGAACATGCGGACAATGTCCGCCGTGGGGGAAATCTGTTGTGCCTGGTGATACGGTCCTCGAAACCGAAGACCTGACCAAGGATTTTGCCGGTTTCGTTGCGGTGCGTGGGGTCAACCTGCGCGTCGCGCGCGGCTGCATCCACGCCATGATCGGCCCGAACGGCGCCGGCAAGACCACCTGCTTCAATCTGTTGACCAAATTCTTAAGCCCGACGCGCGGCCGCATCATGTTCGACGGCCGCGATATCACCGCGCTCAGGCCGGCGGACGTGGCGCAGCTTGGTCTTGGTGCGCTCGTTTCAGATCTCGGCCGTATTCCCGCATCTCACCGTCATCGAGAATGTCCGCATCGCGCTGCAGCGTAAACGCGGCGGCTCGTTCGACTTCTGGCGCTCCAAGAGCGTGCTGCATGCGCTCGACGAGCGCGCTTTGTCGCTCATCACCGATGTCGGTCTAGCGCCCTTATGCCAACGTCATGGCGGTCGAACTGCCTTACGGCCGCAAGCGGGCGCTCGAGATCGCAACGACGCTCGCGCTCGATCCGGCCATGCTCCTTCTCGACGAGCCGATGGCGGGCATGGGCCACGAAGACATCAAGCGCATCAGCGATCTCATCAAGTCGGTCGCGTTGACGCGCACCGTGCTGATGGTCGAACACAATCTCAGCGTCGTCGCCGATCTGTGCGACCGCATCACCGTGCTGACGCGCGGCCAGGTGCTGGCGGAAGGCGACTATCGGACAGTGTCGGAAAACCCCGCCGTGCGCGAAGCCTATCTCGGCACAGGACACGCCTAGCCATGCCCGACGCCATGCTCACCGTCAAAGATCTCGAGAGCTGGTACGGCGAGTCGCACATTCTGCATGGCGTCACGTTTCAGGTGCAGCCGGGCGAAGTGGTGACGCTGCTCGGGCGAAACGGCGTCGGCAAGACGACAACCCTGAAATCGATCATGGGCATCGTCCGCCGGCGCACCGGCTCGGTGCGCTTCGAAGGCCGCGAAACGATCGGCCTGCAATCCGACGTGATCGCGCGCTGCGGCATCGCGTTCTGTCCGGAGGAGCGCGGAATTTTCTCGAGCCTCGACGTGCGCGAGAATCTCCTGCTGCCGCCGCAAGTGCGTCCCGGCGGTCTCGATCTCGAGCGCATCTTCACGCTGTTTCCCAATCTGCGCGAGCGGCTCAACAGTCAGGGCACCAAATTGTCCGGCGGCGAGCAGCAAATGCTCGCGATCGGACGCATTCTGCGCACCGGCGCCCGGCTGCTTATTGCTCGACGAACCGACCGAAGGCCTGGCGCCTGTCATTATCCAGCAGATCGGGCATACGATCGGCACGCTCAAGGCGCAGGGCTTTACCGTTCTTTTGGTTGAGCAGAATTTCCATTTCGCCGCCGCGGTTGCCGACCGCCACTACGTCATGGAACACGGCCGCATCGTCGACGAATTCTCGACCCCTGAACTAAAGGCCAATATGGATAAACTGCACGACTATCTGGGAGTTTGATATACCGAACCAAAGGGCAAAAAAGCCCGCGCGAAAAGGGAGGTGTGCAATGAGGTTAGGAGCCTATATCGCATTCGCAGCCGCCACGCTGATCGCAAGCGCGGCGCGACGCCCAAACCACCACGGTAAAGATCGGCGTGCTCACCGACATGTCGAGCCTCTATGCCGATGACAACGGCGCCGGCTCCGTCGCGGCCGTGAAAATGGCGGTCGATGATTTCAATCCCGCCGCGCACGATATGAAAGTCGAGATCGTCAGCGCCGACCATCAGAACAAACCCGACATCGGCTCCAACATCGCGCGGCAATGGTTCGACGTCGATCACGTCGACGTGATCATCGACGTGCCGAATTCCGGCGTCGCGCTCGCCGTGAGCGAAGTGGCGCGCGAGAAGAACAAAGTATTGCTGGTGTCCGGAGCCGCGATCTCCGACCTCACCGGGCCGAAATGCTCGCCCAATACCGTGCATTGGACCTACGACACCTGGATGCTTGCCCACAGCACCGCTGGTGCTTTGGCGAAATCCGGCGGCGACAGCTGGTTCTTCCTCACGGCCGATTATGCGTTCGGCCACGCGCTCGAGCGCGACGCCACCGCGGTTGTTCTCGGCAGTGGCGCCAAGGTGCTGGGCAGCGTCAGCCATCCGCTCAACAATCAGGATTTCTCGTCGTTCCTGCTGCAGGCGCAAGCGTCGAAGGCCAAGATCATTGGGCTCGCCAATGCCGGCGGCGACACCATCAATGCGATCAAGCAAGGCTCCGAATTCGGCATCACCGCCGGCGGGCAGCATTTTGCCGCGCTGTTGTTCTATATCGGCGACGTGGAAGCGCTCGGGCTCAAGGTCGCGCAGGGCCTGGTTCTCACCGAGACGTTTTATTGGGACATGAACGACTCGACGCGCGCCTGGAGCAAACGCTGGCAGGCCGAGCGTCCGGGTAAATATCCCAACATGAATCAGGCCGGCGACTATGCCGCGACGCTGCATTATCTCAAGGCGATCGCCGCGCTTAAAAGCACCGCCGACGGCAAGGCCGAAGTCGCCAAGATGAAAGAGATACCGACCGACGATCCGGTCTTCGGCAAGGGCAGCATTCGCGCCGACGGCCGCAAGATCCATCCTGCCTATCTGTTCGAGGTGAAGTCGCCGGAGGAATCGAAATATCCGGGCGACGACTACAAGCTGAGGGCGACAATTCCAGCCGACGAAGCATTCCGTCCGCTGAAGGACGACAATTGCCCGATGCTGACCAGCAACTGAGGCCAGATCAAACAAATACAAGGAGAGATATCAAATGAAAATTGCAGGAGTGGTGTTGGTCGCGGCAACCGTGTTTATCGGCACGGCGGCCCGAGCGGAAGATCTCGCCGTCAAGATCGGCGTGATGAGCGACATGTCGGGCCTTTATGCCGATCTCGGCGGCCCCGGATCGGTTGCCGCCGCCAAGCTCGCGGTCGAGGATTTCAATCCGGCGGCGCACGGCATGAAGGTCGAGATGGTGACGGGCGACATGCAAAATAAGCCCGACGTCGGCTCGAACCTGGCGCGGCAATGGTTCGATGTCGACCATGTCGACATGATCGTCGACGTGCCGAATTCCGGCGTCGCGCTCGCCGTCAACGAAGTGGCGCGCGAGAAGAACAAGGTCTTCCTGGTCTCCGGCGCGGCAAGCTCCGATCTCACCGGACCGAAATGCTCGCCGGACACCATCCACTGGACCTACGACACCTGGATGCTCGCCAACGGCACCGGCAAGGCGCTGGTGAAGACCGGCGGCGACACCTGGTTCTTCCTCACCGCCGACTATGCCTTCGGTCATGCGCTTGAACGCGACACCACCGCGGTCGTTCTCGCCAATGGCGGCAAGGTGCTGGGCAGCGTCAGCCATCCGCTGAACACCAGCGACTTCTCGTCGTTCCTGCTGCAAGCGCAGGCCTCGAAGGCAAAGATCATCGGGCTCGCCAATGCCGGCGGCGACACCATCAACTCGATCAAGCAGGGCGCCGAATTCGGCATCACCTCGGGCGGCCAGCAATTCGCCGGGCTGCTCGTCTTCATCAGCGACGTCAATTCGCTCGGGCTGAAGACGGCGCAAGGCCTGGTGCTGACCGAGACCTGGTATTGGGACATGACCGACGCCAACCGTGCCTGGACCAAGCGCTGGCAGGCGCAGATGCCGGGCAAATTCCCGACCATGGTGCAGGCCGGCGTCTACTCGGCCGTCACGCATTACCTGAAGGCGGTCGCAGCGCTCAAAAGCGCCGCCGACGGCAAGACCGTGGTCGCCAAGATGAAGGAAATGCCGACCGACGATCCGCTGTTCGGCAAGGGCTACGTTCGCGCCGACGGCCGCAATATCCACCCGGCTTATCTGTTCGAGGTGAAGAAGCCCGAAGAATCGAAATATCCCGGCGACTGACTACAAGCTGCGGGCCACCATTCCAGCGGACGAAGCGTTCCGTCCGTTGAAGGACGGCAATTGCCCGCTGGTTACAAACTAAGGTAACTCGCCTCTCCCCGCGCCGGGCGGGGAGAGGCGAACCCGGCGGCTCCCCATGTTCGAAATCTTCGGCATTCCCTCGCAAGCTTTGTTCGGTCAGCTTCTGCTCGGCCTGATCAACGGCTCGTTCTACGCGCTGCTTAGCCTCGGGCTCGCCGTCATCTTCGGCATGCTCAACATCATCAATTTCTCGCACGGCGCGCAGTACATGATGGGCGCGTTCGCCGCCTATATCCTGCTGCAATATCTGGGTCTCAATTATTGGGTGGCGCTTGTCGTCGTTCCGATCCTGGTCGGCGTCGACGGGCATCGTGATCGAACGGCTGTTCCTCAAACGGCTGCAAAATCTCGATCACCTCTACGGGCTGATCCTCACCTTCGGACTGGCGCTGATCATCGAAGGCGTGTTTCGCAACTATTACGGCTCCTCGGGACAGCCTTATGAGATCCCGGATTCGCTGCGCGGCGGCCACAATCTCGGTTTCATGTTCCTGCCGAATTATCGCGCCTGGGTGATCGCCTTTTCGCTGGTTGTGTGTTTCGGCACCTGGTTCGCGATCGAGCGGACGCGGCTCGGCTCCTATCTGCGCGCCGCCACCGAGAACCCGACGCTGGTGCGCGCCTTCGGCATCAACGTGCCGCGGATGGTGACGCTCACCTATGGCTTCGGCGTCGGGCTTGCGGCGCTCGCCGGCGTCATGGCGGCGCCGATCTATAATGTGTCGCCGCAGATGGGCTCCGACATCATCATCGTGGTGTTCGCCGTCGTGGTGATCGGCGGCATGGGCTCGATCATGGGCGCGATCCTGACCGGCTTCGCGCTCGGCATCGTCGAAGGCCTGACCAAAGTGTTTTTTCCGGAAGCCTCGAACACCGTGATCTTCGCCATCATGATCATCGTGCTCCTGATCAGGCCGGCCGGCCTGTTCGGACGGAGCATATGATGGCAAGCGCAGCCGACGCCCCGCGCACGCCCATCCGGCACGACACGCCGTGGAGCCTCGCCGTGGCGGGCGCGGTGATGGTGGCCTTCCTGATCGCCGCGCCGTTCGTGCTTTACCCGGTGTTTCTGATGAAGGCGCTGTGCTTTGCGCTGTTCGCCTGCGCCTTCAATCTTCTGATCGGCTATGTCGGCCTGGTCTCGTTCGGCCATGCGCTTTATTTCGGCTGGGCGAGCTATCTTCGCGCCTACGCCGCCAAGAGCTGGGGCCTGCCGCCCGAGCTTGCGCTGCTTGATCGGCACCGCGACCGGCGCAGCGCTTCGGCGTCATTGCCGGCGTCATCGCCATCCGCCGCCAGGGCATCTATTTCGCCATGATCACGCTGGCGCTGGCGCAGATGATGTATCTCGTCGCCTTGCGCGTGAAATTCACCGGCGGCGAGGACGGCATCCAGGCGGTGCCGCGCGGCCACCTGTTCGGCGTGCTCGATCTCAATGTCGAAATGAACATGTACGTGTTCGTTCTCGTCGTCGCGCTCGCCGCGTTCTTTCTGATCTACCGGATCATCAATTCCCCGTTCGGCGAGGTGCTGCGCGCCATCCGCGAGAACGAGCCGCGCACCATCTCGCTCGGCTACAGCACCGACCGCTACAAGCTCGTCGCCTTCGTGCTGTCGGCGACGCTGGCCGGGCTTGCCGGATCGCTGAAGGCGCTGGTGTTTCAGCTCGCTTCGCTGACCGACGTGCACTGGACCATGTCGGGCGAGGTCGTGCTGATGACGCTGGTCGGCGGGCTCGGCACGGTATTCGGGCCGATCGTCGGCGCTTTCCTCATCGTCGCGATGGAGAACTACCTGGCGCCGTTCGGCCAATGGGTGCTGGTGATCCAGGGCGCGATCTTCGTCATCTGCGTTCTGGTGTTCCGCCGCGGCATCGTCGGCGAACTGGCAAACCGGCTGCGGCGTGCGGCTCTAAAGCCGTCAGAATACCGCGTTCTGATTTGATTGATCGGCTTCGATACTCGAATCAATTTTGCACGCTGTTATCCACAAACTGAAAGTCAAGAACTTGCTCTTGCCGGCACGGCATTCATTTTGATTGCCGAATCAGCGGTGCCTGTCCTGAATATGCAGAAACGTCGATTCCACGGGCGCTTCTGGCTTCATCATCATGTCGGGGCGGGGACAAGGGCCGTACGACAGCTATCGCGCGCAGATGGCTCGCACTTGATCGAGCGTCGCCAGGAGAATTTCATCGACCTCTGCGATACCGGGCGCTGGCGGCACTACTACACCAAAGCCGAGTTTCTGGAAGAAATGCGCAAGGTGTTGCGCTTGCGCGATCAATGGGCGGCGCTCGCGGGCCTGCCGGCGCAGAGCGACGATCCGCCGTTTCTCAGGCAACGTTCAGACGCCGCATCGCGTGCTGCCTAACCGTTTGGTGCCGCTGAGTTTAAGCGTCCGATGACGAGCCGGGAGGCGAGGCCGATCTGCCGCCGGTAAGAGCTGCGGGTCAATGAGCTGCCCGTGACGCGTTGGCCGGATTAAGCTCTGGTCGGTTAAGCTTTCGGCCGGACTAGACTTTCGGCCCGCTGCCGCGTTATCCACAATCTGAACCCGTGAGACCCGTCGGGAGCGAGCGCGCCAGGCTTCCTTTGGCGCCGCACTCCTGATTATTTTCCTGAAAATCTCCAAACAGATGTGAGCAAACAATGTCGAGCGCTTTGTTCTCGCCGATCAAGCTTGCCGATCTCACTTTACCGAACCGCATCGTCGTCGCGCCGATGTGCCAGTACAGCGCCGACGACGGCGTCGCCAATAACTGGCACATGACCCATCTCGGCATGCTGGCGAATTCCGGCGCCGGGCTTCTGGTCCTCGAAGCGACGCATGTCGAGCGGCATGGCCGGATCACCCATGGCTGCATGGGGATTTATTCCGATGACTGCGAGGACGCGCTCAAGCGTGTCGTGTTGCATTGCAAGCGCATCGGTCACGGCCAAGCTCGGCATCCAGCTCGCCCATGCCGGGCGCAAGGCGTCGTCGCAGCGCCCGTGGGAAGGCGCCAAGGCGCTCGGCCCGAACGAGGATCCCTGGCCGACGATCGCGCCGTCGGCGCTGCCGTTCGGCCCCGGCTGGCATACGCCGCGCGCCATGAACGAGGACGACATGGCGCGCGTGCGCAAAGCCTTTGTCGATGGCGTCAAAGCGCGCAGTGCGCGCTGGCTTCGATGCCGTCGAGCTGCATCTGGCGCACGGCTATCTGCTGCACAGCTTCGTCTCGCCGCTGTCCAACAAGCGCAATGACGACTATGGCGGCTCGCTCGCCGGCCGCATGCGCTTTCCGCTCGAAGTCGCGCGCGAGACGCGTGCCGCGATCCCGCGCGACATTCCGCTCGGCGCCCGCATCACCGGCACCGATTGGCTCGACGGCGGCTTGACCGGCGATGACGCCGTCACGCTCGCCAAGGCGCTCAAGGAGGCCGGCCTCGATTACGTCGATATTTCGTCCGGCAACATCACGACCGAAAGCCGGTGGCCCACCGATCCCGGCTTCAACGTTCCGGTCGGCGGAGCGCGTGCGCAAGGAAACGGGCATCGCGGTGCGCACCGTCGGCATGATCGTGAGCGCCAAACAGGCCGAGGCCGTCATCGCCGAAGGCAAGGCCGACATGGTGGCGCTGGCGCGCGGCTTCCTCGACGATCCGCATTGGGGCTGGCACGCCGCGCAAACGCTCGGCGCCGAAGTAGCCCGGCCGGTGCAATATGCCCGTTCGGCGCCGCCGCTATGGGCCGGCGCCGCCTTGCGCGGCTGATCACGCCGCGGCGGCCGCGGCAAATCCGATGCGGCCGTAACCGGGAAGCTTGATCGCCGGGTGACGGAAGTCTAGTCCGGCGACAAGCCCCAGCACATTGAGCTCGAAGCCTTCCACCCAGCCGAGCTTCACGCCCAAAACACCCCAGAGACCGATCTCGATGCCGGTACTGCTATCGGTGAGACCGGCATAGGGCAGGGACCGGTAATCGCGGCCAACGGCATTCGGCGGCAATTGCAGCTCCAATTCCGGCACTGCGCGCAGAACGGCGGCAACGAAAGTATTGCTGTTGGGTCCCGGCCAGATCCGATAGTCGCCGGACCTGCCGTAACGATAGTGTTGCACCGCCGTCTCGATCTTTGGGATCAGCGCCTGCGCTTGCGCGCCGCTGATATCGGCAACGATCGTCGGCACCGTGTCGAACCAGCGCGCGTCCGCCACCCAATAGTTTGTTTGCACCGGCACTGGCGTCCAGCCAACGACGTCATAGCGCGTCCAGCTCTGGGCGTTGGCGCGCTTGACGACGATCCAGCTATGGGTGGCAAGCACGCCTTTAAGGCCGCCGGCACGGCCCGACATGATGAGGACGCGCGCCGGCGCATAGGTGTTCGCTCGCGGCAACAATCCACTGCTCGACCAATCGGCCTTACGCCAATTCGTCGTGCCGCGATAGAACGCGTAAGCCGACGCACGCGCGACGACAGGAAGGAGAAAAACGGCAAGGAGGATGAGCACGATGATCTTTCGCAACCGTCGGGATGTGGTCAAGGTGGGCTGCATGGGAGTTCGAGCAATAGACGACAATAAATGGTTATCCGGAGGCGATGCAGCAACTGGCGCACGCCTTCCTCGACGATCCGCATCGGGGCCTGGCGCGCCGCGCAGACGCTCGGCGCCGACGTGGCCCGGCCGCTGCAATATGCGCGTTCGGCGCCGGCGCTATGGGCCGACGCCGCCTTGCGTGGCTGACACCCGGACTGCGGGATAGCGCGTCGCCAGATATGCGGGCGCTACGCCGAAATAGTAAGCAAGGCGCAGCCGCCACATCAGAAAGATGGTGCGGAAGACGCCGTGATATTCCCAGCGCCGGCCCGACGTGACGGCCGGCGTGCCGATGCAATAGGGCCGGCACAGTTGCTTGAGCCGGCGCGAGATCGCGATGTCTTCCATCAGCGGCAGATCGGGAAAGCCGCCGACCGCGTCGAACGCTTCGCGAGCGACGAAGATCGCCTGATCGCCGGTGGCAATCCCGGTCAATCGCGAGCGCCAATTGATCATGCGGGCGACAACGGCAAGAAGCGGATGCCGTCCGGCGATGCGCAGATCGAAGCGGCCCCAAACGCGCGCATCGAGTGCTGCGGCGATCAGGCCATCGGCATTGTCCGGCAGCACCGTATCGGCGTGCAGAAATAGGAGCGCGTCGCCCGAGCCGAACGCCGCGCCGGCATTGAGCGGCGCGCCGCGGCCCGATGGTGCGCCATCCGACGGCGCGGCGATGACCCGATCGGCGAGCGGCGCGGCGAGGCCGGGCGTGCCGTCGCCAGATCCGCCATCGACGACGATGACCTCGGCGCCGCGGGCGCGAAGCGGCGCAAGCGCCCGCAATGCGCCGGCGATGATCGCCGCCTCATCGAGCACGGGAACGACAATGGTGAGCCGGCGCATGTCGATGTCCTCGTGGTAGATTGGAGAAATTCCCGCCGTCGGGTCAAGGTGCGGCCCCTATCTTACAAGGCAGAAGACTGCTAGGACTTCCTCGAGATCGACCGCCGCCGGGGACATGGGGGATCCGGCGGGAGCCTAGCCAATATTGTCATTTAGTATCAGGCATGGCCTTTAATCGGGCCTGCGACTGGGGACTCATGCCGTCATCGCGTTCGTGTAATGTCCTGATGATTTACCCGCGTTTCGGGGCGGGGACATTTTGGGCCTTTGGCGCAGCCTGTGAGCTCTTCGGCGCAAAATACCCGACGGCGCCTCTCGGCCTGATCACGGTCGCGGCGCTGTTGCCGCCCGAGTGGACGGTCCGGCTCATCGACCGTAACGCCGAGAATCTGGCCGACAGCGACCTGGAATGGGCCGACCTGGTCATGACCGGCGGCATGCTGCCGCAATATTTCGACACCATCGAAATCATCGATCTGTGCCGGGCGCGCGGCAAGCCGGTTGTCGTCGGCGGGCCGGGCGTGACCTCCGTTCCCGAGCTTTACAGCAAGGCGAATTTCCAGGTGCTCGGCGAAGCCGAGGGCATCATCGACAAGTTCATCGCGGCCTGGGAGGCGGGCGCCAGCGAGGGCGTCTTCGAAGCCGAAAAATTCACGATCGATGTGACGAAGAGCCCGGTGCCGCGCTTCGACCTCTTGAAGGTCGAGCATTACCTTTACATCGGCGTGCAATTCTCGCGCGGCTGTCCGTTCACCTGCGAGTTCTGCGACATTATCGAACTCTACGGCCGGGTGCCGCGCGCCAAGACCATCCCGCAAATGCTGCGCGAGTTGCAGACGCTGTACGATCTCGGCTACCGCGGCCATGTCGACTTTGTCGATGACAACCTCATCGGCAACAAGAAGGCGGTCAAGGAATTCCTGCCGCAACTCAAGACCTGGCTCGACCAGCACGACTATGCGTTCGAGTTCACCACCGAGGCATCTCTCAATCTCGCCGACGATGCGGATCTTCTGCGGCTGCTGAATGCAGCCAATTTCATCGGCGTGTTCATGGGCATCGAGAGCCCGGACACCGCCACGTTGGTCGCGATGCGGAAAAAGCAGAATACGCGGCGCAACATTGCCGAGAGCATCCACACGATTTACGCCGCCGGGCTTTACGTGACCGCGGGTTTCATCATCGGCTTCGACAGCGAGCAGGGATCGGTCGCCGACGGTATCGTCGAGCTGATCGAGGAGGCCGCCATTCCGGTCGCCATGGTGGGACTGCTTTACGCGTTGCCGAACACCCAACTCACGCGCCGGCTTGCCAAGGAAGGCCGTTTGCATCCGGATCTGTTGTTGGATCCCGCCGCCGGCATGGATCAGTGCACGCAAGGTTTGAACTTCGACACCTTGCGGCCGCGGCACGATATCCTCTCCGACTACAAGCAAGTTCTGGAACGGTGTCTACGATCCGGTTGCCTATGCGGGCCGCCTGCAACGCCTGTCGCGTCTGCTCGGCGCCTCGAACCCCAATCGTCAAAAGCGCGCCAACGATTCAAGAAGCAAGCTCGGCGGGCTCGAAGTTGTCCATCGGGTCGTGTCCAGGCTGCCGGGCGCACAGGACATGTTCAGGCGAACGATCATCGAATGCGCGACGAAAAATCCGCAATGGGCCCGGATCATCGTCCTGCTGACGGCCTTGCTATCTGCATCTCGGTCCGTTCTCGCGACATGTCATCGGCCAAATCGAGCAGCAGCTTGAAGGGTCGCAGGATATCGAGCCGCATCTGCGCGCACCGGTCGAGCCGCCCGACGTCGCCGTCACGGCGTAAATTTCGCACGCTGGTCTTGTCTCACTCCCTCGTCTATCGTCGCGAGCAGCCTTGCTGCGAACATCGCGCTACCGTTCAATAGTCGCCGAGTGTCGCGCTGCAGATTTGTCGATGATGAGACATGAGTAATCCGGTTCTCGTCGAAGTGACGCGGGGATCGCTGGTGGAGAGCAGCCACCGCGGCGCCGTCGCGGTTGCCGATGCCGACGGAAAAGTGGTGCTGGCCATCGGCGACGTGACGCAGCCGGTCTTTCCGCGTTCGGCGATCAAGGCGTTCCAGGCTCTTGCCCTTGGTGGAGCAGGGCGCGGCCGATCGTTATGGCTTCGGCGATGAGGAGCTCGCGCTTGCCTGCGCCTCGCATAGCGGCGAGCCGGCCCACGTCGCCGGTGTCGAGCGCATGCTGGCGGCGGCCGGTCTCGATTCATCGGCGCTGCGCTGTGGCGCGCATTGGCCGATGTCGCAGCCGGCGGCTTATGCGCTGGCGAAAACGGGAACGGCGTCGGCGCTGCACAACAATTGCTCCGGCAAACATGCGGGCTTTCTCTGCCTCGCTTGCGCGAACGGGCTCGATCACGCCGACTATTGGCGGCCGGAGCATCCGGTGCAGCGCGAAGTTCGCGCCGTGATCGAGGATTTCACCGGCGCCGTGCTGTCGCAAGATCGCTGCGCCATCGACGGCTGCTCGGTGCCGACCTGGGCGATTCCGCTCGACAATCTCGCGCGCGGCTTTGCCAAATTCGGCACCGGGCAGGGCCTTGCGCCGGCCCGCGCCGCGGCGGCCGCGCGGCTGCGTCACGCCTGCGCGCAAAAGCCGTGGCACGTCGCCGGCACCGGCCGGTTCTGCACCGAGATCATGCAGATCTTCGGCGCGCGCGTCTTTGTGAAAACCGGCGCTGAAGGCGTCTATTGCGGCGCGCTGCCGGACCAAGGTCTCGGCATCGCGATCAAATGCGACGATGGCGCGGGCCGCGCCGCGCAGGCGATCATGGCCGCGGTGATCGCGCGCTTTCTGCCGATGGACGACGCGGAGCGCGCTCGCGCTTGCGCCGCTTCATGCAGCCGGTGTTGCGCAACTGGAACGGTTTTGAGGTTGGCACGGTGCGGGTGACCGAGCCGGCGCTGCGCGGCAGCGATTAGCGAGCGGCTCTGCCGCGACAAGCTCGATCAGAATGGCTTCAGCAGCACGAACCAATTGCGCGAGCGAATGATGGCTGTGCTTTCGCGGGCGCCGCGGTCCGACCCTGACCGGCGGAATGTGGACGAACTGAACCAGCGGGCGGCCGTCACGGACGCGCTGGAGGGCCCGCCAATAGACATAGTTGCACAGATAGCCTCCGGCATCGCGCGACAAGCGAGATGGAAAACGACTTCGCGCCGCGCCGAGGAGCCGCATGAACGGCGCGGTGCCTCTGAGCGACGCCGGTGCTGCTGGGTGTGATGACGCGCTCCTGAGGAGTGCGGCGATCCGCATCGGGAAACAGCAGCGTTACGGCATTGCGCGCCCGCGTCTCGATGCAAAGGTGACGCCGCCGCCCGGCAAGTCCGAACAGCAAAACCATGTCCGGCTTCTCCGCCAAGAGCTTCGGCAAATCGCGATCGACCGCAGCATAGCTGGTCGCGAACACATGCGTGATGCGTTCGATGCCGGCTAAAGCCGGCCGCCGCCGGCGAGCCAGCGCCTTGACCAAGAGCGCGCTCGGATTGAACGGCGCGCCCGGAAACGGACCAAAACCGGTCACAAGGACGCGCATCATTGTTTCGCGAGCATTGCGGCGATCTCTTCGACGGCACTGGCCGGCGCCAGCCGCCCGGCGGCGACCTCGGCTTCGATGCGCGGCAACGCCGCTTTGAGCGTGCGGTCGGATCGCAACGGCTCGAACAGCCGCTCTTCAAGCATGGTCCACATCCATTTGACCTGCTGCTCGCCGCGGCGCGCCGCAAGCTCGCCCGAGGCAGTCAGCTTCCGCCGGTGATCGAGAACATGCGACCCACAGCGCCTCGACGCCGTCGCTCTTGAGCGCCGAGCAGGTGATGACCGGCGGCGACCAATTCGGCGAGCGCGGCGAGAGAATGTGCAGCGCCGCGCCGTATTCCGCAGCAGCCAGCTTGGCGCGGGCAAGATTGTCGCCGTCGGCCTTGTTGACCGCGATCATGTCGGCGAGCTCGACGACGCCTTTCTTGAGCGCCTGCAATTCGTCGCCGGCGCCGGGCAGCGCCAGCACGAGGAAGAAGTCCGTCATGTCGGCAACCGCGATCTCCGACTGCCCGACGCCGACGGTCTCGACCAGCACCACGTCGTAGCCCGCGGCCTCGCATAACAGCATGGTCTCGCGCGTTCGTCGCCGCGACTCCGCCGAGCGTGCCCGAGGACGGGGAGGGGCGGATGAACGCCTTGTCGTCATTGGCGAGTTTCGCCATGCGCGTCTTGTCGGCGAGGATCGAGCCGCCGGTGCGCCGCGACGACGGATCGACCGCGAGCACCGCGACCTTGTGGCCCTGCCCGGGTGAGCATGCTGCCGAGCGCTTCGATCATGGTCGATTTGCCGACGCCCGGCGCGCCGGTAATGCCGACGCGCACCGCTTTCCCGGTGTCCTTCAAGAGCGCCTGCGTGAGCGCGGCGGCGGTGCGGCGGTGATCGGCGCGCTTGCTCTCGATCAGCGTGATGGCGCGCGACAGCACGGTGCGCTCGCCCGCGCGGAGGTCGCGCGCGAGGCGTTCGATGTCAGGAAGTGGAGCGGGCGGCGTCATGATGTTCCGTGAGCATGGCTCATTGCATCGAGTCATCGATTTGATTCGATGTTCCTTAACGTCGTGCAAGGAAAGCGTCACGCACGGCGTTCGATTTAGGATAGTGAATTGACAAGGCGAAACCGCCCGATCCCGACCAGAATTCATCGCCGAATGACCCCGATATCGCCGAATTGAGGCCGCATCGAGCGGCTGTCATCAGCAAGTTCATGAACGACGCGGAGCGTGGCGTCGTTGCGTCCTCGAACAGGAGACAATCGATGAACTGGGATCAGATTCAAGTCAATTGGACGCGGTTCAAGGGGGAAGTGCGCAACAATTGGGTCAAGCTCACCGATGAGGATATCACCCGCATCGCCGGCCGCCGCTCCGAGCTGGTCGGCCGCCTGCGCGCGCGTTACGGCTTCGCCAAGGCCGAAGCCGAGCGCGAGATCGAGGCCTGGACCAAGGCGCAGCGTCACGCCGCCTGATTACCATTTATCGGCGTCGCTCTTCGGCCGCATCCCGCCGAAGAGCGCCACGCCTTCCGGCGACAGATACTGCCGGAAGGCGGTCCACGGCACGAAGGCCGTATAGGCGCCTTCGACATAGGGACCCACCGCATAGGGTCCGTAGTGAAAGGTCAGGCCGGAGCTCTTGCCCGCTTCGGTCGAAGGCGCGAGCGTGACCGGGCCGAGCTTGAGCAGCGCCGGCTTGATACCGTCACTGATGAACGTGTCTTGGCGCAGATATTGCGCCGGCGTGATATTGGGCGGCAGTTTGTCGTCGCTGCCGGCGGGAATCCCGTTGGCGATCTTCAAGCTTGCGACCGCGAGCTTGGCCTCGGCGGCAAGCGCATTCATGGTCGGCCCGTTGTCGGCGGTTTCGCTGAAGAACGGGCGGATCGAAATGCGCTTCTGCGCCTGCGTGTCCCAGGTGATGGTATCGACGCCGTGATTGGGATGGGCGCCGCCCTCAAAGGTGTCGTCGCTGCGTACGATGCTGACGGTGTGGCCCACCGCCGAGCGCAGCTCATAGCCGCGGTCGTAGGTCCATGCCGTGCCGTCGCGAAATGAAGCCGGGTCGTCGTGGTGCGCCTTTTCGGCCTGGGCGCGCATCGCCGCGGCAAAAATTTTGCCCTCGGCGGCGCAATTGTCGAACAGGCCGGGGTAGCTTTTCAGAGCGTCGTCGACGTCGATTCCGATCTCGACGATATGGGTCTTGATCGATACCACCGTTGCGGCACGGGCCGATGCGGCGAAATCGGACCATCCGCAAATCTGCGTTGCCAAAATCGCCGCGGCCACGGCCGCGCCGCCTTTGCCGTGTTTCAGGTTAATCATTCTCCGTTCCCGGCTGACATCTCGCCCGACGCATAAGTCGCGCGATAGCGGCGCTGCGTTCACGGCAAGACCGCGAAGGCCCGCGCCGGGAAGCCGAGGCCTTTTTCCACTTTTGGCCAGGTCACGACGATGAGCGCTCCGGTCTGCGGCACTTTGTCGAGATTGGCCATGACCTCGATCTGAAAATGTCCGTGCTGCAGGATGTAGGTTTCCGAATCCATCTTGTCGGTGGTGTCGGTATCCATCGCCTCGTGACCGGTCGCGGTGACGCCGCGCTGCTCGTAGAGGTATTTGATGGTCTCGAACGACCAGGCCGGAAACGGCTGGCGCTTGAAGCGTTCCGGATTGCTGTCCCAATCCTTGTACATGTCGGTGCGCAGCGCCGCGAAGGCGCCCTTCGGCACCCGGCCGTGCTCGCGCTCCCAGGCCTTGAGATCGGCGACCGAAAAAGCGTGGTTCGGATCCTTGGCGAGATAGGGCGTGTCGTCGAGCACGACCAAGCGCAAAATCATCTCTTTGAGCGGGATCTGATCCATGGTGATGCCGTTCTCGGCGAAATGCGCCGGCGGATCGACATGGGTGCCGTATTGCCCGACCATTTGATAATAAGTCGCGCGGAATTCGTCCTTCGGGATGGTGTAAGGCTCGCCGGTTTTCGGGTCCGCGGCCGGCGAGAATTTGGCCTGGCCGAAGCCCGCCCAGACCGGCGTTTCCGGGCCGAACGCATGGGTGAGGTCGACGAACTCTTTGCCGGCAATGATGCGGTAGGCGCGTTCGAGGTCCGATGCGTCGCGCGCCGGCGCGGCGCGCGAAATCAGTACTGCAAACACCGCGCCGATCAGCAGGAAATGACTACGAGAAAAGGCGATCATTGGACATCTCCCTCCTTCGCTACTTGTCACGCAGTCGCAGGCGTCAATTTATCGCGGCGCGTGAGTCTGCGGAACTTCTTATATTATGATGGCCTTGCAGACATGCTGGCAAAGCGCGGGGCGGCTCTCGGCGTTTTGACCGGGCCACGATATGCGCAGATTTGTCAGGCCTATTTTCATTCTCGGCACGCTGTTGCTTGTCGGCATTGCCGCCTACAGCATTGTCGCCTTTGAGCCGCAGCCTGGCCCGATCCCGCCGCCGCAGCAGCAGCAAAGCTCCTTCGCTCGCAATGGCGCGATGTGAGACGTCTCATTGCTCCGGCAGCGGGATGAACTCCGTGGGGTCGCTCGGCACGATATCGAAGCGGCCGGCTTTCCAGTCGGCCTTGGCGGCTTCGATACGGTCTTTGCGCGAGGAGACGAAATTCCACCAGATGTGGCGCGGCCCGTCCATCGGCGCGCCGCCGACCAGAATAACGTGCGCGATCGCTCGTACGGCTTTCACGTCGACGCGCTCGCCGGGCTTGAGCACCAGAAGCCGTTCCGGCCCGTGGCGGTCGCCGCCGATCTCGATCTCGCCCGCGACGACATAAAGCGCGCGCTCCTCGTGCTCGAGGCCGATCGGCAAGGTCGTGCCGGCTTTGAGATGCGCTTCGCGCGAAAATGGTCTCCCACGTTGTCGCAACCGACGACGTGAGCCCGTGCATCTTTCCGGCGATGACGCGCAACGTCAGACCGTTGTCGCGTAGTTCGGGAACGTCGGCGGCGGCCGTGTGCGCGAAGGCCGGTGCCATTTCTTCGTCCTTGGCCGGCAGCGCGACCCACAATTGCAAGCCGTGCAGCGGCTCGCCGCCGTCGCGGTGATCGGCCGCGGTGCGCTCGGAATGCACGATGCCGCGGCCCGCGGTCATCAGATTGACCGCGCCGGGCCGGATCGGCAGCGCCGAGCCGAGACTGTCGCGATGCACGATCTCGCCGTCGAACAAATAAGTGACGGTCGAGAGCCCGATATGCGGATGCGGCCGCACATCGACGCCGTCGCCTGAGCGAAACACCGCCGGGCCCATATGATCGAAGAAAATGAACGGCCCGACCATGCGGGCGCGCGCCGAGGGCAGCACGCGATGGACCTGAAAGCCGCCGAGATCGACCGTGCGCGGCACGATGACCTGCGCGATGGCGTCGCTCGAGCTCGCATCGCCGAAAGTCGGGTCTTTGGCCGGAAAGAAGCTCATGACGTAACCTCGCGCGCCGTTGTGAGGGCTTTATCCTAAAGGCGGGTGATGGCCGCCGCCATTCACGATTTTGCGCGCGTTTTCTTCCCGGCTTTGGCCACCGCCTCGGCGATAAAGCGCGGCTGGGCGAAGGAAGCGACATGGACCTCGGGCGTCCAATACATCGTCTTGAAACTGCCCGCCTTGCGATAGCGTTGGGCGATCGTTTTCACCGCATGCTGCCGCAGCCGCTTATCGTCGCTGGCAAATCCCATCGCCATGTGGCCGCCGATATAGATCGGGATCGCGGCGACATAGCAGCTGGCATCGGCGAACAGTCTTCGGAACTTGGCGATGGCTCGAGGTCAGCTCGCGCGCTTGAAAGAACGGCACGCCGTTTTGCGTCACCAAGCACGCCGCCTTTGTTCAAGCAGCGCCGGCAATTGGCGTAGAATTTCTCGCTGAACAGAACTTTGCCCGGTCCCTGCGGATCGGTGGAGTCGACGATAATGACGTCGAAGCGGCGATCGGTTTTGGCGACATATTTCGCGCCGTCGTCGATAACGGATTCGAAACGCTTATCGGCGAAGACCGGCTTGGTGAATTCGGGAAAATGCTCCTTGGCGAATTCGACCACTTTCGGGTCGATCTCGACCTGGGTGAGGCGCTTGACCGATTTGTGCTTGAGCACTTCCTCGGCGATGCCGCAATCGCCGCCGCCGATGATGAGCACGTCGCGCGCATGGCCGTGCGCGAACAGCGGCACATGCGCCATCATTTCCTGGTAGATGAACTCGTCTTTCTTGGAGATTTGCGTCGCGCCGTCGAGCATCAGCATCTTGCCGAAGAACGGCTGCTCGAACAGGACGAGGTGCTGATGCTCGGTCTGCAATTCGTAGAGCACCTTGTCGACCTGGAAGGTCATGCGGAAGCCGAGCGCGTCGAACAGCGTCTCGGCGATCCAGCGTTTCTCCGGCAATTTCTTTGCCAATAGGGCCTCCCATAACAAAACGGCCGGGTCTGGGCCCGGCCGCTCAAATCGCGTCCGCCGGCCGCCGGATCAGGCTCTTTGGCCGCGGAGCAATTCGTTGACGCCGACGCGCTGTGCCGAAAAGGCCTCGCGCAGCACCGGGATGCACTTATCCGGATCGGCCGAGCCGCACATGAAAACGTCGAGCGCGGCGTAACCCTGCTCCGGCCACGTGTGGATCGAGATGTGGCTCTCCGCCAGCACCGCGACGCCGGACACGCCGCTCGGCTGGAAGTGATGCAGGTGGATGTGCAGCAGCGTGGCGCTCGCCGCCTCGACGCAGCGCCGCAATGTCGCCTCGATATGCTCGATGTCGTTGAGCCGCGTGGCGCCGTGCAGATCGACGATCAGGTGCACGCCGGCGCAGCGCACGCCGTTGCGAATGGCGAAGTGATCCTTGGCTTATCCTCGGCCCGAAATCGTCCGCAATATTTTGGCTCTGAAGACCCAAATTCTGAGAGCTTCTGGCGATCGTCCTCCGGCGCCGGAGACGCCACTTTCAGTTTGGTCTTCTTGTCTTCCTTTCGGGCGGTACCTGGGATCCCCAAGCCCTTCACCGATCGCAAGAGGGCGTTCTGGCTCATGCCGTCCTCCCCAACCAGATTTAAGAACCCGAGATGCCGGCAACCCGGCGCCACGGAAAGCGAAACAAGGAAAGCGAAAGCCGCCCGATCAGTCCACGCGAACCGACCAATAGCGGCTAAATCCCCACATAAATACAACCGGTATATAGTCAAGTAGATTCTGCGAGAAAACCTTTAACGCTTCGTCACGATCCGGTGTTCCCGCGCGAGGACGTGAAGAAGAATTCAGCGCGCGACGAGCGCCGATTGGGACTCGATTTTCGGATTTGGCAGGCGCGCGATGCTGCGACTTGCCGCACCACTTGCCGAATGCCGGATGGCCGCTAATCTTGCGCCGGGCGACACACAACAACATGCAATGGGGCTGGGAAATGGCCGTCTTTCGCGCGATCTACAAAACGCTTCGCAGCCATCGGTGCGCGCCCCTCTTTCGCGCCTGCGCCTGCTGCCAGATCGTCGGAATCGCCGGCCAAATCCGGCGCGCCGCAATTTCCTTGCCGGCGGCATTGCCGCGCTTGGGCTTGGCGCCGCCAATGTGCGAGCCGGCAAAGGCGCAGCCGGCGGCGCCGAAAGCGCGCATCGACGTCCATCACCATTATCTGCCGCCGGTCCAGGCCGCGGCGATGGCGAAGAACCGTGTCGGCGCGCCGCCGCCGCCATGGAGTCCGCAATTGTCGCTCGCCGACATGGAAAAGGGCGGCGTCAGCACCGCGGTGCTTTCGCGTGATGCAGCCCGGCGTCTGGTTCGGCGATGTCGAAGAAGCGCGCGCGCTGTCGCGCGAATGCAACGACTACGGCGCGCAACTGCGCAAGGATTATCCCGGCAAGTTCGGCCTGTTCGCCGCCATACCGCTGCCCGACACCGAAGGCAGCCTGCGCGAAATCGAATATGCGCTCGACGTGCTCAAGGCCGACGGCATCGGGCTGTTCACCAGCTACGGCGACAAATATCTCGGCGATCCCGCTTTCGTGCCGGTGTTCGAGGAACTCAATCGCCGCAAGGCCGTGGTCTATACCCATCCGACCACGCCGATCTGCTGCACGAGCCTGATCAAGGGCGTGTCGCCCGGCGCCATCGAATTCGCCACCGACACGACGCGCACGATCGCGAGCTTGATCTTCGGCACCGGCGGCACGGCGTTCCGCTGCCCCGATATCCGTTTCATCTGGTCGCACAGCGGCGGCACGCTGCCGTTTCTGATCGGCCGCCTCGATCCGCGAGCAGGTGGTGAAGAAGGATCCGCGCATGCCGGACGGGCCGGTGCCCATCGTGCAGAAATATTTCTACGAGATCGCGCAGGGCAATCTGCCGGGCCAGTTTGCGGCGCTGTTGGATCTCGTTCCCGTGTCGCAATTGATGTTCGGCTCGGATTTTCCGTTCCGCGAAGCGATCGAAGCCTCGGACGGCTTTGCCGCTTACAAATTCAGCGACGCCGATCGCGCCTCGATCAATTCCGGAACCGCGCTCAAACTGATGCCGCGCCTCGCCCGTTAGGCGCCGGCGTCGAGAGCTGTGAACTGCGAGCCGCGCGTGTCAGCCGCTCACGGCGACGGGAGGCTCAGCCGTGGTCGCGATCGGTTTTTTGACGCGGGCGCGGAAGAAGCTGAGCACGCGCCGGGCGGTGTCGGGCTGCAATTTGCCGAAGCTCGTCAGCGCCTGGTCGAGGTCCTTGGCCGACATGCCGCGATCGGCGGCGCGCAGCAGCAGGATGGCCTTGGTCGTCGACTGCGACAGGTCGGCGACCTTGGCGAGAATGAGGATGATCTCGGCGCCGGGATCGAGCAGCGCGCGCTCGACCACATCGATCGGCGTGTCGCACATGATCGACAGCGCGATCGCCGTTTCCTCGAACTTGCGGTCGCGCGCGTATTGATAGACGTCGGCTTCGCCGATCCGGCGGACGCGGTGTTGCCGCTCGACGGTCTCCTGGGCGGCGGCGAAATCCGGCGACGTATTGCGCGTCTCTTCGCGAATGTCGCTGACGACTTCGGCCACGACGCCTTCGACTTCGCGGTCGTGGCCTGCGGATTTTCGGCGGACAGGCGCGACCGCACCTCGGTCGAGGCCTTTCTCGAGCAGGACGAGGAAATGCGCCCGCGGAATATCGCGGCGCTGGCCCACTTCGGTCGCGAGCACGTCGTCGTCGGCGGAGCGATTGACCAGCAAGCGGAAGCCGGCATCGGAAAAGCGCGCGCCGGTAGTTCCTCACCACCGAATGGACGACATCGCAATCGCCGCGTTCGACCAGAACATTGGTCACCGCTTCGCTGAGCGTCCGGCGCTGCGAGATCGCGAAGAGGTGCTTCTGGCTCTTGGTGCCGGCGCTGATCAACAGGTCGCGCTCGTCGAGCCGCTCGGACAAGGCTCAGCACCGTACCGGCGACTTCGATATCGTCGTCGAAGGCCAGCATATGAATGACGTTCGACGGCGCATTGGCGATCGGCGCCAGCCGCTGCGCCAATTTGGCGCGGGCCTTGGTCTCGATGGCGTTGACCAGCCGCGCCATGACGTCGTCGAACACGCCGATCTGCTCTTCGGAATAGCTCTCGGCGTTGGTGACGAAAAGATCGGTGACGCGAGAGAGAATATCGACGCGGCGTGGGATGTTCCCCGACGTCAGTGCGGCTTCGAGCTCGTCGAGGAGAGGTAGGCTACGCATGACAACTCCGGACGCCGCAACGCCATTGAATCAACGAGAACAATGCATTGAGAACGGTGAATAAAGCCTTTCCCGGCGCGTCGCCGGTGGCGTCCGCCGCCGGCCCAACAGGTTAACGCGCTATGAGCTTGGGCGGCTAAGATGCCAACTCGGCGCGGCGAGGACGCCAACAGGCGCGGAAACCCGCCTATGGCGTGGGGACGCCGCCGCGCCCTGCCCGGCGGCCGGAGCTGGCGTGGGGACCGGTAAGTATGCCCATCCGGTTTTGCACCTCGGCGGGAACCCGGTAGTCGCGGATCACCGGCCGCGGGTCGCGCAGTCCGCAGCTTCGCGCTGGACCATGAAGCACCACAGCGCGTGGCCCGCGTCCTGCACGAGCTTGGCGCGCGCCGTACGACTTTCGGCGGAGGCATGACCGGCCCGCCGGTCGGCGGCCAGGTCTGTAGCTTGGCCGGTAGCCTGGTCCGCAGCCTGGTCCCAGCTGGCGTGCGCCTGATCGTATGGAGCCACACGGTCGAATTCGGCGAGCGCGGCCAGCGCCGCCTCGAGCGCGCGGCCCAACCGGCCGAGCGCCGGACGCCTGCTCCTGCGCGATTTCGTAGTCGAGAGCGACGACGTGCCTTGCACTGCCGGGAGCCGGGCGTAAAGTCATGCCCAACATCATAACAGACAGTTTCGGAAACGCTTACAGTTCGGCAAACGTTTGGAGGGAAATATGCGGCGTCTCGTCATTCTTGCTCTCGGTCTTTTGTCGCTCGTCGCGACCGGTCGCATGGCCTACGCCGACGACACGCTCAAAGTCGCCGTCCCGCAAAAAGGCGCATGGGACGCGGGCCTCGTCGAACTCGGCCAGCGCGACGGCATTTTCAAGAAGCACGGACTCGATCTCGATATCCTCTACACCTCGGCCGGCCCGGAATCGATCCAGGCCGCTCATCGGCGGCAGCATCGATGTCGCCGTCGCCTCGGGCGTATCGGCCGCGATCGGCACTTTCGCCAAGGGCGCGCCGATCCGCATTATCTCGAGTGAAATGACCGGAGCGCCGGACCTTTATTGGTACGTTCCCGCCGATTCCCCGATCAAGACGATTGCCGATTTCAACGGCAAGACGATCGCGTTTTCGGCCGTCGGCTCGTCCAGTCACGCCTCCGTGCTGGCGCTGATCGCGCAATATCATCTCACCGCGAAGCCGCAGCCGACCGGCAATATCGCAGCGACCATCACCCAGACCATGACCGGGTCAGGTGGATGTCGGCTTCGGCGCGGCGCCGTTCGGGCTCGATCTGGTCGAGGCCGGCAAGACGCGCATCGTCGCGACCGGCGCCGACGTCGCGGCGCTGCGCACGCGCGTCGGTGCGCGTCAACCTGATCGGCGCGTCAGACATTGCAGAGCAAGCATGACGCCGATCGTGCGCTTCATGCAGGCCTATCGCGAGACGGTCGATTGGATGTATTCCAGTCCCGATGCCTTGAAAATCTACGGCGAATATTCCGGGCTGCCGGATTCGATCGTGCAGCGGGTGGTCAAGCTCGTGCCGAAAGAAGCGCTGCAGACCGAACAGGTCAAGGACCTCGACGGCGTCATGGCCGACGCTGTGACGCAGAAATTCCTGGCGGCGCCGCTGACGCCGGACCAGGTCAAAGAGCTGGTGCAGATATCCGAAATAAGTTCGGGCGCGTTCGCAAACGCGTCCAATTCTAACGCGACCAAACTCTACCGCGTCCAAGTCACCAGCGTCACGCCGGCCGCGGCGTCGAGATCGCGCCGCGGGCCAGGCTTGAGACCGTGGCGCGCAAGCACGTCCTCCGGCGTCGCATTCGGTCCGGCTTCGGTGAAGGGCGGCAGTCCGCCGGGAATCCGCGCATGCGCGGCGCGCGACAGATGAAAGCTGTCGTAGTGCGGCAGGAACATGCTGAACACTTCGGGGCCGCCAATGATGGCGATCGTGCCGTCCGTGACGCCGAGTTCCTGCAAAGCCTCTTCGAGCGTCGCGCCGAGCGGATTCCAGAACAGCGCGTTCGGATAGGTCGTATCGGGAGCGAGCGCCGCGGTCTGGCGCGTCAGCACCAGCCGCTTGCGGCGTGCGGCGCGCGGGCCGCCTTCATGCGAATGACGGCCGTGGACGACGGCGGCGGCATGGTCGAGGCCGTTTTGGAAGAAATGCTGATCGGCGTCGTTCTTGATCGACGCCGGCATCTGGCCTTTGCCGTCGGCGAGCATGCCGTCGGCCGAGACGATGACGTAGCCCTCGATGCGGCGCAAAGCGGGCAAGCCGATGCTAGAAGACGGTCAGATATTTCAACAGCGACAGCACGCCGATGATGATCACGATCACGCGCACGATCTGTTTGGCGCGGCCGTCGATCGGCAGCATGTCGACGAGATAGAGGACGAGAATGATGACGAGAAAGGTGATCAGGAGGCTGATGAGGATGGACATGAAAATCCCCGCTTTGAAGTCCCGGAATTGATCCCACCTTTCGGCGCGATGCACAATGTCTTTTAACGAGGATTGCTGCATCAAAGCGCGTTCGGGCCTATACTTGGGCTCTGAGTCAACGAGCCGCTGCTCGGGCCACCAGGGAGACCACGATGTCGGAACAGCCGAGCCTGATCATGATCCAGTTCCTCGCCTGGGTGGCCGACCGGCCGCGCAATTACGCGCAGGCGATGGAGGCGTGGCGCAGTTCCTGTCCGCGGCTGTCGGTATGGGAGGACGCGATCATCGAGGGCCTGGTTCGGATCGAGAGCAACGCCAATCGTTCAGTCGAGGTTGACGCCGCGCGGCAGGGCCGTGCTTGAGCAAGCACAGCCGCGAATGGCCGCCAAATCCGAAGCTCGGACCAGTCCCGCCAAGGTCCGCGTCAAGACGCCCGCCATCGCTCACGCCGCCGCGCTCTAGCGGGCGGGCATTGTCTTGCCGCGCCGCGCTGGTCGCGGCGCTATTCCGCCGTAACAAGATCAAGGGAAATGCGCATGAATGGAGTACCGCCGGATGTGCATACCAAGGCGCTGGAATTCGTCCATCAGGGCTGCATCTTCATGCTCATCGTGACCATCGCGCTGCTCGCCTGGGTGGCGTCGGGGGTGGATTTTTCCAATGAAATTCCCGCGCGTCGGCGCGATGCTCTGCCTGGCGCCTGTCGATTGTCTACGGCGTCGCCTCGCTCGCGCTTATTCCGCTGGTGCAGGAGGCGCGGCGGCCCGGCCAATCCAATTTCGAGGCCGACGCGCGCTATTCGCTGTTCGGCCGCCGTTCGTTGCGACTGAAATCGGTGCTGCTGCCGCAATATGTTTTGCTGCTGTTGGGCGTCGGTTTCTACATCGCCGGCATGATCGATTGAGAGTCTTTGCGTGCTCATGTCAGAACCGGTCCGCCCGGCTGCGGCGGAATATCGAAGACATTGAGCACCAGCCCGATCATGCCGTAGAAGCCGACGCAGCTCACGGCTTCGATCAGGCCGTCGCGGCCGAGGACCGATGTGGCGCGGTCGAATGTTGCAGTGCTCAGCGTTTTCGTCGCCTGCAATTCGGTGACGACGTCATAGATCAGCGCTTCGTCGTCGCGCTTGAAGTCCGGGCGCTGGCGCGCGCGAATGGCGTCGATCGTCTCGTCCGTCAGCCCCGCGGTGCGGGCGACCGGCTCATGCACCGACCAGGCATATTTCACGGTGGCGTCGCGGCACATCAACAGCACGATCAATTCGATCAGCCGCTTTTCGAGTTTCGGCGACACGCGAAAGCAATTGGCGAGACCATCGGCGGGCTCGGCGATGTCGGGCGTGTGGATCAAGACCGAAAACGGTCCGCTTAAGCTGCCGCGCGGACGCGTGCGCATGATGTCGTCGTAGAGCTGCTTGCTGGCGGGCGTTGAGATTTTCTCTTTTGACGTCTTCGATACGAGCCATCTGTGTTGCGAGCCCCGCGGCTCCTCCCTCGACGGTTTGTGATTGCCGTTCTGATGCCGTTACGATGGTTCTACGACGCAGTGCATCTGACGAACAGCAAAAGCGCGGCACTGGACAGCGTTTCGCTGTCCGGCCGCGCTCTCTGCGTGCGTTCGGGATGTCTTCAGCTCAGGACGTTGTACTTCTTGAACCAGCCGATCATGCGGTTCCAGCCGTCTTCGGCCGCGTCCTTGCGGTAGCTCGGCCGGTAATCGGCATGGAAGCCGTGCGGCGCGCCCGGATAGATGTGGAATTCCGCCGTCTTGCCGGCGGCCTTGAGCGCCGCCTCCATCGCCTCGACCTGATCGGCCTTGATGCCGGCGTCTTCGGCGCCGTAGAGCCCGAGCACCGGCTCCTTGACCTCCGGCGCCAGCTCGATCGAGCTCTTCGGCACCAGGTCGCTCTTGTCGACCAGCGTGCCGTAGAACGCGACGCCGGCCTTCAGGTCCGGATTGTGCGTCGAGTAGTGCCACACGTTGCGGCCGCCGCGGCAGAAGCCCATGATGCCGAGCCGGTTGCCGTTGCCGCCTTGCGCTTTCGCCCAGGCGACCGTGGCGTCGAGGTCGGCGAACAGCTGGCTGTCGCTCTTGGCATTGACGATCGGAAACAGCTTTGGCATGTCGTCGATCTTGGTGAGATCGACGCCGCTGCGGAAATAATAGTTGGGCGCGACCGCGAAAGCGCCGAGATGGCCGAGACGGCGGGTGACGTCCTTGATGTATTCGTGCAGGCCGAAAATCTCCATGCAGACGATGATGATCGGCGGGTTCTGCACGCCGGCCGGCCGCGCGTAATAGACCGGCATGTCGCCGCCCGCCACTTTGACCGTGGCGTCGCCGGCGGTGAGGCCCGTTGTGTCGGTCTGGATGACGTCGGCGCGCACCGGACCGGCGGCAAGCGTGTAACCCGCGGCGGCGGCGGTCGAACTCGTCATGAATCCGCGCCGCGACAGCGGCGGCATGACTTTGGACAGTCCGACAATGTCGGACGGCAGGCTTGGCTTATTCATGTGACGTCCCCGGTTGATCGGCGCCGGTCGATCGCGGCGCTCGGACGAGCATATGCCGTAACGGGCACCGGCAGACTAACACCGGCGCAAGGCCGTCAGAGCCAGCTGGTTCCATCACATAAACGTGCGATCGGCGCGGCCCCGAGCGCAAACGCCGGTTGCTTTGGTTGCGGCAAACGACTATTTGGAATTCAAACCTGCGTTTGAAAAAGAACGGCAAATGGGCCATAGGACAAGTCATGACGCGACCTTCCGAAGTCACCCGCGACCGCATCATGAAGGCCGCCGAGCGGCTGTTCGCCGAGCGCGGCTATGACGGCACCAGCATCCGCGCCATCGTCGCCAAGGCGCGCGTCAATCAGGCCGCCATCAACTACCATTTCGACGGCAAGGACGGGCTTTATCGCGAGGTGCTGCGGGCGGCGTTCCGCGGCATGACCGAGAATCAGCTCGCGCATGCGCAGGACGTGAAGATCGATGTCGCGCGAGGACGGCGCTCGGCGAATTCATCCGCCGCCAGCTCCACCCGCTGATGGCGCGCGACGAATCCAGCCGCCACATGCGGATCTTCAATTGGGAAACGGTGCGGCCGACGCCGGTCTTCCGCAGCCTGCGTCGCCGAGGAGGCGGCGCCCTTCATGGGCATGGCGGCCGATCTGGTGCGCCGTTTCATGCCCGACGCCGACCGCCGCACGCTGACCGTCGCTTCGATCTGGCTGATCGGCCAATGCAGCGTGTTCCTGCGCAATCGCGACCGGCTGGCCGAACCCCCGATCGGGCTCGAATCTCGACGATGCCATGGTCGAATGGCTGGCGCAGGCGATCAGCCGCTGGATCGTGGCCGGGCTGGGCGCGGCTCGGCCCCCGCGGCGCCTGAGTCTTCCACGGGTTCCGGTTTGTCAAAAAAGCCGGGAATGCCGCAAAAATTCCTTTTTCCGGGCCAGCGGCCGCCCAGAACGGATGTTTGAAATTCAATCGCGCGTTTGAAAAATGGGAGCCTGATGATGCAGCCGAACGGATCGATCCAGGAGGGCAGGGTCATGCAGCGGGATTTGGTCAAAGCGAATTTGGCGGCGGGCAAGCTCGCGACGGGAAAACTGATGGCTAGCGTGACGACACGGCGTGCCGCTATTGGCGCGGTTCCTCGGCAAGTTCGTCCTCGACATCATGCCGGCGGCGCTGGCGAGCGTGATCGGCGGGTTCCTGTTCACCCAGTATCCAGTTCGGCCATGCCGCCGCCGCGGCCGGCGCTCGAGCAGGTGACCCCCGCCTCGGCCGAGATGATGGCGCTGGTCCGCGACGAGCACGCCATGATCGTCGACTATCTCAAGACCCAGATGGCGGCGGAAAAGTCCCGCGTCGCCGCCGAGGACGCCGACCTGGCGCGCGCGCAGGAAGATTCCAAGATTGCCGACGCCAAGCCGGCCGACACCAAGACGCCGCGCCGACGACTGTGCGCCGTGATTGCGCTGTTTGCCGATGCCAAGCCTGCGGCTGAAACAGCGCCACGCCGTGGCGCTGCGGTCGCCGCGGCGGCAAAGCCGATCGTGTGGCACGCCAAAGCGCCGGTCGCTGCCGCCGTGCTGTGGCTGTGCCTATGCCGGTGCCGGCACCGCGCGCGCCGATTGTGATTGCGCAGGCTGATCCGAGCCAGGATGCGCCGCCGCGCCGACCGGCTGGCGAGCGATCCCGACTCGCTTCTCGCCAAGACGCTCGATCTGAAGGACCACGTCGTCGCCGGCGCCCGCCATGCCGTCTCCGCGATTGGGGATATGTTCGCCGCGGTCGGCGGCGCGCTCACCCCGTCGGCGTCGCTGCCGCGGCAATTCGGCTCGAATTAATGGAGAGCGGGCGAGCGATCCGTTACGCCGTTACCGCTATCCGCGCCGATCTGGTGCCATTTGGCAACAGCCCCCAGTTTTCACACTTTCCGCGGCTTGCGGGCCTAAGTTACGGCCGGTAAGCCATATCCTGCTGGAGCCGGGAACTGGCTCGGGGCGGGGGGTTCTCTAGCGGTCAGGATCGACGGTTTCGACCGGTGCGAATCTTCGGATTGGCTTCGCATTTGTAAGTCCGGGTTCGTAAGTTTGGAATGGCGTTGGGCATTTGGTGCGGGCAGTCGCCGCGCTTCGTGAGGAGAAGTTGATGCGTTCCACCGGGAATTTCAGTCCGGAATGGGGCTATCTCGCTCCGGCTCCGAGCATCCTGCGCACGATGCGCGTCGTGCTGGTCGCGACCGCCGTCGGCGCCACCGCCGGTGCCGGCGTGGTGCTGTCGCTGGTCGACCATTCCGACGGGTGACGGCGACAACGTTTCGGTCGCGGCGCATGCGATCGTCACCAGCGCGCAAGCCGCGCCGGTTCAGCGGCTGGCGCCAGCGTCCGAGTTCAAATCGCGCCTGCGAATGACGGCGGCGCGCCGGTGGTCGCCGCGCCTGTCGCGGTGACAACTCCGACGGTTTCGGATGTCAAAATCGCCCCCGCGCCCGCTGTGGCTGCGGCCGCGCCGCGGCACGCCGCGCTGGATAACACGGCGCAGCCCGCGATGACCGCAGCCGGATCCAACACGGCGCCTCCGACAGCGATCGCAGCAAGCGTCCCAGCAGGCGTCCGCCCGCCGGCGCGATAGCGCCAGCGATGCGGAGGCCGTTTCCAATCCGCAACCGGCCGTCGCCGCGTTATCCGATGTTCCGATGCGCTCCGGCTGCGCCCGCGGTGACGAACGACGCGGCCTTGGCGATCAAACAATCGTCGGGCCGCAGCAGCCGAAGAAGACCAAGCACCACACCGCGAACGCCTTTGGCGGTCCCGGCCTCGGTACAGCGCTGCGGCATCTGTTCAGCGCCCGCGCCGGCACGTCGTATTACCCGCACTGACTGCGGCGGCCTCTACGCGTCAGCAAAAATCAGGCGTCGCGCGAAACGCGAGTGTCGCCGACCATGCAAAGGCGAGAATTGCAAAGGGCATAATTGCAAAGGCTCTGCGCTTCATTGTCGTAGCTCGCTCTAGTGCCTTCCCGCGAACTTTCGGATAGTACTTGCCCGATTGTCGCTAAGCCCACGGCCGGTTCTGCGCACGGTTCTCTGCAGGTGAGGCGCACGCCACAACGGGCGCAACATTGGAGGAATTCATGCCGGAGGTCGTCATCTATATTCTGGAGGGCCGCTCGCTCGAGCAGAAGCGCGGTCTCGTCAAAGACATTACCGAAGCGGTGGTGAAGAACGCGGGCACGACGCCCGAGCAGGTCACGGTGTCGCTGGTCGAAACAGCCAAGACGTCGAAAGCCAAAGGCGGCGTGCTGTTCAGCGAAATGCCGGCACGCAAATAGTCTGGCGCAAATAGCGCGCGCAAGGAGTCGCGTAGGACGTCGTCCGCCTCGCCGCCAATACTTGGCTAGAGGCTTGGAGGTGTGCCGGGAAGCGGCGCCGCCTCTCCTTTACGCGTGTCGGCAGAAGGGTTGACGCGTGCGGCGTTAAGCATGCCGCGCCCGTCAACCACGTGCATTAATTTTGCCAGAGTTTCGCCTGAGTGCGGCGCACAAATGTGCTTGCTGCATTGCGGTAAATCGCTGATAATGCGGAATCAAAGGCGCTAAGCGCCGGAAAGGCGGCAACCAGATCAGGGGTGCAGAGAATGAGCGAAGAATGGAATACGAAGGATGGCCGCCGCCGGGTACGGCGCGACCCCCCGACCATCGATGACGCGGTTCTCGCCGCCCAAGGGCTCGCGGAAGACGACATCGACGCGCAGGTCGAGATCGTGATGTCGCTGATGGCCGTTTCGGCCGAGGAGGCGCGCGGCGCCGTCCTGAAAAACGGTCAGCGCAAGGACAGGGAAACCGCCCGCTTTACCATTGCCGGACGCAGCGGCGCGCCGCGCACGGTCGTCGTCGAACGCCGCACGTCGCGCCGTCCCTATGGTGCGGCCGACGACAACCAGCGCCGGCTTCCGCGGTCGGATCTAGCGCGCCGCGACTCAGAGCAGGGGCGGCTATCGCGCCGCGCGGGCCGCTACCATGCGGTGCCAAATAAAGAGCACGACGATGGCGCCGATCGTGGCGGTGATCAGTCCGGCGCCCTGGTCCGGCCCGTAATGACCGATCGCCTGACCGATGAAGGTGGCGAGGAACGCGCCGGCGATGCCGAGCACCGTGGTCAGAATGAAGCCTGAAGGGTTGTTCGGACCCGGTGCGATGAACTTCGCGATGATGCCGGCGATGAAGCCGATGATGACGACCCAGAGTATGCCCATGACAACTCTCCCAAGAGTGACAACCCTCGCAATGATGTCGTGCGCTCAGATGCGCACACTGGCGGCCGTAAAAGCCACATAGGCAAGCCGTTTCCCCAGCGCAAGTTCCCAAGCGGATACCTCCCGCTTGCCGTGTTGGGTCGCGGATGCCGGCTTCGATTATACTGGCTTTGACGACGGCTGGGATGTTTTCCGCACGACAGTCTCACGACAAAGAGACCGTTCAATCTGAAACGATTGACGCAATCGCGCAGGATGTTTTGAGGCCGCGATGACCAAGACGATTGAAAAGCCGCGCACCAAGACGCGCACCAAGACGCAGCGTCCGCCGCTCTACAAGGTGATCCTGCTCAACGACGATTACACGCCGCGCGAATTCGTCGTGCAGGTGCTCAAGGCGGTATTCCGCATGAACGAAAGCCAAGCCTATCGCGTGATGATGACGGCGCATCAGCGCGGCGCCTGTGTCATCGCGGTCTTCACCCGCGACGTCGCCGAGACCAAGGCCAAGGAAGCGACCGAGCTCGGCAAGATGAACGGCTATCCGCTGTTCTTCACCACCGAGCCCGAAGAGTAATTCGGATCTTGAGCGCTATTGTCGCGCCGTTTCCTGCGGCACGAGGATCGGCACGTTGTTCGAAGCGACTTGTTGAAGCGCCGCTTGCTTTGCGGCGATTTGCGTCGGCGCGCCGGCATAGGCGTAGAAAAACCCGCCGAGCGCCATGCCGGTGAAAAACACCGCCAGCAATGCCAGCATCAAGACGCCGTCGTTGCGCGGCGCAATTTGAACGTGACGCAATTGCTTATCCAAAAGTTCCTGATCACGCCGGTCCATTTCCGGATCTCCAAAAATGCTGGAAACCCCCAAGCACAACGCAGATATTGAACCCGCCAGAACGGCTGGCGTTCCAGCGCTTCAGGACGTTTTGGAATCGATTTGGAGCAGAGGAGGCTTGCAGCTTTCGCGGCCCTGCCTGCCGCGGCCATTATTTGCCGAAGTTACTTGCCGCCGCCTTGGATCGACACGCCGTTCGGTCCGAAATTGATCGACATGCCCTGCGGCGGATGGCGATCCTGATAGAGCTGATAGCTCAGCACGGCGACGGCAACCACCAAGGCGCCGATGATGAGATAGAGCATATTGCTGCGCGGCACGGCGATCGCTCCGGTGATCGGATCGGAAACGATGATAGCCGCCGCTGCCGCTCAAGCGAAGCGGGCCGCCGCATTATCATGTTGATAGATGACGCTAGCCTTCGAGCGCCTGGTCCAGCCAGATCCGCAGCTCCGGCGGCACGTCGGGGCGCTTGGAAATCGCCGCGGCGAGTTGCTTGTCGCCGTTGAGCCCGATCACCAGCCTGGCGAAGCCCGCCTCCGACAATTTGGCCTTCGGGTTGTTGATCAGCCGAAACTTGATGTCGCGATTGCCGCGTTTGAGCAGAACGTCGGTGACGCTCTCCCCGATCTGCGCCCGCGCCGCGATCGCCATCAGCATGCGCTGCTCGGCCTTCTCGGCGATGTCGACGAGGTCTTTGTCGCGCAGCGACGGCGACAGCGCGATCACCGGGCCGCTGATCGCGGCGTCGCTGTGGCGGGCAAGCGTGCCGAGAACCTTGGCCGGGCCTTTTTGCACCGGCGCCAGGGTCGCTGCCACTTCGGCGAGCGCTGCCCGATCGCTCTTCTTGATGAGCCGGAACAGGACCTCGTCGAAAACGTCGGTCTGGGCGGTATCGCAGGCTTCGGCATTGCTCAAGAACAAATCGATCATTTGACGCAAAGCGTCACGCCGCCAGGGATCGGGGGCGCGGACCAGCACATGGTCGAGTTCCGTAATCAGCGACTGGGCGGCAGGCGTCATCGTCTTTGAGCTTTTCCTCAGTCTCTAACTTAGTTCCAAATCCCGCCGATCGTAGCGGCTTCGCGGATTCGCAGGAAGTGTTGCGGCGCAATTTCCCCAGTTAGCGGACGTGATTTGCGCGCCCTGGTTGTGCCAAACACTGCGCGGTGAATCGCGCGACAACCTAACATCCTACAGGCGTACTTAAGGCTAGCTTAAAGACCGCCATCCAAGACCTCGACAGGCGCAACATTGTGGCATCGTGCTCCCGGCAACACGCAAGAACGGCGCGCGCCTAAGCCTTTCGCACCGCCTGCGCAGCCTGGGTGGTAAATTTAGCGACGAGGCCCTTGAAGCCGGAACCCATCACCGTGTTGTGGTTCCAGACGACGACCTGCCGCAACAGCGGCGCCAGGAGCCGCAGCCGCGGTTCCTTCACCGCGACGATCCACTCATAACGCACGCGCGTGCGCTGTCCGTCCGGCCAGATCCCCCAGCGTCCAATCCCGCTCAACGCGCCTTCGGCTTGCCCTTTGACGTGCTCGACTTGCCCCTCGATCCGCGTCATCGGCTCGATGCGCGTCGTGCGCATGTCGAAAGTGAGCGAATAGGGCAGCGCCGTCCGCCAGGCCATTGTGCGAAAGGTCATGCGCCACACCGCGCCGATGCCGTTCGCGTCGCCGTCGGCGATGCGCTCGACTTTCTTCACCGCGCGCCACCATGACGGCCAGTCGTCGGGTGCGCTCAAAGCTCGCCACACCGCTTCGCGCGGTGAGTTAAAGCTCCAGTCGGTGGTGAGATGAAAATCGGTGGCGGCCATCGGCTCACTGGTAGCCCGGATTGTGGTCCGGATTGCGGCGCAAAACCGGAGATGGTGTCGCAGGCATCGCCGCCGTGCCCGGATTGCGGAAATGCGCAATCCGCGCTGCGGCCGCAAGCCTATACGTGCCGCGCTACTTCACGCCGACCAATTCGACGTCGAAGATCAGCGTTGCATTCGGCGGGATGACGCCGCCGGCGCCGCGTGAGCCATAGGCGAGCTCGGGCGGAATGATCAGCGTGCGCTTGCCGCCGACTTTCATCGAAGCCGACGCCTTCGTCCCATCCGGCGATGACGCGATGCTGGCCGATCGGAAATTCGAACGGCGCGCCGCCGTGATCGAGATTGCTGTCGAACTTCGCGCCCTTCTTGCCGTTCTCGTAGAGCCAGCCGGTGTAATTCATCGCGCAGGTCTGGCCGGTTTTGGGCGAGGTGCCGTTGCCGACTTTGGTGTCGATGATTTTGAGGCCCGACGGCGTGGTGGTGACGGGCTGGGCGTCGGCCAGTTCGGACATTGCCAAGACTCCTGCGATGGTTGTGACGGCGGAAAGCGCGGCAACGACCGCGGCGCGGCGCGATAAAGCTCGCATTCTTGTTCTCTCCTCTGGGTGGGGCGGGACACTAGCCGAGAAGAGTGGGGCAGGCTATTCCCCCGAACTATGGCAACTATGGCGGAAAAACTCAGAAGCATGAGCGGGCAAGCGCTGATTGACAGTACCTATTGGTACATATTATATAGATAGGTACAAAAGGTAAGGGTGCCCTATGTCCAAATACAGCGCTCTCGGCGACTATCTCCGGCGCCAGCGCCGCGACGTCGTGCCGATGACATTCGGCGAAATCGAAAAGATCACCGGCAGCAAGCTGCCGGCGTCGGCGCACAGGCATCGCCCGTGGTGGAGCAACAATCCGGACAACAGTGTGATGACGAAAGTCTGGCTCGATGCCGGCTTCGAAAGCGAGCAAGTCGACATGCCGTCACGCAAGCTGGTGTTTCGCCGGGCGCGCCAGCCGAAGGCTGTAGCCGACGCGGTGCAAGCCGGCGGTGAAAAGCCGTTTCATCCACTTTACGGATATATGCAAGGTCTCATCCGCATCATGCCGGGCACAGATCTTACACAGCCCGCGGATCCGGAATGGGCCGACCGGCTCGATGCCGAGTACGGCCCGGAAAAGAGGGAGAAGTGAGTGCGACCGCTTCTTCTCGATACCTGCACGCTCATCTTCATGACAGCAAAGGCGCGCTTGGCGGAGCCGGCGGTCGACGCCATGCGCGCCGTGAGCGAAGGCGCCGGCACGACCTATATCTCGCCGATTAGCGCCTGGGAGATTGGAATGCTGATCTCACGCGGGCGGCTGCAATTGCTGATCCGGCCGGAGCGTTGGTTTTCGAATCTGTTCGATGCGCCCGGCGTCCAGCTGGCCGATCTCTCACTCGACTTGTTGATTGCGTCATCCTATCTGCCGGGCCGGCCACCGAAGGACCCGACCGACCGCATCATCGTCGCAACCGCACGTGACCTCGGCGCGACACTCGTGACCCGCGATCGGGCGCTGCTGAGTTATGGCGACGAGGGCCACATAGCGGTGTTGGAGTGCTGACGGCGGCAGCGAGGCGGCGCGTCGAATGCGGACAAGGGCGATGAGCAGCGAACGCGAGGTTGATCTGTTGATCGCGGGCGCCGGCCCCGCCGGCATGACGGCGGCGCTGGTCGCAAGCCTGCAAGGGCTGAAAGTGCTGCTCTGCGAAAAGTCGGGGCAGGTCGGCGGCACCGGTGCGACGTCGGCCGGCACGCTGTGGATTCCCGGCAATCATCAGAGCCGCAAGGCGGGCTTCGACGACAGCGCGGAGAAGGCGCAAGACTATCTCGATGCGCTCATCGGCGGCCCGGTGAACCGCGATCTGCGGACGCGCCTATCTGCAAACCGGACCGATCGCGATCGACTATCTCGAAGACAACAGCGACGTGAAGTTCATGCCGTGCGGACGGCATCCCGATTATCGCAGCAACATGAAAGGCGCGGCGGTGACGGGGCGGGCGATCGCGCCGCAGCCGTTCGACGGGCGTCTGCTCGGCGCCGATTTCGCGCGGCTGCGCCCGCCGATCCGCGAGTTCATGGTGTTCGGCGGCATGATGGTCGGCAAGGCCGACATCGCGCCGCTCGTCGGCCGCTTCAAGTCGCTTGGCGAATTTCAGTCACGCGGCGAGGCTATTCCTGCGTTACCTTGCCGATCGCACCCGTTATCCGCGCGGCACGCGGCTGGTCATGGGCAATGCGCTCGTCGGGCGGCTGTTTCTCAGTCTCAAAAAGCGCGGCGTCGAAATCCTGTTCGACGCGCCGATCGCCGATGTCGCCTACGAGAACGGCCGCGTCCTCGGCGCCAAGGTCAAGATCGCGGGCGAAGAGATTAATGTGAAGACGCGAAAGGGCGTCGTCTTCGCCACCGGCGGCTATGCGCATAACAAGCGTTTCCGCGAAGCCTTCATGCCGCGTCCGGTGCCGGTCCACTCGCTGAGCAGCGAATTCAACTCGGGCGACGGGCTTGCGATCGGCGAGCGGCTCGGCGCGCGCATCGCGCCGGAAGAGCACGGCGGCAGCGGGCTATGGACGCCGGTATCGCTCACCGTGCGCGCCGACGGCAGCAAGGGCCTGTTTCCGCATCTGGTGCTCGACCGCGCCAAGCCGGGCGTGATCGCCGTCAACAAAGCCGGACAGCGCTTCGTCAATGAAGCGGTGTCGTATCACGATTTCGTCTTGGCCATGTTCGAGGCCAATGCGCGCGCGCCGTCCATTCCCTGCTACCTGATCTGCGACGCAGCCTTCATCGCGAAATATGGTCTCGGCATCGTCTATCCCGGCATGCGCGACCTCTCGGGTCTGCTCAAATCGGGATACCTCAAGCGCGGCGCTACGCTGGAAGAGCTCGCGGCGCGCATCGGCGTCGATGCGCCGGCGCTGCGCGCGACGGTCTCGCGCTATAACGGCTTTGCGCAGACCGGCGCGGATGTGGACTTCGGCAAGGGCGAGACCGAGCTCAACCGCTTCAACGGCGACGAGACCCACACGCCCAATCCCTGCATCGGGCCGATCGCGCGGGCGCCGTATTACGCGCTCGAACTGTGGCCCGCCGAGATCGCGGTGAGCACGGGGCTTTCGACCGACGCCGACGCCCGCGTGCTCGACCGCGACCGCAGCGCCATTCCCGGCCTTTATGCCTGCGGCAACGACATGGCGTCGCCGATGTCGGGCGCGTATCCCGGGCCGGGCACCACGCTCGGTCCCGGGATGGTCTTTGCCTATCGCGCGGCGATGCACGCCGCCGGCAAGAACCCGCTGGGTTAGCGCTTCGCTCCATCCGGGCTACGCGTGCTATGATGCGATCTCGCAGGCGGAGAAACCGGCGAAGGCATCTTGCGATGCGGAAGGCTTTCCTTCAGGTCCTGTGCTTCATCACAAGCCTCACGCTCGGAGCGGGCGCCAGAGCGGACGGTGTTGCCGATTTCTACAAAGGCAGGACCATCATGCTCTTTGTCGGCTATACCGCGGGCGGCGGCTACGACGCGCTGGCGCGCATCACGGCGCGGCACATGTCGCACTATATTCCGGGCAATCCCAATATCGTCGTCGTCAACGAGCCGGGCGCCGGCACGCTGATGCTGGCCAATCGCCTGTACAATGTCGCGCCGCGCGACGGCACGCAGTTCGGCATCATCGCCCGCGGCATGGCGATCGAGCCGCTGATCGGCAGCAGCAATGTCATGTTCGATGCGAGGAAATTCACCTGGCTGGGCAGCGCGGCCAACGAAGTCAGTCTCTGCGTCACCTATGGCGGCGCGGCGGTGAAGACCTGGCAGGACGCGCTCACCACGCCGTTCACCGTCGGCGGCGCCGGCTCCGGCTCCGACCCCGACGTGTTTGCCAATGTCTTGCGCAATCTGTTCGGCGTGAAGGACCGGCTGGTCACCGGCTATCCCGGCACGCCGGAATTGTCGCTCGCCATGGAGCGCGGCGAGATCGACGGCCGCTGCGGCTGGTCCTGGGCCAGCATCAAATGGGAGAAGGGCGACTGGGTGGCGGCAAACAAGCTCAATGTGCTTGTGCAAATGGCCCTGGCCAAGGCGGCCGACCTGCCGCAGGTGCCGCTGATCACCGATGTGGCGCAAAACGAGGAGCAGCGGCAGATCCTAAAGCTCGTCTTCAGCCGCCAGGTCACGGGACGGCCGTTCGTCGCACCGCCCGGCCTGCCGGCGGATCGCAAGCAGGCGCTCCGCATCGCCTTCGATCAAACAATGCAGGATGCGGATTTTCGCCGCGAGACGCAAAACAACGGCATCGAAATCAATCCGGTATCGGGCGCCGATATCGACGCGCTGATTTCCGAGCTTTACCGGATGCCGCCGGACGTCGTCGCCAAGGCGCGCGACGCGGTTGTCGCCAAGTAGCACGCCAAGACACCGTCTCCCTATGTAGAAGGTACGCCCCATTGTCCGTCGGGGACTGACGAAATGTCGGGTCGGCCTTGGCCTGTTCCCCGAGTTTTACGCAAAAGCGAACGGCGAACGCCGCCGATAGAGCAGCCACAACACGATTGCGCCGTTGACGGCGTTAAAGCCCAGTCCGTTCACGAATGCCGCCCGGTACGAGCCCGAGACATCGAAAATATATCCTGACATCCAGCCGCCGAGTGCCATGCCGAACAAGCTTGCCATCAGCACGATCCCGACGCGCGTGCCGGCTTCTTTGGGCGCAAAATACTCGCGGATGATGAGCGCGTAGCTCGGGATGATCCCGCCCTGAAACAGGCCGAACAGCGCCGAGATCGCATAGAGCGAGAACAAGCCGTCATAGAGCAGGTACATGAACAGCGCGACGGCCTGCAGCGCCGATCCCAGCATCAGCGTGCGCAGACCGCCGATGCGGTCGGCAATGAGGCCCGAGAGGATGCGGCCGAGAACGCCGGACGCCATCATCAGCGACAGCATGTCGGCGCCGCGGGCGACGCCATAGCCGAGGTCGCCGCAATAAGCGACGATGTGGACCTGCGGCATGGACATCGCGACGCAGCAGCAGACCGAGGCAACGGCAAGCAAGGCCTGCAGCATGCCGGGCGAAAGGCCGAGCGTTGCGGGCGAGATGACCCGATATCCGCTCGCGCTTTCGCTCGCGACAGGCGGACGCCGGCGCAAAGCGGCCCAGGCGATCAGGAGCATCGCCGCGCCAGCGAACAGGCCGATGCTCAGATGCGTGGCGCGCCAGCCGTGTTGCGCGATCGCCTGCTGCACGATCGGCGGCCATATTGCGCCGGCGAAATAATTTCCCGCCGAACACAGCGTCACCGCAAGTCCGCGCCGGCGGACGAACCACTGCGAGATATCGGCCATCAGCGGTCCGAGCGTGACGGAACTGCCGAAGCCGATGACGATGTGCGCGAGCGCGAACGTCACAGACACTGCCTGCGGTGGCGGCGCCGACATAGCCGATCGCAAGCGCCACCGCGCCGACACTGATCGGCCCGAGAATTCCGATCCGATCGAGAAGACGCCCCATCACCACGCCGCCGGTGGCAAAGCCGAGCATGGCAAGAATGAAGGGCAGCGAGGCTTGCGCGCGCGGCACGCCGAATTCCGATTGCACGGCCGGCAGCGCCACGACCACCGACCACATGCCGACCCCGCCGATGGTCGAGATCAGCATCGTGGTGCCGAGCCGCAGCCAGGCGCGCGGCGAGTCGATGATGGAGGCAGATGTGAGTTTTGAATTCTTTGAGCGTTTCCACCAAGGGACATTCACGTGGCCGAGCGTCGCAGTCAATGATGCGCCTGCCGCGGCCGGCCCCCTTGCCGCGCCGGGGTTCCGCGGCGTATTTCGTTGTCGCCACAACGCAAGTCTGCCGCCGATGACGTCACACGCATTCTTGATCGGAGCGAGAAGTCGCAGCGTAATCGCGAGCACGCGAGGCACCGGCATGCGTTCGCTAGCCATCTTACTCGCTTTCATCGCAGCCACCGGCTGCTCATCCCTGCACCCCCAGCAGGTGAAAAGTTTGCTCGATCCTTACATCGGCCAGCCGGTGTCCGCGGTCATCGACCGTTTCGGGCCGCCATCCAGCTACTTCGCTTCCAGCACGGTGTCGACGACTTACCAGTGGAACAGT